>CAWHAZ010000005.1:0-1066850 GCA_963827475.1 uncultured Chloroflexia bacterium
GTGTATTCGATCGTCAGGATCGGGGGAAAATCGTCCCGAATCGACGACGTCGGCTAACTGTTCCGGATTCGACAGCCGGAACCCGGCCCAGTCATCCGTCGCCGCGTAGAGACCGGCGACAAAGGCGGTTACATCGAGGTTGGTGTAGGCGAACGGGGCCGGCGGCGTAAGCGTGTGCAGCACCGAGCCGGCGAGCAGGTCGGTCAACTCGCCGATCCCATTACCAGCGTACCCGGCGATATCGGTCTCACAGCCAAATGAAGCACACGCAAACGTCGGAAACGGCTCCAGAGACAGCGTGGCGGAGGTGATCGTGGCTCCGCTTGGAATCCCGGAGATGTCGAATTCGATCGCGCAGCGAGCCTCATTGTTTGAGAACCTGCGTGTGGTGCAGTCTCCGTTGGGGCCCGTGAAGGGCCCACCATGCGGATCACCACCGATGAGTGCGCCCACGCTCAGCGTGGCGGTGGCTGCGGCCACCGGGCCGGCGGTGATGGCAAGGGCAAGCATGGTGGTGCTCAGCAGCGTGATCAGTCGACGCAAGGCGCGGCTCCTCAGGGGCGATCCAGGGGGGCTGCGATCCTCGCAGCCGGGCCGACGGATCATAGTCGCGCTCGGCACGTGCGGATATAGCAAGTTTCGCTAGTGGAGGCGGCGCTCCTCGTAGCCGTGGGCGCCGATCAGGGGGACGAACACGACCGGCTCCAGGGGACGCTGGGTCCACTCGTCGTCGTGGCGCTCGACGAGGGTCAGCCACTGCCCTTCCCGGTCGCCGATGGGGATCACCAGCCGCCCGCCGTCAGCTGAGAGCTGCTCGCGGAGCGGGTCGGGGACCGATGGCCCGGCGGCGGTGACCAGGATGGCGTCGTACGGCGCGCCCGGCGGCCAGCCCTGGGTGCCGTCCCCGATCTCGGTCAGCACGCCCTCGTAGCCCGCCGCCTCGAGGTTGCGGGCCGCCTGGGCGCTGAGCTGCGGGTCCCGCTCGACGGAGACCACCGACGCCCCGAGCTCGGCCAGGACGGCCGCCTGGTAGCCGCTCCCCGTCCCCACCTCCAGCACTCGCGCCTTGCGCCCAGCCGCGGGACGGGCGGGCCAGCTGGGTCATCAACGCCACGACGAACGGCTGCGAGATCGTCTGGCCGCCGGCGATCGGGAGCGCGCGGTCGTCGTAGGCCATGGCCGAGTCCACGAACAGGTGGCGCGGCACGCGGCGCATAGCGGCGAGCACCTCCGGATCACGAATCCCGCGGTTCTCGAGCTGGGCCTGGACCATCCACTCCCGGGCCTCGTCCGGCGTGGCGTAGCGTCGCGGACTGGGCCGCCTCCGAAACCACGACATGACCGCATTCTGTGCCTCCGCGCTATCGTGCACGTGATGAGCACGACGGAGACAGAGCTGCCGATCTTCCGCGATCAGCTGATCGGCGCCGCCTGCACCCTCGATGCCCCGCAGCTTCGCGCCCGGCTGGGCGCGTGGCTGGCCCTGCGCGATCGTGCCCGGGCGGTCGAATCGGTCTCCGACGGCGTTCGACTCGTCCTCGCCGCCGATGAGCCGATGGCCGGCGTGATGGATCTCGTGGTCAGCGAGTCGGAGTGCTGCGCGTTCTACACCTTCACCGTCTCGGTCGAGGGACCGGAGCGAAGGCTGGAGATCAATGCCGGGCCGGGCGGGGGACCGGCGGTGCAGGCGCTCCTCGGTCTGGAGGGCTGAAGGCACCGACATCGGTGTCGCAGGGCACCGCTTCTTCCTCTTCCGACCTTCCCCTCTGCCGACGCCCGCGGTACGCTCCCGCCGTCGCCCCGGGAGGGTTCCCCGTGCACGAGATCCGTCTCCGCTGCTCGCTGTTCGACGTCGAGGTCCGCCTGCGCGAGTTCAACGGCCGCTGGATCGCTTCCGCTGACACGCCCGACGGGCGGCCGACGCTCGGCTGGGGCATGAGCGCTCATCGGCGCCCTGTGGATCGCCCTCGAGCCATTCGGCAGGGGTCATCGAGGAGCTCCTGGCCAGCCTGCCCGACGAGGTGGCGGTGACGCTCGAGCCGCGCGGCTAGGCGTGAACGGTCCGGAGGAGGTCGTCCCGAGTCAGGCTGAGGCGGATCGGTCAGGGCGGTTTGGCGGGTCCGCTCGGGCCCGACTCGCTCCCAGCCCGGAGGCGGAGGCGGTTCGGCCGGCGTGGGGCTCCTGGAGGCCCTGACGGGTCGCGCGGTAGGTGATCGGGACGCCCGCCAGTTGCCGAGCCAGAGGTAGGCGACTGACAGGACGAGGAAGCCGATGATGATGCCTATCACCACCACCGCGACCATCCCGTATCCGCCGTTGGCGGGATCGAGGAACGGATACGGATACCAGCCGTCAACCGCCCCGCGGACGAGCGTGAAGCCCAGCCAGACGAGCGGGTAGATCGAGCCAGCGCAGGGCGTCGCTGTAGCGGAGCTGCGTGCCGGGTGGGAACGAGGATCCAGTCGAGGACGACGATGACCGGGAAGATCTTGTGCAGGACGACGTCCACCCACACGCAGCTGCAGGCCGACGTCCACGTCCGAACAGGAACAGGATGACGACGAAGAACGTGACGGTGAGGTAGGCCGCGGCGGCTCCGCGGAACAGGTCGTGGCCCCGGCTCGGCGGGGCGATTTCGTCGCGCGGAAGGCCCAGACGAGGGCGACGACCCCGATCAGGTTGCTCTGGATCGTGAAGAACGCGTAGAAGCGGGTCGGGTCGAAGACGCCCTCGCCGGCCAGCGCGCTGGACTGGACGACGATCGCGAGCAGGACGACGGCCGCCGAGAGGAGCCGGACGGCGTTCCAGAGCAGCTTGCCCACGGGGGAATCCTAGGCCCGCCGGTCAACCGCATTCCCGCCGCGCGGGAGGTCAGGACTGGGCGGAGGCGGTCGCGCGCTTGCGGGTCGCGGGCTGGCGGTCGGGCGAGTCGCCCTCGTCCTGCATCGACCGGCACCGGCTCGGTCTCGTACGCGCCCAGGGTGGCGGCGTCGAGCAGCTCGTTGAACAGGCGGTCGGCGCGGACCCGGAGCAGGCGACGCGTGGCGCGGCCGCTGCGCGGGGCGAGCAGGACGCCCACGACCAGGCCGACGAAGAAGAATCGAATGGCGATCTTGACGCGGCTGAACATCAGAGCGGGAGGATACCACCGGCCCGCCGGGGAGTCGGCGCGGGGCCTAGCCGGTCCAGCACGGCCCGTGGCCCGTCAGGACACGGTCGGCGATTGCGGCCATAATGCGCGGCCCGGGCGTGTCCCAAGGCCGATTCGCGAAAGAACGACGGCCGCCGCCCGCACCACGAGAGGAACCGCATGAAGAGTCGTTGGGTACTTATCGCTGTCCTGGCGCTGGCCGCGTGCCAGCCATCAGCCTCGGAATCCCCGAGCCCGTCGGAAGGAGCGCCCAGCGCGGCGCCGAGCGCGAGCGAGGCCGCGGCCGCCACCGGGACCATCACCCTCCCCGACGAGGGCGCTGCCGTTGACGGGCCCGGGCTGAGCATCGCCGAAGCTCTCGAAACCGCCGGCGCGGAGCCGCAGCTGGTGAACGGCATCCTGCTCCAGGACACCGATGGAGCGATCTGGCTCTGCGAGTCGATCTCGGACTCGTCTCCGCGCGCGTGCGCCGACGCGTACCTGCGGGTCGAGAACTACCCCGAGGACGCCGCCGCCGAAACCTTCGACCCCGAGAACGCGGACGTGACCGGCTCCCAGGAGGAGGACGGCGTCGTCTGGCTCGAGGATCAGCAGCTGTACGGGACGGTCGTAGCCGACTGACCTAGGGGCTGGGGCTGGCCGCCGGGCTGACGCTTTCGCTCGGCTCGGCGCTCGGCTCTCCGCTGCCGCTCGGCTCCGCGCTCCCACTCGAGGCGGGGCTGACGACCGGTGTCGGAACCGGGGTCGGCTCCGGCAGGAAGCGGGTCGGGACGTTGAGGATGTCGAGCACGAACAGGCTGAGGAAGATCGCGATCACGATCAGGACCCAGCCGCGGGCCAGCCAGTCGTTGCGCGGCGGCAGCGCGCCCCGGTAGCCGGGGTCGGACGGTTCACGGCACTCACAAGCGCGGAAGCCTAGCCGATTCGCTGCCCCGCTCCGCGCGTGCCTCACGACCGGCGGCGGACGACTCCCAGGTTCGCCACGGCGAGGGCTCCGAGCGACGCGATCAGCAGCGCGGCGAAGCCAAGCGTGACCCACATGCCGCCGGTGGTGGACGGCGCGGTCGCGGCGTTCGGGAGGCTTGCCTGCGGCGTCCCGGTTCCGCCGCGACGGACTGCTCGACGGACTGCTCGACGGACTGCTCCACGGACTCCCCGATTGACTCCTCGATCGACGGGGGCGGCGGGCAATCCGAGATCGGGGTGGCGTCGTCCGGAAGGATGACGTCCTGCTGGTTCGACGTGATCGAAACGGAGCTCCGGCTGTGGAGCCACACATAGCTGAACGTGAAGCACGAATCCCCGTCGCCGAAGAGTTCCATGGCGTCGGTGAGGTTGATCGACGCTTCGGCAAAGGTCTTCGAATCAAGCTGCTGGCCCCCGAGGAAGTTCTGCGCGGCGGGGATGGGGGCGGCGTTCATCGCTCCCTGCACCAGGTTTGGCGGCGGGGACGGGCAGTTCGAGCCGGAGGCCCTGGTCCCGGCGAAGTCGAGCCACGCGCCCGCGTGCTCGTCGCCACTCCATCGGCATACTCCGAGGACCGGCGGGTCGACGCTGTACGTGATCAGCAGGTCACCGGCCGTCCGGGTCGGGACCTCGATCAGCCTGCCCGAATGGGTCTCGACCGTGGTCCGGTAGCCCGGCTCGCGCTGGTTGAGCTCGAACGCCAGGTGCGTGGTTCCGTTGTTCGACGCCCGGATGAAACCGAGGGCGAGGAAGCACATCACCCGTGCCGGGCTCCTGGGCCACGTAGCCGCTGAGGATGTCGTACTTGTCCGAGCCGAAGGAACCAAAGTCGAACGTCCACGCGTCAGGATCCTCCTCGCTGCTGCCGGGGCCGAACTGCGAGTCGCTATTTCCGCTCGGGTTGTCCGGGAGGCTGTTGGTGATCCCGATGATGGACTGCCAGTCGAGCCGGTCGTTGCCCGCTCCGCTGCCATCCGAGTCGACCTGGTTGCCGTCATAGCCCTCGAAGCAGCTGCCCGGCAGCGGCGTGCCCGGGGACGCGGGGCCATCGGGCGTGCAGAACAGCCGCAAACACCATGCCGGGCGAGAGGACGACGAGGGAGAACAGGGCGGCGCTTGCCACCAGCGCGAGCCGACGACGCATGACACTTCCTCGAGGGCGGGCGGTCCGATGGGCGCCTCGGGCCGGGGGCCGGGGCAGTGTACGGCCCACGGAGTCGCGACGGAAGCCCCTCCGTCGGAAGCACACGGTGGGTTACCGGCGGCGAACGACCCCCAGGTTCGCCACAGCCAGGGCGCCGAGCGACCCGATGAGCAGGACGGCGAAGCCGAGCGCGATCCAGGAGCTCTCCGGTCCTGGCTGGGCCATCGCCGCGTCGGGCAGCGAGGGCGCCGGGGCTGGAGCGAAGGCGCCGACGATGACCGAGAACGTGCCGGTGGCGGTGTGGCCGACCGCATCGGTGGCGGTGCAGGTCACCGTCGTGGTGCCGACCGGGAAGGTCGAGCCCGAGGCCGGCAGGCAGGCCACGGTGGCCGCGCCACCCTGCTCGTCGGTACCGGTGGGCGGGGTGTAGGTCACCACCGCGCCGCGGCCGAGTTGGCCGGCACCGAGACGTTGGCATGGGCCGCCACGGTCGGCGGCTGGGCCTCGTAGGCGCCGATGTCGCAGGCGGCCGGACGGGGCATCCCGCGCTGGTCGAGGCCGCTGACCGGCGCTGCCGCACAGGTCGCACTCGTGCCCGTATCGATGGCCGGATTGCCGGCCACGAGCGCCAGGGCGATGGTCTGGGTCGGGCCGCCGTTGTTGGCCAGCCCGGCCGGGTCGAGCACGCCGGCGGGACCGGCGGCGAAGACGTTGTTCGTGCTGGTCACGGTCCCCCCCGGCTCGTTCGTGATCGCGGTTGGCAATTCGCCGACGAAGAGACTGTTCCTGACGGTCGCCGTGCCACCGTTGTCGATGCCGCCGCCAGTAGTGCTGGCCGAGTTCCCGCTGAACGTCGAGTTCGTAAGGGTCAGGCTGCCCAGGAAATGGTTCGCGATTCCGCCTCCGGACGTGGCTGAGTTCCCCTGGAGCGTGGTATTCACCACGGTCAGGATGCCGCCTGGGTAGTTGGCGATCCCTCCGCCGGTGGCGCTGGAGGAGTTCCCGTTGATCGTGGAGCCGACGACGGTCAGCGTACCGCCGACCTCGTTGTTGATACCGCCTCCGTCCCAGTTGCTGGTCGAGTTCCCGCTGATGGTCGAGTTAGTGACGGTCACGTTCCCGCCGAAGGAGTTGGCGATCCCGCCAGATCCACCGCTGGCCACGTTGTCGGCGATGACCGAATTCGTGACCGCAATCGTGCCCCCGACGTTGGTCATGCCGCCGCCGCCGCCGCTGGTGGCCGTGTTCTGGCTGACCGCGGAGCCGATGATGTCCAGCGTCCCGTGGTCGTTGAGGATGCCGGCGCCAAAGGTCGCCGTGTTCCCGAGGATCGTCGAGTTGGTGACGGTCAGCGTGCCGTGATTGTTGATGCCGCCACCGGCGTTGCCGGCCGTGTTGCCGCTGATCGGTCGAGTCGGTGACGGTCAGGGTCCCGTTGTTGAGGATACCGCCGCCGGGGCCGCCGGCAGTGTTGCCGCTGATGGTCGAGTCGGTGACGGTCAGGGTCCCGTCGTTGGCGATGCCACCGCCAGGGCCACCGGTCGAACCATTGGTCATCGTCAGCCCCGACAGAGTGACCGTGACCGACCCGACGTTGAATACCTGGAAGGCGCCGCCCCCGTTGACCGTGACCGCTCCAGCTCCCAAGATCGTGAGGTCGCTCGAGATGGCTGGGAGCGCCGACCCCACGGTGATCGTGCCGGCGACGCTGAACGTGATGACATCGGCGCCCGAGCCGGCAATGCACTCACCCGGAGCTGCCCCGGACGGGGCATCGGCGTTGGCCGCGGTGATCGCCTCGCGCAAAGTGCAGAACCCATCGTCGCCAGGTGCCGTGTCGGCCGTCGAGTTCACGGTGAGCGCCGCGGCGGCAACCGGAGTCGCGGTGAGGCCCATCAGCAGGCCAAGGATGATCAGGATCGTGGCGACTCGGGCGCGCATTGGCGGTTCCTCAAGGGGGAGCTGGCCGATGGAGCCTCGGGCCAAGGCCGGGGCAGTGTACGGCGGGCAGCGTCTGCGCGGAAGGCCCGCCTCGGAACCGAGCGGCTGCTACCGGCGGCGCACGACTCCCAGGTTAGCCACGGCTACCGACCCGAGGGTCCCGATCAGGAGGAGTCCGAAGCCGATCGCCGCGAGCGGGCTGCCGGTGGGCGGCGGCGCGGTTGCTGCGTTCGGCAGGCTCGAGGTTCCCGGAGTCGGCGGGTTGGGTAGGTCGTAGGTGATGGTCAGGACCGGTCCTAGCTCCTCAATAAACCCATCACCACAAACAAATGAGTCAAACGTCGTGACCGACTCGGGATCGGGTCGGATCGAGAATCCCGCCGAACCTGCGCTGATCGTGGCGGCTGTTACCAGGCTCGTCACGTCGTAGTCCGCAAGTGCACCGTTTGTAATCGGTGTGAAGAGGATTGGCGTGCCTGTGACCTGGATGTCCGGCTCCGTGATCGAGCCATCGCCCGCGTAGCCGTACATCGCGTGCTGAATGAAGGTGAACTGTGTGGACGCGTGGAGAGTGAGGGTCGCGCTGAGGACCGTGGCCTCCGGTGGGAGGTCGGTCAAGGGAAATTCGAGCGCGGAGCGGTATCGGTCAGTGTCGAAGTACGCACCGCTCGGGCAGCCAGATACTCCTTCGGTCCAGGGTCCCCCAAATAGCGAGTCAAATCCCTTGCCGATCCCGCCGTCGGCGTTCGCGATCGCGAGGCTGCCGCCCCCCGCCGACACCGGCGCCGCGGTGACGGCCATCAGCAGGCCGAGGATGATCAGGATCAGGGCGACGCGGGCGCGCATGGCGGTTCCTCGAGGGGGCAGTCCGACCGATGGAGCCTCGGGCCGGGGCCGGGGCAGTGTACGGCCCGCGTGGCGGCGAACGAAGCCCGGGGCGATGGGTCAGGCGGCGTTGCGCATGGACGGGATGAGCCAGCCGATCAGCCCGGCGGCGACCGCCACCGCCCCACCCAGCATCAGGGTCCGGTCCGCCCCGATGATCCCGGCCAGGATGCCGGACACGGCCATGGCGGTGGCCATCACCCCGAACACCAGGGCCTGGCGCGACGTCACCACCCGCGCGAACAGGGCCTGCGGCGTCCGCTCCTGGAACAGGGTGATGTTCGGGATGACGAACGCCATGTTCGTCGCGCCGATGAGGAAGAACAGGGCGATCGCGAGCACCGGATCGGTCACCAGGCCGACGACGATGAAGGTCACGCCCATGCCGATGAAGCCCGCGATCGCCATCGGTCCCTTCTTGGCGTCTCCGGCGAACCCACCGATGACGAGGCCGCCGACGATGCTGCCCAGCCCGATCGACGCCATAAGCAGCGAGTAATTCTCCGGAAAGCCGATGACCGACTGTGTCGAGCACCGACTGCGCGTAGAGGAGCGAGCAGGTGACCTCGGTCCCGACCGCGACCTGGGCCATGGTTGACACGAGCGTGTTCGCCCGCAGCTCCGCCTGGTGGACGAGGAACGAGATGCCCTCCCGCACGTCGCGCCACAGCTGACCGATGCCGAACGCGCCGGCGGCGCGTTCGTGGCGGGGCACCTGCATGAGGACCAGGAACAGGGCGGAGATGAGGTACGTCCCGGAGTCGATCACGAACGCCGTGCCGATGATCCCGGCCAGGGCGGCGACCATCAGCCCGGCCAGGGGGTAGCCGATGAGGTCGGCCAGGGTCTCGGTCACGCTGGTCGCGCTGTTGGCGGGGAGGAGGTCCTCGCGGTCCACGATCTGGGGCACGAGCGCGTCCTTCGAGGGGCGGAACAGGAGCGACACGGTCGCCACCGCGAAGGCGACGAGGTAGACGAGCAGGATGTTCACGTTGAACGCGAGCGGGATGGTCAGCACCAGCGCGGCGCGGATGAGGTCCGCGGCGATCATCGTCCGGCGCCGGTCCCAGCGGTCCGCCAGGGCGCCGGCCCACGGGCCGAAGATCACGTTCGGGACGGCGATGGCGGCCATCGTGAAGCCCACGTCCAGCGGCGTGCCGCGGGTCGCGACCAGGAAGCCGAGGGCCACCTGGTGGATCCGGTCGCCCATCAGGCTGACCAGCTGGCCGCACCACAGCAGGGCGTAGTTGCGGTTGCCGGCGAGGCGGAGGTACGGCGACTGCGGCTCTCCTCCTCCTCGACCGCGACCCCGATCCCCGGACCGGGCAGGACCGGCACCGGCTCGGCGGCGAGCGGCATGGCGGTGGCATAGGCGACGCCCAGCTGGAACTCGCCGGCGGGCATCGGTCGTGGCGGATTGGCGCCCAGCGCCACCGACATCCGGGTCGGCACCGACGGGCGGGTCATGGCCGCCGCGATGGCCCACACGATCCCGACCCACAGCAGGACGTCGCCGATGCTGATGACGTCGCGCAGGACCGGGATGGGGATGGGCACCACGTCGCCGAACATCCCGCCCTGCCGGACGAACTCCGCGGTCGAGTCCGCGGTCAGGACGATGTGGAACGGGTCGCCGGCGATGTCGGCCAGGGACAGCCCGGCGGCGAACAGGGCGCCCTCGAAGACCGGCATCTTGCCCTGGTGGAGGATGACCGCGATCGTGTTCAGGGTGACCCCGATGGCCGCCACCTGGAGCCCGGGCACCTTCCAGTTGCGGTACAGCCAGATCACGATCAGGACGTAGGTCACCGGCAGGCCCCAGGCCGCCGCCACGTCCGCCCCACCGGAATCGGTGGTGATCGCCAGCCCGGCCGCCAGGCGCACGGCGAGGGCGATGCCCAGCAGCCAGATCCATTTCAGGCGGAGGTCCGCCAGGCGGGGGAGCTGCCCTCCGGCCAGGGCCCCGAGGACGAGGCCGACCAGGATGGCGCTAAGGAGCATCTTCCGAGGCGAGTGCTGGCCTCGAGGTCGGGCTCCCTTCGTCGGTGCCGGTGGCGACGGTCACGCTCGGACCGGTCGGCGGCGGCCACCAGGTCGTCCTGGTGGAGCATGGTCGGCAGCTCGTCGGGCCGCTCCGGCGGGCGATCCAGGATGTCGCGGCTCAGCCCGACCAGGACCGGCACGATCTCCGGGTCGAACTGGAGGCCGGAGTACTTCTCGAGCTCGGCAATGGCCTGCTCGTGGGTCAGCGCGGTGAGCCGATACGGGCGGGAGCTGGTCATCGCCTCGTAGGCGTCGGCCACGGTCAGGATCCGGGCGCCGAGCGGGATGTCGTGCGTACTCCAGCGCCGTCCGGGTAGCCGCTGCCGTTGATCCACTCGTGGTGGGCCCGGATGAGCGGCGCCTCCGGCGCGAGCTGGTTGGCGGGCGCCACGATCTCCGCCCCGATGGTCGGGTGCTGGTTCATGAGGATCCGCTCCTCGCGGTTCAGCGGCCCCGGCTTGAGCAGGATGTTGTCGCGGATCCCGATCTTGCCCACGTCATGCAGTAACCCCGCCCACTTGATCTTCTCGACCTCCGACTCGGGCAGGCTCATGACCCGGCACATCGCCTCCGAGATGTGGCTCACCCGGTTCGAATGACCGCGGGTGTACCGATCCCGGGCGTCCACCGCGTTGGCCAGGGCCCCGATCGTCTGCTCGAACAGCTCGCGGGTCTCGACGTAGCGGTGATAAGCCATGCGAGTCGTGAACAGCGGGATCGCGAACAGCGCGGTCGCCCACCAGCCGACTCCGTTCGGCAGCAGGAATACCTGCGCCATCAGCCACCCCACAGGCGCCAGGCCGAGGAGGTTCGGAGCAATCGCGCCGATATCTCGCGCAAAGACTGTTCGAACCGAAGCTCCGGTCCTGAGCGACACAGCAACAACCGCGAGCGACGCACTGATGAGGGAGTAGACGAGCCCAGCGATGAGTGAGTCCCGCGAACTGGACGAGCGACGACTGCAACGGTGGCAAGCCGGACGCCAAGTCGGCGATCAGCTCGAAGGGGATGCCGGCCACGACGGCGGCTATGACCAGGGCGCGTGGTTGAAGAGCGTCCCGTACCACGGGACTTCCCCGCTCAATTCCCTGGAGTCCGTGGTCCCAATCGCCGCCACTATCCCGCCAGCGGTCGGACCACCAAGCACGATGGAAGCCAAAAGCGGCGCGAAACTGACCGAGGCCACGGTCCCGGTTGGCAGGCGCACAGGCAGGGCGCTGGCGACCAGCGTCAGGATGGTCCAGTAGGCGATCCCCGCGGGACCGCCGATCTCTTCCCGGATGGGGAAGAAAACCGAAACCGCCGCGAGCGCAATCGCTGCGGCGGCTACTGTAAGGCCAACAAGGAGCTGGACTCTCGCGGTCACCAAGCTCCAACCCTAGCCTTGCGAGTCAGATTGCGTCAACCGCGACGCCAGGCTACCAACCTTTGACGGAAGCTCCTCCGGCGAGCGCCAAAAGAACTAAGGCCACGACTGGCAGCAGGCGGACGAAGATGCGATGTCTCACTGTGTCCATCGCGGTCTCTTCGTCTTACCAGCCCTTAATTGAGGCTTTCACAGAAGGTGCCCTCTTCTGACGAGGAACCGACCTATCCGGTCTGGATGGTCGGTTGCACTACTTGCTCCCCACGCGCCTAAGTGCCCAACGTTCAGCGCGTGGATCTTTGCTTCCGGATCGTTATCGACCAGTACGAAAGTACTGGCGTTGTGGTGGGACCCTAGCGCCCAGTGGCGGGCAAGTCAAGTCTTTTCGCCAAGAAGTCAACAACGAATGGACCGACGCATGGGCATTTCCGCCGAGCTCGGAGAGAGCACTATGGACCTCCTGTGACGCGGGCACCTGCAATTCCTCTTCGACTGCCGTCGCGAACTCGCTGATGAGTCGTCGTGCCGCAGCCCGACGACCCATCTCGTGCAGTTTTCTAGCCATCGCCACATGAGCGGATTCGTCGAACGGGTCGAACTCGGTCAGCACCTCCGCGGCCCGGAGCGAGACATGCGCCGGGATGTCCGGAGTGCTTGCGACTGCGATTTCTAGGAGGGGCTCCCGGACCTCAGCGGCCACCGACATCTGTATCCCTGCTGCCCAGTCCTCATACCGAAGGTCAGCGAGAAACTCGCCGCGTATGAGGGAAAGCATGGCGATAGCTGCCCGGCGTCGCTCCTGGGCACTTGTGGCACCTTGGAGCAGAGCTGAGAGGCGTCGGACTTCGTCGAGATCGCTGACGACCAACTCCGGGTCGAACGCGAGAGATTCGCCGCTGCTCACAACGTACTGTGGTCTGTCCGGATCCTTTGAGCCGGAATTGAGATGCCGGCGAAGCTGAAAGACGGCCTGATTCAGGTTGTTTACGCCACCCGCTGGATCGTGGTCTGGCCAGAGAATCTCCATAGCCATCTCTCGAGTGAGCGTCCGATGTCGATTCGCGACTAGCAGGCCCAACAGCAGTCGGAGCCGCTTCTTGTCGATGGTGATCTCAGGTCCGTCCCAGTCGCCACGATGGACGCTGAGCGGCCCGAAGGCTCTCACGTAGAGCCGAGCAGCGGTGCTCCTCAGGATCTCCCTGCGGACTTGCGCGACGTCTTCGCCGGCGCACTCACGAAGTAGTCCGGCCGTCTCGGCGTTCCCACGTGACCGCACCAATGCGAGAGCTTCCGCCCGCTCGGATCCGTCAAGAGTGGGAAGAATCTCGACTAGTACCGGCATCCAAAAGGTCAGGTCCCCAGCCGCGATTCGGAGGAGTTGGGCTACATGGCCGCTCGTAGCCAAATGCTCTGCAAAGGGCGCGAAGCGTCGAAGCCACCAACGGAGATACGGTATAGCCCCGAATCGCTCCGCGCCCGCCAGAGCTCGCGAAGCGTGCACGCCGGCGTTCGCGGAATCGTGCTCTATCAGAAGCGGAGTGAGTTGTACGAGGCCGCAAGCCGCCATAAAGCGCGCACCACGCTCCTCCCAAGATTTCAGTTGCTCAAGCGCTGTCGCACACTCGCCGGTGCATGAGTTTCGCGCGTGAGCTGCGAGGGCCAGGGCAGCGGATGTGCTCGCGGACAATCGCGGGTCTGGGTCGAGCCGGCGCAATTTGACGCTCGCCAAATCTAGGTCATCCTGGCTCGCTCCTCCGAGGTAGTAGGCGCAGATGAGCAGCGCGAGAGAAGGCTCCTCAAGGCCGCCGAGGATTTCCCGCTTGGAGAGGATCCGTCGCAGCAGGCGAGTCGCCTCGCTGAATTCCCCTCGCTGGAGCAGTACGCAAGCAAGGCCAAACTCCGCCTCGGCATGTGGTCGCGGCCACCTCCTTGTCCTGACGATTCCCTGTTGAGCGACTACTTCGGCTCGCCCCACATCCGCCACCGCAAGGAGGGTCTCCACGAAATCAGCGTTGTCTCCGAAAGGACTGCTTGGGATGGCACGCCAAAACCTGTCTGCCTCCTCGAAGTTCGCAAGGCTCTCAGTCAGCCGGCCGAGCCACCGCTGAACCAAGCCGAGGTTGTGATGACCGATTGCGGCGTAGTGCATGAGACCGCGCGACCTTGCTTCGTGCACAAGCTCTTCGCAGTCCCGCTCGGTCCGCTCCATTGACTCGAGCCAGGTCTCAGTGATCGCGAGGTTTCCTCGGAGTCGCAGCCTGGTCTCAAAGTCGTCAGGCCCGGCGAGGGTCAAGCCTCGCCGGGCAGCCTGGACGCTCTCGACGGCCTGGCCGCGGTAATTGAAGTGCGTACTCAACTTTAGTTCCGCCAGCGCGGCCATCCTGCGATCACCCTTTCTCTCGAAGAAGATCCGTCCCTTCTCGAGAGCTTCACGGGCAGAGTCCCACTCTCCACGTATGGTGCCGAGTGACTCACCGTGCAGCAGCGATAGGCGCGCGTTGTCTTTGATCGTCTTTGTTGGCAGCTGGCTAAGCCATTCGTCTATAAGACCAAGTCGGCCCTCGCCCACGACGGATTCCCCGTATTTGGCTATGAGCCGCGCTGCTTGGCGCTGAAGGCCCGCACGGAGGTAATGGTGGATGGCCTCCGGCCATTGGAGCGTCGTCTCGTAGTAGGAGGCTGCGTGAATATGGAGGCCGATAACCTCGGGGTCCGACCGTTCCGCTGCGAGGCGCCGCTCCAAGAAATCCCGGAACAACCCGTGGTAGCGATACATTTTCTCGTCCACGTCCAGACGGTTCGTGAAGAGGCCTCGCTGCTCGAGATCAGCCAATAGGAGCGAACCGTCCCGCACTCCACTTAGTCGTTCGGCAAGTTCCGCCGTGATCTGCTGGAGGATTGATGTACACAGCAAGAAATTCCTTGTTTCATCGCTCTGCTGGTCGAGGACTTCTTCTGCCAAGAAGGCAAACAGGTCGTTGTCGGTCGCCGCGGTAATCGACTCGATGAATGAGCTGCGTTCCGCTGGGCGGCTCTTGTCTCGCAACGAGACCTCGACGAGCTGAAGGCTGGCAGCCCACCCTTCTGTTCGGCGGTCGAGCTCAATCAGCTCGCCCGGATCAAGAGGGTCGGAATAGACATCGCGGAAGAGAGCGTCAATTTCAGGTTCCCTAAAGCGCAGGGCATCAGTCCGCAGCTCGCCGTAGCCACCGTGTGTGCGAAAGCGAGCGAACTGGAGTCGGGGCCTTGCACGTGACAGGAAGACGAACCGGCAGGTTGGAGGCGCGTCGCGCAAGATCTGATTCCAGAGCCCGCGGACTTCGGTCTGGCTCGTTACGAAATGCCAGTCATCGATGATGAATGTGCACGGCTCAGTGAGCCGCTCGTGCATCTCAGCTAGTAGAAATGCGGCCACTCCAGGGCGGCTCGATCCCGGGCCGCCAAGTTGGCGGAGCATGCTGTGCGCCTGATGTCCGAATCCAGGGTGGCGTTGGGCAATCGCTTCGATGAGGTAACTGATGTGGAGTGACCAGTCACGGTCATTGCGGTCGAGCTTGTACCAGTAGCACGGGAATTCCACCTCGCGCTCCCACTGCCAAAGCAGCGTGGTCTTTCCATAACCGGCATCTGCCGCGACGACTATGGCCCGGCAGTCGGCGTGGTCATTCAGCCAGTCGATAAGGCGCGCACGACGAAGCGTGGGGGTCACATAGTGGGGCGACGTGACCTTGTTGTGGATGAGGGGATAGGCGGTATTGATCTCGCCCAACGAATGACCCTCCGATGGCGGGCACTTTACGGGCGTGCGCTCCGCCAGATGGCAGCATACGGCCGTTCGACTTACCAGCCAATTAGTTGAGGCGGAACTCGTGAGGGCGTGGATCGGGCTGGGCGGCAATCTCGAAGGGTCGCGAGCGGCGCTCGTATCGGCCCTGGACTCGCTCGCCGATTTCGGCACGATCGGACCGATCTCGAGCTTGTACCGATCCGCCCCGCGAGAGCGGACCGATCAGCCTGATTTCCTCAACGCCGCGGTGGTCGCTGGAGACCGAGCTCGAGCCGCGACCGCTGCTGGTCGAGCTGAAGGCGATCGAGCGGCGACTCGGCCGCGACCCGTTTGGCCATCGGTATGGGCCGCGCCTGGTGGACCTGGACCTGCTGGCGATCGAGGGGCGCTGCGTGGACGACGAGCCGGACCTGGTGGTGCCGCACCCGAAGCTGGCCGAGCGGCGGTTCGCGCTGGAGCCGCTGGCCGAGCTGGATCCGAACCTGAAGCCGTGGGCGGAGTGCCCCGGTGACCGGCGCGAGCTGACCGTGGCGGAGGCGCTGGCGGCGGTGATGGATCAGGAGGTCGAGGTGATCGAGGGACCGGGCTGGGCGGGGATCACCGAGCCCCAGTAGAACGGGCCGCTCGCCTCGAGGCTGGCGGTCCATCCCAGCGTTGCCAGCCGATCCGCCAGGTCGGCCGGGTTCCAGAGCACCTTCACCGCGTGGTGCGGGGTGCCGTCCAGCAGCGGGCGGCGGACGATGCCGCGCTCGCGGTCGACCCAGTCCTCCTGCCACAGGCCGTGGTCCGCCTCGTCGGCGACGAAGACCCGTCCGCCGGGGCGGAGGAGGCCGGCGCACAGCTGCCAGAACGCCTCGAACCGCGAGTACGGGACGTGGGACAGCCAGAAGCCGAAGACCACGACGTCCCACTCCGGGGCCGGCTCCAGGGCGAAGACATCGGCCACCGCGTAGCGGACGTGGGGACCGCCGTGGCGGGCGGCGTTGATGGCCAGCATCTCGTCGGAGGCATCGGTCACGGTCAGCTCGTCCGCGAACTCGGCCAGGATTCCGGTCCACTGGCCGGTGCCGGCGGCCAGCTCGAGGACGCGGCCGCGGGGCTCGAAGGCGCGGAGGGCGGTGCGGATGCGCTCGAGGTCCGCCTCGAACGGGTTGTCGGGTGAGGTCGAGGTGACGTCGTACTCGGCCGCCCGGTCGCGGTAGTAGCGGATCTGGCCCTCGATCAGCGCCTGGTCGTCCATCGGTCAGCCGGTCACGACCGTCCCAACCGAACCGGATGTCGGCTGCTGCCACACGACCTCGAAGGTGGCTTTGAGGCCCGAAAACTCGTGGCGATCCATGAAGAACGGCACGTGGCCAAGGATGCGATACGGCTCGCGGGCTGGCAACGGATCGTAAACAAGTTGGCGGCTTCCCTATGCTGCCGTGCTGATGGCAGCCGATGACTCGCGAATCAAGATCTGGGCGCGTCGGGCCGGCTACGCCGTTCTGCTCGCGGCGCTCGTGCTCCCGTGGGTGCTCATCGCCCAAGGGCGCGCCCAGCGATCAGCATCAGCACCTGCGGTGCTCGAACAGGTGTGGGAGCAGTCGAATGGCCGATTCACGATCGGGGCGTTCTCGTTCACGGTCGATGGTCAGGTCTACCGGGGGCAGGACGAGGACCCGGGCACACCAACACGCGGGAGCCGGACGTGGAGCTCAGACGAGCTGGTGGGAATGCACGTCTGCTACGACCCGGAACTGCCAGGCGAGGAATTCGCCCTGGCCCCGGCCCGCTACCGCTGCGGCGACCCGGACATCATCACGACCGACGGGGGGTGGTAGCGGCTACTCCCCTCAGTCGAGGAGGTAGTCCACGATCCGGTCCATCACCTGGTTGCGCGATGACCGCATCGGTGATCCCCTCGAATCCGAACCCGAGGTAGACCGAATCCGGCGTCGTGATGGCGGCACCTTCCTTGATGCCCAGGCCGCCGCGGCGCGTCCAGTCGTTGATGTTGGGACCCTCGATGTTGGCCTCGTCCTGCGGCGCCCCGGGGACCGTCCAGCCGTCCATGGGATCCGCGTCGTCCTCGAATGAGGTCGACCCCTCTCCGGTGGACACCACGATGTCGTCGATGAAGACGCCAGGGAACTGCTGGAGGCCCCAGTCGCTCAGGACGGTGATCGAGACCTCGACCTGCTGGCCGGCAAATGGCGAGAGGTCGATCTCGAATTGCTGCCAGCCGCCCGAGGATCCGTTCGCGGCATGCCAGATCCCGGTCGAGCCGGTGCTGCTGCACGTCCCGTCGGCCTCGTTGAACGTCTGGTAGTGGGTGAGGAACGGATGGAGGACGTTGGCCGGGTCATCCGGATTGCTCCAGCCGCCCGGGCACGCCTGGTCGAAGCTCAGGTCATCGGACGTGTGCCCGTTCGCGTCGGGGAGCGTGGTCCAGTCGTCCGTGCCGACCGGGTGGGCTTCGACAATCATGTAGTCGAAATCCAGCTCGAGGTTGTAGCTCGTCCAGAAGGACAGCGTTGCGCCGTCCGCGGCGGTGACGGCGGTGAGGTCGATCGTCCGCGCCAGCCGCTTGTAGGCCTGGTCCGCGCGCTGGGACCACATGAACGAGTCGCCGGTGTGGGGGTCGAACGGACCGCTGATCCCGGTCTCGTAGATCGCCGAGGGCCAGCTCGCGAACTGCGGGAAGCTCCCGCTCGGATCGGTCACGCTCAGGTAGTCCTCGAGCGCGATGAACGACGAGTCGATTGCCTGGTTCTGCGCGCTGTCGGCCCCGTTGCGCTCCAGCGCCAGACCGTCGAGGGGATCGTCTGATGCCGGTGATCGCGAACGGGTCGCCCGTGTCGGGATCAAGTCCCCCGCCGGGCGTGGTGATGACCGCGCCCAGCCAGTACTCGATGGGGTCACCCTGGTTGTCGCCGGAGCCGGTCAGCGGCAGGCAGCGGGCCACGACCTCCGGGCTCGACGCAGCATTGGGCGTTCTCGAACGGGTCGTACAGCTGCAGCCCGAGGCCGCGTCGTGTACTGCTGGCCGGCGCGCTGGCCGGTGTACAGACGCGGCCGCCCTCGTTCATGAAGTCGCGCAGCTCGAAGATCTCCTGCATGGCCAGGCGCGAGGCGTTGCCCGGACCCCAGCCCGGTTCGCGGGTCACGATGTCGTTGCCGGTGTACCAGAGGACCGCGTCGTAGTGGCTGAGGATGCCGAGGTTGTCCGGCGCCGTCCGCCCGTTGGCGTCGACGTCGTACACGTCGAACGGGACGCCGTTGGCGGTGAGGGCATCGGTGTAGAAGCTCAGATAGTTCGGCCCGCTCTGGTCGGCATACACCGGTGAGGCACCGGTGTAGTCCTCGGCAGCCACCACGAGCAGGCGGTCTGCCGCTGTCCGAGACGACGTCGTAGGTGAACGAGTCGCTCTTCGCGCCGCCGCCCTCGAACCAGACCTCGACCTCGTCGCCCACGGCCGTGCCCGGCACGTTGCCGGCGATGACGTGGTAGTGGGTCCCGGCACCGGGGCCGTATCGCTCACCGCCGTTCCACTCCTGGGTGGCGACCTTGATCATGTCGCCGCCGTTGATGCGGTAGACGAGCTTCACGTTGGTCAGGCTCCGCTTGGCGAGGACGCGCACTTCCTGCGTGTCGCCATACGACTGGTCGAACGTGAAGTCGAAGAGCGAGTGCGCGCCGTTCTGCGGATCGATCTCGTCCTGGTCGAGATAGAACGGCTGAGTGTCGATGCCGCTCGGTGAGACCGGGTCGTCCGGGTCCGGCGCCGACCGGGCGAGGGCCAGGTGGAACGGGAGGATCCGCTCGAACTCGGCCTGGACCAGGGCTTCGTCGTCGGGGAACACGAAGCCGGCGCCCGGGATGCCCGAGCCGAGCTCCGGGGTGATCGCCACGGTGCCGCGGGCATCGGCGTAGTCGGTCGTCTCGCCGTTGGTGACGTACAGGGTGTCGGCCGATTGGCCCGGGTTGAATCCGGGCACGGCCGGGTTTGCATCGGTCCCGGCCACGGCCACGTAGACCGGGTTGTCGGCGTCGAGGGTGCCGGTCTGCCAACCCTGGGGATACAGCAGCCACTCGCCCGTGGAGTGCATGTTCGACATGAACTTGGGCTTGATCCGGTTGATCAGGGACTGCATCGCCTGCGTCTCGGGCTCCGATGCCGCGCTCGGGCCACGGTAGGTCTCGTCCGCCGGGTCGGGCGACGAGCCCTCGTTGTCGTAGCCCCAGTGATCGGCGAAGTTGCGGTTCGGATCCACGCCGTCGCCAATCGTGATCTGGCCGTCTTGGTTGTTGTCGCGCAGGTTCTTGCGCCAGAGCCGCTCGACGTCGAAGGTGTACTGGTAGCCGTCCGGGTTGGCGACGATGACGAACCACAGCTCGGTGCGGCGCAACAGGTCCCGGATCTCCGGGTCGCCGGCGTTGTACTGGTCAATGAAGTAGTGGAGCGTCCGCCGGTTCACCTCGACGCTGATCCATTCGCGCGCATGCTGCAGCGAGGTGTACAGGACCGCGGGCTTGTTCGGCCGGCCCGCCGCCGGTTACCCGCACCGCGAGGATGTCGCGACCCTGCGCCGTGGTCCCGATCGTCTCCAGCCGAACGAGATTCGGGTTGGCCGCCGCGAGCGCTTCCAGCTCGTCCTGGATGCCGCCCGCCTCGTCCCACGACCGCCAGACCGTGAAGCCGTTGGCCGCCTGCAGCGCGGCCTGCTCGCTGACCGTCTGTCCCTGCGCGTTGCGCACGAAGTCGACTTCGATCCCCTGCGCCCGGATCCGCGCTGCCTCGCGCCGGGTCAGGACGACCTCGGCCCGGGTCCCGTCGGTGGTGTGCTGGACGTTGAGGAGCTCCAGACCTGCGGTCGCCTCGGCGACGGCGTCGGCCGGACCCTGGAGAACGTACATCTCCAGTTTTTCGTTCTGTGGGCCTCCCGCGACCGCCGTCAGAGGCGGCATGGCCAGGATGAGCACGAGCGAAACAACGGTCCAGACCTTGGCGCGCATGGATTCTCCTCTGGCGATGGAGGGCGGCGGGGTGACCCTAGAAGAGGCGATGGACGAAGTCAAACCGGGGTGGCCTCCCGGCGGTGCAGCCGGGCAACGCCCGCCGTCAGGCCGGGGTGGGGTGGCCGAGATCGGTCTCGTCGCGATCCCAGACCAGCATGTCGTGGGCGAAGAAGGCGCGGGTCACGCCCCACTCGCGGAGGCGCGGCATCCAGTCGGGGAAGGTGCCGATCGGCTCATGGCCGGCGGCCGCGATCCGCTCCGCGAACGCCTGCGAGCTGAACTCCCAGGTGCTGTTGGAGGCCTGCCCGGCCAGGAGCCAGCGGCCGGCATCGGTATCCACCAGCAGGGACTGGTGGCCGGGGGTGTGGCCGGGGGTCGGCACCAGGCGGAGGCCGGGGGCGACATCGGTCTCGCCGTCGATGACCTCCAGCGCGGCGCCGGGGTAGTCGAAGGTGAAGTGGGGGAACGTGAAGTCCGGCTCTTTGGCGGCGGTCAGCTCCGCGTCCTGGACGAGGACCGGGGTGTCCGGGAAGAGGTAGTTGTTGCCGGCGTGGTCGACGTGGAGGTGGCAGTTCGCGATGCGGTCGATGTCCTTCGGGCCGGCGCCGATGGTGGCCAGCGCCTCGAGGGCGGTCTGGAGCCGCGGGTGGTATCGCTCGCGGACCTCGTCATCCGCCGGGGACATGCCGGTGTCGAACAGGAGCGTGCCCGGTGGAGTGGGGGACGAGGAAGCCGCTGACCGGGATCGGCTGGCCCTCGAGCGTGTGGTCGGGCGGCCCGATGAAGTAGCCGTAGTGGATGCGCTTGATCTGGCTGGCGGCGATGACGTCATGGCGCCGAGCTGCTGACGCGATCAGGTCAGGGGCGGACCCGCCGGACCGCGAGGACGGCCGAGGCACCCAGCACGCCCACCAGCAGGACCGCGAAGCCGAGGATGGCCAGCGGACTGCCGCCGCTCGGGCTGCAGGCATGGCGGCATCGGCCAGGCTGGCCGCGGGGGTCGGCGGCTGGCGCCGCGGCGACGGTGGTCGTCGCCGTGGCGCTGTTGTTGCTGCAGGTTCGGCTCGCTCGTCGTTGTCTGAGATGTCGCCGTGTTGGTGATGACCGTCCCGCCCGGTGTGGCGGGGCTGACCTGCACGACGAGGCGTGAAGACTGCGCCGGCAGCCGCGGTTAATGACGGGTGTCGACGACGACCACGGTACCGGTCCCGCCCGCAGCCGGGGTTGTGGCCGTCCAGCCGGCCGGAGCGTGTGAGGGATACGAACGTGAGGCCCGCCGGGATGGTGTCGACCAGGCGACATTGCGTCGCGGTCTGACGGGCCGGCGTTCTGGACGGTGATGGTGTAGGTGAGGTTCGAGCCCGGCGAAGACAGGATCGGGGGTGTCGAGCTTCCCGATTTGGAGGTCGGCAACCGTCCCGGCCAGGGACGGTCCGGCGAGCGCCGCCGACAAGATCGACGGCCGCGCAACACGGCTCGGGCAAGACGCATTGAAGGACTCCCCTGGCGGTTCGATTGGTGACCCGAGCCTACCTCAGGGACGGACTCGCCGGACTGCCAGGACCGCCGATGCACTCAGCGCGAGCGACGAGCAGCATCGGCGAAAGCCGAGGATGGCCAGTGGATTGCTGCTGACGGGCTGCGGCGTGGCGGCATCGGCCAGGCTGGCCGCCGGGGTCGGTGGCGGCACGCCGACGGTGGTGGTCGCCGTCGCGGCGTTGTTCGTCTGGTCGTCATCAAACGTCTCGCTCGTCACGGTCGCGGTGTTGGTGATGACCGTGCCGTTGGGCGTGGCGGGAGCGATCTGGACGACAAGGGTGAAGACCTGGGCGCCCGCCGCGACAGTGAGCGTCGGGATGGACACATCACCTTCCCGGTGCCCCCGACGGGCGGCGTGGTGACGGTCCAGCCAGCCGGAGCCGTGACAGGACACGAACGTGGTGCCCGCTGGAATGGCGTCGATGAACGCCGACGAAGTCCGCATCCTGCGGACCGGCGTTCAGGGCGGTGATGGTGTAGGTGATGTTGCTCCCGGCGGCGACAGGATCGGGCGAGTCCACCTTGGTAACGAGAGATCCGCGATGTCCACGCCGGCGAATGCGGGTGCGGCGAGAGCCGCCGTGAGAATCAGGGCGGTGCCGGTGACCCGGATGAGACGCATCGTTCGCAATCCTCCCCTGGCGGTCGTTGGGTTGGCGAACGCAGCCTACCACTGCGGCGCCACGGATCCGAGTCGGGGGCGCAAGCCTTCCCGGCGGCCTCTGGCGCAGTGGTGAATCCGCTACTAGCATGCCGCCCGTGGCCTCCCGTGTTGTTGCTGCCGCTCGTCATCGGTCTGGTGGTCGCCGGCTGCGCGTTGCCGGCCAACGAGGAGGGCTTCAACGAGGCGTTCTGCGAGGCGGACGTCGCGCTGGAGGTGGCAGTGACCGAGATCCTCGAGATCCAGGACCGCGAGGAGTGGGTGTCGGCCACCCGGGAGGCGATGCTCGTCTTCCGCGACGACCTCGCCCGCCTACCGGCGTGGGAGCCCGCCCGCGACGCGAAGGTGACGCTCGCCAACGCGGTGGAGGCCGTCCTCGACCTGGTCGAGAGCGGGGCGGCCGGGACGCTGATCGAGACCGCCCGCTGGGAGGACACGATCGCGACCATGCTCGACGGCCCGCGAGGCGCTCCGCCGGGTGGCGGGTCCGTGCCTCTCGCTCTAGGCTAAGGTCCATGACGACCAAGGTCACGAAGTCCGACGCCGAATGGCGGGCGGAGCTGACGCCGCAGCAGTACCACGTCCTGCGCGAGAAGGGCACCGAGCGGCCGTTCAGCGGGGAGCTGTGAACGACCACCGGGCGGGGGTGTACCGATGCGCCGGCTGCGGCTCGGAGCTGTTCGCGTCCGACACGAAGTTCGAGTCCGGGCACCGGCTGGCCGTCGCTTCTACCAGCCGGCGGCCGACGAGGCGGTGGAGAGGAGACCGATCGGTCGTTCTTCATGACCCGGACCGAGGTCAACTGCGCGACCTGCGGCGGCCACCTGGGCCACGTCTTCGACGACGGCCCGCGGCCGACCGGCCTGCGCTACTGCATCAACTCCGCCTCGCTGACCCTCGATCCGCCGCGCTGAGGCGCCCGGGAAGATGGTCGAGGTTTAGACGCCAGACGGCCGGTCGGTGGACTGGCCGGGCCTGGGCGCGGCGCTGATCACGATCGGGTTGTGGTCGTCGGCGTTCGTCGGGATCCGGGCCGCAGGGAGAGGACATCTCGCCCGGCCCCCTGGCCTTCGGTCGGTTGGTGATCGGGGCTGTCCTGTTGGGAATGCTGGCGCTGGTGCGGCGTGGGCCGATGCCGCGGGGCCGTGACCTCGTCCTGGTGATCGGCACTGGCGTCATCTGGTTCGCCGGCTACAACCTGTCGCTCAATGCGGCCGAGCAGGTGGTGGACGCGGGGACGGCTGCGATGCTCGTGTTCATCGGTCCCTTGCTGGTCATCCTCCTCGCCGGCGTGTTCCTGGGCGAGGGATTCCCCGGCGGGTGGTGCTGGGAGCGGCCGTCGGCCTTCTCCGGAATCCTCATCATCGGGCTGGCGGTGGCCGCCGTGCAGATGGCGGTCCGGACCCGCTGTGGGGGATCTTGCTGTGCCTGATCGCGGCGTTGAGCGCGGCCATCGGGGTGACCCTCGAGAAGCCGGTCCTCGGGCGGATCTCAGCGCTGAACGTGACGGCCGTCGCCATGGGGGTGGGGGCTCTCGTGACCGCGCCGTTCGCGCCATCCCTGGTGTCGGAGCTGACCACCGCCACGCCCAGCTCAGTCGGGTGGCTCGTCTACCTGGGGATCTTTCCCACCTCGGTCGCCTTCACGACCTGGGCCTTCGCGCTGAACCGGACGACAGCCGGCCGGCTTGCCACGACGATGTACCTCATTCCACCGACCACCATCTTCCTGGCGTGGGCGATCCTGGGTGAGGTGCCACCGCTGGTGGCCATCGTCGGCGGAGCGCTCTCCATTGCCGGGGTGGTCATCGCCCAACGGCGGGCGGCGCCCGCGCTGGCGGTCGCGCCGGAGGCTGCGTAACCCGGGTCTCGGAGACGATGGAGGAGGTCTAGGCCGGTCCTTCCGCGCCCCAGATCATCGTTCGCACCCGTCGCTCCGCGTCGTTGCGGGTGACGGAACAGACCGTCACCGAGCCGCCGAACGAGTAGCGCAGGTCCGGGTCGAAGGCGATCCGCGGCAGGTCGATGACCTCCCAGCGCACGTCGCGCACGTGGGGCATGTCCGGGTCGCCATCGGCGGAGCCATCGGTATGGCCCACGAATCTCGCCGACCGCGATCTCCGAGCGCCCCAGGAACGGCACGACCACCGGATCACCGACCTGCATCCGATTGGCGAAGGCCCACATCTGGGCGACCTGGGTGTTCACGTGGGATGTCGAGCGCCCCGGGAAGCGCCCCGCGGTACGCGGCTCGCATCGCGTCGCGGTCGGGGTAGCGGGACAGGTCTCCCAGCTCTCCCCAGCCGATACCGATGACCGAGCGGGCCAGGAACCGCTCCTCGCGGATTCCGCCGCGACCGCCCTTCACGACCCAGAGGGTCATGGCCGACTCAGGCTTCCGCCGTCTCGCTCGTGGCCGTCCCGGTCGCGGCCGCATCGGGCTGATCGCCGGCGGCTCGACGCTGATCCAGGGTCATGATCGTGATGTAGGCCGCCACGGTGGCGAACACGACGGCCGGGATGGTGTTGGTCCCGGCTGACCCCACCAGGAGTGCCGCGAACAGCATCGAGGTCAGGACGAGGCGGCTGGCGGAGGTCATGCCCGCGGCGGCGCCGATGGCGACAGCCAGGGTCGGCGAGGTGTCGAGCCACAGGACCGGGAAGGTGGCCAGGCCGATGCCCAGGAACATGGCCGGGAAGATTCCTCCGCCGCGGAAGCCGGAGGCCATGGTCACCACGTACCCGAGCAGCTTGGCCACCACCAGGACCAGGAGCACCGCGGTCGTGGGCGCGGCGACCACCGTTGGGATCGCCGCCTGGCCCGAGAACAGGACGCTCTGCGAGCTCACCCCCAGCATCGACGCCACCTGGGCAATGAGCCCGACCACCAGGCCGCCGGTGACCAGCACCAGCACCAGGCCGCCCCGGCTGGCGCCGAACTGGCGGCCGCGGAACCCTTTGTAGGCGATTGCCCCACGGTGGACGGCCGCGATCAGGAGCGCCGTTCCGAAGCCCACGGCGACCGCCACGGCCATGTCCGTGAGGCTGACCCCGGGGTACGGCTGCAGGTCCGGAACCGTGAGGGGCGGGGGCAGACCGACGAGCGGGGTGAGGCCGACGAAGATGAGGTACCCGACCGCCGCCGCCACGAATCCAGGCAGCAGGACGATGGTCAGCAGCGCGCCGAGGCCGACGCTGGCTTCGGTCAGCATCACGCCGGCGATGAGCGGTCCCCCGAAGAGGGTCGAGATGGCCGCGAACGAGCCCGCGCCAGACATGATCCCCTTGTGCTGCGACTGGACGCGGACGACGTTGGTGACCGCCACCCCCACGGCCGACCCCAGGGCGATGACCGGTGCCTCCGGACCCAGAACCAGGCCAAAGCTCAGCGTCCCGATGGCGGCCAGCGCGACGCCGGGCACGTAGCGAACCGCCGTCGGGGCATGGCTGAGGCCCGCCAGCGGGGGTGTGCCGCCGTCGCCCGGCAGCAGGAGCCGAGCCACCGCCACGATGAGCCCGCCGATGACGGGCAGCCCGATGACCAGGTACCACGGCGGGGTCGCTTCACCGAGTGCGGCCGGGAGCTCGGTCCACAGCGCGTGCTCCAGGACGTGCACCAGGCTGAAGAAGGCGAACGCGACCAGGGCGGCCGGGATACCGATGACCGCCCCCAGGAATGCCAGCCGAATGAGGTTGCCGGCGGTATAGAGGGCGGCAGGTGTTTCGACGGGCCCGTCCGGGGCGGGCGAGGGTGGTTCCGGCGCGCCCCGAACGTTCACCCGATAAGACTAGACCGCGGGCGTCGCCCCGCGGAGGGAACCGGTCACGGTCCGGAGCAGGCCCATGGGGCTGCCATAGAGGTGAAGGATGTCGGCCACCAGGAGACCGATGAGCGCGAGCTCGATGCCCTTGGTGAGGTAGCCCAGGTCGTACCGGCCGCCGATCACCAGCCACGCGACGATGGAAGCCGCGACGTAGCCGACGAGGGCCACGCGAGGCGCCCACGCGAAACGCTGGGCCAGCGGGTGGTCCACGAAGGTCACCGCCAGCAGCATCGCGGTCAGCACGAAATAGCCGATGGCGTTGAGGATGAAAATGGGGGCGCCCAGGCTGAGGTGGATGGCCCCGCTGACCATCGCCAGGGCGGCGATGATGAGGACCAGCCAGGCGTTGTCGGTCCGTCGTCGGGCACTCGCGGAGGCAGACACGAGGAGGTCTCCTTACCTGTTAGTCTTTGGTAACGAGTATATCCCATAGTTGGATACTGTCAAGGAACAAGTTTCATGGATGCAGCTGAGCAGATCCGTCGCGACTTCGCCATGGCATGGGGCCGCTTCGGCCTGGCGTGGGGCGTGACGCCGTCCACCGCCACCGTCCAGGGCTACATGCTCGTCCACGGCGGACCGCTGACCGAGGCGCAGCTCCGAGAGGCCTTGGGGTTCTCGCATCGGGCCACTCTGCTGGCGCTCCGAGAGTGCGAGAGCTGGGGCCTGGTCGAGCGCTCCGCGCCCATCCGCTCCGGGCGCCGAGGCCCGGCATCCACCGCCTGGGTCCCGGTCGGAGACCACTGGCAGTGGTTCGGGCGGGTGGTGCGCGCGCGGAAGGACCGAGAGACCGACCCGATCCTGCCCGTCCTCGCCGAAGGCCGCCAGCGCGCCCACGCGCTGCCCGACCACGGGGGCGAGCTGGGGGAGCGGCTGGATCGCCTGGTCCAGTTCATGGACGAGTTCGACCGCGGCATCGGTATCGTCGTTCGGGCTGCGCCATCCGAGCTGGCCCACCTGTTCGGGGTTCTGGGCCGCCTGGATGCGGAGACCGCTGATCGGCTCTTCGCGGCCCTCGCCACCGTCCCGCAGGCCGAGCTGGCCAAGGCCGGGGCGACCGTGTCCCGGATGCGCCCCGATCTCCTGCGCGCCTTCGTGGCCCTGGCCAGCCAACGGGGGATCGCGCGACTGCTGCGGGTTGGGGGTAGCCCGCCCGTCAGGAACCGGCCAGCCGCCCTCCGCCGCGCAGGTTCAGCGCCGTTCCCCAGCGCAGCCAGCGCACGGTGAGCAGGACGCCGAAGGCGGCCACGATCAGGATGGCGGCGGCCGCGATCGAGGCCTCCAGGTCGCCAGACTGGAACTCGGAGTAGACGACCAGGGGCAGGGTCTGGGTCACCCCGGGCAGGTTGCCGGCGAACATGATCGTGGCCCCGAACTCGCCGAGCGCCCGGGACCAGCACAGGACCATGCCGGCCGCCAGCGCCGGCCCCGCCAGCGGCAGCGTCACCCGGCGAATGACCGATGTCTCCTCCGCCCCCAGGTCGCGGGCCGCGTCCTCCAGCTGGGTGTCCACTCCGGCAATCCCCGCCCGCGCGGTGCGCACGAAGAACGGGGCGGCGACGAAGGTCTGGGCCAGGACCACGGCCAGGGTCGTGAACGGGATCTGGATGCCGGCGACCTCCAGCGCCCCGCCCAGCAGGCCGCTCCGCCCGAACACGAGCAGCAGGGCGAGGCCGGCCACCGAAGGCGGCAGGACGATGGGCAGGTCCACGATCGTCTCGAGCAGGCTCGATCCGCGGAATCGGCGCCGGGCGAGGAGCAGGGCGAGCGGCGTGCCTAGCGTCACGGCCAGGACCAGGCTGACGCGTGGTCGTCACCAGGCTCAGGACCAGCGCGTCGCGCACGGCCGGGGTCGCGAACGCATCCAGCAGCGCCCCGCCGGCCACCGCCCGGACGACCAGCCCGATGACCGGAATGGCGAGGAACACGATCGCCAGCGCGGACAGCCCGACCAGGCCCGCGCCGGCCGGGCTCCGGAGACTCATGGCGCCACGAATCCGTACTCGGCCAGGATCGCCTGCCCGTCGGGACCGGCCAGCCAGTCGAGGAACGCCGCCGCCTCGGTCAGGTGGTCCGAATCGGCGATCACGCAGCCGGCGTAGACCGCATGGACGTTCGCCTCCTCGGGGATGGGGATGTCCAGGACCTCGGACGACGCCTGCGCATCGGTCTGGTACACGAACCCGGCGTCGCCTTCGCCGAGCTCGATCTTGGTCATGACCCCGCGGACGTTGTCCTCCTCGGAGACCACGTTGGCGGCGTAGGCGTCCGCGAATCCGGCCGGGTAGTCCGGCAGGGCGGCCAGGTTGGCCACGACGTCGGCGACATAGCCGGTGATCGGTACCTCGGGGCCGGCGGCGATGATCTGCACGCCCGCGGTGGCGAGGTCGGCCGGGGTCTGGATTCCCGCCGGGTTCTGCGAGCGGAACGACCAGGGCGATGGCATTTCCTGCGAACTCGACCGCTTCCTGCGCCAGCCCCGCTTGCACCAGGGCCGCGGGGTTCGCGGTGTCCGCCGAGAGGAACACGTCGGCCGGGGCGCCCTCCTCGATCTGGGTCCGCAGGGCGGTGGACGAGTCGGTGGCGATGACGAGGTCGATGCCCGGCACGGCGGCCTCGTACTCCTCCTCGATGGTCGCCAGCACGTCCGACAGGGAGGCGGCACCGAACACCGTCAGCTCCACGGTTTCGGCGGCCGACGGCTGGCATGCCGCGAGCAGCAGCGCGACGACCAGGATGCGCGCGACCGGGCGCTCATCCCTCCGCGGGGATCTCCACGATGACGTTGGTGGCCTTCACCACGCCGATGGCCTCGTCGCCCACGGCGAGCCCCATGTCGTCGATGGCCTCGGCGGTCATCAGGCTCACGAGCCGATGGGGGCCGGCCTGGATCTCGACCACCGCCGCCACGTTGTCGCGCTGGATCCGGGTCACGACTCCCGCGAAACGGTTGCGGGCTGACTGGGCCACGATCGGGCGGTCGGGAGCGGTCCGCCGCCGCTCGGCGAGGAGGCGCGTGACCTCGGCGAGGGGAATGCTCCGCTGCCCGCCCGCCGTGCGGACCGTTCGCAGCTGGTTCTCCCGCTCCCAGCGGCGCAGCGTGTCGACCGACACGCCCAACATCTCGGCTGCTTCGCCGATGCGAACTTCCATACCGATGAATGTAGCCGGTGACGGTCAGTGATGTCTAGGTATGTCGAAGTGTCCCGTTGGGCCCGATTCGCCGTTTCGGCAGCCTCATCGAGGGCCAAAAAGCCCGGCGGCTCGCCGATTGAGCCTCCGCCCGAACGGTCGTCTACCCTTCGACCATCACTCGCAGGGAAGGAAGCCACCATGAAGCTGACCGCAATGATGTTCCTGACCGTGGACGGCGTGTACCAGGGCCCCGGAGGCCCCGACGAGGACCGGCGCGGCGGGTTCGACCGCGGCGGATGGCTGGCGCCGTACGCCAACGAGGAGACCTGGCGGTTCATCACCTCGGTGTACGAGCGCGCTGACGCGCTGCTCCTCGGGCGCAAGACCTGGGAGATCTGGGAGGCGTACTGGCCGCATCACGACGCGGGCGATCCGGTCTCCCACGGCATCAACGTGCTGCCCAAGTACGTGCCCTCGACCACGCTCACGGACCCGACGTGGCAGAACACCCACGTCATCGACGGCGACGTCGAGGCGGCGGTGCGCGAGCTCAAGGCGAAGCCCGGGCGCGAGCTCCAGGTCCATGGCAGCGGCGCCCTGCTGCGGTGGTTGCTCGAGCGCGACCTCGTCGACGAGCTCAACCTGCTGCTCTACCCCGTCGTGGTGGGCGACGGGCTGCGGCTCTTCCCGGAGCAGGGCCAGACGCACGACCTGACACTGGTCGAGTCGCGATCGACGCCGTCAGGCGTGACGATCCAGACCTATCGACCGGCCGGCCGCGCGACCTTCGGGACCGCCGGCTGAGGCACGCGTTGACTCTATGAACAGCCGTTCCTATCGTTAGAGGCAATGCACGACGTTGATCGGGTCAGCCTGCTCGGCGAGCCCGTCCGCCGCCAGCTGTACGAGTTCGCCGCAGCCGCTGGTGGGGCGGTGGACCGCGACCAGGCTGCCGCGGCCATCGGCATCGGTCGTCCATTGGCGGCCTTTCATCTCGACCGCCTGGTCGAAGGGGGCCTGCTGGAGGTCGAGTACCGCCGTCGCTCCGGCCGGAGCGGGCCGGGGGCGGGGCGGCCCGCGAAGTTCTATCGGCGCCCGGGTGGCTCCCAGGTCGACATCTCGCTGCCGGCGCGCCGGTACGCGCTCGCGGCGGAGATCCTGGCCGAGGGTCTGGACCGCGCCGCCGAGCCGAAGACCGTGGCCAGCGTCCAGGAAGCGGCCCGCACGGCCGGTCGCCGCCTGGCGGAGGATGCCGGCCCGGCGGGGAGCGATCGCGACCGCCTCCTCGAGGTCCTGACGGCCAACGGCTTCGAGCCCTTCGAGGAGGACGGGGTCATCCGCCTCCGGAACTGCCCGTTCGACGCCCTGGTCTCCGAGCACCGCGAGCTGACCTGCGGGTTGAACCTGGCGTTCCTCGAGTCGGTGGCTTCCACCCTGGCGGGCGCGCACCTCGCCGCGCGACGGCAGTCGCATCCGGGACTGTGCTGCGTGGAGTTTGCCCCCGAGGGCTGACGCGGAGCGCTAGCGCGTTCGCAGGGGGCGAAACCGCGTCCGCAGTCCGGTGCGCGGTGACCTGGTAGAGGAGATCCGGACGGGGGAAGCCCCGCAGCCGGTGGCGACCGAGCGCCCGGAAGCCGACGCCCTCGGGCAGCCCCTCGGTCATGGCTTCTCGCGCGGAGCGCGACACCACGATCTGGCCGCCGTTGGCCGACTGGCACAGGCGCGCCGTGGCGTGGACCGACAGACCGATGTAGTGGCCGTCGGCCAGGGTCGGATGGCCGCGATGGACGCCGATCCGCACCTTCACCGGCCGCTTGCTCGGCCACTCCTTGTCCGCCATCCGTTGCTGGATCATCACCGCCGCATCGCACGCGGCGGGGGCGGTGGCGAAGACCCCGAGGAACTCGTCGGCGTGGACCTCCACCTCGTGCCCTCCGGCCTTGCGCACCTTCTCGCGGATGAGCCGCCGAACGTCGGACAGCATCGGCCCGTAGGCATCGCCCAGCTCGGCCAGGAGCCCGGTGGAGCCCTCGACATCGGTCATGAGGAAGGTGACCGTCCCGGACGGCAGGCTCGCGTGTCGGCGATCCTGGGCCTCGTTCCGACCACGGGTCCGTTCCTTGCGCAGCTGGGACTGGATGAAGCCCACCGGGACCACGCCGTACTTGCGCGCCGCCTTCAGCAGGCGGGTCCGGGCCTCGTCCCGCGCCGCCTCGGACTCGAACTGGACCTGGTTGAAGCGCGAGAGGGCGGAGCGGACGTGCGCCTCGTCGAAGATCGGCAGCCGGCGCTTCCCGCGCGAGTCGATGTAGGCGAACGCGCTCTTCGGCATCTTCGCCCGCTGGGCTTCGGTGAGCTTGGTCACGGGTCCCTACTCCGCCGCCAGCGCGGCGAGGGTGGCGAGGTCGGGGACCTCGAGACTGGGGGTGGCGTCGGCGGGCGGCGTGGCGCCGGATCCGGGCCGATCGTGGCGGCGGTTGACCCAGACCGTGGCCAGCCCCAGCGCCTGGGCCGGCACGTGGTCGTGGTACAGGCTCTGGGCGACATGGAGGACCCGCTCGGGCGGGACGTCGATCGCCTTCAGGGCGACGAGGAACGGCGCGTGGCTCGGCTTGTAGTCCTGTGCCTGCTCGGCCGTGATGGCCCACTCGAACGGCACCCCGAGGCGGGCGGCGGAGGCGGCGAACAGGTCGTCGTCGCAGTTCGTGATCACGCCCAGCCGGAAGCGACTCGGCGAGCTGCGGCAGGGCGTCGGCCGAGTCGGGGAACGGCGGCCAGTCGGGAACCGACTCGGCGAAGGTGGCCAGCTCCTCCGCGGTCACCTCCACCCCCAGCTCGTCCGCCACGCCGCCGAGCGACCCGGACAGGACCGCGCGGTATGGCTGCCACGGACCGCTCTCCAGCACGGCCTCGTGCCGCGCGTAGCGCTCGAGGACCTCGTCATCGGTCAGGGTCACGTCATGCGCGGCGAGGATCGGCTGCGCGGCGCCGAGGATGCCGGCCTCCCAATCGATGAGGGTCCCGTAGCAGTCGAAGGTCAGGACCTCGAACTGGCCGAGGTCGAGCACTAGAGGCGGACGCGGGCCGGCTGGTTCGTGTCGAACATGTGGACGGTGTCCACGAAGCGGACCTTGCCCTCGGCCCGGCTCATGACCAGGGAGTGGGTCCGGGCGCCGCCGCCGAAGAATCGGACGCCGCGCAGCAGCTCCCCGTCGGTCACGCCCGTGGCGCAGAAGACGACGTTCTCGCCGCTCGCCAGGTCGTTCGGTGCGGTACACGCGGTCGGCGTCGTCCACGTCCACGCCCATCTCGCGGGCACGTTCGCGCTCCTCGTCCGACCGCCACCGGAACTGGGCCTGGATCTCCCCGCCAAGGCATTTCAGGGCCGCCGCAGTGAGCACCCCCTCCGGCGCTCCGCCAGTCCCCATCACCGCGTGGACGCCGGTCCCCGAGACGGCGGCGCTGATGCCGGCGGTGAGGTCGCCGTCCGGGATGAGCTTGATCCGCGCCCCGCTCTCGCGCAGCTCGTCGATCAGCTCCTCGTGGCGGGGCCGGTCGAGGACCACGACCGTGATGTCCGACACCGCCCGTCCGAGGCTGGTGGCAATGATCCGGATGGTGGCGTCCACCGGGTCGGTGATGTTGACGTTGCCGGCCGCGCCGGGCCCCACGACCAGCTTGCGCAGGTACGTGTCAGGCGCGTGCATGAGTCCGCCCGGCTCCGACGCGGCGAGCACGGTGATGCTGTTCGGCGCCCCGTTGGCGACGAGGTTGGTGCCCTCCAGCGGGTCCACCGCGATGTCGATCATGACCGCCGCCTCGGGGTTCCCCACCTGCTCGCCGATGAACAGCATCGGCGCCTCGTCCCGCTCGCCCTCGCCGATGACGATGGTGCCGCTGAGGTCCGCGTCCTCCATCGCGTGGCGCATGGCCTCGACCGCCGCCCGGTCGGCGCCGTGGCGGTCACCGCGGCCCATCTGGCGGGCGGCGGCCAGCGCCGCCGCCTCGGTCGCGGCCATGGCCTCATCGGTGATCAGTTTGTGCCGCTCGGGTGCCTTCGGCTCGTCCGTCATCGGTCAGTCGGTATCGGTCAGTGCCGGAAGTGCCGGCGGCCGGTGAAGACCATGGCCATATGGTGACGGTCGGCGACCTCGATGGCCATCTCGTCCCGCGCGCTGCCGCCGGGCTGGATGATGGCGGTGACCCCCGCCTGGGCCGCCAGCTGGATGCCGTCGGGGAACGGGAAGTAGGCGTCGGAGGCCATCACGCTGAGCGGGGCCCGCTCGCCGGCCTTGCGCAGCGCGATTTCCACGCTGACCACCCGTGACGGCTGGCCGGCGCCCATCCCGATCATCACGTGGCGCTTGGTGAGGACCACCGCGTTGGAATGGACGTGGCTGACCACCCGCCACGCGAACAGGAGGTCGGTCAGCTCCTCGAGGGTCGGGTGGCGCTGGGTGACGACCTGGAGCTCGTCGCGGTCCTCCTCGATCGAGTCACCGGTCTGGACCAGCAGCCCGCCACCGATCCGCTTGAGGTCCATCTCGCCGGGGTTCGACCCCGCGCCGTCCTCCGGCGGCACCTCCACGATCTCGAAGCCCTCCTTGGCGCCGAGGATGGCGAGGGCCGGGGCCGAGTAGCCGGGGGCGACGATGGCCTCGAAGAAGCCGGGCTCGATGGCTCGCGCGGTGGGCTCGTCCACGACCCGGTTGGCACCGATGATCCCGCCGTACGAGGCGACGCTGTCGCCCTCCAGCGCGAGACGGAACGCATCGGCCAGGTCCACGACCGATGCCAGGCCGGTCGGGTTGCCGTGCTTGACGATCGTCACCGTCGGGGTCTTGAAGTCCGATGCGATGCGCCACGCCGCGTCGAGGTCGAGCAGGTTGTTGAACGACAGGTCCTTGCCCGCGATCTGGCGGGCCTGGCTGATCACCGCCCCGTTGTGGTCGTAGTCGGCGTAGAACGCGCCCTGCTGCTGCGGGATTCTCGCCGTACCGCAGGTCCGCCTTCTTCTCGAACACCAGCGTCAGGCGGGCGGGGAATATGGTCCCGGCCTGGCGATTGAGGTCGGTGGCGATCTGCGCGTCCCGTGCGGCAAGCAGCCCGTAGGCCTCGGCCGCGAGCTTCTGCCGCGTCTCGGCGGTGACCTCCTGGTCCCGCTTCACGTCGCGCAGGACGGTGGCGTACTGGGTCGGGCTGCTGACCGCGGCCACCGACGCGTGGTTCGCGGCGGCCGCGCGCAGGAGCGCGGCCTCGGACAGGTCCGCGGGCGGTGGCCCGCCGGCGGGGGGTTCGAGGTTGAGGACCACGATGTCCGCCGGCTCGACGCCCTTCTGGGCAAGGGCCGCCATCTCGTCCCCGCGGTCGCGTCGCGCGCTCACCGCACGCAGGAGGTCCGCGTCGGCCAGATCGGGGAGCAGGTCGACCTCGATCCCGGCCTCGGCGAGGTGGGCGCGGGTCTCCTCGGTCGCGACGCACTGGATTCCTGCTTCCTGGAGACCGCGCGTCAGCTCGGTGATCCCTTCGCGGTCCGAGACGGAGAGGAGGGCGCGCAAGCAGGGGACCTCGTGTCATGTCCTGCCCGCGGGGCGTGCTGCGGCCGCCCCCGCGTCAGTGTCGCGAGTATATCCGCGCTTCCGGCCGTCGAGATTGTGAATCTCCAGAACCGCAGGGATCGTCGTCAGCGCTCTGGCTCGGAGAGGTCGTGCACTTCGACTGAGCCGGGGCACGCTGCTAGACTCGCGCGCCTGATGGAACTGCTCTTCGACCCCCTGAGCCCGACGACATTCGCGAACCTCTTCACCCTGCTCTGGGTGGCGGCGCTCGTGATCTGCATCGGTGCCTCGGTCGTGTACTGGATCGCGCAGCGCCGATATCGCCGCTACCCGGTCCACATGGCGATGCACGAGTGGGTGTACTGGAGCATCTTCGTGGCCTGGATCATGGTCCCGCTGCTGGCGGTGATCCACGTGCCCCTGTTCGTGGTCCTGGCGATCGTGATCCCGGGCATGGCGATGGCGGCCTTCGGTGCGTTCCTGCGCTATCCACCGCGGATCGCGGCCGCCAACAACGACCTGCGGCGCCATCGGTACGTGCCGCCGCCGCGCCGCGAGGTGAAGGCCCGCGCAAAGCCGACCCCCGCCGGCAGCCGCAAGACCCACCGCCGGTAGCTCCGTAGTGGCGGCTTCCGCCCGACCGTTGTGACGGAAATGCAACGGAAAGGGCGCGCCCGCTAGCCACTCCCGTGGCACGCCACCCGGAGACTGGCTTCCGGTTCCCAAAAGAGGAACGTGGAGGAAAGTGATGAGCATTCTTGCGTGGATCGTGCTTGGCGCGATCGCCGGCTACCTGGCCGGATTCCTCGTCCGTGGCGACGAGGGGATGGGTGTGATCGGGCACATCCTGCTCGGCATCGTCGGCGCCCTGGTCGGTGGATTCCTGGCAGGCGCTCTGTTCGGGGCCGACCCGATCAATGGCGCGCTGGACATCTCCTCGATCGTGGTCGCCACGATCGGAGCGGTCCTGACCGTGTGGGTCGTGAACATGTTCCGCAGCCGCGGCAGCGCGTCGGTCTAGCACCGCCAGACCCCAATTTCATACGCCGGCAGGGGACCCTCCCTGCCGGCGTTCCGTATCCGGTGACCTCGGACGTACCGGCATGCCCGTAACGGGAAATGCAATTGCGTTGCCCAATCGTGCGGCGCAGACTCCGCCCGTGGGTCGCTATCGGGTTGCCCGGATTCCGGCTCTCGCGCTCGCCCTCGCCATTCCGGCCGGTGCGGCCGCGTTGATTCTGGTGGGGGATTTCTCCATCCGACGCGACGTCGGCCTGATGGTGGCGGTCGCCGTCGTGCTCCTTGTCGCCTGGCTGGGCGGGATCTGGCCGGCCCTCTTCGCCATGGCGCTGTCTGGCGCCCTCCTGGCGGGCCCCCTGTCATCCGTTTTCGATCCGCCGATCGATGGGTGGAGCCTCTTCCTGTTCGCTGTCGCCGGCTTGACCGCGACCGTCGTCGTGGAGTCGCTGTACCGGTCCCGTTGGAGGGTCGAGGCCGCGCGCGACCGGGCGCGCGATTCGCGTCGCGCCGAGCACGCCCTCCGTGCCGAGCTGGAGTCGATCGTGGGTGGCATCGGAGACGGCATCCTCGTCGCCGACGCCAACGGCTCCGTGACGCTCATGAACGGGGCCGCCCGAGAGATCCTGGGAGGCAGGACGAAGAAGGCTTCGGAGTTCGTCGACCTGATCGCTCGCGGCGAGAACGGGGTGAGCAGCGCGGCCGAGATGTTCGAGGCGGAGGGTCCCGTCAGCGGAGAGTTCCAGCTGGCTGCGGTCGACCGGCGGATCGAAGTCTCCGCGTTTCCGCTCCTGACCGAGGGCGCACCGACCCGACGGGTGTTCGTCATTCGCGACGTGACCGAGGCCCGACGTCGTGACCTCCTCCGCGACGCATTCCTCAGCCTCCTGTCTCACGAGCTGCGGACGCCGATGACGGCCGTGTACGGTGGCGCGACGCTCCTCCAGCGGGTGGGTGACAGCCTCGATCCAGCGACGCGGAATGAGATCCGGGCGGACATCGTTGCCGAGGCCGAACGCCTGTCGCGGCTGATCGATGACCTGCTCGTCCTCACCAGAGTCGAGGGCGGGGTGGAGGACGTCCAGAACGAGCCAGCCCTGCTTCAGCACATCGTTGGCGAGGTCATCGAGCGAGGCCGGCGGGGGTTCGGACCGACAAAGATCGAGCTCACGATCAAAGCCAACCTCGCGCCGGTGAAAGGCGACGAGACCAGCATCCGGCAGGTCACCCACAACCTCATCTCGAACGCCATCAAGTACAGCCCACCGGGGTCGGTGGTCGAGGTCCACATCGAGGCCCAGCCAGACGAGGTGCAGGTCCGGGTCCTCGACCGTGGGCGCGGCCTGTCCACCGAGGAGGCGAACCACGTGTTCGAGCCCTTCTACCGCGCAAAGGGCACCGAGCGGCTGGCGACGGGGATCGGCATCGGTCTGTTCGTCTCGCAGCGCCTGGTGGAAGCCATGGGTGGTCGGATCTGGACCCGACCGCGGGATGGGGGAGGCACCGAGTTCGGATTCGCGCTGCAGACCTGGCCGATGGACGATCCCGATGAGGAGCCGATGGGTGACGAGGGGCAGCCCGAATTGGAGCTGACCCGTACCGCTGCCCGCGGCGCCGACCGAACGCCGGAGTGAGCACGGCCGCGGTCACCCTGTACATCGACGCCTCGCTCGTGACCGATGGCCGTTCGGAGGCTCTCGCGCTGGCATCCGATCTGGGTTTCGAGACGGTGGTCGTAGCCGAGGTCGACGACGTGCCCGAAACCCTCGGCTACGCCTGGCACCTCACCGGCGTCCAGCCCAGGGCGGGCTCACCGCGCTGGGGCCGCACCGTGCTGATCGGACCGCGCCAGGAACCGGGCCGGGTGGCCGTGAGCGGACTGCGGACGGCTCGCGACCTCCGCCTCGCCCTCCTCGAGCTGGCCTCGGAGCACGCGTCGGACTGACACGCGGCTGCAATGTCCGCGTTCGGGCGCTCAAGCGCGCCTGCGACATCGAAGAGGCGACGATCTCCCGGTTCCGAAATTTTGCGATTCGCACCTTGGGAGATCGACATGACCGATTCGCAGCCCTCGGGCCAGCAGCCCTCGGGCCAGCAGCCGCCCTCCGGCCAGCCGCCGGTCGTGGTGCAGAACAACCAGGACGGTGGCGGTGGCGGCAGCACCCGGCGTAGTGGCCGCTGTCGTGATCGTGGCGCTTGATCCTGGTCGGGATCTGGTGGTTCGGGTTCGGCCCGGGCACCGGTGGCGGGACGACGACGCCGACCGATGGCGGAGAGGCTCCGCCGGCCTCGACCGCACCAATCGAGTCCGCCCCGGCGTCCCAGTAGGACGCGTCATCGGGAGGGGGGCATTTGATACCGCTGCGACCCAGGACGGGGGGTCGCAGCGGTCTTTTCGTTAAGGTTGGCGGAGTTGGAGGTGTCTAGGTGGGCGCACAACCACTGGTCCTCGTCGCGGATGACGAGCCGCGGATCACCAAGCTGGTCGCTGTCGCCCTGAGCGAGGAGGGCTTCCGGGTCGTGACCGCTGGCAGCGGTCAGGAGGCGATCGCTGCCGCGGAGGAATACCGGCCGGACATCGTGCTGCTGGACATCGTCATGCCCGATCTGGACGGGATCGAGGTCATGCGCGAGCTGCAGCAGCGCCAGCCGGTGCCGGTGATCCTGCTCACCGCACGCGGCTCCACGTCGGACAAGGCCAAGGGCCTGGACCTGGGCGCGGACGACTACATCGCCAAGCCCTTCCACCCCGACGAGCTGGCGGCCCGCGTCCGCGCCGTGCTGCGCCGCTCCGCCGGCGTGGCGCCCCAGGCCGGCATCCTGAAGTTTGACGACATCGAGATCGACCTCGAGCGCCGGATGGTCCACAAGGACGGCCAGCTGGTCCATCTCTCCCGGACCGAGTGGCTCCTCCTCCAGCACCTTGCCGCCAACGCGGGGAAGGTCGTCGTCCACAGCGAGCTGCTGACCAAGGTCTGGGGCCCCGAGTACCGCGACGACGTCCAGTACCTGCGCGTCTGGATCAGCCGCGTGCGCCGCAAGCTCGGCTCCGCGCCGGGCGACATGGGCCGGATCAAGACCTTCCAGGGGATCGGCTACCTGCTCGACGTCGAGCCGCCGACCGAGCCGATAGAGGCACCACCCGCCGAGGCCGTCGAGGCGATCACCGCGCCCGACGCCTAGGAGCTTCGCCGCCGGTCCTGGATGAGGAGGGCGACGTCAACCGCCAGCAGCGCGAGCGATGCGGCTGCCATGCCCCAGCCGAGGAAGTCTCGTGATGGTGTCTCGGCTTCCCCGGCATCCATCCGGCCGCCGCCGGTCCCCGACGAGACCGGCATGACCGCTCCCGGCTTCTTCCCCGCCAGCAGATCACGCTCGACCTGAAGCCGCTCGCGGTACAGGACCTCCCACTCGTCGTACGGCAGGTCGTCGGTCGCGAGGTGCCGGTCGATCCACTCCAGCTCCGCGACGCGTTCAGCGGGCTTCGGGCCCCGTTCGGCGAGGTCCGACAGGCGGTCCTCGATGCGCTGGCCCTCGGCAGAGGCGGTCAGCCACGCCTCGGCCGTCGTCAGTCGACTGGCCAGCGCGGCCTGGACCCGGGCCACCATCAGCTTGCGGCCGGCGATTGCCACGTCGGATGGGTAGATCAGGACCTCGAGGTCGCGGCCCACGAGCCGGACGAGCTGGTCGGGCAGCAGGCCCTTCACATGTGAGCCGGCGATCGCCGCCAGCCAGCGGCCGGGGAGTACGAGGACCGACGGCGCCGGTCGGGCGGTGACCTCGATGCCGGCGTCGCCGATCGCCTGATCGAGATCCGTGGCCAGCTCGTCGTAACGCCCCGGCTTGACGACGATGGGGATGTGCGCATCGGTCCAGCGTCGCAGCAGCGAGCTCGCCTTCCGCGCGATACCGATGGCGGCCAGGAACACGATCATGGCGGCGAGGGCCGCCGCGAGAGGATAGCCACGGACGAGGTGGCCGACGAGGGCGCCCGCGCTCTTCGGACGATCCTCGGGCTGGAGCAGCGTCAGCGTCGCCGCGCTCATCGCCAGGGGGATCGCGACCGCGGCCGCCAGCATCGCCAGGCGGATCCAGCCCTCGTTCACCCACTCGGGGATGGGCACGAAGGTCAGGATGAAAACGCCCGCCTCCGGCCACACCACCGCGACCAGGACCACCACCCAGATCAGCGCCCCGAAGGTGATGCCCGCGAGCAGGACCTGGCGATCCTGGGGCACGCGTCCAAACAACAGCGTGCTGGCCCAACCCAGGCTCATGGTCAGCAGCTTCCCGGCGAACCGACCGAGGACCCCGAACAGGGTGGCGAGGATTGCCATTGGAACGATGGTCGCGTCGGGCAGGATGCGCCCGCGTCGCGCTCGACCCTTCCCGCGTTGCAGCCTCGTTGCGGCATGGATGTAACGCCGACCGCCTTCGCGGGGCCTGGGCTGAAATCTCTGCCTCGACATCCTGCTGTGGTGACGACCCACACGCCGACCGGCGAGTCGTGGCTGTTCCGTGGTGCGGCGTTCGCAGCCGGCGTCTTCCTGGTGGCCGGCCTGCTGGCCCTCGCCTGGGCAGCGGTATCGGTCCTCATCCTGATCTTCGTGGCGCTGCTGATCGCCACCGCTATCGAGCCCTTCACCGACCGGCTCCGGGGGCGCCTGCCGACCGGTCGGGCGGGCACGATTGCCATCACCTACGCGGTGTTCTTCGCACTCGCCCTGCTCCTGGTGGTGCTCATCGTTCCCGTCGCCGCGGAGGAAGCCGGGCGCGTCGTGGCCCGGCTGCCCGAGACCCTGTCGGCGACCGAGGCGTGGGCGGCTGAGCTCGAGCCGCCAGTCGTGTCCACGATCGCCACCACGCTGCTCCAGGCAGCCCAGCAGGCGCTGGCGTCGGACCTGTCGCTCGACGCGGACACGGTGGTCGAGGCGGGCATCGTCGGCGCGGAAATCGTCATCGGCCTCGCGACCGCGATGGGACTCGCGTTCTTCTGGCTCATCGAGCGCGCCCGGCTGCAGCGGTACGTCCTGGCCTTTGTGCCCGAGGAACGCCGGGCCGGAACCCGCGACGCGTGGAACGCCGTCACCGAGCGCCTCGGCCTCTGGGTCCGAGGCCAGCTCACGCTGATGGCGGCGATGGGCGTGGCGACCGGGATCGCCTACACGCTGCTTGGCGTGCCCGCCGCTCTGCTGCTCGCGGTCATTGCCGCGATCACCGAGGTCATCCCGATCGTGGGTCCGTTGCTGGGTGCCATCCCCGCCATCGCGGTTGCGGCGACGGTCTCGCCGGAGCTCGCGGTCGTCGTCGCCGTGGTGTTCATCGTGCTGCAGGCCATCGAAGGCCTGATCCTGGTGCCCATCGTCATGCGAAACGCGGTGGGCCTCTCGCCATTTCTGATCCTGGCCAGCGTCCTGATCGGGGCCGCGGCGGGCGGCGTCGTGGGAGCCCTCCTGGCCGTGCCGATCGCCGCCGCCCTCGAGATCATCGTCGAGCGATTCCAGGAGCGCGAAGAGCCGATCGCGATCGATCCGCAGGTCTCGACCGAGGAGGTCGGGTCGGAGGAGGCGGCCTCACCCGGGACGGCCTAGCCATTGTGAGGCGACTGCAACGGAAGTGCAGCCGAGAGCGGACGAGCCGATATCCAGCCGCCCGTACGGTGCTTATGCAGGCGCGTACTTCGCGCGCCAGAAGCTGAGGAGACAGACCGATGGACGACGCGAAGCGACTGGAGCGCGAGGCCGAAGAGACGGCCAAGGAAACCGCCCGGAAGATGGATGGCACCACCGATCTCGACGATCACATCGCCAACCTCGGCGATGACGTCAACAAGCACCTCGGAAACGCGGGTGACGCTGTCAGAGAAGGCGTCGACGACCTTGGCGACAAGGTAGAGGACGTTGCTCGCGATGTGCGTCGCGACGTCGAGGATCTCGGGGACGACGTCGAGGACGAGGTGGACGATGCCGGCCGCAAGGTCGAGCACGAGGTGAACCAACCGTCCTAGTCATCGCCAAGAAGCCGTTCGATCACGGTCGGCCCCTCGAAGGGATGCTGGCTACGAGCCGACCTCGGCGGCCAAGGCATCAACATCGGGCTCCGCGGCCGGGGCCGCGGAGCCCTTCGGGGACGAAGTGCCGAATGTGAGCGCGCCGTCCTTGACATCGACAGCCACGGTGTCGCCGCGGGTGAACTCTCCGGACAGGACGGCCTTGGCCAACGGGTTCTCGATCGCACGCTGGATGGCGCGGCGCAGGGGCCGCGCGCCGAAGCTCGGGTCGTAGCCTTCCCGCGCGACGAACCGGCGCGCGGCATCGGTCACCTCCAGCCCGATGCCGGACTCCGCCAGGCGGCCCTGGACGCCGGCCAGCAGCAGGCCCACGATCTCCATCAGCTGCGCTTCGTCGAGCGGGCGGAAGACGATGGTCTCGTCGACGCGGTTGAGGAACTCGGGGCGGAAGTGCTCGCGGAGCTGGAGCCGGACGGCCTCGGCTGCAGCGTCGAAGGTCTCGGCCCCGCCCTCGGCGGCCTCCACCAATCCGGCGGAGCCGACGTTGCTGGTCATGATCACGACCGTGTTCTTGAAGTCCACCGTCCGGCCCTGGGAATCGGTCAGGCGCCCGTCATCCAGCAGCTGGAGGAGGACGTTGAACACGTCCGGATGGGCCTTCTCGATCTCGTCGAAGAGGACGACCTGGTACGGGCGGCGACGGACGGCCTCGGTGAGCTGACCGCCCTCCTCGTAGCCGACGTAGCCCGGTGGCGCGCCGACCAGCCGGGACACCGCGAACTTCTCCATGTACTCGCTCATGTCGATCCGGACCAGCGCGCTCTCGTCGTCGAACAGGAACTCGGCCAGCGCGCGGGCCAGCTCCGTCTTTCCGACCCCGGTCGGACCGAGGAAGATGAACGAGCCGATCGGCCGCTTGGGATCCTTCAGCCCGGCCCGCGCCCGACGGATGGCGTCGCTGACCGCGGTCACCGCCTCGTCCTGGCCGATGAGCCGTTCGTGCAGCCGATCCTCCATCTTCAGCAGCTTCTCGGTCTCGCCCTCCATCAGGCGGGCGACCGGGATGCCGGTCCAGCGGGCGACGACGGCGGCCACGTCGTCCGCGTCCACCTCCTCCTTGACCAGGACCGATCCGGACGCCTTCAGCTCGCGGAGGGCCTCTTCGCGCTCCGCCAGCTGCTTCTGGAGCTCCGCCTCGCGGCCGTACTTCAGCTCCGCGGCCTTGGCGTAGTCCGCGGCCCGCTCGGCGGCCTCGATCTCCGGCGCCAGCCGCTCGAGCGCTTCCCGCGTCCCGCGGATCCCGGCCACGACCTCTTTCTCGCGCTCCCACTGGGACTTCATGACGTCGCCACGCTCGCGCAGGTCGGCGAGCTCCTTCTCGAGCGCCTCGAGTCGCTTCGTCGAGGCCGCGTCCTTCTCCTTGCGCAGCGCCTCGCGCTCGATCTCGAGCTGCATCCGGCGCCGCTCCAGCTCGTCCAGCTCGGCGGGCATGGAGTCCATTTCCATCCGCAGTCGCGAGGCCGCCTCGTCGACCAGGTCGATGGCCTTGTCCGGCAGGAACCGCTCGGTGATGTACCGATTGGAGAGCACGGCAGCGGCCACCAGCGCCGAATCGGTGATCCGGACTCCGTGGTGGACCTCGTATCGCTCGCGGAGCCCGCGGAGGATCGAGATCGTGTCCTCGACGTTGGGCTGGTCGATGATGATCGGCTGGAAGCGGCGCTCGAGGGCGGCGTCCTTCTCGATGTTCTTGCGGTACTCGTCCAGGGTCGTGGCGCCGATGGCGTGCAGCTCGCCCCGGGCGAGCATCGGCTTGAGCAGGTTGGCCGCGTCCATGGCCCCTTCCGCCGCCCCGGCGCCGACGACGGTATGCAGCTCGTCGATGAACAGGATGATCTGCCCCTCGGCGGTGGTGACCTCCTTGAGAACCGCCTTCAGCCGCTCTTCGAACTCCCCGCGGTACTTGGCGCCGGCCACCATCGCCCCCAGGTCGAGGGCCACCACCCGCTTGTCCTTCAGCCCTTCCGGCACGTCGCCGCGCACGATCCGCTGGGCGAGCCCCTCCGCGATGGCCGTCTTGCCCACCCCCGGCTCTCCGATGAGCACCGGGTTGTTCTTCGTCCGGCGGCTCAGGACCTGGATGACGCGCCGGATCTCCTCGTCACGACCGATGACCGGGTCGAGCCGACCCTTCCGCGCCTCCTCGGTCAGGTCGCGCCCGTACTTCTCCAGGGCCTCGTAGGTCGCTTCGGGGTTGTCCGACGTCACGCGCTGGCTCCCTCGGATCTGGGTCAGGGCCTCCAGGACCGATTTCTCACCGATGCCGGCCGCCGCCAGCAGCCGGGTGGCGGAGCTCGGCGGTTGCGAGGTGAGGATAGTCAGCAGCAGATGCTCGGTCGAGACGTACTCGTCCCGCAACCGCTCCGCCAGCGGATGGGCATCCGACAGGACGCGACGCGCGTCCTCGGACAGGGTCAGCTGGGCCGCGCCGCTGACCTTGGGCAGCTTCGCCGAGCTCGTCACGGATCCGACCGGCGATCTGCGCCGGATCATGTCCGGCCCGCTCCAGAACGGCCGGGACCACCCCGTCGGGCTGTTCGACCAGGGCGTAGAGCAGATGCAGCGCCTCGAGCTGGGCGTGGCCCTCCCCCTCGGCCAGCTGCTGGGCAGCGTTGATCGCCTCGGTCGCCTTCTGGGTGAATCGCTCCGTTCTCACGGCTGCCTACGGGTTGTCGTCGCCCTCGATGGGGACCAACGGGTTGTCGCCCAGGAGGCCGAGGCTGATGTATCCGAACATCGGGGGGCTGGTGAATACCCAGCCACCAAGCCATTGGTCCGTGCCCAGGATCAGGTTGCCGGCCACCTGCCACTGCGGCGTGAAGGCCGTGTTCGGGGGCATCGCATGGAGCTGGTGGAACGGCATGGCCGTGGGGTCCGCGACCAGGAACCCGCCCTTTGCCAAGGTGGTCGTCCGATTGTGGATCGGCCGGGGGTTGGTGCCTTTCAGGTTCATGTCGTCCCCTCCTGTGAACTCGTCCTTGCCGATTTCGCGCACCTGGCGGGCTCCCACCCCTTTCATCCAGGCCGCCAGATCGGGCACGCTCTTGTCCGTCGGCTGTGACCCGGGAGCCCGAAGAGGGTCATAGACCCGGATACTGCCGGAGGGCAGGGCGACCGCGAACACCTCGTGCGTGAATGACCCCGCCTGGGCGCCGACGGGGCTGCCCACCCCGGTCAGGCAGAAGCCCAGGCCAGGGCGGGCAAGGAACGCTGCCTTGCTGTTGGTGACCGACGGCCCTCGCAGCCGGTGGCCGTAGACCTCCAGGGCCTTCACATCACAGGCGGGCAGGTCCTGGTCCACGTTGGCGACGACCTCCAACCGCTCCCGTTCGGCCTGGGTGTAGGGGGCGGGCATGAGGACGCCGCCGTACAGCAGGCCCATCGCGTAGGACGTGGCCACGCACGCCTCGAGATCAAGCTCGCTCACCGGGGTGCCAGGGCCCTCTCGCTGGGTCCACACCTCCATGTCTTTGAATTGGCTCACGTCTGCACCTCCGACAGGTTCAACGTTGGCTCCGCGGATCGGGCTGTGGGTGCGTCTCGGCGAACTGCGCGAATGCTTCGCGCGCCTCTTCGTCGAGGTGAGGCAGGACGGGGCGGACGATGACGTGGAGGTCGCCCTTCTGGTCCGGCTTGCCGCGCTTTGGCAGCCCGCGGCCACGAAGGGTGATGACCTGTCCGTTCTGGGTGTTCGGTCGGATGCGGAGCTTGACCTTCCCGTTCAGGGACGGGACCGGGACCTCCGCGCCGAGGAGGGCCTCGGCCAGGGTGACCGGGAGCTCCGTCGACAGGTCAGCCCCGTCCCGGGCGAAACGCGGATGGGGCTTGACCTTGACTGTCAGGGTCACGCCCTGGTCGCGCAGGCGGATCCGCGCCCCGTCCGACACGCCGGCCGGGATCTTCACCTGGAGCCGGCGGCCGTCGACGGCCACCGTCCGTTCCGTGCCCTTCGCCACCTCGGCGAGCGTCACGTCGACCGTCCCGTGGGCCTCCGCCCGGGGGGTCGCCTGGGCTGTGGCCTGGAACGCGCCCAGGTCGGATCCGAAGATCGAGCTGAAGCGGGTGCCGCCGCCTGCGCCCGCCGCGCCGCCCGCGCCCATCGGTCCGTCACCGAAGAACTCGCGGAAGAAATCGGAGAAGCCGCCCACGTCGTCCGGGGTCGAGGTGCGGACGGTCCAGCGCATGCCACCCGGCGCGCCGCCGAAGGCCGACCAGTCACCGGCCTGGTTCGGGTCGAACCCGGTCTGCTGGTAGGCCTGCCAGTTCGCGCCCAGCTCGTCATAGCGCTGCCGCTTCTCGGGATCCGAGAGGACGGCGTGCGCCTCGTTCACGTCCTTGAACCGCTTCTCGGCATCCGCGTCACCGGGGTTGCGATCCGGATGGTGCTCGCGGGCCAGGCGGCGAAACGCCTTCTTGATCTCCGCCTGCGAGGCGGACTTGGGGACGCCCAGGACCTCGTAGTAGTCGCGGTACTCCATGGGCGTCCCCGCCCCGCCTTACGCGCCCCCAGTCGGGGGCGTGACGGGCGGTTGCTTGACCGGCTTGACCGCCGGGGCGGGAACGGCGGCGATCGGCGCCTTCGTGCCCTTCCGCGCCCGACGCGGCTTGCGCACCCGGCTCGGGGTCAGCGCCCGCAGGGCAGGCTGCGCCGCGGGTCGGGCCTGGTCCAGGAGGGCGGCGGCCAGCACCTGGTCCATGTGGTCGACACCCACGATCTTCAGTTGCTTGCGGACTTCCTCCGGCACATCCACCAGGTCCTTCACATTGCGACCCGGGATGAGCACCGTTTCCACGCCAGCCAGGTGGGCCGCCAGCAGCTTGGCCTTCAGGCCGCCGATGGGCAGCACCCGCCCGCGAAGCGTGATCTCGCCGGTCATGGCGATGTCGCGCCGCACGGGCCGCCCGGTCAGCAGGCTGGCCATGGCGGTGGCCATGGTCACGCCCGCCGAGGGGCCGTCCTTGGGCGTCGCCCCGGCCGGGACGTGGACATGGATCGTCTGCTTCTCGAAGATGACTGGGTCCAGACCCAACTCCCGACAGCGGGCGCGGAGGTAGGACAGCCCGGCTCGCGCCGACTCCTGCATGACACTCCCGAGCTGACCGGTGAGGATGAAGTCGTCCTTGCCGTCCATCTTCGTGGCTTCGACCTGGACGATGTCGCCACCGGCATCGGACACGACAAGCCCGGTCACGATCCCGACCTGGTCCTCCTCCTCCAGCTGGCCGTAGTCGAAGCGGGCCGGTCCGAGGTAGTCCTCGAGCTCGCCCGACTTGACGGTGACTCTGCTCCGCGGCTTGGTGGCCACCTTGCGCGCGACCTTGCGCGAAATCGAGGCGATCTCCCGCTCGACGTTCCGCACGCCGGCCTCGCGGGTGAAAGCCTGGATCAGGCGGACCAGGGCCTCCTCCTCGAAGGTCAGCTGCTTGGCCGTCAGGCCGTGGTTCTCCAGCTGCTTGGGGACCAGGAACTGCTGCGAGATCCTCAGCTTCTCGAGCTGGGTGTAGCCCGGGAGCTGGATGACCTCCATCCGGTCGCGGAGGGCCGGCGGGATGCTGTCGACCATGTTGGCGGTGGCGATGAACAGCACCTTGGACAGGTCGAAGGGCACCTCCAGGTAGTTGTCCTGGAAGCTGTTGTTCTGCTCGGGGTCGAGGACCTCGAGGAGGGCGGACGACGGGTCGCCCCGGAAGTCCATCCCCACCTTGTCGATCTCGTCGAGCATGAACACCGGGTTGTTGGTCCCCGCCGTCTTGATAGATTGGATGACCCGACCAGGCAACGCACCGATGTAGGTGCGCCGGTGGCCACGGATCTCCGCCTCGTCGTGGATCCCGCCCAGGCTCATGCGGACGAACTTCCGCCCCATGGCCCGCGCGATGGACTTGCCCAGGCTCGTCTTGCCCACGCCCGGCGGTCCCACGAACAGCAGGATCGGGCTGCGGATCTTCTCGGCCAGCTTGCGCACGGCCATGTACTCGAGAATCCGCTCCTTGGGCTTCTCCAGGCCGTAGTGGTCCTCGTTGAGCACCTTCTCGGCGTCGTTCAGGTCCAGGTTGTCATCGGTCGTGGTGCCCCACGGCAGCGAGACGAGCGTGTCGACGTAGTTGCGGACGACGCCCTGCTCCGGCGAGGCGCTCGGGATCCGGCTCAGGCGATCAACCTCTTTGAGCGCCTTCTCCTTGACCTCGTCGGGCATGGCCGACTCTTCGACCTTCTGGCGCAGCTCGTTGACCTCGCCGACCGCCGGGTCGTCCTCGCCGAGTTCCTTCTGGATGGCCTTCATCTGCTCGCGGAGGATGTACTCGCGCTGGTTGCGGTCCATCTCCGACTTGACCTCGCTCTGGATCCGACCTTTCAGCTCGAGGATCTCGATCTGCTTGGCGAGGAAGACGCTGACCAGGCGGAGCCGATCCGCCACCGGGATGGTCTCCAGCAGCTCCTGCCGCAGCTCCGGCGTCATCTCCGGCGAGTAGGCGGCCATGTCGGCCAGCAGCCCGCCATCGGTGATGTTGCGGGCGGCGACCGCCACCTCGGGTGGGACCGGCGCGCCGGCGGTGACGTACTGCTCGATCTGGGCCTGGATCGACGCCATCAGGGCCTCGATCTCGACGCCCGACTCCTTCGTCTCGGGAATGAGCTGGACGCGCGCCTCGAGGTGCGGGTCGAGCTGGACCAGGTCCAGCAGCCGGATCCGGCGCTGGCCCTGGACGATGGCCCGGATCGTGCCGTTCTGCAGGCGGATGAGCTGCGCGATCTTGGCCAGCGTGCCCACGCTGTGCAGCTCGTCCACGCTGTTGATCTCCTCCGCGTCGCCGTCGCGCTGGGCGATGAGGGCGACCGGGGAGTTCGCGCGGACGGCGCGCTCGAGGGCCTTGACGCTGCGGTCACGGCCGACCTCGAGCGGAACGATCATCTCGGGGAAGATGACGGTGCCGCGCAGGGCGACGAGGGGGAGGACCTGGATCTCGTCCACGGCTTCGTCAGCCGGGGGAGGGGACTCGGGGGTCGGGTTGTCGGACACGGGGTTCACCTGCTGCTCGGCTCGGCGACCGGCTGGGCCTCTGGCTCACTGGGGGCCTCGGGCTCCGGCTCGGGTTCGCCCTGGACGTAACGTTCGACATCAGCTTCATCGAACAGGTCGTAGACGCGGATCTTGCCGATCGACTCGAGCTGCAGGATGACCTTGACGCCCGCCAGGTTCACCCCCTGGCGTCGGGTCAGGAAACGGATGATACGCACCCGTTCAATATCGGCCTCCGAGTAGAGTCGGAGGTTGTTGCGCCGATGCGGGCAGACGAGACCCTCCTCGTCGTAGATCCGCAGCGTGCGGGGATGCACCGCCGCCAGCTCGGCGGCGATGCTGATGAAGTAGCGCGGCCGCTTGCGGTCGCGGTTCCAGGTCACGCGGTCGGGACCTTGATCTCGATCTGGCGCGGCTTGGACTCCTCCGCCTTCGGCAGGGACAGTCGCAGCAGCCCGTTCTCGAACGTGGCCTGCGCCTTGTCGCCTTCGACCCGAACCGGGAGGCGGATCTCACGGTTGAAGGTGCCGATTCGGCGCTCGCGGTAGACGTACTGCTCGCGCTCGACCTGCTCTTCCGCCTTCAGCTCGCCGCTGATGGTCAGGGTCCGGCCGGTGAGGGTGATGTTCACGTCCTCGGGCTTGATGCCGGGCAGGGAGACGGTGACGACGACGTCGTCATCGGTCTGGTGGACGTCGACCAACGGGGTCAGCGCCTCGCCGTGGAAGAACCGCCAGGCAAGCGGGCTGAACATGGTGTCGTCGAAATACCGATATGGCTGGATTCGGGTCAGATGGCCCATGTCGTGGAACCTCCGGATTCGTTGACGGGAGTGGGTTTGTTGGATGGGAAGGCGGCCGGTGGACGGCCGCACGCGCACCCTAAACCCTGACAATAGCGTTGTCAACACTCATATCAACGCGAACGGCGGAGAGCCTGCTCCACACGGGTCAGACGTGCGGCCGAGCGCCGGCGCTCGGCATCGGTCAGGGAACGCCCGCCGTACCGGACCAGCTGGTACGCGGCGGCCAGGCGGGCCATGGCGTCGCCGACCGGTGAATGGCCTCCGGGGCCCGCATCAGCGCCGCCGGACAGCCGGGCGAGGTGCTGGCGTGGCGACTCGGCCGGGTGACGCGGCCAGCGCCCGTCGGCGGCCAGCGCGTCGAGCGCCAGCAGGTAGGCTCCGACCGGGTCGTGGCGGTCCTGACGGGGAGCGGCCGCCGGTCGTGCCGGCCGCGGGGGGCGCGGGGCGCGGTCGAACACCACGGTCCGCTCTTCGTGGACCTCCGACAGGAGTGCCTCGATCTCGCGCCGCTCCCTCCAGCGCCACCATAGGTACAGGGCCACGGCCGCCAGCTCGAGGGCGATGATCGCCCCGACCACGAGGTAGAACAGGATGCCGGGCAGCGGGCTGCTGGGCTGCGTCACGCCGGGGTCGATTTGGGGCAGCTCGAGGCCGCCGACCCCAAAACCGGGCGGCAGCACGCCGCGGACGAGATCGGCCAGCAGGGCGGCGACCAGCACGACCGGCGACAGGACCAGGACCAGGAAGGCCCCGATGACCCGGATCGGGGCCAGCGCGGCGACCACCAGCATCTCGAGCGGGACGCCGAGCACGAGGGCGGCCGGGATCCCGATCACGGTCATGCCGAGCGCGACCACCAGCGCGAAGCCGAACCACGAGCCGCCGCCGGGCCCATCGCCGCGGACGGCCTCCAGCCGGGCCAGGCCGAGAGCGAGGACGCCGGACCCGATGAACACCAGCGAGCCGATGAAGGCGACCGCGGTGAACGCGTCGTCGAGCAGCGGTCCGCCGTTGCGGGCCGCGAGATCACCGATGAGCCACGCCCCTGCCAGCAGGGGCAGGCCCCAGCGCATGAGGGCGTCCTGGATCTCCTCGTCTTCCTCGCGGGAGTGATGGACGTGGCCCCGGTACACCGCCGCCGCACCGATCCAGCCGCCGGCGTGGGCGGCAACGGCCGCCTGCAGGTCACCCTCGATCAGGGCGATGCGCACCTCCGGCGCGAGGAGCCAGCACACGGTCCCGGCCGCGACCGCGATGGCGGGCAGGCCGAACGCCTCCCAAGCCGCGGTCCGCCGGCTCGTGCGGCGGGCCCACGCCATGCCGATGCCGGCCAGGATCGCGAACTCCAGCGGACCGATGATCGGCGGCTCCCCGAACAGGGCCTGGATGGCGGCCGCCACGACCGCCAGCAGACCGCCCTCGGCGAGGCACTGGACGACCGGCAGCATCCGCGACGGGTGGGCTGGCGCCTCCGCGTTCTCGGCCGTGGGCGGCCGCTGCGGCTCGTCCCCGAGCGCGACCGGGTCAGGCGGTGAGTGCGACCACATCCGCCGTCTCCCAGGCCGGGTCGAGGCGCATGGCTCGCGCCGTGATCCCGACCGCGCGGGCCTCGGTCACCGCAGTGTCCGTCGCGACCTGGTCCGCGCCCTGGAGGACGAGGACCTCCGTCCCGTACCCGGCGGACGACAGCCGGCGGAGGAACCGACCGAGCGGACGCGGCGGTCGAGCGGTGAGGATGACGAGGCTGGTGCCCGCCGGCACCCGCCGGGTGAGCCACGTGAGCAGGTCGCCCAGCGACCCGGAGCTGATCGGGCCCAGTCGCGCGAGCAGGTCCGTGACCCGCCCCAGCTGGGCCGGGCCGGACCGACCGGGCAGGTACGCCACGCGCTGGGACGTGCCGGAGAACCCGGCCGCGGCCAGCCCGACCGCTGCCCCGCCGTCGAGCGCGGCCCGGGCCAGCGAAGCGGCGGCCACGCACAGGCCCTCGAAGGCGTCCGGGTCCCAGGCCATCTCCCAGGCCGGTCCGGGCAGGGTCTGGACGTCCAGGACGAGCACCACCTGGCGCGAGCGTGCCGGTTCCCAGCGCCGGCTCACCGGGTGGCCGACCCGGGCCGTCGCACGCCAGTGAATCCGCCGCAACGGGTCCCCCGGCTGGAAGGGGCGGACGCCGCCGAACAGGGCCGGGTCGTGGAACAGGCCCTGGCGGGCTCGCCGCTCGCCGATCGGGGCGCGCGCGGCCCCGGCGTCCATCACCGGCAGCGTGCGCGGGGCGACCACCAGCCGCCCGGGAAGGGGCCGCTCCTCGGTCACCGCGTGACGGCCGACGAGGTCACGCACGTGGAGCCGGATCGGGCCGAACTCGAAGACCCCGCGCCGCGTGGCCTCGAGGTGGTAGTGCCGGATGACGCGTTCGTACCAGCCGAGGGCCCAGGTGTTGCGCAGGGAGTTCCGTGCGACGGTCACGTCATCGAGCTCGAGCGACCTGCGCTCGCGAACCTCGATCCCATCGGTCACCAGGTCGTCGGCCGCCACCCATGGCAGCGGCAGCGCCTTGCGGTTCCAGACCGCCACGTCGAGGGTGACCGTGTCCCCGGTCACGGCCCGCTCGGTCCCCAGCCGGCGGTCGTAGCTCAGGTTCGCCAGTCCGTAGCGGGTCCACAGCCGCGTCGCGGCCCCGTAGCCGAAGGTCGCCACGGCCAGCAGGAGGAGCCCCTGGACGTCGGCCACCACGCCGACCAGCGCGGTGGCCAGCGCGAGGGCCGTCCAGCCGGTCATTCGGCGAGCGGGACGGGCACCTCGTCGAGCACCGCGTCCACGACCCCCTTCGCCGTCGCGCCCCGCAGCTCCCGATCGAGGTCGAGCAGGATCCGATGGTCGAGCACCGCATGCGCCACCGCGCGAACGTCGTCCGGCAGCACGTAGTCGCGTCCCTCCAGCGCGGCCCAGGCCTGGGCCGCCCGATACAGGGCCACGCTGCTGCGGGGAGACGCCCCCAACCGGACGTCGGGATGCTCGCGGGTGGCCCGCACCAGGCCGACGAGGTAGGCCTCCACGTCCTCGGCGACGCGCGCGGTGCGGACCGTGTCGCGCAGGGCCAGGACCGTTTGCGCGTCCGCGACCGATGGGACCCGTTCCAGCGGCTCGGCCTCTGCCTGGTGGCGGCGGGCGATGGCATGCTCCGAGTCCCGACTCGGATAGCCCATCGCGATCCGGAGCAGGAATCGGTCGAGCTGGGCCTCCGGCAGGGCGAACGTGCCCTCCAGCTCGATCGGGTTCTGGGTGGCCAGCACGATGAACGGTTCGGGCAGCGGCCGCGTCTCGCCGTCGACCGATGCCTGGTGCTCCTGCATCGCCTCGAGCAGGGCGGCCTGGGTGCGTGGCGTGGCGCGGTTGATCTCGTCGACGAGGACGACCTGGCTGAAGATCGGTCCGGGGACGAAGCGGAAATCCGCGCCGTCGAGGATGCTGCTCCCGGTCACGTCGCCGGGCAGGAGATCGGGTGTGCCCTGGACCCGGGCAAAGGACAGGCCGATGGCGCGCGCGACCGCCCGCGCGAGCAGCGTCTTGCCGACCCCCGGCACGTCCTCGATCAGGGCGTGGCCGTCGGCCAGGAGGGCCACGGCCAGCAGGCGCAGCGGCGCGTCGGCGCCGACGACCGCGGTCGCCACCGCGTCGCGGAGCTCGACTCCGAAGCGGGCTGCTCGCCCGCCGGCCTCGGCCGGCGCCTCGGCCGTCATCGGTTCAGTCGCCGATCAGGAGCCGCCGCAGCTCCGGCTCGCGCTCGGCCGAGGTGATGGCCAGCATCCGGTCCCCGTCCACCAGCCGCGTCTCCGGTCGAGCCGGAACCGCCCGCGAGCCGCGCAGGATGACCGCGATCGACGTGCCCTCCGGCATCGGCAGCTCGCGCAGCTCGCGGCCGACGGCCGGCGATTCGGCGGTGAGCTGGGCCTCCACGATCTCCAGCCCACCCCCCTCCAGCTCCGCCAGGTGGAGCAGGTCGTGGATCGGGATCTCGTGCTCGATCACGCCCAGGATGGTCCGGGTCGGGCTGACCGTGTCGTCGATCGCCAGCTGCCGGAACAGCGTCTCGTTCTTCGGGTTGTTGACCCGGGCTATGGCCCGCGGGACGTTGAAGTGCATCTTCGCCACCTGGCAGGCGACCAGGTTGTCCTCGTCGTCGCCGGTCACGGCCGCGATGACGTCGGCGCGACCCATGCCCGCCATCTCCTGGTACCGGCCCTCACACCCGTCATTCGGGACGACGATGCTCCCCAGCTCATCCGCGATCTGGCGGGCGCGGCTGACGTTCTTCTCGATCATCACCACCTCGTGCCCGGCCTGCAGCAGCTCCTTGGTGAGGTAGTAGCCGACGTTGCCGCCGCCGATCACGACCACGTACATCGGATCAGGCCTCCGCCTCTTCGACCACGGCCTCTCGCCTTCGCCTCGGCCTTCGCCTCGGCCCGGCTGCCGGCCGGCGGGGCGCCGCGCATCGGTTCCGCGGTCGGCTCCTCGACCTGGCCGTTAGTTGCGGCCGCTCCGTCGGCTGCCGCCACGGCGAGCGCCTGGGACAGGATGGTGGTGCGGCAGATGGTCTCCAGGCCGAGGGTGCGGTAGGCGCCGGCCCGGAGCGGGTCGTTGATCTTGGCGATGACCCGCGGCACCCCGAAGACGTGCTTCGCCAGCTGGGCCGCCATCACGTTGCGGTTGTCGCCCTCGGTCAGGGCCATGACGATGTCGGCCATCTCGGCCTCGGCGGAACGGAGGACGTCCTCGTCGGTGCCGTTGCCCCGGATGGTCACGCCGCTGTAGTCGGTTGGCAGGCGCTCGAAGGCGCGGGCCTCGAGGTCGATGACCGTGACGTGGTCGCCGCGCTTGTCGAGTGCGACCGCGGTCGCCGCGCCGACGCGGCCGCAGCCGATGATGATGATCCTCATGGCGAGAGTGCCAGCTCCTCCGTGCGCGCCCGGAGGCACCACACCGGCGCCTTCGAGTTCCGCATGACGTAGGGGACCGTCCGGCCCGCATCCCAGCTGCCGCCGAACCGACGCTTATAGCGTAGTCCCATCACGATCAGGTCGGCGCTCGAGGCTACCGCCTCGTCCACGATCGCCGGGCCGGCGGCCCGGGCCTGGATCATCCCGACCCGGTTCGGGACCTTCCGGGCCTCGAGGAAAGCCGCGCCGCGGTCGAGGACCTCGTCGGCGAATGCCGTCGCCCGTTCGTCCTCGGTGTCCAGCGTCCGCTCGAAGCCGACCTCGATGACGTGGACCAGGACGACCTCCACGCCGTCGGCGTGCTCGCCCTCGCCGAGGAGGAGCGCGGTGAGTCGGAGCGCGTCATCGTCGGCGTCGCCGCCCGCCAGCGGGACGAGGATGCGGCGGTAGGGCAGGAGCGCCTGGTCAGAGTCCGATGGGCGGCGACGGAACATCCGGCCGCTATCCTAGCCGCCGCTCAGCGGCCGACACCGAGCCGCTCCACCAGCCAGGCCGGAAGCCGCGCCTCGCGCATGAGGGCCTGGGTCTGTTCGATGTCGTACGGGACGCGCCGGAACTCCACGGTCTCGGCGTCCACGTCGAGGATGAGGTAGGAGCTGCGCGGGATCCCGTCCCGTGGCTGCCCCACGCTGCCGGGGTTGAGCATCAACCGGCCGGCGGGGAGTGGCAGCGGGCCGACGACCACCCCGGTCGTCTCGTGCACACCGTCGTCGGTCTGGGCGTAGATGGTGGGGAAGTGGGTATGGCCGAACAGGCAGATGCGGGTCTCGAAGGCCGCCATGCAGACCGCCGCCAGCCCGGGCGAGGAGACGTACTCCCAGATCGGGTCGCGCGGGGAGCCGTGCACGGCGGTCAGGTCGTTCTCCACCCGTCGCTCGGGGAGTGCGGCCAGGTACTCGCGTGAGGCCGGGCTGACGACCTCGGTCGTCCATCGAATGGCCGCGGCCGCCGCGTCGTTGAACCAGGCGGTGTCGACCAGCCCGACCGCTGCCCCGTCGTGGTTGCCCATCACCGCCCGGGCGCTGCGTTCGCGCAGCCGCGAGATGACCTCGTTGGGCTGCGGGCCGTAGCCGACGATGTCGCCGCACACCCAGACCTGGTCCACCGGCCCGAGGCCGTCGAGGTCCGAGAGCACCGCGTCGAGGGCCACGAGGTTGGCATGGATGTCCGACAGGACGGCAAGGCGCATCGGCCGGCGAGTGTAACGAGAAATGCTCCCCCGGCGCCTTTCGGTCTTCCCGGAGTCGGGCGGTTTCGCGGCCGGCTCTCGCATCGGCCCCGCGCCGTCCCCGGTTACCCATACTCGGCACCGTGGAAGCAGGAGCGCCAGTGTCCTGCGACTCCGGACGAGGGGCAAGTGGAGTTATCCACGAATCGTGCGCCGAGATGCCGGTCTGTGGAAAAGTCGCCGGGATATACTGGCCGCCGATGACGCCTCACCCCTTCGGGGCGAGTACGATCCGGTATCGGTGGCGGTCCTGCTGAGCGAGAGTTCGCCACCGCGCTTCGCTCACGACAGCGAAGCCGAATTGGCCCGGGTCCTCGACTTCTACCAGGTGGCGTGGCGGTATGAACCGGACGTGTTCCCCATCTCCTGGAGCCCATCGGGCGCCGTTGTCGAGTCTTTCGCGCCCGATTTCTTCCTCCCCGAGCTGGACCTCTACGTGGAGCTGACCACCCTGCGCCAGTCCCTGGTGCGCAAGAAGAACCGGAAGCTGCGGCTCCTGCGCCAGCTCTACCCCGAGGTGCGCATCAAGCTCCTCTACATGCGCGACTTCCAGGCGCTCATGGTCAAATACGGGCGGATCGACTTCCTGGTCGAGATGAACGGCACGAACGGCCACCACGCGGCCCCGGCCCCGAGCGGCGGCGTGGCGCGATGAACGAGACGCCGGTGGCGACCATCCACGCCGACGTGGAGGAGATCCTCCTCACCGAGGAGCAGATCCAGGCCCGGGTGGCGGAGCTCGGCGCCCAGCTGACCACCGACTACGAGGGGCGCGATCCGGTCCTCGTCAGCGTCCTGAAGGGCTCGATCGTCTTCCTCGCCGACCTCGTGCGGGGCATGGACATCCCGCTCTCGATCGACATCATGGAGGCCAGCTCCTACGGCGCGGCGACCGAGAGCAGCGGCCAGGTCCGGATCCTGAAGGACCTGTCGAACCCGATCGAGGGGCGCCACGTGATCGTGGTCGAGGACATCATCGACACCGGCCTCACGCTGAACTACCTGCTCCGTCACCTTCGCGAGAAGGGACTGGCCTCGCTCACGATCTGCTGCCTGCTCGACAAGCCGGCGCGCCGGCTGACCGAGATCCCGATCGACTACGTCGGGTTCACGATCCCAGATCGATTCGTGGTCGGCTACGGGCTCGACTACGGCGAGCGCTACCGGAACCTGCCCTACGTCGGGGTCCTGCGTCCATCGGTCTACGGGCTCGCCAACCCGGAGGCCTGACCGGTGGACGACACCGGTCGGCCGCGGCGCTTCCGGGTCCCGATCCTCCTCGGCGCCCTGCTGATGGTGGCCGCCGCCTTCCTGCCGTGGTGGCGCGCCGGTGGTGATCGGGTGAGCGGAGTCGAGCTGCCGGCCACCAGCGGGATCGGGCTGGAGGGGCCGGGACTGGTGATCTTCGCCGCGGCGATCCTCGCCCTCGCCCTGCTCGACATCGGGTTCGCCCGTGGCCGATGGGGCTTCGCCCTGGACGCGCCCGCCATCTACCTGATCCTCGGCCTGGCCGCCGCCGCAGCCCTCGTCTGGCGCGGCTGGGAGCTGTGGTCGGTGTCCTACCTGCCGCTCCCCCAGAGCTCCCCGGGGCTGATCGTGGCCATCGTCGGGGTCGGGCTGTTCCTGTACGGGGCGGGAACCGGGATGGGCAGCCGCCGCACGTTCTAGAGCCCGACCAGGCGACTAGGTCGGTGGCAGGATCAGCGGGCTGAGGATGATCCAGCCCAGCAGGATGATCACCAGCATCCCGACCAGCACGACCATGGGGCGCAGGTCCGGCCGGTAGGGCTGCTTCGACATCGGTCGTCCCCCGCGCCGCCGCGCCTAGGCCACGCCCAGGTACGCCTCGCGGACCTGTTCGTTGGCGGCCAGATTGGCGGCGGTGTCCGCCAGCAGGATCTGGCCCGACTGCATGACATAGCCGCGGCTGGCGACGTTGAGCGCCATGAGCGCGTTCTGCTCCACCAGCAGAATGGCCGTCCCATCGGCATGGATCTTCTCGATGGTCGCGAAGATCGCCTCGACCAGGGTCGGGGCCAGGCCCATGGACGGCTCGTCGAGAAGCAGGATCCGTGGCTTGGCCATCAGCGCCCGGCCGATGGCCAGCATCTGCTGCTCCCCACCACTCAACGTCCCGGCCGTCTGACCGCGGCGCTCTTTCAGGCGGGGAAACATCTCGTAGGCGCGGCCAATCCCGTCGTTCACGGCGGCCTTGTCATTGACGACGAAGCCACCCATCTTCAGGTTCTCCTCGACCGAGAGGCGGGCGAAGACGCGGCGGCCCTCCGGAACCTGGATGACGCCGCGCTCCACGACCCGGTGCGGGGCCACATGGGCGAGGTCGGCACCGTCGAAGACGACCGTTCCGTTTCGCGGTCGCACGAGACCGCTGATGCAGTTCAGGGTGGTCGACTTGCCGGCGCCGTTGGCCCCGATCAGGGTCACGATTTCGCCGTCCTCGACCGTGAGCGACACGGACCGCAGGGCGTGGATGTTGCCGTAATAGGCGTCGATGGCCTTCACTTCGAGCAGGCTCATGCCGGCGTCGATCCTTTGGTCTCCTCGCCTGCGTCGTCCTCCGGCGCGGTCGATGGACGCGGGGCGCCGCCGGGCGAACCGCTGGCACCCTTGCCGAGGTAGGCCTCGATGACCCGCGGGTTGTTCTGGATCTCGCGCGGCGTGCCTTCGGCGATCTTCTCCCCATAGTCCAGCACGGTGATCCGCTCCGAGATGCCCATCACGACCCGCATCTCGTGCTCGATCAGGAGGATCGTGAGCCCCAGCTCGTCCCGGAGCCGACGGAAGAACGTCGTCATCTGCGCGGTCTCGGCCGGGTTCATGCCCGCCGTCGGCTCGTCGAGGAGGAGGAGCTTCGGCTCGGTGGCCAGGGCGCGTGCGATCTCCAACCGCCGCTGATCGCCGTATGGCAGCTTGCTGGCCTGGGTCCCGCCAACGCCCTTGAGGCCGACGAATTCGAGGATCCGGTTCGCTTCCGCTCTCCCCTTCACCTCCTCCTCGATCATGCCCGGCGTCCGAATCACCGAACGCAGCCAGCCCGAGCGCAGGAAGTGATGGCGCCCGACCATCACGTTGTCAGAGACGGACATCTCGGCGAACAGCCGGATGTTCTGGTAGGTCCGGGCGATGCCGAGGCGAGCGATCTGGTCGCGCCTGAGCTTGTTGATTCGCTGACCCTCGAACGTGATGTCCCCCTCGTCGATCGGATACCAGCCGGCGATGCAGTTGAAGAACGTCGTCTTCCCGGCACCGTTCGGACCGATGACGCTGACGATCGAGCGCTCCTCGATCTCGAGGTCGAGCTTGTGGACAGCGAGCAGGCCCCCGAACCGCTTGGTGACGCCCTGCGCGACGAGCTGCGGCATCAGGTGGTCACTCCGGTTCGGCGGCGAGGGCCGCCGCCTCGACACCACCTTCCGTCGCGTGCAGCTCGCGCGCGGCGAAGCGGGTGGGCAAGAGCCCTTCGGGCCGGTACAGCATCATGATGACCAGGGCAGCGCCATAGAACAGGAACCGATAGTCCGCGAACTCGCGGAACAGCTCCGGCACGCCGATCAGGAACGCAGCTCCGAGTACTGCTCCGGGGACGCTTCCCATTCCACCAATGACCACGATGGCCACCACGTTGATCGACACGGTGGTGCTGACGCTGCTGTCGAAGATCGAGCCCACCAGGCCGGCAAAGATGCCGCCACCCAACCCGGCGAACGCCGCCCCGAGCATGTACGCCAGCAGCTTGGTCTGGACCAGGTTGACGCCGACCGCCTCGGCCACGTCCTCGTCCTCTCGCAGGCTGAGCCAGGCGCGCCCGATCCGGGCCTTCCGCAGCCGGAGAGCGATGAACGCAACCACCGCGGCGAACGCAAGGGCGATGTAGTAGATCTGGTTGGGACCGGCCAGCCACGAGTCCGGCGGGACGTCGATGGGCTTGGGGATCTGGGTGATGCCCTGCGGACCGCCGAGCCACGGGAGGAGGAGGTCCGATCCAGCCAGGATCCTGATGATCTCCCCGAATCCCAGCGTCGCGATCGCGAGATAGTCACCGCGGACGTTGAGAATCGGCAGGCCGAAGAACGCCCCGAACAGCATGGCTACGATCACGGCAAACGGGAGGGCGGCCCAGAACGACATTTGCGCGATCCCGAAATCTCCGGTCGAGGTCAAGAGACCAACGGTGTACGCGCCCACGGCCAGGAAGGCGACGAAACCGAGGTCGAGCAGGCCGGCCAGCCCGAGGGTGATGTTCAGGCCCAGGCCCAGCAGGATGTAGATGGCGACGATCGCGACGACCTGCGCCACGAACGGACCGAGCGCCTGCGGCAGGAGAATCACGAAGATCGCCAGCAGGACGAATGCCGGCACCGAGAGAGCCCGACGCCGTGCGGGTGGCAAGGCCTTGACGCGGCCCCGCACGCCGCTGTAGTGCACCGCTTCGCGAATGCCAACGGCGAGGACAAAGGTCACGACGGCGCCGATCAGTGTCAGCCCCTGCGACGCGAACAGCAGCCGGGCGAGGTCGTCCAGCGGCGTGCCCAGCATCGCGTTGCGCAGGATCCCTGAGAACAGGCCCATGAACAGGATGGCCGCCAGCCCGGTGAGCACCGGCCGCCTGACGTTGACCGGGGCAATGCGCACAGCGCCGGCCACCGCGCCAAGGACGAGACCAACGACGGCCGGGATCCAGGCCCCGGACACGCCCATCCCGAAGGTGATGATCTCGTACATCTCCGGCGATGCCGGCAAGAAGACCGCCCGCAGGTCCACCACCGAGCCGACCAGGACGAGGGCGGTCAGCCCGGCGCCAGCGATGAGACCGGCCACCGCGGCCTGCACCACCGCCGACACTCCTCGTCGACCCGAACGGGCCGCCGCCATCCAGCCGGTGCCGAGCCAGGTCAGGACGAGCGATGTCTGGCCGAGGGAGATGACGTCCTCGATCAGTGAGCGCTCGTGGAACTCCCCGACGATCCCGACCAGGCACAGGAACACGCCGACCGTCGCCCCGAGAAGTCCGAAGCGGATCGTGGCCCGCCAGTCAACGCGCATCCGCCCTTCGGTCGAGCCCGTGGTCACGGTCATGCCCTCCGGCTCACGCGCTCACCGAGGATGCCCTCGGGCCGGAAGATCAGCACCAGTACCAGCAGGGTGAACGCGATGACGTCCTTCAGCTGGGTCGGTGACGGCACCTGCAGCCCGTCGAAGAAGAGCGTGGGTCCCACCGATTCGATGGTCCCGAGGAACATGCCGCCGAGCACGGCTCCGGGGATGTTGCCGATTCCCCCGAGCACAGCGGCGGTGAAGGCCTTCAGGCCGGGGAAGATGCCCGACGTGTAGTAGATCTGGCGGAACAGGAGGCCGTACATGACGCCAGCCGCCCCAGCCATGGCGGCACCGATGGCGAAGGTGGTGACGATCACGCGGTTGACGTCGATGCCCATCAGGGCGGCGGTCGCCGGGTCCTCGGACACGGCGCGAATGGCGGTCCCCATCTTCGTCCGCTGCACGTAGAGCATGAGGCCGGCCATCATGCCCAAGGCCCCGACGACGACCACGACGTCCACCCACCGAATGCTGATGAAGTCGATCGGCACCTGCTCGGCCAGGATGTCCACGGTCGGGTAGGCGTAAAGGCCAGGCCCGAAGAAACCGCGCATCGTGTACTGCAGGAAGAGCGACGCGCCGATCGCGCTGATGAGCGGGACAAGGCGGGGGGCGTTTCGCAGGGGCCGGTAGGCAATCCGCTCGACCGCGAGGGCGACCAGCGTTGAAACGAGCGCGGCGACGGCGATCATGATCGCCACCGAGGCCAGCGACGCGAGTGGGCTCGCATTCAGCATGCCTATCGACACCAGCGCCGAGGCCACGAAGTAGCCACCGAAGGCGCCCGCCGTGAACACCTCACCGTGGGCGAAGTTGATCAACCGCAGGATGCCGTAGACCATCGTGTAGCCCAGGGCGATGAGCGAGTACAGCGACCCGAGGATGATCCCCTGGACGAGGAGGTCGACCCAGACCTCGATCGAATACTTGCCTGAAGCGAGGGTCAGGGCGGAGCCCACGACGACGATCGCCACGACGGCGATGCGGAAGGTCCACAGAAAGGCCTTGATCGCGAGATCGGTCAGCCGCTCGACCAGCCCGGTCTGCATCGGGGCGTTCCTCTGTCTGACGGGAGGGGACTCTCGTTGGTGTAGAGGGCTTTGAGGCGGGATATGGATCAGCCCGGCCATGAGGCCGGGCTGATCCGGGGTCTATCGGTCAGCCAGCGCCGGAGCGATCAGCTGACATGTGGTCACGTCGTGGCTTACGGCCAGACTGGCACGGTCGGCATGGTCACCGGGGGTCCGAAGACATCCGCCGTGATCTGGTACATCCCGATAACCGGCGCGCCGCAGTCTCCGCTCGGGGAGCATGACAGCGTTCCAGTCAGTCCGGCGAAGTCCGCGGTGGCGAAGAGCCGCTCACGGAGGCCGCCCTTGGGGATCCAGGTCGTCCCGCTGGCATCCTCCATCGCCACGTCCTCGATGGCCTGGAACAGCATGTTCGCAGCGTCGAAAGCGTGGGCGTGGAAGGGAGCGAGCGGGGCCTCACCGTACGTCTCTTCGTGCAGTGCTAGGAAGTCCGCATACGCGTCCGCGAAGGCGGTGAAGTCCGGGCTCGACAGGAACATACCCTCCGCGTTCGGGCCGGCCGCCGCGATGAAGTCAGGGCTGTACAAGCCGTCCGAGCCGGCGAGAACCACGTCCTCGAGGCCTGGGACGTCACGCACCTGCGAGGTGAGGTAACCGCCCTCGGCGATGAAGACCGGGTAGTACAGGAGATCAGGCGCCTCGGCCGCGACGCGGGTCAGGACCGGCACCATGTCGGTCTGGCCGCGCTCGATGGCGTCCTGCAGGACGATCTCGCCACCGAGCTCGGTGAAGTTGTCGGCGAACACCTGCTGCAGGGCCTGGGCGTAGGCGCTTCCATCATGGATGGTCGCCGCCGTCGTAAAGCCCTCCTCGATGGCCCAGTTGGCGACTGCCAACCCCTGGAACGCGTCGCTGTGCGCCGTTCGCAGGTAACCGGCATAGGTCTCGTCGCGGTCTTCCGCGGTGAGCGCCGGTCGAGTGTTCGAGCTCGAGATGGTGGTCAATCCGGCCTCGGTGATCGTCTGGATGCCGCCGACGGTCTCGTCCGAGCAGATGGAGCCGACGAGGCCCACGATGGTGGGATCGGCCGCAATCCGCTGGGCTGCCGTCGCGCCGCCCTCTGGCGTGCACAGGCCGTCCTCGGAAGTCAGCAGAATCTCGTGGCCAACCAAGGTGCCGCCAATCTCCGAGATCGCGATCTCGACACCTCGCTGGCTGTCGGTGCCGAGCGTGGCGTCTGCGCCCGACAGGACGCCCCAGAAGCCAATGTGGAGCGGCTCGCCCTCCGGGATCTCCACGCAGCCGTACTCATCGGCGTCGCAGACGGCTGACGGGTCTACCGGCGCCTCGCTGGCCGGTGCGCTCTCGGGTGCGCTGCCGCTTGGCTCTCCGCTTGCGGAGGGCTGACACGCAGCCAGAACGAGCGCCAGCACCATGAGGCCGGCACTCCACTTCAGGAACTTCTCCATCCAATCCTCCTCCAATACTTCCGAGCGGCGCGCAGCGCCACTTCCCGGAAGAAGTGTGCCGGGCATCATAGGGGCGACTCCGTGGGGTTGGCAAGGACCGTGCCCGGTACCAAGCCCTAGGGGCCGACCCCGAGGGCGAGTTCAATCTGCCGTTCTTTTCGACCCTTCGCCGGGTCACCCGGGCGGGCGTGGTACCATTGCAGCCGGCTCCCCTGTGGATGTCCCGATCCTCCGCCGCCGCGGAACCAACGGTTCGCGAAGCGGAGGCGCTGCCCAAGCCGCGCCACGATCGTCGCCACCTGGCGACATCGGTCGAGCGCGAAAGCAGCCGGGCTCACTGGTCGGGTGCCACCGCTCATCACATACAAGGAGAAAGCTCACCGTGAGCAAGAACGTGGCCGTCTTCGTTGACGTTGCCAACCTCTATTACGCCGCCCGCGGCCAGGACGTGGACGTCGACTACGTGGCGCTGCTGAAGCACGCCACCAAGGGGCGCGACCTCATTCGCGCCTATGCCTATTCCGGGCTCGACCCGGAGAACGAGAACCAGAAGAAGTTCCTGGACTTCCTGGGCAAGAACGGCTACCGGGTGGTGGCCAAGGACATCCGCAAGTTCGGCGACGGCCGGGTCAAGGCCAACCTCGACATCGAGCTGGTGGTCGACCTGTTCCGCCTGCGCGACCGGATGGACGTCGCGGTCATCGTGTCCGGAGACGGCGACTTCGCCCCGGCGATCCGTGCCCTCCAGGACGAGGGCGTCCGCTGCGAGGTCATCAGCTTCAAGCCGAACACCAGTTCGGACCTGTTCGCCGTGGCGGACGAGTTCGTCGACGTCATGAAGATCAGCGCGATCGGGCGGGCGAAGGACACCAAGGGCGTCGGCGCCCCGGAGATGCCGGCCAAGGAGGTCAACCCCGACGTTGGCTTCCGTGAGGCGTCACCCTCCGTTGCGGCCGCGGCCCTGGCAGCCGCGCGAAGCAACGGCGACGAGCCCACAGCGCGGGGTCGCGGACGTGGCACGGGACGCGGCCGGCCGGCCGCAGCTACTGGCGGTCGTCGACGGTCGCGTGCCGCTGACGCCGAGCCGGCGACTGTCGCCGAGGGCGCCAGCAGTGACGTTGCGCCGACGGCGGCCCCGGCGAACGGAGACGACGACTCCGCCGCGGGTCGGCGCCGCCGGCGGCGAGGCGGTCGTGGTCGCGGACGCCGCGGACGGCGGGGCGACCTGCCGGAGACGGCCGAGGCCGGGGTCGAGGGCCGGTGTTGAGCCGGCTGAGATCCAGTGGCAGGAGATCGACAGCCTGGACGAGCTGAATGGCGGTTCAAGCAGCCCCGCGTCTGACGGCGACCTCACCTTCGAGGAGGCGGATGCCGCCACGCTGGCCGAGCTCGGCCTGACGCCACCTCCCGTCGCTCCGGTCGACACGGCCGTAACCGAGCCCGCCGCCGAGGCGGTCGCCAAGCCTCGGTCGCGGGCACGCGCCACGACCGCGAAGGCGCCAACCGCGTCGAGCGGTGGCAAGACCACCCGCAAGACGTCGACGACCACGAGTGGCGGAAAGACCGCTGCCAAGGCCGCTCCGAAGGCGGCAGCCAAGGCCACCAAGGCCGAGACGCCGGTCAAGACGGCCGAGACGGCCAAGGCGCCCAGTGCGCGCGGCAGCCGCGCGAAGAGCGGAAGTGCGTCGAAGGCCCCGCCGGCCGACGGCGACGGAGCCGCCGATCAGGGCATCTGGCAGCGATTCACGTCTGGCCGCACGACGCGCAAGCGGCCGGTGAAGGAGCCCCCCGCCGAGGGCTAGCCCTCGGACTCGACCTCGGTCTTCTCGGTCTTCTCGGTCTTCTCGGGAGCCTCGGTGCTCCCGCCGTTGCCGTTGGTCGACGGGACGTTGACCGGGATCCACTCGCCGGCCGCCTCCGCGGCTTCGCGGGCTCGCGACGCGAGCTCCTCGCGGGTCTCGGCACCCGGCTTGGGGGCCGTCAGCATGGCGATCAGCATGCCGGTCAGGCCGCCGATCACGATGCCGGCCAGGAAGGCGCCCCAGTGGCGCTCCGACTTCGGCCGGATCCCGAGCTCGGCCGCCGCGTCTTCGATCAGTTCGCGACTGGCCGGAACGGCCGCGCCGACAGCGCCCAGGGCAACCGTGCGCCGGCTCCACAGCCGCCGAAGACCCGGACGGATGTCCTTGCGCCACGCCTGCCGCCACCATTTGCCGAGCTCGCGGCCCTGGCGCTCGATGGTCTTCGCGGCGTCGCGGCGGACCGGCTCCGACTCGCGCCAGGCCGCCGCCGCGCGATCAGCAGCCTCCTCGGCCGCCTGCGCGATCGCCTCCGCGATGGCCTGCGCGCGAGATTCCAGCTCCGGTTCCTTGATGTCGATCTTGGTCCCCATGTCCGCCCTCTGGGTGCGTGATATCGAGGCCAGTATGCCACCGACCGACGGGAAGCGCCCCAGGCCCGACTGGCGCCCCGGGGGTCGTCGATCCGCACGGCGAACCGATTGCCAGTCGGTCGCCCGGGTCAGGCCCGGGCGACCCCCAGGGCACGTGGGCGCCCAGCCTGGCACGCCCCGCTGACCAGCCGCTTAGCCCGCCTATACTCGGCCCGGTGAGTACCGCGGCCGCCCAGCGAGGCTTCCTGACCATCGGTCAGCCGGTTGCGGAGCGCCTCGCCCACCGGATGCTGACCGACGGATCCCTCCCGCCGACGCTCCTCGTCCACGGTCCCCAGGGCGCGGGCAAAGGATCGTTCGTCGACGACCTGCTGGCGACGGCCCTGTGCGAGGCGAAGGACCCGTCTGCCCGGCCCTGCAACGCCTGTCCCGGCTGCGAGATGGCGCGTTCGCGAACTCATCCGGACCTGGTCATCGCGTCTCCGGCGACGTGGCGCGACGACCGGGGGAGCGGCGAGAGCATCGTCGGTGCTGCGCGCCGCTGGCTGGCGGACGTGGCCGGCGCCCCGATTCGCGGTCGATGGCGGGTCATCGTCGTCGAGCAGGCAGATGCGGCCAGCGAGCAGGTCCAGAACGCCCTGCTCAAGGCCCTCGAGGAACCCACCGCGCGACAGCTGTTCATCCTGGTCGCGGACGATCCCCGCCGGCTGCTCCCCACCATTCGATCCCGCGCCCTGGCTCTCAGGCTCGGCCCCGTGCCGCGGGAGGCGCTGGCCCAGTGGCTTCTCGACCGCCGGCCGATGACCGATGAGCAGGCCGCCGCGCTCGTGCGCCTGGCCGACGGCCGGGTGGGGATGGCCCTGACCCTGGCCGACAACCCCGCGCTGGTGGAGTGGCGCCGACGGACGCAGCGCGAGCTGCTGGCCCTGCTCGATCGCGGGCGCTCGGACCGCTTCGCCGCGGTCCGGGAGCTGCTCGACGATGCCGCGCGCCTCGCGCTGGGACCGGTCGAGACCGGGGATGCCGACGCGGCGGAGCCCGCCACCAAGACGCCCACCACGGTCCAGCGCGCGGCCGCGACCGCGATCATCGGGGCGTGGGTCGACCTCGCGCGCGACCTCGCCGTGGCGGCCGCCGGATCCCCGGTCCTCGCCGGCTCGACCGAGCTCGTCCCGGACCTCATCCAGGCCGCTGGACGCCGCGCTCCGGGCGAGTGGGTCACTGTCACGATCCGCCTGGAAGGGATCCGTGCAGCCCTCGAGGAGAACGTGAGCCCCCGCCTGGCCCTGGAGACGGCCATGCTGGCGTGGCCCCAGATCTCGGATCGGTGACCGCGCCCCAGCGGCTCACCGCCCGCATCCGCGGGCGCGTCCAGGGCGTCGGCTACCGCTGGTGGGCGGTCGACACCGCCACCCGGCTGGGGCTCGTCGGCTGGGTCCGCAACGCCGATGACGAACGGGCGGTGGAGCTGGTCGCCGAGGGTGACCCGGCCGCGCTCGACGCGCTGCTGGCGCGCCTGGGCAGCGGTCCGACCGGCGCCGTCGTCGACGCGGTGGAGTCCGATCGCGGACCGGCGGCCGGTGGGCTGCATCGCTTCGAGGTCCGCCGGTGAATTGGCGCCTGCTCGGTTGCGGGCTGCTCGCCGCAGCCGTGTTCGTCGCGCTGGGTGTCTGGGCGCTCACGCTGGCGATGGGGCGGATCGGGTGCCCGACCACGCTGAACTGGGACGACCAGACCTATGTCGCGGTCGGGGAGCCGACGCCGACCCCGAACCTCGGAGACGGAGAGCCGGTCCAATTGGGGGTCACCTTCGTGGGCGTGCTGACCCGAGAGGTCTACGGGCCTGCCGGGAGCACCGCGACCGCGGAGCCGGAGGATCGACCCGATCAGCTCGCCATGGCCTGCGGGGACCAGACCTTCCAGACCTACGCCTTACCCTGAGGTCGGCCGTTCCGATCCGAACAGACGGGCGTCGGCCGCCTCCGCGTAGCGATCGGTCATCCCGGACACGAAATCGCCGACCTGGGTCACCAGGTCGGCATCGGTCTGTCGGAAGCTCGGCGGGACATCGTCGGGATGGGCCAGGTGGTGGTCCATCAACCGGCGCAGGAGGTCGATGGCGACCTGCTGCTGCACCGCCTGCTCGGGCCGAAGGTAGACCCGCTCGAACATGAAGTCGCGCAGCTCGTGCATGAGACCGAGGGTTTCCGCGTCCATCCCGATCTCGCCGGCCCGCAGGCTCTCGTCGATCACCGCCGTGATGAGCTCGCCGATCCACTGTCGACCGGGAGGACCCAGGCGCTCGAGCAGGTGGGGCGGGAAATCGGCCTCCGCCAGGACACCCGCCCGCAGGGCGTCGAGCGCGTCGTGGGTCAGGTACGCGATCCGGTCCGCGTACCGAACGCAGAGCGCCTCCGGGGTGGCGGGCGGCGGCGTGATCTTCCAGGTGTGGGCCCGGATGCCGTCTCGCACCTCCCAGCTGAGGTTCAGGTCCTCGAGGACCTCGTACAGGCGGACGCTCTGCGCGGCGTGGTGCCAGCCATCCGGCGGGAAGTAGGGGGACAGGGCGTCCTCGCCGGTGTGGCCGAAGGGGGTGTGGCCCACGTCATGGCCCAGGGCGATGGCCTCGGCCAGCGCCTCGTTGAGGGCCACCGCGGCGGCCAGTGAACGGGCGATCTGGGCAACCTGGAGGGTGTGCGTCAGCCGGGTGACGTAGTGGTCGCCCTCCGGGTTGAGGAAGACCTGGGTCTTGTGCTTGAGCCGGCGGAATGCCTTGGAATGGATGATCCGATCCCGATCGCGCTCGAACGCGGTGCGGAATGGATCCGGCTCCTCGGGGCGCACGCGGCCGCGCGACGCCGCCGAGCGGGTCGCCATCGGCGACAGCTGGCCAGCCTCCTCGGCTTCTCGCGCCGGTCGGTCCCGGCGCTTCAGCGCTCCCACTCCCCGATCATGGCCGATCCGGGCCCATTCCCGCCGCCGCGGAGCGGTCCGGGCGGTCCCTTCGTACTGGGCAATCAGGGTTAGGGTAGATTGCGGGTAGGTCCGGTAGGGTGGCCACCAGGGTTTCCACGCCGTGTCAGGAGGTCGCCCACGAGCATGTCGATGATGTCAGGCCGGTTCCGACGCGTGGTCGTCGGCATGGTGGCGGCGGTCGCCGTCGTTGGCCTGGCACCCGCAGCCCCGTCTCCGGATGCCGGACCGGTCAAGGTCGGCGCATCCGAGACGACCCATGCCGTCGAGCGCAGCCACGACTTCCGCCTCGAGCCCGGCACGACGCACATCGCGATCCGGTGGTCCGGCCATCCGACGGCGACCGTCCATGCCGCCTTCAGCGCGGACGGGGCGACCTTCGAGGACCCCATCCACGTCGAGATCGACGAGGTCGGCATGTATCGCCGGGATGGGGTCACCTACGGCGCGGTGATCGGTGTGACCGACATGCGGGCGGTGCGCGTCACCGCCGACCGTCCGCTCGCCCAGGTCACCGTCCTCTCGCTGGACGCGGCCGCGGACGTCCAGCCCGCCCTTGGTCTTGGCGCGGATGCCGCAGGACTGAACACGATTCCCGGGGTGATCCCGCGTGCCGGTTGGGGGGCGGACGAGACGATCCGCTTCGACGCGTGGGGCGAGGAGCGATGGTGGAGCCAGTACTTCCCGCTCCAGAAGCTCATCGTCCACCACACCGCCGGAGCGAACGGGGACACGAATCCGGCGGCGACGATGCGGGCCATCTACCACTACCACGCGGTCACCCAGAACTGGGGTGACATCGGCTACAACTACCTCGTCGACGCCCAGGGCCGGATCTACGAGGGGCGCCATTCGCGGGAGTACTGGAACGGCACGTCGCCGACCTCCGACAACGCGGCCGGCCAGGTCATCTCGGGCGGGCACGCGCTGTACCACAACGCCGGAACGATGGGCATCGCGCTGCTGGGGACGTTCACGTCCTCGGCGCCCACTGCCGCGGCGCGGGCGTCGCTGGTCAACCTGCTGGCGTGGGCCGCGAGCACCCACGGCATCGACCCGAACGGGGCCACGACCTACCTCAACCCGGTGAACGGGTACAGCCGAACCACGTACAACATCGCGGGTCATCGCGACTACAACCAGACCGGCTGCCCGGGGCTGGCGCTGTACAACCTCCTGCCGTCGATCCGCGCCTCCGTCGCGGGCCTGGTGAACACCTGGCCCGGCGAGGTGTACAACCCACCACGGCAGCTCACCCTGGCGGCAGGGACGCACGTCGGGTATCGCTTCAACTCGTCCGGGACGGTCATCGCCTCGCTTCCGTACAGCCTCGGGTCGGCGTCGTCCGCGCCGGTGAACCAGCGCGCCACGGTCCCGAACCAGTCCGGGAACTGGTACTACGTCACCGCAGGCGTGTGGGCCGGCTACTGGATGTCCGCGTCGCCCTCGGCGGTCGGGCCGGCGCCACCGGCCGTGGTGGCCGCGTCGTATCGGCCCTGGCGGCCATTGACCCTCGCGCCGGGCACGTACACCGGATACCGGTTCGACACGTACGGCAACGTCACCGGGTCGCGGGCGGCGACCCTCGGAGGATCCGCGATGGTGCCCACCACCGAGAAGAGCACCATCCCGAACCTGCCGGGGAGCTGGTACTACGTCACCGCCGGCACGTGGTCCGGCTACTGGATCGCCGAGCAGGCCGGGACGTCGCTCGGCACGCTGCCCATGGCCCAGTTCTTCTCCTCGTTCACCGCCGGGATCGCGCCCCTGACCGTCGCGTTCACGAACACCTCGATCACGTACGGGTCGGCGAGCTGGGCCTGGGACTTCGACTCGGACGGGTCGGTCGACTCCACGCAGAAGGACCCGACCTACACCTACCCCGCGCCGGGCACGTACTCGGTGACCATGACGGTGTCGGACGGGCTGGGCACCGACACCGAGACGAAGACCAACCACGTCACCGTGCGGCCGTCGCAGGAAGGCACCTACGTCCCGTTGCCGCCCTCCCGGATGCTGGACACCCGGTTCGGCATCGGGCTCAGCGGACCATTCACCGCCCACGCGCCGCGGACCTTCCAGGTCGCCGGCCTCGGCGGTGTGCCGGCCAATGCCGTGGCGGTGACCGGCACCCTGACCGTCACCGGCCAGAGTGGCGCCGGGTACGTGTACCTCGGTCCGGATCCGACCACGGTCCCGGCCAGCTCGACGGTGAACTTCCCGGCCGGCGACACGCGGGCCTCCGGGGTGACGGTGGCGCTCGGCCCGGGCGGGATGCTGGCGGCGACCGTCGGCGGCGCGGCATCGGCCCACCTCGTGTTCGACGTGACCGGCTACTTCGTGCCCGGCGGCTCGGGGAGCACCTACGTCCCCGCTGCCGCCGGCGCGGCTGGTCGACACCGCGGTCCGGGAACGGCCTGAGCGGACCGTTCACCGCCCATGACCCCGCGGACGTTCCAGGTCGCCGGGGTGGGCGGGGTGCCGGCCACCGCGGTGGCGGTCACCGGCATCCTGGCCGTCACCGGCCAGAGCGGCGCGCGGGTTCTTCTACCTCGGCCCGGCGCCGGTCACCAGCCGACCAGCTCGACCCTGAACTTCCCGGCCGCCGACACGCGAGCCACCGGGGTGACGGTCGCCCTCGGCCCGGGCGGAACCCTGAGCGCGACGTTCGGCTACGCCGGCAGCACCCATCTGGTGTTCGACGTGACCGGCTACTTCGTGCCCGATGGCTCCGGCGCGGCCTACGTCCCGCTCTCGCCCGTCGCGCCTGTTGGACACCCGGACCGGCAACGGCCTGAGCGGACCGTTCACGGCGCATGACGCCGCGGACGTTCCAGGTGGCGGATCGCGGCGGCGTGCCGGCGGGCGCGGTGGCGGTCACCGGCAACCGCGACCGTCACCGGGCAGAGCGGCGCCGGGCTACGTCTTCGTCGGTCCGTCCCCGATCTCCGCAGCCGACCACCTCGACGCTGAACTTCCCGTGGGGCGACACGCGGGCGAACGGGGTGACGGTCGCCGCTCGGCCCGGACGGCACCCTGAGCGCGACGCTCGGTCCATCGGGCACGACCCACCTGATCTGGGACGTCACCGGCTTCTTCTACGTGCCGTAGGGGTCGATCCGAGAGAGCGCGGGCACGTGGCGCGCCGGACAGGATTCGAACCTGCGACCTTTGGCTCCGGAGGCCAACGCTCTATCCACTGAGCTACCGGCGCGGGCTGCCGAGTGTAGCCCGAGATCGAAGGCAAAGCGAAGGCCCCTCCGAAGAGGGGCCTTCATTGCTGCCGGATTCGCTAATCGCGGGGGCATCTGTCACGCGCGGTTTCCCGCACTACCCTTACCCAAACCTACCCATGACCCTGCGACCAGTGGTGAATCGCTGTGCGAACAGCGAAGCGATGATATCCGACCCACCGGGTAGGGTCAACACTCTGGAATGAAGAATCCTTTACTTTTCGGAGCGGTAATTTCGTACCCGGGCCAGGCCTCAGGAGGGCGTACTTTCCGCCGCCACGACCTCCATCCCGTTGATGACGACCGGGTCGACGGGCACCCCGATGTTCGGGTGGTTGACCTCCACCTGGCCGATGGCATCGACCACCTCGCGACCCTCGGTGACCGTCCCGAAGATCGAGTAGTTGCGCTCGGGGAACAAGCCGTCGAGGTCGACCAGGCAGATGAAGAACTGGCTGCCGTTCGTGCCCGGCCGTGCCGCGTTGGCCATGGCCACCGCGTACGGGTCGTAGTTCACGCCCTCCGGCGGCACCTCGGTGTCGAACCCATACCCGGGAGTTCCGCTCCCCAGTCCCTCGAAGTCGTCCTGGTTCTCCCGCGTGTTCGGGTCGCCGGCCTGGATCACGAACCCGGTCAGGACCCGGTGGAAGGTGACGCCGTCATAGAACCCGCAGCGGGCGAGCGCCACGAAGTTCGCGGCCGCGATCGGGGCTGAGTCGGGGAGCAGCTCGATGGTGAAGCTGCCGAGCGACGTTTCCACGATCACCCCGGTGACCCCGGCCAGAACCTCGGCGGCGTTCAACGGGGTCGGCGCCGCGGAGGCCGAGGGGTCGGCCGTGGTCGCGGGTGGCGGCTGGCTGGCCGACGGGCCGGCCGATGGGTTGGTCGCGGGCACGACCGGCGCGGTGGCGGGGCATTCCTCGGCCGGAGCCAATGGCAGGCCGCCGCCCTGGCAGGCCGTGAGCAGGACGACCGCCGCCAACCCGGCGCGGAGCGGCGACTTCAACGCTGGAACAGGCGCTTGGCGTAGGAAACCGGCATCGTCCCGCCGAACAGCAGCGTGTCGTGGAATCGCTTGAGGTCGAACGCCGCGCCCTCGCGCGCCTCGATGTCGCGCCGCAGGGCCTCGATCATGTGGCGCCCGTACAGGTACGACAGCTGGTACGTGGGGGTGGAGGTGTAGCGCTTGACCTCGGCCACCGCTGCCGGACGCTCGAACCCGGTCTCCTCCACCAGTCGATCGACGGCGGCTTCCCAGCCGATGTCACCGCGGTGCAGCCGGACGTCGAGGATGATCCGAGTCGCCCGCCAGATGACATCGGTCAGCTGGACATACCGATGGGTGGGCGTGTCGTCGAACCCGGCCACCTTCATCATCCGCTCGGTGTAGAAGGCCCACCCCTCGCTGAACTCCGGTGAGGTCGAGAACAGGCGAACCAGGCTGGGGTTGGTGATGGCGGCCGCCAGCTGGTGGTGATGTCCGGGGTACGCCTCGTGAACCGATGTATTCGAGATCGAGGCGTAGTTGTGCTCCCGCATCATCTCTGGCGTCTCGGGCGGGGTGACGATGTACGTCCCCTGCGGAACGGGGTCGAAGCGCGCCGGCTCGAAGTAGGCGGCGAACGGCACCAGGTGGCGGATGAACGACGGCGTCTCGATCACCACCAGGTTGTCGTCTGGCGGGAGCGTGGCGAGGTCGTGCTCGCGGACGAAGGTTCGGGCGCGGTCCATGGACCGGCGGTACTCCTCGAGCGCCTCGGTGAAGGACGGCGGGTAGTCGTTCTTCACCAGGTCGGCCACCTCGGCCGGCGAGCGGCTCGGGTCGATCTCCGCGCAGACCGCGTTGCGCTGGGCGTGGGCCTCGGTGAGCATCTCCTCGCCGACGGCCAGGATCTCGTCGCCGCTGGCCTCGAGGGCGCGGAGGCGGACCATCTCCTCGAAGCCCTCCGGCCCGGTCCGCCATTCGGCGTCGGCCCGGGGCATGACGTCATCGCGAAGCCACGCCTGGTGGGCGTCGAGGGCGGTCACCGTCCCCGCGATGGCCCGCTCCAGGCGAGCGGTGGTGGCTTCCGGGACGCCCTGTTCGCGGGCCGCCTGCAGGATCGTGTCCAGGAACTCGGGGAGTGTCTCGCCGGACTGGAGGTCGATCTCGGTCCACAGCGGGACCGGCCGCTCGACCCGGTCATGCGTCTCCTCGAGGTAGCGTGGCGCGGCCTCCAGGCGCGCCGTGATGCTTTCGACGCGCTCCGCGACTGGGGCGAAGTCCCGCGTGAACAGGGGGAACAGGGCCCCGCCGATGGCCTCCGCCGCGTCCGACCGACCCTGCCACGACCGTCGCTCCTCCAGCTCGAACAGGTTCAGTCGAGCCTCGTGGATCACCAGGTCGCGGTCGAGCGCCCGATTGGCACTGAGCTCGGCAGGGTCGAAGGACTCCATCGCCGCGACGGCGGCACGGGTGAAGGCGACGTCAGCCTCCACGCCGTCTCGCCCGCCGGGCGACAGCCGGTGGTCGTGACGGTGGATGCCGAGATAGGTCGCCCATTCCGGCTGGAGCTCGAGCCGATCGTCGAACCAGCGCTGGATCACCTCGTCGAAGCGGGTGTCCTCGGCAGTGCGCGCCTCCTCTGGCGCGGTGATCGTCGTCATCGGCTCCCTCCCGGGTGGTCGGCGGTCAGGTTCCCAGCGATCGGGCGAGGAAGCCTAGCACCCACGTGCGGTACTCATCGGGGCAGACATCTTCGATTCGGCTGTGATCGGCGCCCGCGCAGGTCTGCACCTCCACCTGGACGCCTGACTCGCGCGCCACCGCCGCCAATCGCTCGGCCGCGTCGGTCTCGAGGAAGCGGTCTGCCGACCCCTGCAGGATGAGGACCGGCACCGCGCCCAGGTTGTCGATCGTCACCTCCGGATCGGCGGCCGTGACATCGACCCCGGTCCGGAAGAGGGCTCCGAGCATGACCGCCCACGATGCCGGGAGGGCCAGCGGATAGCCCATCTCCGCGATCTCGAGCTCGGTGGCGCTCGCGACCCCGGCCGGGGTGGAGTCCAGGATCAACGCCTGGACCGGCAGGCCGGAGGCCACGGCCGAAGTGGCGGCGATGCCACCCATCGACGACCCGAGCACCGCCACCCGGGGCGGGGCGTAGGTCGCGGCCAGCCACGCCACGATCGCCTCCAGGTCGAGCTGCTCGCGGACACCTCCGGTCGTCTGGGTGCCGAAGCTCTGGCCGTGGTTGCGCAGGTCGAACAGGACGAGGTTGTAGTCGGCGTGGAGCACCTCGGCCAGCGGAAGCAGCGCGTTCTTGTTGCTGGCGTGGCCATGGACCAGGATCACCGTCGGCCCGGCCGAGCCGATGGGCGCCGCGGCCGGGATGTACCAGCCCGCGAGGCGCGTGCCGTCGGAGGCGACAAGGTCGGTGCCCGCCGCCTGCCCGACCGCGGTGCAGTTGTCGGGATCAGGCTCCGCGGCGAGGGTCGCATCCGAGGCCTGGTCATAGTTGATCGCCTGGTAGGCCCATCCATAGGCCGACGGCAGGCGACAGACATGGCTCGACTCGGGGTTCACCAGGCGATCCGATCCCACCCAGGCGGCGTAGGCGAGATAGACCAGCAGGCCGACCAGGATGACGGACAGGATGGTCATGGCCCAGCCCACGTTCCGAGCGCGACGCTCCTCGCGCGGGTCCAACGGCACCTGGAAGGCCATTCCGACGCCGAGTATAGGCGGGCTACAATGCCGGCCGCCCTAGGAGGAATGACCCAGTGACCGGCCGACCCCACTCCCTCGCGCCCGCGCACCTGGGCGATGCCCGGGCCGCTGCGGCCCTGGCCGTCACCGTCCTCGGGGTCGCCCTGTTCATCGCCGCGATCGGGGTCGTGGTGTTCGGGCTGACCCTGGCCGACTCGTTCGACCCGGCCAATCCGCCGCCCAACGCGGACGCCCTCGGGACCTGGCAGGTCATCGGCGGGTTCATCCTGTTCGTGGTGGGGCTGGCGCTGGCCGGAGGGGGGCTGGCCCTGCTGACGGGTAGCCTGCGCGCCCGGGTCCCGACCGCGATCCTGGCCCTGGCCACCGCGCTGGGCGCCGCCGTCGGGGGGATCGCGATCATCGCGCGCGGGCCGTCCGACCTGATCCTGGCCCTGACCCTGTTCGGCCTGGCGCTCGGCCTGGTGGCGTCCGGCCTGCTCCTGCTCCGACCCCGACCCTGAGCCGGCGGGCACGTGGCCGCCCTGCCCCGCCGCCTGCTGCTCGCCTCGCGCCTCCTGTTCGTCCTGTCCGGGGTGCTGGTCGCCGGCGGGCTGGTCTGCATCCTCGGCGGGCTGCTGGCGGCCGAGGCGATCGCCGACGAGCTGCTGGCGCGGATCCTGGCCGAGCTCGACCCCGATGGGCTCGCCAGCCTGCCCCCCGACTTCCTGACCCAGGCCACCGTCGAACGGGCCGCGGTGGCGCTGGGAGTCGGGCTGATCCTCTTCGGCGCGGCCCAGCTGGCGACCTCGATCGGTCTCCGTCATGGGCAGCGGTGGTCCTACGCGGCTGCGGTGATCGGCGGCCTGTTCGTCGCGTTCACCGTCGGCGCCAGCGCCGTGTTCATGGTTGCCGCCATCCCGGCCCAGCCGCAGGCCGCCATCGTCCTGGGCATCGGGGCCGTGGCCCTGGGCCTGTTCGCCGTCCTCTACGCGGGGATCGCGGTCATGACCGCCATCGGCCGCCGGGAGCTGGAGGACGCCGATCGCCGCCTGAAGGCGCGATTGGTATACTCCGCCCCCGCCGCCGCGGGCCCGTGGTGTAGCGGCCCAACATGCCAGCCTGTCACGCTGGAGATCGCCGGTTCGAATCCGGTCGGGCCCGCCAGCATCCACCGATCCCGGCCCTTCGGACGGTCGCGTCAGCCGCGGATCAGGTCGTCGACCAGCTCGTCTTCCATCAGGTGCTGCCGGAGCCGGCTGCGCTCGGCGACGACCCGGACGATCTCCTCGACGTCATCGGTCACGACCGCCAGGTTCAGGTCCTTGGCACTGACCTTGCCCTCGGTCAGCACCGTGGCCCGCATCCAGTCCAGCAGCCCCGACCAGTAGTCGACGCCGACCAGCACCACCGGGAAGTGCTCGATCTTGCCGGTCTGGATCAGGGTCAGCGCCTCGAACAGCTCGTCCATGGTCCCCATCCCGCCGGGGAAGATGACGAACGCCTCCGCGTACTTCACGAACATCGTCTTGCGCACGAAGAAGTAGCGGAACTCGATGTTCAGGTCGACGTACGGGTTGACGTCCTGCTCGAACGGAAGCTCGATGTTGCAACCGATGGACAGGCCGCCGGCATCCCGGGCGCCGCGATTGGCGGCCTCCATGATCCCGGGTCCGCCGCCGGTGATGACCGCAAACCCCTCCTGTGCCAGGCGGGCCGCGACCCGGCGCGCGAGCCGGTACTGCGGATCGCTGCGCCGGACCCGGGCCGAGCCGAAGACGCTGACCGCCGGCCCCACGTTGGCCAGCGCGTCGAAGCCCTCCACGAACTCGCCGAGGATGCGCAGGGCCCGCCAGGTGTCGGTGCCCTGGAAGTCGGCCGGGACCCGCCGCTGGAGGAGCTTCTGGTCCTCGGTCGGGCGGTTGGCGGGACCCCGGGTGACGACCGGTCCGCTCCGGTGGGGCAGGTCGCCTTTGGCCATTCGTCACCTCGATCCGCACCGATCGTCCTAGCCACGCGGCCGGGCGAACGGGGCATGAACATGGTAGGGTCCCGGCGACGTCGTGGTCGCGCGGCGCCCTTCAGGCGCCCGATGTGAGCCGGCAGCGGCGAGCCGGATCCCGCCACTGTGCCCGAGGATTCTATTGCCGGACTTTGCCCGACGTGGTGCCGTCCACGTCATTGTCATCGCGTTGATCGTGGCCGCTCTCGCCCCACAGGCCGTGGCGGCCACTCCCTCGGATACCCATACCGAACGCCTGCTCGCCGCGGTCGAGGGATCTCCCGCATCCGCGCTCGCGGACCGGGGGACGACCTCCCAGCGAGGCCTCGCGACCTTCACCTCGGCCACGGCTGCGGTCCCCGCCGGGACCGAGCGGTTCCACCCGGCCGGGGTCGCGCTCCCGCCCAGCGTGCCGATGCAGGCGACGATCCTCACCCCGCGGGTCCAGCCCGTTCCGCAGCCCGTACCGCAGCCCGGCGGCGGCTCAAGCATCAGCGGGACGGCCAGCTGGTACTGCTGCACGATGAACTGGGGAAGCGCGGCGGTGGTCGCCCTCCCCGTCGCCCTCGGCGGCCACTACTACCCGCCGCCCGGCGGTGGATGGGTGACGGTCTGCGCCGACCGGTGCGCCCGGTTGCCGATCGGCGACGCCTGCGGCTGCCACTGGGGCCAGGTCGGGCAGAAGGTGGTCGACCTGTCGCCCGCGGCGTGGTCCGCGATCACCGACAAGGATCGGTACGTCTACGGGGTCGTCTCCGTCACCCTCTATCTGGAATAGCATCACCCCCGTGCTGCAGCCGTTGGGGGTCGGCCACGTCGTGCTCAAGGTGCGCGACCTGGACCGCTCCCTCGCCTTCTACCGCGACCTGCTCGGGTTCCGGGTCTCCGGCGAGCTGAGCAACGTCATGGTCTTCCTCACCGCGACCGGTGAGAACCACCACGACCTCGCGCTCGTCCGGGTCGGGGACCAGGCGCCGTCGCCGGTGCCGATGGCCGTCGGCCTGTACCACGTCGCCATCCGGCTGGCGGACCTGGACGCGGTCAAGGAGGCGCATCGCCTCCTGACGGAGCGCGGGCTGCTGCGGGGGGCATCCGACCACGGGGTCAGCAAGAGCCTGTACACCGTCGACCCCGACGGCAACGAGATCGAGCTGTACTGCGACGCCCCCCGCGACGAGTGGGAGGGCCGCGTTGCCGAGGTCATGACGGTCAAGCCGCTTCGCCTCGATTGAGCCAGACCGATCCCCCGCGGCGTCGCCGCCGCTGGCCGTGGGTGGCCGCCGCCCTCGCGGTGCTCGTCCTCCTGCTCGCCGCCTGGCCGCCGTCGCGGGTCACGTTCCAGACGATGGCCCTCATCCCCTCCATCCTGGACATCGGCCCGCAGCCGCTGGCCCTCGCGCCCGAGCCGCGGCACGAGCTGGTCGAGTACCGCGCGCCGGACGGCGAGATGCTGCCGGCGGACCTGTGGCTGCCGGCCACCGCCTCGGCCGACGCGCCGGTGGGGGCGGTGATCTTCGTGTCGGGCATCAACTCGCAGGGCCGGGCACACCCCGCCATCGAACGGGTCTCCCGCGCGATATCCCGGACCGGGGCGGCCGTGTTCGTCCCCGAGCTGCCGATCTTCTTCGACGTCCGGGTCGACGGCACCGAGGTGGGCCGGATCGTGGCCGCCGTCGAGGAGGTTGCCCGCCGGCCGGAGGTCGACCCCGACCGGATCGGGATCATGGGGGTCTCGGTCGGCGGCAGCCTGGCGCTGATCGCGGCCGCCGAGCCGGCCATCGCCGACCGCCTGGCCTGGGTCGGCTCGTTCGGCGCGTATGCCGACGCGACGGAGCTCACGACCGAGGTGCTGACCCACCAGTACCGTCTCGACGGGGAGCTCCACGATTGGGCGCCCGCGCTCCTCGTGCGCCAGATCGTGTTCGGACTGCTCACCGACCGGGTGACCGATGGACGCGACCATGGCTACATCTACGGGGCGTACGACGCCCTGAACAACGAGGGCATCCATCCGCTGCCCGACGCCGACATTCCGCTCGAGACCGATGCCGGCCGGGCGGTCGAAGCCATCCTCCTGACCGACACGCTGCCCGAGGCGGAGGCCCTGCTGGCCCTCGCGCCGGCGGGGGACCGGGCGGCCCTGGACGCGATCAGCCCGATTCATCGGGTCGCGGACATCCGGGCCACGGTGTTCCTCATGCATGACACCGGGGACCAGCACATCCCCTACTCGCACGCGCGGGCGCTGCTGGCCGAGATGGAGGACGCCGGCGTGGACGTCCGGCTCGGGGAGTTCCGCCTGTTCGACCACGTCCAGCCCGACACCCAGGACCTGGGCGCCGCCGCCCCGGAGCTGTGGAAGCTGTTCTGGTACGTCCGCGAGATCGCCGGCCGGACGCTCTGACCGAATCGGCTCAGCGGGCGGTGCCGATCACCGAGACCCCGATGATGAGGATGAGGGCGACGATCACGATCAGGATCACCGCCGTGCGGTTCGTCCGCCTTGGGAGCGGCTGGTAGGGCCGGCCGGCCCGACGCCTTCGGGTCATCAGCTCACCACTCGCGTCGGAAGAGGAAGGGCGTGGTGAGGGCTTCTCGGGAGCCCACCGAGCGCAGCTGCTTGCGTGTTCGCTTCAGCAATTTCCCGTGGTACGTCCCGTCCCCGTACGGCTCGTGGAGGCGGGCAACGTCCCACTCGCGCGTGCCTTCGATCGCGGACGGAGGCAGGACGCGGTCGAGGATCGGTCGGGCCTCGTCGATGGCCACGAAGCGGCGCTCGCGAGCGGAGTTGTCGAGCACGGTCAACAGGTCGCCGAAGCTCACATCGACGTCGAGGACCAGCGTCGTCAGCCGCTCCATCGAGCCCGGCATCCGTTCCTGCTTGAACAGGCTGGTGAGGAGCGTCTTGCGGTCCGCGGCGGGCAAGTCGGCGAGCGCCGCGGACAGGGCCGGGATGCCTGCACTGTCGTCCGCGATCGGGACCAGGTAGTCGTAAAGCCGAACCATCATCGGTCACGCAGGGTAGCCGTTCTGACGGCCGGTACAATCCGGCACATGCTGCTCGCGGGCAAGAAGGTCCTCGTCACCGGGGTCCTGACCGATGACTCGATCGCGTTCTCGGTCGCCAAGGTCGCCCAGGAGGCGGGCGCCGAGATCGTCCTGACCAGTTTCGGGCGGGCAATGAGCCTCACCCAGCGGATTGCGCGCCGACTCGATCCGGTGCCGGACGTGCTCGAGATGGACGTCAACGACGACGCCCAGATCGCGACGGTGGCTGCGGACCTCGAGGCCCGCTGGGGTCGGCTCGACGGCCTGCTCCATGCCATCGGCTTCGCGCCGCAGGACGCCATGGGAGGCGAGTTTCTGGCGACTCCCTGGGAGAGCGTCGCCACGGCCTTCCAGACCAGCGCGTACTCGCTGAAGGCACTGACCGCGGGCATGCTGCCGCTCCTCAGGGTGTCGGGTGCGGACGGCGGCGCGTCAGTGGTGACCCTGACCTTCGACGCGCGGTACGCATGGCCGATCTACGACTGGATGGGCGTCTCCAAGGCCGGCCTGGAGTCCATCACCCGCTACCTCGCCCGCGACCTGGGGCCGGACCAGATCCGGGTCAACACCGTCTCCGCCGGGCCGATCCGCTCCATGGCCGGAAAGAACATCCCGGGGTTTGCTCAGCTGACGGAGGGCTGGGGGAAGCGTGCCCCGCTCGGCTGGGACGTCAAGGACTCCACGGCCGTCGGCCGGATGGTGTGCTTCCTGCTCAGCGACTGGGCCTCATTGACGACCGGCGAGATGGTCCACGTCGACGGCGGATTCCACGCCCTGGGCATCGGGATGGGCGAGGCGAGCGGGAGCAACGACTGACCGGTCGGCACCAACGGCGTGCCCCGGTCAGGGGTAGGCCCGCAGGATGATCGTCGCGTTGTGGCCGCCGAACCCGAACGAGTTCGACATCGCCGTTCGGACCGTGAGCTCGCGCGCCACGTTCGGGACGTAGTCGAGGTCGCAGTCAGGATCGGGGAACTCGTAGTTGATCGTGGGCGGCACGATCCCGTGGTTGATGGCCTGGACGCAGACGACCGCTTCCACCACGCCGGCCGCACCGAGCATGTGGCCGGTCATCGACTTGGTCGAGCTGACCGGGATCCGGTACGCGTCGTCGCCCAGGGCGCGCTTGATGGCAAAGGTCTCGCTGCGGTCGTTGAGCTGGGTGCTCGTGCCATGCGCGTTGATGTAGTCGATGTCCCCCGGGCCGATGCCGGCCTTGGCCATCGCGCGGGACATCGAGCGGGCGGCGCCCTTGCCTTCCGGCTCCGGCGCGCTGACGTGGAACGCGTCGGCCGAGTTCCCATAGCCGATCACCTCCGCCAGGGGTGTCGCGCCGCGCCCGAGGGCGAAGTCGAGCCGCTCGAGCACGAGCCCGCCGGCTCCCTCGCCGACGACGAAGCCGTCCCGTTCCTTGTCGAACGGACGTGACGCGTGCTTCGGGTCGTCGTTGCGGGTCGAGAGCGAGCCCGTGCGGTGGAACGCGGCCAGGGCGAGCGGGGTCACCGCCGCCTCGGTCCCGCCCACGACCATGGCCAGCGCGTCACCACGCTTGATGATCTCCGCCGCTTCGCCCACCGCGTTCGTGCCCGTCGCGCAGGCAGAGATGACGCAGAAGTTCACGCCGGTCAGCCCGAACTGGATCGCCACCTGGCCCGACGCCATGTCCGGCAGCATGTTGACCGCGGTCAGCGGCGTCACCCGGTCGGGCCCTTCCTCGCGCATGACCCGCGCGGCGTCGTCGAGGCTGGTCAGCCCGCCGATGCCGGTGCCGATCAGGACCCCGATCTGCTCGGCTTCCTCGTCGTCGGACGGCCGCAGGTCGGCCTGGGCCAGGGCCTGGGTGGAGGTGGCCATCGCGAACTGGATCACGCGGTCGGCGCGGCGGGCCTCCTTCGGATCCATCCATTCGGTGGGATCGAAGTCCACGACCTCGGCCGCGAATCGGGTGCGGAATCCACCGGAGTCGAACCGATCGACATGCCGGGCCACCGACGTGCCGGCGAGGAGGTTGCGCCACAGGCTTTCCACGTCGTTGCCGAGCGGCGTGATCGCGCCCATGCCGGTCACGACGACGCGAGCGGTGTTCGGTGTGCCGTCCTGCGTGGCTGCCATACTCGGGCCAGATTATGGGGCGAGACCGATGAAGGCAGTCATCTTCCGTCGGCGCGGTGGACCGGAGGTCCTCTCGTACGAGGACGTCGCCGATCCGGTCCCCGGCCCCGACGAGGTCCTCGTGCGGGTCGGGGCATGCGGTTTGAACCACCTGGACCTCCATGTCCGCGAGGGGAGCAACGGGATGCGCGCACCCCTGCCCCACATCGGAGGATTGGAGCCTGCGGGAACGATCGCCGCGGTTGGAACCGCCGTGACGGAATGGTCGGTGGGAGACCGGGTCATCGTCCTCGCCTTCACCGCGGATGGCACCTGCGCGTTCTGCCGCGACGGCCGGGAGAACCTGTGCGAGAACCGCGAGATCATCGGTCTGAGCCGAGATGGCGGCTTCGCCGAGTACGTCGTTGCCCCGGCTTCGTGCCTCGTCCGCACGCCGGATGGGCTGACCGATACCGAAGCGGCTGCCCTGCCGTCCGCGTTCGGCACGGCCTGGCACATGCTCGTCACCCGGGCCCAGACCAAGGCCGATGAGTGGGTCCTCGTCCTGGCGGCGGGCTCCGGCATCGGGAGCGCCGCGATCCAGATCGCGAACGAGCTCGGTTGCACGGTCATCGCGACGGCCGGGTCGGAGGAGAAGCTGGCGAAGGCGCGAGAGCTGGGGGCGGCGCACGTCATCAACCACGCCGAGACGCCGCGCTTCGAGCTGGAGGTCATGAAGATCACCGATGGGCGCGGGCGTGGACGTCGTGTTCGAGCACATCGGTCCGGCCACCTGGCGCCACAGCCTGGCCAGCCTGCGGACCGGCGGCCGGGTGGTGACCTGTGGGGGCCTGACCGGGCGCATGGCCGAGACCGACCTGTGGAACCTGTTCTGGCGCCAGTTCACGATCCTCGGCTCGATGGGCGCGACGCGCTCCGACCTGGCCGGCGTGCTGGGACTCGTGGAGGGCGGGCGGGTGCAGCCGGTGATCGACCGCACCTTCCCGCTGTCGGAGACGCGGGCTGCCCAGGAGCATCTCGACGCCCGCCGCGCCTTCGGAAAGGTGGTCGTGGTCGCCGACTAGGCGCCGCCGGCCAGGGGAAGCTCAGTCGGCGTACAGGTCGGGGTCGAGCAGCCAGGCAAGCTCGCCGGAACCCGGTTCGGGGATGCCCGGGAACTCGACGCAGGCCAGCCCGCCTTTCCGCATGCGGACGGCGCTCGCGCCGGTGAGGCGCCGCACCGCCATGCGAGAGGTCGGGCTCGTGGCCGACGAACATCACCCGCCGCGCGTCGCGATGGGCAGCGAGCGCCCGGGCGAGGTCTGCCCAGTCGGCACCGGGCCGCAGCCGGTCGTCGACGACCGGCTCGTGGCTCGATCCGATGCCCGTCGGCGAACAGCTGAGCGGTCTGCAGCGCTCGCGGAAACGGCGAGCTGAGGATGACGTCCGGTCGCAGGTTCAGTCGGCGCCAGACCGGGGCCGCTGCCTGAAGCTCGGCTGATCCGGCATCGGTCAGCTCCCGCGCATCGTCGTCCGGGTCCATCGGGTCGTGGTGGCCCGCCTTGCCGTGGCGCAGGAAGTACAGGATCACGAGTCGGCCTCGCCGCCCCGCGTCCCCGCGTGGCCGGCCGCGACTCCGCGAGCGTGCCCGGTCCGCGGGACGACAACCCTGCCGTGGGTCAGGGCCTCGGCCCTGGGGAGCGTGATCGACAGGACACCGTTGCCGTAGGTGACGTTGGCCCGCACCGCGTCGACCGGGTACGGGAGGTCGATCGTCCGCTGGTACGGACCGTACGACCACTCCCGCCGCAGGTGGGTGATCCGCTCCTGCCCCTCCCCTCGCTGCTCGGCGCGGAGGGTGAGCCGGCCGTCAGCCGTGACCTCGACGCTGATGTCCTCAGGGGCGACGCCGGGCATCGGCGCGACGACCATCAGCTCGCGCTCGTTCTCGAACAGGTTGACCGGAACCTCCGGACCGATGGTCATCGGTCAGTCGGGGAAGGCCTCGGGGCCGCGCTCGGCAAGCTCGCGGGCCTCGGCATCGGCGTCCCTGGCCGGCAGCCAGCTGAAGGGGTAGGCCGGGTCCTCCAGCTCGCCCGCCTGGCGGGTGAGCTGGAGCGGGTGGAAGGTGTCGATCATCACCGCCAGCTCCTCGGTCGCCTCCCGACCGATGGACGCCTCGACCGTTCCCGGGTGCGGTCCGTGGGGGATCCCGGCTGGATGGACGGTGAACGAGCTGATGTCCACCCCGCGGCGGCTCATGAAGTTGCCGGCCACGTAGTAGATGACCTCGTCCGAGTTGATGTTCGAGTGGTTGTACGGGGCGGGGATGGCCAACGGGTGGTAGTCGAACTTGCGCGGCACGAAGCTGCAGATGACGTAGTTGCGCGGCTGGAAGGTGAGGTGGACCGGCGGCGGCTGGTGGACCCGTCCGGTGATCGGTTCGAAGTCGGAGATGTTGAAGGCGAACGGCCACAGGTGCCCGTCCCAGCCGACGAGGTCGAAGGGGTGGTGCTGGTAGTGGTAGGCGGTGATCCGGCCGCGGGTCTTGACCTCGATCACGAAGTCGCCGCTCTCCGTGTTCGCCGCCATCTCGGCGGGCGGTCGAAGGTCGCGCTCGCAGTACGGGGAGTGCTCGAGGAGCTGGCCGAAGTCGTTGCGATAGCGCTTGGGCGGGACGATGGCCGACGGCGACTCGACCCACAGCATCCGCTGCGCCTCGCCCGCCGCCGGGACGACGCGGTACGTCGTTCCGATGGGAATGACCAGGTAGTCGCCGGGGCCGTAGTCGATCGGTCCGAAGATCGTCTCCAGCGTCCCGTGCCCCTCGTGGACGAACAGCATCTCGTCCGCCTCGCCGTTGCGGTAGTAGCGGGTCATCGCCTCCGCCGGCCGAACGACCCCGAAGGTGACGTCGTGGTTGAAGAACAGCGGGATCCGGCCGGAGAGGGCGTCACCGGACGGCTCGACGTCCTTGGTGTTCACCAGGTAGTGGCGATGCGGCGCGTCCGACCAGGCCTCGAGGGCGACGTCTCGAACCTTCTCGATGCGGTTGGTTCGGGTTGGCGGGGTGTGGTGGTACAGGAGGGACGCTCGACCGCTGAAGCCCTCGACCCCGAACAGCTCCTCCGCGTAGAGCGTGCCGTCGTCCTTCCGGAACTGGGTGTGGCGCTTGGGCGGCACCTGGCCGCGTTGGACGTAGAACACGAGACGGCCATTCTAGGTCGGCGCCGGCTGCGGCCGGTCGATCGCCCGGTGCGGGATGGACCTGGATCAGCCCGTGGTCCGGCGGCGGCCCGGCCTGGGGTTGTCAGCCACCGCCGCGAGCACCGCTTTCAGCTCGAACGGGGTCAGGCCCGGGTGCTTGGACAGGATGAGCGCGGCCATGCCGGCCACGTGGGGAGCGGCGAACGAGTTGCCGGTGGCCACCGTCTCGGTGCCGTCCTTCCAGGCGATCGGCACGTCCACGCCCCAGGCACCGAACTCGACCGGCGGGTTGGGGTTGTAGTACAGGCGCCACTTGTCCGGCTCGGCATGCGCGGCGACCGAGACCACGCTGCTGAACAGCGACGGATACGAGGCCACGTTCACGTTGTTGGCCGCGCTGACCAGGATCACGTTGCGGAAGTAGGCCTCGTCCGCGAGCTCGTGGAAGACGGGGTACAGGGCCTCGCTCTTCGACGACAGGCTCAGGTTGGCGACCTGGACCCCGCGCTCGATGGCCCACGACAGCCCCTCGGCGAACGCCGCGCCCTTTCCCTTCAGGTCCTCGTTCAGGACCCGGACCGAGACGATGTCGGCGTCCGGGGCGAGGTCCAGGATGATCCCCGCGCAGGCCGTGCCGTGGCCGTAGAGGTCGATCGGCTCGTCGGGCACGACCTCCGTGTCCCCGCGCCGATCAACGCGAACCGCGACGCTTTCCACCAGCCGATCCTCGAGCCACGGATGGTCGCCCTCGACTCCACTGTCGATGACGGCCACCGTCACGCCCTTGCCGGTCGCCCCTCCCCAGGCCCACGACCGATCGATCCGCCGCAGCCCGGCGCGACGGGCCAGCCGATCGGCCGCGGCGAATGGCTCGGCCCAGGCGGGCAGCTCCTCCGGTTCGACCGACATCGGTCCGTCAGCGACGGCGGGAATAGGTGCGCCGAGAGGCCGCGTTGGCGGCAATGGCGGCCAGGACGTCGCTGACCAGGCTCAGCTCCGCCTCTCCCAGCCCCCGGAGCTGGGCCACCTGGTCCGCCAGCCGCCAGTACGGGCTGTCGGCGTCGAGGTCCATGTCGTCGGAAGCCGCGGCGACCAGGGCATCGAGCTGGGCATCGGTCAGGCCGTTGCCGGTGGCTCGGGAGAAGGCGGTGCGGAGCAGCTGCGGCAGCTCGCGTTGGGCTCGGGTCACGGCGATGGCGGTCGCGGCCTGGGCGGCGAAGACCCCGATCAGCTCCATGTCGCGGAGGTCGAAGGTGGCCGATCCCTTCTTGTCGAGGACCTGGAGCACGCCGTGGGTGCCCAGCTCATCGGTGAGGGGCACGGCGGCGATCGAACGGGGCACGTAGCCGGTCTTCTCCGCCGTCTTGCGGTCGAACCGTGGATCCGACGCGACGTCTGACAGGGCAATGGCCTGGCCGGTGGAGTACACGAAGCCGGCGATGCCCTGGCTCGGTTTCACGCTCTTCCCGATCGCGCCCGCGCCCTGCGGGCCAGCGGCGACCCGAAACTCGAGCCGGTCGGGGTTGCGCTCGAAGAGCGCGATCGACGCCGCCTCGGCGTCGAACAGGCGGACCGTGGCATCCACGATCGACTGCAGGAGACGCTCCTCTCCGCCGGGGTGGAGCCGATCGGCCACCGCGGCCCGCTCGGCCCCGGCGCGAACGATGGCCAGCGCCTGGTCCAGGGCCCGCGACGAGGGGCGGCTGCTCATCGGGGCATAGCGTAAGGCGGCGGGGGGAGCCCCGCCGCCTTACCTGCTCGGGAAGCTGTCGTTACCGCTTCTTGGCCGGCGATGCCTTGGCCTTTGCCCGCGCTCGGGCGTGGCCCTGGGTGTCGTCACCGGTCGCCCGCTTCTTGGCGGGAGATGCGGCCTTGGCCTTCGCCCGGGCTCGGGCGTGGCCCTCGGTGTCGTCATCGGCGCGGGTGCGGGCCCGGGTCTTCGCCTTGCTGACGGCGCGGGTCTTGGCCTTGGCGTGGGCGTGGCCCTCGGTGTCGTCATCGGCGCGGGTGCGGGCCCGAGTCTTCGCCTTGCTGACGGCGCGGGTCTTGGCCTTGGCGTGAGCGTGGCCCTCGGTGTCGTCATCGGCGCGGGTGCGGGCCCGAGTCTTCGCCTTGCTGACGGCACGAGTCTTGGCCTTGGCGTGGGCGTGGCCCTCGGTGTCGTCATCGGCGCGGGTACGGGCCCGAGTCTTCGCCTTGCTGACGGCACGAGTCTTGGCCTTGGTATGGGCGTGGCCTTCCACGTCCTCGTCTCCGGAGACGCGGCCCCGGACTCTGGCTCTCTGGTCCATGGTGGTTTCTAGCCTCCCGATTGTTGCTCCGGACCCGATGGCCCGGAATCTCGGGCCTCACGGTATGGAACCAGCCTTGCCGGTACCGATCACACCGGCGACAGCTGGGGTGTCAATTGGCCGACACGGCGCTCCGGCCGATCCTAGCGAACCGCGAGTTGTTCCAGACGGTCGAGATCGGGGATCACCAATGTCTCGCGCTCGATGCGCACCAGTCCGCGATCGACGAGGTCGACCAGCAGCCGGTTCACGCTCTGGCGCGTGGCGCCAATCATGGCAGCCAGATCGGATTGTGTGAAGGGCCATTCGAGCCGGGCCTCCAGGCGGCCGTCATCGGTGCGCTGCGGCGGAGGATCCGCCTCCCGGGCCAGGCGCACGAGGCGGCTGGCCAGCCGCCCGCTGAGGTCGAGGAAGTGGAGCTCCTCGACGTGCCCGGTCAGGCGCCGCAGCTCGGCGGCCAGCGAGCGGAGCAGGCAGTCGCGCAGCCGCTCGCTGCGCCCGATCTCCTCGAGGAACGTGTCCCGGGGCAGGCTCACCGTCTCGGTCGCCTCGACCGCGGCAGCGGTCGCGGAACGTGGCGAGCCGTCCAGCAGGGAGAGCTCGCCGAAGAAGTCGCCCGGATGGAGCGTGGCGATGATCGCCTCGTCGCCCTCGTCCGAGGACAGCACGATCTTCACCGCCCCCGACGCGACGACGTGCAGGGCATCGGCCGGATCGCCCTCGTGGAAGATGACCTCGCCCCGCCGGAATCGGCGGCGGCGGACATGGCGGACGACCTCCGCCAGATCTTCCGGCTCCGCACCGGTGAACAGCGGGCACCGCAACAGCAGGCCCAGGGTCACATCGTCAGCCATTGCTCGGTCCCTCCTCGGCGGAAGCGTCCAGGCGCGCCGCGGCGCCGCGGTGCATGTCCAGCAGGCGTGAGGTGAGCCCCGGCCCGGCACCCACCAGCTCGAGGAATCGCTGGACCGTCGAGCGCGAGCAGCGCGCCCTCCGCGGCGGCGGTCACGGTCGCGGTTCGCGGCACGCTGCGCAGCAGTCCGATCTCCCCGAAAACCTCGTCCGGCCCCAGCGTCCGGAGGAACCGCGGCGCGCCGCCCGGATCCTTGGTCTGGGTCACCTCGAACGCCCCGTCGAGGATGTGGAAGAAGCGATCCGCGGGGTCGCCCTGGCGGACCACGACCTCACCCGGCAGGACCCGCACGCGAGACAGGTGGCGGGCAGCCTGCTCCAGGGAGGCGGGCGAAGGCCCATCGAAGAGCGGCAGCCGGACGAAGCGGTCCGCGCCCGGGTCGAGGCGGAGGCGCCGCCGATCGGCCGACCACCAGCGTCCCGATCAGGGTGGCCGCGACCATCGCGATGCCAAACCCCAGGAGGACGACGACCGGTCCGACGATCGCCGCCAGGACCGGAGCCAGGAAAGCGCCGAGCGCGTAGGCGGTCACGGTCACCGTGTCCATCGCGCCGATGGTCCGGCCCCGGATCGCGTCGGGCACCTCGCGCTGGAAGATGGTGGTGGCCACCACCTCGAGGACGAGCATTCCCGCGGTCGCCACCGCCATGGCGGCGATGGCCGCCAGCAGCACCGCCGACTGGCCGACCAGGATCACCCCGACACCCAGGGTCACGCCGCCCACCGCCAGCGGGACGTCGAGCCGGCGACGGAGGGTCATCGGTCCCGCGACCAGCGCCCCGATCAGCCCGCCCAGCCCGATCGCCGCGTTCAGCCACCCGGTCCCCGCGTCGCCCGCCCCGAGCACCTCGATGGCGATGACCACGGTCAGCACGGCCAGCCCGCCCGACACGAACCCATCGACCAGGTTGATGAGCCCGAGGCCCGAGAGCGGCCGGATCGCCGGTCGCACCGCTTCCCGGAAGGCCGGCTGTGGCTCCGCTCCCGCGTCCTCGGCGGCGACCCGGCCCCGGGCCTGATCACGAGGCAGACGCCACAGGACCGCGGCGACGACCATGAAGCTGACCGCGTTCAGGAAGAAGGCGAGCGGAATGCTGCCCAGGCTGATGAGGATGGCGCCGACCGCCGGCCCGATGATGAACGCGAGGTTGTCCAGGCTCGACCACGCCGCGTTGGCCGGGCCGAGCTCGCGCTCATCGGTGACCAGGGTCGGGATGAGCGAGCCGATGGCCGGCGAGAAGAAGGCGGAGAAGCATGCCGCCAGCAGGCTGAGCGCGACGATGAGCAGGATGTCCCCGCCCAGCAGGGTCAGGGCGGTGAGGGCGAGCATGATCAGCCCGCGGGCGACGTCGGTGACGATCAGGATGAGACGGCGGTCGTACCGATCGGCGGCGATGCCGGCCGGGACCGACAGCAGGATGTAGGGCACGATCCGGGCCGCGCCGACGATCCCGAGCACGAGCGGCGACGCTCCGGATCGGTACACGACCACCAGCAGGGCGACGAGGTACAGCCAGTCGCCGATGGATGACACGAACTCCCCGACGAACAGGCGGGCGAGGGCCGGATTGGCGAAGACACGCCGGTAGGTCGCGAGGCTGCCCATCGGTCCGGCCAGTCTAGTGCGTACACTCGGCACGCCCATGGCGGTCCCGGTCATTCGCTCCAACGCCCACCTCGCCCACGACAAGCTCGTGGAGGTCGACTTCGGGAAGCCGATTCCCGGGTACGAGGTGCCCGCTCGCGCGATCGAGATCGAGAACGCGCTGGTCGAGGCCGGCGGCTATCGGTTCGAGGAACCGACCCACCATGGGGAGCTGCCGATCCTCGCCGTCCACGACCAGGCGCTGCTCGAGGTCCTGGCCACCGCCTGGGAGGACGCGATTGCCGCCGGCGTCACCGACGGCACCCAGCCGCTCATCCCGGGCACCCTGCTGACGACGGCCTACGCCGCCGGCCACGACACCGGCCTGCCGGCCCCCGGCTATCGGCTGTTCGGCTACACGTTCGACACCGCCACCCCGATCGTGGCGGGCACCTACCGCGCCGCGCGCGTCTCGGTGGACGTGGCCCTCACCGCCCTCGACCGGTCCCGCGGCGGGGCGCACATCGCGTACGGCCTGTGCCGCCCGCCGGGCCACCATGCGGGGCGTGCCCTGTACGGCGGCTATTGCTTCTTCAACAACGCGGCGATCGTGGCCCAGGCGCTCTCGGACGGCGGCGCGTCCCGGGTCGCGATCCTCGACATCGACTACCACCACGGGAACGGGACGCAGCAGCTGTTCTGGGAGCGTCACGACGTGCTGTACGTCTCGCTCCACGGCGACCCGAGCCGCGCCTATCCGTATTACTCCGGCTACGACAACGAGGTCGGCTTCGGGGCGGGCGAGGGCATGAACCTGAACATTCCGCTCCCCCCGCGGACCGACGGCGATGCCTACCTCGCGGCGCTGGAGATCGGGTTGCAGGCCATCCAGGACCACGACCCCGACAGCCCGCTCGTCGTGTCCCTCGGCTTCGACACCTTCGAGCGCGACCCGATCGCCGATTTCGCGCTGAAGACCGAGGACTACCACCGGATCGGTGCCGCGATCGGTGAGCTCGATCGGCCGGTCATCGCGCTCCAGGAAGGCGGATACGCGATCGACGCGCTGGGGGCCAACGCCGCCAGCTTCTTCGCGGGCCTCCGGGGCCGATAGCGGATGACCACCTCGGAGCCCGACAGCTTCCTGGGTCGGGAGATCGCCGGCTACCAGATCGAGGAGATCATCGGCCGTGGCGGGATGGGCGTCGTGTACCGCGCCGAGCATCTCCGGCTCGGACGCAAGGTCGCGCTGAAGGTCGTCGCGCCGCAGATCGCCCGCGAGGAGAAGTTTCGCGAACGGTTCCTCCGCGAGTCGCGCACCGCCGGCACCCTGGACCATCCGAACGTCGTGCCGATGTACGACGCCGGCGAGGCCGATGGGGTCCTGTACATCGCGATGCGGTTCGTCGACGGGGTGGACCTCGCGACCCTGATCGCCCGCGACGGCCCGCTGGAGCCTGCCCGCACGGCGCGGATCGTGGCCCAGGTGGCGAGCGCGCTCGATGCCGCGCACGAGGCGGGCCTCGTCCACCGCGACGTGAAGCCGAGCAACGTCCTGCTGCCGGCTCGGGGAGCGGGGCGCGGGGAGCACGCCTACCTCGGTGACTTCGGGCTCACCAAACGGGTCCTGTCCGAGTCGGGGGTCACCGGCTCCTCCGCGTTCCTCGGGACGATCGCCTACGTCGCTCCCGAGCAGATCGAGGGCCGCCCGGTGGACGCCCGGGCCGACGAGTACTCCCTCGCCTGCCTGACGTTTGAGTGCCTGACGGGTCGCCGGCCGTTCGAGCGGGAAACCGATATCGCGACCCTGTACGCCCATATCCGCGACCCGTTCCCGAGTGTCGGTGAAACGGTCGCGGCCGACGTCAGCCCCGCCGTGGACGCGATCCTGTCCCGGGCGGCCGCAAAGCAGCCGGCCGGCCGGTACGCCACCTGCGGCGAGATGGCCGACGAGCTGCTGCGGGTCACCGGTGCCTCGGCGCCCTCGACCGGGACCACGCCGGTCGTGGCGCCACCGCGCCCCGGAGGACGAAGGGGGCGCCGTGCGGTCATCGCCATTGGCGCGGCTGTCGGCCCTCGCGCTCGGCATCGCGGGGGTCGTCCTGTGGCAGAGCGTCCAGACGCCGGGCCCGCTGTTTGCCGGAGCGGGGGTCGCGATGATCGATCCCGCCACGAACCGGGCGGAGGCGGCAGCCGAGCTGACCGACGACCCGACTGCCATCACCGCCGACGCGAGCGCGGCGTGGGTTACCCACTTCACGGCCGGGACGGTGTCGCGGGTTGATGCCGCTGACCACGGCGTGTCCTCGATCACGGTCGGGAACGCGCCGCGCGCGCTGGCCGCGGCGGAGCTGGAGGAAGGGCCCTCTGGTCTGGGTCGCGAACACGACCGACGAGACGCTGTCCGAGATCGATGCGGAGCAGCCGGACCAGCAGCCGGGTCCGTCGGCCCTCCTGTTTCGTCCCGGGGACATGGCCTACGGCGACGGGGTGATATGGATCATCGATGCGCTGAGGGAAAGCGTGGTCCCCGTTGACGCCGCGTCGCGGAGGGTGGGCGGTCCCATCGCCGTCGACGCCGGCCCCGAATTCGTGGCCGCGGGCGGCGGGGCCGTCTGGGTCTCGAACGCGATCGGCCGGAGCCTGAGCCGCGTCCCGGCCGGACTCACGGGCGCGGACCCGCCGATCGGACTTGATTTCACTCCCGGTGCCCTGGCGCTGGACGTCGAGACCGATGCGCTATGGATCGTGGACGGTGACGGCGACTCCGTCGTGCGGTTCAACATTCGCACGCGCCAGGAGGAAGTCCGAATCGCGGTCGGCGCGCGCCCCGTGGCGATCGCCGTGGGCGCTGGCGCAATCTGGGTCGCGAACGCGGGGAGTGGCACTGTGTCACGGATCGACCCGGCCACCAACACGGTGGTGGCCACGATCACGATCGGTGGCGCTCTCCAGGACGTGGCCGTGTTCGGGACCACCGTCTGGGTCGCGGTGGCCGCGCCCTGAGCCGCCAGCTCGCGACCAGGGCGGCTGTCGGGGTCGCGGCCCTGCTCGTCGTCGGCTGTGCGGGAACGCCCCCCAGCCCAAGTGAGCCCGCGCCCTCGGGCGAGTCGCAGGCGGGGCGAACGGCATGCGAAGGGTTGGAGCTCCGCGACCCGGCTGGGGAGCCGGTGTTCCTGGGCGGCCGTTGGATTGGCAGCGGGGACCCCAACGCGCTGCCCGGCTCCTTCGGTCTTCCTCTTTCGCCAGACGAACAGCTGCCTGACCTGGGTCGGGCTGAGCGCCGAGGACGGAGAAGCGCTCGGAGCATCCTGGATCGAGGCGTTCATCGGGCAGATCCGGGCGGATTTCACCGTCGTCGGAGCCTGGGAGGACGTTCCGGAGGGCGGACGGGGCTCGTTGACCGCCGCGATAGAGTTCGTGCCGGTCGGAAACGACTACGAGGTGGAGATCACCCTCGCTGACTCGAGCGGCGACATTCACCGAACCAAGCACTGGGTGCGAGAGGACGCCGGAACCGTGAGTTCCTACCGGATCATGAGCGCGGTACTGATCGCGCTCTTGGGCGCATGCCAGTCCGCCTCGCTGTCAGAGTCTCCTCAGCCACCAGAAGGATCGGCGGTGGCCGCCGACCAGGTGCTCCGGATGGCCTACGTCGAGGTGGGAACTCTCGACCCCACGCTGACCACAGATCCGAACCTATCGCTGCTCGTCCGCGGACTGACGTGGTTCGATGAGGATCTGCGCACGGTCCCGGCGCTGGCCGAGTCCTGGGATATCACCGAGGGTGGAACCCACATCACGTTTCATCTGCGGGAGGCGACCTACAGCTCCGGCGAGCCCATTGTGGCTGGAGACTTCGTCTACAGCTGGAAACGCCTGATCGATCCTCGGAATGAGACCGCGGTCCCTTACCTGCTCGCCGATGTGGTTGGGGCGCCGGCGCTGCTGGCCTTCGACGATCCGACCGACGAGGAGATCGAGGCCCGCCTCGATGGTCTCGCAGTTACGGCTTCCGACGACCGGACGCTCGAGGTCGCACTCAGCCGCCCGGCCGTCCACTTTCCCGCTGCCGTGGGCAACCCGGCCATGGCCCCGGTTCCGGAGCGATGGATCACCCAACCAGGCGCGACCGAGGCTGGCGGCTTCTGGTCATCCGGCCCGTTTGTGCTGACCGAGTGGGTGCACGACCAACGGCGGACATTCGAGCCGAACCCGATGTGGTGGGGCGATCCGATCAGCCTCGACCGAATCGAGATGCAGGCGTACCCCTCGGAGGCGAGTGCGGTTGAGGCATTTCGAACTGAAGAGATCGACATCCTCGGCTTGGGCGCGATTTCGACGGACCCCGGACTCGCCGCGCAGACCGTGGAGACGCCGGGAGCGGCGTTCTTCCATATCGACTTCGACATGCAGCGGCCCGATAGCCCGCTGGTGCGAGAGCCGGACCCTGCGCGAGGCGCTGAGCCTGGCCGTGGACCGCGAGGAGCTCAATCGAGTCGTTGGATTCAGCGGGCCGGTCGCCACCAGCCCGATCCCGCCCGGCGTACCCGGGCATGACCCGGACCTGGAGTCGGTCTTCGATCCCGATGAAGCGCAGCGAACCTTCGCCCGGGCGCTCGATGAGCTGGGGCTGAGTGGCCCGGACGAGTTGGATCTGACCTTCCTGCACGGGACGTTGGTCGGCGACGGCCCGCGGGCGCTCGACCAGCAGTGGCGCGATGTCCTCGGCCTCGAAGTCGCCTTCACCGGGCTCGAGAGCGGACCAATTCCTCGAGCTGGTGGGAAGCCACCAGTACGACATGTTCTGGCTCCAATGGATCGCGGACTTCCCCCATCCGCAGTCCTACCTCGAACCTCCATGGGCGTGCGGTGGGTGGGGCAACGCATCGGGATACTGCAACCCAGAGCTGGATCGGCTGCTGGCCGAAGCCGCCACGACCGTCGATGAAGCGGAACAGCTGGACCTCTACGGCCAGGCCCAACGCGTCCTCGTCGGAGACGATGCCCACATCTTCGTCCAATGGCGGGGTGCCTTCGCGCTCGTGGCCCCGCGGGTCGACGGTCTGGTGGTCACCCCGTTCGATTCGCTGTACGGGCTCATGTTCCCGGAGCAGATCCGCATCGTGGCTGACTAGGGCGGACCAGCCGGCGCGTCGCTGATTCGAGTCCGGATGCGGTCGGCGGCGACCTCGTCGCCGAGCTTGTTCGCGGCGCGCAGGGCGCGCAGCCACAACCGTCCCGCCTCGTCGGTGGCGCCCAGCTGGGCGGCTCGCTCCGCTCCACGCTCGAGGTAGGCGAGCGCTTTCGGCAAGTCGTTGGCCCGCGCGTAGTGATGGCCGAGCTCCTCGAGATGGGCCTCGACGTCCGCGCCGTCCTGCGACTCGAAGGCGCGCGCCGCCGCCAGGTGGAGCTCGGCCCGGCGCGCATCGGTCAGCGTGCTGAGCACCGCTTCCAGGATCAGGCCGTGACGGAAGGCGTATGCCGGATTCGGGAAGCGGCCGCGCTCGACGATCACGCCCGCCCGGACGAGAGCATCAATTGACGCGTCCAGCGAGCCGTCCTCGCCGGTCATTCGCTCGAGAGTGGGACGGCTGAACTCGCGACCCAGGATCCCAGCGGCCTGGGCGACGGACCGCACCTCCGGGGCGAGGTAGTCGATGCGGGCCACCAGCAGGCCCTCCAGCGCCGGCGGCAGGACGTTGCGGGGCACGCTCAGCGTCCACGCCTGGTGATCCGCGGCAAGGGCGCCGGTCTCGCGGAGCCGGGCGATCAGCTCCTCGAGGAACAGGGGATTCCCTTCGCTCACCTCGCCCAGCGTCCGGCGGGTGCCAGGATCCAGGCTCTCCCCCGGCAACAGGAGGGCCACCAGCTCCTCGGTGGCGCCTGCGCTGAGCGGCTCGAGGTCGATGGTGGTCAGCCGGTGGCTGAAGTCGCTCAGGGCTCGCGTTCGGAGCTCCCAGCCGCGGGTGCCCGGGTCGGGCCGCAGGGTCAGGATGAGACCGATGGGCGCTCGATCGGTGAGGGACATGACGTCGCCGGCCAGCTCAGCGGAGGAGTCGTCGGCCCAGTTCACGTCTTCGATCGCCACCCAGGTCGGCGACTCGGCGGCAACCCGGCGCAGCCACTCGACGTAGGCGGCACGCAGGCGGGCGGCGATGTCGGCCGGCGCGAGGTCCGTCAGGTCGCCGTCGCCCTCCGGGTCCAGCCGGATCCCGAGCAAGCGTGCGAGCTCCGGCAGATATCGGGCGCCGTCGTCGCCCATCCGCGCCCGGAGACGGGTGCGGAGCGCGAGGTCCGACCCGCCATCGGCACCGAGCCACGCCGCGCAGGATCTCGACGAAGGGGCCGTACGCCGATCGCGCGCCGAACGACCGGCTGTGACCCTCGAGCCAGGTGACTTGCGGGCCGGCCCGCTCCCGCGCTTCCGCCAGCAGGCGTGTCTTGCCAATCCCCGCTTCCCCGACCAGCAGCACGACCTGGCCCTGCCCGCTGGCGAGCCGGTCCAGGGCGGTGTCCAGGCGGCCCAGCTCCGCCGCGCGCCCAACCAGCGGCCGCGTGTCGGCGATCTCGGTGACCGTCGCCGGGCCGACGAGCCGCCAGGTGCCCACCGGTTCGGCCCGGCCCTTGACCTCAACCTCCCCGAGGGGTTCGGTCAGGAACTTCCCGCCCAGGCGGCGCGCAGTCTCCTCACCGACCACGATCGTCCCGGGAGCGGCCCGGGACTCGAGCCGGGCGGCGACGTTGGTGGCGTCGCCGAGGGCCACGACCTGCGGGTCGTCGGCACCGACCAGGCCGACCCCGGCCCGGCCGCTGTTGATCCCGACCCGCACGCCGAGCTCGGAAATGCCCCACGCCGCTTCGACCTCGCGGCCGTAGGCGCCCATCAGCTCGACGATGCGCAGGCCCGCCCGCGCCGCCCGCTCCGGGTCGTCCTCGTGGGCGGTCGGCACGCCGAAGTAGGCACAGATCCCATCGCCCTGGTAGGCCTGCACCGTGCCGCCGTACTCCTCGACGGCGCGACTCATCCGCGTCACGCACTCGCCGATGAGGGCCTTCACCTCGTCCGGGGCCAGCCGCTCGCCCAGCCCGGTCGAGCCGGAGATGTCGGCGAAGAGGGCGGTGATGGGGCGCAGCTCGTCGGGGTGACCCGCCATAGCGCGGATGCTAGTGACTTGCGCTGGCCGCCGGAACCTCCGCGAGGATGGACCGATACATCTCGGGGTCGATGTTCCCGCCGCTGAGGACGATCACGCGCTGGCCACCGGACGCGCCCGCCGCCCCGGTGAGGTGGGCGGCCATGCTGGCCGCGCCCGAGGGCTCGACGACGAGGCGAGCGCGGAGCGTGAGCTGCCGGATCGCGTCGCGCATCTGGTCGTCGGTCACCGTCACGATCTCATCCACGAGGGCCTGGATGTGGGCCCACGGGAGGTCGCCGATTCGGTTCACCCGCAGCCCGTCGGCGATGGTCTTGTGGGTCCGCTCGGTCGGCCACGTCCGGATCTCGCCGGCCGCGAGCGACTCCCGGGCGTCAGCCGCCTCTTCCGGCTCCACGCCGATGATCCGCGCGGCGGGAACGAGCGCCTTCACCGCGGCCGCAATCCCGCTGATCAGCCCTCCACCGCTGACCGGGACGATGACCTCGGTCACGTCCGGCAGATCCTCGACGATCTCGAGGCCGCAGGTCCCCTGGCCGGCGATGATCTCCGGGTCGTCGTACGGCGGGACGAGGGTCAGGCGCCGCTCGACGGCCATCTCCTCGGCCAGCGCCCGCCGCGCGTCGTTGCCGGGAGCGGCGAGGATGAGCTCGGCACCGTCGGCCCGGACGCGGTCGACCTTGAGCGACGGCGCGTCCTCGGGCATGACGATGACCGCCTGGATCCCGAGCAGCCGGGCGGCGCGGGCCACGCGCCTGGGCGTGGTTTCCGCTGGAGTAGGTGATGACCCCGGCGGCCCGTTCCGCATCGGTCAGGGTCGAGAGGCGGAAGTAGGCGCCCCGCATCTTGAATGCGCCCACTGGCTGGAGGCTCTCGGGCTTGAGCCATACGCCGTCGTCCCAGGGCAGCAGCGGCGTCCGCACCGCGACACCTCGAATCACGTCGGCTGCGTCCCGGATCCGGTCGAGCGTCACGAGCACGACCCGATGCTAGCCCGTCGCGGCAACGCAGCCCTCTACCATGAGCGGACGAATGAGCAGGCGACAGCTGGCCCACGGTCGCGGGGATGGTGCTGGCGCTCGCCGCGCTCGCCGTGCTCACGCTGGCTGCATGCACGCAGAGTCGCTGCTCTCCAGCGGTTCACCGGTCCCGACGTCCGGGACCGGTACCGCCGCAGCCTGCGAACCGATCCGGCTGACCTCGCCACAGGGCGAGCCCGTGGACCTCACCGGGACGTGGGACGGTGGCGTCTTCCTGCACCATGTCCGCCAGGTCGGCGACTGCGTGTCGTGGATCGGCTACGCCCGGTGGCCGGGCACCGAGCCGGGTGACCTGGCCACCATCACGTTCTTCGGGCGCATCGCCGCCGATTTCAGCGTCGCCGGGACGTGGACCACGATCGTCCGTCCAAATGCTGTGGACGCCTACTACCCACCGTCGCCCGACGGGCCAGTCAGGTTCCTGATCGAGTTCGATCCGGAGCTCGGGACGGTGTCCGAGCTGGTTCTCACCGGCTACGACCCGGGCCTCATCTCGTTGGAGTTTCCGATTCCGTATCCATCCCAGGTGCTGCGGTGGGTCGGACCGCTGCCGGAGTCCGCCAACCCGCCGCAGCAGCGGTAGTCGCTTCGCAAGCGCCTAGAGGTTGCCGCGCTTCTCCTGCTCCAGCTCGATGGCCTCGAACAGGGCCTTGAAATTCCCGAGCCCGAACCCGCGCGAGCCGTGGCGCTCGATGATCTCGAAGAAGAACGTCGGCCGGTCCTGGATCGGCTTGGTGAAGATCTGGAGCAGGTACCCCTCCTCGTCGCGGTCGGCCTCGATCCCCAGCTCCTCCAGGGTGTCGATCGGAATGCCCACGTCGCCGACTCGATCCGGGAGCGCCGCGAAGTACTCGTGGGGCAGGCCCAGGAACTCGATCCCCGCGCCCGCGCAGCGCCCGAACCGTCCCGACGATATCGGTCGTCAGCAGCGCGATGTGCTGGGTGCCCGCGTCGAGGTAGTAGTCGAGGAACTCCTGGATCTGGCTCTTCCGCTTGCCCTCGGCCGGCTCGTTGATCGGGAACTTGATCCGCCCGTCCCCGTTCTGCATGACCTTGCTCATCAGGGCGCTGTACTCGGTGTGGATGGCCTTGTCGTCGAAGTGGACGAGCTGGCTGAAGCCGAGCACCTCGCGGTAGAAGTCCACGTACCGATTCATGTCGCCGAGCGCCACGTTCCCGACGCAGTGGTCGATCATCTGGAGCGTCTGGCCGGTGGCCGCCGGAGCGGGGTCCTTGATCCGATGGAACCCCGGCGCGTAGGTGCCGGCGTAGTCGGACCGATCGACGAAGGTGTGGATCACCTCGCCGTAGGTGTGGATCGCGGAGGTCCGCAGGACGCCCTTGTCGCCAGGGGTTTCGGTCGGCTCCAGGGCCGAAACCGCTCCACGCGTCGTCGTCTCGCGCCAGGCGGACGCCACGTCGTCCACCGCAAAGGCGATGTCATGCACGCCGTCGCCGTGCTTCCGGACGTGGTCGGCCACCTCCCCGTCGGGGGTGATCGGGGCGGTGAAGACGAACCGGATGTCGTTCTGGACCAGCACGTAGCTGGCCCGGTCGCGAACCCCCGTTTCCAGCCCGGCGTACGCGACCGGGGTGAACCCCCACAACGCGCGGAAGTACTGCGACGCCTGTTTCGCGTTCCCGACCCAGAACTCGACGTGGTCGATGCCCTTGAGGGGCAGGAAATCAGTCGCTTCGGCGGTCGGAGCCGGCTTCGTCGTGGCCATGAGACCGATGGTACGCCGTCCGTCCACGGTCTTCCGCCGGCGAGGCGGCTCCCGTATCCTCCGCCGCAATGCGCCCACGGCCCGAGGTGCCCAACTTCTGCTTGGCGCTGCGCTGCTCGGCGCCTGCCTGCCCTCAACCCCGTCGTCGCCGTCCGCCGAGCCGTCGCCCAGCGTCTCGGCTTCGGCGGTGGGAGGTTACCGCCCGGCTGCGAGCCGATCGGAGCTGCGGGCGCCAAGCGGGGAGCGCATCGACCTGAACGGGACGTGGTTCGAGGACGCCGAGGGCGAGCCGATGACCTGGCGGATCAAGACCCAGGGGAGCTGCGTCTGGGGGGTCGGCATCGTGGAGAGCGTTCCGTACGAGGAAGCCAGCGACGTCGGGAAACATCCAGACGTTCCGGGGTCAGATCGGAACGCGACTTCGTCATCGACGGCGAGATCGTGCTCATGGGTCCGGATGTGAACTTCTTCAGGCCGCCGATCTATCTCCCGGTCCGATTCCTCATCGAGTTCGACGACAGCGGGCAGGTCAGCCTTCTGGAGGACCGTGAGCCCGGCGTGCCCGGGCCTCGATGCGTCGACCCCGCGAACGCCTGCCTGCGGCCGCTCGTCCTGCGGCCAGAGCGACGAGTAGATCTGACCGATGCGCGAGCGGCTGTCCGCCTTCTTCCGCTGCTGCCGTCCTTATCCTGGTGTGGGGCTGCTCGCCGCCGACCTCGCCCTCGCCATCGGTCCGACCTTCTGCGAGCCCATCCGATGCCGCCGTGAGCGGCCTGCCGCCCGGCTGCGCGCCACACGAAGTGCGCGGCCCGGACGGGGAACGCATCGACCTCGATGGGACGTGGGTCGAAGAGGTTGGCGAGGACGAGGCGCCAATGACGTGGTGGATCCGGACGCAGGGAGACTGCGTGTGGGGTGCGGGCACCGTGGATGACGTTCCGACCGCCGGCGCGTCGGTTCCGGACACCGTGCAGACCATCCGCGGTCGTCTCGGGTCGGACCTGATCATCGATGGGGAGATTCTGCGGTTAGGCCCATACGCACCTCCGACGCCGCCCGCGCGATCTACTCCCCGATACGCCTCAAGGTCGACTTCGACGACGACGGCCAGGTCGTCCTGCGCGAGGATCGCGTCTACGGCGCCGCAGGCCCGCGCTGCGGGGACCCGGTGTTCTTCTGCATCCCCGTCCTTGTCCTGCGGCCGGCCGGAGGAATAGACAGACCGATGCGCGCGCGGCTCGCCTCCCGCTTTCGCTGCTGCTCCTCGTCCTTGGTGTGGGGCTGCACGCCGTCGACGTCGCCTTCGCCTCGGTCCAGCCATCGGTCAGTCCCTCGGAGGCAGCGGTGAGCGGCCTGCCGCCCGGCTGCGAACCGATCGACCTGCGCGGCCCCAACGGGGACCGCATCGTCCTGGACGGGGAGTGGGTCGAGGTCGGCGACCCGGATCGAGAACCGCTCATGACGTGGTGGATTGCATCGCAGGGGGACTGCGTGTGGGGCGCCGGTCAGACGCCGGAAGTCAGGAATGAGTACCCGTCGGGTCCGGACCAGGTCCAGAGCCTCAGCGGTCGGATCGGGTCTGACTTCGTGATCACCGGCGAGATCCTCGTGCTGGGGCCCACGCCGGGCGCGCCGGGCGCCCCGGCCCGTTACGCGCCGCTGCGGATGCTCATCGATCTCGAGGACGGATGAGATCCTCCTGCGCGAAGACCGCGAACCCGACGAGGTCGGGCCTCGTTGTCCGGGTACCTTCAGCTACTGCGCGGCACAGCTCGTCCTGCGGCGGGCCAGACTGATGCGCGTCGGATTCCGCCCGGCGCTCGGGGTCGCGCTGCTGCTCCTCGTCTGTGGCTGCACGCCGTCGACGTCACCGTCGGCATCGGTCGTGCCATCCGCGAGCCCCTCCGAAGTCGCCGTGGGTGCCCTCCCGCCCGGCTGTGAGCCGATGGACCTGCGCGACGCGAACGGTGAGCGCATCGAGTTGGACGGGACCTGGACCGAGGCGAGCGGAGGAAACCAGATGACCTGGTGGCTTCGCACGGAGGGGGACTGCGTTTGGGGTTCGGGTCACGTGGCCGACATAGCGGCACCCGGCGCCCCGGCGGCGGCTCCTCACACCGTGCAGAGTCTGAGCGGACGGGTCGGGGGGGACTTCGTCATCACCGGTGGAATTCTGTTCCTGGGCCCGCGCCCGCTTGGCAACCTGCCCCCGTACTCCCCTCTGCGGATGCTTCTCCAGTTCGACGACGCGGGCGGACTCGTCCTCAGGGAAGACCGCGAACCTGGCGCGGTCGGGCCCCGGTGCCCGGAACCGACGGCGTACTGCCCGGCACCGCTCGTCCTGGAGCGGGCGGACTAGGTCGCCGGCTTCGGTATCCTGCGTCCATGATCTTCATCGCCATCATCATCATCGGCCTCGTGGCCGGCTACCTCGCCAACCGGGTCGTCGGCAAGGGGCGGGGCTACAGTCCGCTCGAGCTGCTGCTCGTCGGCCTCGCCGGCTCGGTCGTGGGCGGCACCCTGTTCAGCCTGCTGGCGGGGGAGGGCTTCGACCTGCGCCTCGGTGGATTCATCGGTGCGACGATTGGCGCCATCCTGCTCCTGGCAGTGTACGGACCGATACGGTCGCGAATGGGTTCGGCCTAGTCGATCTCCGCGCCCAGCGCGACGTCGATCATCCGCTCGACGGCGGCCGACAGCTCCTCGGTGCTCAGGTAGGTGTGCTCCTGGTTCTCCTCGCCGGAGTCGATGTCGACCGCCACGCCCGAGGCAGGCCGCCTGGACCCTCTTCACCGCGGCGAGATAGAACAGCACGCTGGCTTCCATCTCCACGCAGAGGACTCCGGCGTCCCGCCACGGAGCCACGAAATTCGAGTCGCCGTGGTAGTGCGAGAAGACGTCGATGCTCGCGATCGGCCCGACATGGTGGGGCGCGCCCAGCTTCTCCGCTGAATGGACCAGGGCATGGGTCAGGGCGAAGTCCGCCGCCGGGGCGTAGGGCTTGCCGCCCATGAAGGTGGCCACCGTGCCGTCGACCGGGGTGGCGGAGGTGGCGATGATGATGTCCCCCAGGCCGATGTCGGCGCTCAGCGCCCCGGTCGTCCCGACCCGGACCAACTGTCGTCCACCGAGCCGGATGAGCTCCTCGGCCACGACACCGATGGACGGGCCGCCCATGCCGGTGGTCTGGACGCTCACCGCGCGGCCGTTCACCGTCCCGGTGTAGCCCAACAGCCCGCGGTGCTCGTTCACCACGCGAGCGGCTTCCAGTCCGCCGTCGAAGCGGGCGGCGATGGTCGTCGCCCGGCCCGGATCACCGGGCAGCAGCACGAACGGGGCGTAGTCGCCGGGCTCGGCGTGGAGGTGGATCTGCGGCACGGATACAGCCTAGCCGGTCGGGGGCTCGGCTAGCATGCCGAGGTGAATCGGTATACCGATGAGCTCGAGTTCGCGGTGCGCCTGGCCCGCGCGGCAGGGACCCTGATCCTCGAGTCGTACGGGCGGGTGGGTCGCGTGCGGCACAAGAGCCGGCGCGACGTCGTGACCGAGGTCGACTACAGGTCCGAGGCGCTGATCGCCAAGCGCATCAAGCGCCGCTTCCCCGAGGACGGGATCCTGGCCGAGGAGGCCGGCGCGGACCGGGTCGGCGGCCCAGACGGGGCGCGGCGCTGGTGGGCCATCGACCCGTTGGACGGGACGGTGAATTACGCGAACGGGATCCCGTACTTCTGCGTGTCGGTCGCGCTCATCGATGACCTCGTGCCGGCGCTCGGTGTCGTCTTCGACCCGCTCCGCGGCGACCTGTACACCGCCACCGCCAACGGCCCGGCCCGCCTCAACGGGGCGCTGGCCAAGGCCTCGACCAAGGAGTCGCTTCAGGACTGCGTGGTCAGCCTCGCCATCCTCGGCCGGGGCGGCCTGTCGCGGGAGCGGAAGATCGCGCCGGAGATCCGCATCCATCGCCGGATGGGAAGCGCCGCGTTGTCACTGGCATCGGTCGGCGCGGGGCGGTTCGACGCCTTCATCCAGAACGGCGGCCTGTCGCGGTGGGACGTGGCGGCCGCCGGCCTGATCGCGGAACGGGGCGGCGCGACGGTCACGAACCTGGCCGGCGGGCCGTGGTGGCAGCCCAAGCGCGAAGGACCGGTCATGAACGTGATCGCGGCCCCGGAGCGGCATCACGCCGAGATCCTCCGCCTGCTCCGAGAAGCAGGGACACGGGTCAGGACCCGTCGCTGACGCGCATGAACACATCCCGGGCGCGATGGACGACCGCCCTGGCGATCCTGGTCGCCGTCATGGGCTGCCAGCCGGCCACTGCTGGCCCCTCGTCCACGACTCCACTACCCTCCGCATCGCCGCGGAGCGGTGTCGGCCTGCCGCCCGACTGCCAGCGGATCGACCTCCGCGATCCGGACGGGGCGCGGGTCGACCTCACCGGCGAGTGGGAGGCGACAGCCGCCCTTGCCGCGCCCGAAGAGCAGGTCTGGCTGCAGCAGATCGGAGACTGCCTCTACGGATCGGTCTTCGGCGTCTATCGTCCCGGCTCGGATGCCGCCGAGACTTTCGTGGTCGACCTCGGAGGTCCTCTTTCGACCGCTTTCACGATTGACATCGAGGTCGTGTTCGTCTACCAGGACGCGGCCTTCGAATTCGCGCCGTACAGCACGATGAGGATGATCATCGAATGGGATTCCGAGGGGCGCCTCCGCCTCCGCGAGGACCGCGACCTTAATGAGCGCGCCGGCAGGTGCGCCGCACAGGCCCAGCTGGACTGCCCGCCGCCCGTCATCTGGTATCGCGCAGGCGAGGGCCCGCTGCCGTAGGCAACCGGGTCACGCCCTCGACGATAGGGCCGAGCCCAGCATCGCCAAGGTCCGCGCCGTCGCTCCCCACACGCGGTGGCCGGCCCAGCGGTAGACCCCTGTCCGCAGGACGACGCCCGGCAGCGTGATCTCCTCCTCGGTGATCCCGTCCTCGGCGAGGAGCCGATCGAGCGGCAACTCGACCAGCTCGGCTACTTCCTCTGAGCTGGGCGGCGAGGATCGGTCGCTCGTCGGCGACGGCCACGATCGGGACCAGCTCGAAGTTCGAGACCGGGATCCAGATCGGGTCGAGGCGGCCGACGACGCGAACCGCGGCAGGTGCCAGGCCGATCTCCTCGTGCGCCTCGCGCAGCGCCGTGTCCTCCAGGCTCGCGTCGCCCGGATCCACGGCTCCACCCGGCAGGCTGACCTCCCCGGCGTGAGCAGGCAGCGCGTCATGACGGACGGTGAGCGGGATGACCAGCTCCCCGTCGGCGGGGTAGATGAGCAGGAGAGTGGCCGCGGCGCGGGCGGTCGGGAAGCGGGACCGATCGAACCGCTGCCGGTCCTCCTCGGCCAGGGCCGGGTCGGGCACCGCCCGCCGGGGCATGAGCCGCGGGTCCACCGGGATCGGTCGCGGCACGGCGGCCAGCGCATCGGCCACCCACCCCTGCCAGTCTCCGTCAGCCCGTAAGATGGCCGCCATGACCTCCGCTCCGCGCAGCCGCGACGAGTCAACCCGCGCCGCGCTGCGCCAGACGCGCATTGTGGCCAACCGGGTCGGCTTCAGCAGCGGGACGCGCAAGGAAGTGAACCGGGCGCTCGACACGCTCGAGGTGCAGCTCGGTCGCAACCAGGTGAACGCCATCGAGACGGCCCGTGCCCTCGAGCTCCTGAACCGCGCCCACCCGTCCCTGCTGTTCGGCCTCCTCCGCGACCGAGCGGTGGCCGAGCGCTACGCGGCCGCGCTCCGCGAGCTGGGGCTCCGCGGCGTCGGGCAGCGACTGGACGAGGTCCCGCACTCGGTCATGGCCGAGCCGATCCCTGGACCCACCGGCGGACGGCGCCACCGCGACGAGCTGCCGGCCGAGGAGCGGGTGGATGCCACCGGCCAGCTCCTGCCTCCGCCCCGCGCTCCCTAGACCCACGCGCTCCCCGGCCCTGCGCTCCCGCGTCCGCGGCGAGGGCGCCGACCAGGGCCGCCTCGGTCGCCACCGAACCCACGCCCAGCCGCTCCGCGATGACCGCCGCCGCCGGCGGCTCGAGACCGGTCCCGCGTAGCGTCTCCCACGCCGACGCCCCAAAGACCTCGTTCGGCGGTCCGTCGAGGACCACCCGACCGGCGCGGAGCGCGACCACCCGACCGAAGGTCTCGGCCACGAACCGCAGGTCGTGGCTGATGGCGATCACGGTCCGGCCTTCCCCGGCCACCCGCGTCACGATGTCGCGGATGCGGGCCACGCCGGCCCGGTCCTGCCCGGTGGTCGGCTCGTCGAGGACGAGGATCGGTGTCCGCATGGCGAGGACGGAGGCCACGGCCAGCAGCTTCCGCCGCGCGGCGCCGAGGTCGTACGGATTCGTCGCCTCCTCGCCCTCCAGCCCAACGGCGGTCAGGGCGCCGGCCACCCCCTCGTCGAGGGCCGCACCCCGCAGGCCGACGTTGCGCGGCCCGAACTCCACTTCCTTGCGCACGGAGCCGGCGAAGATTTGGCGGTCCGGGTCCTGGAAGACGAGGCCCACCTGGGCCGCCAATCCCGCGACCCGCAGTCCGGACGCGTCGACCCCGTCGACCAGCACCCGACCCGAGGTGGGGCGGAGCAGCCCGTTCAGGTGACGAACGAGGGTCGTCTTGCCCGACCCGTTCTGCCCGACGAGGGCGACGGTCTCGCCTGGACCGATCTGCAGGCTCACGCCGTCCAGGGCCCGAACCCCGCTCGGGTAGACGTGGGCCAGGTCCTCGAGGGTGAGCTCGATCACGCGGGCACCGCCAGCCGGGCGGGATCCACGCCGGCGTCGGCCGCCAGCCGGCTGAGCCGGACCGATGTCGGCGGATCCACCCCCAACGCCTCGAGCCGCGGATCGGCCAGGACCGATGCGGACGCACCCTCGAGGGCCACTCGGCCCTGCGCGAGGACCACGACCCGCGTGCAGATCGCGGCGAGCACATCGGTCTTCTGCTCGGCGACCAGGATCGAGGCGCCGCCGGCCGCCAGACCGGCCAGCGCGTCGGCGACGAGACGCGTCCCCGCCGGGTCGAGCATCGCCGTCGGCTCGTCGAGAACGAGGTGGCGCGGATCCATGGCCAGCACCCCGGCCAGGGCCACCAGCTGCCGCTGGCCGCCGGACAGGTGGTCCGGATCTCGTTCCGCCAGGTCGATGATCCCCACCGTCTCGAGGGCCTGCTGGGTGCGCATCATGACCTCGACCCGCGGCAGGCCGAGGTTCATCGGTCCGAAGGCGACCTCCTCGTAGACCGTCGAGCAGATGCCGCTCAGGTTGGCCGCGGCGAAGCCGATGCCGACCAGGCCCGCCAGCTCGGCAGCGGGCAGCGCGGCCAGGTTCCGCTCGTCGACCCGGACGCCGCCCTCCAGCGATCCGCCCACCGCGCGTGGGGCGAGGCCGGCGGCCACCAGGCAGACGGTGGACTTGCCCGCCTCGTTCGGCCCGACCAGCCCGACGACCTCACCCGGGCCGAGGGTCAGCGAGACATCGGTCAGTGACGGGCGGGCCGCGCCCGGGTAGCGGTAGGTGACGCCCACCAGCGTGAGGGTCATGGCAGCCAGCCCGCCGCTCGCGCCAGGAGGAGCGCGGGCACGGAGAGGGTCATCAGCCAGCGCGCCACCCGCTCCCACCCACGATCGGCGGGCGCCCACAGCAGGGAGCGCCGGCCGGGGCGCGAGAAGCCGCGCGCCTCGAGGGCCATCGCCCGTTCCTCGACCTCCCCGATCGAGCCCAGCAGGACCGGCCCGACCATCGGGACGAGGCCGCGCAGCCGTCGCCACGGGCTGCCCTCGGTGTCGAGCCCCCGCGCCCGCTGGGCGTCGACGATCTGGCCGGCGCGCTCGACGATGGCCGGCACGCTGCGCACCGAGCTGCTGACCACGAACGCCAGTCGCGGGCTGACCCCCCGTCGCTCCAGGTCGACGACCAGCGAGCCAATGGGGGTGGTGAGGTAGAACAGGGCCAGGGCACCGGTGATGGCGACCAGCCGGACGAGCGTCTCGATGGCGTAGGCCAGGCCCTCGGCGGTGGCGGTGATCGGACCGATGCGGAACAGGACCGTGGAGCCGGACGGGTAGAAGAACAGGTTGACGACCAGGACGCTGATCGCCAGCGGCAGCGCGAGCAGCAGTCCGACGCGCAGGAGGCGTGGCAGGACGCCGGCGAGCGCCCCCGGCAGGAGGACCGCGACCACGGTCAGCCCGACCGGGCCGACCACGCCGCCGAGGATGGTGGCATTGACGGCGGTGACGGTGGCCGCCACCAGCCGGGTGAGCGGGTTGAGCCGATGCCAGGCGGTCGGTGCGGGCGGGATCAGGAACGCCGGCGCCGCCGGCTCGGCGGCTGCGCTCAGCCCGTGCCCTCCGCGGTCGCGGCGGGCGGCGCTTCCGCGGCCACATCCTCGGGCGTTTCGATCAGCTGCTCACCCTGCGGGAAGCGGGCCTTCAGCCGGACCGCCATCGCGACGGTGATGAGGTAGACGATGACGAACGTCGTCGCCTTGTCGATCGGATCGCTGATCAGGCCCTGCCCGGTGGTGGCCGCGTAGATGTCGACCCCCGCCTGCCGGAAGGCGGCGACCAGGAAGTCGGTGCCCAGCGCCGGTCACCCCGCCGAACACCCCGGCCGCGATCGGGGCGCTGATCAGGGCCGCCACGATCCCGGTCACCACCCCGGTCACCACCGCGTAGGCGGCGGTGATGTCGCGCCGCCCGAAGAGCAGGGCGAAGACCCCGAGCACGGCGGCCACGACCAGGAGCACCGCGATATAGCCCAGGACCAGGAACAGCTGGTTGTCGCTCGATGGCAGCGGGTTGATCTCGGTGTCGAAGATGAGCTGGTAGCCGACCGAGGCCAGCCACGCCAGACCGATGATGATCGCGCCCACCAGCACTCCGGCGACCAGCAGCTCCCCGGTCGGGCGGTTCGGTCGCGGGCGCATCAGGCCGTACCGGCCCGCCAGCCCGGCAGCGATGCCGATGAACGCGGCCACGACCGCGAAGGCCGCAGCCGGCGGGTACTGGAACGGCGGCGGGACGACGTAGGACCACAGGATGTTGGTCAGCGCCCCGGTTGCGGCGCCGGCGATCGGTCCGGCAAGGACCCCGACCAGGACGGTGCCGATCGAGTCGAGGTAGATCGGGATCTTCAGCGCGGCCGCGACGGTCTGGCCGAGGACGATGTTGATCGCGATCGCGAACGGCATGAGCACGACCACGCGCAACGTGAACTGGCGTGACAGTGAGTCCAGCCGCCCGGTCTGGATCCGCTCCAGGGCGAACGTCACCGCCGCCCCGACGAGCATCGCGATGGCGAGGATCAGGGCGAACGAGTTGGCCGCGGTGGCGTCGGCACCGGTGTTGGGATCAACATCACCGCCCCCAAACCCCCCGACCGTGACGATGCCGACCGCGGTGGCGATCAGAAACGCCACCACCCCAGCCGCTACCCGGAACCAGCCGGTTCCGCCGCCCTGCTCAGTGGTCGCCGGAGTGGTCGCCTCGGTGGTCATCGGTCTCCTCCTCCTGTCCTCGGCACGTCAGGCCACGGCCGCCGCGAGCCGCTCGAGCACTTCCTCGCGCATGGCCGGCCCGTTGATCGCGGTCACGACGTTCAGCATCGGTCGGGGATCGTCGTCGGCTGGGCGGATGGTGCCGGCCCGGGCCGGGTCGGCGTCGGTGTCGCACACCAGGCGGCCGTCGTGGGTGGCGGTCACCAGGTCCGGCCGCAGCAGCGCGCCGACCACGGTCACCGGGTCGTGGAGGTAACAGCCATCGATCCCATCCGCCTCGCGGTGGTAGCCGACGTAGAAGCGGAGGGCGTCCCGGACGACGCCCGCCAGCTCCGTGTCTGGCAGGCGGTCGAGGTCGTCGAGGGTGAAGACCGCCTGCTGGGTGGCGTCCAACGGGAACACCCGGTCCAGCGCTCCGCCCGCGAGGCAGATCTCGGCCGCTTCGGGGTCCACGCAGGCGTTCCACTCCCCGTGCTCGGTGGTGTTGCCCCGGACCGACAGGGCTCCGCCCATCCAGATCACCTCCCGCGCGCCGCCGGCCAGGTCGACCCCGTTGTTCGCCGCCGACGCGACGTTGGTGAGCGGGCCGGTGGCCACGATCGTCATCTGCCCCGGGTGGCGGGTGAGGTGCGCTTCCAGGTAGCGCGCGGCCGGCACGGCGGTGAAGTCGGTCGTCTCGAGGACCCGCTGCTCCCCGCGCAGCTCGGCGTAGCCGGTGCCCGTCGGTCCGTGGGTCTCCGGCGCGGTCCGCAGCCGCCGGGTCAGTGGCCGAGCGGCGCCGATGCTCACCGGCACGTCGCCGCGACCCACCAGCTGGAGCAGCGTCCCGGTGTTGCGGGCCACGTGCTGGAGCTCGACGTTGCCCGCCACGCAGGTCACGCCCCGCAGGTTCAGCTCGGGGGCGGTGGCCGCGATGAGCAGCGCCACCATGTCGTCGATCCCGGTGTCGACATCCAGGATCACCGGTCGCCGATCGGTCGAGGCGTCGGCCATTCGTCCGAATCCTACGCTGGCCAGCCACCGGCCTGGCCGACCTTGGAAGCGAGCGGCCGACCGAGCGCCTCGGCGACGTAGCGCGCCGCGGCCAGCACCCCGTCGAGGTCCACGCCATGCCGCAGGCCTTCGCGATCGAGCAGGTAGACGAGGTCCTCGGTGGCCAGGTTGCCTGCCGCACCCGGCGCATACGGGCAGCCCCCGGTGCCGCCGGTGCTGGCATCGAAGCAGCGGATGCCCAGACCGATGGCGGTCGCCACGTTGGCGACCGCGGTTCCCCGCGTGTCGTGGAAGTGCATCGCCAACCGATCCGCGCCGATGCCGGCAGTGCCCAGGGCGTCCACCACTCGTCGGACATCGGCTGGGCCGGCCACCCCGATCGTGTCGCCGATGCTCAGCTCGTCCACGCCGAGCGCCAGCAGCCGCTCGGCGACATCCGTCACGGCGCGCTCGGCGATCGGTCCCTCATACGGGCAGCCGAAGGCGGTCGACAGGTAGCCCCGGATCCACCACCCCTCGCGGCGGGCGTGGGCCACGACCGGCTCGAAGGCGGCGAGCGACTCGTCGATCGACATCCCGATGTTGTGGCGGGTGAACGTCTCGGACGCGGCGGTGAAGACGCAGATCGCATCCACGCCGGCCGTGACCGCCCGTTCGAGGCCGCGCGCGTTCGGGACGAGGACCGGGTACCGGACCCCCGGCCGGCGCTCGAGTCTTGCCATGAGCTCGTCGGCGTCGGCCAGCTGGGGGATCGCGCCCGGGGAGACGAAGGAGGTGGCCTCGATCTCGCGCAGGCCGGCATCGGCCAGGAGCTCGATGAAGCGCAGCTTGGTCGCGGTGGGGATCGGCTGTGACTCGTTCTGGAGCCCATCGCGCGGCCCCACCTCGTAGACCCGAACGTCGGCGTGGGTCATGGCCGGCGCATCCTACGCCGAGACCTCGGCCAGCAGGTCGCCGCGCTGGACCTGGTCGCCCGGCTGGACGTGGACCGCGGTGACGGTCCCCGCCAGCGGGGCGCTGATCGCGTGCTCCATCTTCATCGCCTCCAGCACGACGACCGGGTCGTGGGCGGCGACGCTGTCGCCGGGCCGGTGGCGGACGTGCAGGACGCGACCGGGCATCGGCGCGGTCAGCACGGCGGTGCCCTCGGCGCGTGCCGCGTGCCGCACCGCGTCCTCGACGGCGGGCGGTGGCGCCAGGCGGAATTCGAGCGACTGGCCCTCGACGTCGACGAAGGCCTCGGCTCCGTGCCGTGCGACGGGGAGCTCCGCCGCCGGTTCCACGGCCCGCTCGGTCTCGCCGTGGGCGATGAGCAGCGTGGGAGCGGCATTCATCCGCCAGCCGCCCGACCACGGGTCGGTGCCCGTGTCGGCGCCGGCGGTCGCGAGCGCGGCGGCGGCGGATCGCCAGGCAGCCTCGGGCGGGGTGACGGGGCCGGGCACGGTCAGGTGGGCGAGAGTATCGGTCCGTAGCTCTGCTTCGGTGAAGACCGGCTGCTCGACGAGCCAGCGCAGGAACCGGAGGTTGGTGCGGACGCCGAGCAGCCGGGTGTCGGCCAGCGCGTCGCGCAGCCGCTGCACCGCGGCCGCCCTGGTCGGGCCGTGGACGATGACCTTGGCCAGCAGCGGGTCGTATCGGTCCGACACCAGGTCACCGAGCTCGACGCCGGCGTCGACGCGAACCCCGTCGCCCTCCGGCCACCGGACCTCCACCACGCGCCCGGTGGCGGGGAGGAACCCGTGCTCCGGATCCTCGGCGTACAGGCGGGCCTCGATGGCGTGGCCGCTCAGCCGCACCGCGGCCTGGTCGAAGCCGAGCGGCTCCCCGGCGGCGATCCGGAGCTGGTCGGCGACCAGGTCCCGCCCGGTCACCGCCTCGGTCACCGGGTGCTCGACCTGGAGCCGCGTGTTCATCTCCAGGAAGAAGAACCGGCCGTCATCGGTCAGGAGGAACTCGACCGTGCCCGCCCCGACGTACCCGGCGGCTCCGGCCACGCGCAGGGCGGCGTCGCCCATGGCCGTGCGCAGCCCGGAACTGACCGATGGCGCGGGCGCCTCCTCCAGGATCTTCTGCTGCCGCCGCTGGGCGCTGCAGTCACGCTCGGCCAGGTGCACGCCATGACCGTGGGCGTCGAAGAGGACCTGGATTTCGACGTGGCGAGCCGCTTCGAGCAGGCGCTCGAGGATGAGCCGATCGTCGCCGAACGCGGCCATCGCCTCGCGGCGGCTGGCAGGCAGCGCCTCCGCCAGCTCCTCCGGGGCGCGTACCACCCGCATGCCCTTGCCACCACCCCCGGCGGCCGGCTTCACCAGCAACGGGAAGCCGATCTCCCGCGCGGCGTCGACGAGCGTGGCGTCGCCCTGGGCCGGGTCGTCGTAGCCCGGTACGACCGGCACTCCGTGGGCTGCAGCCAGGCGTCGGGCGGCCGCCTTGTCGCCGAGGGCGGTGATGGCGGCCGGCGGTGGACCGACCCAGGCCAGCCCGGCGGCGCTGACCGCCTCGGCGAACGCCGCGTTTTCGGCCAGGAAGCCGTACCCCGGGTGAATCGCGTCGGCTCCGGCTGAGCGGGCGGCGGCGAGCACCGCGTCGGCGTCGAGGTAGGCACGAACGGGCAGGACGAGGTCGCCGCCGGACGGAGCCGGCTCGTCCGGCTCGTGGACCCGGATCACGCGCATTCCGAGGCCATGCGCCGTCCGCGCGATGCGGACCGCGATCTCGCCGCGGTTGGCGATGAGCAGGGCGCGAATCGGCCGCGCTGACCGCGCGCCCGGCGACCCTGGCGAGCCTGGCGCCGCGACAGCTTGGATCGCGCCGCGCGGAACGCGCATGCGGCCGCCGACCCGGCTCCCGGGCAGCCTCCCGCTCGCGATCCAGCGCTGGACGGTGCGGACGGTGACTCCCAGCTCCTGGGCGACCTCGCGGGGCGTCAGCTCGTCGCGCACGTCGCGATTGTCGCGGACCGCGTCAGTCGGGGCGCGCCCTCCAGGACGGGTCGCGCTTCTCGAGGAACGCGGTGAGGCCCTCCTGGCCCTCCGGGCTCGTCCGCTGCCGTGCGATCGCGGCAATGGTCAGGGCCCGGGCCTGGGGACCGGGCTGTCCCCGCAGGCGGCGGATGAGCGCCTTCGCCTCGCGGGCGGCCGTCGGTCCGGCGGCGAGCAGGTCCTCCACGGTGGCCGCGATCCGTTCGTCGAGGGCTGCCTCGTCTGGTGCGACTTCATGGACCAGGCCGATGCGCTCCGCGTGGGCGGCGTCGAAGCGACGGCCGGGCAGGAACAGCGCCCGGGCGTGCCCCTCCCCGATCTTCGCGATCGCGTACGGACCGATGACCGCGGGCAGGATCCCGAGCCGGGTCTCGGTGAAGCCAAACGTCGCGTCGGCCGTGGCCACGACCACGTCGGCCACCGCGCACAGGCCCATCCCACCGCCCAGGGCCGCCCCCTGGACGCGGGCCACGACCGGCACCGGACAGGTGTCGATCGTCTCGAGCATGGTCGCCAGGCGACCGGCGTCTGCCTCATTGGCGTCGAGATCCATGTCCGCCGCGGCACGCAGCCACTCGACGTCGGCACCGGCGCAGAACACCGGACCGTCACCGGCCAGGACCACGGCGCGCAGGGCTTCGGCCGGTTCGTCGGCGAGGGTCGCGAACGCATCGGTCAGCGCCGTGATCAGGTCTGCGTTGAACGCGTTCCGGACCTCCGGCCGATCCAGGACGACCCGTGCTACCGGCCCGAGCCGTTCGACTCGGAGAGGCCCGCTCATCGGACTCCCCTCATCGGACTCCCTCATCGGTCAGGCCTCACCGATGGCCGCGGTGGAACGGATCGGCGACGGCCCGGACGCTGCCGAGCAGCGGCTCGGTCAGCCACCGCCCCTCGACCTCCTCGGGGAGCGGCGGAATCGGTCCACCCCCGCCGACCAGGCCGACCAGCAGTCCCCAGCCGGAGCCGGTATCGGCCTCCACCAGGTAGGCCTCGCGGATGCCGGGCCAGTCGCTCATCTCCACGGCAAGCTTCCGCTCGGTGTCCCGCGTCTCGGGTCCGGGCAGTCGCACCCGGATCGTGCTTCCGCCGGCGGACGAGAAGAGCGGCTCGTCGGTCCCGGGCATCCGGCCCGCAGCCAGGTCGGCGATCTCGTCGGGCTCGAAGCGATACGGGATCGGCCCGGCCGGGTCGAGGATGACCGGCATCCCGGCGGTGGCCAGGTTGCTCAGCGCGATTCGGGCCGGGAGAGCCAGCGAGCTGGAGCCGAGGGGCGACCACGCGGCCATGGCCGCGTGCGAGCCGAAAGCCACGCTGACCGGGTTGCCATCGGTTCCGCGGCCGAGGAGCACCCCGACCTCGACCTCCTCCTCGTCGTCGACGGCCTTCTCCACCGCGGCATGTGCCTCCTGCTCGGTCCCGGGCGGGACGGGGAGCAGGAGCGTGGACGAGCCGATCGCCCGGTAGAAGGCCCGCAGCGGACCGGGATCGTCGCCGCCCTCCGCGTCGCGAGCGGCGATGGCCGCCTCGTACAGCGCGGCCGAACTCTCCTCCAGCGTTCCGCTGGGGACGTCGCGCGCGTGCGAGCCGGGGAGCGGCCGCTCCTGGTCGTCAGTCGTCGTCCGTGCGCTCCGGTGGAGTGGTGGGCCAGGGGTCGGATGGCGTCGACGTGGAGGCCGGCGGGGTGGTCGAAGCGGGGATCGTGGGCTCCCCAGCGCGCTCCAGCGCGGACGCGGTCGCCGGAGTGCTCGCCGGCGCCCCGGCAGCTGCAGCTCGGCCGCAGATGCCGACTCGGCCGCGGGCGCCGACTCGGCCGCGGGCGCCGACTCGGCCGGTGCCGCCGCTGCTGGCGCGGCCGCAGCCAGAGCCTCTGCCGCCTCGCGGCGTCCGCGCCGCTGAGCGCCGAACAGGACCGTGATCAGGCCCAGGGCGGCGACGATGATGCCGGCCCACGGCTGATAGGGGTCGACGAAGTCCATCAGCGTGAACTGGAGGTTGAGGTAGGGGAGCACCAGGGAGCCAGCTCCCAGGATGACGAGCAGGACACCGAAGCTGATCATGGGCGTGATCCTCCGTTTCGGGCCGGGTTTCGGTCCAGTCTAGCCATCCACCACACGCCGCTCCTGCAAACCGACGCTTTCCAGCTCGGCGCGCGCCAGCCGATCGTAGCGACCGCCGACGAAGTCGCCAATGGGGTCCGGCGACTGCTCCAGCAGGTCGGCATAGTCCAGCCGGTACAGCGCGCGGGCGGCGAGCACGCGTTGCAGGTCCGCGTCCGCCACCTCCGAGGCCCGCACGGCGGGCGACTGACGAATCGCGCGGTCACTCGGCGTTCAACTCCGACCACCGACGGCGCCGCCACGGGAGATACCGATTCAGCCACGGAATGAGGGCGACCGCCACCAGCAGCAGTCCGAGCACGGCCGCGATGATGAGCAGCAGCCGCTCGAGGTCGGCACCGGCATCCACCAGCGGACCGCCAATCCCCCGGAACGCATCGCCCACCAGGTTGCCTGCCCCCTCGCCCACCAGCGGGACCTGGGACAGGATGCCCTCGAGGGTGTTCGCCGCCGACTGGAAGCTCTCCCCCGCGTCGCCGATGCTCGTCCCCACCACCGCCAACTCGGACAGCGCGTCGTACAGCGGGATCCCGAGGTAGGCCCAGAAGGCGACCCACACGGCGGTGGCGAGGTCCGCCACGACCTCCTGCGTCCGGCGCTTCGGGACCTCGCTCCAGACCCGCATCGGGGCAGCCTAACCGGTGTGGGGCTTCGGCTGGCGAAATCGGTTCGGCGCGGTCGACTTCGGGTGGTTGAACGGCGGATCGCCCAGTGGCAAGAGGTCATACGCGGCGATGTTCTTGCGATCGCTGCACAGCCCCCAGGTCCCGTCCTTCAGCGTCGGATGCCCGATGAAGGGGCGCAAGCGCTTCCGGTTCGAGCTGGCACATTTGGATCAGCATCAGCCGCTCGAGCTTCGGGGCTTCCGACAGCGAAGCCAGATCGGTGATGCCCTTCATCGTATCGAGCGCCGCCGAGCGCAGGTGCCGCGATCGGGCGAAGGATGGCAGTGCGGTCACATGCGAAAGCGTCTGGAGGAAGAAGCTGCTCCAGCGTTTCCACGCCGGCCAGAGCTGACACGTCGTCTATGCCGCGGATCCGCCACAGCTCGACGTACGTCAGGCGCCCAATCTGCGGCAGGAGCGAAACATCGCGAGTGCCCGCCGAGCTTGATGTCGAGCGACGTCAGTCGGCGCAGTGGCACCAGCGGCAGATAAATCCGGCAGTGTGATCGACCGCAGAGTGAGATCCTCGAGCGCCTCCAGCTCGCCGATCGCCCCGAAGTCCTTCTGCTGCCCCTCCAGGTACAGCGTTCGGAGCCGGCGGAAATCTCCTCAGGTTGCGGAGCGAAAACCGCTTTGACCGCGTCCAGCCGATGAGCAGGTTTTCGAGCTCGTCGGAGAGCATGGACAATTCCATCCAGGCTCGGCAGCTCGTAGATGGCATCGACGGCGAAGTGGCGCAGCCTGGGGAAGAAGCGCAGAAATTCGAGGTCGCTGGATGGACTCGTCGTATCCGCCGTACACGCGGAGCTTGATATGCGGGTAGTCGGCCATGAAGTCCGCCAGTCGGCGGAAGTCGGCATCGGTCAGGCGGGAACTGATCTGCACGGTCGTGTGCTCCGGCACCAGCGGCGCGAGATCATCGTGGAATCAGCGGGGAGCACACCTCGCGCAGGGTCGGGCCGGGGAACCGCCTGCCGCCCACCTGCTACATCCGGAACACGCCGAAGCGCGGCTCCGGAATCGGCGCGTTCAGCGCGGCGCTGATGCCCATGGCCAGCACGCGCCGGGTGTCCATCGGGTCGATCACCCCGTCGTCCCACAGGCGGGCCGTCGAGAAGTAGGGCGAGCCCTGGCGCTCGTACTCGGCCAGGATCGGCGCCTCGAAGGCGTCGCGGTCGGCATCGGTCTCGAACCCGCCGCGAACGGTGGACAGGACGCGGGCCGCCTGCGGCCCGCCCATGACGCTGATCCGGGCGTTCGGCCACATCCACAGCTGGCGGGGGCTGTATGCCCGCCCCGCCATGCCGTAGTTCCCGGCCCCGAAGGAGCCGCCGATGATGACCGTGAACTTGGGCACGGCCGTGGTCGAGACCGCGGTCACCAGCTTCGCGCCGTCCTTGGCCAGGCCGCCGGCCTCGTACTCGCGCCCGACCATGAAGCCGGTGATGTTCTGGAGGAACACGAGCGGGATCTTCCGTTGCGAGGCGAGCTCGATGAAGTGGGCGCCCTTCAGCGCCGACTCGCGGAACAGGATCCCGTTGTTGGCCAGGATCCCGACCGGGTAGCCCTCCAGCCGAGCGAAGCCGCAGACCAGGGTCTCCCCGTACCGCTCCTTGAACTCGTGGAGCTCGCTGTCGTCCACCAGGCGGGCGATGACCTCGTGGACGTCGTATGCCACCCGCGGATCGGCCGGAATGACCCCGTACAGCTCGTCCGGACTGACCGATGGCGGCCGCGGCGCGTCCGCCTCCCACGGCGGCTCCGGCTTGCGCCAGGCCAGGTTGCGCACGATGGAGCGACCGATGGCCAGGGCGTGCTCGTCGGTCAGGGCGTAGTGGTCGGCCACGCCGCTGGTCACGGTGTGGACCTCCGCCCCACCCAGGTCCTCCGCGCTCACCTCTTCCCCGGTGGCGGCCTTCACCAGCGGCGGGCCGCCGATGAAGATGGCGCCGGTTCCGCGGACGATGACCGTCTCGTCGCTCATGGCCGGGACGTACGCCCCGCCGGCCGTCGACTGGCCCATCACGATCGCGATCTGCGGGATTCCGCGCGAGGACAGCTGGGCCTGGTTGAAGAAGATCCGGCCGAAGTGCTCGCGGTCGGGGAACACCTCGTCCTGGAGGGGGAGGAACGCCCCGCCGCTGTCCACCAGATAAAGGCACGGCAGCCGGTTCTCGAGCGCGATCTCCTGGGCGCGGAGGTGCTTCTTGACCGTCATCGGGTAGTACGTGCCGCCCTTGACCGTGGCGTCGTTGGCCACGATCACGCACTCCACGCCCTCTACCTGACCGATGCCGGTGACGATTCCCGCTCCCGGCGCCTCGTCGTCGTACAGGCCGGTGGCGGCCAGGGCCGAGAGCTCGAGGAAGGCCGTGCCCGGGTCGATCAGGCGGTCCACCCGCTCGCGGACGGGGAGCTTGCCGCGCTCCCGATGGCGGGCGATGGCCTTCTCGTCACCTCCCGCTCCGTTGCCCGCGACCAGCGCAGTCCGCTCGCGGAGATCGTGGACCAGGGCCCGCATCGCGTCGGCGTTGGCGGTGAACACGTCCGAGCTCGGGTCCAGGGCGGAGCGGAGGACGGCCATTACCGTCCGATTATCGCGGCGCTGCATCGGCGCGCAGGCGTCGGCCTCGCGTTGCACCGCTTCGTGGTAACCGAGGTGGCCGAGCGTGGTTACCGCGTTACCACGAATGCTGGCGAGGAGAGGCTGGTCGGTTGCTCGGCCGGCTGCGGGTTGGCCGCGTTGGGCCGGATCCTCAGGCCAGGCTGACCAGCGGGACGATGTTGCTCATGTGGGCCGAGTTGGCGATCACGACCGAGACCACGTGCTCGAAGGCGGGTTCCCCGTGGTGCAGGAGGTGCGCCTCGGTGAGCGGAATGAATCCCTGCATCTGGAACGGCTCGGGGAACGGTGCGCCAGGCGCCATGTGCAGGTTGCCGGTGATGGTGAAGGGCCCGACGTCCGCGGCGACGCGCTGGATCCGGCGGTGGAGCCGCAGCTGGCGGTTCGTCCGCCATTCGGGCGGCATGACCACGACCACGTCATCGGTCTTCACCGAGCGCCACTCCCCGGACCTGTCGAGCATGGGGGGATGCATGGTCATGCCGTCGCCGCCCGCGCTCGGCTGCCACAGTCGCAGCTCGTCATTGGCGAGCAGCAGGTCGGTGACGCGCTGCCCGTTCGACGCGATCCAGCCCACCACCCGCGTGTCGGCGGTGTACAGCTCGATGGGAGCGAGGTCGGTGCCGTTGGCCAGGGCGGCCGACCCGGAAGTCGCCGACCCACCACTCCCTCGCCGCCAGTTCCAGAAGGTCACGCCCTGACGCTACCGGTTGGACCGGGCAGGGACCACGGGTCGAGAGTACTAGCGACCTTGCCCCGACAAGCCGTTGCCGCCGGGCACCGATCGCTCTTCCCGAGTCCTGCACCCGCGTAGTACAAATGCGGCGTGAATCGAACGCTCCGCCTTCTGCTCCTGATCGTCGTCCTGATCACCTTGACCGCGACCGCCGGCGCGCTCGCCCTGGGTGGCGAGGGTGAGGCGGCGGACCCGGAGGACGCGAACAACCCCGAACGCGTGGTCGGGCTGCTCGACAACGCCGGCATCACGACCGATGCCAGCGCGCTGACCGGCCTGGCCGAGACCTACGGCATGGGCGGAGCGGTCCGGATCCTGGCCTTCGCGGACGCCGCCGGTGTCGACCCGGCGGAGGTCACAGCCTTGCGAGACGCGGGGATGGGCTGGCGCCAGGTCGCTCGCGAGCTTGGCATCGACCTTGGTCCGGGCATCGGCTGGATCATGAGCGGCAACGGGCAGGCCGATAAGGACAAGGGCCCGGGTCCCGGCAACGGGTGGGGACCAGGCGGCAACCCGAACAAGCCCGACGAGCCGGAGGGCGAATAGGGAACCGGCGACTGATATCGTCGCCGGGTGATCGAGTTCGCCGATTTCCAGAAGGCCGACATGCGGGTCGGGCGCATCGTCTCGGCCGAGCCGTTTCCCGAAGCCCGGAACCCGTCGTACAAGCTCCGGATCGACTTTGGCCCGGACATCGGGGAGCGAGAGTCGGCCGCCCAGCTGACGGTCACCTACCCCGATCCGGCGGCCCTCATCGGGCGTCAGGTGGTGGCGGTCGTGAACTTCCCACCGCGGCGGATCGCGGGGTTGGCCAGCCAGGTCCTGGTCCTCGGGGCCATGGGCGATGACGGCCATGTCTTCCTGCTCCAGCCCGAGCCGGACAGCCCGCTGGGCCTGCGCATCGGATAGGCCGCCCGGATCGGCCATACTCGACCAGCCGTGACCGTCGCCAACCAGCCGATGCTCGGTGCCGTTCCCGAAGGGATGCCCGATCCGAACGTGGCCCCGCCCCAGGCGGCGCGGGCCGGGGACCCGTTCTCGAGCCTGCGGATCGTGGTCGGACTGGCTCGGATCTCGCGCAACGTGCCCCACCAGCTGCGTGACGTGGTGACGGCCCTGAACGCGGCGTACCTCGACTGGTCGTTCTCCGAGGACGTCGTCCTGGCCGAGCTCGTGCAGCTCCAGTCGAACTGGAGCCTCTCGTTCCACGGCGAGGACCGGATCGTCCTCGGCGCCAACGAGCGCGGGTCGGACGGTCCTCATCGTGGACTCGACCAAGATGACGCCGTTCCTCGTCGCCCAGGCGCAGGCGCACGCCGAAGCGTGCGACGCGGCCCTGCGCGAGTTCGCCATCGGCGAGGAAAACTACTGAGGACGAACAGGACCGATGTCGGCACGCCCCGTGACCACGACCGCGACCCTCACCGGCGAGGGTGGGGAGTACTACTTCATCGTCCCGATCGACTTCCAGGCCGAATTCGGCCGTCACCGGCCGCCGGTCCGGGTCACGATCCGCGGCTTCACGTTCCGGACCACGCCCGCTCGCTACGGGACCGAGTACTACGTCGTGGTCAACCGCGCCAACCGGGCGGCGATCGGGATCGACCGCGGCGACCGGGTCCGCATCAGGTTCGAGCTCGATACCGAGCCGCGGGTGGTGAAGCCGCCGCCGGAGCTGGCGGCGTCGCTGGCCTGCGGACGCCGGCGCAAAGGCCAGGTACGGCAAGCTCGCGTACAGCCACCAGAAGGCGTATGCCGACTGGGTGGCCGAAGCGAAGCGTCCCGAGACGCGCGTCCGCCGCGGAGCCGAATCGGTCAAGCGCCTGCTCGCCGGCCGCAAGGAGCCGAACTAGGATGGCGAGATGAGCCGATTGAACGTGATCAAGACCCGCCTGTTCCCGATCGTGATGCTGGCCGGGCTGATGCTCCTCGCGGCCTGCAACAGCGGAGGCTCCGGACCCGGCTACTGACCGGGCATCGACCTCAGTAGCGGTCGGCCTGCGCAGCCTGGCCGACGGCGGCCTCGGGCGCGTCCATCGCGACCGGGACCTTGTCGGTCCGCTTCGGTCGCGGCCGGAAGGGCGAGGTCTCGGGGACGACCGGCCCATCGGTCTCCGCCAGGTCGCCGCCCCGATAGGCTTCCCACACGGCCATGACCGTGTCGCGGTGGGGCCGGATGCGGCAGTGCTCGTCGCGGTTGCCCATCTCGTCGCAGTAGCCGAGCGGCACGCACTTGGGGGCGAGGAACGAGCCGAAGAAGGGCGAGACGCGGAAGATCTCGTGCCGGATCTGCTTGAACAGCTGGCGGATCTCCCACTGGGCCATGGTGCACAGCCGCAGCCCGCTCATGTGGATGAGCTGGCGCAGGTTCACGGTCATGATCAGGTTGGTCTGCATGGCGTTGGGGAAGATGAACCGCGCGTCCTCGGCCGGAACCTCGGCCTGGAGGAGCTGGCCGTAGAGGTCGAGGTTCTCGTCGATCGCCCGCTGGAATCGACCGGCCAGGTCGTCGGGCAGGTCGCCCTTGGTGATCGAGTCGGGGATGGTGTAGTTGTCGCGGGCCTTGAACGAGACGTAGCGCTGGGACTGCTGGTCGAAGGCCGTCCCCGCCCGATGGCGGACCAGCTGGTGGGACAGGGTCCGGGTCACGCCGCTGATCGCGAACGTGAAGTTCACGTGCTCGATGGTCGAGCCATGGCCCGACTCCATGACCTTGCGGACGAGCGCCTGCTGCTTCTCGTCGGCCACGGAGCGGGAAACGGCCTTGTCCCAGATGACGTCCGGCAGCAGCTCGGAGTAGCACGTCCGGCAGGCGGTGTAGATGATCGGGAGGTAGTACTCCTCCACGATCTCCGCGGTCGGGAAGATCAGCTTGGCAGACAGGTTCGGCGAGGTCGGCGGCATGGTTTTGGCAGCAGTCCTGGCAGCAGTCGCAGCAGCAGAAGTAAGGCGCCGAGTCTAGCACCGGACCGATGCGAATTGGGGCCGTTATCCACAACCTGTAGTGGTGGTGGATAACTTCAGACCGCTATCTTGTGGTCTGGCTAGCGCTGCTCCTCGCGCTCGGCATCGGCCCCGCGACCGCCCTCCGGGCGGCGTTCGTCGAGGCGGGCGAGGCCGTGGAGACGGTCGTAGGCGATGACGTTGCCGCCGCCGGCGCGGGCCGAAGCGACCGCCTCGTCGGCCCACGACAGGAGGGTGTCGGCGGTGGTCTCCTGGCGTGAGCGCATGGTGGTCACCCCGATCGAGACGGTGACCGAGACCTCGCCCCGCCCGGTGGAGATCGGTCGCTGCGTCGCGCGGTCGCGGATCGCCTCCGCAAACACGGTGGCTCCCTTCTCATCGGTATGGGGGAGGATGGCCAGGAAGGCGTCGCCGGCCAGGCGACCGATGGCGTCCGCCTCGCGGACGCGAACCCGGATGCGCAGCGCGAGCTCGCGGAGGACGACGTCGCCGACGGCCGTGCCGTAGTGGGCGTTGAGCTCGCCCATGCCGTCGATGTCGACCAGGACGATGGACACCGCGTGCGGGTAACGACGTGCCTCGGCCACCTCGTCGCGGAGGCGGTCCATGATCGCCGTGCGGCTGGCTACCCCGGTCAGGGCGTCAGTGTCCGCAGCCCGCTCCAGCTCCGCTCGCTGGAGGGCGATGGTGTGGCGGGCATCGGTGAGCTCCGCCAGGGCGGCCCGCAGCTCGCGGCCGAGGCGGTCACGCTCCGCATCGTCGACCGGCTGCGGCGTAGGCGCTGGAGGCCCGGTCCGCCGCGTCCATCCCGCCCGCGATCTCCGCCGTGGCGGCTTCCGCGGCCATGGCCCGGAATCGCGGTGGACCGGGACACGCTCGCCGGCGGAGCGAGCCCCGCCACGAGGAGCGGCGGCGTCACGAGGAGCGGGCTGAGGGCCACGATGGCCTCGACGGTCCCGGGACGAGCCCAGGCCAGCAGGACCGCGGCCACCGCCAGGGTCACCGGGGCCAGCGCGGCGACCGGTCTGCGGCGACGGAACCATTTGCCCGCCGCCGCCAGGGCCACCACCGCGCCGACCAAGGAAGAGGATGGACGTCATGTCGTCAAGCGGTGAGCCGGGCGCCAGCAGGGCGGCGGCCAGCGCCGACTCGGCAAGGACGAGCGCGAGGATCACGCTCAGCCAGCGTGCCCGCTCAGCGATCACCACCCGCTGCCTGGCCCAGGCAGCCACGGCGAGTCCGCCCGCCACGATGATCAGGGTCAGGGCCAAGCCCGCTGTTCGGGAGCGTGGGAGCCCCGTCCGGGACCTGCCAGCGCGAGCGCCGCGGTGCCTGCGGTGAGCGCGGTCGCGCTGAGCCCGGCGGCCCCGGCCGACAGCCGGCCGGTGGTGACCAGCGCCCCGAGCAGGGGAATGACCGAAATCGCGGAGATGAGCGCCACCAATCCGAGCGCGGCGGGCGCGAGCCAGCCGCTGGCATCGGCCGGATTCATCTCGAGCGGGGGAAAGAGGCGCAGCGCGGCGACCGCGGCCACGGGGAGCGCCAGGGCCAACCCGGTGCCCACCGCCCGCGCGATCGCTGCGGTCAAATCGGATCGGAGCATATTTCGCCGGTGCGTCTGGTCACCGCAGTCTCTGGAGGGTGGGGGTAAGCGGCAATAGTACGAACGGCCGCGGAAACCCTCTCGCGCCATACTCGAGCCGATGCAGACCGAGCCGGTGATGACCAAGAGCGCCTTCCTGGAGGCCACCGACGCGCTCATCGCGGAGGGCGACCGGCTGGCGACCTCCCCCGACTGGGAGGGCTTCCGGGCGTGGCTGCTCGAGTCGGATCGGCTGCTGGAATCGGTCTGGGGACGGATGGACCGATATCACCTGGCCTGGCTGAACGTGGGACGCGACTCCGCCCCGCCCGGATCCCCACTGGACGCCGAGGGGAGCGCCCGATTCATCACCGAGGTCGCCAGCGCCAAGGTCGCCGTCCTGCGTACGATGCGCACCGCGGTCGAGCGCCAGGGCTGGCGGCGCCTGGCCGATGATCCGGAGGACGCGTGACCTACGACCGAACCGGGGGAGTGGCCGTCATCCTGGCCCACCCCGCCGACGAGGCCTTCACCTGTGCGGGCTCGCTGGCGCTCGCCCATGACGCGGGGCACACCACGCGGCTGCTGGTCGTGACCCGGGGCGAGGCCGGGAACGAGGAGCGGACGCCGGATGCCGACCTGGCCGCGGTTCGCGAGTCGGAGATGGTCCGCGCGGCGGAGGTCATCGGTCTCAACGAGGTCACCCTGCTGGAGGGGTATCCCGACGGTGCGGTCGCGTCCGAGCCCCCGGAGCGGCTGATCGAGGAGATCTTCGCCTGGCTCGGGAACCGACGGCCCGAGGTGCTGGTCACGTTCGGCGCGCACGGCGTCACCCATGACCCGGATCACGCTGCGGTGGGCAGCGCCGCCCGCTGGGCGGTGGAGCGGCTGGCCCGCTCCGGCGTCGCGCCAACCTCGACGTACGTCATCGCCCCTGGATACGGGCCCGGGCCGAACCGATACGACCTCTCCCCGGAGGAGCAGGGCGCGACCCACCGGATCGAGATCACCGACGTGGCGGAGCGGCGCCTGGCCGCGCTCGAGAGCCACGCCTCGCAGGCCGACACCGCGGACGCGATCGCCGAGCTTCGCGACCGCCATCGAGGGCGGCGAACCGATCTACGAGGCCTTCACCCGGGTCCGTCCCGAGGTTCTCCTGCCCCACCCGAAGTTCGACACCAGCCTCATCTGATCGGTCCGGCGGGAATCCCTGCTACTCTGGTCGGGTATGACGATCGATGCCAACCTCGCCAAGGTGGACGAGGTGATGACCGCGCTCTATGACATCCACGATCCGGAGATCGGGATGAGCATCGTCGACCTCGACCTGATCAAGAACGTCGAGATCGGGACCGATGGCTCGCCGACCGAGATCAAGATGGTCCTGACCACGCCGTTCTGCCCGTGGGCCGGCGACCTCATCCAGGAGATCAAGACCAAGACCGAGGACGTGGTTGGTCCCCCGGTCAAGGTCACCCTGCTCGCCGATCGCTGGGAGCCCCCGCCCGGCCTCTTCTAGGCCCTTCAGCGCTGTCGCGGCCGGCAGGACCTGCCCCGGGATCGGTCCGCATCGATGGCCGGGACTAGCTGTCTCTGCGCGTTGCACCGGTTCGTGGTAACGCGGTAAGCGTGTTTGCCAAGCGGACTACCACGTTGCCACGAATGCTTGCGACAACGTCGAACCGACCGGCTTGAGGCGGCGCTAGCATCGGTCGGCGATGACCAAGGCGGCCGATGTTCCCGTTGTGGCTTGGCTGCTCGAAGGCGATCCTGCTATTCGCTGGCAGGTCATGCGCGATCTCCTGGACGAGCCCGCGGAGGTCTGGCAGGCCGAGCAGCGGCGCACGGTCGATAGGGGTTGGGTGGCCAAGATCCTCGCCATCCAAGCGGCCGACGGCAGCTGGCCGAAAGGCCGTTGGACGGACGTCGCCGTGGACGCCGCTGCTGCTCATGGCGCTCGGACTCCCAGGATGACCGTCCGGCGCCGTGGGCTCCGCGAGACGGGTTGATGGACCGGCTCATGCCGCCGGGTCACGAGGTCGACCGCAATGTGCTGCTGAAGCGGATGGACCTGTGCCACCTGGGCTTCTGGCTCGGCCTGGGCTCGACCTACCTCGCCGGCGACCCTCGTCTTCGTCCGTTGGCGGAAACGGTCATCAGCGTCCAGCTGGGTGACGGCGGGTGGAACTGCCACATCCGGAACCGCCCGTCGACGACGCACAGCTCGTTCCACACCACGCTCAACATCCTCGAGAACCTGCGGATCGCACACGACCACGGAGTCGTCGCCAAGCAGGGCCTTTCGTGACGCCGAAGCCGGAGCGATCGAATTCCTCCTCGCCCATCGGCTGTTCCGCTCCCACACCACCGGCGAGGTGGCCGACCATCGGTTCGTCCAGCTCACCTATCCGTGGCACTGGCACTACAACGTCGTGCGCGGACTGGACTATCTCCGCCTCACGCCCGCCGTCCTGAGCGACGAGCGGGCCTCGGACGCCATCGCGCTTCTGCAGGATGCGCGACGTCCGAACGGTCGCTGGCCGCTCCAGTCGCGGATCCCGGGCACGCTTCTGGTCGAGATGGAGAAGCCGGGCGGCGAGAGTCGATGGAACACCCTGCGGGCCCTCCGGATCCTCCGAGCAGTGGATAGCATCAGCCCGGCATGAAGATCTACACCCGCAAGGGCGACGCCGGCGATACCGGGCTGCTGTTCGGCGGCGCCCGCGTCGGGAAGGACAGCCTCCGAATCGAGGCGGCCGGCTCGGTCGACGAGGCGGTAGCCGCGCTGGGCATCGCGCGAGCCGCACTGGGAGCCATCACCGACCGGAAGGAGGCTCGCCTGAGCGAGCTGATCATCCGCATCCAGCGCGAGCTGTTCGTGGTCGGGGCCGAGATCGCGACCCACAACGTCCGGCGCGCGCGCCTGACCGATGGCGTGAGCCGGGTGACGGCGGACATGGTCACCGCCCTCGAGACCGAGATCGACGCCTGGACGGAGTCCAACCCGATGCCGGCCGAGTTCATCGTCCCCGGCGAAACCGAACCCGGCGCGGCCCTCGATCTCGCCCGTTCGATCACCCGTCGGGCCGAACGACGGGCGGTGGCCCTGGCCGAGGCCGGTGACCTCCCCGACTCGGAGGTCGGTCAAGTACCTGAACCGCCTCGCCGACCTGCTGTTCGTGATGGCCCGCGTGGCCGATGGGGGCTTTCGCCCCGTCCGATAGCGGCTGTCGCGCTTGGATCAAAGTTGCGTGGTTCCACGGATGCGGAGGCGACTGCCGCGGCCATACGGTCTCGTTGCCTGGATCAGCAAGGAGATCACCGTGGACCATCCCACTCACCGTTCCTCGCGAGGACGCACCGTGCCACTGCTGGCGGCGTGCCTTGCGCTGGCTGTCGCGGCATGTACACCCTCCAGCAGTCCGGCCGGCAGCAGCCCGGCCGGCGGCGATGGCGGAGCCCCCAGCGCGGCGGGATCGGCGGCCCCAGACGGAGGTCAGCCCGGATCCGGTGAGGACCGCGTCGATGGCAGCCTCACCACGTCCGGCGTCTACGACGCGACATGGACGTGGCAAGCGGGCAATGCCATGGATGTCGGTGACATCGGCGGGATCACACTGAATTCGGACCAGGGGACGTTCGGCCACATCACCGTGAAGACCGATGGCAGCATTCGATTCGATAGCGCCGCGGCTGAATTGCCGGCGGTTCCGTACCAGGGAACCGGCGCGCAGGTAACGCTCGACACGGTGAACATCGGGTACGTGTGCAGCTTCACGCTGGACAACGATCTCACCGGTACCGACGGCTCGGTGCTCCATATCGCGGGCACCATGACCTTCCACCTGGACGACGACATCACTCCCTGCTGACATGAGTTGAGCCAGCCTCGCGAGAGGCTGCTCGACCCGGAAGGACCGATTGGCGCCCCAGGCCGGAGCCTCCGCTACCATCGCCGGGTGGAGGCGCAGCCCCTCACCGCGGTGCTCGTGGTCGGCCGAGAGGCCGAACGCACAGCGATCGATGCCTGGCTTGGCGAGGACCGTCCGGCGTCCCTGCTCATCAACGGCGAGGCCGGCATCGGCAAGAGCACGCTGTGGTCGTACGCGGTGGACCGAGCTGACCGATCGAGGGGATCGCATGCTGGCCTGGCGGGCAAGCAACGCCGAGCACGAGCTGGCCTTCGCCGCGCTGACCGGCACTCTTCGACGAACCGATGGTCCGTCCCGCTTGCTGGACCGCCTGCCCGACCCCGGCGGCGGGCGCTGGAGACCGCCATCGGTCGTGTCAGCCCGGACCTCGCATCGGCCCGAGCCGAGCCTGGTCGGACTGGCCGTCGCCGACGTCCTGCGCATCCTTTCCGCGGAGGGCCCGGTGGTTGTGGCCATCGATGACGTGCAATGGACCGATGCGGCGAGCGCAGCAGGCCCTCGCCTTCGCCGCCCGCCGCCTCCGGGCCGAGCCGGTCGGGTTCGTCCTCGCTCGCCGAACCGGTCCGGGCGAGACCGCGGAGACCGGCCGAACCGATCTCGTTTCCACGGCGGTCGAACGACCCGAGCGGATGGACGTCGGGTCCACTGTCCGTGGGAGCGCTGGGCCGGCTCGTCCACGAGCGGCTGGGCGTGGCCCATCCCCGACCGCTGCTGGTTCGCCTTCACGAGGCCTGCTCTGGCAACCCGTTCCTGGGCCTCGGGAATCAGCCGATCGCTCCAGGCTCGAGCGATGGAGCCGGCGCTGGGGGAGCCCTTCCCGGTCCCACCGCAGGCTGGAGCCGGTCGTCCGCGATCACCTCGCGGCGTTGAGCCGGGACGCCCGGCGGAGCGTGGTGATCGTGGCGATGTCGCCCGCGCCGAGCGTGGCCCTCGTCGAGCGGATCATCGGCGACGGTGGCGGCGGCGGCAGTCGACGAGGCGTGTGAGAAGGGTGTCCTGGTCGCCGACGGACCGCGCCTGCGGGCGGCCCACCCCTTGTTCACCTCGACCGCCTACGCCGATGCGCCGCCCGGCGAGCGGCGTGCGCTGCGGGCGGCACTGGCGGAGATCGCCGAGGATCCGGTCGAACGAGCCATTCACCTGGCGGCCATGGTCGACGGGCAGGACGCGGGCGTGGCCGAGGCACTCGCCGCCGCGGGCAGAACCGCCTTCGCCCGCGGCGCACCGGCCATCGCCGCCGACCTGCTGGAGCGCTCGGCTCAGCATGCGGTGGGGGTTGAGCAGCGGAGCATCGCGCTGATCGGGGCCGCGGACGCGGCCGTCGCGGCGGGGGACTACGACCGAGCAGCGACCAGTCTCCGGGCGGTGCTGGATACCGTCCCCCACGGGCGTCGGCGGGCGGAGGCGCTCCTGGCGCTGGGTGAGGTCGTCTACCTCGAGGACCCGAACGAAGCCCTCGTGCTCCTCGTTTCGGCCCTGGATCACACCGACGGGGATCCTCTGCTCGAGGCGTTGGTGCACTCGCACATTGCCGGCATGGCAGACATGGATCCCGGGGCGGCGCAGCGGAGCGCGCTGGCGGCGGTGGACATCCTCGAACGACCCGGCCTCGAGCCGGCGCAGGACCATCTGGCCTGCGCCCTGCTCGATCGGGCGTTTCATTGGCTGCTTGCCTGCGAGAAGGTTGCCGTGGACGACATCGATCGCGGCATCGGGCTGCGCAGCGGCTCCGGCGACTCGTTCGTGTCCCGGCGGGCCCAGGAGGTCGCCCACCGGTGCTCGTACCACCTCGGCCGACTCGACGACGCGATTGCGCTGGACCAGGCGGAGTACCGACGGCTCACCGATCTGGGGCAGGTGGGCCTTCTTCCGCCGATCATCCAGTCGCTGACCGGCGCTGCTGCTGATGACCGGCGACTGGGAGGCCGCCCGGCGGTACGCCCGGGAGTGCCACGACCTGGTGGAGCAGGGCGAAGAGGCCTGGCGCGAGCGATCCCTGACGATTGACGCGCATGTCGCCGCCTGGTCCGGGGACCTCGAGACGGCCCGCGCGATGGGGATGGAGGCCCTGACCAGGCAGGAGGCCACCGGCGACCTCTGGGAGGCGCACGATCTTCTGCGCCCTGCTGGGGTTCGTCGAGCTCTCCGCTTCCGACCACGTCGCGGCCCTCGCGGTACCTGACCCGCGCACTGGAGCACGCCGATGCGATCGAGGTCGCGCTCCCGTCCCAGTTCGGGTTCCTTGGCGACCTGGTCGAGGCGGCGGTGCTGTCGGGAGAGATCGACCTCGCCGAACAGGTGCTGCACGACCGCCTCGAGGAGCCGGCGAAACGCGTGCCCGCTGCCGTGGATCCTTGCCATGGCCGCGCGAGGCCGCGGCCTGGTGGCTGCCGGGCGGGGAGAGCTCGACGACGCGACCTCTTGCACCTCGACCGCGCCGAGGAGCTCTTTCGCGCCACGCTGGGGATGCCCTTCGAACGGGCCCGAACACGTGCTCGCTCGTGGCCAGGTCCATCGGCGGGCGGGGCAGCGCCGGAAGGCCCGCGAGGACATCGGGGCCGCCCTCGAGATCTTTCAGGCGCTCGGCGCGGCGGCTTGGACAGCACGAGCCGCCCAGGAGCTGGGGCGGCTCGGGGGCGCGCAGCCCCGCGGGGTCGACCCTCACGGCCTCTGAGCTGGCAGTCGCCGAGCTGGCGTCCGCGGGTCGCTCGAACCGGGAGATCGCGGCGGAGCTGGTTGTGTCCGTCCGGACCGTCGAGAGCCAGCTGTCGGCCGCGTATCGGAAGCTCGATATCCAATCTCGCGGCCAGCTGGCCGCGGCCCTGGCCGCTTCCGGAGGCGCGACCGCCCCGTAGTCCGCGTGGCCTTCAAAGTTCCGTGGTTCCACGGATGCGACCGATGGACCTGCCACCTACGGTGCAGGGGTGGCCAACCCAAAGCGGCGCTTCTTCCTGGTCGAGCGGTACATCCCGTCGATCAGCTCCAGCTCGGTGGAATCGGCCGCGCAGCGCCTGGCCGAAACGGCAGACGACTCGGCCCGCCACCTGATCACGCTCCTGGTGGCCGGCGAAGAGACGTGCCTTTCGGTCTTCGAGGCCGCAGACGCCCGCGCCGTGGAAGTTGCCAACGAACGCGCTGGTTTTGAGCTAGACCGGATCGTCGAGGTCGAGATGTTCGAGGCGACGCCCTGGCCGACCGAGATCAGACCCGCCCGATCGCGACCGAGATGCGAGCAGCGTCGCCGATCCGCTGCATATCGTTGTCCGACGGCGAATGCACCGCGGCAGACCGGCTCTGGCCCGGCGCACTGACAAGGAGACCCACACGATGAGCTATGCCGTGACCAACCCCGCCACGGGCGAGACGGTCAAGACCTACGACACCATCACCGACGCCGAGCTCGAGGCCGCGATCGCCGCAGCCGACGAAGCGCACCGCACCTGGTCGAAGTCGACCACGTTCGAGGAGCGCGCGGCCCTCATCCGCCGCGTCAGCGAACTGCACACGGAGCGCCGCCAGGAGCTGGCGGAGCTCATCGTGCGGGAGATGGGCAAGCCGATCGCGCAGGCGCTCGGCGAGGTCGACTTCGCCGCGGCAATCTACGAGTACTACGCCGACCACTGCTCGGCGGACTTCCTGAAGGACGAGCCGATCCAGCTCCTCGCGGGCGATGGCTCGGCGGTCATCCGCCGCTCGTCACTCGGGGTGCTGCTCGGCGTCATGCCGTGGAACTTCCCGTACTACCAGGTCGCCCGCTTCGCCGGCCCGAACCTCATCATCGGCAACACGGTCCTGCTCAAGCACGCCGCGCAGTGCCCCGAGTCCGCCGCCGCGATGCAGCAGATCTTCCTCGACGCGGGCTTCCCGGCCGGCGCCTACGTGAACATCTACGCCTCGCACGACCAGCTTGAGCGGGTCATCGCCGACCCGCGGGTGCAGGGCGTCTCGCTCACCGGCTCCGAGCGCGCCGGCGCCGCGGTCGCCGAGATCGCCGGTCGCCACCTGAAGAAGGTCGTGCTCGAGCTCGGCGGCTCGGACCCCTTCATCCTGCTCTCGACCGACGACCTCGACGCCACGGTGCAGAACGCGGTCGACGCCCGCCTCGACAACAGCGGCCAGTCCTGCAACGCCGCCAAGCGCTTCATCGTCGCCGACGACCTGTACGAGCCGTTCCTCGAGAAGTTCACCGCGAAGATCGCCGCGATCGAGGCGACCGACCCGACGTCGGCCGAGGCGGCGCTCGGCCCGCTGTCCTCGCTGAAGGCCGCCGAGGGCCTCGACGAGCAGGTCAAGCGCGCGATCGAGCACGGCGCGACGCTCGTGCACGGCGGCACCCGCGACGGCGCGTTCTTCCAGACGACCGTGCTGACGGATGTCACCCCCGAGAACCCCGCCTCGAAGGAGGAGTTCTTCGGCCCGGTCGCGCAGGTGTACCGCGCAAAGGACGAGGCCGACGCCGTGCGCATCGCGAACGACACCCCGTTCGGCTTGGGCTCGTACGTCTACACCACCGACCAGGAGCAGGCGCTCCGCGTCGCCGACGGCATCGAGGCCGGCATGGTGTTCGTGAACGTCGTGCTCGCCGACGGCGTCGAGCTGCCGTTCGGCGGCATCAAGCGCTCAGGCTCGGGCCGCGAGCTCGGCCGCTTCGGCGCCGACGAGTTCGTGAACAAGAAGATGATCCGCATCGGCTGACGCCCGGACCCCACGTGGGGTCCGCGTCCCCAGATCGTCCGCCCTCCGAACTCAGCCGGCGCTGAGTGGCAGCGTGAAGCGGAGGGTGGTGCCGCGGCCCGGTTCGGAGGTGGCGGTCAGGGTGCCGCCGTGGGCCTCGACCAGGTCACGGGCGATGGGGAGGCCGAGGCCGCTCCCCGGGGAGTCGGGCGATCGGTAGAACCGGTCGAAGATGTGGTCCAGTTCTTCGGGAGTCATGCCGCTCCCGGTGTCGCGGACGGTGACCTCGACCACCCCTCCGGCCACTCGAGCGGCCAGGTCCACGCTGCCGCCGGACGGCGTGTGACGGAGGGCATTGGCGAGCAGGTTCGAGACCACTTCGCGGATCCGCGCTGGATCGACGTCCATCACCGGGACGGCCTCGGCCACCGAGACGATGAGCTGGATGCCGGCGGCATCGGCCTGACCGCGGTACCCCGCGGCGACATCGGGGAGCAGCGTGCCCAGGTCGGTGGGCTCGCGATGGAGGACAAGGCGGCCGGCCTCCGCCAGGGTGAGCGTGCGGAGGTCTTCGATCAGCCGCTCCATGACGCGCGCCTCCTCGAGGATGGGCTCGAGGTGCTCGCGATCGGCCGGGATAGACGCCGTCGATCAGCGCTTCGACGTTGCCCTGGATCACGGTGAGCGGAGTGCGCAGCTCATGCGAGACGTCGGCGAGGGTCGACTGACGTTGCTGCTCGATCTCCTCGAGCCGGGCGCTCATCGAGTTGAAGGCGCGGGCGAGGTGGCGGACCTCGCGAGGGCCCGCGCTCCGGCACGCGTGTGCTGAAGTCACCGGCTTCGACTCGGCCGGACGCCTCGATGAGGTCGCCGACGGGAACCGCCGCGCGACGCACCGCCCGCGCGATACCGGATAGCAGGAACAGAACGAAGATCCCGAGGAGGACGACCGCCACCCACGGCGGGTCCCCGCTGGTGACGGCCCCGATCACCCAGGACAGCAGCGCGAAGAACGCCACCACCAGGATGACGAAGAAGAAGAAGCCGCAGCCGACGCGCCACATGAAGTGGCCGCGCACCTCCGACGAGCGCTCCGTGTCCGGCGGCGGCCAGGCCTCGTCCTCCGGCCACCACGGAGGTCGGTGGCGTCCATAGCCATGGCGGCGGTGCCGGTTGTGTCCCCAGTCAGACATCGGCCAGCCGGTAGCCGACCCCGTACACCGTGAGCAGGTAGCGCGGGGACCGCGGATCCGGCTCGAGCTTGCGACGGATGTTCTTCACGTGGGCGTCGATGGCCCGCTCGTAGGACTCGAGGGCATCGCCCTGGACGGCGTCCAGGAGCTGGGACCGGGTGAAGACACGGCCCGGCTGTCGGGCGAGGGTGGCGAGAAGCCGGAACTCGGTCGCGGTCAACGCCACCGTCCGTCCGTCAACCTCCGCACGCAGCCGAGGCATGTCGAGGACCAGGTCCCCGGCGCGAACCACGTCGGCCTCCAGGTCGCCGGCCTGACGGCGGATGACGGCGCGGACTCGCGCGGTCAGCTCGCGCGGGCTGAAGGGCTTGGTGACGTAGTCGTCCGCCCCCAGCTCCAGGCCGACCACCTTGTCCGTCTCGTCGTCGCGGGCGGTGAGCATGATGATCGGGACACCGGAATCGCGACGGAGTCGGCGGGTCACTTCCAGCCCGTCGAGCTCCGGCAGGCCGAGGTCGAGGACGATGAGGTCGGGCCGATCCTGGTGGGCGCGCATGAGCGCCTCGGGCCCGGTCCGCGCGGTGGAAACCGCGAAACCCGCCCGCTCCAGGTAGTCGCGGACGAGCTGGACGATTCTGGGCTCGTCGTCGACGACGAGGACCCGCGCCATGTCCGGCATGGTAGTCGGGCGAGCGGCGTCCGCCGCTCGCCCGCATCGGTCCGTGGAGGTCTACGCCTTGTCCGGGGCTGGCTTGCCCGGAGCGTTGCCCGGTGGTGCTTCTGGGGCATCGGGCGCGTCCGGCACCTCGCCATGGAGCTCGCGATGCCACTCCTCGAAGTAGTCACGGCGGCCACGGCGGTGATCCGAGCCATACCGGCTGTAGCGGTAGTCACCCCAGCCGTGATGCCGGCCCCCGTGGCCCCAGCCGAAGGCGGCGCGGAACAGGCCGAAGATCAGGCCGAAGAACAGGAACAGGAAGAACAGGCCGAAGATGAACCCGAAGATCCCGCCGACCCATCCCATGTCCCACGGCTGTCCGACGTACGGCGGCAGACCGGCATCGGTCCCCATCCCAGCCGAGACCCCGGCGTTGTAGATGCCGACCCCGACCGCGGCCAGCAGGCCGACGGCCAGCAGGAAGGCCAGGAAGCGAAGGAACCCGGACATTGATTGAGACTCCTCATGTGTTCGGACCGATGTCTACGGTCCACTCGAGAGGCAGCCTGAGCCCGAGTTATGGGTGAATTGTGAACGCCGAATGGAGAACCCGAGCGACGATCAACCCTCGCGCGGTGGGGAGGGGGTCACTCCCGCTCGTTCCGCAGCCAGTCGCACTGGGGGCACTTCGGATCGCGGCTATCCACGGAAACACGGAGGCCCAGGACCAGCTCCTCCCGGCCGCACAGGGACAGTGAGCCGATGTTGTCGTTGGTCCTCGGGTACGCGTGGGCCCACCTCGTCCCAATCCATCGGACCTTCGCTCCCTTGGGGAGGATCGCCACTCCACGGCGGGGAGCCGAGGTGACCAGGCCACTCGGGCGGTTGGTGATGGAGGAAATCATGGTGCAGGTGCCCTTCTCGCGGTTTCAGCCGCGAATGCGTGAGGTGTCGTTAGGTGTAGTATGTCACATTCCTATACTGTCTGTCTAGTATATGAACCGGGTAGAATAGCCGCATGCCGACTGCTGTCGCAGCCAGGGGGCGTCCGCGCGATCCGACCGTCGACAAGCGGGTTCTCCGCGCGACCGTCGCGATCCTCCGAGAGCGCGGCGTCGCAGGTACCACCGTCAATGCCGTGGCCCGCCGAGCGGGCGTCGCGCGGGCCTCGATCTACCTCCGCTACCCAAGCCGGGATCGCCTCATCACGGCGGCCATCCGTGCCGCCATCGGTCGCGAGCCAATCCTGGCCAGCGGAGACCTCGAGCGGGACATCCGCCGAACTGCCGAGCAGGCGCGCGCCATCTTCTCGTCGCGGCAGCTCCAGCGGCTGCTGCCCCCCCTGATCGAAGGTCTGCTCCAGCCGCGGAACTCCCCGACCGCCCTCAGTTACGACATCCTCGCCCCGAATCGCCGCGTGCTCGTAAACGAGTATCGCGAGCTGGCCTCGGCGACCGGATTCCGGACCGATGTCGATCCGGAGACGGTGTTCGACCAGATCGTCGGCCCGATCCTGAACCGACTGCTCGTCACCGGCACCGCCCCGGCGGCCGACGAGGTCGATGCATTGGTGGACGTGCTCATCAAGGGACTCCGCGCTCGGGGCTAGTCCGCCCACCACTGCCTGTACCGTACGCAGCCGTGATGACTCGATGGCTCGAGGGCGTCAGCGCGCTGGGGATCGCGGCCATCCTGGTCGGCATCTGGATGCTGAATGGGACGCAACTCGAGTCGAGCTGGACCGGGGCGCTCGAGGGCGTGGTGAGCCAGCTTCCGGTCACGCTTCCGGCGACGCTGGCGGTCCTGTTCGCCACGGCAGTTCAGATCGTCGCGGGAGCCGTCGTCGTGCGAGCGTTGAGGGGGCGTCCGTACCGCTCGGTTATCGACGCGTTACTCGGCGGCCTGGTTGGGGCCGTGGTCATCGGCCTGGTCTGCCTGATGCTATTGGGCAGCCTCGGCTGGTTCGTGGCGCCGGCGCTGGTGGTGGTGAACGGCGTCGTCATCGGTCTGGGCTGGTTCGTCCGGCCGTGGTTCGCCGAGCCGACGAGGCTGAAGGTCGGGCGGGCGACGGTGGCCGGGGCGCTGGTCGTCTTGGCGTGGTCGGGCGCGGTGATCCTGCAGCTCGCGTCGCCGGTGGTGCCGTTCATCGACGTCCTGCCCAATCACGTGGCGCCGGCCCAGCATCTCGCCACGTTCGGCGCGTTCGACGTCCTGACCACCGCCCCGTCGCCCATCTACGGACCATCGCGGATGTTCCTTGGCTATACCGGGCTGCTGGGAACGGTCACCGTCCTGAGCGGGCAGCCGGCGGGACTGGCCGTGTCGGCCGTCATCCTGCCGGCGGCGGTCCTGGTGGGGGCAGGGATGGCCCGCCTCGCGTCCACGATCCACGGCGTCGGAGTGGGCTGGTGGATGCTCATCGCCTTCGTGCTGACCGAGTCGTTCGCCCGGATGGCCGACGCGCGGGCCACGGTCATCGTCCTGGCGCTGACCGCGTTCTGCCTGGTCGAGCTGCTCGAGGGCGACGAGCGGGCCAAGCCGCTCACCCTGGCCGTGGCGCTGGGCGCGACCCTCTTCTTCCATCCGCTGATCGGGCTCATGACCGCGGCCGTGGTCGGTGGCATGGTTGCCGTCCAGCCGGATCGGCATGCCCGCCTCGGCGTTCCGGCCCTGATCGGTGGCGCGATCCTCGCCCTGCCGCAGGCGGCGACCATGGTCGGGCTGGGCCTTCCATCAGCGCTCGGCCTGGTCGTGGTGCCGCCGGCGATCGGCGCGGTGTGGCTCTTCGACCGATGGGACGCCGGGCGTCGGTGGTTCGCCTTCGGCATCCGGTGGGCAGCGATCGCTGCCGTCGTGCTCGTGGTCGTCGCCGCGCTGCCGTCCGCCGATCGGTGGATGAGCACCTTCTCCGGCTTCTTCCTCGACTACCCGGTGCTGGTCCTGACCGTCCTCGTGGCCGGGGCCGTGGCCGGTCGGCGGACATTCGCCGCCGTGCCGGTGCTGGCCTTCGGCATCGGTCTGCTGGCGGTTCTGGCCGCGGCCGCCGTTCCGTGGCAGGCGCTGGGGATCGAGGGCATCGACTTCGAGGTCACGAAGACGCTCCACTACTGGGTGCCGGTGTTCCTCGCCGTCATGGCGGCCTACGCGCTCCGGGCGGTGTGGATGCGGCCGGACCTGGTGGAGTGGACCCGGGTCGTGGCCATCGGTCTGTTCCTCATCCTGGCGGCGCTCCCGTTGCGCGCCACCCCCATCGACGCCTTCCACCTGGGCGAGCATCGGATGAGCGAGACGCTCTCGATCGACCTGCGCTTTGCGCAAACTGGGTTCTGGCTGGGCTACCCCGACGCCAGGACGGTGATCAACGCGGAGCAGCAGGAGCTGGTTGGCCGGCTGCGGGACGAGGTGACCGCCGGCCTGCTCGAGTCGACCACGCCGGTCCTCCACGTGGCCTTCAACTTCCAGCAGTGGGATGCGACCCCGGTGGGGGTGTTCGGGGGCATGATCGAGACGATGGTCTCGATCGAGACCGAGGTCAGCAGCCACACGGCGGGTGGTCGGCTCCACCCCTTCACCGACCTCGAACCGATGCTTCAGGAAGCGTTTCCGTACGTCCTATTGGAGCCCGAGGGACTCCCACCCGAGACCCGGGACCTGGTTCTGGCGGCGGGCTTCGAATCGATCTTTGCGAATGGACAGGGGGAGATTCTTGTGCGGTCTGGTGAGGTGGCAACCGGCAGCCGATAGGACTACGATCCATCCCCCGTGACCGACGATCTGCTCGACGCCTACCGCATTCTCCAGGTCGATCCGCGCGCGGAGGACTTCATCCTCGAGGCCGCCTTCCGCGCCCTCGCCCGCCGATTCCACCCGGATGGCGAGATGCCGGATGCGAACCGGATGGCAGAGATCAACCGCGCCTACGAGCTGGTCCGGACGGCGGAGCGGCGCAAGCGGTATGACCGCCTCCACCACCTCCGACCCGTGGGCCCCGGTGGGGTGGGGGAGTCACCGAGCCTGGCCGCGCAGGCTTTTGGCGGGCGCGTGCCGCCGCCGAGCAACGGCCCCGGCGGGCCGACGGCGGCCGACAACCCGATGTACATGACCGTCGACTTCGGCCGCTACGCCGGCTGGACCCTGAAGGACCTCCTCCGCCACGACCCGGATTACCTGCGGTGGCTGTACCGCCATTCGTCCGGCGTTCGCTATCGGTACCAGATCGCGCGAATGCTCCCGGACGTGAATCCGGAGGAGTCCCTCACGGCGAAGCGCAACAAGTACTGAGGTCGCCCCACCCGATCGGCCCGGCTGACAGGAACCTTGCAATCCTGCAAGGTTGCGTTCGCTGATGGAACCCCCACGGGTCAGGGGATGGAGCCAGAGTTCGACGCCTACAGCACGCTGCAGATCGATCCCCTCGCCGAGGAGATCGTGCTCGATGCCGCCTACCGTGCGCTGGCGCGTCGCTATCACCCTGACGGGGAGTCACCCAGCCCGGCCCGCATGGCCGATATCAACCGCGCCTACGCCCTGCTGAGGACGCCGGAGCTCCGGCGCCGGTACGACGTCGGGCGGAAGTTCTCTCCGGTCGGTCCCGCGGCCGCCGCTCCCTCCCCAACCGCCGACCTTCGCTCCCGCCTGCACCCGGACGAGGCGCCGGTCGGCGCGGCCGGTGCGGCAGGTGCTTCAGGTGCCGCCCCCGCCGACACGAACGGGCAGATCGGTCCCGGATCCGCGCTCGACTTCGGCCGATACGAGGGCTGGAAGCTGCGTGACCTGGCCCGGCGCGACCCGGACTACCTCCGCTGGTTGGTCCGTCACTCGTCAGGGATCCGCTACCGGACCGCGATCGAGCAGGTCCTGCGCGAGATGCGCCTCGCCGCCGCCCGCGACTGACCCGCCGCGAGGTCCCCGCTGTACGATCGGGGGTGATGGCTGACCCGAGCGCGGCCGCAACCGACGAGAGCGCCGACGGAACCTGGCGCGCGGGCGCACGGCACCGCTCGAACCGGCGGAGGCGGACCGCCTCTTCCGCGAGGGCGTGGCCCTGTTCAACGGGGCGCGCTACTGGCACGCCCACGAGAAGTGGGAAACCCTGTGGCGTGCCGCGCCCGACGACGAGCGCGACTTCTACCAGGGCCTGATCAAGCTGGCGGCCGGATTCCTCCACCTCTCCCGCCGGAACCGGCGCGGGGCGCGGAACAAGCTGAGCGAGGGGATCGACCACCTCGAGCCCTACGAGCCGATCCACGACGGGATCGGCGTCAGCGAGCTGGTGGGCAAGGCCAAGGAGGTCGTCGCCGACCTGAACGGCGGCGCCAACCCCTACCTCATCCCGCCGAGCATCCGCTTCGTGGCTTCCACTCCATGTAGACCGATGACGGAGGAGGCAACCAGGCTGGAGCACGACTCCATGGGCGAGGTCGCGGTCCCGGCCAGCGCGAAGTGGGGCGCCACCACCCAGCGGGCGGTCGAGAACTTCCCGATCAGCGGCCAGCGGATGGACCCCGCGGTCATCCATGCCCTGGGCCGGATCAAGGCCGCGGCGGCATCGGTCAATGCGCAGCTGGGGGTGATCGAGACCGATGCGGCGGCCGCCATCCAGGCAGCCGCCGAGGAAGTGGCGGCCGGTGGCTGGGACGACCAGTTCCCGATCGACGTCTTCCAGACCGGGTCCGGCACCTCGTCGAACATGAACGCCAACGAGGTCATCGCAACCCTCGCCGCCGAGCAGTTCGGCCAGCCGGTCCATCCCAACGACCACGTCAACGCGTCGCAGTCGTCGAACGACGTCATCCCGTCCGCCATCCACCTGGCCGCGACCGATGGGGTGGTGAACGACCTCATCCCGGCGCTCGACCGAGCTGGCGGAGGCGCTGGAGGCGAAGGCCGCCGAGTTCGCCGATGTCGTGAAGTCCGGGCGCACTCACCTGATGGACGCCACGCCGGTGACGCTGGGCCAGGAGTTCGGCGGCTACGCGGCGCAGGTCCGGTACGGGATCGAGCGGCTGGAGGCCACCCTGCCGCGGGTCGGGGAGCTGGCGCTCGGCGGGACCGCGGTCGGAACCGGGATCAACGCCCCGGCGGGGTTCGCGGCGGCGGTCATCGGGCAGCTGCGCGAGTCGACCGGCCTGCCGCTGACCGAGGCCCGCAACCATTTCGAGGCACAGGGCGCCCAGGACGGGCTGGTGGAGCTGAGCGGCCAGCTGCGGACGGTGGCCATCGGCCTGTACAAGATCGCGACCGACATCCGGTGGATGGGCTCCGGCCCGCGCGCCGGCCTGGCCGAGATCCACGTCCCGGACCTGCAGCCGGGGAGCAGCATCATGCCCGGCAAGGTGAACCCGGTCGTGGCCGAGGCGCTGTCCATGGTCTGCGCCCAGGTCATCGGCAACGACGCGGCCGTGGCCTTCGGCGGCAGCCAGGGCAACTTCGAGCTGAACATCATGCTGCCCGTCATCGCCCGCAACGTGCTCGAGTCCATCCGGCTGCTGGCTCGTCCTCGTCCCGCCTGTTCGCGGACCGATGCGTCCGCGGCATCACCGCGGACGAGGACCGTGCCCGGGAATACGCCGAGGGCTCACCCTCGGTGGCGACGGCCCTGAACCCGGTCCTCGGTTACGAGGAAGCGGCGAGCATCGCCAAGCAGGCCCTCGCCGAGCGGAAGTCCATCCGGGACGTTGTCCTCGAGCGTGGCCACGTCGACAACGGCACCCTCATCTTCGCCGACCTCGACCGCCTCCTCGACGTGCGCCGGATGACGCGTCAGGGAGGTTGACCGCTCGAGCGGCCGTTTCCTAGGCGACAGCCGCGACCGAAACCGGCTCGCGGATGCCCTTGAGCTTCTCGGTTCTCAGCGGCCCGTGGGTCACCGCGCGACTCGCTGCCTCGATCGCGTCCTGGCTGATGAGGATCTCGTCGGCCGCGGCGAGCGACGCGATGCGCGCGGCGACGTGCACCCCGCGGCCGGAGTAGCCGCCGCCACTCTTGTTCGCCTCGGCGGCATGGAGGCCGATGCGGATTGGCGGGGCGAAGCCGTGGTCGCGTCGGTGGTCGCGCATCGTCCGACGGATGGCGGTGGCAGCCTCGACTGCCTGATCCGCGTCGGCGAAGGCGATGAAGAATCCATCGCCGGCGTGATCCAGGATCTCGCCTCGGCGCTCCAGGGCGAGGTGGCGGATCGTATCGTCGTGCCAGCGCAGGAGCGCTTCCCAGGCGTCATCACCAATGGCTTCGATGAGATCGGTCGATCGGACGACATCGGTGAACATGAAGACGCGCCGAGCCCGGTCAGCACCCTGATCGGAGACCGATGCGCCTTCGATCCGCTCCAATGCGACATGAGCTGCCTTGAGGTCGGGCTCGGCGCCGAGTCGCTCGAACGTCGCGATCGCCGAGCGAAGCTCCAGCGCAGCCGCATCGGTCCGGCCGCCGGCGATGAGGGCTCGTCCCAGTGAGGCCCTCGCCCGTGCCGTCTCGTACGGGGCACTGAGCTCCTGCCAGATCCGCCACGACTGGCGAAAGGACTCGACCGCGGTATCGACGTCGGCCGCGGCCAGCGCCGCCCGGCCCGTGGCGTCGGCCGCCGCGGCTCGCAATGCATGTGTGCCGTAGGTGTCGGCCAGCCGGCTCATCTCGCTCGCCGCCGTACGCGCCTCGTCGACAGCCCCGGCTGCCACCGCGGCTTCAACCTGCGCCGGGAGCAGGTGCGCTCGCTCGAGAGGGGTGGCGATCGGATTGCCGAGTGACTCGCTCAGCAGGCTGCGGGCGACATCGGTCCGGCCCTGCGCCAGGTGGAGCATGGCCAGACCAGGTTGCGGATCGCGGCCGAGCTCATGCGCCTCGGCAAAGGCCTTGGCGGCGGCCCCGAAGTCGCCCAGCCGGAGGCGGATCTCGCCGATCTGGTAGAAGCCTTCGCCGGCATAGGCGATGGAGAAGTCGCGGAGCTCGTCACACGCCAGGCGCGCCTCGGACTCGGCTTTCGCCCAGTCTCCCGACAGTCGAATGATCTCCGCCCGTCGCACGCGGCACATGCCGGGGAAGCCGGCGATCTGCTGCCGATCGCACCAGCGCTCGGCCGCCTCGGCGAAGTCCGCAGCCCGCCGATAGTCGGCCACGTCCTCGCAGATGATCGTCGCGTTGCAATAGACGATCGCCGCGGCCCGCGGTGAGAGCTCATCTCCGACGGCGGCCACCATCGCCTCCTCGAGCAGGGCCATGCCTTCGTCGACGCGTCCCAGCTCGACGAGCACGCGACCCTGGTCCTGCATCCCCAGACCGATCAGGTCGCGGTCGCCGAGCCGATTCCCGATTTCGAACACCCGGATGGAGTGCTTCAGGGCGCCTTCGAGGTCGCCTCGGCCATACGCGGCGTTGCGACGCGCCCGTTCGAGAAGCCCGTGCTCGTGTGACTCGGGCCTCCCCTCCAGAAGGCGCTCCGCCCGCCGCAGCCACCCGTGGGAGACTGCTCCTTCGAGCCGGTGGCCGTACTCAGTCACGAGTTGCAGTGCGGTCTGCGCGGCACCCTGGATGTCGCCCGAGGCCGTGTGGCCGGCGTACGCTCGTTCCTGGGCGGCAATCGCTCGGGTCATGCTGCCGGACCACCATTCGGCGTCGCCGAGGAGATCGAGGTCATCCGGCGTCAGCAGGCCGGCCTCGTCGGCAACAGCGAACAGCTCGACCGCCGCCTGCCAGCGGTGTTCTTCCACGGCAGCTCGCGCCTGGATCAGGGCTGCGGCCGGTGGCGTCGTTCGGGTCGTGGCCATGGCGCGGCTGATCCTACATCGGCATTCCTCGCGACCCTGTCGGCTGGACGACCCCACCCGCCCTACAATCGGCCGAAGCCTCAACGTGGAGTGGTCGTGACCATCGCGACGAATACGAATCGCAACCTCATCGGCGGGGAGTGGGCTGCGGCCCGATCGGGCAAGACCTTCACCTCGACCAGCCCGGCCAATCGGGACGACGTCATCGGCGAATTCGCGGCCAGCGGCAAGGAGGACGTCGACGCCGCAGTGGCGGCGGCCAAGGCGGCGTATCCCGCCTGGTCGATGATGCCCGCGCCCAAGCGAGGCGAGATCCTGTTCAAGGTCGCGCGGATCCTGACCGAGCACAAGGAAGAGTTGTCCCGCCTCCTGACCCGCGAGATGGGCAAGGTCCTGCCCGAGGCCCGGGGCGATGTCCAGGAGGCCATCGACGTCGCGTACTACATGGCCGGGGAGGGGCGGCGGCTGTTCGGCTACACCGTGCCGTCGGAAATGCCCGACAAGTTCGCGATGGCCATCCGCAAGCCGATTGGCGTGGCCGCAATCATCGCGCCGTGGAACTTCCCGATCGCCATCCCCGCCTGGAAGCTCTTCCCGGCACTGATCAGCGGCAACACGGCGGTCATGAAACCGGCCTCCGACACCCCCGGCTGCATGATCCGATTCACCGAGCTCCTGCTCGAGGGCGGGATCCCCGATGGGCGTGGTCAACGTCGTCACAGGCTCCGGCAACGAGGTCGGACACCCGCTGGTCGAGCACCCCGACGTCAAGCTCATTTCGTTCACCGGCCACACGGAGACCGGGGTCGACATCTCGTCGCGCGCGGCGAAGACGCTGAAGCGCGTCAGCCTGGAGCTTGGCGGCAAGAACCCGATCGTCATCTGGGACGACGCCGACCTCGACCTGGCCCTGGACTCGGTCATCTGGTCCGCGTTCGGGACCTCCGGCCAGCGCTGCACGGCGGCCAGCCGGATCATCGTCCATCGGTCCATCCACGACGACTTCGTCCAGAAGCTCCACAAGCGGGCGGCGGCGCTGGTCCTGGGGGACGGGCTGCTGGAGACGACCGATGTCGGGCCGGTCATCAACGACAAGGCCGTCGAACGCATCGCTGGGTACATCCATATCGGTGAGAGTGAAGGCGTGCTGGTGGTCGGTGGCGACGTGGCGCGGGACGGGGAGCTGGCCAAGGGCTCGTTCTTCGAGCCCACCGTGTTTGCGGAAGTGAAGGGCGACGCGCGGATCGCGCAGGAGGAGATCTTCGGGCCGGTCACCGCTGTCATCCCGGTCGACACCTGGGACGAGGCGGTCCAGGTCGTGAACAGCGTCCAGTACGGGCTGTCGACCTCGCTGTTCACGAACGACGTGAATCTCGCCTTTCGCTCGATTCGTGACTTCGACTCCGGCCTGGGGTACGTGAACCACGGCACGATCGGGGCGGAGGCGCACCTCCCGTTCGGTGGCACGAAAGCCACCGGCAACGGCCACCGCGAGGTGGGGCAGACCGCGCTCGACTTCTACACCGAGTGGAAGAGCGTCTACATCGACTACTCGGGCAAGCTCCAGCGGGCCCAGATCGACATGGAGTTCGTCGACCAGGACTGACGGGACCAGGCGGCCCGAGCGGCCCATAGGCGGTTTTCGGCCTTCGGAGTACGATGGCGGCCCATGCGGTTGCCCCTGTTCCCGCTCCACGTCGTGGCGTTCCCGCACCTGCCGTTGCCGCTCCACATCTTCGAGCGCAAGTACCGGCAGATGACCGCTGACCTGCTCGAGGAGGGCAACCCCTACGGCGGGCGGTTCGTGGTGACCATGATCTCCGCCGGCCGCGAGGTGGCGTCGAAACCGGGGACGGGGCAGCTCACCGTGCGGCGGATCGGGACCATCTGCGAGATCCGCCGCGCGGACAAGTTCGCAGACGGCCGCTATGCCCTGCTGTCCGTGGGCGTGGGCCGGGCCCGGATCCGCAAGGTCGACCACTCGGGCACGTATGCCATCGCGGACGTCACGCCGCTCGATGAGCGCCGCGGCGAGGACGCGGAATCGCTCATCCCCAACGTGCAGGTGGCCCTCGACGGATACCTCGGGACCATTCGCGAGTTCCTGGCGGAACGAGATGCGGCGGACATGGAGGACCTCCTCGCCGACGCCGAGCTCGGCATCGATCCGGACCTCATCCACGAATCGTCGGCGGGGGACGTCAAGCGCGTGACCCGGATGGACCGGTTGATCAAGCCGATTCGCCTGCCGACCGATCCGCTGGCCGCCAGCTACGCGGTGGCCGGTGTCCTCCAGGTCGAGCTGTCGCGCAAGCAACGTCTGCTGGAAGCGCCAGACGCGGCGGCCCGCCTCCGCGCCGAGCTGGCCCTGCTCCAGCGCGAGGCCCAGCTGCTGGGGAACGCATCACTGGCCCCGATGGGCCGGTTCGAGTACCACGCCAACTAGCTACCTGGCGGCCGGCGGGCGCGTTCCGGCCGCGGTCGCCCTCGTCCTCCTCCTGACCACCGCCGCCTGCGACGCCGGTGCCTCGTCAATTCCGTCGGCGAGCCCGAGCCCGTCGCCATCGGTCAGTCCGTCCGAGCCCGAAGCTCCGAGCGTGCCGCCATCTCCCAGCCCAACACCCGGACCCACGCCGGTGGCGAGCGGGTGCCAGGCGAACAACCGGGTGGCGGCAGGGGAGCCGGAGGTCATCGCCGTCGCGCCGCGACGCCGGGCAGGCGATGGCTCTCACGCTCGACATGGGCGGCCGCCTCGATCCCGCGCTCGACATCATGGCCTTCCTCATCGCCAACGAGGTGTGCACCACCCTGTTTCCAACCGGCGCCATGAGCGAGACGCCCACCGGTCAGCAGGTGCTGGCCCTCGTCGCGGAGCACCCGGAGCTGTTCGAGCTGGGCAACCACACCATGCACCACTGCAACCTGCGTGACGGCGGGCTACGGCTCGCCGACCGAGGCGCCATGCCAGACCGGCGGGCCACCCGACCAGGACTTCGTCGCCGCGGAGCTGACCGATGCCGCCGCCATCCTCCAGGCAGGCTCCGGCCAGGACCCGATCCCGTACTGGCGCCCGCCGTACGGGGCCTATTCTCCGGGCGTCCTGGCCACAGCCGCCGACGCCGGCTACACCAAGACGATCATGTGGTCGCAGGACACGATCGACTGGCGGCCACTCTCCGAAGGCGGGCCGACGGCCGAGCAGATCGCGTCCAGCGTCGTGACCTCCGCCGGCAGCGGCTCGATCATCCTCATGCATCTCGGCGGATACGAGACCCTGGACGCGCTCGAGATCATGGTCCCCGCCCTCCGCGAGCGGGGCCTGATGCTGACCTCGGTCAGCGACCTGCTGAACTAGCTCGGCGAGGCGGTCTCCGCAGGCTCGTTCTCCGGATCGAAGCGGATCATCGGGACCTCGCAGGATCCCGGCGTGCGCCTGACCGGGCACAACTGGAGCTGGACCTCGTTGCTGGCGTCGAAAAGGATGTCGAACACCAGTGCCCGGTAGTTCGCCCCCGACCCGCCGAGGCCCCTGAAATCCACGCACCGTCCGGTGATCTGGAAGTCGGTCCGGATGCGGCCATCGCAGATCTGGTCGGAGTAGTCAGAATCGGAGCCGGGATCGCGGTAGACCATGAAGAAGCAGTCCCCGACCTGGCGGATGTTCCACAGCGCCACATCCGAGGAATCGGGCACCGTCCATAGCCCCGTGAGGTTGACCTCGCTGCCGTCCGGGGCATGAAGGTCGATGTCGTTCCCGCAGCCGATGGCCTCCGCGGCGCCGCCGGCGGAGAAGGGCGTGCTGCTTGGCGAGGGAGCCTCGCTCGAGGGCGCCGTGCAGGCGGCAAGGGCGAGCACGACGGCGCACAGCCCGGCCGTGGCGAGACTCATCGCCCAGCGACCTGCTGACCTAGCTGGCGGGCGCCCACTGCACCAGCGGATCGTCACACGTGGCCGGTTCGTCGAGCAACCGACAGCGCTCGAGCTCGATCTGACCACCCTGCGAGAACGAAATCAGGAAATACACGCGCCCCATGTACGGTTCTGACGGCCAATTCTGAATGAGGTCGATGCATCGGGCGGTGATGAGGAAATCGGTCGCAATCGTCCCGTCGCACATTTCGTTGTAGTAGTCGGGTGGTCCGCTGCTTTGGACGAAAGCCAAGAAGAAGCAGCTGCCGATCTGTCGTGCGTGCCATTCCGGCTCCGGTGCGTCGACTGCCGACCACAGGCCGGTGAGGTTCACCAATTGACCATCCGGACCGCGTAGCTCGATCTCCTCGCACCCGATCTCGCCCGGCACGCCGAGGGCTCCCGCCGGCGTTTCGGTTAGAGGTGGGGCACTGGGCCCGCTGGGACCGGTGCACGCGACCACGAGCAGGGCCGCTGCGATCGCCGCGAGCCGCCCGCTCATCTCCGGATGGGCCAGCCGGAGGCGGCGTCGATGTCGGTCTCGGTGACGCCGTCATGGAGGGCGGAAAGCTCCATCTCGCCATCGGTCTCGAACCGGTAGACCCCCAGCTGGGTGATGACCGATGTCGGCCCGCCGCTGGCCCACGCCGGCCGCGGGGTGCCGTCCGGATGGCGGTGGCCGGGCGAGGTCACGAAGTCAACCCGCTCGACGAAGGTCTTCGGCGACTGGTTCATGACGATGACCACCCGCGCGGCGTTCAGCGCGATCTCGCAGGCGCCGCCAGAGCCGGGCAGCCGAGTCGTCGGGTGGTCGTACGGACCGATGACCGTGGTGTTCAGGTTGCCCCAGCGGTCGATCTGGGCGGCGCCGAGCAAGCCGACCTCGATCCGTCCGCCCTGGAGGAAGTAGGCGAACAGGTCATGCATCGACATCGTGGCTGTGGCGCCGCTGACGAGGGCCGGGTCGCCGATGCTGTCCGGGAGCCTCGTCGGCCGGAGCCGATGACGCCCGACTCGTAGATCAGCTCGAGGTCCGGGGCGACCGTCTGGCGGGCGAGGTTGGCGGCGGCGTTCGGCAGGCCGATGCCGACGAAGACGGTCTTGACCCCCACCAGCTCCGCCGCGGCGGCAGCGATCATGAGCTCGTCCGGGGTCCTTGCGCTCATCGGTATTCGCCGTAGTCGACCGATCCAGAGGGTCGAGGACCGGGCTTCAGGGCGTCCAAGGTCTCGTGGTCGAGCTTGGCCAGGTACGCGCGCCCGGTCGGGGACGTCGCGGACCCATTCGTCCAGCCAGGCGTCCAGACGGGCGGGGTCGCGGCTGATCGGATCCCAGTCGCGGTAGAACGCGTTGTCGCGGTCGTAGTAGCCCTGGGCGAACGACGGGTGCGCACCGTACGGCTCGACGCAGACGGCCGTGACCGCCACCCCGGGGAGTAGCGTGCGGTCCGGGTCGGAGCGGATGACGTCGCCGTCGACCAGCTCCTCGACGACCACGATCACGGCGCGTTCGGCGGCGAGGGCCGCCTCCCGCTGGACCCCGACCAGCCCCCAGACCTGGGTGTTGCCCTCCGCGTCCGCGCGCTGGGCGTGGATGATCGTCACGTCGGGGTTGAGCGGCGGGACGACCGCGACCTCGTCGTCGGGGGCGTAGGGGGAGCTGACCGAGCGAATCTGCGGGTTGGCGGCCGGCAGGTCCGAGCCGGCGTACGAGCGGAGCGGGTAGAAGGGGAGGTGCGCGGCCCCCGCCACGTATCGGCCCACCATCCCGAAGTGGCTGTACTCCTCGATCTCGAGGCTGCCGTCCTCCACCGCACGGCGGATGGCGTGCAGCGAGCCGACGCCGGGGTTGCCGAGCCACGAGAACACGAGCTTGCGCGCGCAGCCGGCGGCCACCATCTGGTCGTAGACCAGGTCCGGGGTCAGCCGGGCCAGGGTCAGGTCCCGGCGGCCCTGGCGGATGATCTCGTGACCGGCCGCGAACGAGATGAGGTGGGTGAACCCCTCGATCGCGACCAGGTCACCGTCATGGACGTGGGCGGCGACGGCCTCCGCCAGCGGGACAGAACCTTGCCCGGCGTGCGCTCAGCCTCCGGTCTCGTGCATCCCCGGTCGCGGGCGGATGGGACAGCCAACCGATGCCAGCGCATCCGCGTACAGGTCGATGGCGGTGTCGACCGCGGTCTCGTCGACCATCAGCGGCGGACAGAAGCGGATCGACGCCTCACCGCACTCGAGGATGAGCAGGCCGCGCTCGAAGGCGGCCAGCTCGACCGCGTTCGACTCCCCGTGCGAGGCGAACTCGACGCCGAGCATCAGGCCCTTGCCCCGGATGTCGCGGACGACGCCGCACTCCTCCGACGCGTACTCGACCCCGGCCCGCAGCCGCTCCCCCATGGCCTCGGCGTTGGCCATCAGCCCGCCTTCCAGCAGGTCGAGGGTGGCCATCGCCGCGGCGCAGCAGACGGGGTTGCCCGCGAACGTGCTGCCGTGGGCGCCGGCCTCCCAGGTGAACAGCTTCTCCCGACCGATGAACGCGCCGAGCGGCATGCCCGACGCGATGCCCTTGGCGATGGTGGCCACGTCCGGCTCCACGCCGTACCACTCCATGGCCCACATCCGCCCGGTGCGGCCCATCCCGGACTGGATCTCGTCGGCGATGAGCAGGATGCCGTGCTCGTCGCAGATCTGGCGCAGGCCGCGGACGAAGGCCTCGGGGGCGGGGAAGTAGCCGCCCTCGCCCTGGATCGGCTCGAACACGATGGCCGCCACGTCCTCCGGCGACACCAGGCGGCCGAGGATCGTCTTGCGCAGGTACTCCAGCTCCGCGGCGCCGTCGCCGCCCGACCCTTCCTTCCAGGAGCGGACCCGGGGGAACGGGGCGTGGTAGACCATCGGCAGGAGCGGGCCGAAGCCCGCCCGCTGGCGAATCTTCGAATTGGTGAGCGACAGCGAGCCCATGGTCCGTCCGTGGAATCCGCCCTCGAAGGCGATGATCCCGGGGCGGCCCGTGTGGTGGCGGGCAAGCTTGATCGCGCCCTCCACCGCCTCCGTCCCGGAGTTGGTGAGGAAGACGCGTGCCTTGTCCTCGAAGGGGGCGAGGGCGGCCAGCCGCTCGCTGAGCTCGAGATAGCGCGGCTCGTAGTAGTCGGTGGCCGCGATGTGGATGAGCTTCTCCGCCTGCTCGCTGATGGCGGCGGTCACGGCGGGATGGGCGTGGCCGGTGAGCGCGACCGCGATCCCGGCGGCGAAGTCGAGGAACTGGTTGCCGTCCACGTCGGTGACGACGTAGCCGCTCCCCGATTCCGCGACCAGCGGGTAGGCGCGGGTCAGCGAGGGGCTGGTGACGGCGGCGTCACGGGCGAGGATCTCGCGGGCGCGCGGCCCGGGCAGCTCCGTGACGAGATGGGGGACAGCCGGCGCGTGGTCGGCCGCTTGACGAAAGGCCCGAACGGTCATGTGCGGATACCTGATCGAAGCGGCGCGTCCTGCCCGCGCCTCTGGCTAGATTGCCGCAGATGTTAGCGCCTTGACCACCTCCCCGATCAAGCCCGGCCCGGCATACACCATCCCGGTCCACAGCTGGACGAGATCGGCTCCGGCCTCTCGCGCCCGCCGGGCGTCGTCGCCGGAGAAGATGCCGCCGGACGCGATCAGGGTGAACCGATCCCCGGCCTCCGCCTTCACGACACCGATCGCGGTCAGCATGTCCGTCAGCAGCGGCCGGCCGGACAGCCCGCCCTCGTCGGCCCCGGGCGGGAGCGCCGACCGCAGCCCGTCCCGCGAGCGGGAGGTGTTGGACAGGATCAGGCCGGCCGCCGGCGTGGTTCCCAGCGCGTCGACCAGGAGCCGCAGCCGTGCGGTGGGCTGGTCCGGCGGCAGCTTCACGACCAGCGGCCGCCTTGGGGTCGACCGCGCCCAGGGCGACGACGAGCGCCGCCAGGCGGTCCGGCTCCTGGAGGGCGGCCAGGCCCGCGGTGTTCGGGGAGCTGACGTTGATCGCGATGTAATCCGCGACGGGTGCGACGGCCGCAGCCGCGGCGACGTAGTCCTCCTCGGCGGCCTCGTCGGCAGTTGCCGCGCCGCGGCCGACGCTCACCCCGACCACGAAGTCCTGCGGCAGCCACGGCCGTGCCCGGGCGACCCGCTCCGCGAGCGGCGGCCGCTCCGAGCGTTGTTGAGGCCCATCCGGTTGACGAGCGCGCCGTCATCGGCCAGGCGCCAGACGCGGGGACGGGGGTTGCCGGACTGGGCCAGGGGCGTGACCGTCCCGACCTCCGCGAACCCGTAGCCCAGGGCCGCCCAGCCGGGGAGCGCCTCGCCGTCCTTGTCGAAACCCGCGGCCAGGCCGACCGGGTTGCGGAAGCGCAGGCCCATGTGCTCGACCGGGTGCGCGGCCCACGTTCCCTCCGGGCCGTCGGCGGCGAGGTGGCTCAGCAGGGTCCGCCCGTACGAGCCCTCCGCGACCTTGCGCACGGACGTCACGGTCATGTCGTGGATCCACTCGGAGTCGGCCGAGAAGAAGAGGGGACGCAGGCCCTCGTACAGGTCGCGCTGCCAGCCCATCTCGCCGGAGGGTCAGGTGTCGTGGGCGCGGGGGAAGGCCATCTCCGCCGGCCAGACCGGGGGCAGGGGCTCGCCGGACGCATCGGTCCGCATGCCCGTCGGCGACATGAACTCGTGCCAGACCTCGGTCCCGGCCGCCGGCGGGTCGTCCAGCTCCTTGATGGCCACGATCCCGTCGAACCGGATCGTGCCGGGCCGGCCGTCATCGGTCTCGAAGTCGTCCTCGTACTGGGTCGCGATCTCGACCGCCTGGCCCATGGCCGTCTCCTCGTCGTCCCCGTCGACCAGGACCACCCGGTCCTCGACCAGGTACGGCTCGGCCGCTTCCTCGACCAGGTACGCGTAGCGCAGCTCGACGGCGAACCAGCCGCTGCTCACGACCCGGGCGGCGGCCGGGTCGGCCTCGACCGCGGTGGAGCGGCGGAGCTCGGTCACGCCGGCGGCGGCTCCTCGCCCATCACCGTCTGCGACTGCTCGCGCATGAACTGCATGACGTAGTACGGGCCCAGGCCGCTCTTGCCGGACGATCCCGAGCCCTTCCAGCCGCCGAACGACTGGATGCCGGGCCACGCCCCGGTGGTCGCGCCGCTGCGCCGGTTCACGTACGTCACCCCGGCCTGGATGGTGGAGAGGAACTGCTCGATCTCGGATCGGTCGCCGGAGAAGATCCCGGCCGTCAGCCCGTAGGCGGTGTCGTTGGCCAGCTGCAACGCCTCGTCCAGCGAGTCGACCTCCGCCACCACCACGAACGGGACGAACAGCTCGTCGCGGAACAGGCGGTGCGTGGCCGGCAGCCCGGTCACCACGGTTGGGGTCGGGTAGTAGCCGCGCGCCTCGTCGCCGCTGTCGAGGACCTCGCCGCCGGCCTCGATCGTGCCGCCGTCGCGCCGCGCCTCGGCCACCGCATCGGTGAACTTGCGCAGCGAGCGCTCGTTGATGACCGGCCCCATCCAGTTCTCCTGATCGGTGGGGTCGCCGACCTTGATCTCCTGGGCGCGCTGCGCCAGGCGGGCGACGAAGTCGGAGGCGACGCGGCGGTCGACGTAGACGCGGGAGTTGGCGCTGCACTTCTGGCCGTCGAACCCGAACGCGGAGCGGGCCACGCCCTCCGCCGCCACGTCGAGGTCGGCGCTGGCGGTGACGATGGCCGGGTTCTTGCCGCCCATCTCGGTGATGATCGGCCGCGGATAGTCGCGGGTGAAGTTGCGATAGAGCCGCATCCCGACCTGGTACGAGCCGGTGAACACCATCCCGTCGATCCCCGGGTTGTCCTCCAGCTCGGCGCCGACCGTGTCGCCCGGGCCGGTGACGAAGTTCACGACCCCGTCCGGGATGCCGGCGTCGCGCAGGGCCTCGACGAACTTCCAGCCCATCAGCGGCGCGTCGGACGAGGGCTTCATGACCACCGTGTTGCCCGCGATCAGGGCACCGGAAGCCGGGCCGCCGGCCAGCGCCATCGGGAAGTTGAACGGGCTGATCACGGCCCACACGCCGTGCGGCTTGAGGATCGAGCGGGTGTGCTCCTCCGGCGTCAGCGAGCCCATCGGCTTCACGAAGCCGTCGTGTGCCTCCATCTGGTCGGCGTAGTAGCGCAGCAGGTCGGCCGTCTCCTCGACGTCGCCGAGGGCCTCCAGCCGGTTCTTGCCGACCTCGAAGGTCATGAGCGCGGCGTACTCGAACTGCCGCTCGCTGATCAGGTCGGCGGCGCGACGGATGATCTCCAGCCGCTTTCGCCAGCCGAGATCACGCCAGGCGGGGAAGGCGTCACGCGCGGCCGCCACCGCGTCGCGGACGTCCTGCCGGCCGCCGAGCGGGAAGCGGCTGACGACCAGGTCGGTGTCGATCGGTGACCGATGCTCGAACGTGTCGCCTGAGGTCCGCAGCTCCGCGCCGATGAGCATGGGGTACGACCTGCCCAGCTCCCCGCGAGCCCATTCGACGGCCCGATCGAACCCAGCCTGGAGCTCGGGGTTGTCCGCGCTCAGGGTGGCGTAGGTGATCTTCAGGCGGGGCGTGGTGGCCGTCACGAAGGGCTCCCGGCTGCGGTGGGGGGCGATTATCGCACCGGCCTGCGAGCGGCGGGCACAGCGGGAGGCCAGGCTCCGGGGGGAGAAGAACCTGGCCTCCCGACTCCGGATGATAGACAACTGGGTTCCCGCCGGGAACCGATTTCAGGCAGGCGCCTTGGCCAGGTGGTAGAGGCCCAATTTGAGCTCCGGCATGTCCGGATGGGCGGTCATCAGGAAGGCCCGGGCCCGGTCCCCGTACAGGCGCGGCAGGACCGCGTGGGCGGACTCGAGGTCGCGCAGGTCGAGCCGGGCGTGGACCACCTTGATCTTGAACCCGTGCCGCAGCCACCACCCGGTCCGCCGCTGGGTGGCGTGGCGGGCCTCGGCCACGACCTCCGGCTCGAGCAGCGGAGCGACGTCGTCGCGGCCGTAGTAGCCCATGACCACCAGCCGCCCGCCGGGCCGGATGACGCGCAGCGCCTCGGCAATGGCCGGGAGCCACGCGTCCTCGGCCTCGATCAGGCCGTGGAGCACGATGTCCACCGCCGCGTCCCGCAGGGGAAGCGCGGTCGGCGCCCCCTCCACCATCCGGATGTTCGGCTGGTGTGCCGCGCTGGCGCGCTGCCGGGCCGCGTCCAGGAGCTCCGGGTCGGACTCGATGCCGTAGGTCCGTGCCGTCCGCCGGGCGAGCAGCATCGGGTAGTGCCCGATCCCGGTCCCCACGTCCGCGATCCGCTTCCCTGACAGCGGCACGATCCGCTCCAGCGCGGCGAGCACCTTGCGGCCCGGGTCCACCATCTCCCCCAGCCGGTCGTACAGGTCCGGATCCGGCTCGGTCCAGGCGGGGAGGATGCCTCGCATCATGGGCGTGGCTCCGCCATCACGGCACCTCGACCCGAAACTCCGCGGGAAGCCCGGTATCGAGCGTGAGCAACGCCTCGCCGGCGAGGACCTGCAGCTCGAACGAGACCGGTCCCGTGATCCGGCGATTGGCCACGATCGGAATCTGGAGCGAGGCAGGTGCGGCCAGCAGCGGGCCCCAGCCCAGCGAGGTCGTGCCGGCCGGCTCGCCGCGGAGGCCCGGCCCGACCACCCACTTCGTCCACGGCTGGACGAGCGGCGGGCAGCCGTTGCAGATCCGGTCGTCCGAGGGAGTGAACGGCGCGAGGAACAGGTGCTCATCCAGGGACGTCGACCAGCGGAGGACGAGCTCGGGAATCATCGACCCATCGAGGTTGGCCACGGTGACCGTGATCGTGCCGGACGCATCGGTCGCGAGATTGGGGGCCACCGTGACCGTCACCCGCCGCGGGTCCGTGCTCGACGGAGCTGGAAGCGAGTACGGCTCCGGCGTCGGCTCGGGGGTGACGCTGGGCTCGGCGGTGGGAGTCGGCTCCGGCGTCGGCGTGGACGTCGGGCTCGGCGTCGGCGTTTCGGTGGGCAGCGGCAGGCATGCGCTGGCGCTCACGAGCACCAGCAATCCGAGAATCGCCCGCCGGACAGCGCGGGGCGAGGGGCGGGCCGACATGCCGCCGCATGGTAGTGGACGACCCCTTGCTACGATGGCCGGCATGGAGCCCGCCACGCCCACCGTCCGGCCCAGGCCCGCCTTCGGCATCGTGGCCTGGTTCGTCTGGGTGGCGGTCCTGCTGGGGGTGACCGGCGTGCTCCTGCCCCAGGTCATTGCCTTCGTCGACTTCAGCGAACGCGCGCCGTTCTCGATGCTCGGCATCGTGATGATGGCCGAGCTGGCGGTCGTCTTCTTCGGCCTCACCCTGGTCATCCAGCACAAGCGGGCGGGCCGTGGCTTCGCCATTGCGATCTCGCTCCTGCCGGTGCCCATCCTGGCCGGCCTGATCCCGGTCCTGCTGGACATGCCCCCGGCCGCGGCCGCAGGCTGGAGCACGCTGATGGTGCCCCTCGGGCTGGCCATCAGCGCGGTGCTCATCTTCAGCCTGACGCGGCCCGGCGCCCGGGCGTGGTTCACGGAGGACTGACCGATGCGCCTCGTCGCCTTCACCTCCACCCTCGCCGATGGACCGCCCGGCCGATGCCTGGGCATCGAGCGGGCGGACGGGATCCTCGATCTGACCGATCTCGTTGGCGCCGATCTCGGCGCGGTGCTGGCCGGCGCCGATCCGGTCGCGGTCCTGACCGATGCCGAGTCCGAGGCGGTCTACGAGGGACAGACCCACGTCCCGATGAGCGACGTCCGGCTCCTGGCCCCGCTGGCCCACCCCGGGAAGATCGTGTGCGTGGGGCTGAACTACCACGACCACTGCCGCGAGCAGAACGTCGAGCCGCCCGACTACCCGATGCTGTTCGCGAAGTTCCCCAACGCGATCAGCGACCCCGGCATGCCGGTCCTGCGGCCGCGGGCCACCGAGATGCTCGACCTCGAGGCCGAGCTGGCGGTGGTCATCGGCTGGCGCGCCTCGCGGGTGTCGGTGGCGCGGGCCATGGACCACGTCTTCGGGTTCACGATCCTCAACGACATCACCGCCCGCGACCTCCAGCGCGAGGACCGGCAGTGGCTGCGGGCGAAGGGCTCGGACGGCTTCGCCCCGCTCGGGCCGGCGATCGTGACCCGCGACGAGATCGGCGATCCGGCGAACCTCGCGATCAGCTCCCGGGTCAATGGCGAGACGTGGCAGGACTCGAGCACGGCCGACATGATCTGGGACGTCGCCACGCCTGTTGGCGTTCATCACCCGCTCCATCACCCTCGAGCCGGGCGACATCGTCGCCACCGGCACCCCGGCCGGGGTCGGCCACTACCACCAGCCGCCGCGCTACCTCGCCGCCGGGGACGTGGTCGCGTGCGAGATCGCCGGCATCGGGGTGCTGGAGAACACGATCGTGGACGAGCAGCCCCGGGCCGAGGACCACGCGACCGCGGCCGGGGTGGCGGAGCTGGCCGTCGAGCCGGCGACCACGACCGACGACGACCGCGGGCGACTGACGATGCGCGCCCTGGCCAAGACGCGACCGGAGCCGGGGCTCGAGATCATCGACGCGCCGGTGCCGACGCCCGGGCCGGGCGAGGTCCAGCTGAAGATCGAGGCCGCCAGCGTGTGCGGGACCGATCGCCATCTCTACCTGTGGGACCGCTGGGCGGCCGAGAACGTTCGTCCCCCGGTCATCCTCGGCCACGAGCTCGCGGGCCGGGTGGCGGCCGCCGGCGCCGGCGTGAGCCGCGTCCGCGAGGGTGACCTGGTCGGCGTCGAGTCGCACCTGTTCTGCGGCGCATGCGCCCAGTGCCAGGCCGGCTCGCCGCACCTGTGTCGTGACCTGCGCGTGATCGGCGCCCACGTGGACGGCGGGTACGCGGAGTTCGTCGTCATTCCCGAGGCCAACGCGGTGGAGTCGAACGGCCTCGACCCGTCGGTCGTCGCCCTCCAGGAGCCGATGGGCAACGCCGTCCACGCCGCGTTCGTGGAACCGATTGCCGGGCGCACGGTGGCCGTGACCGGATGCGGGCCAATCGGGCTGTGCGCGGTCGGCATCGCCAAGGCGGCCGGCGCCGCGCTGGTGGTGGCCACCGACACGGAGGCCTACCGCCTCGAGCTCGCGACCCGGATGGGGGCGGACCTCGCCCTCGATGCGACCAGCCCCGACCTGGTGGAGCAGGTGATGGCCGCGACCGGCGGCGACGGGGTGGAGGTGGTGCTGGAGATGAGCGGCTCGGCCACCGCGCTGGACCAGGCCATGCGGTTCGCGACCCGAGGCGGGCGGATCAGCCTGCTCGGGATCTTCGGCGAGCCGGTGGCCGTCGACCTCTCGAACCTGTTCATCGAGAAGGGCCTGCGGGCCTACGGCATCTTCGGGCGGCGGATCTACGACACGTGGGAGCGGACGCAGGACCTGCTGCGGTCCGGCGCGCTGAACGTGGCGCCGATCCTCACCCATCGGTTCGACCTCGCCGACTGGAAGCAGGGCTTTGACCTGCTCGGGTCGCGCCACGCCGGGAAGGTGGTGCTCCTGCCATGAACGAGGTGCGGCCATGACATCGGTCAAGTCCACGCGCAACCCGATGGCTTTCCTCGACGACGAGCTCGGAGGAGCTGCGGGAGAAGGGCCTCTACCGCCGGCTGCGGGTGGTGGAGAGCGAGCAGGCGGCCCACTGCCGCATCGACGGGAAGGACGTCATCACCCTGTCGAGCAACAACTACCTGGGCCTGACCACCCACCCCAGCCTGCGCGAGGCGACGATCTTCGCCACCCAGGCCCTGGGCGCCGGGTCGGGCGCGGTGCGGACCATCGCCGGCACGATGACCCTCCACCAGCAGCTCGAGACGCGGCTGGCCGAGTTCAAGCGCGTCGAGGCGACGCTCACCTTCCAGTCGGGCTTCACCGCCAACACCGGGGCGATCCCCATCCTCGCCCCCGAGGGCGCGGTGATCGTGTCGGACGAGCTGAACCACGCCAGCATCATCGACGGCATCCGGCTGACCAAGGCCGAGCGCAAGGTCTTCCCCCACGGCGACACCGATGCGCTGCGCACCACGCTCCGTGAGGTGCGAGCCGCGCCCGGCGGAGCGGAGCGCACGGTCCTGGTCATCACCGACGGCGTGTTCTCGATGGACGGCGACATCGCCCCGTTGCCGGCCATCGTGGAGGCGGCCGAGGAGGCGGAGGCGATCGTCTACGTCGACGACGCCCACGGGTCGGGGGTCCTGGGCCGCAACGGGCGGGGGACCGTCGACCACTTCGACCTCCACGGCCGGGTCCACGTCCAGGTCGGGACCCTGTCGAAGGCGATCGGCGTGCTGGGCGGGTACGTGGCCGGCAGTGCCGCGCTGCGCGAGATCCTCATCCACCGCGCCCGCCCGTTCCTGTTCTCGACCTCCCATCCGCCGGGCGTGGCCGCGGCGTGCCTGGCGGCGATCAGCATCCTCGAGACGGAGCCGGAGCGGATCGAGCGGCTGTGGGCCAACACCCGCCGCTTCAAGGAGGGTCTGAAGGGCCTCGGCTTCGACATCGGTCAGTCGGAGACCCCGATCACCCCGGTCATCGCCGGAGCCGGCGCGCTGGCCATGAAGCTGTCAGACCGGCTGTTCGAGGAGGGCGTGTTCGCGCAGGGGATCGGCTACCCCACGGTGCCCGAAGCCCGGAGCCGGGTCCGAACCATCGTCACCGCGGAGCACACCGATGACGACCTCGACACCTGTCTCGCCGCGTTCGAGAAGGTCGGTCGGGAGCTCGCCCTGATCTAGCGGCTGGAAAGCATCAGGCCCCCGGTTGCCCGGGGGCCTGACTGCTGCGACGGGCGGAAAACGCTAGCGGCGCTGCCTCACCGATCGGACGTTGGCGTACGCCAGCGCACCGAGGGACGCGATCAGGATCGCGCCGAACAGCAGCACTGCAAGCGAGTTGGAGACTGGCGGCGGGCTCATCGCCGTGTTGGGGATCGACGTGGAGCCGAGTTCCTGTTCCTCGACGATCCGGATCGAGTCCTGGCCGTTGTCGGGCAGGGTCTCGGTCGAGTCGATCGTCGCGATGTTCAGGATCTCCCCGGTCGGCGCGTTTGCGTTGACGCTGGTCACGAAGGTCACGAACCCACTTGTGGTGAGCGTGCCCAGGTTCCAGGTGATCACGCCGCTGAGGAACGTGCCGCCGTTGGACGCGCTGACGAAGGTCAAGCCCGCCGGGATCGGCTCGGTGATCACCGCGTTGGTGACCGGCCCGTTGGTCAGGGTGTAGGTCAACGTCCAGGTGACCGTGTTGGGGTTGATGCTGATCACAACGCCCTGGGGATTCAGGGTCCTCGTGATGAGCTCGACATTGGCCGCCTTGTCGACGACCAGCGTCGGGACACGGACGGTGACCGTGGAGTCGTCATCGCACTCGGCGGCCGGTGGCACCCCAACGGGGCACTGGCTGTTCGTGCTGGTGACCACGGCCACGTTGGTCAGCACGGCGCCGTGCTGGGCCGTTGCGCTCACTGCTGCCTGGTAGGTCAGCTCGTGCGTGCCATTCGCAAGGGTACCTAGGGTCCAGGTGATCGTCCGGGTGGTGCCGACCCACACGCCACCGTCGCTGATGCTGGTCGGGTCACCCAGACCCGCCGGCAGCGTGTCCACGACGACGACGCCCTCCGCTGGCCCGTCGGTGACGGTCACTTCAAGCGTGTACGTCACCAGCGTCCCGGGCAGGACCGGGTCGGGCTGGTTGTTGGTCTTTTCGATCTCGACCTCGGGGCACTTGACCGTGATCGAAGCCGTCGAATTGACCGGATCGTCGTTTGTCGCATCCGCGATAGCGGTGTTGTTGAGCACCGCGCAATCTTCGCGGTCGGTGGCGCCGAAGACGCTAACCCTCGCCGGGGAGTTCTCCATGGTGGTTACGCCCAGGTCGCCAAAGCTGCAGGTCAGCAGGTTCGACGGACTGATGCTGCAGTCGGGGCTCAGCTCGTTCCAGTCGATGTCGCCTGGAAGCTGATCTTCCAGCGTGACGCCCGTGGCGGTCCCAGGTCCGGTGTTCCAGACCACGATATCGAAGGCCGCGGCCTCACCCGCGTCGATCGTGGCGGGGTCGGCCACCTTGGCGACGTTCAGGCCAGGGCACTGGACGTTCTGAGTTCCGCTGTCAGTGACCGGCGGGTTGTTGTCGGCATCGGCCGTGGCATCGGGGTTGTTGACCGTGCCGCAGTCGGCGGCCGTGGTCGGACTGGTCACCGTGACGCTGAAGCTCGCGCCGGGCGCCAGGCTGGCGATGTCGCAGTGCAGGACGTTGCTGACGATCGTGCACTCGGCCTTGTCGGGGTTCTCGGCCCACTCAAAGCCGGGTGGCAGGGTGTCGTCGATGTCGACGTTGGTCGCCGTCCCGGTGCCGGGGGCATTGGAGTTCGAGACGGTGATCGTGAAGCTGATCGGGCTGCCCGCGTTGACCGTGCCGCCATCAGGCGTCTTGCTGATGGTCAGGCTCGGGCACTGGACGGTCTGGTTCCGCTGTCAGTGACCGTGGGGTTGTTGTCGGCATCGGCCGTGGCAGCGGGGTTGTTGACCGTGCCGCAGTCGGCGGCCGTGGTCGGACTGGTCACCGTGACGCTGAAGCTCGCGCCGGGCGCCAGGCTGGCGATGTCGCAGTGCAGGACGTTGCTGACGATCGTGCACTCGGCCTTGTCGGGGTTCTCGGCCCACTCAAAGCCGGGTGGCAGGGTGTCGTCGATGTCGACGTTGGTCGCCGTCCCGGTGCCGGGGGCATTGGAGTTCGAGACGGTGATCGTGAAGCTGATCGGGCTGCCCGCGTTGACCGTGCCGCCATCAGGCGTCTTGCTGATGGTCAGGCTCGGGCACTGGACGGTCTGAGTTGCCGCTGTCAGTGACCGGGGGGTTGTTGTCGGCGTCGGCCGTGGCAGCGGGGTTGTTGACCGTGCCGCAGTCGGCGGCCGTGGTCGGACTGGTCACCGTGACGCTGAAGCTCGCGCCGGGCGCCAGGCTGGCGATGTCGCAGTGCAGGACGTTGCTGACGATCGTGCACTCGGCCTTGTCGGGGTTCTCGGCCCACTCAAAGCCGGGTGGCAGGGTGTCGTCGATGTCGACGTTGGTCGCCGTCCCGGTGCCGGGGGCATTGGAGTTCGAGACGGTGATCGTGAAGCTGATCGGGCTGCCCGCGTTGACCGTGCCGCCATCAGGCGTCTTGCTGATGGTCAGGCTCGGGCACTGGACGGTCTGAGTTGCCGCTGTTAGTGATCGGGCGTTGTTGTCGGCATCGGCGGTGGCGCGGGGTTGTTGACCATGCCGCAGTCGGCGGCCGTGGTCGGACTGGTCACCGTGACGCTGAAGCTCGCGCCGGGCGCCAGGCTGGCGATGTCGCAGTGCAGGACGTTGCTGACGATCGTGCACTCGGCCTTGTCGGGGTTCTCGGCCCACTCAAAGCCGGGCGGCAGGGTGTCGTCGATGTCGACGTTGGTCGCCGTCCCGGTGCCGGGGGCATTGGAGTTCGAGACGGTGATCGTGAAGCTGATCGGGCTGCCCGCGTTGACCGTGCCGCCATCAGGCGTCTTGCTGATGGTCAGGCCCGGGCACTGGACGGTGATGACGGTTGGCGTCGACGCGGTCGATCCGCTCCCACCGTTCGTCGAGGTGAACGACGCCGTGTTGCTGATCGACGGGCAGTCTCCGACATCGGTGACACCCTGGACCGTCACACTGAATCGAGCTCGCGGCCGCGATGGTGATCCCGGTGCAGGAAAGGTTGACCCCGCCGGTGATCGTGCATGCCGCCTGGTCGGGGTTCTCGACCCAGGTCAGGCCCGAGGGCAGGGTGTCAGTGATTGTCACTCCCGTCGCGATACCCTGGCCGGCGTTCGACACGGTGATCGTGTACGTCGCCGTCCCTCCCGCGGAGATGACCGGCGTTGAGGTCGACTTCTGGATCGACAGGCCCGGGCAGAGGACGGTCGTGCTCGCCGAGGCCTGCATCGGGTCGAAGTTGTCCGCCTCAGCGGTCGCGGTGTTCGCGTACGCCTTGACACGAGGCGGCCGTCGTGGCGCTCTGGACGTGCACCGACGCGCTGGCGTCATCGGCCAGGGTGCCGAAGGCGCAGGTCAGCGTCTCGGCCGGTGGGGCTGCCGGTGATTCGAGCACAATGGCTGCGTAGTCCGGGCGATCGGCCCAGTCGACGCCGGTGTCCGGACGGCAGCGGGTCGCTGAGCGTGACGTTGGTCGCCACCCCGGGCCCGTTGTTGGTGACCGTGATCGTGAAGCCGATATTCGATCCGGCACTCACCGTGGGCGGCATCGGCCGTCTTGGTGATGACCAGCAGCGGCGGCGAGCGGCGTGATCGCGTTGGACATGATCTGGTTGTCGCGATTGCCGGCCGACTCGCCGTCGATCCCGATCAGGCGGATGTGGTACGGACCGCCGCTGATGGCGGCCGCGCCCAGCAAGGGGCCCCAGCCTCGCGGGCCGAGGCCTGCAGCCAGATGGCCGCCGAACAGGAGCATGACCCGGCCATCGGCATCGGTCACGTTGAAGTTGATGGTGATGACGCCGTAATCCGAGCCAGCCTCGGCCGGATCGATGGTGTGGGTGATGGCCGACGTCGCTGGTGATGTCTCCGCCGTACATGACGAACTGGCGGTCGGCCTGCGGCAGCTCATGGGCTGAGGTGGGCTGCGGGCCGCCCGGCGAGACGCTGTTCGGGTCAGAGGGGATGGGGAAGGTGCTGGCGGTCGGGTCGGTAGTCCGGGATACAGAGGCTCGTCCGGGTTCAGATCCTGGCACATGTCGGCGTTGACGTAGGTGTGGTTCCAGGTGGCCAGGTAGTCGTACGCGTGGGCCACGTTCCCGCTGGTCTTGCGGGCCATGTACGCGATCGTGATCGAGTGGGAAACCGGCCGTCGTCGAAGTCGACGATCGAGCCGCTGGGGGACGACCTCGTCCTCGGCGTAGTCGTTGTGGGTGGCATTCAGGATGCCACCGATCCAGCTGTCGCAGTCCAGCGTCGACCGGCTTGGGGTTGCCGATCTGACACTGCGAGTAGTCGAGGACGTTGGTCGCGGCGGAGGCGACGATGGGCAGGAACGGCCCTGCGATGACGTTGAAGATGAGTGCAAGGGCCACGGGCAGCACTTGGAAGCCACGGGTCCGCGCCTGGGATCGGTCCATCGATAGATGCCCCTCTGGGAAAGCGAAATGGAGCGCAACTATAGGGGTAGGCCCCGGACTTTGGTACCCCTCAGTTTTGGCGCTCCCCGGCACTCTGGTGGACTTGCGTGGGGTTACGTCCGCAGGAAGTGGTGCCGGCGGGCACCAGGGGTCCTGGTACCGATGGCCTACCAGGGGATTTCCAGCTCGAACGTTCGGCGGCCAATCTGATCCGACGTCCACAACAGAGAACGGGGTACGGATCGCTCCGTACCCCGTCCCTGCCAGGGGGGCTGGATGATTGGCGGTCCGTGGGCGCCCCCCGCCCGGGACCGATCAGGCCCCCGGTTGGTCCGGGGGCCTGACGTGTGCGCTGGGTCTTACCGGCGCTGCTTGGCGGCGCGGACGTTGGCGTAGGCCAGCGTGCCGAGCGATGCCACCAGGATGGCGCCGAAGATCAGGGTCGCGAGGGGGCCGCCGAAGCCGCGGCAGGCTCGTCGCGGTGTCGGGAATCGACCCGGCCGGTGTCCCGGTGCTGCCAGCTTGCGCTGCCCTCAGGCTGTGACTCAGGCACCGACTCAGGCACCGACTGGCACCGACTCGCCGGTGGTGCACGGTGCGACGGTGATCTCGCCCGAGCCCAGACGTCGCCACTGAGCGTTCTCGATCGACCAGGCATACGTGCCCGGCTGCGACATCGGCGATCTCCGGTCTCGGTGTCGAAGTCAACCTCGTTGCCGTCGAGGAACAGGTTGAGCGAGGTCAGCAGGATGGTGGCCTGGACCCGGATCCGCGGGGTGTCCTGAGGCCCTGCGCACGGAACCGAGGCCAGGTTGACCTCGACGTCGGGCTCGATCAGGCAGATCAGGCAGATGGCTGATGCCATGGCTGACGTTCCTGGTTGTCCTCCGTGGTGACCAGACCGTTGTCGTGGTCGACGCCATCGCACCCGGGAAGCCGGTCTCGTAGTCGTAGATGTTGCTGCCCTCGTTGCCACCCTTGACGTTGGCGGCGACCACGAGCCATCCGCGATCGGCCTGGAAGGAGACGTACTGCCATTGGTGACGTTGAACGACGAATGCTCGAGGTCGACGTCTCCCGACGGGCTGTCGCCGCGATCTTGTCCTCGTCGTCGAAGCCGTCGATGAAGCCAATGCTCTGTGCACGAGGTCGGCGCAGGTCGAGGTTCGTCGATTGCCCGGCGGTGATGACGGCGTCACGAGTCGGGCCGGTGTGGCCGGCGAAGCGCTGGGGTGACGGCCACGAAGGTGGCCAGGATGAGTCCTGCGATGGCTGTCAGGGCGATGATGAGCCTGGTTGCAGAACGGGCGGGTGCCTGGGTGCTAACGGTCAATGCCGATCTCCTTGTGTTCCTCCCCTGGTACCGGCAGCGTCCGCTGACGGCCCCCCTGAGGCGTTGTTGAGCCCGACACGATACACAGTCGGTCCTCGCCTGCATAGTACTTTGGGCGACAGCATTCGTGTCGTGTGGGGCGGTCTGGTGCGGTCGCAACGTCGTCCGTTGCCCAGCCGTCAACGGATCTGCGCGGCCCTCGGGTCCTAGGACGTTCGGCCGCGGGCCTCGAGCAGGACGACCTGCGATTCCTCGGGCAACGTGGAGCGGGTCAGGCTCGCCTTCGGCAGGCGGATCGGCTCGGTGGCCAGCTCGTGGAGGAACGTCTCCGGGCCCAGCAGATCCTTCGATCCGCCGTCGGTGGCGTAGTGCATGGGGATGACGACCTTCGGCTCGAGCTGGGACACGACCTCGGCCGCCTCCGCCGGGGAGATGGTGGTGTTGCCCCCGGCCGGCACCAGGAGCACGTCGATCGGCCCGATCTCGTGGAGCTGCTCATCGGTCAGCAGGTGGCCCAGGTCGCCGAGGTGGCAGACGTGGACCCCGTCCACCTCGAAGGCGAAGATCACGTTCTCCCCCCGCTCGCGGCCGCCCTCCCCGTCATGCCAGGTGCGGACGCCGGTCACCAGCAGGTCGGCGAACTCGTACTCCCCGGGGCGGGTCAGGGTCATGCCCGCGCTGATCGAGCGGGTGTAGGCGTGGTCGGGGTGGTCGTGGGAGATGGTCAGCAGGTCGACATCGTGCTTGCCCGCCACGAACCCGGTTTTCGGGGGGCAGGGGTCGGTGATGACGGCGGCGTGGCGGCCCTTCAGCCGGAAGCAGGCACGCCCGTACCAGGTGATCTCCACGGGTGCCGGATGCTACCCCACAACAGCGCCGGAAAAACGCGCCGGGAAAGCACGAGCGCCGGTGCCCGCCCAATGACACCGGCGCCCGAAGGAGGGAGGGTGGAGGAGAAATCCAGAAGGATTTCTGACTCGCACGGTCACAATAGGTTCGCCACGTGAAGCCACAAGCCATCCCGATGTGAAGAAACCTGAACCTTTGCCGCCGAGCCGTTTGCCCCACAATGCCTGACCGATGACGCCCCGCGTCCGGCGCCTGGTCGCCGTGGTCACCCTCATCCTGGCCCTGGCCGTGGTGGCGGTCCTCACCCTGCGTGCCTTCGGCGTGCCCCTCGCCCTCGGGCCCTCGAGCCCGACTCCGGAGCCGTCGCTCGGCCCGACGGCCGGCGAGAGCGTCGCTGCGTCCCCGTCCCTCGAAGAGGCCCTCGCCGCGCTCGAGGCGGACGCGGCGGACATCCGGGACCTGCCCCCGGCGGACATCGGTCCGGCCGAGTTCATCTCGCGCGACGAGCTCGAGCAGCGGCTGGCCGACGAATTCGCCGAGGAGTACACCGACGACGAGATCGCCGCCGACAACGCCCTGTACCACGCCCTGGGGCTGCTGGCGCCCGACCAGGACTTCGCCGCGCTCCAGCTCCAGCTGCTCTCCAGCCAGGTCATCGGCTACTACGACGACGCCAGCCAGACGATGGTCGTGGTGGCCGATGCCGGGCTCTCGCCGGAGACCAAGGTCGTGTACGTCCACGAGTACGTCCACGCCCTCCAGGACGCGGCGTTCGGGCTGGACTCACTGAACCTGGACGCTGCCGGAGACGATGACGGCGCATTTGCCCGGGTCAGCCTCCGCGAGGGGGACGCGACCACGGCCATGGTGCTGTGGGCGTACCAGAACCTCTCCGCGCAGGAGATCCTCGGCATCAGCCAGACGCCGCTGCCCGACACCACCGGGGTGCCGGCGTGGATGGTCCGCCAGCTGGGGTTCCCGTACCTCGAGGGCACCGACTTCTCCTCCCAGCTGTTCCAGCGTGGCGGGTTCGCCGGGGTCGACGAGGCGTGGGCGGACCCGCCGCTGTCCACCGAGCAGGTCATCCACTTCGAGGCGTACGTCGCGAACGAGGCCCCGCTCGAGGTCGCCGGCATCGAGGCACCGGCGCCCGGTATGGAGGTCCTCCGCGAGACCACGTTCGGCGAGGCCATGATCGGCATCTGGCTCGGCGCGCTGGGCGTGAGCCAGAGCGACGCCGACGTGGCGGCCGCCGGCTGGGGCGGTGACCGGATCACGGTCGTGGCGTCGACGAGCGGCGAGGACGTGGCCATCGTCCTGCGCTCGGCGTGGGACACGCCGCTCGACGCGACCGAGTTCGCGGAGGGATACGCCGACGCGCTCGACCGGCTGGACCTGTTCGGGAGCCTCGTGGAGCTCAGCGACACGGAGACGCTCGTCGTCCAGGGGACGAGCCAGGCACTGGTGGACGCGCTCGCCGGCTCGGCCGACTGACCGCCTTACATCGAGTCCGGGGCTGAGACCCCGATCAGGGCCAGGCTGTTGGCCAGCACCTGGCGGGTGGCGCGGACCAGGCCGAGCCGCGCGGTGGACAGCGGCGCGTCATCGGTCAGGACCCGGCAGTCGCGGTAGAACTGGCTGAACAGGCTGGCGACCTCCATCGTGTAGCGCGGCAGCTCGTGCGTCTCCCGGCGCTCGGCGGAGTCGGCGATGACCTCCGGCAGGCGCAGGAGGTGCCCGATGAGCGCCTGCTCCGCCGGATGGACGAGGAGCGCCGCCGCGTCTCCCGGCTCGGTCGGCAGGGCCTCCGCTCCCGGCTGGCGGAGGATGGACGAGCAGCGGGCGTGGGCGTACTGGACGTAGTAGACCGGGTTCTCGTTCGACTGCTGGCGGGCGAGGTCCATGTCGAACTCGAGCGTCTGGTTCGAGGATCGCAGGGTGAACAGGAAGCGGGTGGCGTCCGCCCCGACCTCGTCGACCAGCTCGTCGAGGGTGACGTAGACCCCCTCCCGCTTGCTCATCCCCGCCCCACCGGCAATCGACACGTGCTGGTAGATGAGGATCTCCACCGCATCGGGGTCGTAGCCCAGGCCGGCGGCGGCGCCCTTCCAGCGCTTGATCGTGCCGTGGTGGTCCGGGCCGAGGATGTAGACCAGGTGGTTGAAGCCGCGGCCGAACTTGTCGAGCAGGTACGCGATGTCGGCCGCGAAGTAGGTCGGCTCCCCGTTGGAGCGGAGCAGGACCCGGTCCTTGTCGTCGCCAAAGGTCGTCGAGCGGAACCAGGTCGCCCCCTCCGACTCGTAGACGTGGCCGGCGGCTCGCAGCCGCTCGATGCCATCCGCCACCTCCCCCGCTTCGTGGAGCTCGCGCTCGGATCGGTAGACATCAATGTGCATCCGCAGTCGGGCGATCGTGCGCTTGATGTCGTCGTACACCCGGTTCCAGGCCCACTCGCCGATCGCCTCCAGCGGATTGACCGATGCGACGACGTCCTCCGGCACCTCCGCCGCCAGCTGACCGATGTACGCGCCGCGATAGCCCGCGTCGCCGGACTGCCCGGTACGGGCCAGGTAGACCGATTGCCCGAAGTCGCGGACCTGGCTGCCGTAGTCGTTGACGTAGTACTCGCGACCGACCTCCGCCCCGGCCGCCTCCAGCAGGTTGGCCAGCGCGTCACCGATGAACCCGCCGCGGCCGTTGCCGATGTGCAGAGGCCCGGTCGGGTTGGCACTGATGAACTCGACGTTCACCCGCCGGCCGGCCTGCGCGGTCGAGCGGCCCCAATTCGGGCCCGCGGTCAGGATGACGGGCACCTGGTCCGCCACCCAGGTCGGGTCGAGGCGCCAGTTGATGAACCCCGGCGCCATGACCGTGGTCTCGCCCACCCCGGCGGGAAGCTCCAGGTGGCGGACCAGGACCTCGGCGATGGCCAGCGGGGAGGAGCGGGCCAGCGGCGCGAGCTGCATGGCGGCGTTGGTCGCGTAGTCGCCGTGCTCCGCGTGGGCGGGCCGCTCCAGGCTCGGCGTGGGCCGTGCCGCACCTTCGGGCAGGGCCAGCTCACCGGCCGCCGCGGCCTGATCCCGGGCGGCCTCGATCGCGGCACGCAGCTCGTCGCGCAGGGTCACGGCGTCATCGCTCCCGGGCCAGGCGCAGCTCGAGGGCCTGGTCGGGGCTGAATCCGCGCAGGGCGAGCGTGTCCGCCGCGACCTCCAGCAGGGCGGCGGTGGGCGCCAGGCCGATGAGCTCGGCATGGTCGATGTCGGTTCCCGCCTGCCGAGCCAGGCGCCGGACCTCGCCGACCACGACCGGGATGCCGGTGCGCTCCCAGTCGGCGAGATTCATGCTGACCTGGGCCAGCTGCCGCCCGTCGGGGACGGCGACCAGCACCCCCATCGCCTGCACCGCGGGCAGGCCGCCGGACGACTCGCGGATCGTTTCCGCGATCCGCTGCGCGATCTCGACGTCGTCGGTGGCCAGGTTGAGGTTGAACGCGATCAGCGGCTTGCGGGCGCCCACCGCCACCGCGCCGCCTCGGGGATGGAGCCGCGACGGGCCGTAGTCCGGCTCACGCTCCGGATTGACCCCGATCTCCTCGCGCAGGCCCTCGTACTGGCCGCGCCGGACGTCGGCCAGCCGCCGCCGTTCGGGCCGCAGCGCGGCCTCGCCGTAGAGGTACACCGGCAGCTCGAAGACCTTGGCCACCTGCTCCCCGAAGCGTCGGGCGAGGTCCACGCATTCGTCCATCCGCGTGTCGCCGAGGGGCACGAACGGGATGACGTCGACCGCCCCGATTCGGGGGTGGGCCCCCGCCTGCTGCTCCATGTCGATCAGCTCGAGCGCCCGACCGACCGCGGCCATCGCGGCGCGGACCACCGGCTCGGGCCCGCCCGCGAACGTGACCACGCTCCGGTTGTGGGACTCGTCGCGGCTCGCGTCGAGGAGTGCGACGCCCTCGATCTGGCGGATCGCGCGGGTGATCTCCTCGAGGACTTCCGGCCGGCGACCCTCGCTGAAGTTGGGCACGCATTCGATGAGGCTCGCCACGGACCGATGATAGGGGTCAGGCTGAGGCAGCCGCCGCCTGCCGAGGGTCGTCTCGACCGATGGTGTCCGGGTTCGTTCCGCGCGCCCGCGCCAGGCGCTCGGTGAGGAGCTGGAGGGGCAGGACGACGGCGAGCGAGGCGGCCACCGGACGAGCCAGCTGCCCGTCCAGCTCGACGAGGTGCCGGCCCACCGTGGCCGCCTCCGCCACGTCCGCGACCTCGGCGGAGCCGAGCACGACCGATGGCATGCCGAGCGCGGCCGCGGCGCGGAGGACGGTCGCCGCCCGCTCTCGCAGGTCCACGCCGCGGCCGTCGCCATCGGTCAGGATGAGGACCAGCCCGGTGCGCTCGGTGGCTGCCGCCAGGTGGCCGTGGCGCACGGTCTCGAGCTCGTGGGCGGTGGCGGGCAGGCGAACCCCTTCCTCGACCTTCAGCGCCAGCTCGCGGGCCGCGGGGTAGTCGACCCCGGAGCCGACGACCAGCAGGCGGTCGGCTCCGGACAGGCCGGCGGCCAGCTCCTCCGCGATCGCGCCGTCCGCTCCCGCCGCGACCTGGCGTTCGACCGCATCGGGCGCGACCTCGCTCCCGCCCAGCGCGGCGTGCAGGCCGACCCCGGCGACCAGGGGCGAGAGGTAGCCCGACGGTGTGGCACCACGACTGGTCCTGCTCGTCGGTGGTGAGCACGGTCGCCGCCAGCGCCGCGCCCGGGGAGCGGTCGCTGACCGTGATCAGGACCGTCGGGCCATCGTGGCCGCCGGCGGTGCGCAGCGCGGCATTCGTGGCCTCCGTCCCGCCTTCGTGGGAGATGGCGATCACGGGTGCGCCGGACGGGACGCGGCCGGCCAGCTCGAACGCCTGCTCGGCCCGAACCGCATGGTTCGGCCGGTCCGCGCGGGCCAGGCCGTCCGCAACCAGGCGCGCGACGGCCATCGCCGCGTGATGGCTCGTCCCGCAGCCGGTGATCGTGACCGGCAGGTGGTGCTCGACCGCGTCACGGATGAGCCCCGCGACCTGCTCGAGACCGGGATCGGCGGTGAGCTTCCGCAGCAGGCGCCCCGCAAGCGCGGGCTCGGCCGCGATCATCTCGGTCATGGCGTACGGCGGGCCCGGGCGCCGGGCCGGCATCTCCGACGGCGCCCACGGGTCGGGGGCGCCGGGAAGGCGCGCAACGGGGTCGGTGGCCACGGTTTCGATCCTACCCGCCATGCTGCCACGCATTCCCGACCGCGCTACCATCGGTCCATGGACCCGCGCACCGCCCTTGCCGAGCTGGAGGCAGCCGGCAGCGAGAGGAACCGAGCCATCTACCTGCGCCACGGCGCCGGGGAGAACCAGTACGGCGTCTCGTTCAAGGACCTCCGAGCCCTCGCCAAGCGCATCGGTCATGACCAGGTCCTCGCCCGATCCCTGTGGGCCACCGGCAATACCGATGCGCGCTGCCTCGCCTGCCTGGTGGCCGAGCCGGACAAGATGGACGACGAGGAGCTCGACGCCTGGCTCTCGAGCATCTCGTACTACCTGCTCGTCGACGTGTTCGTCGCCGAGGTGGCGAGCCAGGTTCCCGGTATCCGCCCCCGCATGGAACGCTGGACCCGTTCCGCACGCGACTGGACCGCGCAGGCCGGCTGGGACCTGGCCGCCGTCCTCGCCGCCAATGAACCCGACCTGCCGAACCGGGTCTTCCTGGAGCTGCTGGCCAAGATCGAGAACGAGATCCGGCAGGCCGGCAACCGGACGCGGCATGCGATGAACGGCGCGCTGATCGCGATCGGACTGCGCAACGAGCCCCTGCGCGAGGCCGCGGTGGACGCCGCGGCTCGGATCGGCCCGGTGGTGGTCGATCACGGGGAGACCGGATGCGTGACCCCGGCCGCCATCCCCTACATCCGCAAGACGCTTGCCTACCGTGAGGCGCAGGCCGAGAAGCGCGCCGCCAGGGCGAAGGCGAAGGCGACGGCCGGGGCGCGGTGACCGAGCCGGCGCGACCCGCCCTCGCGGGGTTCCAGCCCGAGCCGGTCGACGACCCGACCCTCATCAACCTCCACGACTACGAGCAGGCGGCCGCGACCCGCCTGGCGCCCGGCGCCCTCGCCTACTTCACCGGCGGCGCCAACGACGAGCGGACGCTGACCGAGAACCGGGCCGCGTTCGGGCGCCGCTGGATCGTTCCCCGCGTCCTGCGCGACGTGTCGAGCGTCGACACCACGGTGGACGTCCTCGGCCGCCGCTGGCCCTTCCCCCTGTTCCTGTGCCCGACCGCCTTCCACCGGATGGCGCATCCGGACGGCGAGGTCGGCACCGCCCGGGCGGCGGCCGCGCGCGACGTGACGATGACGCTGTCGACCTCCTCCAGCACCGACCTCGAGGAGGTGGCCGCCGTCGGCGGGCCACGCTGGTTCCAGGTCTACCTCCTCGCCGACCCCGGCGCTCGGCGGGCGCACGTCGAGCGGGCGGTGGCCGCCGGCTACGAGGCGCTGGTGCTGACCGTGGACCTGCCGCGCATCGGCCGGCGGGAGCGCGACATCCGGGTCGGCTTCTCGATCCCCGACGACGTCCACGTCCCGAACCCCGCCCTCGCCGCGGGCGTGCCCATCGAGCAGGGACTGGAGGTGCCCTTCGCCGACCGCCTGACCTGGGACGACGTGGACTGGCTGGCCGGGTTCGGCCGCCCGGTGGTGGTCAAGGGCATCCTCCACCCGGACGACGCCCGACTCGCGATCGAGCACGGCGCGGCCGCGATCCAGGTCAGCAACCATGGCGGGCGGCAGCTCGACGGGTCGATCGCCAGCCTCGACGCCCTGCCGCGCCGTGGTCGAGGCGGTCGGCGGCCGGGTCCCGGTCCTGCTCGACGGCGGCATCCGTCGCGGGTCGGACGTGGTCATCGCGCTCGCTCTCGGGGCGGCCGCGGTCGGCATCGGGCGACCGGCGCTGTGGGGGCTCGCGGTCGACGGCGAGGCGGGCGTGGGCCGCGTCCTCGACCTGCTGACCACCGAGACGGAGCTGGCGATGGCCCTCGCCGGCGCCGCGTCGGTCGCCGACCTGACCCCCGACCTGGTGCTGACCCGCTAGCTCAGGAGCCCCGGCCTAGCGGCCGCTGCCCTCCAGCGAGCCCTCGATCTGCTCGTCGGGGATGTACAGCACGCACACGATCTCGCGGTCGCCACCGCTCCACGAGTCCTCGGTCGGGATGAGGTGGGTGTAGAACACCTCGGAGTCGAGATACGGGATGCCGACGTAGGCCTCGAACCGATCTTCGCAACCTTCGTTCGCCGCGATGCCCAAGGTGTCGCTGCCCGGATACTCGCCGGAGCCCTCGTAGTCGTACAGGGCGTACACCTCGTTGTCGTGCGGCTCGTCGCAGTCAACCGCGGTCACCGACGAGATCTCACCGGACTCGGCCGGATCGTTGAAGCAGTCGCCGACCGTGAGGTCGAAGACCGATGCGGTGCCACAGGCACCCAGCGCCAGGGCGACGCCGATGAGGATCACGGGCCTGCGGAGGTTCACGGGCGGGCTCCTGTTGGGCGGGTGGGGATGGACGAAGCGAATCGCTCGCCGGTCGATTATCACCGCCGTCAGGTGCCCGGTTCCATCGGGATCCGCACGCCCCGCTCGCGGGCGACCTCGAGCGCGCGCTCGTAGCCCGCGTCGGCGTGGCGGATGACGCCCATCCCCGGGTCGGTGGTCAGCACCCGCTCCAGCCGGGCCGCGGCGGCATCGGTCCCGTCGGCGACGATGACCATGCCGGCGTGGAGCGAGTAGCCGATGCCCACGCCACCGCCGTGGTGGACGCTGACCCAGGTCGCCCCGGCGGCCGTGTTCAGGAGCGCGTTCAGGACCGGCCAGTCGGCGATCGCGTCCGACCCGTCGCGCATGCCCTCGGTCTCGCGGTACGGGCTGGCGACGCTGCCCGCGTCGAGGTGATCCCGCCCGATGACGATCGGCGCGGCCAGCTCCCCGGATCGCACCATGTCGTTGATCCGGAGCCCGGCCTTCGCCCGCTCGCCGTAGCCCAGCCAGCAGATGCGGGCCGGCAGGCCCTGGAACGGGACCTTCTCCTCGGCCAGGCGCAGCCAGCGGTGGAGGGACGCGTCCTGCGGGAAGAGCTCGGCCAGCGCGGCATCGGTCTTCAGGATGTCGTCCGGGTCGCCGGACAGCGCGGCCCAGCGGAATGGCCCCTTGCCCTCGCAGAAGAGCGGTCGGATGAAGGCCGGGACGAAGCCGGGGAAGGCGAAGGCATCGGTCACGCCGGCTTCCTTGGCAAAGGCGCGGATGTTGTTGCCGTAGTCGAACACGACCGATCCGGCCTGCTGGAAGGCGAGCATCGCCCGCACGTGGTCGGCGATGGAGGCGGTGGCCAGCCGGACGTACTCGTCGGGGTCGCGATCGCGGAGCGCCAGCGCCTCCGACAGACCGATGGACCCCGGCACGTACCCGCCCAGCGGGTCGTGGGCGGAGGTCTGGTCGGTGACGACGTCGGGGCGCCAGCCGCGGCGGACCAGCTCGGGCTCGACGTCCGCGGCGTTGGCCACCAGCGCGATGCTCCGCGCCTCGCCGGCGGACCGCCAGGCGTCCACTTTGCGCGACCGCCTCGTCGAGGTCGGTCGTGACCTCGTCGACGTAGCCGGCGGCATGCCGCCGCTCGGCGCGGGCCGGGTCCACCTCGATGGCCAGCACCGCCCCCTCGTTCATGGTCACCGCCAGCGGCTGCGCGCCGCCCATCCCGCCGAGGCCCGCGGTCAGGGTCGCCGTCCCGCGCAGGGAGCCCCCGAAATGCTGCCGCGCGCACTCGGCGAACGTCTCGTAGGTGCCCTGGATGATCCCCTGGGTCGCGATGTAGATCCACGACCCTGCGGTCATCTGGCCGTACATCGTCAGGCCGGCCCGCTCCAGCTCGCGGAAGTTCTCCCAGGTCGCCCAGTGGGGGACGAGCAGGGCATTGGCGATCAGGACGCGGGGCGCGTCAGGTGTCGTGCGGAAGACGCCGACCGGCTTGCCGCTCTGGACCAGGAGCGTCTCGTCGTTCTCGAGCCGGCGCAGCTCGCGGACGATCGCGTCGAACGCCTCCCAGCTCCGCGCCGCCCGCCCGGTGCCGCCGTAGACGATGAGGTGATCGGGGTCCTCGGCCACGTCCGGGTCGAGGTTGTTCATCAGCATCCGGAGCGCCGCTTCCTGCTGCCACCCCTTGCAGGACAGCTCGGATCCGCGCGGTGCCCGGACGGTTCGTGGCCCGGAGGTCGCCTGGGCGGCGGTCGTCACGGACCGATGATAGGGGTCCGGCCTCAGGTCACGGCCGACAGCAGGAAGGCGAGGGTGAAGCCCAGGACGGTCACCAGGCCGGCGAGGTCGCCGCCGTCCTCGAACGCCTCGGGAATCATCGTGTCGACCAGCATCGTCAGCAGGCCGCCGGCGGCGAAGGCCTGCACGAACGGGACGGCGGGGCCCGCCTCGTCGAAGAGGAGGAACGCGAGCGCGGCCGAGGACGCCGACACGAGGACCACAGCCAGCCACAGGCCCAGGATCCAGCGCGGCGACCGACCCTCTCCTTTAGGTCGACCGAGGCCGAGAAGCCCTCCGGCACGTTCGACAGCAGGACGGCCACCAGGAATGCCGGGGACACGGCGCCGCCGCCCAGCAGGGACGCACCGAGCACCACCGACTCGGGGATCCCGTCGAGCATCGCGCCCAGAACGATGGACAGGCCCTGGCCCTCGCGCGCCTGCTGCTTGACCGTGGCCTGGCCCCGGGCCTTGCCGCGGGCGGTCGAGCAGCCGATTGCCCACGAAGAACGTCACCGCCCCGGCCGCCAGTCCGGCGGTCAGGAGCTGGACGCCGCCCTGCTCGAACGCCTCGGCAGTCAGCTCGTACGCGACGGCGCTGAACAGGGCGCCGGCGCCGAACGCCAGGGCGAGTCCGACGACCGTCCGGCTCACCTTCAGCGCCAGGCCGGCCGCGGCGCCGACCAGCAAGGCGGAGGCGGCAAGGAACGCCCAGCCGAAGGCCTCGATCATCGGTCAGTCATCGCCGAACGGGTTCGGCCGCGAGGGCTTGGGCGGCAGGCGAAAGACGTCGTCCTCGGTCGGTCCCTTGGGCATCGGGAGCGGCCAGGCTTCGCCCTCGTCGGGAACCCGGGTCTTGGACAGGAGGTCCTCCCATCCCACCTCCACCTCGCCGGCCAGCTCGCGGCGGTAGACCGGGAACTGGTCGTCGCCGGCGGTCAGGGTGAAACCGGCAGCCTCGTAGACCGATGCCGGGCCGCCCGACGGGAGCCACGGGTCGGCCGCCCGCTCGAGGTAGCTCTCGACCGCGATCACCCCACGCCGGTCGAGCTCGGCGCAGACCGCCTCCGCCAACGCCTGACCGATGGCCTCGCGATTCGACGCGCCGGGAACGACCTGCAGGCAGGTCAGGATCCAGGGGGCGGGGGAGTCCGGCAGCTCCGGGTACCGGTCGCGGATGAGCTGGGCACGCGGGTAGACGCTGAGCGGCCCGAACTGGGCGTACCCGACCACGACGCCCGCCGCATCGGTCGCCAGCATCCCGTACGACCCGGCCAGCCGAGCGCCGGCCATCAGGGCGGCGCGCTTCGCGTCGCGGCGGGCGGTGGTGTCGTCGCCCTCTCGGCTGCCCTCGAGCCGCTCCCAGTAGTCGCAGGTCTGGCAGCGCGCACCCGGCCGCGCAGGCTCGGGGATGCTCTCGATGCCCGCCTCGTCGACGAGGGAGAAGGTGAGCTCCTCCATCGGTCAGCCCGAAGCCACGGCCGCCAGTCGACCCTCGCGAATCGCCGCCGTCAGGGCCGTGATGTCGGGCGCCGGGGATCGGTCGCCATCCAGTGGGGGCACCACCGATCGGACAACGGCCACGGCCGCCTGGACGCCGCGACCGGGTGCCTGCGGCTGGCGGAGGTCCAGGCCGCGCGCCGCGCACAGTGCCTCGACCGCCAGCACGGTCGCCGCCCGGTCGAGCGCCTCGCGCAGCAGCAGCGCGGACGTCGCCCCCATGCTCACGTGGTCCTCCTGGTTGGCGCTGGTCGGGATCGTGTCCGCGGCGGCCGGATGTGCGGTGGTCTTCAGCTCGTTGACGGCCGCCGCCGCCGTGTACTGGGCCAGCATCAGCCCGCTCTCGATCCCCGGGTCGTCGGCCAGGAAGGCGGGGAGACCCGACAGGCGGCTGTCGAGGATCCGCGCCGTCCGGCGCTCGGAGATGGTGGCCAGCGCGGTGAGCGCCAGCCGGGCGTGGTCGAGGGCCAGCGCGAGTGGCTCGCCGTGGAAGTTGCCGCCGCTCACCACCCGCCCGTCGGGGAAGACCAGCGGGTTGTCGGTCGCCGCGTTGAGCTCGACCGACACCGCGTCGTCGAGCGGCGCGAGGGCGTCGGCCACCGCCCCGTGGACCTGCGGCATGCAGCGGATGGAGTACGGGTCCTGGACCTTGTGCGGGCTCGAGCGGTGGCTGTCGCCGATCTCGCTGTCCGCCAGGAGCTCACGCAGCCGGGCCGCGGACGCCAGCTGGCCGGGGTGCGGCCGGGCCCAGATCAACGCCTCGTCGAACGCGGACGCCGTACCGAGCATCGCCTCCAGGCTCATGGCCCCGGTCACGTCCGCGGTGCGGACCAGGATCCCCGCATCGGTCAGGGCCAGCGCGCCGATGGCGGTCATCAGCTGCGTCCCGTTGAGCAGGGCAAGGCCTTCCTTCGCTCCCAGCTCCATCGGTTCGAGGCCGGCGGCGGCCAGCGCCTCGCCGCCGGGAACGGTCCTGTCGCCCACCACCGCCTCGCCCTCGCCGATGACCACCAGCGCGAGATGGGCGAGCGGGGCGAGGTCGCCGGAGGCGCCCACGCTGCCGCGGGACGGGATGACGGGGTGCACCGCGGCGTTCAGCATCGCGATGAGGAGGTCGACCACCTCCGGCCGGATGCCGGACAGCCCCACGGCCAGGGCATTGGCCCGGAGCAGGAGCATGGCCCGCACGACCTCGGCGGGGAGCGGCTCACCCACGCCGGCCGCGTGGCTCCGGACGAGGTTGCGCTGGAGGGTGGCCGTCTGCTCCGGGGAGATGCGCACGTCGGCCAGGTCGCCGAACCCGGTCGTGACCCCGTAGACCGTCTCGCCGGAGGCGACCACCCGCTCGATCACGGCCCTCGACACCGCCATCCGCTCGCGCGCCGCCGACTCGACCACGACCGGTCGTCCGCCCCGCGCCACCGACACGACATCGGCGATGGTCAGGTCACGGCCGGTCAGCTGGAGCGGGGGTTGGGCTGCCACCTCATTCCTATACTACGGACGTGCGGAGGCTTCCGGACCCGACGAGCCGCCTCGTCACGAGCCGCGGCGCGCAGTACCGGCTCGGCGGCGCGGTCCCCAGCCCCGCGGCCGCGTTCCTCGTCGCCCTCATCCTGTTGCCCTCCCTGTTCTGGCTGGTCGCGCTGAAGCGGACGACCACCTACCTCGGCCCCGAGGAGTGGCTGATGGAGAGCGTGGTCATTCCGTTCCAGGCCTGGATGGAGGCCAACGTACCGCTGGTCGACAGCGTGATCACCGCCATCAGCGCCCTGGGCTCCGGCTGGTTCGTCGGCCTGGGCTTCGCCGTCTGCGGGCTGTTCGCCCTGGCCAAGGGCCGCCGCGACCTCGCCCTGCTGCTGGCCCTCGGCACGCTGGCCTTCCCGATGGAATGGGCGCTGAAGTTCTTCGTCGCCATCCCGCCCATCACCTTCAACGAGCTGGTCGAGGCCATGTTCAACGTTGGCGGCTTCGGCCTCGACGACATCGCCGTCTTCCCGGCCGGCCACGCCCTGCGGGCGATGGCCCTCTACGGCCTGGTCGCGTTCTGCATTGCCCGCCTGTCGGGGGACCGACGGCAGGGCATGACCGCCTATGCGGTGGCCGGCGTCCTGATCTTCGTGATCGGGATCGCCCGGATCTACCTCAACCTCCACTACCCGTTGGACGTGGTCGGGGGCTGGATGGCGGGAGCCGCGCTGGTCTCGGTGCTGGTCGCGATCCACGTCCTGAACGCGGACGAGCGGATGCGCGTGGCGGAACGCCAACGGGCTGCCGCCGCCGAGCAGCCCGCGGCGGCTCCTTCCTCACCCGCGGCCGAGGCCTAGCGGCCGGACGTGCTGGAGTTCATCGACCAGACGGTCATTCCCTTCTTCCTGGACCTGTACGACGCCCTCGGCTATGTCGGTGTCGCGGTGGGAGTGGCGCTCGAGACGTTCATTCCCATCCTGCCGTCGGAGGTCATCGTGCCCATGGCGGGCTGGAAGATCTCCCAGTCGGCCACGGATCCGGCGGTCACCGAATGGCTGACCGATGCGCCCTGGACCTTCATCGGGGTCATGGTCGCGGCCACCCTCGGCGCGGCCGCCGGCTCGCTGGCCGGCTACCTCATTGGCGCCTGGGGTGGGCGCCCGCTGCTGGACCGATACGGCCGCTACGTCCACATCGAGTCCGATGACCTCGACCGCGCCGACGCCTGGTTCGCCCGCTATGGCGAATGGGCGGTGTTCTTCGCGCGCTTCGTTCCGCTCCTCCGCGCCCTCATCAGCTACCCGGCCGGCGTGGCCCGCATGCCGCTGGGCAGGTACATGATCTTCTCGGTGGCGGGCTCGATCCCGTGGAACCTGGCCCTGGTCACCGCCGGCTGGCTGCTGGGCGAGAACTACGACGCGCTGTACGAGACGATCCGCCCGTTCGAGATCCTGATCTACGTGGTCGTGGTCCTGGGCGGCGCCTTCATCCTCATCCGCTGGATCCGCGGCCGCGGTTCCCCGCTGGAGGTTTGACCGGCAACGCCTCGAGTGGCACGATCGATGGGCAACTGAACGAATCCATCGCTCTCGGGGCGGGGTGAAACTCCCCACCGGCGGTCGGTCCGACTGAGTCGGGCCAGCCCGCGAACCCCCTGAGGCCGGCGGCTGCGGAGAGGGCCACCGGAACCACCTCGCGGGGCCGACCTGACCCCGGCATCAGCCGGGCAGACAGGGCCGACGGTCACAGTCCGGAAGGGAGAGGGCGAGCACGAGGCGTTCCTCCGACGACCCGCGAGACCGATCGGCGCTGCGCGCAGACCGGGAACCCGCGGCTTGACGGACCGATGCCTCGCCGCTCCCACGCCCCGTGGCGCTGGCGCATGGGAGACCAATGGCGAGCGAACGGGAATCCGGTCCGGCGATCACGATCGAGGACCTGACCGTCACCTTTTCCGGCCCCTCAGGGGCGCTCACCGCCCTGGACGGGGTGAGCGGGGAGGTGGCCGGCGGGGAGCTGCTGGCGGTCATCGGTCCGAATGGCTCCGGCAAGTCCACCCTGCTGCGGGCGCTCGCCGGGCTGCTGCCACCGTCCGCGGGGCGCATCGGTCTGGCGCCCGATGGGTCACCGCCGCGCGCCGGCGACGGCCGGGTCGGGCTCGTCTTCCAGCAGCCGCGGCTCCTCGGCTGGCGCGACACGCTCGACAACGTCACCCTCCCGCTCGAGCTGGACGGCATGCCCGCCGCCGAGCGCCGCCAGGCGGGGGAGCGGGCGCTGGCCCAGGTCGGGCTGTCGGACGCGGCCGATCTCCGGCCTCGCGAGCTCTCCGGCGGGATGCAGCAACGCGTCGCCCTGGCACGGTCGCTCGTCACCGACCCGCCGATCCTGCTCCTCGACGAGCCGTTCAGCGCCCTCGACGCCCTGACCCGCGACGCGTTCGACGCCCAGCTCGAGGCGCTGTGGCTGGCCGACCGGCGGACCGTGGTCCTGGTCACCCACTCGGTCAACGAGGCCGTCCGGCTGGCGGACCGGATCTGGGTCCTGACCCCGCGTCCGGGGCGGGTGGGGGCGGACATCCCCGTTCCGCTGCCGCGCCCCCGACCGGCCAGTGCCACGGCGGACCCGGCGGCGGCGGACATCGAGGCCCGGGTTCGCGCCGCGCTGGCATCGGTCCACGCTCCCGAGCTGGAGGGCTGGGCCGAGGAGGGGCCCCGGGTGGCGGCATGAGCGCGGTCCTGCGACGGTTGGGCCTGATCGCGCTGAGCGCGGTCGGGTTCCTGCTCGTCTGGCAGCTGGTGGTGGTGATCGGTGACTACCCCGAGTACATCCTGCCGTCCCCACAGGTCGTTGGCGCCCGCGCGGTGGAGGCGATCCAGAACGGGACCCTCCAGCCGCACCTGGCGGCGACGCTGGAGGAGAGCGTCATCGGGTTCGCGGTCGGTGCCGCGACGGCGATCGCGATCGGCATCCTGCTGGCCAAGAGCCTGACCGCCGAGCGGGTCCTGTCGCCGTACCTCGTCGCCGCCCAGGCCATCCCCATCCTCGCCCTGGCCCCACTGATCGACATCTGGTTCGGTGGCGGCCTGACGGCGAGGGTCGTGATCTGCGCCCTGATCGTGTTCTTCCCGATCGCGATCGCGACCATGGTCGGCATCCGCGGCACCGACCCGCTGCTGGTCGAGATGGCGCGCGCGAACGGCGCCCGTGGTCCGCAGATCACCCGACTGCTCGAGGTCCCGTCGGCCATGCCCGTCCTGTTCGGCGGGCTGCGGGTGGGGGTGACCCTGGCGGTCATCGGCGCCGTCGTCGCGGAGTGGGCTGGGGCCAGCGTGGGGCTGGGCGTCCTGATCAACATCGCCGACCAGGGCCTGTTCGACACCCCGCTCATGTTCGTGGCCCTCGGCTCCCTGGCCCTGCTCGGCCTGACCTTCTACGCCGTCGTCGTCGGCGCCGAACGCGTCCTCGTCCCCCGATGAACCCCGAAAGGAAACCGATGCGCCCTCGCTCCCACTCCCTGGCCGTCGCGGCACTCATGCTCGCGGTGGTCGCCTGTACGCCGACCGCGTCCCCGAGCCCCAGCGACCTCGCGGAGCCATCCGCATCGGCATCCGCGTCGTCCGCCGGGCCGCTGCGAGAGGTCCGCCTCCTGCTCGGGTTCCGCCCGGACGTCCAGTTCGCCCCGTTCTACCTCGCCCAGCAGGAGGGCTTACTTCGCCGAGGCGGGGCTGGAGGTCAGCATCGAGCATGCCGACGGCGGGGAGCTCATCCGCCTGGTGGCCGACGGCCAGGCCGAGTTCGGGGTGGCCGACGCCACCGACGTCATGATCGCGCGAACCGCCGCCATCCCGGTCACCTACGTCTCCACCCTCTACCAGTTCTTCCCGGTGGCGCTCATCGGCCCGACCGGCTCGGTCCCGTCGGACCCTGCCGACCTGGCGGGCCTGACCATTGGCACGCCCGGGCGGTTCGGCTCCTCGTGGCACGCCCTGCTCGCCCTGCTGGATGCCGGTGGGCTCACGCCGGACGACGTCACGATCCGCGCGTACCCGCAGTTCAACCAGGTGGAGGGGCTGCTGAACGGCGACGTCGACCTCATCACCGGCTTCCGCAACAACGAGCCGCTCCGACTGGGCGCAGAAGGCATGGAGACCGACCTGCTGACCGTCGATGACGTGGCACCGCTGCCGGGGCCGGGCGTGATCGTGGGTGACGAGCTGCTCGCTACGGACGCCGACCTGGCGCGTGCCTTCGCGTCGGCGGTGGTGGCGGCCCAGCAGGCCATCGTCGAGGACCCCGAATCGGGACTCCGCGCGGCCGTGAACGCGATCCCGACTCTTTCCGAGGACGAGGCGACGGCCCTCGCCGTGCTGGAGGCCACGATTCCGATCTGGCTCGGCTCAGGGTCCGCGGTGGACGGGATCATCAACGAGCCCGCCTGGGAGAGCGGCTACCAGATCATGCTCGACCTGGCGTTCATCGACGGTTCGGTCCCGCTGGAGGAGATGTTCGTCAACCTCCAATGAGGAAGACGACGCCGGTCACCACGAGGACGACCTCGATGACGGCGATGAAGATCCGCTCGGACATCCGATCCACGATCCGCTTGCCGATCCAGGTGCCGGTGAGCATGGCCGGCACCATCAGCAGGCCAAGCGCCCCCATGAACGGGGTCAGGATCGCCGCGATGCCGTAGGCGACCAGCTTCGCCACCTGCATGACCACGCTGGCGGCCGCCTCGGTACCGATGTAGGCGCTCTTCACCAGCCCGGCGGCGAGGAAGAAGGGAGCCATGATCGGACCGATGGATCCGACCAGGGCCGACGCAAAGGCGAAGACCGCACCGATGACGGTGAACGTCCGCGGGCCGAGGACGCCGGACGGCCGCGGCCGGAGGTGGCGCCACGCCACCGACGCCAGCAGGAATGCGCCGATGAGCCGGGTCAACGCCTCCAGCGGGGCGGCGGCGAACAGGAATCCGCCGATCAGCGCGGCCGGGATGCCGCCCAGCGCGAACCAGCCGACGATTTGCCACGAGATCGAGCCACGGTTGAGGGCCACCCGTGATCCGTTGCTCACCAGGCCGGCGACGGCCAGGATGGGGATCGCATCGCGAGGCCCGAACAGGGCGACCAGGATCGGGAGCAGGATGGCGGCACCGCCGAAGCCGGCGACCGCGGCCACGATGCTGGCCACGAACGCGCCGGCCAGCAGCAGCGCCACCTCGGGCAGGTACTCGATGACGGAATCCGCCATCGGTATCGGTCAGGCGCGCGAGGGAGATGCCGCCAGGCGCTCCGCGGCGGTGACGACCTGGTCGAGGAGCATGATCGTGGTCACCGGCCCGACGCCGCCGGGGACCGGGGTGATCGCCGCCACGACCGGCTGCACCCGCTCGAAGTCGACGTCGCCGACCACGCCGTCCGGGGTGACGTTGATGCCGCAATCCACGACCACGGTGTCGGCATGCACGTGCTCCGGACCGATGAGGCCCGGCTTGCCGACGGCCACCACCAGGATCTCCGCCTGCTGGGTTTCGGCGACGACGTCCTCCGTCTCGCTGTGGGCGACCGTCACCACCGCCCCGTGGTTGGCCAGCAGGGCGGCCGTCGGCTGGCCGACGACCTTCGAGCGGCCGACGACCACCACCCGGCGCCCCGTGATCGACACCTGGTGATGCTCGAGGATCTCGAGCACGGCCACCGCGGTGGCCGGCACGAACCCCTCCTCGCCATGTGCAAGCCGGTCGGCGTTGACCGGGCTCGCGCCGTCCACGTCCTTGGCCGGGTCGACGAGCGCTCCGATGGCGTCCGGATCGAGGTGGGCCGGCACCGGATAGATGACGACGATGCCGGTCACCGCGCCGTCCGCGTTCAGGGCGGCCATCGCGGACGCCGCTCCGGTCAGGTCGACGTCATCCGCCAGGCGGACGTCCGACGGGTGCACCCCGATGGCGCTGGCCGCGCGCGCGAGGCTCTGCGCGTAGTGGACCTCCGGTCCGGTGTCCGCGAAGCGGACGATGGCGAGACCGGGCGGCCGTGCTTCCGCGGTCAGGGTGGCGACCCGTTCCGTCAGCTCCGCGCGGCGGCGCGCCGCGATCGAGCGGCCCTCGAGGATCCGGCCACTCATCCGGCGATCCGCTGCCGGACCGCCGCGAGCGCCTCGGTCTCCCGGGCGGCCACCACCGACTCCAGCTCGGCGAGCTTCTTGGCTGCGTCGGATCGCAGCGCGTGCTCCTGGGGCAGGGCCGGGAGGTTGATGGCCACGTTGAAGGCCGCTCCCCGCGCCGCCGCGGCTGCGAACAGGGCGGCGACCCCGGCGTCGCTGATCGCGTTGCGATTGCCGATGGGAGCCATGCGGGAGGCGAGGTCCAGGACGTCGACGGCCAGGCGCATGACCCGCAGCGGCACCTCGGTCGCGGCCACCGACGCCTCGGCGATGGCGGCGGTGCGGGCCGTCCGCTCCTCATCGGTTTCCCGCGGCAGCCGGCGTGCGTCGGCGACGCGGTCGTACGCCGCGGCGTCCTCCTCGGCAGCGTCCAGCAGCGCGATCCGCAGCTCGCCGGCCGCGGTCCTGATCTGTCTGGCGATGGGATCGACCGCGTCGTATCCCGCGCGACCGGCGGTCAGCTCGCAGACCATCTCCACCAGTGCCGCAGCCAGCGCCCCGCCCAGCGCGCTCGCGCTCCCCCCTCCCGGGGTGGGCGCACGCGAGGCGAGTCGCTCGGTCAGGTCACGAACGGTCAGCTCGGCCAGCGACGGTCCTGAGGGTGATACGGGGCTGCTCATCGGCAGCCGATTGTAGGGGCAGGCATGTGGATGCCCGGCGGGCCCGCGGGAGAGGGGACGCGGCGCCCACCGGGCGGCTGATTGGGAACCCGGGTTCTAGGCGGCGGCGTCCAGGGCGTCGACGAACCAGCGCCGGCGGCGCGCGTCGAAGACCAGCTCCAGTGACTCGCCCGAATCGACCTCCACCACCACCGTCAGGCGAGGCGAGCTGCCCGCCGGGTAGGCCGCGCGTTCGTCACGGACGGCGCCCACCCGGGTCACCTGCAGGTCGCGGTCCGCGAACCGGACCCGTGCCGGGACGGCACGCCGGGCATCCCATGCCACGGAGGCCGCGACCGGGGTGATGGAGACGAGTGCCATGCCCCGCACAATACGAACAAATGTTCTAGTTGTCAAGGGGTCGGTCGGAGAACCGCCGATCCGGTGCGTCACGGAGGAGACGGGCTCGGGTGATCGCCTTGTCGCCGAACTTGTCGCGGACGGCATCGGTCGCCTCGGCCAGGCGCTGGACGCGCGGCCCGTCCTCGAACAGGGTCAGCTGCTGGGCGTTCGCCAGGGAGATGGCGGTGATCCCGATCAGCCGGACCGCCCGCCCCGGTTCGAGGGCCCTGTCCAGCAGCCGACGGGCGGCATCCAGGATGAGCTGCCCGTCGGTCGTCGGGTGCGGGAGGTGGGTCTGGCGGGTGAGGGTCTCGAACCCCTCGTACCGCAGCTTCAGCTGGACCCCGCCGGCGGCCATCCCATGCCGCCGCAGCCGGCTGGCCACCGACTCGGCGATCCACAGCAGCGTCCCGTCCAGGCCGGACCGATCGGTGACATCGGTGGTGAAGGTGTGCTCGTGACCGATGGACTTCGGCGCCTGCCCGGAGGTGACCCGCGACCGATCGATGCCCCGCGCCCGTTGCCCGAGCTCGAGGCCCATCCGCCCGAAGCGCCGGCGCAGGGTCTCGTCCGGCACGGCCGCCAACTGGCCGATGGTCGTGACCCCGTAGTCGGCCAGCGCCTGCCGGACGCGCGGCCCGACGCCCCACAACCGGGTCACCGGCAACGGCGCGAGAAACTCCGCCTCCTCCCCGGGCGGGACGATCACCAGCGCGTCCGGCTTACGCAGGTCGGAGGCGACCTTGGCCACCAGCTTGTTGGTCGCCACCCCGACGCTGACCACCAGGCCAACCTCGTCGCGGACCCGTGTCTTGAGCGCCTGGCCGATGGTCGGCCCATCCCCGGCCGGTGCGCCGGTGACGTCGAGAAACGCCTCGTCCATGCTGATCGGCTCCACCAGCGGGGTGTAGTCGTCGAAGACGCCCATCACCTGGCGGCTGACCTCGGCGTACCGCTCGAACCGGCCCGGCAGGAACGCGGCCTGTGGGCACAGCCGGGCCGCGGTCCGCAGCGGCATGGCGGAGTGGACCCCGAACGCGCGCGCCTCGTAGGACGCGGCGCTGACCACGCCCCGATCGTCCCGCCGCCCGCCGACGATCACCGGCCGCCCGACGAGCGAGGGATCGTCGAGGACCTCGACCGACGCGTAGAACGCGTCCATGTCGGCGTGGATGATCGTGCGCATCGGGTTCGAATCCCGTCAGTCGGTGCCGGGGTACCGATCGTAGGCGCTCCGTCCGAGGAGCGGCAGGAGCCGGGCGCCCTCCGCTTCGAGCGCGTCGCGGTCCTTCGCCTTCAGGCGGCCGAAGGGCCGAAGCTCGAGCCGCGGCCCGTCGTCCGTGATCTGCTTGGGCAGCCACGTCCCGGCCACGGTCCCGTCGACGAGAAAGGTGGGCAGCACGTCGGCGTTCTTGGTGATGACCGCGGCCTGGTGGGCAGCGGGCAGGACCCGGGCGCGGTGTTTCGTCTCGTAGGCGAGCAACAGGCTGTCCCACCGGGCGAGGAGGCGTGGCGGGGCGGGCGTGTCGGGGTCGGGCCGGGGCGCCTTCGGCAGGTCGACCAGGGTCCGCCCGCCCTCATCGACGAACTCGACGAGCTCCTCGGCCATGGCCTTCACCACGGCGCGCCAGCGACCGACATTTCGACCACGGCCCACATAGGCGACGAGGTCTTCGACGCTGGCCGGCCCGAACGCGGCCAGGTACCGCCGGGCCAGGTAGGCGGCCGCGCGGTCCGGGTCAGCGTCCTCGGGACTGGGCGGCCCGAGCCACTCCTCGGCGGGGAGGTAGCGGGCCCGCCCGTACCGCTCACCGGCATACGGGACTTGGATCAGCGGCACGGTTCCGCTGAAGTGGCGCCACAACGGACGGTAGGGCGGGATCTCCGTCCGCCCCATCTCCGCCCGCAGGATGGTCTCGATCTCGTTGATCGCCAGCGGCCGCTCGGCCATGGACGCCAGGACGGCGGGGTGACCCCGAGCGATGCGCTTTCCAAGTGGCGAGGACACCGGGTCACGCTTGAACAAGAGCCGCCACTGGTCGAGGCGGAACGGGTGGGTCAGCGTCGCCATCGGCCAGTAGTCCGCCGCGCTGACGACGTGGACCGTCATCCGCATCAGCGGCGCCCGGACGATCGTCTTCCTGGCCCGTGCCCGCGCCAGGTCGACCGGCTTCGCCCGCGCAGCGAGGCGGCTGTGCAGGGCGAACGGCGGCCAGTCCGGGTGCTGGGCCTGGAGCGAGCCGGCCCGCTCCACCAGCCGCGCGACCGGCGCGCCTGTCAACGGTTCGAGCAGGCCCTGGCGGGCCAGCGTCGCCCGATTCAGAGCCTGGAGAGTGAGGATTGGCGGAGACATCGGTCGCGCTCCAGCCTAGCGGCCGCGTCGCGGCCGCCATCGGTCAGGTGGTCAGAGCTTGCGAATGACGCCGACGACCTTGCCCTGGATCTGGAGGTCGGTGGCGTAGATCGGTTCGAGCTCCGCGTTGGCCGGCTGGAGGCGAATCCGTCCGTCCTCGCGGTAGAACCGCTTGAGGGTGACCCCGTTGTCCTCCAGCAGCGCGACGACGATATCCCCGTCCTGCGCGGTGGCCTGCGGCTGGACGATGACGAAGTCGCCGTCGTCGATCAGGGCATCCACCATGCTCTTGCCGCGGACGCGCAGGACGTACGAGTCCTCGCGGGCCTGCAGCGAGCGCGGCACGTCCATGGGCTCCGGGTCCTGGTAGGCCTCCATCGGCTGGCCGGCGGCGATCTCGCCCACGAGAGGGAGCCGGATGACCTCGTGCTCGACCGGCATCCGGAACGGCGTGACCCGACCCCGGGCGCTCGGCGGCGGCGCGATCATGGCCTCCCCGGCAGGCGTCAGGCGAAGGGCGCGCGACGAGCGGCCGCCCCGCTCGAGCTGGCCGGCGCGCTCGAGGGCGACCAGGTGGTGATGGACGGCCGACGTCGACGCCAGCCCGACCGCCTCCGCGATCTCGCGGACCGATGGCGGGTAGCCCCGCTCGGCGACGGTCCGGTGGATGAACTCGATGATGCGCCTGCGGCGCTCCGCGTCGTGCCGGGTCACCGGGGCAGCCTAACAGAACACCTGTTCTAGTGTCAATCTCGGTGCTATCATCCGCGCCCATGCTTCGTCCCGGCCGGTGGCGCTACCTGCGCTCCGCCAAAGTCATGCTCCAGCTGCCCACCTACGCCCGCCTGGTGTGGGGACTCGCTCGCGATGCCCGCACGCCGATCGGCCTGAAGCTGCTGCTCGGCGCCGCGCTGACCTACGTGGTCACCCCGGTCGACCTGATCCCGGACGTGGTGCCCATCCTCGGGCACGCCGACGACCTGACCGTCCTGCTCCTGGTCCTCGACCTGTTCATCAGCAATGCGCCGGTCGCGGTTCGGGAGGAGCACTTGGCACGAGCCCGGACGGGTGAGGGCCAGCTGGACGAGGATCTGGCCCAGCTGCGTGTCCTGCTGGGTGATCGGTTCGACCGGATCCGCGACAACCTGCCGCTGCTGCTCGAACGGTTCGGTGCGCTGGGGGACTCCGACGCCGTCAAGCGCCAGATCGGCGAATGGCGGTCGGCGCGGAGCCGGCCGGCTCGGTCCAGGGCCCGGCGGTCCAGGCCCGCGAAGTCCGGGCCGGCGCAGACCACAGTGGAGGCGGAATGAAGGTCATCCTCAAACGTGACGTGAAGGGCCTCGGCCGCGAGGGCGACCTTCGCGAGGTGAAGGACGGGTACGCCCGCAACCATCTCATCCCGACCGGGGCGGCGGTCCTCGCCGACCTCGGCGCGGTCCGCAACTGGGAGCGGCATCGCGACCAGCGGGACGAGCGAGACCGGTCGGTCCGTGCCGACGCGGAGGCCACCGCCGAGCGGATCGGGAGCCTCTCCCTGCAGATCGGCGTCAAGGCCGGCGAGCGAGACCGGCTGTTCGGGTCGGTCACGACCCGCGACATCGCCGACCGGCTGCGCCAGGAGGGCATCGAGATCGACCGCCACGACATCCACCTGCGCGAGCCGATCAAAACCGTCGGCGAGCACGAGGTCCGGGTCCATGTCCTGGCCGGGGTCGAGGCCCAGCTCAAGGTGGAGGTCGTCGCCGAGCACTGACCGGTCGCGACAGACAGCTGTCGCGGGTCCCGGCTATCAGTGAAGGGTGTTCTCCACAGCGCGCCGACAGGTTCGAGCCGCTTATCCCCGACGCCGTTTGACATCGGTTCATAAGGCGGTATCCGCCGACAACGCGGATGCGTACGGTCACCGAACGCATGAGCATTGACCGCGTCGCCCCCCAGGCGGTCGAAGCCGAGCAGAGCGTGCTCGGCTCGATCCTCATCGACCCCGAGGCCATCCTCAAGGTCGGCGACTTCCTGCACGGATCCGATTTCTACCGGCCGCAGCACGCGGACATCTACGAGGCCATGCTCGCGCTCCACACCCAGCGCGAGCCGATCGACCTCGTCACCCTCGGCGATGAGCTGACCCGACACGACAAGCTGGAGGGCGTCGGTGGGCCGGCCTACCTGGCCACCCTGATGAACGCGGTCCCGACCGCGGTCCACGTCGAGCACTACGGGCGGATCGTCGAGCAGAAGGCCGTCCTCCGGAACCTGATCGCGGCCGCCGGGCGGATCGCGGCCGTCGGCTACGAGGAGGCCAACGACACGGCCGCGGCCATCGACCGGGCCGAGTCCATCCTGTTCGAGATCAGCCAGCGGCGCACGGTCGCCGGCTTCGAGACCCTGGCCACCCTCCTCGGCCAGGCCTACGACCGGCTGGAGTACCTCCACGAGCACCGCGGACAGATCCTCGGCATCCCGACCGGCCTGGCCGGGCTGGACACCCTGCTCGGCGGATTCCAGCCCTCGGACCTCGTCATCCTCGCCGCGCGGCCCAGCGTGGGAAAGACGAGCCTGGCGCTCAACGTCGCGCTCCACGCCGCGGTCCACGAGCAGAAACGGGTCGCCATCTTCTCGCTCGAGATGAGCCGCGAGCAGCTCGCGCTCCGGCTCCTGTCCTCGGAGACCGGGATCAACCCGCGCCCCCTCCAGACCGGGTTCATGGAGGAGACGGACTGGTCGAAGATCGCCAAGGTGATGAACGACATGGCCACGGCCCGGATGTGGATCGACGACTCGCCCACCTTGTCGGTGCTGGAGCTGCGGACCAAGGCTCGGCGACTGGAAGTCGAGCAGCAGGGCATCGACCTCGTGATCGTCGACTACCTCCAGCTGATGCAGGCCTCGACCCCGACCCGCGAGCCGAATCGGGTCCAGGAGGTGAGCGAGATCAGCCGTGGGCTGAAGAACCTGGCCCGCGAGCTGAAGGTCCCGGTTCTCGCCCTGTCGCAGCTGTCGCGCAACGTGGAGCAGCGGGGCAGCGCTGAGCCGCGCCTGTCGGACCTCCGCGAGTCCGGCTCGCTCGAGCAGGACGCGGACGTCGTCATCTTCCTGTACCGGGCTGAAGGGGAGCCCAACCCCGATGCCGACCTCGAACTGGTCAAGGCCAAGATCGCGAAGCACCGCAACGGCCCGATCGGGGAGGTCCCGCTTCAGTTCCGTCGGACCCAGACCCGCTTCTACTCGGTCGCGGCTCGGGAAGAGGTCGAAGTCACCCCGTATTAAGGGGGTTCCCTGCGCTCCATCGGCGTGTCATCATCGGCCGCTGGTTACGTCCCCGAACGCTGAGGAGAGGGCCTGTGTTCACTGACAAAACCATCCCATGCCGTGATTGCGGGATGGAATTTGTCTTCTCTGCTGGAGAGCAGCAGTTCTACCAGGAGAAGGGCCTGGCCCACGAGCCCCAACGGTGTCCGAGCTGCCGGGCGGTGGCCAAGCAGAACCGGGCCCTGGGCATCGGGACCGGCGGCGGGGTCCGGGAGATGCACGCCGCGGTCTGCGCCGAGTGCGGTGGGCAGGCCCTCGTGCCCTTCCTCCCACGCAACGACCGTCCGGTCTACTGCAGCACCTGTTTCGACAAGGTCCGCGCCCGCACCTCCTGAGCCGACACCGACGCCCAGACCGATGACCGCCGCCTGATCGGGCGGCGGTCGACCTATACTGCGAATCCGCCCGGAGGCCTGCCATTGGACCTCGCCACTCGAAGCCGGAATGACACCGAAATTGGCGGGCGCCTGCGCCGCGCCTACGGCTTCGAGGAGGTCTCGCTCGTCCCCGGAGCGGTGACGATCGACCCGGCGGAGGTCGACACCTCGGTCGACATCGGCGAGCTCCGTCTCGAGATCCCCTTCCTGGCCGCCGCCATGGACGCGGTGAGCGACGCCGAGATGGCGGTCCGCCTCCACCGGCTCGGTGGACTGGCGGTTGTGAACCTCGAGGGGCTGTACACCCGCTTTGCCGATGCCGGACCGATCATCGAGCAGGTCGTCGCGGCCCCCGACGGCCTGGCGGCCGGGCGGATCCTGGCCGAGGCCTACGACGAGCCGATCCGCCCGGACCTGATCAGCGGCCTCATCACCCGGATCAAGTCCGCGGGCGCCGCCGCGGCCGTGGCCACCACCCCGGCCTCGGCGTGGGACCACGCCGAGCTGGCCGCGGCCGCCGGAGCGGACGTCTTCCTGGTCCAGTCCCAGGTCTCGAGCGCTCAGCACATCTCGACCTCGGGGCGGGTCCTGTCCCTGGCCGACCTCACGGGGGCGCTGCGCCTGCCGGTCCTGGTCGGCAACACGGTCAGCGGCGCCGCGGCCGCCCAGCTGATGGCCCAGGGCGCGGCGGGAATCCTGGTCGGAATCGGGCCCGGGGCGGCTTGCACCACGCGCGAGGTGCTGGGCATTGGCGTGCCGCAGGTGTCCGCCACCCTGGAGGTGGCGGCGGCCCGCGACCGGTACCTCTCCGAGACCGGCCGCTACGTCCCGGTCATCACCGACGGGGGGATGAAGACCGGAGGCGACATCGCCAAGGCGATCGCCGCCGGCGCGGACGCGGTGATGCTCGGGTCGCCGTTCGCGGCCGCATCCGAGGCGCCGGGACGCGGCGTGAACTGGGGCATGGCGGCCCCGTCACCGACGCTCCCTCGCGGGACGCGGATCCAGCTCGGGGAGCGGCTGCCGCTGGATCAGATCCTGTTCGGCCCGGCAGCCACCACCCACGGCACCCAGAACCTGGTCGGTGCCCTCCGACAGTCGATGGGCGCCCTCGGCGCGAGGACGATCCGCGACATGCACGCGGTCGAGATGGTGTTCGCCCCCGCCATCGGCACCGAGGGCAAGTCGCTTCAGCTGTCCGCCAGCGGAGACCGATGACGGTCAGCCGCGCCGCCGACCGTCACGTCTAGACTGGATCGATGGCGACACTCGGGCAGGCACTGGATGGAGTAGTCGAGCTCCACGACGGCCAGCCGCCCGACCTGCAGACGATCATCGTCCTCGATTTCGGCGGGCAGTACGCCCAGCTCATCGCGCGGCGGATCCGGGAGCTCAACGTGTACTCGGAGCTGCTCCCGCATGACACGCCGTGGGACGAGATCGAGCGGCGGCGGCCGGTCGGGATCATCCTCTCCGGCGGACCGGCATCGGTCTACGACGACGACGCGCCGCAGGCGGACCCGCGCCTGTGGGAAGGGCGGTTCCCGGTCCTCGGCATCTGCTACGGCGTCCAGCTGATGGCCCACCAGCTCGGCGGCAAGGTGGCTCCCGCCGAGCAGCGCGAGTACGGCCCGGCCACCATCCGAGCCGTTGCCGACGAGCCGCTGCTGGCCGGGCTGCCGGCCACCGCCCCGGTATGGATGAGCCACGGCGACTCGATCCTCGAGCCGCCGCCGGGGTTCCGGACGATCGCCTCGAGCGAGTCCACCCCCTTCGCGGCGATGGCCAACGACCACGGCCTGATGGGCCTCCAGTTCCACCCCGAGGTCGTCCACACCCCGAACGGTCGCGAGATCCTCGCCAACTTCGCCCTGCGCATCGCCGGCGCCCGGGGCGACTGGACACCCGGCTCGTTCATCGATTCGACGGTGGCCGCCATCCGGCAGGAGGTCGGCGACGGCCGCGTCATCTGCGCCCTGTCCGGCGGGGTGGATAGCGCGGTGGCCGCCACGCTCGTCCATCGCGCGGTCGGGGAGCGGCTGACCTGCGTCTACGTCGACACCGGCCTCATGCGCAAGCGCGAGTCCGAGCTGCTGCGGGCGACCTTCGAGCAGAACCTCGGCATGCAGCTGCGGATGGTGGATGCCCGCGACCGGTTCCTCGACCGGCTCCGAGGGGTGGCCGACCCGGAGGAGAAGCGGCGGATCATCGGCGACGAGTTCATTCGCGTCTTCGAGGAGGAAGCCGCCAGCCTGGGACCGATCGAGTTCCTCGTCCAGGGCACGCTGTACCCCGACGTCATCGAGTCGAAGACGATGGAGTCGAAGGCCGCGGCCAAGATCAAGACCCACCACAACGTCGGCGGCCTCCCGGCTGACCTCCGCTTCCGGCTCATCGAGCCGCTGCGCTACCTGTTCAAGGACGAGGTGCGCCGGGTCGGCGCGGAGCTCGGCCTGCCGGAGGCGATGATCCAGCGCCAGCCGTTCCCCGGCCCCGGGCTCGCAATTCGGGTGATCGGCGAGGTGACCGCATCGCGCCTCGAGACATTGCGCGACGCGGACTGGATCGTCCTGGACGAGATCAAGGGCGCCGGCCTGTACGGGGATCTGTGGCAGAGCTTCGCGATCCTGACGCCCATCGACACGGTTGGCGTGATGGGCGACGGCCGAACCTACGCCAACGTGGTCGCGATCCGGGCGGTGACCTCCGACGACGGGATGACCGCCGACTGGGCCCGCCTGCCCTACGACCTGCTGGCTCGGATCAGCGCCCGGATCGTGAACGAGGTGCCGGGCGTGAACCGGGTCGTCTACGACGTGAGCAGCAAGCCGCCGGCCACCATCGAGTGGGAGTGATCGATCCGCCGTAGGATGCGCGGACCGATGTCCTCGTGGTTCGACAAGCTGCTCGAGGAGATGCAGCGACGGCAGCTCGAAGCCGACCGCGCCCGCGAGGGCCGGCCGATGCCGCCGCGGCCCCGCGTCGGGCCGCCCGAGGAGCAGATTCCCGACGACGAGGACGGCGGTGGCGGGGACGAGCCACCACCGCCACGGCGCCTCCGGCCGCGACGCGGCCGCCCGGAGCGCAGCCCGGTCAACTGGGTTCGTCCCGGCCTGTTCCTGCTCGGGGCGTTCATCCTGTTCCAGGTCCTCGGTGGCCTGGTCGAGCTGTTCACCGACCTCGCCTGGTACCAGTCGCTCGGCCGCCGCGACGTCCTGCTGACCCGATTCGTCGCCCACCTCGGCTGGTTCGTGGTCGGCGCCGCGCTGTTCACCATCCCGGCCCTGCTGAGCCTGTGGGTCGCTCGTCGGCTCGGTCCGCAGGTGCCCATCCGCCGCGTCGGGCCGGTGGAGATTCCGGACCTGTCCGGTCCGGTCGGCATCATTCTGGTCGGACTGATCGTGGTTGGCGGGCTGGTCAGCGGGCTCGCGTGGGGCGGGAACTGGCCGACGCTCCTGCTGTTCTTCAACGGCGGGGCGTTCGGGGCCACTGACGCGGCCTTCGGCCGCGACATCGGCTTCTACGTGTTCGACCTCGCGTTCTGGCGCTTCGTCCAGGGCTGGGTGGTGATTGCCCTGGCCGTGATCATCGGTCTGACGGTGGGTGCCTACGCGGTGTCCGCCACCCGCTGGCAGTTCCACCTGACCGCGCCGGTGCGGGCGCACCTCAGCCTGCTGGGCGCCGCCCTGCTGCTGACCATCGCCGCCGGCTACCAGCTCGACTCGGCGGAGCTGGTGTACTCGACGCGGGGCGTCGGCGGCACGGTCCAGGCGGCGATGTACACCGACATGAATGCCCAGGTCCCGGCCTACACCATCCTGACCATCGTGGCGGTGGTGTCCGCCGGGCTGCTGCTGGCGAACATCTTCTTCCGGACGCTGTGGCTCATCGGCCTGGCCGCGGGCGCGTGGCTGGTCCTGTCGATCGTGGTCGGGGGCTTCTATCCCGGCGTCGTGCAGCGGTTCAGCGTGGAGCCCAACGAGCTCGAGCGAGAGCGGGGGTACCTCGAGCAGCACCTCGCCGCCACCCGGGCGGCATTCGACCTGGACGCGATCGAGGAGCGGGACTTCACCGGCGAGCAGCGACCGACGCGCGCCCTGTTCGAGGAGAACCAGGAGACGCTCGACAACCTGCGCCTGTGGGACTACCGACCGCTGCTGGTGACGTTCGGCCAGCAGCAGATCCTGCGCCAGTACTACAACTTCCTCGACGTCGACATCGACCGCTACGTGATCGACGACGCCGAGCGCCAGATCATGCTCTCCGGCCGAGAGATCGAGATCGACCGCCTGGCCGATGCGGCGCGGACCTGGACCAACGAGCGCCTGGTGTTCACCCACGGCTACGGGATCACCGCCGTCCGCTCGAACGCGATCACGCCCGAGGGCCAGCCGGACTACCTGATCAGCGGCATCAACCGCAACCCCGATTTGCCCCTCGGCGAGCCGCGGATCTACTTCGGCGAGGCCACCACCGACTACGTCGTGGTCCGGACCCGGACCCCGGAGTTCGACTTCCCGCTGGGCGACGAAGGGGGGGAGACCACGGCGTGGACCGGCGAGACCGGCGTGCCGGTCGACAACGTCCTGTCCCGGCTCCTGTTCGCCATCCGCCTCGGGGACCTGAACCTGTTCATCAGCGACCAGCTGACCGGCGACTCGGCGATTCTCTTCCGGCGCGACATCCGCGACCGCGTGCCCGAGCTGGCGCCGTTCCTCGAGTACGACCGCGATCCGTACCTGGTCAACGCCGACGGCCGGCTGGTCTGGATGTGGGACGCCTACACCACCACCAACCGCTACCCGAACGCCCAGCCACTGCCGGTCGAGACCGAGTTCCCCGGCGCGAACTACGTGCGCAACGCGGTGAAGGTGGTGGTCGATGCCTACACCGGCGACGTGCGCTTCTACGTGATCGATCCCGACGAGCCGATCATCGCGGCGTGGTCGGCGATCTTCCCCGGGCTGTTCGAGCCGATCACGGAGATGCCCGAGTCGCTGGTCGCCCACCTGCGGTACCCCGAGGACCTGTTCACCGCCCAGAACTCCGCGTACCTGCTGTACCACCTCGCCCCCAACGCGTCGGGAGCGGGCACGTTCTACAACCAGGACGACCGGTGGGCGATCCCGACCCAGGTCTCGGACGTGTCCGGCGAGGGCGGGCCGGTGGAGCCGTACTACGTGATCATGAAGGTCCCCGGCGAGGAGCGGAGCGAGTTCGTCCTCATCCAGCCGCTGGTGGCGGCCAACCGGCCGAACATGATCGCGTGGGTCGCGGCCCGGATGGATCCCGGCGTGTACGGCGAGCGGATCGAGTTCCGATTCCCGGTCGACACCACCACCCTCGGCCCGGCGCAGGTCCAGGCCCGCATCAACCAGGACTCGCGGATCAGCGCCCAGTTCACGCTGTGGAGCCAGGCCGGGTCCGACGTCGTCCGCGGCGACCTGCTGGTCCTGCCCATGGGCGACTCGATCCTCTACGTCGAGCCGATCTACCTCCGATCCACGCAGTCCAGCTTCCCCGAGTTCAAGCGGGTGATCCTGGCGGACCAGACCCGGATCGCGTTTGCCGAGACGATCGAGGAGGGCCTGCGCCAGATCCTCGGGGAGTCGGAGATCCCGCCACCCGAAGGCGGCGGAGGGGGTGGTGGCGGCGAAGGCGGCGGAGGCGGCGGCGAGCTGCCGGACGACGTGACCGAGCTCGTGATCCTCGCCCAGGAGCTGTACGCGGAGGCCCAGGCGGCGCTCGCGGCCGGGGATCTCGGCGCCTACCAGGACGCCGTCGACGAGCTCGGCCGCGTCCTCGACCGGATTGCCGAGCTGACCGGGGTCAGCCCATTGCCCTCCGCCGCCCCTTCGTCCTCGCCCTAGGGCTGCCCCGCGACATGGGCGGCTGGCTGTCGGGGGGCATGGCCGCGGCGCGGGTGGCGAGCGACCGTGCCGAGCTGTGGTTCCCGGGCGCGCTGGTGTCGTTCGTGGCCGCGGGCTGGCTCGTCCTGCTCCTGACCGTGGCCCCGTCCCCCGACGCGGCCGGCGCCGCGGGTCTGGGCCTGCAGCTCGCCTCCAGCCCGTGGTGGCCGTGGAACGTGGTGGTCCTCAGCGTGGCCATCGTCGCCGGCCTGGCCACGGTCCTGCTGGTCGTTGCCTTCGGCGAGGTGGCGTTGATGATGGGCCTCATGGACCCCGCGGAGCGGGAGACGCCGCCGTCCGTCCCGCGGGCCATGGCCGTGCTCACGGTTGCCGCCCTTCCGGTCCTGGCCATGGCGCTGATCCTGGGCTGGCTCGCCGCTCCGGCGGTGGTCGACGCCGTCCTCGGCTCCGACCCCGCGACGCCGGTGTCGGTCCGCCTGCTGGACGCGACCTGGCCGTACCTCCTTGCACTGGCGGCCGTCGTCGTGATCGTCCAGGCGGTGGGGGCGGCTGGTCTCCGACGACCCGGATGGCAGGGCCTGGCGGCGGCCCGAGGCCGCGGCCATCGACTCATCCCGCAGGCGGCGGTCACGCTGGTCGCCTTCCTCGGCGCCCAGGTCCTGACCGGCGGCATGCTCGGCGTGCTGTGGCGGCCGCTCGACGACCGCCTGGCGGACGGAGGCCTCGCCCAGCCGATGACGGTGATCCTGCTGCTAGGCTTCGTGTGGATCTGGCTCGTCCTCGTCATCATCTGCGGCGTCGTACAGGCGTGGACATCGGCCTGGTGGCAGGCGGAGCTGGGTGCCGGATCCGGAGCAACGTCGATGGAGGGTGGCCCGTGACCGAGGTCCAGGTCTGTCGGCGATGTGGGACGGAGAACCGGCCCGGCGTGTCGTTCTGCGAGACCTGTGGTCAGCGCCTGGTGGCCGCCGACGAAGCGACCATGGCCAGACCCGCGGCGAGCGGCGAGGGCGGACCGTGCCCACGCTGCGGCGCGGTCAACCGCTCCGGCTCCGCGTTCTGCTCCGAGTGCGGCTTCAACATCCGGCCCGCGGTGGCCGCCGCCGGGGCGTCGCTCGGCGCGTCGCCTGACGCACCTCCGTCCACGGCTCCGGCCGAGGTCGCTCGCCCGGCACGGGCGTGGCTGGGTCCCCTCGTGCTCGCCATCGCCGCGGCCGGGATGGCCACCGCGTGGTTGCTGCCCTTCGCCATCGGCGGCGGCTCGCTGGCCGAGCAGGCGCTTGGCCCGGATGGATATGGGCTCGCGTTCTGGACCGCCTACCCGGAGGACGGCGGGCTGCTGGAGGCCGCCTATTTCGGCGTCGCCGCCCCGCTGCCGATCCTCGTCGGCCTGATGCTGCTTCTCGCCGCCGTGGGCGTCCTGCGCGCCGTGCCCGGTCGCGTCCAGCGGATCGGGCTCGGGGTCGTCCTCGGCGTGGTGCGCGGCCTTCGCCATCCTGTTCCTGGTGTTCGAGATCGGGTCGGCGCTCGGAGGTGATCTCATCGGCCTCCTCCGCAGCCTGTCGCCGGCCGGCCTCATCGGATCCCTGTCGGCCGTGATCGGTGCGATCGGCAGCGTTACCCGGCTGGCCGGGGGCTGAAGCCGGATGCGCAGGGAGGTCGCTGGACTAGCCGGCCTGCTCCACCGGACGGAGGGTCGGGTCCGCGACGGATTCGACCGGTCGGGGCGGACACCGCTGGGCGGGCGCGCGACCTGCTCGCACGGCTCTTCCTCGGGGCGGGGGTCGACACGGCCGGCGCGTCGAGGGGCTGGAGTGCGTGCAGCAGCGCGGCGGCCCGGGGATCGACGGCCTCGAGCCCGCCCTCGGCGTGCTCATGGAGTCGCCGGATTTCCTCCAGGCCGTCGGACGGCACCTGCTCGCCGAAAATGGCGATGAACACCTCGACCACGGTGGGGTCGAACTGGGTTGACGCATGGCGGCGGAGCTCGGCCAGCGCCTGCTCGTGGGTGAGCGCCGACTTGTAGGGCCGCTCGTGGACCATGGCGTGATACGCGTCGGCCACGGCCACGATCCGGGCACCGAGCGGGATCTCCTCGCCGCGCAGGCCATGCGGATAGCCCGTGCCATCGAAGCGTTCGTGGTGGTGGAGGACGATCGGGACCGCGTCCCGCATGCTCGTGGCCTGCTCGAGGATGAGCTGGCCGATGCGTGGATGCTCGCCGACCACCTGCCATTCGACGTCGGTCAGCGACGAGGGCTTGTCGAGGATCTCGTCCGGCAGGGCCAGCTTGCCGAGGTCGTGCAGGAGGGCCGCGATTCGGATCCGATCCAGCTCCACCCGGGACAGGCCCATGTGGAGGGCGACCCCGATCGAGAGCGCCGCGATCATGTCCGACGGCCGGCCCCGGTGATGGGGCTGCGGTGCCAGGACCGATGCCAGGGCCTGGGCGGCGCTGGCGCTCGCCCAGCGACCGATGGCGGCTGCCGCGTCACGCCGCTCCGGGGTGATCGCCGCGCGGCGGACAACCGATTCATCGGTGACGCTGCCGAACAGGAAGCTCTGGTTGCGTCCCTCGGACTTCGCGACGTACATCGCCGCATCGGCCGCGTCGACCAGGCGGTCGACCTGCAGCTCGGCGCTGTGCCCACCCGCCACGCCGATGCTGATCGTGGCATCCACCAGCACACCGGAAGCCACGCTGAGCGGTCGGCGCATGACCATCTCGCGCAGCTCCTCGGCCATGCCGTAGGCGTCTTCCGGGGTCGTCTCGGGCAGGATGAGCATGAACTCCTCCCCGCCATAGCGGCCGAAGATGTCGCTCGCCCGGATGCTGCGCGTGATCAGCCCGGCCAGCTGCTGCAGAACGGCGTCTCCGACCCGGTGGCCGTAGGTGTCATTGATCGCCTTGAAGCGGTCGATGTCCATGAACGCGACCGACATCGGCTTGGAATGGCGAGACGCCCGTTCGACTTCGCCGGCCAGCGTCCGCAGCAGCGATTCGCGGTTGGGGATGCCGGTCAGCCGGTCCCGGGTCGCCTGCGCCTCCGCCATGGCGAACGTGCCCGCCGCCCGGTTGAACGCTCGAGCCAGGCGCCGCTCGGCGGGCACGCCCGACTCCTTGAGCATGATCGGCGCGCCCTGGTCCACGGTGCGCTCGAGGTCATTGGCCAGGCGTCGGAGTCGGAGGGCGAAGTAGAACCAGGTGGTCAGAGCCATGGCCGTGGCGCCCAGCCCGATGGCCAGCCCCACCAGTCCGACCATGAAGCCGCGGGTCTCCGGAGGCTGGTGGACGAGCATCGCCCCGAGGAGGGTGAGGCACACGGCAGCCACGACCGGATACAGGAAGCCGAGCAGCCGCAGCAGCCAGAGCAAGTCATCCTCCAGGACGGGGAGATGTGGTCCGTGACCAGTCTGGTCGAGACCCGCTGGCGAGGCCATGGCCTGATCGTCCGATGCCTCGGCGCGCCGGTGCCGCGAGGGCTCGGATCGGGCCGTGGTGCGGTCCGGTGCAGTACCCGGCCCGGACCTCCGGCGAGGGCTGCTCGCCGGCCTGGTCACCGGAACGGTGATTTCAGACCCATCTGCTAGGATGGCCGCCGCGCTTCGTGCCGGGTGGCACGGACCCAGGGAGTGAGGCACATCGCGAATGGAAGGTCTGCCGGATCCGGGCCAGATCTGGAACGACTTCACCAGCAACCCGGTTGTCCAGCTGGCGGCAACGCTGATCGTCGTGTACGTCGTGATGCTCTGGCTGGGGACCGCCTACTGGGCCTTCCGCGACATGCAGGCTCGGACCGAGAACCCGATCCTGCCCTACTTCGCCTCCGCACTGATCATCTTCTTCACTCCACTCGTGTTCCTGTTCGCTTGGCTGATGTACATCATCATTCGACCCCGCGAGACGATGGCCGAGGTCTACGAGCGGTCCCTGGCCGAGGAGTCGCTCCTGGCCGAGATGGAGAAGCACCTCAACTGCCCAACCTGCCGAGCGCGCGTCTCCGAGGACTGGATCGTGTGTCCCAACTGTCGGACGCGGCTCCACCGCATCTGCCCCGCCTGCCAGCGGCTGACCGAGCCAGCGTGGTCGATCTGCGCCTTCTGCGGCACTGATCTGCCGACCCGCGCTCGACCCGCGGCGGTCCCCGCACCGGTCGCGGCCCCGGCCGCCGACCGCCCCGAATTCGGCCACGAGAAGGGCGCCGTCCCGCAGGCGGCGCACAACCCCTGACCGACGCGGCCGACGCCCCGGCTCCTCCAACTCCTGACCTGATCCCGGCCCCGGCGGCACCGCCGCCCGAGCCGACTGTCCCCGTCCCGGCGGCGTGGCCCGGCTGGGTGCTCGCCGCGCTCGGCCTGGTCGTCATGGTCGCCGGCCTGGTGTGGATCGTCTTCGCCGCCTCGTTGGGGGCGAGCCCGTCAGAATGGGTCCTGCCCGCGGTGATCACCGCAGCCGGCGGCCTGACCCTGGTCGGCAGCCTCGGGTGGCTCGCGGAGCGCGGGATCTGGGTCCGCCGGAGACTTCCCGAGGAGCGCTACCGCGGGCCGAGCATCATCCTGCTCTTCGTCCTCGCCGTGGCCGCGGCCAACCTGCTCTCGCTCCCACCACTCCTCGCCGACACCCTGGCCGGGGGCGACCCGACCGAGCCCAGCCCGGTCGCGCTCATCTTCCTGCTGCTCGTGACCCCGCTCATCTTCGGCGCGGTCGGAGCGCTGTTCGTGATCCGACCGCGCGCCCTGGTCGGGGCTCGGTTCGGTGATGGCGCGGCCACGGCCTGGAACGTCGGGCGCGGAGTGGGCCTCGGGGCGGCGGCCTGGGTTGCCGCCAACGCGGTCGCCATTGCCCTGGCGTGGCTGGTGACCGAGCTGACGGGCGAGGCGCCGGACGAGGGGCAGGTCGTGGCCGAGATGGCGAAGACCCTTCCTCCGTTGGTCGCCATCGCGCTCATCGGCCTGCTGGCACCGGTGGCCGAGGAGTTCTTCTTCCGCTGGATCGCGGTCAACGCCTGGGAGCGCGAGCACGGGACCCGGGTCGCGGTGCTCGGGTCGGCCGTGCTGTTCGGCGGCGCCCACATTCTCGGCGGATCGTGGTTGGCCCTGCCGTCCATCATCCTGCTCGGCGTGATCCTGGCCGGGGCCTACGTCGCGACCCGCAGCCTGCCGCTGGTGATCGGCGTCCATGCCACGTTCAACTGCCTCTCGCTGGCGGTGCTCTTCCTCGTCCCCGTTTGAGCCGCACCCCCCGGCAACCGCCGGGTAACGGCCGGCAAAGCACCGCCGACGATCGTGTGCCCATGACCCCCACCCGCTCGGCCGCCGACCGCCTGCTCGGCGCCGGCCCGGGAGCGCTCGCCGACGACGAGCTGCTGGCGCTCGTGCTGGGAGGTCGCGGGGCGCTGTCCACGGCCCGTAGCCTGCTCGACGCGCACGGGTTGACCCACCTGGCCACCATGCTGGCCCCGGAGGTCGAGACCTCGCCGCAGGTCGGGCCACGGCGGGCGGCGGCGGTGGCGGCCGCCTTCGAGCTGGCCCGGCGCGCGAATGCCCGCTGGCCGCTTCCCGGCTGGCGGGTGCGGACCCCGGCCGACGTGGCCGAGCGGCTCGTGCCGGAGATGCGCCATCTCGACCGCGAGGAGCTGCTGGTCTGCCTCCTGAACACGCGGAACGTCGTCCTCGGCCGCTCGACGGTCTACGTCGGGAACCTCGCCGGGTCCCCGGTCCGCATCGGTGAGGTCTACCGCGAGGCGATCCGTCGCCAGGCGGCGGCGGTCATCGTGGCCCACAACCACCCCTCCGGCGACCCGTCGCCATCAGGGGACGATCTGCGGATCACTGCCGACCTGGCCGACGCCGGGCGGCTGCTCGACATCGAGCTGCTCGACCACCTGGTCATCGGTCATGACCGATGGGTGAGTCTTCGCGCCGCGGGCGCGCTGTGACCCCGTGATCAGGGACCGACGACGCGATACAGCCCCCCACCCTCGATGTCGACGACGTAGATCTCGCCCGCCTCGTCCTCGCCGAACGAGCTGACCGCCAGGGTGGTGGCCAGCACCGTCTTCACGCTGATCGTCGCCCCCGCGACGTCGAGCGAGAAGAGTCGGCCGCTGCACCAGTCGCCGAAGAAGTACGCCCCCTGCAGCTGGGGCTGCGCCGTGCCGCGGTAGATGTAGCCGCCGATGACCGAGCACCCGGAGCCGTGGTCGTAGGCCGCGATCGGCGCCACCAGGCCCGCCGGGCAGCTGCCGCTCCGGCACTGGGGGCCCTCCATCAGCGGCCAGCCGTAGTTCACCCCGCCCGAGGCGCCGGCGTCCTGGCGGTTGATCTCCTCCCAGGCGCCCCCGCCGACATCACCCATGAACAGGGCCCCCAGCGCTCGGTCGAAGGTGATCCGCCAGGGATTGCGCACGCCGTAGGCCCAGATCTCGGGAGCCCCGCCTCCCCCAACGAACGGGTTGGTGGACGGGATCGCGTAGGCGCGCCCAGCGGCGGGGGCGGCGTCGACGTCGACCCGCAGGATCTTGCCGAGCAGGCTGGTGACGTTCTGCCCGTTGCCGAACTGGTCGTTCTGACCGCCGCCGTCGCCCATCGCGATGTACAGGTAACCGTCCGGTCCAAAGGCCAGGCTGCCGCCGTTGTGGTTCGCCGCCGGATCCGGAACCGCGAACAGGATCCGTCCGGTCCCGGGGTCGGCCCGTCCCGCATCCGACGAGACCCTGTACTCGGCCACGGTGTTGGCGCCCGAGGGCCGGCTGGTGTAGGCGACGAAGAACCGCCCGTTCCGCTCGTACTCCGGATGGAAGGCGAGCCCCAACAGGCCGCGTTCTCCGCCGCTGAGGACCAGTGACGAGATGTCGAGGAACGGATCCGGATCCATCTGGCCGCTCGCGCTCACGGCGTGGATGTGCCCGTTCTGCTCGACGACGAACAGCCGCTCCGAGCCGTCGCCCGCGTTCTCCACGCCGAGGGGCCGGTCAAGCCCTTCGGTCACGGCCTGGAGCGAAACGCTGACCGGCCCGGACACCAGGGCGGGGGGCGGGGTGGCCGGGACCGAGGGCTCAACCGACGGTGTAAGCGAGGGTGCCGCCGATTCGGCGACCGATGCGGGCGGGGATGGCGACGGGCTCGGTGATTCGGCCACGCAGGCGCCGAGCAGGAACGCCGATCCGATGACCAGGGCAAGCCGATGCGGCGCCGACCGACGCCTGGACGGATGAGTCATGGGCTGCACAGACTACCCGCTGGAATGGGGTAGGGTTCGAACGCCGATGACGACCACCCGCGCGAGCCTGCGTCGCCTGGCTACGGCCGTCGAGCCGGGCCCGGACGCGGTCGGCACGGCCCGCACCATCGTCATCGAGAAGGTGGAACCCGAGCTCGACGGCGGGCGATATCCCGCCAAGCGGGTGGTCGGGGACTGGTTCACGGTCAGCGCCGACATCATCGCCGACGGCCACGACCAGCTCGGTGCGGCCCTGCTCATCCGGGCCGACGACGAGGCCGCGTGGCAGGAGATTCCGATGCGCCTGCATCGCCACGATCGGTGGCGCGCCCGTGTCCGGCTTCGGCGCAACCGGTGGCACCGGTACACGGTGGAGGCCTGGCGCGACGACGTCGGCAGCTGGTCCGAGCGGCTCACCCGCAAGGCACGCCTCGGGGTCGACGTGGCCATCGAGCTCGCGGAGGCGCGCCAGGTCCTCGACGAGGCGGCTCGTCGAGCACGCCGGGCCGGGGCGGTGGACGACGCCGCCATCCTGCGCGACGCTCGGGCGCGGCTGGCCGCCGCGCCCGACGGGCGTGCCGCAGCCCGTATCGCCCGCGAACGGGCGCTGCTGGCCGCGGGTGCGCGTCACCCGGACCGCCGCGCCGCGTCCCGCTACGACCGTGAGCTCGAGCTGGTGGTGGATCGCCCGGCCGCGGTCAGCGGGGCGTGGTACGAGCTGTTCCCGCGCTCCCAGGGAACGACGCCCAGCACCCCGGCCACCCTGGTCGAGTCCGAATGGCGCCTGCCCGAGCTCGCCCGGCTCGGGTTCGACGTCATCTATCTGCCGCCCATCCACCCCATCGGCACCACCAACCGCAAGGGACGCAACAACGCGGAGCAGGGGAAGCCGGGCGACGTCGGCAGTCCGTGGGCGGTCGGCTCTTCCGACGGTGGCCACGAGGCGGTCGCCCCCGAGCTCGGCGGCCTGGCCGGGTTCGAGCACTTTCGCCGCGCCGCCGCACGCCAGGGGATGGAGGTCGCCCTCGACCTCGCCATCCAGGCCTCCCCGGACCACCCATGGGTCGAGGCCCATCCCGAGTGGTTTCGCCGGGCGCCGGACGGGTCGATCCGGTACGCGGAAAACCCGCCCAAGCGCTACCAGGATGTCTACCCCTTCGACTTCCGCACGGCAGAACCGGCGGCGCGGGCCGAGCTGTGGCACGCCTGGCGCGACGTCATCCTCACCTGGGTCCAGCGAGGCGTGCGGATCTTCCGGGTCGACAACCCCCACACCAAGCCGGTGGCGTTCTGGACCTGGCTCATCCGCGACGTCCAGGCCCGGTACCCCGACGTCATCTTCCTCGCGGAAGCGTTCACCAGGCACAAGCCGATGCGTCTCCTCTCGAAGGCGGGATTCACGCAGTCGTACACCTACTTCACCTGGCGCAACGACGCCGACGACCTGCGCGAGTACCTCACCGAGCTGACACGGACCGAGATGCGGCAGTACTACCGCGGCAACCTGTTCACCAACACCCCCGACATCAACCCGCACTACCTCGCCCGCGGACGGCCCACGTTCGTCAGCCGCCTGGTCCTTGCCGCGACGCTGTCCGGCCTGTACGGCATCTACTCCGGGTTCGAGCTCCTCGAACACCGTCGGATCGGACGCGGCGAGGAGTACCGGGACAGCGAGAAGTACGAGATCGTGGTCCGAGACTGGGACGCGCCGGGCAACCTCAAGCCGCTGATCCGGACCCTGAACGAGCTGCGGCGCGACTGGCCCGCACTCGGCCGCACCGAGACCCTGCGGTTCGAGGAAACCCGCGCGAAGCGGATCCTGTTCTATCGCAAGGCGCTCCCGGTCGGGCAGGTGGACCTGCTGTCCGAGGATCCTCGGACCTGGCGCCAACCGGTCTGGGTGGCCGTCAACGTGACCCCGACCCGTTCCGAGCAGGCGGTCCTCCGTCCGAAGCTGGCGGCCGTGGGCATCGATCCCGCGCGGCCGTATCGGTACACTGATCTGCTGACAGGCACCAGCCGCGTCCGGAAGGGCCGTGCCATCACCGTCACCCTGGGGCCCGACCGCCCGTTCGTGATCTTCAGCCTGTCGCAGGACCCCGCGCCGAAGGGGCGGACCGTTCGCACGGTCCGCCGCCGACGCCGGGCAGGGCCGGACCCAGGCCCTGATCGTCGATAGCGGAGGGCATCACACCAGTGCCGCTTCCCGGGCTGACCTTCCTCGGCCACTCCACACTGCTCATCGAGCTGGAGGGGCTCCGGATCCTGACCGATCCGATCCTCGTCGACCGACTGATGTTCCTGGCCCGCGTCGTCCGTCCGGTGGATCCGTCCCTGTATGCCGACATCGACCTCGTCCTCCTGAGCCACCTCCACATCGACCATTTCGACCGGCTGTCGCTCGCCCGCATCGACTCGCAGCCGGAGATCGTGACCTGTCCGGGCGGCGCTGGCCTCCTCCGAAGCTGGGGATGGTCCCGGGTGAAGGAGCTGGCACCCGGCGAGGCGCACGAGGTCGGGCCGGTGCGGATCACCGCCACGCCAGCCGACCATCCCGGCTTCCGCCCGCCATTCGGACCCCGCGGGACGGCGGTGGGGTATCTCATCGAGTCCGGCCAGGCTCGGCTGTACTTCGCCGGTGACACGGACCTCCTGCCGGAGATGGAGACCATGATCGAGGGCGAGCTGGACGTCGCCTTCCTGCCGATCAGTGGCTGGGGCCCGCGGCTGGGGCCCGGCCACATGAATCCGGCCCGCGCGGCGGAGGCCGTCGTGCGACTCGGGCCACGGTACGCGGTGCCCATCCACTGGGGCACGCTGTGGCCGTACGGCCTTGGCCGTTTCACGGCCGACCGGCTGGAAGGTCCCCCGGCGGAGTTCGTCAGCAGCCTCGAAAAACGAGCGGGGCAGACGGATGCCAGAGCCTTGATCGCCCGTCCCGGGGAGCGGGTACCCTTCGTCCCCTGACCACCGAGCCCCATTCCGAGGTTCCTGACGCTCCATGCGCACCTGGCTGACACGCACCGCTGCCGCCTACCGGGCGCAGGCCCACGCGCTCAGGCGACTTCGGCCGACCCCGCTGGGCCTCGCGTTCCGCGTCCTTCTCTCGGTCGTCTCCGCCTGGCTGAGCCTGGTCGTCACCGTGGCCCTGGCGCCCGGCATCGAGTGGGACGGACGGACATCGGTCCTGCTGGCCGTGGCCGTCATCGGGGCGGCGGACTTCCTCATCAGGCCACTGATCCTCGCCGCGGTCCTGCCCATCGGCTTCATCGCCGTCTTCGCGGTCGGCTTCCTGTACCGCGCAGCGTCGTTCTTCTTCATCCTGCCCCTCGTCGGCTTCGACCTCGGCGGCTTCGGGAGCGGCCTCGTCGGCGCGGGCGATCTATGGTGTCGTCAGCTCGATCCTCGGCGGCATCGTGGGCATGACCGACGAGGAGTCGTACGGCCAGCGCGTGGTCAACCAGGTCATCCGCGACCAGGAGCAGGTTCCGCACAGCGACGTTCCGGGGGTGGTGATCATCCAGGTCGATGGCCTGGCGTTTCCCCTGCTGGCCGCGCAGGTGCGCGCGGGCACGATGACCACCCTGGCCCGCTGGATCCGGTCCGGCTCGCACCGGATGATGGAGTACACCGCCGACCTCCCGTCACAGACCTCGACCGGGCAGGCCGGCCTGCTTGCACGGCAATGCCGCCGGCATCCCCGCCTTCCGTTGGTACGAGAAGGAGCGGCGGCGGATGATGGTCTCCAACCGCCCGGCCGACGCGGCCGAGATCGAGTCCCGGATCAGCGACGGCAATGGCCTGCTGGCCAACGGTGGCGCGTCGATCGACAACATGTTCTCCGGCGACGCGACACACGTCCGGATGGTCATGAGCCGGCTGAACAGCGACCAGGACAAGGCCGGTCGTGACCGGAGCATGTACTACTTCCTGCTCAACCCGTACAGCATCGGGCGGACGATCGTCCGCACCATGGGGGAGCTGCTGAAGGAGCTGTACCAGTCCTGGCAGCAGCGACGGCGCCAGATCGAGCCGCGGATGCACCGCGGCGTGAAGTTCGCCGGCCTGCGCGCCACGACCAACGTCGTGCTCCGTGACCTGAACCATGCGCTGGTGGCCGAGCAGATGCTGCGCGGGACGCGGGTGATGTACGTCGACTTCGTCGACTATGACGACATCGCCCACCACACCGGCCCCGAGCGGCAGGAGGCCATCCAGTCGCTGTACGGCATCGACCGTGCCATCGGGCGACTGGAGCGGCTGGTGCCGGACTGCCCGCGGCCCTACCGCTTCGTGATCGTCTCGGACCACGGCCAGAGCCAGGGCGCGACGTTCCGCCAGCGCTACGGCGAGACGATCGAGGACTGGCTGCGCACGCGCATCGGAGCCGACGTCACGCGAGCCGCCACCGCGCCGGTGGAGGACGCCGGCCGGCTGTCCACCGTCCTGACCGAGGCCAGCTCGGCCGATGGCGCGACGGCCGCCCTCGGCCGGCGCGCGCTGCAGGGCAGCATGGACGACGGCGCGGTGGAGCTGGGCGCCCTGGGCGACGAGGTGGCGGAGGAGCCGACCGGCGAGCTGCCCGACCTCGTGGTCTGCGCCTCGGGCAACCTCGGGCTGGTGTACTTCGGCGTCGCCGAGCACCGCATGTCGCTGCACGAGATCGAGGCCGCCTTCCCGGGCATGGTCGACGAGCTCGTCGCGCACGAGGGCATCGGCTTCGCGCTCGTCCGATCCGGCGACGGCCATGCCCTGGCGGTCGGCCCGAACGGGCGGCACGACCTGACCGATGGGACGGTGACCGGCACCGATCCGGTCGCCCAGTTCGGCGCCGACGCGCCTGACCAGCTCCGTCACCTCGACGGCATCGACCACGTCGGCGACCTGGTCCTCATGAGCCGGCTCGACACCGGCACCGACGAGGTGGCCGCGTTCGAGGAGCTGATCGGGAGCCACGGGGGGATGGGCGGATGGCAGACCAGGCCGTGCCTCGTCTTTCCCGCGGACTGGACGGCCCCAGACGGGCGCCTGATGGGGGCCCCCGCCGTCCACCGGCAGCTGAAGGCCTGGATCGCCGCCGAGCAGGGCTAGGGGGGCCGGTTGGGCATCTTCGACGGCGTCCTCGGGATCTTCAGCCATGACCTGGGCATCGACCTCGGCACGGCCAATACCCTGGTCACCGTCCGTCACCGGGGAATCGTGATCTCCGAGCCATCGGTGGTGGCCATGGAGACCCGCACCAAGCGGGTGCTGGCGATTGGAGCGGAAGCGAAGCGGATGGTGGGCCGGACGCCGGCCAACATCGTCGCCATCCGGCCGCTGCGCGACGGGGTGATCAGTGACTTCGACGTGACCGAGCAGATGATCCGGTACTTCATCGAGAAGGTGCACGATCGCTATTTCCGCATTCCGCGGCCGCGAGTCCTGGTCGGCATTCCGTCCGGCGTGACCGAGGTCGAGAAGCGCGCGGTGCGCGACGCCACCTTGAACGCGCATGCCCGCTGGGCGCGGCTCATCGAGGAACCGATGGCCGCCGCCATCGGCGCCGGCCTGCCGGTCAGCGAACCGTCCGGCTCGCTCATCGTCGACATCGGCGGCGGGACGACCGAGGTCGCCGTCATCTCCCTCGGCGGCATCGTCGTCAGCCGCTCGATCCGGATCGGTGGCGACGAGATGGACCAGGACATCGTCAACTTCGCCCGTCGCGAGTACAACCTGCTGATGGGAGAGCGGACCGCGGAGGAGGTCAAGATCGCGGTCGGCTCGGCCTACGCCGACCTGAACCCGCGGACCGTCACCTTCCGCGGGCGCGACCTGCTGACCGGGCTGCCGCGCTCGGTCGAGGTGAGCAGTGAGCAGATCCGCGAGGCCCTCGAGCCGTCGGTGGCGGCCATCATCCAGGCCATCCGCGACACGATCGAGGAGACGCCGCCCGAGCTGGTGGCCGACATCATGGACCAGGGGATCGTGCTCGCCGGCGGCGGGGCGCTGCTGGCGGGCCTCGACCGGCGGGTCGCGGAGACGACCCAGATGCCGGTCCACGTCGCCGATGACCCGTTGACCTGCGTGGTCCGCGGCACGGGGCGTGTCCTCGAAGAGCTCGACACCCTGGAGCGGGTGCTCATCACCGAGCAGTACACCCGCGCCCCCCGCTGAGCCGGGGCGTCGTGCGCATCCCGTTCAGCCAGCCCCGGGGATCGGGATCGAGCCAGCGTCGTCGGAGCCCCGACCTCGTGTGGTGGGTCGCCCTGGTCGCCATCTCGATCGGCCTGGTGGTCGTCTCGGGAAGCGGCCCGGCCCGGTCGGTGCAGGACGCGGCCGCCCGGCTCATCGCGCCCGTCCAGGCGGCGCTGACCGACATCGGCGACGCGATGGGGGAGCTGGCCGACACGATCGGCGAGATCGGATCGCTGCGCGCGGAGAACGAGGAGCTGCGGAGCACCCTGGCCGCCGCCGAGCAGCGGGTCGCCGAGCTGCAGGAGGCCGCCCGCGACAACGCCCGGTTGCGGCGGCTGCTCGGCCTGCAGAACAGGCTCGGCTGGGACCTCGTGCCCGGCCGGGTCGTCTCGGCTGGCACCGGCGCGCTGACCTGGGAGGTGGCCCTGAACGTCGGCCACCAGGCCGGGGTGCGGGTCGGCATGCCGGTCGTGGGTGCCGCCGTCGGAGGAGGCGCCCTGGCCGGGATCGTGGTCGAGGCGAGCCCGGATCGGGCGGTCGTGCTCCTCACCGTTGATCCGCGCTCACGAGTCGTGGCCCGGGACCAGCAGACCGAGGCGCTCGGCGTCGTCCAGGGCCAGCCGGGCGGCCAGCTGATCATGACCCAGGTCGCGGTCACCGACGAAGTGGCGGTGGGCGACACGATCGTCACCGCCGGGCTCGAGCTCGAGGGGGTCGCCGCCTCGCCGTACCCCCGCGGCCTGCTGATCGGTACCGTGACCGCCCTCGAGGCCGATGCCAACGGCCTGACCCGGACCGCGTTCGTGCGACCCGCGATCGACCCACGCTCGGTCGAATGGCTGATGGTCGTCAGCTCGGCGAGCCCCGACTGAGCCCGGACTGAGCCCCGACTGAGACCGTCGCCGGCCTCCGCCGGCTCGGCTGCCTGGCGACCGTGGTGCGGGCACGCACATGGCCCCATGGTCCGGCGCCCCCGGAACCAACGCCCCATGGGCCGTTCCGCAGCCCCTGCGTAGGGTCATCCCGAACTCATCTTCATTCGCGGAGACCCTGTTGCACGATCGAGCGCTGCCCGATCCTTGGCGCCTGGCCCTGATCCTGGGGCTGGCGTTCGCCTTGGCCGTCACCACCGTCCTGAGCCCGTCCCCCGTGCTCGGCGGCGCCGCGGGCCAGAAGGTGGCGATCATCGTCGGCCCGGTCGGCGGCGGCTCCATCCAGAGCAACTACCTCAACCGGGGCGAGCAGATCGCCCAGTCGGTCGAGGCGCGGGGCGGCACCGCGGTCCGCGTCTTCTCGCCGAACGCCACGTGGGCCAATGTGCTGGCCGCCGTGAACGGCGCCAACATCATCGTCTACATCGGTCACGGAAGCGGCTTTCCGAACCCGTACAGCGGGCACGCTGCAGACCGGCCTGGAACAACGGCTGGGGCCTGAACCGGATCGCCGGGCACGGACTCGGCCGACCCGACCGGCCACGGCCACGACCTCGACCACCCAGATGGTCTACTGCGGCGAGGCCGCCATCGAGGGCAAGCCCAAGCCCGCCGCGGTCAGCTGGAGCCAGTGGTGCTGCCGGTGGACCGATCACGCCCGCCCCGGGCTTCGTCATGGTCTTCTCCAACGCCTGCTACGCGCCGGGCGCGGGCGAGACCGGAGCAGACGCACACCGACCAGCGAGGGAACCGCCCTCGACCCGGGTCAACTACTTCTCCCGACCGTACCTCGCGCTCGGCGGCTCGTACTTCGCCAGCGATCTCGGCTCAGGCTCCGTGGTGGAGGCCATCCTGGACAACCCGACCACGAGGTTCGGGGACATCTTCGAGATGGGGAATGGCTACAGCGCAGACCGCGCTCCGTCGCTTCCCGCACGGCTTCATCAGCGGGGCCGAGAGCTGGATCCAGCGCACATCCGGTCCGGGCGGGCTCATGAGCTACTGGTACGCCTTCGCGGGCAATCCGAACCAGATGGCCGCAGCCCGGCCCGCCGAACGCCGAGTTCACCGCGTCGCCGACCGGCGGGCCTCATCGAGCTGACGGTGTCGTTCTTCAACGAGACGGGCACCTACGGTCCGACGACCTACGCCTGGGACTTCGACGCCAACGGGACGGTCGATTCGACCGAGCACTCCCCGGTGTACAGGCTACCCGACGCCGGGCACCTACTCGGTGTCGATGACCGCCACCAACGGCCTCGGGACCGACTCGGTGACCAGGACGAACTACATCACCGTCCGAACCCCGGTTCCGGGCACCTACGTCTCCGCTGCTCGCCCGCGCGGCTCCTCGACACCCGGATCGGGAACGGCCTGAGCGGCCAGTTCAGCGCGAACGTGCCGCGGACCTTCCAGGTCGGCGGGCGGGGCGGTGTGCCGGCCAACGCGGTGGCGGTCACCGGCAACCTGACGGTCACCAACCAGAGCTGGTCCCGGCTTCGTCTACCTTGGCCCTGACCCGGTCATCGGGCCGACCAGCTCGACCCTGAACTTCCCGGCCGGCGACACGCGGGCCAACGGGGTGACGGTGGCCCTCGGCCCGAGCGGGACCCTGAGCGCGACCTTCGGCTATGCCGGCGACGTTCGACCTCGTGTTCGACGTGACCGGCTACTTCGTGCCCGGCAGCGCGGGGAGCACCTACGTCCCGCTGCCGCCGGCGCGGCTGCTGGACACGCGGGCGGGCACCGGCCTGGGCGGACCGTTCACGGCCCATGCCCCGCGCACGTTCCAGGTCGCCGGGGTGGGCGGGGTGCCGGCCACCGCGGTGGCGGTCACCGGCAACCTGGCGGTCACCGGCCAGACCGGCGCCCGGCTTCGTCTACCTCGGCCCCGACCCGGTCGCCCAGCCGACCAGCTCGACGCGTGAACTTCCCGGCCGCCGACACGCGGGCCACCGGGGTGACCGTCGCCCTCGGCCCGGGCGGGACCCTGAGCGCGACCTTCGGCTACGCCGGCAGCACCCACCTCGTGTTCGACGTGACCGGCTACTTCGTGCCCGATGGCTCGGGGGCGACCTTCGTCCCGCTCTCCCCGTCGCGCCTGCTGGACACCCGGGTCGGCAACGGCCTGGGCGGACCGTTCTCGGCGCATGCCCCGCGCACGTTCCAGGTCCACGGCCGGGGCGGCGTGCCGGCCACCGCGGTGGGGGTCACCGGCAACCTGGCGGTCACCGGCCAGAGCGGCCCCGGCTTCGCCTTCCTCGGCCCAGATCCGGTCGCCCAGCCCGACCAGCTCGACCCTGAACTTCCCGTGCGGCCGACACCCGGGCCACCGGGGTGACGGTCGCCCTCGGCCCGGGCGGGACCCTGAGCGCGACGTTCGGCTACGCCGGCACGACCCACCTCATCTTCGACGTCACCGGCTACTTCTACACCGACTGACGGCGCCGGCTCGAGCGCGGCCGGGCCATTAGTACCATGGGTCCCGCGCCGGGCGGTCGGTAAGGTGTGGCCCGCTGGAGTCTAGGGCGGTCGCACGCCCTCGAACCAGCTTGATCGAGGCCATCGCTCGCGTGCATCGGTTGACCTTCCTCAGCTGAACGCTCGCCGCTCGCCATCGCCGTCCTCATCGTGGGTGCCTCGCTCTGGCACCTCACCGGTGGCCGCGCCCGGTCGCCCCGTCCCCGGGACGGCAGCGGACGGCACGCCGGGGTCCACGCCCGTCCCTCCTTCCGGGCGGGAGCCATCACGCCCCCGAGCGGCGATGCCCTGCCGCCGATCCGGAAGGGCTCGAGCAGCCGGGCGGTCCATGCCGAGATGCTGGCTCAGCACGGCCAGGATGCGCCCGCGTTCGAGCCGGGCGCCCGACCCGGTCCGAGCTCGCGACGTCGTCGGCCGCCGCATCGAGCGTTCCGATCGCCCCGCGGCTGCGCTGCCGAACGGCCTGCGCAAGGAGGTCCTGGGCTTCCTGCCGTACTGGATGCTGGTCCGATTCCAAGCTGCAGTGGATGCGCTACGACCTGGTGTCGACCATCGCCTTCTTCGGTGTCGCGGCCCAGTCCGACGGCACGCTGGCGACCTACGCTCCGGGCTGGCCCGGGTGGTACAGCAGCGCGATGACCAGGGTCATCGACGCCGCCCACGCCCGCGGGGTGAAGGTGGTCCTGACCGTCACCATGATGGCGTGGGACGCGAGCACCGCCGCCCAGCAGGCGGCCCTGCTCGGGAGCGCCGCCAATCGAGCCAATCTCATCGCACGCCATCGTGGCCGCCGTCCGTGATCGGAACGCGGATGGGGTGAACCTCGACTTCGAGCCGGTCGCGGTGGCCCAGAAGCGCCCAGTACACGTCGTTCGTCCGGCAACTCAAGGCGGCGCTCGTCGCGGCCGGGGTCGGGCTCCTACCTGACGGTCTGCACCACGGCCGGGGCCGGGACGTGGGCGACCGGGTACGACCTCGCGCGGGCTCGTGGCCCCCGGCGCGGCGGACAGCATTTTCGTGATGGGGTACGACTACAGCTGGTCGGGCTCCGCTCGTGCCGGCGGCGTGGCGCCGATGGACTCGCCCGTACATGCTCGACGTCAGCGAGTCGGTGGATGACTACCTCCGCTTCGTCCCGCCGTCGAAGCTCATCTGGGGCGTCCCGTACTACGGCCGAACCTGGCGGACGCACCTCCGACGCGCTCAATGCTCCTGACCGCGCCCGGCGCCTCGGCGTCATCGGTGGCGTACTACTACGTCGGAAACCAGGTGCTGGCCAGGCGCAGCACGGTCGTCGGTGGGATCCGGTCGGCAGGTGCCGTGGTTCGCGTACTACGACAGCGCGGCCGGCGTCATGGGTCGAGGGCTACTACGACGACGTCCAGTCCCTGGCCGTGAAGTGGGACATGGTCAACCAGCGCGGGCTGGCCGGCACCGGAATGTGGGCCCTGCTCATGGACGAGGGCAGCCCGGACCTGTGGAACCTCCTGGCGGCCAAGTTCGTGAATGTTCCCCCCACATTCACCGAAACCTACAACCCGCCGCGGACCCTGTTCTTCGAGCCAGGCACCTACGTCGGCCGCCAGTTCAACGCCTCCGGGGCCGTCACCGCCAGCCTGTCGTACACCTTGGCCACTGCTTCCAACGCGCCGACGAGCCAGCGCAGCACTATCCCCAACCAGCCTGGGACCTGGTACTACATCACGGCCGGGATCTGGGCGGGCTACTGGATTCAGGAGTCAGCCGGCGTCACCCTGGGTGCCCCGCCGCCGGCCACCTACGTGCCCCTCGACCCCGTCCCGACTGCTCGACACCCGGGTCGGCAACGGCCTCGCCGGGCCGTTCGTGGCCAACACCCCGCGCACCTTCCAGGTCGCCGGCCGGGGCGGCGTGCCGGCCAGCGCGGTGGCGGTCACCGGCAACCTGGCGGTCACCAACCCGAGCGGCGCCGGCTGCGGCCTACCTCGGCCCGACCGCGGTCGGCAGCCCGACCAGCTCGACCCTGAACTTCCCGGCCGGCGACACCCGGGCGACCGGGGTGACGGTGGCCCTCGGCCCGGGCGGCAGCCTGAGCGCGACCGTCGGCTATGTCGGCTCGGCCGACCTCATCTTCGACGTGACCGGCTACTTCGTGCCCGACGGCTCGCGGCGCGACCTACGTGCCCGCTCGACCCCGTCCCGACTGCTCGACACCCGGGTCGGCAACGGCCTGGCCGGGCCGTTCGTGGCCAACACCCCGCGCACCTTCCAGGTCGCCGGCCGGGGTGGCGTGCCGGCCAGCGCGGTGGCGGTCACCGGCAACCTGGCGGTCACCGGCCAGAGCGGCCCCGGCTTCGTCTACCTCGGCCCGACCGCGGTGCCGCAACCCGACCAGCTCGACCCTGAACTTCCCGGCCGGCGACACCCGGGCGACCGGGGTGACGGTGGCCCTCGGCCCGGGCGGGACCCTGAGCGCGACCGTTCGGCTACGCCGGCACGACCCACCTCATGTTCGACGTGACCGGCTACTTCGTGCCCGACGGCTCGGGCGCGACCTACGTCCCGCTGCCCCCGTCCCGGCTGCTCGACACCCGGGTCGGCAACGGCCTGGCCGGGCCGTTCGTGGCCAACACCCCGCGCACCTTCCAGGTCGCCGGCCGGGGCGGCGTGCCGGCCAGCGCGGTGGCGGTCACCGGCAACCTGGCGGTCACCAGCCAGAGCGGCCCCGGCTTCGTCTACCTCGGCCCGACCGCGGTCAGCAGCCCGACCAGCTCGACCCTGAACTTCCCGACCGGCGACACCCGGGCGACCGGGGTGACGGTGGCCCTCGGCCCGGGCGGGACCCTGAGCGCGACCTTCGGCTACGCCGGCACGACCGCACCTCATCTTCGACGTGACCGGCTACTTCGTGCCCTGATCCGTCTCGAGGCCCTGATCGGTCTCGAGGACGCGCTCCCACACCGCTCGCATCCCGTCGCGGTGGCGCTCCACGCCGAACCTCGCCGCTGAGGCGGCAACCTGCTCGGGGTCGTAGTCGGGCACGGCGGCAAGGGCCGCCTCGTAGGCGCCATCGGTGACGAGGGTGCCGTTCTCGCCATCGGTCACGATCTCCGTCGAGCCCACCGACCGCCGCGGCGACCACCCAGCGCCCCGACGCGATCGCCTCCGCCGCGACCAGGCCGTACGGCTCGACCCGCGAAGGCACGAGCAGCACGTCATGGCTCGCCAGCAACGCCGGGCACCTCGGCGGGGTCGACCTCGCGCAGTCCGGGGCCGACGAGCGTATCCGCCAGCCTCCTCGCCACGTCGATGCCCTTCTCCGCGACGTTCCCGCCGAGGTACAGGACCCGGCGCTGCGGTGGCCGGGGCGCAGGCCCAAAGCGCGCCAGGTCGATTCCCGGCGGAATGACGTCGGCCCGCCGTCCGAGACGGGCGACGTGCCCCGCGGTCTCGGCCGAGTTGGCGACCACGACCCTGGCTGATCGGACGACCCGGCGAGCCAGCCAGCGATGGAGCACGGACCGTTGGGCCGCATCTCGCACATCCGAGCCATGGGCGTACACCACCAGCGGCAGGCGTCGCAGGCGAGCGGCGAGAAGGGCGGGCGGGCCGCTGGCGAGCACGAAATGCGCCTCCACGCCGTCGAAGCGGCCGCGGACCGTCAGGGCGTCCCACGTCAGCCGCAGGAACCGTGCCCACCGCGATCCGTCGTAGCGGTGCGGCGCCACGACCGTCGCGCGCAGGACGGGCATCGGCGAGCCGGTCACGGACGAAGGCGCCTGCGGCGGGCCGATCAGGCGTCGGGTAGCGAGTCGTCACCACCAGCAGCCGCATGGGGCGCGACGGTAGCACGGGTAGAATCGGGCGCAGTGTCGACCATCGCCGCACCACGCCGCGCCGACGGGCGCCTCCCGAACCAGCTCCGGCCGGTGAAGATCGTGCCCGACTACCTGAAGTTCGCCGAGGGGTCGGCCCTCATCCGGGTCGGTGAGACGCGGGTCCTGTGCGCGGCGACGCTCGAGGACCGGGTGCCACCGTTCCTGCGCGGCAAGGGGACCGGCTGGGTCACCGCCGAGTACAGCATGCTGCCCCGGGCCGGTACCGAGCGGAGCCCGCGCGAGGCGAGCACCGGCAAGATCGGGGGGCGGACCCACGAGATCCAGCGCCTGATCGGCCGCTCGCTGCGATCGGTCGTCGACATGGCCGGCCTGGGCGAGCGCAGCCTGACCCTCGACTGCGACGTCCTGCAGGCCGATGGCGGGACGCGGACGGCCTCGATCACCGGCGCGTACGTAGCCCTCGCCCGGGCACTCAACAAGTACGGCATGGAACGGCTCCTGACCGGGCAGGTGGCCGCGGTGAGCGTCGGGCTGGGGGCGAACGGCCTTCTCCTCGACCTCGACTACGCGGAGGACTCGTCCGCCGGCGTCGACTTCAACGTGGTCATGCTCGATGACGGGCGATTCGTCGAGATCCAGGGCACGGCCGAGCACACCCCGTTCAGCGCGGAGCAGATGGCCGAGATGGTCGGGCTCGCCTCCGCGGGGATCCGGCAGCTGTACGAGCTCCAGCGCGAGGCGATCGCGGCCCCCGCCACCGAGTGAGCCGGCTCCTGGTCGCCACCCACAACCCCGGCAAGCTGGCCGAGTTCCGACGGCTCCTCGCTCCCCTCGACGCGGAGGTCGTCAGCGCCCGGGACCTGGGCCTGGACCTCGACGTCCCCGAGCCGCACGACACGTACGCGGAGAATGCCGCCGACAAGGCCGTCGCCTTCTGCCGGGCGTCGGGCGAGCTCACCGTGGCCGATGACTCGGGCATCGAAGTCGCGGCGCTCGATTGGGGCCCGGGCGTCCGGTCGGCGCGCTTCGCATCGGACGATGGCCTGAGCGGGCCCGATCTCCTGCTCCAGCGGCTCGAGGGCGCGGAGGATCGTCGGGCGCGGATGGTCTGCTGGCTGGCCGTGGCCGAACCTCTTCCTGAACGGACCGATGCGCCCGCGGTCGAGCTCTTCGACGGCGTGGTCGAGGGCAGCGTCGCCCGTGAACGGCGCGGTGACGGGGGATTCGGGTACGACCCGGTCTTCGAGCTGCCCGACGGCCGGACCACGGCCCAGCTGGAGGAAGCCGAAAAGGACGCGCTGTCCCACCGCGGCCGCGCGGTGCAGGCCGCGACGCCTCGTCTTCGGGAGCTCCTCCTCGCCCACGCTAGAATGCCGGCCACAGCGGAGGACGCATGAACGAAACCTCGTCCGTGCGCGTCCATCCCAGCGCCGATGTCTCCGCCGACGCGAGCATCGGCCCCGGCACCAGCATCTGGAACCATGCCCAGGTCCGCGAGCGTGCCCGGATCGGGACGGATTGCGTGATCGGCAAGAACGTGTACGTCGACTTCGAGGTCGTCGTCGGTGACCGGGTCAAGATCCAGAACAACGCGTCGCTGTACCACGGCGTGACGGTGGAGGACGGCGTGTTCATCGGTCCTCATGTCTGCCTGACCAACGACCGTCTGCCCCGGGCCATCAACCCGGACGGCACCCGCAAGTCCGATGCGGACTGGGAGGTCGGGCCGATCCGCGTCCGGTCCGGCGCGGCGCTCGGCGCGGCCAGCGTCATCGTGCCGGGCGTGACCATCGGCCGCTGGGCGCTGGTCGGGGCCGGCAGCGTGGTCACCGGCGACGTCGCCGACTACGCCCTCGTGGTCGGGAACCCCGCCCATCGCATCGGCAGCGCCTGCCCCTGCGGCGAGCCGCTGCGCGACGGGCCGGACGGGACTCCGTTCGCCGGTCCGTGCCCGAGCTGTGGACGGCCGTTCCCCCCGATCGAGGACGCGCCATGAAGGTCGTCTCGATCGTCGGCGCCCGGCCGCAGTTCGTGAAGGCGGCCCCGGTCAGCCGCCAGCTGCGGACGCGGCATCGGGAGATCCTGGTCCACACCGGCCAGCACTACGACGACGCGATGAGCGACGTCTTCTTCCGTGACCTCGGCCTTCCGCCGCCCGACCGCAACCTCGAGGTGGGCAGCGGGTCGCATGCCACCCAGACCGCGGAGATGCTCCGCCGCCTCGAGCCGGTCCTCGTCGACGAGGCACCCGATGTCGTCCTGCTGTACGGCGACACGAACTCCACCCTGGCCGGCGCACTCGCCGCGGCCAAGCTGAACGACCTGGCGGAGCGGCGGCCGACGATCGCCCACGTCGAGGCCGGCCTGCGCTCGTTCAACCCATCCATGCCCGAGGAGCGGAACCGGATCGTGGCCGACCACCTCTCCGACCTCCTCCTCGCGCCGACCCCGACCGCCATGGACAATCTCGAGCGCGAGGGTCTCGCCGAGCGATCGGTGCTGGTCGGCGACGTGATGGTCGACGCGATGGACGCCGCCCTCGAACGGTCGGCCGCCGCGCTGCCGGCGGAAGCCGTCGACCACCCCGGCTACGTGCTCCTCACCCTCCACCGGCCCTCGAACGTGGACGACCCGGCGCGGCTCGGCGCATGGCTGTCGGCCATCGGCCAGATCGGCCCGGTCCTGTTTCCCGTCCATCCCCGAACGCGCGCCGTGCTCGAGCGGGCCGGCGTCGCGGTTCCACCATCGGTCACCCTGATGGAGCCGGTCGGCTACCTGGCCATGGTTGCCCTCGAGCACGGGGCCCGGGCCGTCGCGACCGACTCGGGCGGCGTCCAGAAGGAGGCCTACCTGGCCGGCGTCCCGTGCGTCACCCTGCGCGGCGAGACCGAATGGGTGGAGACCGTCGACGCGGGCTGGAACCGCCTGGCGCCCAACCCCTCGGACCTCGGGCCGGCGCTGGCCGCCGCCATGGCCCCCGATTCGGGCCGGCCACGGCCCGCGCTGTACGGGGACGGGCACGCGGCGCAGCGGATCATGGAATCCCTCGAGCGATTGACCGCGTCTCGCGCGGCCGGCCAGGTGGCGTCGTGATCCCCATCGCCCAGCCGCAGATCGGGCCCGAGGAGCAGGCCCGGGTGGCGGAGACGCTGGCCTCCGGCTCGCTGGCCCAGGGGCCGCGCGTCCGCGAGCTCGAGGAGCGCTTCGCGTCCCTGGTCGGGGTGCCCCACGCGGTCGCCACCTCGTCGGGCACGACGGCCCTCCATCTCGCCCTGCTGGCCGCCGGGGTCGGCGAAGGCGACGAGGTCATCACCTCCCCGTTCACGTTCATCGCGAGCGGGACGAGCATCCTGTACACCGGCGCCCGGCCGGTGTTCGTCGACGTCGACGCGCGGTCGTTCATGATCAATCCGGAGGCGATCGACGCGGCGGTCACGCCGCGGACGAAGGCGATCATGCCCGTCAGCCTGTACGGGCAACCCGCCGACCTGCCCGCCATCGAGGCCATCGCCGAGCGCCGCGGGATCGCCCTCATCGAGGACGCCGCGCAGAGCCACGGGGCGTCCATCGACGGGCGCGCGTCGGGCAGCTTCGGCCAGGGCGTGTTCAGCTTCTACCCGACCAAGAACATGACCACCGGCGAGGGCGGCATGATCACCACCGCCGACGGCGCGCTGGCGGAGTGGGCTCGCCTCCGGCGGGAGCACGGCATGAAGGTCCGCTACCACCACGACGTGCTCGGCTACAACTTCCGGATGACCGATATCCACGCCGCCATCGGGCTGGCCCAGCTCGACAAGCTTGCCGGCTTCAACGCCCGACGGATCGCGACCGCGGCGCGATACAGCGCCGAGCTGCGGGGCGTCGTCACGCCGTGGGTCCGCCCCGGCACGACCCATGTCTTCCACCAGTACACCCTTCGCGTCCTGAAGCGCGACGCCTTCGTCGACGCGCTCCGCGAGCGGGGCGTCGGGACGGGGGTGTACTACCCGATCCCGGTGCACCGCCAGAAGCCGTTCGCCGAGCTGGGCTACGACGCCCACTCGTTCCCGGTGAGCGAGCAGCTGTGCGAGGAGGTCGTCTCGATCCCGGTCCACCCGGGCCTGTCCGATGCCGACGTGGACAGCGTGATCGAGGCCGTCAATGGCGTCGCCGCCGAGCTCGGGGCGCACCCGGAGAGTCGAGTCCCGGCATGAGCGGCGAGCGACTGCGCGCCGCCGTCATCGGCCTGGGGATGATGGGCGCGAACCACGCCCGGGTCCTGAACGAGCTGCCCGACGCCGACCTGGTCGCTGTCGTCGACCTCGATCCGGGGGCCGTCGATCGCGCCACGGCCGGCCGAACCGCTCGCGGCTATGGCGACGCCGGGCGGATGCTGGCGGAAGAGCAGCCCGACCTGGTGGTCGTGGCGGTCCCCACCTCCCTCCACCTCAGCGCCACGCTCGAGTCGCTGGCCGCGGGGGCCCACGTCCTGGTCGAGAAGCCCATCGCGCCGGACCGGCCGCAGGCGGAGGAGATGATCGCCGCGGCGGAGGCCGCCGGTCGGCTGCTGACCGTCGGCCACATCGAGCGCTTCAACCCGGCCATCCGCGAGCTGAACCGCCGCCTCCGCGCCGGGGAGCTGGGCCGCATCTTCCAGATCCGTGCCGCGCGGCTGGGGCCGTTCCCGGCCCGCGTGCGGGATGTCGGGGTGGTGGTCGACCTCGCCCCGCACGACATCGACGTCATGCGCTATCTCCTCCAGTCGGAGCCCGTCCGGATGTACGCCGAAACCGAGCAGCGAATCCACACCGACCACGAGGACCTGTTCACCGGGCTCATCAAGTTCGAATCCGGCGCCATCGGCCTGCTCGAGATCAACTGGCTGACCCCGACCAAGGTGCGACGGCTGACGGTCACCGGTGAGCGCGGCATGTACGAGGCCGACTACCTCAGCCAGGACCTCGTCTTCTACGCGAACCCCGACCAGGAGCTGGTGTCCGAGGGCGAGATGACCCGCCGCGCGGTGCAGCGCCGGGAGCCGCTGGCGGTCGAGCTGTCGGAGTTCCTGGCCGCCATCCGCGACGACGGCCCGCCCCCGGTGTCACCCCAGGACGCGCTGGTCGCGATGCTGCTGGCCCGGGCCATGGTCGACGCGGCGCAGCGGGGCATCGTCATCGGCGCCGACGAGCTGGCCCCCCTGCTGGTATGAGGATCGCCGTCGTCGGGCTCGGCCACATCGGACTGCCGCTGGCGGTCCAGTACGCCAGCCGCGGGCACGAGGTGATCGGCTGCGACCTCGACGGCCGGGTGGTGGAGGCCATCAATCGCGGCGAATCGCCCCACGATGACGAGCCGGAGGTCTCCGACCTCGTCCCGGCGCTCGTCCGCGACGGACGCCTGCGGGCCACGACCGATGACGCGGCCGGGGTCCGGGAGGCGGAGACGGTGGTCGTCATCGTTCCGGTCGTGGTCGACGAGGCGCGCCAGGTCGACTTCTCCCAGATCGACGCCGCCACGGCCGAGGTCGCGCGCGGTCTGCAGGCCGGCACCCTGGTCATCTTCGAGACCACGCTGCCGATCGGCACCACGCGGGACCGGCTGGGGCCGATGCTCGAGGCAGGCTCCGGGCTCCGTGCCGGAACGGACTTCGACCTTGCCTTCTCCCCGGAGCGGGTGCTCGTCGGCCGCGTCCTGGTCGACCTCCGCCGCTACCCGAAGATCGTTGGCGGGACGAGCGCGCAGGCCACGAACCGGGCTGTCGCGTTCTACGGCGCGGTCCTCGACCCCGGAACGGAGATCCGGGCCATGGCCAACGCCGAGGCGGCCGAGATGACCAAGCTCGCCGAGACGACGTATCGCGACGTGAACATCGCTCTCGCCAACGAGTTCGCCCAGGTGGCGGACCGGCGGGGGATCGACGTGACCGAGATCATCGCCGCCGCCAACTCGCAGCCGTACAGCCACATCCACCAGCCGGGCGTGGGCGTCGGCGGCCACTGCATCCCGGTCTACCCCCATCTCCTGTTCCGCGACGAGCCGGACCTGAAGATCCCGCCTTTGGCGCGGATGGTGAACGACGGGATGGCGGCCTACGCCGTCGGGCAGCTGGGCGAGGTCCTGGGACCGGCTCGACGGCGTTCCCGTCCTGGTCCTCGGCATCGGGTACCGCGGCGACGTCCGCGAGGACTTCTTCAGCAGCGCGCTGCTGCTCCGCGAGGCCCTCGCCGCGGCCGGGGCGACCGTCTTCGGCCACGACCCCTACTTCGACGCCGAGCACCTGCGCCGGCGGGGTTTCGAGCCGTACGACCTCGCGGACCCGGCCCCGGTGCAGGCGGCGATCCTCCAGGCCGACCACGCGGCGTACCGCGAGCTTGATTTCGCGGCGCTGCCGGGCCTGGAGGTGGTGCTCGACGGGCGGAACGCCCTCGACCCGGAGCGCGTTGCCGCGCTCGGCCTCCGCTATCTCGGAGTCGGACGCTGACCACGGAGGGCACCGACCCGACACCGTCGGTCGGGCTCGCCGCGGGTCGCGGGGTCTGGGTCGTCGTGCCGACCTACAACGAGCGCGAGAACCTGCCCGGCGTCGTCGAGGCGGTGCTGGCTGCCCTGCCCGAGGCCAACCTGCTGGTCGTGGACGATGAGTCCCCGGACGGGACCGGCCAGCTGGCCGACAGCCTGGCCGCGGCTGACCCGCGGGTCGAGGTGCTGCATCGGCCGGCGAAGCAGGGCCTGGGCGCGGCCTATCGCGAGGGCTTCAAGCGGGTGCTCGACAGCCCGGGAACGATGGCGGTGGTCCAGATGGACGCCGACTTCAGCCACGACCCGGCCGTCCTGCCGCGCCTGGTCGCGCCCCTGATGCGGGACGCGGATCTGGTCCTCGGCACCCGCTGGATGCCCGGTGGCGGCACGGTCGGCTGGCCGCTCCACCGTCGGCTGGTGAGCCGCGGGGGGACGCTCTTCGCCGGGATCGTCCTGCTCCTGCCCTACCGCGACCTGACCGGAGGCTTCAAGGCCTGGCGCCGCGAGCTGCTCGAGGCGATCCGCCTGCGCGAGGCATCGGCCCAGGGTTACGGCTTTCAGGTCGAGACCACCTGGTGGGCGCATCGCCGGGGCGCGAAGATCCGGGAGATCCCGATCGTCTTTCGCGAGCGCACGGCGGGGCGCTCGAAGATGACCGGCTCCATCGTCGCGGAGGCCATCGGCCTCGTCGTGCGCCTTCGCTGGCAGGCCATCGTGTGGGCGTTCCGCCGGCCTCGTGGCGACCGGTGAAGGCTTCGGGTACGATCCGCGCTCGCCCGCCCCTTCTTTGCTGATGGCGCCTGTCCGGCGCTGACAGGAGCCGCATGACGTACCGCAGCCGTCCCGCGCCACGTCGCCGCCACCGCGCGCGCTGGCAGGACGAACTCCGCACCCAGCGCCTGCTCATCGGCGCTTTCGCGGGAGCCATTGCCGTCGCGCTCGGCCTGTTCGGGATGAGCGCCTGGACCGCGTACTACGACGGCAACCTGCGGCAGGTCATCGTGGTCGAGGGAACGGCCGTGCCGCGCGAGGGCCTGGACCTGCGCCAGGCGATCATCGGTTCCGAGCTGCAGGCCACCGCGGTGGACCTGCAGGGCCAGATGGGCGGGCAGCCCGCTGAGGATCCGCGCCCGCCGACGGCCCGCGACGCCCTGCTCCAGCAGCAGCTGACGGCCATCTCCGATCAATTCTCGAATCTCACCTCGGTCGCCACCGGATCGATCACCGACGGGCTGTTCACGGCGTCGCGCGCCGACGGGCTGGGCATCTCGGTCAGCGCCGAGGAGGTCGACGCCGAGGTCGCCGACCGGAAGACCCTGCCCGCGCGGGTCCAGCTGTCGATCATCGCGGTCGACGCCCTGCCCGACGATGCGGAGGTGGGTGACGAGCCGACCGAGGAGGACTTCGCGCGGGCCGAGGACGAGGCGACCGAGATCCTCGCCGAGCTCGAGAGCGGCGGTGACTTCGGGACGATCGCGGCCGAGCAGTCGGACGACGCCGCCTCGGCGCAGGCGAACGGCCTCGTCGGCTGGGTCGCGGAGGAGGACGCACAGTACGGGTACCTCTTCCCGTTGGCCGAGGGCGTCGAAACCGATGAGCTGGCCGGTCCGTCGCAGACCGAGACGGGGTTCGTCATCCTCCGCGTCGAGGACCGCACCGATGCCGGTCCGTTCACCGATCTCATCGACCTGCTGAACAGCGCCCGGGTGTCGGACGCCGACTACCGCGCGTACGTGACCGACGACCTGTACCGGGTCGCCTACCGCACCCACTTCGAGGAAGAGGTCGTCGTCTCGCCCGCCCCGCAGCGGGAGGTCGCCCAGATCCTCGTGCTCAACGACCAGGGCATCCCGGTGCCCAAGCTCCGCGTTCGCCACCTCCTGGCCCAGCCGCTGCCCGGCGCGGAGGACCAGTCGACCGCCACCGAGGAGCAGTGGCAGGCGGCCCTCGACCGGGCCGAGGGCTGGTACGCGGAGGTCCAGGACCCCGATGCCGACTGGTTCGAGATCGCGCCTCGAGAGCGACGACCCCGGGTCCCGGGAGAACGGCGGCGACCTCGGCTGGTACGACCCCACCAGCGGCGGGTTCGTGGCGGAGGTCGAGCAGACCATCGCGGACCTGGGGGTGGGCGAGATCAGCGAGCCGGTCGAGTCGGACTTCGGGTACCACGTCATCCAGGTCACCGACCAGCGCTCGACCGCGCTCGAGTTCGCCGAGGAGATGATCGCCGACCTGCAGGCCGACCCCGACAGCTTCGGGGAGGTCGCTCGGACCAACAGCGAGGACGCATCCACCCGCGAAGAGGACGGATACCTCGGCTGGGTCGCCCAGTACGAGGGCACCCAGGTTCGCGAGGACGCGATCTTCGGCCTGACCGATGTCGGCGATGTCAGCACTGAGCCGGTGATCGACGGCAACCAGGTCTGGATCTTCAAGCTGCTCGACAGCTCCGAGGAGCGCGCCATCGAGGAGGCACGGCTGACCACGATCCAGTCGGTCGGCTTCAGCCGCTGGTACGACGCGCTGAAGGCCGACGGCGAGATCTGGATCGATACCCAGCTCCAGGCGGCGCCCGCGCCGGCGGCCTAGGACCGGAGGGCAGGTGGCGGACGGCGAGCGATCGGTCGATCGGCTCCTCGCCGCCGCCGGCCTCGAGCCCGGCCGCGGCGTCCAGGTCGTCGCCGGCGACCGGTTGGCGGCGGTGCCGTTCGACCCCGGGCTGCCGCTGATCGTCCTCGCCGCGCCGCCGACCGGGGACGACCCGGCCGCCAGCCTCCCCGGCCGCCACGCGCGCCGGGGGCCGGTCGCCGTCCTCGCCGCGCTGTATCCGGCCGGCCACCTCCTGCGACCCCTGCCCGAGGGCTCGCCGCGGTCGCTCGAGACAATCGACGACGCCACGTTGCTGCCCGTCGACTGGTTTGTCCCGCCACTGGAGGCGGTGGACAATCTCGCGTCACCGCACGGCATGGCCGCCATCAGCGCCCGGCTTCGCGCCCCCGACGGGTGCCCCTGGGATCGGCGCCAGGACCACCGCTCGCTGCGCCCCTACCTGCTGGAGGAGGCCTACGAGACGCTCGACGCCATCGAACGGGGCACGCCGTCGGACCTCGCCGAGGAGCTCGGCGACCTGTACCTGCAGGTCATCCTCCACGCCCAATTCGCCGCGGAGGCCGGGGAGTTCGACCTGACCGATGTCTACCGTGGCCTGGGGACGAAGATCATCCGCCGCCACCCACACGTGTTCGGCGAGGTGGCGGTGAGTGGCGTGGACCAGGTGGTCGCCAACTGGGAGTCGATCAAGTCGTCCGAGCGCGAGGACGCCGGGCGGCCGCGCGCGTCGTTCGCGGACGTGGCGCGCACGCTGCCCGCCCTGCCCGCCAGCCGGGAGATCCAGGAACGGGCATCGGCCCTCGGCTGGGACTGGCCCGACGTGGACGGGGTCTGGGAAAAGGTCGGGGAGGAGCTGGACGAGCTGCGGGACGCTGCGGCCGAGCCCGCGGCGCCGGAGGAGCGCCTCCACGAGCTGGGTGACGTCCTGTTCGCGCTCGCCAACCTGGCCCGCTGGCTGGGCGTCGATCCGGAGGAGGCGCTCCGGTCAGCGAACCACCGCTGGGTCGATCGCTACGCGGCAGTCGAGGCGCTTGCCACGGAGCGGGGCCTGGTCCTGGCCGACCTGGACGCCGAGGCCAAGGACGAGCTGTGGAACGAGGTCAAGGGCCGATGAGCGTTCGGGTGGCATTGGTCGGCCACGCGTCGTTCCCCGACGACACGCGGCTCCGCCGCCAGTCGGAAGCCCTCCGCGACGCGGGGTACGGCGTCGACGTCTTCGGCCTGCGGGACCCGGGGCAAGCGGAAGAGGAGGACTGGCACGGCGTGCGGGTCATGCGGTTGCCCGTGCGCCGGGCGTTCACCGGCTTCGCCGGGCATCTCGCCGAGTACCTCGCCTTCGCCGGCCTCGCGTCGGTACGGCTGGCGGCCGAGCATCGGCGGCGGCGCTACCGCCTGGTGCAGGTCGCCACGCTTCCGGACTTCCTCGCGTTCGCCGCCCTCCCCGTACGACTGACCGGCGTCCCGCTCCTGTTGGACCTGCACGAGGACATGCCGGAGTTCTTCCGTGACCGCTTTCGCAGCCACGGCCTCCAGCTGCTCTTCCCCATCGTGTCCGTCGCCACCCGCGCCAGCGCGGCTGTCGCCGACCAGATGATCACGGTCCACGAGCCGCTGCGCCAGCTCGCGCTCGCCCGCGGCGTGTCCGCGTCGCGGATCTCGGTCGTGATGGATGGGGCGGACGAGCGCCTGTTCGACCCCGCCCGCTACCCTCGTCGCCCGTTCAGGGCCGAGGGCAGGCTGCGGCTCATCCACCACAGCAACCTCCAGCGCATCTATGGCCTCGACATCGCGGTGGCGGCCATGAGCCATCTGGACCCGGACGTCGATGCCCACCTGGACATCTACGGCGACGGCCCGTTCCGGGCGGATGTCGAGGCGGCCATCACCCGCCACGAGGTCGGTGATCGCGTCACGCTGCACGGCCGGGTCGCGCAGGACGACCTTCCCGCCATCCTGGCAGCAGCCGACATCGGGCTGGTCCCGTCCCGACCGGAGCCGTACATGGCGTACTCGCTGTCGACCAAGCTGCTCGAGTACGTGGCGATGGGCGTGCCGGTCATCGCGACCGACCTGCGCACGTTTCGGGCCCACTTCGACGGGTCCGCGATCCACTACGTTCCCGGAAACGACCCGCGGGCCCTGGCCGGCGCGATCGCGGACCTCGCCCGGGACCCTTCGGCCGCCGCGGCACAGGCGGCGGAGGCCTCGCGCCAGGCGCGCCCGTACGCCTGGGCCATCCAGAAGGCCCGGTACCTGGCGATTGTCGGGGAACTCGTGGCGCGCGGTAGACTCGGGGCGCCGAGCGGGGCGTAGCGCAGCCTGGTAGCGCACCTGCTTTGGGAGCAGGAGGCCGGCGGTTCGAATCCGCCCGCCCCGACCACCGCGGAGGACCACCACCGGACGATGCCGCCAGCCGAGCCGACGCGCCAGCCGACGGGCGAGCTGCTGGTTCCCGTGGCGCCGACCTCGACCGGTTATCGGCTCGCGAAGCGCGGCCTCGACATCGGCGGTGCGCTCGTGGGTCTCGTCGTCACCTCGCCGGTGCTCGGGATCGTGGCCGTCGCCGTCAAGCTCGACTCACCCGGACCGGTCCTGTTCCGCCAGATCCGGCTGGGGTGCGGCGGGCAGCCATTCACCGTCCTGAAGTTCCGGACGATGCACCTCAGCGCGGACGAGCGCCGACACCAGGACCACATCCGGGAGCTGCTGCGGACGGGCGAGGCGGCCACCGAGGACACGACCTGGGCGCCCATCGCCGCCGACCCGCGGGTGACCCGGATCGGAGGGTTTCTCCGGCGCTCGCACCTCGACGAGCTGCCCCAGTTTCTGAACGTCATACGTGGCGAGATGAGCCTCGTCGGGCCTCGACCGCCGATCCCGTACGAGGTGGCGCTGTACGAGCCGTGGCAGCTGGCCCGCCTGTCGGTGGTGCCCGGGCTGACCGGTCTGTGGCAGGCCTACGGTTGGGGCCGGCTCAACTTCGCGGAGGGCGTGAAGCTGGATCTGGAGTACGTCCGGCGACGGTCGCTCGGCCTCGACCTGAGGATCATCCTCCGGACGCTGTGGCAGCTGCTGGCCGGTCGCCAGTTCTGACCGCGGCCGGGAGCGCCATCGAGCCGAGGCCGAGGAGGAACCAGAACAGGAACGCCGCCGTGTTTCCCTCCAGCAGCATGGTGGTGAAGACGGCGACCACGACGGTGACGACCCCCGACACGATGCCGGCGGGCACGCTGAATCGACTCCCCGCTGCCTTGCGGAACGCACGGATCGGCGCCCACAGGGCGACGCCGATCATGGCCAGGAAGGCGGCGATACCGGCCACGCCACCCTCGACCCCGAGGTGCAGCCAGAAGTTGTCGACCGTCTCCTGGTTGGTGAGCAGGCGATCGGTCTGGAACCGATCGTGGATCGGCGAGCCGAAGACGGACGCCGCGGCGCCACCGTATCGGCCCGGCCCGACGCCCAGGACGGGGTTGTCCTCCAGGATCGGGAGGCCGTTGACGACGAACAGGGTGCGGAGGTCACGCATCTCGCCGATGGCCCCGATCCGGTTGATCGTGCTCTGCAGCGGGTCCACGCTGGTCGAGCCGCCGGTCAGGAGGCCCTTGGGCATGACCACCGCCGTGCCGTAGGCGACGACCATGATCAGAGCGAAGGCCACGAAGGCCCGCCGGTCGATGATGAGGGCCACTCCTCCAAGACCGACCGCCGCCCCGATCCACGATCCGCGCGAGTAGGTGAGGACGAGGGCCAGACCCATCGCCAGCGCCGCGCCGAGAATCAGCCAGCGCCGTCGACCCGGGGGCGTTCTGACCAGCGAGAAGATGGTGAACGGCAGGGCCATCCCGATGATCGTGCCGAGGATGTTCGGGTCCGCGACCAGCGAACCCATCCGCACGCCTTCACCGGACTGACCGACGACCGGGGTGATGCCCAGCAGGCTCGGAGTCAGCAGCGCCTGGAGGATCGCGATGCCGGAGGCGATGGCGACGACGATCGCCGCGGCCCACATCGTGCGGTGCAGCTGGTCGTGCGTGTAGCCGACCATTCGCGGAAGGTAGAAGAGCACGGCGGCATCCAGCGTGAAGATCATCGCGGCGGCGGCTACCACGGGCGGCACCGCGTTGACGACCGCCGACAGCGCGCTCACCGCCAGGAAGACGGCCAGCGCCAGGCTGAAGGGGTGTCGGATCGCGCCGACCAGCGTACGGCGACGGGCGCTCACGACGACCAGGATTGCGGCGATGACCAGCAGCAACCCTTCCGAGAAGAAGCGGGCCACGTCGCGCGCACCGACGGGAAGCAGATTCTGGGTCGCATACAGGTCGACCAGGGGCGGCGAGAGCACGAGCGCCACGAGGATCGCGCGCGGCCAGCGAAGTGCGGCGACACCGAGGAGGACCAGCAGGCCGGCACCCAGGAGGAGGAACGCCAGAGTGGACAGGTGGGCCGCCCCGATCGTCGCGATGCCGAGCGCACCAATGGCCACCGCGGCGACCGTGGCCGGTATCCAGACCAGCTCGCCACCTCGGGCCGAAGGCGAGCTCGCCCCCGTGGTCACGCGTGAAGACATGCCGACACCCTGAGCCATTCTAGGGGGCGATCGGATTCGGCAGTCGCGGGCAGGCTCACTGCGGTGGCCCCGCCTCGGTCGTGGCCATGTACCACCCGGTCAGGGTCTCATCCGGTCCGAGCAGGGTCGCCATCCGATCCCGGATCGCGTCGCGATCGGGGAAGAGGAGGTAGTAGACCAGTGGATTCGGGCCGACCTCCACGTACTCGGGCCAGCCCAGCACGACCCGCTCGACGTCGCCGGACGCGATGAGCGGGGCCAGGGTGGCCAGGTCGCCGACCTGGGACCGCGGGAAGTCGGTGGTCACCGTCTCGGACACCGCGCTCAGGAGGCCCGGGAACGCGATGAACAGGTTGGTGGCGGCCACCTGCTGCTGGAATGCGAGCAGGAACTCCTGCTGGCGCGCGGCGCGCAGGAAGTCGTCCTGGGTCTCGACGGTGCCGTCCGGCATGGTCATCGTGCCCTGTCGGATCCGGGCAAAGGCCAGCGCATGCGCGCCGTCGTACTGCCGACATCCGGCCTCCAGCACGATGCCGTACTTCGGATCCCACGTCGGGCCGCCGTATTCGGGGTCGGCCAGGACGCCCGGGAGGCACAGCTCGATGCCGCCCATGGCGTCGACCAGGGCGGCGAACCCGAGGAGATCGACCCACGCGACGTGCTGGATGTCGAGGCCGACGTACAGCCCGACCGCCTGGCGCAGGGTGGACACCCCGCAGTCTTCTCCGGCCGCCAGGTCGGGGCACCACAGGTCCGGATCGTCGTTGGCAGCCGACGCGAGCTCGTTCACCCGACGGGGATAGAGCCCGTCGCCATAGACGCGGCGGTCCGGCAACGGCACGTACCCGGTGTCGCGCGGAATGCTGATCAGCGCCGCGGTGCGGGACACCGGGTCGATGGAGGCGACCAGCAGGGTGTCGGTGTTCTCGTCGACGCGTCCCGGGCCACTGTCATAGCCGATGAGCAGGATGTTCACCCGCTCGGTCCCGTCCCATCCGTAGGTCGGGTCGACGGGGTCCGGGTGGCTCCCGATCGACGGGGGCTCGTACGACGAGCCGACCCGTGGATCGAAGATCCGCGCCAGCGCCTGGTCGGCGGCCACGGTGGCGGTGGCGAGCCAGGTGTGCATGGCCACCGTGATGATCATCAGCAGGACGACGACCGCGACGGTGGCCGGGGTTCGCGGTCGGGTGGGAATCGGCGTCAGGCCCGCCTCACCGATGGATGCCAGCCGCCAGCCGAGGAGGCCGATGTTCAGCAGGAGGACCACCAGCAGGGCTCCGGGCACGACGAGGACACGAAGCAGGATTTCGGTGCCCAGGAGCACCGCGCCGGCGATCATCCCGACCAGGAGCAGGATCGGTGCGGCAAAGAGCAGGCCGCGGCGGGTCCGTCCGGCGTAGGCTTGGCCGAGTCCGGGGAACAGGAACGAGAACGCCGCGGCGAGCGCGGCGTTGGGTCGGTGAGCCACCCGGCGGACCGGGGGCAGGTCAGTCATGTGGACACCATGAAGCAGAGTCGGGACCAGGGCGGGAAATCGAGTATAGCAAGCGGCTGGTCGGGGCCCGGAAGTGGTGCCCACGAGCACCGATTGGGTAGTACGGACGGGTTAGTACCTTTGCGCCCTCCCTCGAGCCCCCCATAGACTGAATCGACAGCGAGACGGAGCGTGACGACCGAGCAGATTTTCCTCCTGGTGAGCGTGCTGGTGGCCGGGCTGATCGTGATCGCCGGCCTCGTCGCATTGCTCGCCGGGCGGGCTCGCACGTCCGCCGAGGCCGGCCTCCAGCCGGTCGGCCCCGGCCCCGGCCTCGAGGCGGCGCCTCGCGACAAGTACCTGTCGACCACCGAATCGACCGGTGCCCCCCTGGCCTGGATCGGTCCGGATCGCTTCCGGGCCACGATTCGAGCCACGTGGTGGGCGACGGTGGTCGGCGTTCTCATCGCCGTCGGCGTGACCGACGTGTTCTCCAGCCAGACCGCGATCTTCGCCCTCGGTGGACTGGCCCTCGTGGCGGTGGTCGTCTTCCACGAGGTGATCCCCGATCGTTGGCGGACGCCGATCACGTCCGCCGCCGAGGTGGCGAGCGCGATTGGCCTGCTCGTCGGGCTGGTCATCCTGACCGGGCGAGGTTCCTCGCCCTTCGCCCCGCTCCTCATCCTGCCCGTGCTCGGGGTCGCCCTCGGCGGCCGACCATCCGCCGGCCTCGCGGCGGCCCTCGGCGTCAGCCTCGCATTCGGCGCCGTGCTGGCCACCGATCCCGACCTCCCGTTCACCGCGGGCGAGCTGCTCCCGGCGGCGGTGGTGCTCGGGGTCGTCTGGCTCGGAACCGTGTCCGCGGTCGTCTTTGCCGCGCAGCAGCGGCGGCTGCAGGCGGCGACCCTCCAGCTGTCGATCACCGACCCGCTGACCGGCCTCTTCAACCGGGCCCAGATCTACGTCGACCTCGACCAGGAGGTCCGTCGCAGCCGCCGCTCACTCCGGCCGTTCTGCCTGCTGATGGTCGACATGGACGGCCTCAAGCTCATCAACGACTCGTTGGGCCATGAGCGTGGTGATGCGGCGATCCGCGGCATCGCGAGCGTGATCCGCCGCTCGATCCGGACCGTGGACTCCGCCTATCGGTACGCCGGCGACGAGTTCGTCGTCCTCCTGCCGGAGACTGATTTCGTCGGTGCCTTCGTCGTCGCCGAGAAGGTCCGCCAGGGCGCGGAGGAGCTCGGGGCGACGGTGACTCGCGAGGAGGCGCCGACCACGGTCAGCATCGGCCTCGTCTCCCATCCGGAGGACGGCTCGACCGACGAGGAGCTCATGCTGGCGGTGGACCGCGCGATGTACGTGGCCAAGGCGGGCGGGAAGAACCAGGTCAGCGGGTACCCGCGCCCGGTCCGGCCCGCGCCGGCGCCGTCGGGTGCCATCGGCCAGGTGTCGGTACTGGGGTAGTTGCCGGGGTTCGGTATACTGCCGCGCCGCCTGGTGGGCCGATCCTCCACCGGGCGAGGGACCATGGAGGGGCTGTTGAACCAGGCTGTCGCCGGCCGGCCCGATCCCCGCGCACCGCTGGCCGCCTTCTTCTCGTTCGTGCTGCCCGGGCTGGGACAGGCCTACAACCGCCAGTTCTGGCTGGCGCTGCTCCTCGGCCTGCCCGCTGCCGTGCTCGGCTGGATCATCGTGGCTGCCGCCGGCCGGGGCGCCGGAGTGCTCACGCAGCTCCTCGATGTCCGGGTCCTGTGGGCCCTCGTCGTCCTCAACCTCGCGTTCCTCGGCTGGCGGGCGGTGGCCATCTACCAGGCCCACGCGGCCCGCGAGGCGCCTGACTGGCGCAGCTGGACGACCTGGGTCACCGGGCTCCTGCTGGCCGTGACCCTCGCGATGCATCTGCTGCCGGCGTGGTACGCCTCCGCCACCCTCCAGACCCTCGCCGCGGTCGGGCAGGGCGGGAGTGGCGCGGGCGGGATCCTGGTCGACCCGATGGTGGACCCCAAGGACCTCGGGCCGGCCCCGCTGATCGCGACGCCGCCCCCTGCCCCGTCGCCGGAGCCGACGCCCACCCCGATCGGCCTGTCCGATCGGTTCACCGTCCTCCTCCTCGGCGTGGACCTCGGGCCGGGGCGAGCGACCTACAACACCGACACGATGATGGTGGCCACCATCGACCCCCGGAGCGGGGTGTCGCTGATCTCCATCCCGCGCGACACGTTCGGCACGCCGCTGGGCGACGGCCGCGTCTACCGGGCCAAGCTGAACTCCCTGCTGGCCTACGCCCGGATCGACCCCCGCACGTACCCGCTCGGCGGCCCCGAGACCATCAAGGCAGCGGTGGGCGCGCTGCTGGGGATGAAAATCGACTACGTCGGCGCGGTCGACTTCCTCGGCTTCACCCGCGCGATCGACGCGGTTGGCGGAGTCGACGTGACCGTGACCCGGGCCGTCCATGACTGGGGCTACATGGACGAGTACAACCGCGTCGTCGGGTTCCATGTCGAGCCGGGAACGCACCACATGGACGGCTACACCGCCCTCGCCTTCGCCCGTTCCCGAAAGGGCGCGGGAGACAGCGACTACACCCGCGCCGACCGCCAGCAGCTGGTCATCGCGGCCATGGCCGCCAAGATGCGGTCGGGCGCCTGGCTGGCCAACCTGCCGGCCCTGCTGTCGGCCCTCGGCAACTCGATCGCGTCCGACATCCCGGTCGAGCTCATGCCGCACATCGCCAAGGCGCTGCTCGACGCCGACCTCGCCGATCTCGAGCGCCTGGTCATCCAGCCACCGCTGGTCCAGCCGGGCGTCCTGACCGATGGGACGTACATCCTCACCCCCGACATCGTCGCGATCCAGGCTGCGGTCGACCAGATGGTCAACGCGCGTCCGGAGCACGTTCCGCAGCCGGACTGACGGGCCGGGCAGGGGGTTCTCGGTAGACTCTGGGCATGCCCGGATTCTCGACGCGCGCCATCCGTGCCTCCGGCCACCAGGCCGAGGTCGAGCAGACGCCGGTCACGGTGCCGATCTACCAGACCAGCACGTTCGAGGTCGGGTCCGCCGCCGAGCTCGAGGAGCTGCTCGAGTTCCGCCGTCCCGGGCACTCGTACACGCGGTACTCGAACCCGACCCACGCCGCCCTGGAAGGGGCGCTCGCGGAGCTCGAAGGCGGGGAGGCCGCCCTCGCCACCGCCTCGGGGATGGCCGCCATCCACGGCGCCATGCTGTCGCTCCTGCGGTCCGGCGACGAGGTGCTGATTCCGGCCGCGGTGTACGGGGGGACGGTCGGCCTGTTCAACGCGGTCATGCCGCGCCTCGGGATCACCCACCGCGCCGTGCGCTCGGGAGACACCGCGGCGGTGGTGGACGCGATCGGCCCGAAGACCCGCCTGGTGTGGCTGGAGACGATCGCCAACCCGACCACCGAGATGGCAGACCTCGCGGCCATCGCCGCGGCCGCCCACGAGCGCGGGGTGCCGGTCGTGGTCGACAACACCTTCGCCTCGCCGTACCTGTGCAATCCGCTCGCGCTGGGCGCGGATCTCGTCGTTCACTCCCTCACCAAGTACGTCGGAGGCCATTCCGACCTCATCGGCGGCGCGGTCATCGGCAGCGCCGAGCGCGTGGCCGCGGTGCGCGAGGTCGTGGTGAACACCGGCGGCAACGCCAACCCGTTCGAGGCCTTCCTGGCGTTGCGCGGGCTGCGGACCCTGGCCGTCCGGATGGACCGCCATTCCGACAACGCGCTGGCCGTGGCCCGCGGCCTGGAGGGCGCCCCGGGGATCTCGGACGTCCACTACCCGGGCCTGCCGTCGCATCCCCAGCACGAGCTGGCCCGGCGCGAGCTGCGGGACGGGCGAGCCGGCGGGATGATGGCCATCGAGCTCGCGGGCGGACGCGCGGCAGGCGAGCGGTTCCTCGAGCGGATCCAGGTCGCGCGCCACGCGACCAGCCTGGCGGGCGTCGAGTCCTTGATCAGCCACCCCGCATCGTCATCGCATCGCCAGTACGGCGACGCGGAGCTGGCCGCGGCCGGGCTGTCGGCCGGCATGCTGCGGGTCTCGATCGGGCTCGAGGACGCGGATGATCTCGTGGCGGACCTGGCGGCCGCCGCCGGCGGCTGAGTCGCGACCGTGCCTCGACTGATCGACGCCTGGCGCGCGGCGTCCTGACCCGGAGGCGCGCCTGGTGGCCGGCGCGCCGGGCGGCGACCGCTGGATCTCCTCCGCGGCGTGTCGCGCACCCGTGTCGCGCCGCCCCATCTCCCGCCGCCGGCGGAGGGGCACCTGCTCATCGTGGACGGCTCGCTGCTTGCCACGCTGCCGGCCGCACGCCTCCTCGCCGAGGTCGATGCCTCGGGGAGCGTCCCGGTCGGGCTCCTCGTTGCCGCGCCGGCCCACGGCACGGATCACGACTGGCCCGACGCCACGCCTCCGGTCCTGGTCAGCCAGCGATCGGCGGCCGCGCTGTTCGCGGCGGCCGGCGCCTACCTCGCGGACGAGGCCGGGGCGCTGGCATCGCTCGCCACCGAGCTCCGGCTGGCGACGGCCGAGGCGGCGCTCGCCGACCCGTCGCCCGCGGCGCCCGCCGGCCTCGTCGCATCCCGGGCTCGACGCGGTGTCGCCGTCGTCGCCGACGGGGAGCTGCTGACCCTGCATCCCCGGCCGGCGGGCCGCGCCCTGGCCGCCCGCTTCGCCGCGGCCTTCAGCCGGCTGTTCGGGACGCCCAGCGCCCGCGCGGCGGCGTCGCGGCGGCTGCGCGACGGGCTGTGGATCCACGAGGAGCAGATCCGGCCCGGCGCGGCGGTCTGGCTGTTCGACGACCTGCCCATGGCCCGCGTGGACGAGGTGGCTGCGGCGGCCCTGGCCACGACCCTCCGTGCCCTGCTCCGCCGGCCGACCCCGCGGTCAGTACGCCCCGCGCCCAGGGTCGTGGCCCAGCGGCCAGTCCCCGCCGACCAGCGGATGGACGCCACCCTGCTGGCCGTCGCGCGAGCGAACGGCCGCGTCGCTCCGGCCGCGCGCAGCCTGGGCGTGCACCGCAACACCGTCCTGTACCGCCTCCGCGTGGCCCGCGACCAGCGGGGGATCGACCCGCGCCGGCCGGAAGACGCGCTCAGGCTGCTCCGCGAGGCTGATCGCGAGGACCGACGCCCGGCGTGAGCCGCGCGACCGGGGCGTTTGTGCACAATGCACAAACATTGACCCGCCGATACGGGCTCGCCCGGCTCCGCACCGACAACCCGCCGACCTAGGCTCCTGCTGCCGCGCGACGCCCGGCCGGCATCGACATCGGTTTCGCTCTCGCATCGGTCTGTGACCAGAAGGGGTATCAGCTCATGGCTCGGAAGGACCTGTCTGCCGCGTTGGCCCTGGCGGAGGAGAAGAACCTCCGTTTCGTCAGCCTCCAGTTCACCGACATCGTCGGCCATGTGAAATCGGTCCAGGTGCCGATGCACCAGCTGGAGGAAGCGGTCGAGCACGGGAAATGGTTCGACGGCAGCAGCATCGAGGGATTCGCCCGGATCGCCGAGTCGGACATGTTCCTCGTGCCCGACCTCGCGACCTTCTCTCCCATCCCGTGGGAGCAGGGGATCGACGCCGACGGACGCCAGACGGAGACCGGCAGCGCCCGGGTCATCTGCGACGTGTTCACCCCCAACGGCGACCCGTTCCCCGGCGATCCGCGCTGGGTCCTCCGCCGGCAGATGGAGAAGGCGAAGAAGCTGGGGTACACGTTCAACACCGGCCCCGAGCTGGAGTTCTTCCTGCTCCGCCTGGGCGATGGGCCGATCGAGCCGCTGCCCCATGACGCGGCCGGCTACTTCGACCTCAGCGCCGACCTGGCGACCGAGGTCCGCAAGGAGATGATGAACGACCTCGAGGAGATCGGGATCGAGGTCGAGACCGCGCACCACGAGGTGGCGGTCGGCCAGCACGAGATCGACTTCAAGTACGCCGACGCGCTGCGCACCGCGGACAACGCGGTGACCTTCAAGACGACCCTCAAGGCGGTCGCGCCAGCGGCACGGGCTGCACGCCACGTTCATGCCCAAGCCGATCTTCGGCATCAACGGCTCGGGGATGCACACCCACCAGTCGCTGTGGGATGACAAGCGCGGCCGAAACGCGTTTGCCGACGCCAAGGACCCGTACGGCCTGTCGACCATCGCCCGGCACTACATCGCCGGGACGCTGGAGCATGCCCGCGGCATGATCGCGGTCCTCGCCCCGCTGGTGAACAGCTACAAGCGGCTGGTCCCCGGCTACGAGGCGCCGGTCTACATCGGCTGGGCCCGGATCAATCGCTCGGCCCTGATCCGGATCCCGCAGATCTCGAGCGGCCAGCTGGATTCGACCCGGATCGAGCTCCGCTGCCCAGATCCGTCGTCCAACCCGTATCTCGCCTTCGCCGCCATGCTGGCGGCCGGCCTGGACGGCGTCGACCGCAAGCTGCCGATCCCCGACCCGGTGGAGGAGAACCTGTACCACCTCGACGAGGCCAAGCTCCAGAGCCGGAAGATCCGGCAGCTGCCCGGCACCCTGGCCGAGGCGCTGGACGAGCTGGCCGCCGACGAGGTCATCCGCGACGCCCTGGGCGACCACGTGTTCGAGCGGTTCGTGGAAGCCAAGCGCGAGGAGTGGGACGCCTACCGCATGCAGGTCACCGGCTGGGAGACGGCGCGCTACCTCGAGGCGTTCTGAGGACCGAGGACGGCGTCGGCCAGCTGCGCGGAGAGGATGCGCCAGTCGTAGCGTTCGACCGCCGTGCGGCGGGCGTTGTCGCCCTGTGACCGGCGCCGTGACTCGTCCCGCAGGAGCTCCCAGATCGCGGCGGCGAGGTCGTCGACCTCGTCTCCGGCGGCGACCGCTCCGGCACCGGCTTCCTCGACGATCCGGCGCGTCTCGAACCGGGGCGTGACCACCAGCGGGCGGCCGGAGGCCATGGCGTCGAACACCTTGACCGGCGCAGCCGCGTCCATGTACGCGCCGGGCGGGTGCGGGACGACCAGCACCGCGGTCTCGGCCAGGAACGCGTCGAGCCCGGCGTGCGGGACCTCGGTGACGGTGACCCACGGATCGGTGAGGTCGGCGCGGAGATCGTCCAGGTAGGCCCGGCTGGCCGGGCCGCTGGCGGCGAGCGCCAGGCGGAGGGTCGCCTCCGGAATTTCCGCTCGGACCCTGGCCATGGCGGCGACGAGCTGTTCGATGCCCCGACCCGGTGCGGCCCCGGACGCCATTCCGACCACGGGAGCCGCCACCGGAGGGTGCTGGGTGATGGCCGCGGTATCGGTTCCGTTGGTGATGACGACGACGCGGTCCGCATCCAGCGCACACAGCTCGGCGAACGAGGCCGACGGCGCCACCAGCCGAGAGAACGCGGCGATGTTTCGATCGAACAGGCGGTCGAGCCGGGTGCGGGTGGACGAGTCGAGGTGCACCCCGAGACTGTCGGTCTGCAGCACCGGGTGGTCGTGGACGTCGAGCACCGCCGCCTCGACCGGCCCGCGCACGAGGCGCAGCGCGCCCTCGGCCAGGAGCTCGGCCGAGGCCACCTGCACCGGCCGCCGCCAGCCGCCCGATTCGGCCGCCACGGCGGCAGCCAGTCGCGGGACGCCGCGCCGGCCGTGTGCCGCCAGGCTGCGCGCCCCCGTCCGCTCGGCCAGGGCGTCGAGGATGTGCCGCGCCCGGTTGTCGCCGCCGGTCGATCCCGCGCGGGACACGCCGGCAACGAGCCAACGGGCCGGGCGGGCGACGCTCGCCGTCAGCCGCCGCCTCCAGCTCGGAGCGAGTCGTCGATGATCTGCCACGCCTCCGCCACGCCCAGCCAGCCCATGACCTCGACCTCGCGTCCTTCGAGCTCCTTGTAGATCTGGAAGAAGTTCTCGACTTCGCGCAGGCGATGGGCGGAGAGGTCCTCGAGCGTGTGCGTCTCGTCCCACCTGGGGTCGTCGGTCGCGACCGCGAGGATCTTGTAGTCGTGGCCCTTGTCGTCGCGCATGTCGAGCGCGCCGACGGGGCGAGCGCGCACGACGCAACCGGGGAAGGTGGGCTCGCTGATCACGACCAGGACGTCGAGCGGGTCACCGTCATCGGCCATCGTGCCCTCGAGGAAGCCGTAGTCGCACGGGTAGTGGACGCTGCTGTACAGGATCCGGTCGAGGACGAACCGATGCCGCTCGTGGTCGTACTCGTACTTGTTGCGGCTGCCCGACGGGATCTCGACGGTGACCTCGATGGGCTGTCGCGCGTCGGCCATGGCTCCAGTATGCGGCGCGTGCCCGAGCCTAGCGTTGCCCGGTTCGCGCCAGGGATCGGCGGACGGCCTGGCGCATCCGCCAGTACCGCGTCCGCAGCCGCGACTCGGCTCGCCGGACAGCGGCGCCACGGGCCAGCGCCTGGTCCACGGACCGCTGGCGCGGCGCCTGAACCAGGACGGCAGCCCGCTCGAGCTCGTCGTCGAAGCCCGCGACGAACGAGGCATAGCTGTGCCGGCCCGAGTCGACCAGGTCGCGTCGGGCGGCGGCCACGATCCGCGCCCGCGCATCCCGGTCGCGGAACTCACGGATCACGTCGTCGAAGTTCGCGAAGTCCTTGCGCAGCGCGATGTAGTGGGTGCCCGCCTCCATCAACCCCGAGTACGAACCCTCGAACAGGATCTGGCACGTCTCGAACGCGGCGGCTTCGAAGTGGCGCGGGCTGATGGTCCGATAGGGGACGTTGTCCTCCCACGGTTCGAGGACGCGACGCCAGACCTCCTCGAACTCGAGATCGGGCTCGCGGGCGAGGAGCTCGTCGGTCGCGCGGCTCGCCTGATCGTCGAAATCGAAGATCGATACGCCCGCCTCGACCCCGAGAACGGCGCGGCATGATCCCGAGGAAGCGATACCACGCGTCGCCATAGAGCCGGTCCTGCTCGCCGGTCGCGATGTCGAGGCGGAGGTCGAGACCCTCCGCCGCCGCCGCGAAGCGCTGACCGATCTCCACTTTCTCCTGGCCGCCCCGCCCCGCGGCGAACCCCAGGCTCCGGGCCCGGTACCCGACGTCGACGGTCCGCTCCGATTCGGGCCGCGCGAACGCCGCCGCGTGGCGGAGCAGATCGTCCCCGACGTAGCCGGGAATCGTGGGCAGGAGGCGAGGCCCGTGCGTCCGGCTGTCGTAGACGTCGCGGGCGGCGTCTGGCTGGAGGAGGGTATAGGCCCAGTCGACGCGATACCGATCGATGAAGGCGAAGCGCTGAGCGGTGTGATAGTGCTCGTCCTGGAAGAACGCCACCCGCAGGCTGTTCTCACTCGCGTCGAGGTAGGCGAGATAGGCCTCATCCAGCTGGTAGCTGGGCCCGCCGAACAGCGAGTAGTGCAGGACGATCACCCGAAACCGGAAATCGCGGAGCGCCGCGGGGAATCGGTCGCGGGTGTTCACGCTCCAGACCGGAAACCGGGAATGGCGCTCGAAAGCCAGCGCGTGCTCGACCACCGTCTCCGCGTATGGCGGGATGAAGTGGTAGAGCACGAGGATCCCGTTGACATCGGACGGGCCGCCCATCTCGCGGGCCATTCTCCAACATCAAGGTTCACGTTCGGGCGGGTGCCCTAGACTCGCCGGGTAACGAATGAGCACTCTGCCTCGACGGCTGCTGGTCACCGGCGGCGCCGGCTTCATCGGCTCCCACTTCGTCCGCCGCATCCTCTCGCGCCACCCAGACGTGCTCGTCACCGTGCTGGACAAGCTCACCTACGCCGGCAACCTCGCCAACCTGTCTGACGTCGAAGCGGATGACCGATACCGCTTCGTGCGAGGCGACGTCAGCGACCCGGAGATCGTGGACCAGGTGACCCGTGATGTCGACGTGATCGTGAACTTCGCGGCCGAGTCCCACGTCGACCGCAGCATCGACGCGCCGGACGCGTTCATCGAGACCGATATCCACGGGACCTTCGTCCTGCTCGAGGCGGCACGCCGACACGGCGCGCGATTCCTCCAGGTCAGCACCGACGAGGTCTACGGCAACATCGCCGATGGCGCAGCCGGCGAGCAGGACGTCCTGTCCCCCAGCAGCCCGTACTCGGCCAGCAAGGGCGGCGGCGACCTCCTGGTCAACGCCTACCAGGCGACCTACGACATGCCGGCCACCATCACCCGCTCGACGAACAACTTCGGCCCCAACCAGTACACCGAAAAGGTCATCCCGCTGTTCATCACCAACGCCCTCGATCATCTTCCGCTGCCGATCTACGGTGACGGACAGCAGTCACGCGAATGGCTGTACGTCACCGACCACTGCGATGCGCTCGAGCTCATCCTGGTGCGGGGTCAGCCGGGAGCGATCTACAACATCGGCAGCGGCGTGGAGCTCACCAACATCGAGCTGGCCCATCGGATCCTGGACCTGACCGGACAGCCCGCGTCGCTCATCCACCACGTGGAGGACCGCCCGGGCCACGATCGCCGCTACGCCGTGGACTGGAGCGCGCTGAAAGGGCTCGGCTGGGAGCCGGTTCACGGGTTCGACGAGGCACTCGCCTCGACGGTCGAGTGGTATCGGTCCAACGAGGCCTGGTGGCGACCGTTGAAGAGCGGTGAGTACCTCGAGCGCTATCGGTCCGGCCTCGGCCGTTCGGCCTCGATCAGGGCGCCTAGATCAGGTCGGCGAAGCTGCGCTCGGCTCGTCGGAAGTAGGCCACGCCCAGCACCAGGATGACCGCGGTGGCCGCGGTCGACAGGAAGATCGCGACGTCGGGCACGGGACCGCCCAACAGGGCCCAGCGAAAGCCCTCGATCACGCCCACCATCGGGTTCAGCGCATAGATGGTCCGGAGGTTCTCCGGCACGAGCTCGGATGAATAGACCACCGGCGACGCGAACAGCCAGAGCTGAATGACGAACGCGATGATGTACTTCACGTCGCGATAGCGGGCATTGATCGCCGACAGCCAGGTCCCGACCGCGAGCGCGGCGCTGACGGCGAGGAGGGCGAATACCGGCAGCCAGAGGATCGTGATCGTGGGCGGGAACCCGTACAGCGCGGCGACGACCAACAGGAGGACGAGCGCGATCAGGAAGTCGACGATGTACGAGCCCACCCCGGCCAGCGGCAGGAGGAGTCGAGGGAAGTAGACCTTCGAGATCAGGTTCACGCTGTTCACGAGGCTGTTCGACGCGCCGAGCAGGCTCTGCGAGAACAGCGTCCACGGGACCAGCCCGGCGAGGGCGAAGAGCGGATACGGCACGTCGGCCGGGGCAATGCCCTCGATCCGCCCGAAGAACGCCGAGAAGACGATCATGAGCGCGACGGGCTGGAAGATCGCCCACGCCGCGCCGAAGAAGGTCTGCTTGTAGCGAACCTTGAGATCGCGCCAGACGAGGAAGTAGCCGAGGTCCCGGTACTGCCACAGCTCCCGCAGGCCCGGACCGTGCCAGCCGTGCCGCGGGCGGATCAGGACCGGCGCAGCGCGCTCCGATTGCACGGGGCGGATCATAGCGGTCCCGTGGCACCGCCTATTCTTAGGGCATTCCTTCATCCCCACCACCCATGCCGCGGTGATGCAGCGCGACATCCGCTGGATCTCCGACCCCGTGATCGACAACCCGGGCGAGCGCGACGGACCGAGCGCGTCGCGCCGGCCGCGGCTGCTCGTGCTGTGCGACTTCCGGCCCGACGAGGCAGCCACCGTCATCGACCACATCGAGGCCATTCGCCGCTGGTCGGGCAACGAGGTCTACGTGCTCCCGTTCCAGGGCGACCTGCCGGACGAGCTGGACCTCGACCTGTTCGACGGCCTGCTGATTCACTACAACGTGGTGATGGTCGGTGCCGACTACCTCTCGCCGCTGGCGAGGTGGCGGGTGAGCCAGTTCCGCGGTGTGAAGGCGGCCATGATCCAGGACGAGTACCGATGGGTCGACCGCACGGTGAGCGTGATGCGGACGCTGGGCATCAACGTGCTCTTCACCTGCGTGGCGCAGGACCAGGTCGACCTCGTGTATCCCGTCGCCAAGCTGCCGGAGCTGAAGCGGACGGTGACCATCCTCACCGGCTACGTGCCGGACGAGCTGGTGACGGTCCCGGTTCGGCCGTTCGAGGATCGACCGATGGACGTCGCCTATCGTGGTCGACGGGTTCCCCCCTGGCTCGGCGCGCTGGCTCGGGAGAAGGCGACCATCGCCGACCGATTCGCGGCCGATGCCCCGGCCCACGGGCTGCGGACCGATATCTCGAATCGGGAAGAGGACCGGCTCTACGGGACGGCGTGGATCGAGTTCCTCAGCCGGGCCAAGGCGACGCTCGGAGCCGAGAGCGGGGCCAATGTCTTTGACTTCGACGGCTCGATCGAAGCCAGCGTGCGGGCGGCCATGGCCGCCGAGCCCGATATCTCGTTCGACGCCCTGCACGACCGCTTCCTGGCCGATGTCGACGGCCGGGTCCGCCTGAACCAGATCTCGCCCCGCGCGTTCGAGGCGGCCGCCCTGGGCACGCTCATGATCCTGTACCCGGGCGAGTACTCCGGAATCCTCGAGCCGTGGCGCCACTACGTCCCGCTCCAGAAGGATCACTCCAACATGGACGAGGTGGCGGGCGCGCTCCGCGATCGGGCGACCTGGGAGCGGATCACCGGCCAGGCTCGAGAGGAAGTCGCGCTCAACCCCCGCTACTCATATCGGGCCATGCTCGAGCAGGTCGACGCCGGGCTCGACCTCCATCCGGAGGTCTCCGCTCCGCTGGACGCCACCGCCTTCGAAGGCATCGCGTCCCGGAGCCTGGAGACCATGCTCCGGCGTCGCCGGCGCCCGGGCGGCTGGCGCCGCGTCGGGCGGCTCGTCCGCCGGGTCGGCCACGCGATCTCTCCGAGCCCGCTGGCGATCCGAACCGTACCCCTGGCCCACCGCCCCCGGGGGCATGCCGCTCGCGAGCTCAGCCGCTACCTGCGCGCGTTCCTCTTCTGGGCCCTCCGCCCGCGGGAGCTCCCCTGGACCGCGCTCGTTGCCCACCGCGGCGCGCTGCTCCGCGACCTCAGCGAGCTCGCGCGGCTGGCGGAGTTCCGTCGTCGTGCGGAGGCCGCGGGGACCGGGTCACCGCTGACCGCCTGGCTTGACGCCGGTGCCCGGGAGGTGCGCATCGTCCTCTCCGGGGAGCGCACCACCGGCGATCGCGCGGCGGCCGACTGGCCGTCGGACCTGTCGGGCCTGGCCGCGGTTCATCTCGAGCTCGACGAGTGGCTGACCCCGACCGGGATGGGTGCGGGGTCCCGACGGCTGCCCGCCCTGTCAGCTCTGATCCGGGATCGGCCGGAGGTCGGTCGCCGGCTGCTGGTGATGACCGTCCCGCAGTGTCAGATCGTGCACGTCCCCGGGGCTGACGAGGACGCGGTCAGGCCGCCTCCAGCCGGCGCCGGTGGCGCCTGATCGATGCCTCGATCATCGGCAGGTTGTCCCGCGTCCAGCGCACCGTCCGGCGCACGCCTGTCCCCAGGTCGACCCGTGCCTCGAACCCCAGCTCCCGGCGCGCCTTCACGGTGCTCCCCAGGCGATTTCCCGAGTGGTCCCAGGTGCGGCGGGGCGCGAGCTCGATCGGTGCTGAGCCCGGCAGGTTGGCGTTGATCGCGTCGGCCAGCTCGCGGATGGTTGTCTCCACTCCGCTGGCCAGGTTGTAGGCCTCACCGGGCGCTCCCCGCGTCGCGCAGCGGATCAGGCCGTCGACGATGTCGTCGACGTAGATGAAGTCGCGGGACGACTTCCCCCGATTCTCGAGGACGAGCGGGAGCCCGACGATCGCCCGATAGACGAAGGTCGGCGTGACGTTGCGCCAGACCGTGGCCGCCGTCCCGCGCCATCGGCCCGCGCCAAGGATCTCTCCGGGGCCATAGACGTTCTGGAACCGGGCGTGGACCACGGGCAGTCCATGGCGTTCGTGGAAGTAGTTTCCGTACATCTCGCCGACGATCTTCGAGATCTGGTACGGCGAATCGAGGTCGAGCGAGATCGGGTCATCCTCCTTCGTCGGCTCGGCCGCGCCGTAGACCTTGCGCGCCATCGTGCAGCCGGCCCCGGCGTAGACGACCTTCTGGAGGCGAGTGAAGCTCGACAGCCGCTCGTACAGGCGCAGGGTGGTCTCGAGATTGTTCCGGTGATCCGCCAACGGGTCGGCCATCGAGTTCTGGTTGCCGTGGAACGTCGCCAGGTGGAAGGCAAGGTCGAAGTCATCGGTCAGGCCGGCGAGGATCCGCGGGCTGGCGATCGAGCCCTGGACGAAGGTCACCGGGGGCAGCTCGAGGACATCGGTCCGGTTGGAGGAGAGGAGGTTGTCGACCACCACCACCGACGAGGCTCCACGGCGGACGAGCGCCCGGACGAGGTTGCTGCCGACGAATCCGGCGCCCCCGACGACGAGAGTCCGTGCCCCGCGGACGGAAACGGTCATGCGGCGGTCGTCACCGGGGCAGGGCGCTCGGCGAGCTGCCGGCGCTCAGGACGCGGCTGTCCCGGAGGTCGTTCGACGACGACGAGGCCCTCGACCCGGTCGAGGCCGCGACGCGCAGCGGTGAGTCCGCGCCGCGCCCCCCGGCCCAGGGTCACGCCCGCAGGCCCTCGAGCTTGAGGTGGGTGTACGTGTCGGTGATGCCGAAACGCTGGTAGTACTCGATGGCCGCGCGGACTCCGTCCTCCAGGGGCACGGTGGTGCCCCACCCGAAGTCCTGAGCGGTCCGGCTCGGATCGAGGAGGATGGTGAACGCGTCGTCCGCGCCGCGTGGTCGGACCTCGACCGGCTGGTCGAGGGTGATGCCCAGCGTGCCGACCGTCGCCTCGAAGAGCTCCTCGATGGAGTAGTCCCCGCCGCTGGACACGTGATAGGCGCCCTGTCCGCCCGCCCCGTCGATCGACTGGACGAGCAGGTCGATGAGGTCGCTGACGAAGACGAAGTCGCGGCGGGTGTCCATCACGAAGCAGGGCTTGCCACCAGTCAGCCGCGAGTAGAACGTCGGCAGCGGGCCGCTCAGGTTGCGCGGACCGTAGGCATTCGCCAGCCGGAAGGATTGCCAGTCCAGACCGCTCAGGGCCACGTAGTGCTCGCCGGCCGTCTTGCTGATCGCGTAGCTGCTGGCCGTTGGCAGGATCGGGTGGTCGAGGGTGATGGGCTGCTCGAGCGGGTGGAGCCCGTAGCACAGCGCGGTCTGGAGGTAGATGAGCCGCCGGACGTCGGCTGCCTGGGCCGCCCGCGCGACCAGGGCCGTTCCGAGGACGTTGGTGGCGGCATCGGAAGACCAGTCCTCCGGGTCCTTGTAGGAGGCCGCCGCGTGGACGACGACTTCGGGCTGAAACGTCGTGAATGCGTCGGACACCACCCCGGCGTCGCCGATGTCCCCCTCGATCACGGTCAACCCGGGCGCAGACTCGGGAAGGTTGTCCCGGCGTCCGGTCGCGTAGTTGTCGATGACCAGCACCTCATCGGACCGCGCCAGCAGCCGATCGGTCAGATGGGAGCCGATAAAGCCGGCCCCGCCGGTCACGAGCACTCGCATCGTCAAACAGCCCTCCGCAGTTCGTTTCGCATGGCCTGGAAGTCGGTGGCACGGTCGTGGTACTGCTGCTGCCACAGCTCGAGCGAGAGCAGGCCCCAGAAGCCGCGTCCGAATGCCGCCTCCTCGTCGAGCGAGGCGAGCACGGCGCGGTTGTTGATCAAGGCCCGTTCCTGCGCTGCCCGCGACGAGAGGATGTCGGTGATGAACTCGCGTGCCGGCCCCTGCGCCCACTCCGTCAGCGGGGTCGGGAAGCCCATCTTGTCGGTCCGCTGGGCGATCTGGCGCGGCAGTCGGTCCCGGAAGGCCGCGACCAGCAGCCGCTTCAGGCGGCCGCCCTCGAACTTGATGTCGGCCGGGATGGTGGCCGCCAGCTCGACGATGGGGTGGTCCAGGAACGGCAGCCGCGACTCGAGGCCGTGGGCCATGCTCATCCGGTCCTCGACCTGGAGCAGGGCCGGGAGCAGGGTCTTGAAGTCGAAGTGGGTCATCCGGTCGAAGTACGACTCGCCGTCGATGTTGTCCGCGTAGTAGATCGAGCGGAAGGTCTCGTACGGCGAGTAGGAGCCGAGCTGGTCCCAGTCGATCTCGTGGCGATGGGCGTTGCCGCGACTGACGAGGCGGAAGTAGCGCCGATCCATCGGCTCGAACAGCCCCTCCGCCCAGAACTCCTGGAGCATGGGCTTGTAGCGCGACAGCGTCGGCAGGTTGGGCAGGATCGACTCGTAGCTGACCACGAAGTTCCCGTTGTTCAGCGTCCCGTCGAGGGCCGCCTTCAGGCATTGCTCGAGGTAGGCCACCAGGTATCGCGCGTACCCTCCGAACAGCTCGTCCCCGCCCTGGCCGCCGAGGACCACCTTGCGGTGCGCCCGGGCGTCTCTCGACACGATGTATTGCGGGAAGGCGCCGGGCCCGGCGACCGGGTAGTCGAGGTGGTAGATGACCCGCTGGATGTCCCGGACGAAGTCATCGACCGTGATGTCGGAGATCCGCAGGTCGAGCCCGCGATCTTCGGCCAGGGCCTCTGCGTATTCGCTTTCGTCGTACTGCTCACCGATCGGGAACCGGCCGTTGAACGCCATCATCCCCGGCTGGCCGCTGTCCGCCGCGAGCGCGGCCACGATGCTCGAGTCGAGGCCGCCGCTGAGATAGGCGCCGACCGGCACGTCGGCCCGCAGGTGCACGCGGACCGAATCCTCCATCCGCGCCTGCAGCTCTTCCTCGAAATAGGCTGACGTGTGGCTGTAGTCCGGCTCGAACCGGACGTCCCAGTAGCGCTCGACGCGCACCGTGCCGCCGGCAACCACCAGCGAGTGGCCGGCCGGCAGCTCCCGGATCCCCTTGAACAGGGTCTTGCCGTCGAGGCAGAACTGGAAGGTGAGGTAGTCGCGCATGCCCTCGAGGTCGGTCTCGATGCCCGGCAGGAATGGGAGGAGCGCCTTCGCTTCCGAAGCGAACAGGAGGTTCCCGTCCACCACCGCGTAGTAGAACGGCTTCATCCCGAACCGATCGCGGGCGCAGAAGAGCATCCCGCGCTCGCGCGTCCCACAGCGCGAACGCGAACATGCCGCGGAGGTGGGACAGGCATTCGGTGCCCCACTTCTGGTAGGCGCGGAGGATGACCTCGGTGTCCGAAGTCGTGCGGAACGAGTCGCGTCCGAGCTCATCCCGAATCTCGACGTAGTTGTAGATCTCGTGGTTGGCCGTGATCCAGTCGCCGGATTCGCCCTGCATCGGCTGGTCGCCGGTGGTCAGGTCGATGATGGCCAGCCGCCGATGCATGAGCCCAACCTGGCCGCCGGGGTGGTGCCAGGTGGCGGACCCATCCGGGCCGCGGTGGCTGAGCAGCGAGTTCATGACGTCCAGGCTGGCCTCGAGGCCGGGAACCGGCTTCCCCGACAGGCTCACGATCCCGGCGATTCCACACATCCCTGATCAGCTCTCCTAGCGCTCGCCCAGGCGTCTGGCCCGGCGATCCGATCGGGCCCGCATGACAGGATCGAGCAGGCCTACCCGTCGCAGGGCTTCACGTGCGATTGGTCGGACCCGTTGCCGGATCCGGACCCACCCCCACGACGGAACGTCGAGCGTCCGCTCCCACGCGGACAGTCCGCCGATGAGGATACCGCGCCGACCGGCCTGGCTTCGCGCGCCCACTCCCGCCGCCGCCAGGATGGTCTGCACGAAGGCCTCGTAGCCGTAGCGGCCCGAGGCCACGATGTCGGCGTAGGCACGCTCCGCCATGTCCCGGTGGCCGTCGCCGTTTTGGACCGATTCCACGATCTCGTCCACGTTGCCGAAATCCTCCCGAACCGGGATGTAGTGCCGGCCCGCTTCGAGAATCCCGCTGTACGCGCCCTCCACCAGGATCTGCGGGGTGCGAGTCGCGCAGGCCTCCAGGTGCCGCGGCGAGATCGTTCGCAGGTTCAGGTTGCCGTCGAGACCGGGAAAGCATCCCGCTTCGACCTCCTCGAACGACGCCGCCGGGTGCTCGGCGACGAACGCGTCGGCACAGGCGCGGATTCGCCCGTCGCGGTCCAGGATCCCCGCGCCGCTCTCGACCCCGATCGTGTAGCGGCTGCGGAGCAGGAACCGGAACCAGTCGTCGCCGACCAGGGTGTCCTTCGCCTCGAGGGAGATGTCGAGCCGCAGCCGCGCGCTTCTGGCCGGCAGCCTGGAACTGGTCGGCGATCCACGCCTTCCGCATGCCGTGCCGGCCAAGCCATGGCATGGGCCGCCACGCGCGGTACCCGATGTCGATGGTGCGCGGGACGTCCTTCGCCAGGCCCTCGATCCGCTCGACGGTCGCCGGCTCGAGATAGCCGGGCAGCACGCGGGTCACGCCTGCCCCGCGCTCGATGAGTGGACCGTAGAGGGTGGCCCACTCCTCGGGCGGTGCACACGAGAACACGTGGTCGACGTGCAGCTTGCCGAGCACATCGACCAGCACGTCGATGTTGATGAACTCGTCCTGGGGGATCGCGACCACCGGCGCACGCAGCTTCCGAATCGCCCGCATGCGGAGGGCCACGTCGCGGAAGTCGTCCGGCTGCCATCGGTCCGACAGGAGGATGGTGTGGAGGACGACGAGGTCGATGTCGAGCCGGCCGATCCAGGACGGGACCGATCGGACGGCCATGTTGACGTAGATGCACGGCCGTCCGCCATAGCGACGGAAGGAGTAGAGGTGATCCGCGATCGCGGGGCGGAGCGGGGCCAGACGAGAGTGGTAGAGGACGAGGATCGAGCCCAACTGCGGTCCCTAGCGGTCGACGCGGGGCCTTCGACCGGCGCCTGTTCGGAACGGACGGCGGCGGGAGGCGGTCATTCGGCGCCGAAGCATAGCGCTCAGCGGCGGGCCACGATGTAGAGGTCGAGCCCGTACCACCGCTCGATCCAGGTCCCGAGGGCGCCATCTCGGGTTGTCAGCATCCGGCCCCGCACGGAGAAGTCCTCGAAGTTGTGGGTATCGATCTCGACGGCATCGAAGCGCCGGAACAGCCGGCGAGCCTGGCGCCGCGAAGAGAAATCCGTGTGCGGCGCGGCGAGCCCGGTCGAGTCGGCGTCGTACATGCGCGCGACGTCGACCTCGGTCACCGGGGCCTGTCCGCGCCAGGGCGCCAGCGTTCGCCGCAGCCGCATCTTGATCCTCCGCGCCGACCGCGCGTGATAGATCATCACGACGGCCCAGCCGCCGGGGACGAGGACGCGACGGACCTCTTCCACCGACTGCGCCAGGGCACCGGTGTGATGCAGGCACCCGATGGTGTAGACGAAGTCGAACGACGCGTCGGGGTGCGGGATCGCGGCGGCGGAGCCCTGCACGATGCGCTCCTCGCCGCCGACGCCGAGCATCGCGAGGCGGTGCTGCATCATGCGGACCGGCCCCGCGGCGATGTCCAGCCCGTGATAGACCGCGCCGCGCTTGACGATCTCCTCGCCGAGCGTGCCGTATCCGAGGCCGATTTCGAGGACGCGGGCTCCGGCGAGCGGGAATCGGTCGACGTACCCGAGCAGGTACGGGTAGAAGTCGAAGTAGGCGCGATCGAATGCGTCCAGCGTCGCTCGGTCGTGACCGACCAGGCCCAGGCTCCGAGCGAACGTCGTCCCACAGAGCTCGTCCCAGAACTCCTGGTTGCGGTGATCGACGTGGATGTGGTGGTGACCATCAATGCCGCCTCGCGGCTCCCCATACTACGCGCCGCGGGCCGCCGGCCGACAACGTGTGGACAACCCCGCGGGGATTGCGAAATGTCGTGGAAAAGGGGCTTGCGCAGCCGGTCGCTGATCCCGCATCCTGCGCACGTCCCGAAGGGGCAGCTGGCCGGACCCGAGATGACATCAACGGTCGCCGCGGTTCCTTCGGGACATTTCCATGCCCCGCGCTGTCGCCAGCCGGAGCGCCGCCGGACTAGGCGACGGGAGTCGCGCTCCGGTCGGCCATGATCGAGCCCCGCAGCGCGTCCGCGCGCGGGGTGTGCTCCCAGGGCAGGTCGAGGTCCGGGCGTCCGAAGTGGCCGTAGGCCGCGGTCGGTCGGTAGAGCGGCCGGCGCAGGGTCAGGTCGGTGATGATGCTCCCCGGGCGCAGGTCGAAGTGCTCGCGGATCAGCTGTTCGATGGTCGCGTCGGACACGATCCCGGTCCCGAAGGTCTCGGCGTGGATCGCGAGCGGATGGGCGACCCCGATCGCGTAGGCCAGCTGGATCTCGCACCGACGGGCGAGGCCGGCGGCCACGATGTTCTTGGCCACGAAGCGGGCCATGTACGACCCGGACCGGTCCACCTTGGTCGGGTCCTTGCCCGAGAAGCTGCCGCCGCCATGGCGCGCCATCCCGCCGTAGGTGTCGACGATGATCTTGCGGCCGGACAGGCCCGAGTCACCCTGCGGCCCGCCGATCACGAACCGCCCGGTGGGATTGACGTAGACCTTCGTCTCCGCGTCGAGCAGGTCGGCGGGGATGGCGGCCTCGATGACCTCGGCCCGGATGCCATCGGTCAGCTCGCGGGTGTCCACGTCCGGCTCGTGCTGGGCGCTGACCACCACGGTGTGCACCCGCGCGGGGCGCCCGTCCTCGTCGTACTCGACCGTCACCTGGCTCTTGCCATCGGGCCGCAGGAACGGGAGCGAGCGATCCCGGCGGGCTTCGGCCAGCCGTCGGGCGACGGCATGGGCGAGCTGGATCGGCATCGGCATCAGCTCCGGCGTCTCATCGGTCGCATAGCCGAACATCATTCCCTGGTCGCCGGCGCCCAGCTCGTCCGGCTCCAGGCCCATCTTCGACTCCAGCGCGTGGTCCACGCCGCGGCTGATGTCGGGGCTCTGCTCCTTGATGGCCGAGATCGTGCCGCAGGTCTCCCAGTCGAACCCGAGATGGCTCGAGTCGTAGCCGATCTCGCGCACCGTGCGACGAACCACCGACTGGACGTCGACGTAGTGGCTGGTCGTCATCTCGCCCAGGACGAAGACCAGTCCGGTCGTGGCCGCCACTTCGATCGCGCACCGCGCGTCGGGGTCGTTGGCGATGACGTCGTCGAGGATCGCGTCGGCGATCTGGTCACAGAGCTTGTCCGGATGTCCCTCGGTCACGGACTCGGAGGTGAACAGGGTGCGGTTCGCGGCGCGCTCCACGGGGCGTGATCCTCCCGGCCTGATGGGCTAAGCCACAGGAGTCTAGCGCCCGTGGCCAACGGTTGGGCGCCGAGCGCAGACGTCTCGTCTAGACTGCACGCCCGTATGCAGATCGTCCCGCAGCTGATCGGCTACCCCCGGATCGGGCCCAACCGCGAGCTCAAGTGGGCGCTGGAGCGCAACTGGGCCGGGCGGTCGGACCGCGCCGCCCTCGATGCCCAGGTTGCCGAGCTGCGCGCGGCCCACCTCGCCGAGCAGCGCGAGCTGACCGGCACGGCAGTGGACGACTTCTTCCTGTACGACGAGGCGCTGGAGACCGGGCTCATGCTGGGCATCGCGCCCGAGGAGCTCGCCAGCCAGCTTGCCACCGACCCGTTCGCCGTGCTCACGATCCTCTCCCGCGGCAGCGCTGACCGCGAGGCGTGGGAGATGACGAAGTGGTTCGACACCAACTACCACATGGTCGTGCCCGAGGCGGACCGGCCGGTGACCGAGCTGCGCCCCCTGCCCTGGCGCGAGCCGACCGGCGATGGCGCGATCTGGCCCATCCTCGGCCCGTACTCCCTTGCCCGCCTGGCGAAGGTCGCCCCCGGGCTCGATCGCGCCGAGCTGGCGGCCTCGGCAGGGGCGGCCACCTGGCGCTGGGTACGCGCGCAGGCCGCACGCGACCCCGGATTCCGTCTCCAGATCGACGAGCCGTGCCTTGGCCTGGTCCTGACCGATGACGACCGCCGCCTCCGGGATGCGGCCTACGCCGACGCCGCGCTCGGGTTGACCGAGACGCCGATCGTGACTGTCCAGTTCGGCGAGGCCGATTCGGACAGCATCGAGATGCTCGGCGGACTCGGGTTCGCGGTCCAGGTGCCGCTGGCCTCGCTGCCGCAGCTGGCCGGGACCACGGCCTGGTCATCGCTGCCCGAGCTGGTCGTGTCGGTGATGGATGGTCGGAGCGTGTGGGCCGACCACTACGCGCCGGTCCAGCAGGCGCTGGCCGCCCTCGGCGACGAGGCGCGCACGGTCCGGATCGTGCCCAGCACCAGCCTGATCTTCCTCCCGTACACGGTGGAGGGCGAGGACCTGCCCGCCGGCTTCCAGTTCGCCCGGGAGAAGGCGCGGACCCTCGCCGCCTGGGGCGCGACCCTGCCGGGCGCCGGGCCGGAGCCCGCGCAGGCACCCCCCGTCACGTGGCCCGAGATTGGCACCCTGGAAACCCGCGCCTCGCGCGCCGAGCGTGCCGCGGCCCAGGCGGACCTCGACCTGCCCGCCTACCCGACCACGACCATCGGCTCACTGCCCCAGACGTCCGACGTGCGACAGCTGCGCGTCAAGCTGGGCCGGGGGGAGATCGACGAAGCCGCCTACGACGCCGAGATCACCCGGCTCATCCACCACGCCATCCGCTGGCAGGAGGAGATGGGCCTCGACGTCCTGGTCCACGGCGAGTTCGAGCGGACCGACATGGTCGAGTACTTCGCGGTCCAGATGGACGGCTACCACACCACCAAGGCCGGATGGGTGTCCTCGTACGGCAGCCGATGCACCCGCCCGCCCATCCTCGCGGCCCCGCCGACCATCAGCGAACCGATGACCGTCGCCGAGTGGCGGATCGCCCAGGACGCGACCGACAAGCCGGTCAAGGGCATGCTCACCGGCCCCGTCACCATCGTGAACTGGAGCTTCCGCCCGCCCGGCATCGACGACGACCGCCTGTTCTGGGCGGTGGCCCAGCCGATCGCCGAGGAGGTCCGCCACCTGGTCGACGCCGGAGCGCGGGTCATCCAGGTCGACGAGCCGGCGGTCCGAGAGCGCTGGCCCCTGCCCACCGCCGACGCCGAGACAAAGCGCGAGATCTACGCGCGGGGCGTGCGCGCCGCGCTGGACCATGTCTTCAACCAGCCGGCCGGGGTCCAGATGCACACCCACATGTGCTACGGGACCGATGCGTCGATCGCTGCGCTGTGGACCGACGTCGGCGTGGACGTGGCGTCCATCTGGTACGCCCGCTCGGTGGACGATGACCGGATCCGGGCCTTCTATGTCGGACCCTCGGACGGACATCTCCAGATCGGGCCGGGCCTGTTCGACGTCCACTCCCCGCACACCCCGGGAAGCGAGATCATGGACGAGCGACTCCGCCACTTCGAGGACTACATGGCGCCGTCCGACGTGTGGGCCAACCCCGACTGCGGGATGAAGACCCGGACCTGGGACGAGATCGAGCGCCAGCTGACCGACATGGTGGCGGCGGCCCGCCGCCGGCGGGCCGCCATCGGCTCCGAGCCCTGACCCGATGCTCTCCGAGCCCGATGGCTGGGTGGAGATGGTCGAGGTCAACCCGCCGAAGCTCCCGAACCTCACCCACCGACGCCTCGAGGGCCGCTGGCACGACGTCCTGATCACCGACAACCCGTTCAAGCAGGTCCGGATGTCGCCGTACGCGTTCGCCGCACGGATCACCCATGACGTCCCCGATGTGCGGCCGACCGTCGTCTGCTCGACCCGGGATCGGAACATCCTGGCCATCGAGAGCGAGGTCCGCGGGGCGCTGGTCAACGGCGTCGAGTCATTCCTCGTGGTCCAGGGTGATGTCCTGCCCGAGGTCGAGCACTGGAGCGACAGCTACGAGATCGTCGCCCACCTGCGCGCGCTGCAGGACACGGTGGCCCCGGTCCGGTTCGAGGTCGGGATGTCGACCCGGTCGCGGAAGTGGATGCTCGAGCGCCGGATCGAGGCCGGCGGGCAGTTCTTCACCACCGGCCCGCTCATGGATCCCGACGGGGTCGAGGCGGTAGCCGAGCGACTGGGGATCGGTGCGGGGAGTGACCGGCCTCCGATCTACCTCGAGCTCACCCCGCCGTTCTCCTCGGCCTGGATCCACCGCCTCGAGGGCGTGGGCGCGATCCCGGTCAGCGACGGCCTTCGCCGGCGACTGGAACGCGTGCCCGAGGAGGACCGGCGTCGCGAGGCGTGGCGCGTCGCGCGGGAAACGGCGTCCCGGGCCCGGGAGGTCGGGTTCTCCGGCGTGATCCTCATGGGCCTCCGTTTCGAGACGGTGGTCGGGGAGGCGCACGACATGTGGCACGCCACCGATACCGCCGAGGACGCGCTCACCCCCGCCGCGCGCTGATCCCGATCGGGCCATCGCGCGACCAGCGTCGGGTCACGGGCCTCTGGCATCCACCACGAGAAGCCAGCCGGGGGGGATCTCGATCGAGCAGGGTCCCCTTGTCATGTCAACGCACTCTGCGAACGGACCCCATTCAACCGCTGGCAGGCCGGCCAGTTGATAGTCCACCAGGATGCCGACGAGCAGCAAGACGCAGGTGAGCGCCAACAGGACTTTTCTGATTCTGTCGAGGGGCCACGACACGACCAGGCTCACATACAGGACAGCCTTTGGAATCAGGAAGAACCGTGCAGCAGCCATGGGCCAGAGGAGCATTTGCATGCTCGAGCCTGGCTGCGTCATCGCCCACAGGGCCAACAACCAGCCTCCGGCCAAAGACAAGAGCAGGGCGCCTATCTCCAAGGAGCGGCCACGGATCCAGATAAGCGCCAGCGCTGTCGTCAAGGCGATACTGAGGAACACCGCCAAGGCCCCCGGTGATCCCGGCGGCCATAGAGCCGCAAGGCCGCTTTCGCCAAGGGCGGCCGTCGCCATCACCCGCTTAGCCAGGATCAGCACCGCGACACCGGGGTCGGAGGCCACGTCTGCGATGCTCCCTCGACGGCTCGAGCTCATGAGGAAGCCAAGCTGCATTCCGATGCCCAGAAGGGCAAGTGCAAGCAGCGTGATCGAATGGCGAGATCTATTGCGAAGGGCGCGCAAGGCGAGGGCCGGGATGCCGAAGAGGGCGACGAATCCGGACGTCGCGGCCAAGGCGACATAACCGACCTCACCGAACTTGGCCCAGCCCCGGTGCGGATCGCGGAGCATGCCAAGGAGAACCAGCCCGACGCCCAGCCACCAATGGGCGTTGCTCAGCGTTGCGTAGGTTTCACCGACTCCGGGAGCGCAGAGCAGGGCCAGCATGCAAACGAACCTGGCCTGAATCGGAACCGGGTCCCGCCATCGCGACGAAAGCACGATCCCGCATGACAGGACTGCGAAGATGATCGCAACGGCCGCATACAGCGTTGGCTGAGCCGACACGGGCAGGGGCGCGACGAGAGTGGCCGCGAGCCTTTGCGCCACGAAAATCTGGCCGGCGTACTCTGCGAACGCCGCGCTCCAACCTTGCTCAATCGCATCTTTGAAGAACACCGTGCCGTCTTCTCCCCAGAACGTCGGCGCGGTGAGGCTTGTTGGACTACGCATGATGTACATGCACGCCGCCACCAACAGCATGCTGGCCACGACCACGGTTGCCCGATGGCGTTCGTGAATGCCGAAACGCTGAAATGGGTTGTGCCGTTGCGCTTCTCTTCGATTGAAGGGTCCGGCGTCAGCCATACCCCGGCGCTCCCTTATCTTGGTGGTGCACTATGAGCGACCCCGTAACCTTTGAACGATGAACTGACCGCGGCCGGCCGTGGCGCAGGCCCCCAGGAGAACTCCGGGCGGAGTCGGCTGGTGACCTGGTTCTGGATCCGCAAGCACGGTGCCGACCTGGCGCTCGGGACACTGATCGCGCTGGTCACGTGGCCAGTTCTCAACACTCCCCCGAGCATCGGTCTTGATGCCTCGTGGAAGGTTGGCCTGCACATGGCGGCTCAGGATGGAATGTCATTCGGGTCCGACATTCTCTTCACGTTCGGGCCGCTTGGATTCCTAGGTGATCCGCAGCCGTATCTGGGTAGGACGAGTGCGTTAGCCCTCGTCTTCGTTGGAGTCGTTCATGTCGGAGCATGCATCGGCTTGTTCCACCTCGCGCGGCTGGCCCTGGGAGGCCTAGCCGCATTTGCCCTCGTCATGGCGACAGCGTTCACGTTCCTCTGGGTGACGGGATGGATCCTCTATGGAGCCCTGATCTTCATTGTCAGTGCGACCGCGGTCCTTCGCCGTTCGATCAATGGCACCGGGCTCGTCTTTGCGACAGTTCTGGGTGTTGCCGCGGGTATCTCTCTGCTCGGCAAACTCAACGTTGGCTTCGTGAGCTTCGTCATTGCAGGCATCGGGGTTCTGGGATCCGCGCACGACCCCCGTCGATCGGCGCTGACGTTTGGCGCGTCGACTCTGGCAGTGTTCATGGCGCTGTGGTTTGTCCTGTCCCAGGACGTCGGAGACCTCGCCGCTTACGCCCGCGGTGCAGTGGAGATCGCAGCTGGATTCGGACTCTCGATGTACCAAGTCGATCCGCAGTCCAATTGGGCGGCTGGCGTCGCTGCGTTGGGCACAGGAATCTTTCTCTGCCTGGTCTGGATTCGCACTCGGGACGTGCCCAGACGAGATCGGTTCGTCCTGTGGCTGCTTGTTGGTGCCATGGTTCTGGCAGCGTTTAAGGGAGGCTTCACGCGCCAGGGCCTCGGGATGGCGATCTATCTCGTCATATTGCTGTCTGTGTGGCCGGCGGTCGTGCCTCGAAATCTGTCCAGAGTGGCCATGGCCATGCCGGTGGCGGGGATACTCGCCATGGTCCTCGCCCTCACCTCGCTGCCAATTGCCACGCTCGCAGACCCGGTGGCCCGCCTTCAGGCGGCTGTCCAACAGATGCGCACGGTGCTGATCGAACGGCATCAGGCGACAATGGCCACCGCCTCGGCGCTGAGATCGCTGTACGCCTTGCCCGATGAGGTCGTTGCGCTCCTCGCCGGGCATTCGGCCGACATCCAGCCTTGGCAAGCATCGGTCGCGTATGCCTACCCTGAAATCCGGTGGAGTCCGCAGCCCGTGTTTCAGGCCTACGCAGCGTATACCCCGTACCTCGATCGCCAGAATGCCGATCTCCTGGTTGGGGTGCATGCCCCGGAGCGGGTACTGTGGCTGACCGATCCAGACGTCGGTCTGTCAATTGACGGCAGGAGTGTTTGGTTCGACTCGCCGGCAGCGAAGATCGAGATGGTTTGCCGGTATCTGCCGTTGGCATCCACTCCTGAGTGGCAAGTGCTCGGCAGGGTCGCCAACCGCTGCGGTCCCCCTATCCCCGTCTGGACGGCCGCGGGTGAGGTGGGAGCACCCGTTCAGATCCCGAGCGATCTACCGCCGGGCATTTTGACCATCCGCGTTTCCGGCATGGGCCAGGACTTCTTGACGAGGCTCATTACCCTCGCCTACGCGGCTCCTCCGTGGTACATCACGGTGGGGGGTGCGACATACCGAATCCCACTCGGGATCAATGGGGAGGCGACGATAATTGCCGCCAACACTGATGTGGGACTCTCGGACGCACTGAGTCTTCCACCACCGCCGGATACCATCACGATAGGACCGAACGCAGGCGCTCCTGGGATCGGATCGCCACTGTCACTCGTTCTTGAGGTCATTCCGATAGGATCGGAGCCGTAGCGGACCTACAAAGTCCGGCCTCTCAGGAAGGCACGTGTTGTCTGCTACCCTCATCCGGAGTCGACTGGGAGGGCCTCCATTGAGTGCCGGCAATCTGGAGATGGCGGCGACAGCCACGAGCGTCGGAGCAGGCACGTTAGACGTGGTCGTGGTTGGCGGCGCGGGGCATGTCGGTCTCCCGCTGAGCTTGACCCTTGCCCACGCTGGCTTGCGAGTGGGCATCTATGACATCGCGTCGCCAATCCTCGCTCAGATCTCGAGGGCCGAGATGCCGTTCATCGAGAACGGCGCAGATACCCTCCTGTCGACCGTCCTCCAGTCCGGCCGTCTGGAGATGGCATCTCAGCCGGAGCTCTTGCGCCGTGCTGGGATCGTGGTGATCGTCATCGGCACGCCGATAGACGAGTTCCTCAATCCGTCGATGACTCTGTTCGAGCGCGCGGTAGACGACCTTGCCCCCTACATTCAACCGGGAGCTCTGGTGATCTTGCGAAGCACTGTATTCCCGGGCACATCTTCTTTCGTTGCTCAGGCTCTCTCTGCGCGCGGGTGTGTGGTCGATGTCGCGTTCTGCCCCGAGCGGGTTGCCGAAGGGCGCGCTCTCGAAGAGATTCTCAGTCTCCCGCAGATCATTGGTGCCGATGACACCCAGGCAGGCGATCGGGCAGAAGAATTGTTCCGCAGGCTGGGAGCCGAGACGATACGCACGACGACGAAAGAGGCAGAGGTCGCGAAGCTGTTCACGAACGCCTGGCGTTACATGAAATTCGCTGTGGCAAATCAATTCTTCATGATTGCCCACGCCGCGGGCATCGACTACAACCAGGTGCTGCATGCGGTCCGGCACGATTACCCTCGAGCACGCGACCTGCCGGGGCCCGGATTCGCCGCGGGGCCCTGCCTGCTGAAAGACACAATGCAGTTGGCCGCGTTCACCAGCGACCATTTTCCGCTGGGTCAAGCAGCGATGCAGATCAACGAGGGTGTTCCCGCCTTCGTCGTTTCCGCGATGGAGAAGCGTTTTGGTTCGCTGCATGACCGAACCATCGGCATACTCGGGATGGCCTTCAAGGCGGACTCGGACGATCCTCGCGCGTCACTCAGTTACAAACTGCGCAAGCTTCTGGCGTGGTCAGGCGCCCATGTCCTCTGCACCGATCCGCACGTGCGCGATGCCCAGTTGGTTCCGTTGGAGCAGGTCCTGAGTGACAGCGAAATCCTGATTCTCGGGGCTCCGCACGCCGAGTATCAGGGCCTGAAAACGAGGGGAAGGGACGTGATCGACATCTGGGGAGCCCTGGGCAGCGGCATCCAGCTGTAGTGCGCGTTCTTGTCACAGGCGCGGCCGGATTCATCTGCGGTTACCTGATCGAGGAGCTCCTGTCCGCGGGGCACGAGGTCATCGGCCTGGACAACTACAGCAAGTACGGGCGCCTGTCCAAGAGCTACGACGAACACCCGAACTACCGATTCGTCGAAGGCGATGCCAAGGATCGTGGTCTCCTGAGTGACCTCGCCTCGGACTCAGACCAGGTCGTGGCAGCTGCGGCGATGATTGGCGGCATCAGCTACTTCCATGAGTTTGCCTTTGACCTACTTGCTGAGAACGAGCGGATCCTGGCCTCCACCTTTGACGCGGCGATCGAGGCTCACAGGTCCCGGCGTCTGCAGCGGATCGTCGTGATCTCATCATCAATGGTGTTCGAGTCAGCGACGGTGTTCCCGACGCCCGAGGGCGCGCAGCTTGCTTCGCCGCCCCCTGTCAGCACCTATGGCTTTCAGAAGCTCTCCGCGGAGTACTTCGCGAAGGGTGCTTCAGAACAGTACGGACTGCCATACACGATTCTCCGGCCGTTCAACTGCGTCGGAATCGGCGAACGGCGCGCCCTGCGCGATTCCAATGTCATGAGCGGGAACGTGCAACTTGCACTCTCTCATGTCGTCCCTGATCTGGCGCACAAAGTTATCGCTGGCCAGGATCCACTCCACATTCTTGGCGACGGATCTCAGGTGCGGCATTACACGTATGGCGGGGACCTTGCGCGCGGCATCGTCAAGGCGATGGAGTCGCCAAGAGCCATCAACGAGGACTTCAATCTGTCGACGCGGGCCTCCACGACGGTTCTTGAACTCGCCCGCGCGATCTGGAGCAAGGTGCATGGCACCGGTCGAGACTTCCGGTACGTATCAGACTCACCCTTCGAACACGATGTCCAGCGGCGAATCCCGGACGTGCGGAAAGCTCAGTCCGTGCTCGGGTTCGAGGCGACCACGACGCTGGACGAGATGCTCGACGAAGTGGTGCCTTGGATCCGCGGGGAGTACGAGGCCGGCCGGCTGTGACCGATGACAAGGCGCTGGAGAGGGTCTACGAGCATCGATTTCCCGACTCGGAGGCGGTTAAGAAAGAGGCCGTCTGGAGCCAGATTTCACGGTACCTGCAGCGCTGGGTTCCCCGCAACGGCACGGTCCTTGACATCGGCTGCGACACCGGTCTTTTTGTTCGGCACATCCGGGCTCGCGAGCGCTGGGGGTCCGATATCCGTGATGTGTCGCCGGCGCTCGCGCCTGATATCCACTTCGTGCGGGCCAGCGGTCTTGATCTCTTGCGCCACCTTCCGAGTGGCCACTTTGATGCCATCTTCATGAGCAATTACCTCGAGCATCTTCGCGACGGACACGCAGTCATCGAACAGTTCAATGTCGCTGCGGCGCTGCTGCGGCCTGGCGGCCGAGCGATCGTCCTTCAGCCCAACATCCGGCTGGTTGGCGGCCGGTATTGGGACTTCATCGATCATCGAGTTGCCTTAACTGAGCGAAGTCTGGTTGAGGCCGCCTCGCTCTCAGGGCTGGAGACTGAAGTCCTCTACACACGCTTCCTGCCGTATACGACCAAGAGCCGCCTGCCACAGGCGGCGTGGCTGGTTCGGGCATATCTGAGCTTCCCCCCAGCCTGGCGAGTTCTCGGTAAGCAGACGCTGTATGTCGGTCGCCGTCCGCGGCAGTAGGTACGCAAGACTCGCTCCCTGGATTGGGCTTGCGATCGCCGCCGCCTCCATCGCGATCCTCGCCCTCAACGTCGATCTCGGCGCGACGCTGGATAATCTCGCGGCCGCTGACTTTCGGCTCATGCTGCTTGTCTTGCCCGTCATGGGCGCGCAGCTGATGGTGCGGGCGGAGCGCTGGAAGCGCCTTCTCGCGGGGCTGGGGCACCATGCCGCGCGGCGTCGGCTGGTTCCCGTGCTGCTCGTGGGATATCTAGGGAACACCGCGCTGCCGGCTCGTGCTGGCGAGGTGATTCGGACCGGGCTCCTTTCGATCCGCGAGCAGATTCCCGGGGGTACCGTTTTCGCGACTGTCGCCGTCGAACGCGTCCTGGACACGTTTACCCTCGGCCTCCTCGCGCTGGCAACCATGCTGGGCCTACTCGCCGGCGCGATTGGTTCGGCGGTTGTCGCCTCCGCCACTCTCGCCGTATTCGTCTCTATCGCGGCGCTGCTCCTGGCAAAAGGCTGTTCCCCGTGGGTCGCGCGGAAAGCCGGCGCGACTGCTGGTGGCCGCCTCCGCGGGATGGTCGGCGATTTCGCGGAGGCAATCAGCCGCTTGAAGGCGAGCACTCTGGTGGTGGCCGGGCTGTTGAGTGCTCTAGCCTGGGGAGGTGACGCGGTCCTGTTCTGGCTCTCTTCCCAGGCTGTCGGTCTTGACGCGTCCTTCGGCCAGGCATTTGTCATCGCATCGGTGGCCGTGATGGCAACCGCCATCCCGTCAGTGCCCGCCTACCTCGGGACCTTTGAACTCGCGTCCGTAGCCGCCGGCACGGCGCTCGGGCTGCCGCCGGAGGAGGTATTAGCCGTCGCTACCATCGCCCATGTGACAGTGATCGCAGTTGTCACCATCGCCGGTGCGACCTCAGCCATCCTGATTGGGTTCAGCTTCGGGAGCCGTTCCCGGATCGACGTCACCCTCCAACAACCTTCGGAGAGGGACCTTTCATGAACGAGCCGAGCCCAGTCGGTCCCGCAACCGAACTTTCACTGGTGCTCCCGGTCTACAACGAGGCCGAGAACATCGCGGGCGTCCTCCGCGCAGCGGCCACGCAGATAACTGCCTCTCACGAGGTGCTCGTCGTGTACGACTTCGACAGTGACACGACGGTGCCCGTCGTTCAAGACCTCCTGCCATCCATGCCGGGTCTGAGACTACTGAAGAACGAGTTGGGCCCGGGAGTCCTCAATGCCATGCGGGCTGGCATTGCGGAAGCCCGGTCGCCCTACGTCCTGATCACAATGGCCGATGGCTCCGACGATCTCACGGGCGTCGACGACATGATGCGGCTCGCTCGAAGCGGCGCCGACTTGGTGGCGGCAAGCAGATACATGGCGGGTGGACACCAGCAGGGTGGCCCCGCGGCCAAGCGGGTTCTCAGTCGATTGGCTGGCTTGACGCTGCACTGGTTCGGTGGCGTGCCAATCCATGACCCAACCAGCAACTTCAAGCTCTACAGTCGCCGACTGCTAGAGTCCGTCACCATCCAAGCCACGGGTGGCTTCGAGATGGCGATTGAGCTGACTGTAAAGGCCACCCTGGGCGGGTACCGTCTGGCCGAGGTCCCGACCACCTGGCGCGATCGAACGGCTGGGACCAGCCGCTTCAAGTTTCGCGCCTGGCTCCCTTTGTACCTCCGGTGGTACGTCTTCCTCTACCGGGGTCGTGTTCGCCAGCTATTCAGGCAAGATCCGATCCCGAACTAGGTACAGGGCGGTGGGCTGACTTGGCCATGGCCGCTCAACTGCGGCGAAGCGTCACCACTACCTGCTCGTTAATTTTGGGGTCGTCGACGATCTCTTCAATCGCGAAACCCGACAGATTCGAGCGGAGCCAGCTTTCCGGGATCGCCGCCCACCCGTAGAAGTCGCCCGAGAGCACGCCGCCTCCTCCGATACCGGTGTAGACATGTTGGTCGTTGCGGAACTCGGAACGGGCGCGGAACGGGTCATCGAAAAACGAGTCGATTGTTTTCTCAGCTTCGGCCAATTGCTCCCGCTCTGCCTTAGCGCGGATTGCACAACAGAGCTCGAGGAACCTGAGGCCCTGCATCGTGAAACTCAGTTGACCGCCTGGGCGCAGTACGCGGGCGAGCTCCGAGAACGCGGCCCTCGCAGCATCGGCTGAGAGGTGCGAGAACACCGAGTACGCGTACGCCAGCCCGAACGCCCCCTCCTGGAATGGCAGATTGCCCCCTGGATCGACTTGCTGCATTGATCCCGGCACGCGCGTGTCAGCACATACCTGTACGATCTCAGCATCGACATCGACGCCGAACAGGTGATGTTCAGGCACGTCGTGTGCAAAGAGCCGGATGAGCCGACCCCAGCCCACGCCAAAGTCAAGGACGAGGTCCATCGACAGGTCACCACGGTAGTGACGCTTGACCAACTGGTAAAAGGGGAAACATTCGCGCATCGCTGCGCCGCCAGACCATCCAACAAACCGGGCCTGAACGTATGGAGCCGGGCCGCCCGGGACACCGTCTCGGCCGACCTCCAGACCTTCGATCATCAGTTCCAGCCATTCCTGGTCGGTGTAAGACTGGGAGTCGATCATTCCAACCTCGCGGGTCCTTGGTCCAGGGGATGCATTCGGGGTCCGGATCTACGCCTCCTAGGGGGAGGGGATCGCCTCGGTCGGATGTCCCTACGACATGCTAGCGGCGCGCCTCGCAACGCGGAACGACCCCGATGACCAGGTTCTCTCCTGCTTCTCATGTGCGGCGACGAGAAGCCACGCTTGCGCTGGAACCTTTCATCAGAAGGCCCAGGCTCCGGTCGCGAACCGAGCCGAGAACCACAGCAGGAGCCCCACCGACACGACGCCGATGGCGAGGCCAAGCCAGCGGCGCTCGGCGAGGATCGCGAACCACGCGTACAGCGGGAACATGACCAGCACGTAGCGCGGCACGGACAGCACGAAGGCGGTGCTGACGAACAGGAGCCAGTTCGCACCCATCCACCACGCCCAGCTGGGGCGGAACCGCCGCACGGCCACCACCGTCCCGGCAAGCCCCAGCCCGATCGCCGCCAGCTCCGCCACGCCGAGCACGGCAGTGTCCTCGAGCGAATCGCTCGCCAGGCGCGACACGACCCCGGCGATGCCCTCCCACGGCCAGGCGAGCGTCTTGAACCAGTGCTCCCGCTGGATCTCGACGAATGCGAACGGGTTCCCGTACACGGCCTGGTTCAGCACGAGGTACCCGCCAAAGCCCACCACCACCAGCCCGATCCAGCCCCACGCCAGCCGGGGGCTCCTCGACTGCCGCCACTCGGCCCACGCCTCGGCGGCGAGGGCAGGGATCAGGACGAGGCCGTTGACCCGGGTCAGGGCGGCGAAGCCGCCGGCGACTCCGGCCGCTGCCCACCGGCTGCTGCGGGCCGCGAGGAACGCCCCCAGGACGAGGGCGAGGAACAGCGACTCGGTGTACCCGATGTGCAGGAAGTAGGCCGTCGGGAAGATCAGCAGGAAGATGGCCGCCCGGCGGCCGAGCTCCTCGCCCAGCTCCCGGGCCACGACCCGGTACAGCAGCAGGACGGCCGCGATCGAGGTGATGGTGCTGATCAGGATCGGCGCCGCCAGGTCGGGCACGACCGCGCGCGCCACGCCAATGAGGGCGGGGAGCAGGGGATAGAACACGATCATGAGGTCCATGTCGCCCTGGTTGCCGAAGGTCGGCGAGACCCCCGGATCGACCGCCATGTAGCCCCAGATGGCGAGGTCGAGGTAGTGCGGGGCATCCCAGCGGGTCCACAAGGCGAAGGTCTGACCGATGTCGACGGCCCGACCCTGGGTCAGCGCGACCACCGCCAGGCCCCAGGCGAACAGCAGGATCTTGGTCAGCAGGGTGAGGCCGATGAGCTGCGCATCGGTCCCGCGCAGCCACACTCGCACCGCATCCATGGCGTCGGACTATACGGGCAGTTCGGTTGGCACTCCGGGAGGCGGCTGTTACGATGCCGGCTCCGAATCGGGGCGTGGCGCAGCCTGGTAGCGCGCAGCGTTCGGGACGCTGAAGTCGGAGGTTCAAATCCTCTCGCCCCGACCACAATCTGACTTCGGAAGACTGCGTGCTGACCCACGAAGCCAAACGCCGCGTGTTCGCCCAGCTGGGTTCCGGGCGCTGACCGCCGTCCCGTTGGCCGGAACCCAATCCGGCCTCCCCCGGCGTGCGCGCCTCGCGGCCTACGCGGCGGTCTTCCTCGCCTTCTTCGACAACTTCGCCCTCCTCCCCCTCATCGCGCCGCGGGCGCAGGAGCTGGGAGCCGACGCGCTCGGCGTCGGCGTCGCGGTCGCCGCCTACTCGCTCACCAACCTGTTCCTGAACCTGCTCGGCGGCTCGCTCGCCGACCGCGTCGGACGCCGCCTCGTCCTGCTGGTGTCGCTCGCGGTGTCGCCGATCTGCATCGCCATCTACGGGCTGGCGGACAGCCTGCCGATCTTCCTCGCCGCCCGCGCGGTGCACGGCGCCTTCGGCGGCTTCCTGACCGCGTCGCTGTTCGCCCTCCTCGCCGACCTGGCCCCCGAGGGTGAGCGTGGGAAGACGATCGGCCGTGCCGGAGCCCTCATCGGTGCCGCCGCGGTCATCGGTCCGGCCGCCGCGGGCTTCGCCGCGCGGGAGCTGGGATCGGGGCCGGTGTTTCTCGCGGTTGCCGCCATCATCGCCGTCGGCCTGATCCTGGTGCGAGGGGCCATCCCCGAGACGTTGCCTCCACCCGCCCGGTCGGGCGCCCCCGGCACCTGGCGCCGGCTGGTGTCCGACCCGCGGCTGCGCGTGGCGTACCTCGCCATCTTCGCCCTGGAGGCGGGTGTCGGGGTGGTGACCGGGTTCCTGAAGGACGGCATCGTCGAGCGGCAGATGGCGGCCGGTATGGATGCCGAACGAGCGCTCCGCTATGCCACCGGGGCCCAGGGCGGGCTGTTCAGCATCTTTGCCCTGGTGGCCGTCGTCCTCATGCTGAGCCCCATCGCCCGTCGGGTGGATCGGCGTGGCGCTTTTGGCCTGTCGATGGTCGGCCTCGCCTGCCTGGCCGCTTCGACCGCGATCATGGCCATCGGCGGGGCTCTCGTCGCCGACTCGGTGGCTATGGTCCTGTACGGGGTCGGCTTCGGCCTCCTCTTCCCGGCAGCGGCGGGGATGGTCGGCATCGCTGCGTCGGCCCCCGAACGCGGGCGCGCCTACGGCGTGTTCAACTTCTCGTTCGACGCCGGCCTGGCGACAGGTCCGCTCCTCGCCGGCGCGCTCGCGGTCTCCGCGCTCGCCGTCGAGCCATTTGTCACGGCGACCGTGCTCATCATCCTCGTGGCCGTGCTCATCCCGTTTGCCGCCCGAACGCGGGCACCCGCCGAGAGCTTGATCAGCCGGTGATGTCGGCCCGCTCGGAGAAGATCGCCGCGACCACCATCGAACCGAGGAGCCAGGCGCCGACGACCAGCATGGCCGTCTCCTGGGTGAGGGTGTTCGGGCCGCCCTCGAAGGGCCCACCCTCGATGCCCACCACGGCTCCAGCCGCGGTGAAGGGCAGGTACGGGACGATATCGGGGAGGAAGATGCCGGCGAATGCCTCGCCGAAGAAGAGCGCGATCCCGATCCCGATCCCGGCCAGCTGGCTGCGGGCAAGAGTGGCCACCGCGAAACCAATCGCGCCCTGCTCGACGATCGCGTACCAGCCGCGACCGAACAGCTCGGGCAGGTCCTGCAGGGCATCGGTATCGTCCACTCCGGCTGTCGTGACGTCCGCGAAGGTCGCCCCGACGAACGCCGCCGCCACACCGATGGCGAAGGCGCTGATCATCCCGACCAGCAGGTAGGCGGCCACCGCCCCGAACGTGAGCAGGATGTAGCGGCTGCGGCTCTCGCCGCGCGCGACCACCGCCTTCAACGTCCCCCACGACCATTCCGAGCCGGCGACGGCCGCCCCGTACGTGACCGCGAACAGGCCGCCGAGGCCGATGATGAAGGTCAGGATGATCTCGTAGGCGAACGGGAAGGTGATGATGAGGAAGGCCTCGGGGCCTTCGAGCTCGTCGCCGGTCGCCGCGACGGCAACGATGATGAGGACCAAGAGCCCGGTCAGGATGCCGAAGGTCAGCCACGTTGCGGGGCGACGGAGCAGCGTGCGGGCGCCGGATCGGAAGATCCTCACGTCGCACCCTCGGTGTCGTCCGGCTGCGGGCTCGAGATCCCCTGGAAGGTGCCTTCGTGGCTGGTCGCCGCGTCGGAGGTGAGGGACAGGAACAGGTCCTCCAGGTCGCTGCCGGCCTCCACTCGCGCGGCATAGATCCCGCCATCGGCGAGGGCACGGTTCAGGTCAGATGCGCGCGCCGCGGGTACCCGGACGGTGATCCAGCCAGCCACGGCATCGGCCACCTCGACCTCACCCGCCCCGGCTACCGGCCCCAGGATGCGGACCGCGGCCTCCACCTCGCCCGGCCCGACCCGCACCCGGACGAGGTCCGTGTCGTGCAGGACCTCCGTCATCGTGCCTTCGCGGACCAGGCGACCCGCGGCGATGATCCCGATGACGTCGGCCATCTGCTGGACTTCCGACAGCAGGTGGCTGGACACGAACACGGTCCGGCCCTCCGCCGCGAGATGGCGGAGCGTCTCCCGCATGGCGACGATCCCGGCCGGATCGAGCCCGTTGGCCGGTTCGTCGAGGAGCAGCAGCTTCGGGTCGCTGAGCAGCGCGGCCGCGATGCCGAGCCGCTGCTTCATGCCGAGCGAGTAGCCGGAAACCTTGTCCCGGGCGCGCTCCCGGAGGCCAACCAGCTCCAGCAGCTCCTCGATCCGCGCCGGCGACGTCCGGGCACCCGTTGCGCCAAGAGCACGGAGGTTCTCCCGCCCGGACAGGAAGGGGTAGAACGACGGCTGTTCGATCAAGGCACCGATGTCGAACAGGCGGCGGCGATCGCGGCGACCGAAGGGCCGGCCGAGGAGCTCGATGCTGCCGTGATCCGGGTGAATGAGCCCGGTCAGCAGGCGCATGGTCGTCGTCTTGCCCGCTCCGTTGGGCCCGAGAAAACCGTAGACCACGCCCGTCGGGACGGACAGGTCAAGTCCGGCCAGCGCGAGGCGCGACCCGTAGCTCTTGCGCAGGTCAATCGTCGCGAGGGCCAGCTCCCCGGAGACGGTCATTGCCGGCGTAGGGTACCGGCTCGAACCGCTAGGCTCTCGGCGTGAGCACCGACGGGACCGTCTCCGGCGCCCGGTTTGGCCACGTCAGCATCGTGGCCGCCGACTGGCGCCGCCTGGCCGACTTCTATGCGGATGTCTTTGGCTGCGAGTTCGTCCCGCCCGAGCGCGACTACGCCGGCGAGGACCTGGAGCGCGGAACCGGGGTCCGCGATGCCGCCTTGCGCGGGGCGCACCTGAGACTGCCGGGGCACGGGCCCGACGGGCCGACGATCGAGATCTATCAGTACCAGCGCCCCGAGGATCGCCTCCCGCCGGCGGCCAACCGGCTCGGTCTCGCCCATCTGGCCTTCGCCGTGCCCGACGTCGAGCAGGCGCGGGCCGCCGTCCTGGAGTCCGGTGGCAGCTCGGTGGGCGAGATCGTGACCCTGACCACCGCTGACGGCCGGCGGGTCACCTGGTGCTACGTCACCGATCCGGAGCGCAACATCGTCGAGCTCCAGTCCTGGAGCCGCTGAGCAGGGCTTTCGTTCTCCGGGAGTACATCGGTCCCGGCGCAGTACTGCATCAGACCCCACTCCGACCGATTTGGCGTTTTTTGCCCCGGTGCTGACTCGCACCGGGGCGTACCCCGGTGACGATCACGCCATGGCGACCGCGCTGTCGCCTGCCGATGCTTCCTGCGGATTCATCTTCATCCATTGATCAGGAGGTCAGGCAGGTGCATGGGATGACCCGACCGCGTATCGGGAACGCCCGGCGGTCGATGCGAGGCTCGCTCGCATCCATCGTCATCGCCGCGTGCCTTCTCGTGACCGTTGCGCCGACACTCGCGTCGCACGTGGTCGCCGGTGACAGTTCCGGGAAATCCCACGTGCGCCTCGGTGGGGACATACGACCACGAGTTCAAGGTTGAGCCCGTCACCGACGGACTGCACCAGGACCCGGGGAGCGACTTCTCGGTCACGATCGCCACCCAGTCGACTCCGCTCGGAACCACGGCTGACGTGGTCGCGAACCTTCCAATCGACGCCGTCCTGGTCAAGGGCGGGCCCAACGCGAACCTGTACGTCTATGTCCCGTCCGTGCTCACCGATGACGGACTCCACGCCCCGCTCAACGATGGAACGTATTACGGCCTGGGTCACATCCGATTCTGCTTCTCGGACGAGCCGAGCTCGTCATCGACTCCGACCCCATCCCCCAGCCCGAGCCCGACGCCAAGCCCGACGCCGAGCCCGCACGCCCAGCCCGAGCCCCAGCCCGACGCCAAGCCCCACGCCCAGCCCGAGCCCGAGCCCGACGCCGAGCCCCAGCCCGACGCCGAGCCCCAGCCCGACGCCGAGCCCCAGCGCCGGTCTCCACCCCAGCCCCGACTCCGACTCCCCCCGCGGCGGCGCCGACTCCTCCGGCGCCGCCGCCTCCTACTCCCCCTGCCTCGGCCACGGCTCCATCTCCGTCGACCAGCGAACAGCCGAATGAGATGACGAGCCAGGCCCCGACTCCGACTCCGCCCGCCACGACTGCCGGGCTTCAGCCTCCATTTCCGCCGGTGCCCCCTGCCCCGCCGACGGACGGAGGCTCGGCGCCCCCGCCGGACGCCCTGCTGCCGGTGGACGTGGTGGGCGGAGTCTTCGCTGCTGCTGCCCAGCAGGTGGCGACGATGGTCCAACCGGAGGCGGCCATCGTCGTGGCCAGCGCGTTCAGCTTCCCTCTCGCGCTGATGGTTGCCGTGATCTGCTTCCTCGTCGGCCAGGGTCGCGTCGATGCCCGGGATCCGAAGCTTCGGTCCGCGCCGCGGACACGACAGGAGACGGTGCTGTCCTTCCGTGACGAGGAGGACCTGTGAGCGCCCGTCCGGACGCGACCGATTTTTCCGCGCTCAGCGAGCGGATGAGCAACCTGCTCCTCCTGCGCGTCGCGCTGGCCGCGATCGTCCTGGTCTGGGCCGCGATGCGCCCCGAGGCCCTCGGGGTCACGTTCCCCGTCCTGGCTGGCGTGACGACGGGCTACCTGGTCGCGTCGGTCATCTTCGAGATCGTGCGCCGTCGAACAGCACGCGCCGGCTTCACGATTCTCAACAGCCTGCTGCTCCTGGATGGCGTCTATCTCGCCTTCGCGATGTATGCGACCGGCGGGACGCAGAGCCCGATGCGTTTCCTGATCTACCTGCACCTGGTCGCGGTCTCGCTGCTGGCCTCGTACCGCACCGGGCTGAAGATCGCGCTCTGGCACTCGCTGCTGCTGTTTGTCGTCCTGTACGCCCAGGCGGCCATGCTCCTCCCGCCTGTCGACACCGTCCCGGGAGCCGCGATCGCGTTCGACAGCCTTCCGGTGCTCAACGTCACGGCGTTCTGGCTGTTCGCCATCGCCACCTCCGCCTTCTCGGCCATGAACGAGCGGGAGCTGCGGAACCGGCGGGCGGACCTCGAGGCCCTGGTGGCCCTCGGGACCGAGCTCGACGCCGTCGGCGATCCGGTCCACCAGGCTCGGACGGTGCTCGACGGGCTGGCGGACCGCTTCGAGACGCAGCGGGCCGTCGTCCTCGGTGCGTCAGATGACCGCATCGTCGTGCTGGCGGGTCGTGGTGTCGCCGAGGTCCAGAGCGCGCCGGCGGCGGTCGACGCGGTCATCCAGAAGGCCTGGGATCGCCGGGACGTGTTGCCCGTTCGCCGCATCGACGGGGAGCAGAATCCGCTGATCTCGGCCGCGATTCCCAACGCCCGCAACCTGCTCGTCGCGCCGATGATCGCGGAGGGGCTGCCGGTCGGCGCCATCGTCGTCGAGCATCGCTCCCGCAGCGTGTTCGGAGTCGAGCGGCGCGTCCTCTCGGTGCTGAGCCAGTTCGCGTCCGTGGCCGCGTTGAACTTCCGCAATGCCGTCCTCCTCCGCCACGTTCAGGACCTCGCCGAGCGCGACTCCCTGACCGGGGCTGCCAACCGGCGCATGTTCCAGGACGCCCTCACCCGAACCCTGTCCGCGGCTCGCAAGGGCTCGTCGCGGATCACCGCCGTCCTCTTCCTCGACCTGGACGACTTCAAGGTCGTGAACGACTCGCTGGGCCACGCCGCGGGCGACGCCCTCTTGGTTGCGGTCACCGAGCGCATCAGTGGGCTCGTCCGCGAGGGCGACCTGATCGCTCGCCTCGGCGGCGACGAGTTCGCGATCCTGACGTCGGACTCCAGCGATCTCCGCCGCTCGCGCGCGATGGCCGATCGCCTTGTCCGTGAGCTTCGGGCGCCGTACATCATTCGCGACCAGCAGGTGGCGGTGACCGCCAGCATCGGCATCGCCAGCGTGCGGGGAGCGGAGCAGAGCCCCGAGGAGGTCATCCGCAACGCCGACGTGGCGATGTACATGGCCAAGGCCAACGGCAAGGCGCGTTTCGCGATCTTCGACCCGGGCATGCACGCCGCCATCCGCGAACGTCACGAGCTTGGGGCCCAGCTCCAGCGTGCCGTGGAGCTCGACCAGCTGCGACTCGTCTACCAGCCGATCGTCGAGCTGGGCTCCGCACGACTGGCCGGCCTGGAGGCGCTCGTCCGCTGGCAGCACCCCGAACGGGGCCTCATCACGCCTGGCGAGTTCATCGAGATCGCCGAGGAAAACGGGGCCATCCTGCCCATCGGTCAGTGGGTCCTGCGCGAGGCCTGCCAGCGCGCGGGCAATTGGCAGCGCGAGGGCCTCACTCCGAAGGGCATCTTCCTGTGCGTCAACGTCTCAGCCCGGGAGGTCCAGCAGCCGGACTTCGTGACCTCGGTCCGGGCTACCCTCGAGCAGGCCGGCGTGGAGCCGTCGACCCTGATGCTCGAGATCACCGAGACCGCGCTGCTCAAGGCCAGCGGGCCGACGATGGACACCCTCTCCGAGCTGCGCTCGCTCGGGGTGCGGGTCGTCATCGACGACTTCGGGACCGGCTACTTCTCCCTGAGCCACCTCCGCCAGTTCCCGGTGGACGCGCTGAAAGTCGCCACCGAGTTCGTCCAGGGCTCGAGCAGCGACGCCCGCTCGGCGGCTCTGGCCGGGGCCATCGTGGCGCTGAGCCAGTCCCTGGACATCGCCACCGTGGCGGAGGGCATCGAGACCAGCGAGCAGGCGAAGCTCATGGAGTCTCTCGGCTGCCGGTTCGGCCAGGGCTTCTTCTTCGCCCGGCCCATGGAGCAGGCCGAGATCGACAAGGGCGTCGCGGGATTCGCATCTCCCGTGCGCCTGCAGCGCCGTCGCCGCACCGATGCCGCCCCCACGGCTCCTCCCGCCGAATCCGCACAGGCCTCGGACTCGAACACGGACCCCACGACACATGCCCCCGGACCCGACCGCGGCTTGACCCCCCGCGGTCGGGTCATTCCTCCGGTGTCAGCCGGTGGCCTCCTCCACCCGGCCGGTACCGCGCCAACGACCTCGACCTCGCATCCGCTCCGGAAGGCGACCAGGTCGTTGGCGCCCGGCGATCGGCACGGGCCGGCCCGAGGACGTCCGTAGAATCGGTCCACCGTGACCGATTCCCCCTCCGCCGACGTCGTCGTCTCCGAACGGCTGTTCCTGCCCCTGCTCACGGCCGGCCGCCTGGAACGGATGCTGAACGGGGACATCGCATCGGTCGGGGTCGAAGTCGGTGTCAGGCTCCCCGGCTGGTGGATGGAGGAGCGGGACTGGCTGCTCCGCACCCGGCTTCGCCAGATCCAGGGCGACCCTGCCAGCGAGCCCTGGCTCCTGCGACCGATCGCAATGCGGACCGCTGAGCCGGAGGCGATCGGACTCATCAACTTCCACGGTCCTCCCGACGACCGCGGCTTCGTCGAGGTCGGCTACGAGCTCCGTCCCGAGTTCCGGGGGCAGGGGTACGCGATCGAGGCGGTCCGCGCTCTCTTCGACTGGGCAGCGCGCGAGCGCGGCATCCGGCGCTTCCGGGCGGGGATCGCCCCGGGGAACGAGCGCTCGATCAACCTCGTCACCAAGCTCGGCATGGGCCGGGTCGGCGCGCAGTGGGACGAGGATGATGGCCTGGAGCTGCTCTACACCGTGGAGCGGTGGGGGATGGCCTAGAGCCAGTCGCTCCCGGAGCCGCGGGCGTCCTCGGCGTGGACCAGGACGCCGGAATCGAGCTCCGACTCGAACAGGGCCAGCTCCTCGTCCGGGATCCCGTAGCCATGCTCCTCGGCGGGGAAGGCCCCGCTGCGCACCTCGCCCGCATACGTCCCCAGGGCCGTTCGGATGTCCTCGGCCAGGTGGGCGTAGCGCTTCACGAAGCGCGGGGCTCGCCCTTCGGTCAGGCCCAGCAGGTCGTGCCAGACCAGGACCTGCCCATCGCAGCCTGGTCCCGCGCCGATGCCGATGGTCGGGATCCGCAGCGCCTGGCTGATGCGGGTGGCGACGCGGGGCGGGGACGGCCTCGAGCACGATCGCGAAGCAGCCGGCGTCCTGCAGGGCCAGGGCATCGGCCAGCAGGCCCCGTGCGGCGGCCGCCGTCCGACCCTGGGCCTTGTAGCCGCCGAGCATGGTGGCGGACTGGGGCGTGAGCCCGATGTGACCCATGACCGGGATGCCCGCCCCGACGATCGCCCGCACCCGAGACAGCGACGCGCCGCCGCCCTCGAGCTTGACCGCGTCGGCGTCGGACTCCTTGACGAACCGGACCGCGTTGGACACCGCCTCGCCGTCGGAGACCTGGAACGAACCAAACGGCATGTCCGCCACGAGCAGCGCCCGATGGGCGCCTCTCCGCGCGGCCCGGGTCAGGACGATCATCTCGTCCACGGTGGCCGGGACGGTGGAGTCGTGCCCGAGCACGACCATTGCCGCCGAGTCGCCGACCAGGATCAGCTCGATCCCTGCCTCGTCCGCCAGGCGGGCGCCGGGGGCGTCGTACGCCGTGACCATCACGATCCGCTCGCCCTTCGGCTTCATGGCCGCCAGCTCGGGCAGGGAGAAGCGCGGGCGGTCGGTCGGCGTCTCAGTGGTCATCGGTCAGTCCACCTCCAGCGGCATCTTCGTCGGTCAGCAGAACGTTGTCTATCAGCCGGGTGGGACCGATGCGGACCGCCGCGGCCAGGGTCGGCCCGTCGAACGCGGCGATCGCGACGTAGTCCACCTCGACGCCCTCGGCGCGTGTCGAGGATTGCCCGCGCGGCCTCCACCGGGTCGCCGCCGGACCGATGGGCGGCCAGCCCGGCGTCGAGTGCCCGGGGCAGGGCCAGGGCCTGCGCCCGCTCGGCGGCGGACAGGTAGGCGTTGCGGGACGACAGGGCGAGCCCATCGGTGTCGCGCACCGTGGGCATGACCCGCAGGGTGATCCGTGGCTCGAGGTCGAGGTCGCGCAGCAGGGCGCGGATGACGGCGACCTGCTGGGCATCCTTGCGCCCGAAGTACACGCGTCGCGGCTCCACCAGGTGGAAGAGCTTGAGGCAGACGGTGGCCACGCCCCGGAAGTGGCCCGGGCGCACCGCTCCTTCGAGCGTCTCGGCCAGCGTCCCCGGATCGACCCACGTGTCGAAGCCCGGTGGATAGATCTCCTCCGGCGGGGGAGCGAACAGGATGTCGACCCCGGCGGCCTCCGCCACGCTCGCATCCCGGGCCTCGTCGCGCGGGTAGGCGCCGAAGTCCTCCGCCGGCCCGAACTGGGCGGGGTTCACGAACAGCGACACGGCCACCTTCCGGTTCTCGTCGCGCGCGGCCGCGAAGAGCGAGCGGTGGCCGTCGTGAAACGCGCCCATGGTCGGCACCAACCCGACGTCGTCGCCGGATTGACCGGCCAGGGCCGTGCGGAGCTCGACTGCGCTGCGCACCACCTCCATCAGGACCGGTCCTCGGCCGCCACCGCCCGGGTCGCCTCGGCCAGCGCCCGGTACACCGGCTCGACGTCCGGCGTGCGCTCACCGATCGCGGCGAGGTGGGCCTCCACCGTGCTCCAGTCGCCGCGCGCGATCGGCCCGGTCAGCTGGAAGCCGTTCTCGATCACCCGCCGCATGAGCGGCACGAGGGCTTCGGGCGGGGCGCCGCTCTCCGCCAGCAGGCGCGCCGCGACCCGGTACAGGGTGACGAGGAAGTTGGAGGCCATGGCCGCGCCGGCGTGGTAGAGCGCCTTGTCCGCGTCGGCCAGGACGAACGGCTGCAGGCCGAGGCGCTCGGCCAGCCACTGGGCCGTGGCGCCGGCCTCCGGCGTCTCGAAGGTCAACGCCGCCCATGCGCCCTCGAGCTGCTCCGGCCCGCGATCGGTGGTCAGCGTCTGGAGCGGATGGAGGCTGAACCGGCGCTCGTGGGGTGACAGCGCCGTGACGGAGGTGGCGCCCGAGACGTGGGCGACCCACGGACCGATCGGCACTGCCTGCGCGACCTCGCCGATCACCGCATCGGGGACCGCGATCAGGACCAGCTCGGCGGACGGGTCGATCTCCCGCCCGCTGGTGACGGCGAGCCCGGCGTCCCGCAGCCGCCCGGCGAGCGCGGTGCCGGCTCGACCGCTACCCACGACGTGGACCGATCCGATCACGGGCAGAGTCTAGTGGGCGCCCTCCGCCCCCGGCGCGGGGTCAGAAGGGCTTGGTGATCATCAGCCAGACGATGGCCGCCAGGCCGATGAGCCCGACCGCGGTGAGCTCCACGGGTCGTGACGAGCCCAGCAGGGTCTCGAGCTGGCCGGGGTTGGGGGTCGGGTCGATATCCTTCTTGCGGTCGTACGCCCCGCGCAGACCGAGGGCATGGCGCACCTGGTCGAAGTAGCGCACGCCGCGGATGGACATCCAGGCCCACACGACGAGGAGGATGCCCAGCGATGCCCAGATCCAGCCCTCTCCCCAGTAGTCGCCCACGAACGCGGCGACGATCCCGGTGAGCGTCACCACGATCAACATCAGGGTGGCGATCCGCACCGCGAACAGCGACAGGTCGAGCAGGGCGCCGAGTCGCACCGGGTCGCGCTCATCGCGGAGGCGGAGGCTCACGAAGACCGAGACGCCGTGGGCCAGGACGAACGCGAACGCGGACGCGACGTGCAGCCAGAACAGGATCCGGGCGAGGTCCATCGGTCGGGATGGTACCGATCGCCGGCGGTGGCCGGCGCGGCAGATCGACTACGCCGGCTCCCAGTGGTAGTCGCCGGTGAACAGCCCGTCGACGATGCCGATCTGGTAGGCGAGATACAGGCCGAAGGCGATGGACAGGATGCCCATGCTCACCGTGAGCCAGCGGTTGATCCGCTCCGAGCGGGCGCGGCTGACCAGGAACGGCAGACCGATGACGGTGGTCAGGATGGCCATCCCAGCGGCGACCCCGGCGCAGAAGATGACGAGGTAGGCGAGGGCCTGCTGCGGATCGCTGATCGTGGTCAGGACGAGGAGCGCGACCGCGGCTGAGCCGGCCAGGCCGTGGACCAGGCCCACGACCACGGGGCGGCCGAGCTGGTACCAACCGACCGTGTCGCGCAGGTCGCGGAGGCTGCCCAGCGCCGCATCGGTCCCATGCCCATGGAGGTGCGCATGCTCGTGGCCGTGCATGTCGGCGTCCTCGTGAGCATGCCGGTGCTCGTGGTCATGGCCGTGCAGCGGTGCCGGCGGGGTGAGCCGTTCGGTGATCCCGCGCAGGGCACCGGTGAGGCTGAGGACGCCCAGCACGATGAGCATCACCGCGACGGCCAGCTCCATGGCCAGTCCCAGCGCCGGCGGGATCACGACCCCGAAGACGATGATCGCCATCCCGACCACCAACACGGTGATGCTGTGGCCGAGGCCCCAGAGCGCACCGATGAGGGTCGAGTGCGCGAAGCGGCGGGTCCGCGACAGGATGGTGGTGACCGCGATCACGTGGTCCGCGTCGGTCGCATGTCGCATGCCGAGCACGAACCCGAATCCGGCCAGGGCCAGCAGTTCGCTCATGCGCTCCTTCCTCGGTCGGGCGATCGAGATTGTACCGATGTCCCCTCCCTATCCTTACGGGGCATGGCTGTTCCCGCATCACCGGCCACGTTTCTCGGCCTGCCCGCGGCCGATCCCGGATCGCTGCGTGGCGGCGTGGCGATCCTCGGCGTGCCGCATGGTGTCCGCTATCCGGAGGGCGCGGCCACGGGCAGCGCCGCGGCGCCAGCGGCCATCCGGAGCGGCTCGCAGCGGCTCGCGCCGTTCGTCGGCAACCACGACTTCGACACCGGCGCCCCGATGCTCCCGAACGTCGAGCAGGTCGTGGACTGCGGTGACGTCCCCGGGGATCCGTCCGACAGGGCCGGCAGTGCCGCGCAGGCCGAGGCCGTCGTCCGAGGCCTGCTCGAGCGGGACGTGATCCCGGTCGTGCTCGGCGGCGACGACTCGATCCCCATCCCGGTCCTCGCCGCGTTCGACGGCCACGGGCCGCTGACCGTGCTGCAGGTCGACGCCCATCTCGACTTCCGGCACGAGGTCGGGGGCGAGACCCGCGGCTACTCCTCGCCGATGCGGCGCGCCTCGGAGATGGATCACGTCGAGCGGGTCGTGCAGGTCGGCCTGCGCGGGGTGGGCAGTGCCCGCCCACGGGACGTGGAGGATGCCCGCACCGCCGGCGGCCTGCTGGTCACCGCTCGCGAGGTTCGGGAACGCGGGGTGGGCTGGGTGCTGGACCAGATCCCCGCCGGCGCATCGGTCTTCATCGCCTTCGACCTGGACGGGCTCGACCCAAGCCTGTGCCCGGCCGTCAACGCGCCGGTGCCCGGCGGACTGTCGTGGGACGAGGCTGCCGACCTGCTGTCGGGCGTTGCGGCTCGGTGTCGGGTGGTCGGCGCCGCATTCACCGAGCTGGCCCCGGACCGCGACCCGTCGGGCGCCTCGGCGGTCGTGGCCGCGCGGCTGGTGATTCGGCTACTCTCTGCCCTCCCGTGAGTACCGCCAGCGGCGGTTCGACCGCCGACACCCTCGCCATCGAGGCGAATGACCTGGTCCGGACCTATCGGACGCACACCGGTGTGGTCCGCCGGCGATCGCTGGAGGTCGAAGCGGTCCGCGGCATCAGCTTCAACGTCCGCAACGGGGAGCTGTTCGGCCTGCTCGGACCGAACGGAGCGGGCAAGACGACGACGATCAAGATGCTCGTCACCCTTCTCCTCCCCACGTCCGGCACGGCCCGGGTCATGGGCTACGACGTCGTCCGCGACACGACCGAGGTCCGCAAGCGGATCGGCTACGTGTTCGGCGGCGAGGGCGGCCTGTACGACCGGATCAGCGGCCTCGACAACCTGCGATTCTTCGCGGAGCTGTACGGGGTGGAACCGGCCGCCCAGCGGCCGCGGATCGACGCCCTGCTGGACCTCGTCGGTCTCGCCGGTCGGGAGCGGGAGAAGGTGGAGGGCTACTCGCGCGGCATGCGCCAGCGGCTGCACATCGCGCGCGGCCTGCTCCACGACCCGCCCGTCCTGTTCCTCGACGAGCCGTCGCTGGGCCTCGACCCGGTGGGCGCCCGCGAGCTGCGCCGAACCATCGCCGACCTGGTGGCGGGCGGGAAGACCGTGCTGATGACCACGCATTACATGTTCGAGGCCGATGCGCTGTGCGAGCGGATCGCGGTCATCAACGGCGGCAGGATCGTGGCCACCGGCACCGGGTCCGACCTGAAGGCGGTGATCGCCAACCGAACCATCGTCGAGATCGAGACCTACGGCGTGACCGCGGAAGCGGTCGACCGCCTGCGGGCCGACCCGGACGTGATCGCGGTCAACACCGAGGACCAGGACCAGTCCCAGATCCTCCTCGTCCAGTCCGAGCGCGGGACCGAGATCACGCAGCGCCTGATCCAGCAGCTGGGCGACACCCGGATCGGCAAGATCTCCGCCCGCGAGCCGACGCTGGAGGACGCCTACGTCCACCTCATCGCGAGCACCGGTGGCGAGGACGGGAATGGCGCGGCCCGGGCGGCGGCGGTGGCCTGACCGATGACCGTTCTCGGCTCGTTCCGATCGGATGCCCACCAGGTCGCCCGGGTGTGGGCGTTCACCATGCGGATCTTCCTGATCAGCGACTTCTTCATCCTGACCGCCGTCGTCCAGCCGATCATCTTTGCCAGCATCGCCTTCTTCCTGTTCGAGGTCGGTGGCGACGCGGCCGGCGAGCAGACGCTGCTCTTCGCCGCGCTGGGCACCGGGATGATGGGGGTGTGGTCGACGACCCTGTTCGGCGGGGGCGGGGCCATCGCCTGGCAGCGCTGGGAGCGCACCCTCGAGCTGCTGGTGGCCGCTCCGCGCCGGTACGACCTGACCCTGCTCGGCCAGACGCTGGCCACCACCACGTTCGGGTTCTACTCGATGATCGCCACCCTGGCCTGGGGCGTGCTGCTGTTCGGGATGCCGCTCGACGCCAACTGGCCGCTCCTCCTGCCGCTGTCCCTGCTGGTCGCGGTCATCGGGCTCGGGATCATGGGCATGCTGCTGGCCACGACGTTCGTCCTGTACCGCCACGCCAATGCCCTGAGCAACCTGCTCGAGTACCCGGTCTGGATCGCGACCGGGATGCTGGTGCCGCTCGCCCTCCTCCCCGGTTGGCTGGGCCCGATCAGCTGGGTCCTGCTGCCGACCTGGGCGGTGGAGGCCATCCGCGGGGCGGCGATCGGCGCGGAGCCGCCGTGGCTGGCCATCGCGATGTGCCTGATCCTGGCGGTCATCTACTACGTCATCGCCCGACGGGTCCTGGTCTACGTCATCGACAAGGCCCGGCGCGACGCGACCCTCAACCTGGCCTGATCGCGCCGTGTCCGCCATCCCGGCATCGACCGTTCCCTCCCAGCCGGGGTCGTTGCGCGCGAACTGGCGGATCTTCTGGCACGGGGGCCGACTGAGCTACACCGCGCTGTTCAACTGGGCTCGACCCTCGATCTACATCCCCACCATGCTCGGCGCGCCCACCTTCCAGATCCTGTTCTTCGCCGCCCTGGGCAGCTACGCGACCGGGATGGATCCGGAGTTCTTTGCCATCGGCAACGCCGTCCAGGTCTGCGCCATGTCGGGCATCTACGGCATGACCATGGCCGTCGCCAACGAGCGGTGGTTCGGGACCCTGGCGGCCCTGATGGCCAGCCCCGCGAATCGGGCCGCGCTGTTCGGCGGGCGGTTCATTCCGTTCATCGTCAACGGGTTCCTCGTCTCGGCCTACGGATTCCTCCTGTGCTGGATCTTCCTCGGCGTGCGCTTCGATGCCGCGACCCTGGGCGTCATGGTGCTGGCCATGATCGTGACCGCGTTCTCGTGCTCGGCCATCGGCGCGGTCCAGGGCGGCATCTCTCTGCGCATGAGGGACGGGCTGTTCGGCGCGAACCTGCTCGTCTTCCTGTTCCTGCTGTTCTGCGGGGTGAACATCCCGCTCGAGGCGCTCCCACCGTGGATGCAGGCCGTGAGCCAGGTGCTGCCCTTCACCCACGGGCTGGAGGCCGTGCGGCAGGCGATCGACGGCGCCACGCTTGCCGAGGTCGGCAACCTGATCGGGATCGAGTTCCTCATCGGCATGGCCTACGCCATCGCCGCGTTCTTCCTGTTCCGCTGGCTGGAGCGCGGTTCCTACCGGAACGCGACCCTCGACGCCCGGTGACCTGCTGAACCGTTCCTAGCCGAGCGTGACGGGGGCGCCGGGCGCCGCCCCCGTCCGTGCCGCGTAGCCGAGGTGCCCGACTAGGGTCGGCCGCGCAGGATTTCTCGGAGCACTCGGCCCTGGGCCTGCGCGGGATCCGGCACCCCGAGCAGATACGCGAGGGTGGGCGCCAGGTCGATCACCTCGATTCCGCTGAAGGCGCCTCTCCGGATCTCGTGGCCGCCGGCCAGGAAGGTGGCTCGCATGTTGATGTTCGCCGCCAGGTCCTGGACGTCGGGCACATACCCGTGCTGGCCAAAGAACGCCGATCTGGCGATCAACGTGCCCGGCGTCGCCGCATCGAACTGGTACGGCGGGTACGAGAAGACCACGACATCGCCGGTCCGCATCGGATGCGACATGTCGGTTGTGGTTCCCGGGCCGGTCGGGATGGTGTTGGCGTCTGCCTTGGTGTAGGCCCGATCGATGACCGTCCAAGCCTCCGGATTGCCGTCGCCGGTCCAGTCGTTGGGATCGGTCAGACCCAGGTACTCGGCCTTGATGGCGGCGACGGTCGCCGCCTCGTCCTCGGCCGCGACCTGCATGAAGGGTCCCGCGGGATCACGCCCAGCCAGGTTGAGGTAGATCTGGAGCGCTCCTCCCGCCCAGCAGGCCTTCGCCTTGCCGATGGTCTCGCCGAACGCCAGCCGGCAGTTCGCGGTCTGCGGGTTAGAGAGCAGCCCAAGGTCGACGAGCACTTCGCTGGCGTCGATGGCGAGGAACTGGGGCGCGAAACCGTGGTCCGAGCCCACGAACGTCGTCGCGTGCTTGGGCATCAGCGACTGAACCAGGGCCAGGGTGGCATCCGCCCCCTCATAGGCCCGACTGATGAACGCCTCGCGCTGCGAGACGCGCCCGTCAGGAGTGCCGTTGGATTGGACGTCGTCGTAGGCAGGGTTCGGGTCGCCGCCGGGCAGCGACGGCGAGATGAGGCCCAGGAACTGGTGCTGGAACTCATCGGTCACCGGATATCCGGCCAGGACCAGGTCCGGCTGGTAGGTCGTGAGGATGTACTCGATCAGCGGGTGGTGACCGGTCTCCCAGTACAGCCCCTGCTCGATGTAGGTCTCTTCGCTCACGATCCCAGCCTCGAGGACCGCGAAATCGCCGGCGGTCGAGACCGGGAACTCCTCGGCAACGAAGTCTGCGAAGTCGCCAACGAAGCCCGGCTCGCCGGGCCAGCCGATCCAGCTGGCGGTGGCCCGCGTAACCGACGTGTGGAACAGCCGGTAGATCGGCGTCCCGTCTCCCGCGGTGTCCAGCCGCTCGACCTTCATGAGGAAGCCGCCGGTCTCGCCGTTCAGGAACGAGCCGGTGATGGTCACCTTCTGCTCCGCCCACTGCGCCCTCGGCGAGCTCGGCGACGGTGCCATTGGCGTAGTCCTTGTCGGTATCGAAGGCGACCGTGTCGTATTCGGCCGCGCCACCGGGAGATCCGAACAGGATCGCGTTCAGGCCGTAGCGGTCGGGGATGGGCGCGGTGAAGCCGTCCAGGACCCGCATCCTGGTTGAGCGGACGGGGACGTCGCTGGCCGGCAGGTTGGTCCATCCGTCATCGGCGGCGAGGGTCGTGCCGGCATAAGCCGCGTCCGGTGCCCAGAGGTTGCCGTTGGCGGTATTGCTCAGGCCGGGGTGGTCGAGGTTCGAGTCGAATTGGAGCCTGAACGACGAGGTGAATGGACCGCTGTCGTCGGGACTGATGTAGTTGGTGACGACGCCGCGTCCTGAGACGAAGCTGCGAAAGTCGACGGTCGGTCCATTGATGGCGCCGATGCGCCCGCCGGCCCACTCGATCTGGGCCACCTTCAGGCCATCCGCTTCCGCGGACTGGGCGAGCGTCTGGGCCTGGAGGATGCCAGGCGTGAATGATCCCGTCGAGCTGTCGAACGTGTTGCCGTTGATGTGGAAGGTGTTGTTCGTCGAGCCGTGGACGCCGGGCCAGGCGCCGGTCGCCATGCTGTACCAACCTGCACCGGTGTTCGGGGGTGCCTGGGTCAGCATCCCGCCGCCAGTCGGCCGATGCCCCCTTCTTCAGGAGGTCGGCGAAGGTCGGTAGCAGACCGTCAGCGACGTAGCCTGAAATCAGGTCCTGCCGCATCCCATCGGCGGCAAACAGGATCGCGGATGGCGGCTCGGCGGCGGCCGCCGAGCTGGGTGCGGCCACGTGGTTGGGGACCACAGCACCCATGGCGAGGGCAAGTGCGAGGGGTAGGGCGGCAAGCCGGTGGATTCGTGTGCGGGTTGCCATCGTTTCCTCCGTTGCGTCACAGCGTGGGCGGGAAACGCTTACCGCACCTTACTACCGGAGGCTCTTCCGCTGCCTCAAGAGCTCTCGGCCGACGCGTCATTTCAAACACCCCGTTGACATGACCTGCGGGGTCCGGGTGGCAGGGCTCGGCCCATCGGGGTAGGGTGGACGGGTCACCCGGTGGGTCGCCCGACGCCGGACCGTTCGAACCGTCCTTGAGGGAATTGCTGTGCTCGCCTCCCGTGACTCCCGCCTGCCCATCCGCCGTCGGCTGCTGACCATCGCCGTCTCCGTCAGCCTCCTGACCGGAAGCCTGGCGACAGGGTGGCCGTCCGCGGGGCCGGACACCGTCCGGGCGCTCAGCCGCGAACGTCGTCATCAGCCGAGCTGCTATGACGGAGGGCAGCAACACGCGCGCCGCGACCTACACCGGCACGACTCGACGATGGAGTTCGTTCAAGCCGCGGCAAGCGACACCACGTAACGCTCACCGGCTGGTACACCGTCGACAGTACGCGAGTCCGACCGGCAACTGACGCGCGTTCTGGACCAGCGGAACGTCAGCCACCGTCGGCGTCTTTACGCGCTCCGATCCCGATCCAGGCGGCGTACCTCCTGGCGAGACATCGCTCGGCGCGTGGCAGTCGGCTACCGCCTGCCGATCGCCTGGACTTCACACGCCAACGACGCCAATCCATGACCGCGGCACGGCGGGCAAGGTCGATCGTCGACTCAATCCGTGGCCACCGGTCGGTGCGACCGACGGCAACAACGCTGCAGACGCCACTCAATCCGGCACCATCGATCGATCTCGCTCCGGCAACGCCAACTTCTTCGAGGGCGCCAGGACCGGCCCCGACGCTGTCGAATACGACCGTCGGCCTTCCGAACGACGGCGGTTGCACTGACGACTGACGACAACAGCGCGGACTTCACTGCCGCGACCCCGAGCGCCCGCAACTCGTCGAGCGCGCTCCACTCGTGCACGCCGAGCGTGAGCCTGTCGATCAACGACGTCTCAGCGGCCGAAGGCAACTCGGGAACCAGCACGTTTGGCTTCACCGTCAGCCTGTCCGCCCCGCCGGTCCGGGCGGCGTGACATTCGACATCGCGACCGCCGACGGCAGCGCGATGATCGCCGACAACGACTACGTCGCGAACTCGCTGACCGGCCAGACGATTCCCGCGGGCAATTCGACCTACAGTTCTCGCGTCACGGTCAACGGTGATACCGACGCTCGAGGGCGACGAGGTCTTCTTCGTCAACGTCACAACGTGACCGGCGCGACCATCGTCGACGGCCAGGGCACGGGCACGATCATCGACGAGGAGACATGCGGCGCTGCCGGCGACGTTCATCCACGATGTCCAGGGCTCCGGCTCGACCACGCCGATCCCGGGCACCGTCGTTACGATCGAGGGAATCGTCGTCGGCGACTACCAGGGCACCGGCTCAGTTCGGCGGCTACTTCGTCCAGGAGGAGGATGCGGACGCCGATGCCGACGCCGCTGACCTCCGAGGGCATCTTCGTCTTCAATACGTCGACACCCGTCGGCATCGGTGACGTCGTCCGCGTTACCGGCACAGCCGGGGAATCCTTCGGCCTGACGCAGCTCTCGAGCGTGACCTCGCCGCCGTCTGCTCGACGGGCAGCTCCGTCTCGACCACGAACGTGACCCTGCCGGTTGCCGCCGTGAGTGACCTGGAGCGGTACGAAGGCATGCACGTCACCTTCACCCAGGAGCTGACCGTGACCGAGGTCTTCACCCTCGGCGCGGTTCGGCGAGGTCGCACTGTCCGTCGGTGGGCGGCTCGACAACCCGACCAACGAGGTTGCTCCGGGCGCGCCCGCCCAAGCGCTTCAGAACCTGAACGACCGGAGCAGGATCCTGCTCGACGATGGCATCAACCACCCAGAACATCGATCCGACCCTCTACCCGCAGGGCGGCCTCAGCGCGACCAACACGCTTCGGGTCGGCGACACCCTGCCGAGCCTGACCGGCGTCCTCGAATTCCGGTTCGGCGTGTACCGCGTCCAGCCGGTGAGCTCGATCGAGTTCACGCACAGCAATCCGCGGCCGTTGGCGCCCGACCCTGTCGGCGGTGATGTGCAGGTGGCCGCCTTCAACGTCCTGAACTACTTCAACGGCAACGGCACCGGTCTCGACGGCGCGCCGGGTGGCTTCCCGACGGCTCGCGGGGCCAACAACCTCGCGGAGTTCAACCGCCAGCGGGACAAGATCATCAGCGCCATCACAGGACTCGACGCAGACGTGGTCGGCCTGATGGAGCTTGAGAACGACGACACCGATGCTGAGTTCGGCGCGATCGAGGATCTCGTCGCGGGCCTGAACGATGCGACGGCGCCGGGCACATGGGCATTCATCGATACCGGGATCGTCGGCGGGGATGCCATTCGCGTCGGGCTGATCTACCAGCCCGCCAACGTCGTGCCCGTCGGATCGCACGCGATCATCAATTCCAGCGTCGATCCGCGCTTTGTCGACACCCTGAACCGGCCATCGATCCTGCAGACGTTCGCCACAGCGTCGGGGACCCGCTTCAGCGTCCTGGTCAACCACCTGAAGTCGAAGAGCGCGGCTCCGCTTCCGACCACGTGTCCCGATCCCAGTTTCGACCCCAACTGTGACCAGGGCGACGGCCAGGGCTTCTGGAACGTGGCCCGGACGAATGCGGCCGAGGCCATCGTCGACTGGCTCGCCACCGACCCCACGGGGAGTGGCGATCCCGACTTCATCGTGATTGGCGACATGAACGCGTACGCGAAGGAGGATCCGATCACGGTCTTCCGCAACGCGGGCTACGTCGACACGATCGACGAGCACCTCGAGGGCGAGGGCTATTCGTTCGTGTTCAATGGTCAGTCGGGCTACCTCGATCACGCGCTGGCGAGCCCGTCGCTCGCCGCGCAGGTGAACGGAGTCACCGAATGGCACATCAACGCCGACGAGCCGATCGCGCTCGACTACAACCTCGAATTCAAGTCGGCGGAGCACAGACGACCAGCTTCTACGACCCGCGACGCGTACCGGTCGTCGGACCACGACCCGGTGCTCGTCGGGCTCGAAATGGTGAGCGACGCCCCGACGATCGCCGTCACCGCGGGGATCTCGTGCGCTGTCGGCCGGGAATGGCGGCCGCTTCGCCCTCACGGTCGGTGACACCGACAACGCTGCCGGCAGCCTCACCCTCAGCCTGCAGGGCAACACCAACACCACGCTCGTTCCGAACAGCAGCATCGTTTTCGGCGGCTCGGGCGCGAACCGGACGGTGTCGATCGCCACGCGGCCAAGAGGACCGGCACGGCCGTGCTGACGATCGGCGTCAGCGACGGCACGACCACCACCACGGTCACCATCACCGTCCGGATCGGGACCGGCGCGACACGAGACCCTGATGGGGACCTCGGGTGCCGACCTGATCCTCGGCGGCCAGGGCATCGACAGCATCTCCGGGCTCGCGGGAGCCGACGTGCTCTGTGGCGGGCAGGGGAATGACACCGCTCTCCGGCGGCGGGGGCAACGACGCCCTCGGCGGCGAGAAGGGCGCTGACACCCTGTCCGGCGGCGCCGATGCCGATGCCTTCAGCGGCGGTCAGGGCGCCGATGTCAACACCGACTTCAACGCCGGCGACGGCGACACGTCCGACGGCACGTGAGTCTCCGCGCCGGCGATCGGCCTCGCTGACGGCCCTGGGTCAGAACCAGCCCCTGCGGCGCATGAACCAGGCCAGGCCGATGACGACGACCAGCATGCCGATCAGCACGGCCGGGTAGCCGTACCGGAGCTCCAGCTCGGGCATGAAGAAGAAGTTCATGCCGTAGATGCCCGCGATGAGGGTGGGCACCATCAGCAGCACCGTGACCGCGGTCAGCCGCTTGACGATCTGGTTCAGGTTGTTGGTGGTCACCGACTCGTACGCGTCCAGCGTGGACGCGGTCAGGTCGCGGTAGAGGTCGAGCGAGTCGAGCACCCGGACGAGGTGGTCGTACAGGTCCTGGTAGTAGGGCAGCGCCTCGTCGTCGAGGATCTCGACCTCGCGGCGGAGAAGCTGGTTGGCGACGTCGCGCATCGGTCCCAGGATCCGCCGGAGCTCGAGCAGCTGGCGCTTCAGGCTGAGCACCTCGCGGAGCAGGACCGCGTTGCCGCTGCCGGCCAGGATCCGGTCCTCGAGGCTGTCGATCTCCTCCGAGATGCGGTCGAGGAGCGGGAAGTAGCCGTCCACGGTCGTGTCGAGGACGGCATACAGCAGCCAGCCGGCGGTGTGACCGATGGCCGAGGTCCGGTGCTGGAACCGTTCGCGCACGGCTTCGATCACCGGTGACGGGCCCCAGTGGACGCTGACCAGGAAGCCGCGGCCCGCGAACAGGTGGAGCTCCCCGAGGTCGAAGGCACGCAGCGGGTCGTCCGCCGGCATCGCCTCGTAGGCGACGACCACGTGGTGGCGCTCGTAGCGTGTCGACCTTTGGCCGTTGACGGCGCTTGCGGAGGTCCTCCACGGCAAGGGCGTGGAGCCCGAACTCCTGTTTCAGCAGCTCGAGGTCGGCGGCGGTCGGGTCGCCGATGTCGAGCCAGACCAGCGTGTTGCGTCGGCTGACGAGGCGGTCGATCCCCTCGAACGCGCTTTCGTCGAGCGTCTCGAGCTGGCCGTCGGGCATGAGGGCCAGCGCCAGCCGGGACGACTGATGGCCCGATGGCTTTGGCCTGACGACTGCTGGCCTGACGGCTGCGGGGTGGACTCGCCGGTCACGCGCCAGATCGTACCGGGGCGCCACCGCGGCTGATGAGGTCCGCCGCGAGGTCCCGCGCCGCGGTGGATTCAAACGTCATCCGCAGGTCGGTGCCGTACCAGTGGGCCCACAGCGCGGGGCGGACGCCGCTCAGCGACACGACCTCGCCGCGCTCGACGCGGCCGAGGAGCCCGGTGTCGTGGGCCGCCAGCGGGATCTGGGTGCCGTCGGCGAGTTCGATGGCGGCGGTGACCCGGCGTTCGCCAAGGTCCTCCGCCGGACGGAGCATCGCCGCCTCCTCGTCGAGATTTCGCCGCTGGCCGGCGACGGTCAGGGCGTGGCCGCTGACCCGGATCGCGATGTCCTCCGCCGGCCGGAGCGGGGCCGGTTGGGCGGGGGCCAGCCCGGCAGGCCCGGTGGTCCAGCGTCGGGATCCTTCGACCGCCGGGCGGAAGTATGGATACCCGATCCGCCCGCCAAGCCACAGGAGCGCGGCAAGCAGGACCATCAGGATCGGCCCGAGCCACAGCCGGTCGCGGATCAGGTTCGGGTCGTGCGCAATCGAGGCCTGGACGAGGATCCGCCCCCAGCCGGCCAGCGCCTGGACCCCGGGCCTCGCCACGAAGTCCTCCAACGCCTGCCCATTGCGGATCTGGCGATGATCCTCGTCGAACTCGTTGATCGTCAGGTCCCCGATGTCCAACGGCTCGCTCCAGTGGACCTGCTCCCCGGCCCACTCCCCGGGGGCCACCGACGAGGGGTAGCCCAGCTGGACCAGGATCGCTCCTCCTCCGTCGCTGCCATGAGCGAGGTGGAGGAAGACGCCGGTCCCCGCCGCCAGCACCCCGCGTTCGCAAATGTCCTCGAGGACGCAGGTCGGGACGGACTCGCCGTCGAGCTCGAGCGCCACGCGGACCAGGCTCCCCTCGGGCACGGCCGCCAGCTCGGCCACCGACTGGGCGGCGATGACCTGCTCATCCGGGTCGGGTGTGACCTCGAGGAGCACCCGCGCCGGGTCCAGGCCGCGAATATCCTCGCCCCGGCCAGCGAACAGCGCGGCAGCCGCTTCGCCGACGGGTCGCGTGACCATGCGCCCGACCACCGTCCGCGACAGCAGGCGAGGGGGATCGGCGCCCGTGGTCACGACCGTCATGTCGGTGCCCGCCACCGTGTCTCGCACCAGCAGGCCGTAGGGCGGGGCCGCGACTCGCCCCGGGGCAGGGAAGGGGACGGTCATCGCCAGTCCCGATATCCCTACGTAGGTGGTCGTGGTCGGGACGAGCCGCTCGACCATCTCCGTCGAGGTCGCCGGAACCACCTGTCTGACCGCGCCGGCCCACAGCAGCGGGAGGATGGCCAGCACCAGGGCCACCACCGCCACGACCGGCACCACCGGGAAGGGCACGGGCCGCCCGACGGCGGCACGGACCCAGCGCTCGAGGCCGACCGGCAGGAAACCGAGGTACGCCCGCAGACGGTCGATGGTCGGCTACTCCGCGAAGGACCAGCGCGCGCCGTCCCACCAGCCGTGGGCCAGGCCGCCGTCCTCGCCTCGGGCGAACAGGTCGATCCGGTTCGGCCCCCACGAGCTGGCCGCGACATCGCCCGCGACCCGAATGCCGAGCGACTCCCACTCGGACCATCCGGCCGGCTCGTACCACTGATGCATGAGCGTCCCGTCGGCGGCGCGGGCGAAGACGTCGATCCGATCCGCACCCCACGAGCACACTGCCGGCGAGCCCACGAACCCCCCGCCGTGGCCGTGCCACTCGTGCCACGCCTCCCCGTCCCAGTAGATGCTCGACAGGGCGCCGTCCGGCCCGATCGCAAAGACCTGCTGCTCGTTGGGAGCCCAGCTCGTCACCGCCGGGGTCGAAGCCACGGCGCCTCCCAGGGAATGCCAGCTCGTCATGGGCGATGCCTCCTCACGGCCACGGCGGGGTCAGCGGGTGCCATCCTATCCGGGTGGAGCGTTGGCACACGATCATCGAGCCGTTCCGGATCAAGTCGGTCGAGCCCATCCGCCTGACGACGGTCGACGAGCGGCAAGCCGCGCTCGAGGCCGCGGGCTACAACCTGTTCAACCTCCACTCCGACGACGTCCTCATCGACTTCCTGACCGATTCGGGGACGGGCGCGATGAGCGCGGAGCAATGGGCCGGCATCCAGCGCGGCGACGAGTCGTATGCCGGCAGCCCGTCCTGGTTCCGTTTCCTCGATGCGGTCCAGGCCCTGTTCCCGTTCCGGCACGTGATCCCCACCCACCAGGGCCGGGCGGCGGAGAAGATCCTGTTCAGCGTCGTCGCCGGGCCGGGCAAGGTCGTCCCGAACAACACCCACTTCGACACGACCCGGGCCAACGTCGAGTTCACCGGCGCCGAGGCCCTGGACCTGCCCATCGCGGAGGGCCGCCAGCCGTCGGCCCTCCACCCGTTCAAGGGCAACATGGACGTCGACGCGCTCGAAGCCCTCATCGCCGAGCGCGGCCGCGACGCCATCCCGGTCGTGTTCATGACCGTGACCAACAACTCGGGCGGCGGCCAGCCGGTCTCGCTGGCCAACCTGCGGGCGGTCCGGGCCGTCTGTGACCGATACGAGCTGCCGCTGTTCCTCGACGCCTGCCGGTTCGCCGAGAACGCGTGGTTCATCCGGACCCGGGAGGACGGCTACGGCGGAAACGCCCATTCCGGACATCGTTCGGGAGATGGCGTCGCTGGCCGATGGGATGACGATGTCGGCCAAGAAGGACGGGCTGGCGAACATCGGCGGCTGGCTGGCGATGAACGACGACGCGTGGGCGGAGCAGGCCCGCAACCTGCTCATCCTGACCGAGGGCTTCCCGACCTACGGCGGCCTCGCCGGCCGCGACCTCGACTCGATCGCCGCCGGCCTGGCGGAGGTCACCGACGACGACTACCTGCGCTATCGCATCCGCTCGACCCAGTACCTCGGCGAAGGCGTGACCGCCGCCGGCATCCCCTGCGTCCAGCCCATCGGCGGGCACGCTGTCTACCTCGACGCCGCCGCCCTGCTCCCGCACATCTCGGCCCTCGAGTATCCGGGCCAGGCGCTGGCCGTCGCGCTGTACCGCGAAGGCGGGATCCGTGGCTGCGAGATCGGGACCGTGATGTTCGGCCTGCACCCCGACGGGTCGGAGTCGCCGGCGCCGATGGAGCTGGTCCGGCTGGCCATCCCGCGCCGGGTCTACACCCAGAGCCACGTCGACTACGTCATCGAGGTCGCGCGGTGGGTCGCGGAGCGCGCCGACGAGCTGCGCGGCTTCCGGATCGTCGAGCAGCCGCGGACCCTGCGCCACTTCACCGCCCGCTTCGCGCCGATCTGAGCCCGCATGCCCACGCTTGAGCCGCTCGCTATCATCGGCCCATGCGACTCCTGACCGGACGCCGCCTGACCGAGGTGGACGTCGGCTAACTGACCGATGTCGCCGCGGCCCATGCCGCGACGACGGTGGACCTGGGCACCGGTGACGGCCGATACGTGCTGGCCCATGCCGCTGCCCACCCCGACCGGCTGGTGCTGGGCATCGATGCCCAGCACGCCGCGATGGCGGATGCCTCGCGCCGCGCTGCGCGTCCGCCGGCACGCGGCGGCCTCCCGAACGCCCGGTTCGTGGTCTCCTCGCTGGAAGCGCTGCCCGGAGAGCTCGACGGGATTGCCGACCTCGTCACCGTCCACTTCCCGTGGGGCTCGCTGCGCGCCGCCGCGGCCGGGCACGAGCCGACGCTCACCGCGCGGTTGGCACGACTCGTGCGCCCCGGGGGTCGACTCGACCTTCTCCTCGCCGATGCGGAGCGTGACGGAGGCCGGCCCGTCGACCCGGAGGCCGTGCTCGCCGCGTACGAACGGCTCGGACTGCGCCCGGTCGACACCCGCCCCGCCTCGCTTCCCGACGCCGTCGCGGCCCACTCGTCGTGGGGCAAGCGACTGCTGAGCAACCGCGGCGGAGGCCGTTCGGCATGGGCCGTCCGGCTCGAACGGCCCTCGGCCGAGGTGGGCGGCCATGGCTAGAATCGGCTCGTGACCATCGGTCAGCGCGTCTCGAACTGGCGCTACGCGCTCGCCACCGCCAACCCGCCGCCCGGCGTGCCGCTCGACGGCGTCACCAAGTGGCTGGTCGTGACCCGCGCCGCGGTGTTCAGCATGACCGTCACGTCGGGGCTCATCGGGGGCCTGCTGGCGGTCGGGGCGGATCCGGCGGCGGTGCACTACGGCTACCTGGCCCTGGCGATCATCGGTCTGGTCGCGGCCCATGCCGCGAACAACATGATCAACGACTACTTCGACATGGAGGAGGGGATCGACACCGACGAGTACGTCCGGGCCCTCTACGCGCCGCACCCGGTGCTGTCGGGCTGGTTGACCAAGGCGCAGCTGCGCAACGCGATCATCTTCGTCAACGCCATCGACCTCGCCATCCTCCTGGTCCTGACCCTGGCCCGCGGCCCGCTGGTCGTGGTCTTCGCCCTGGCCGGGCTGTTCATCAGCGTCTTCTACGTCGCCCCGCCCATCAGCCTGAAGAAGCGTGGCCTGGGTGAGCCGGGTGTGTTCCTGACCTGGGGCCCGCTGATGATCGGCGGGACCTACTTCGTGGCGACCGGCACGATCCCCGGCTGGGTCTGGATCGCGTCACTGCCGTACGCGATCCTGGTCACGACGGTCCTGTTCGGGAAGCACATCGACAAGATCGTCCCCGACGCCGAGCGCGGAATCCGGACCCTGCCGGTCATCCTCGGCGAGCGGAACGCGCGGCTCGTGGCCTCCGCCCTGATGATCGCGTTCTACCCCATCGTCATCGGTTCGGCGCTGGTGGGCTGGATCGGTCCATGGGTGGCGCTGGTGGTGCTGGCCATCCCGCGCCTGGTGCAGGTCCTCGGCCAGTTCTCGCAGCCGAAGCCGGAAACACCGCCGAATGCGTACGTCGGCTGGCCGCTGTGGTTCGTGGGTGGGGCCTTCCTCCATACCCGGCGCGCCGGCGCGACCCTGATCATCGGCCTGCTGCTGAACATCATCTTCCCGGTCAGCCTGCCGTGGCTGAGCTGACCGCGGCCGGGGTGGAGCCCGGAGCCGGCGACGGCGTGGTGGAGGGCATTCACCTCCACGGCGACCGGGGGGAGCCGATGCAGGTCGTCGACGGGGCGGAGGTCGTGGCCGGGCAGGGCCTCGTCGGAGACCGGATGGCCGGACTCGGCATCCCGGGCACCCACATCACGTTCATCGGTGCCGAGGGGGTCGAGGCCATGGTCGCGGAGACCGGCATTCCGCTCGAGCCGCACCAGACCCGCCGCAACGTCCTCGTGCGCGGAGTGGACGTGCCCGGACTCGTCGGCCGGCGCTTCCAGGTCGGCGACGCGGTCTGCTACGGGGTCAAGGAGTGCAATCCCTGCAACCATCTCGAGTCGCTTACCCATCCCGGCGTCCGTGAGGGGCTCTCGGGCCGCGGCGGCCTCCGGGCCGACGTCCTGACCGGCGGGCACATCCGTGTCGGCGACCGCATCACCGTCCTCCCCGACTGACCGATCGCGCCCGAGGGCGGCGGGCTCGGCCCACCGCAGCCGGACGTCGGGCCTGTTCGAGCCGGGATCCATCTCGTGGCGGGTCGACCGCGAGGCCGTCGTGCTGGCCGGCGGCACCTGCGCGCTGCTGATGCAGGTCGCGCACCCGGCGGTCGCAGCCGGGGTGGATGCCCACTCCGACTTCCGAGCCGATCCGTTCGCGCGCCTGCGCCGGACGCTGGGCGCCAGCTGGGCGATCGCGTTCGGCGACCGCGCCGCCGCGGAGCGGGCGATCCGGCGCATCAACGCCGTGCACGAGCTGGTCCAGGGCGTGGTGTCGGAGACCGGCGCCTCGTACCGCGCGCTCGACCCGGAGCTCCTGTTGTGGGTCCACGCCACCCTGGTCGACACCGCCCTGCGCATGCATCACCGCTTCGTCGCCCCGCTCTCCTCGAAGGAGATGGACGACTACCACCTCGAGGCGGCGGAGGTCGCGGTCCGGCTCGGGGTGCCGGAGGCCATGCTGCCGCCGACCTTCGCCGGCCTCCGCGCCTGGATGGATGACCTCGTCGCGAGCGGGGAGGTGCGGGTGGGGCCCACGGCCCGCAGCCTGCTGCCGTCGATCCTCTATCCCAGTCGCTTCCCGCCTCGATTCGTGTGGGATGCGGCCCACCTGGCCTCGGTGTCCCTCCTCGACCCGCGGATCCGGCAGCAGTACGGGCTGCCGTGGAACCGGCGCCGCGCGCGAGGCGTGGAGCGCCTCGCAGCCGTCAGCCGGCGGATCGTCCCGCTGCTGCCGCCCGGTGTGCGCCACGTCCCGGCGTCACGGAGGGCCCCGACTATCATGGCCGCGAACCGGCGCCACCAGCCCATCGAGCGCCGGCTCCAGCCCTGAGGGCCATGTCCCGATTCACCTCCCTCGCCGCCCTGGCCGTGGCCATGACCTTCCTGCTGGTCGTGGTCGGCGCCATCGTCCGGGCCACCGACTCCGGGCTCGGGTGCCCGGAATGGCCGACGTGTCACGGCTCGTGGATCCCGCCCCTCGACGATCCCCACGCCATCATCGAGTGGAGCCACCGGACGGTCGCCGCCCTGACCGGAGCGGTGGTCGCGGTCCTGGCCCTCGTCGCCGTCCTGCGCCACCGGGACCGCCCGGCGCTCGTCGTCGGCAGCGTGGCCGCCGCCGGCCTGGTCGTCTTCCAGGCCTGGCTGGGCAAGGTCACGGTCGAGAGCGACCTGTCGGGCGAGATCGTCACCGCCCATCTCGCCACGGCGATGGCCCTGTTCGTGCTCCTGCTGTTCGTCTGGGTCCGCAGCCGGTACCCGCGGTCGCTCCCGGCCGCCGGCGGCTGGAGCGGCTTCACCATCCTCGCCGCCCTGTCGGCGCTGGGCACGTATGGGTTGATGCTGCTCGGCGCCCATGTCACCGCCACCGGTTCCGCGCTCGTCTTCGACGACTGGCCGTTCATGGACGGCGGCCTCTTCCCGGTCCTCGACCCGGGCGTCCTGCCCCACGTCCTGCACCGCTGGGCGACGGTGGCCGTCGGCCTCCTCGTCGCGGGGGTGGTGGTCAGCTCCCGTCGCGGCCGGGAGCCCGCCCCGCTCCCGACCCTGGCCGTCGCGGCCGGGACGCTGTACCTGGTCCAGATCGTGGTCGGCGGGGCGCAGGTGCTCACCGGGCTCGCGGCCTGGACCCAGGTCGCCCACGTCGCGCTGGGAACCGCCGTCCTCGGCGTGCTCACCACCCTGGCCATGACCGCGCACTACCTCGGCCGACTGGCGTCCGCCACGACCACCGATGGCGAGCCGGCCACCGCCCCGCGCGGCGACGTGCTGCGGGCCTACGTCGCGCTCACGAAGCCGCGGATCATCGAGCTGCTGCTGGTGACCACGGTCCCGACCATGGTCCTGGCCCAGGGCGGCATCCCGCCGCTGCCGCTCATCGGCGCGGTCCTCGTCGGCGGCTCGCTGGCGGCCGGCGGCGCGAACGCGATCAACCAGTATCTCGACCGCGACATCGACGAGCGCATGCGCCGGACCCGGAACCGGCCGCTCCCGCGCCACGCGGTGAGCCCGCGGGCGGCGCTGATCTTCGGCCTCGTCCTGAGCGTCGCCTCGTTCGCGTGGCTGACCCTGACCGTCAACCTGCTCAGCGCGCTGCTGGCGGCGAGCGCGATCGTCTTCTACGCGGTCGTGTACACCGCCGTCCTGAAGCGGTCCACGCCGCAGAACATCGTCATCGGCGGCGCGGCCGGATGCGTGCCGGTCCTCGTGGCCTGGGCCGCGGTCACGAACACCGTCGGCCTGCCGGCGCTCGTCCTGTTCGCGGTGATCTTCGTCTGGACCCCACCCCACTTCTGGGCCCTCGCCCTGCGCTATCGGTCCGACTACGAGGCGGCCGGCGTCCCGATGCTGCCCGTGGTGAGCGGCGAGGTGGAGACGGCCCGCCAGATCCTGCTCTACTCGCTCGTCCTGGTGGCGGTCAGCCTGGTCCTGCTGCCGGCGGCCGGCATGGGCCTGCTGTACCTCGTCGCCGCCATCGGTCTCGGCGCGGGCTTCGTCGTATGGGCGCTCCGCGTGCGACGCTCACCCGGCGCCGGGCCATCGGCCATCGGGCTGTTCCGCTACTCGACCCTGTACCTGACCCTGCTGTTCATCGCGGTCGCGGCCGACACCCTGGTCCGGGCCGCCATCGGCTGAGGGTCAGCCGGACTCGAGCGAGGCCTGACGGGCCGTCTCCGCATCCTGCCGCGCTTCGTCCCGGGCCGTCCGCCGCTCCTCCTGGCGGACCCAGGCCACGATCACCAGCAACATGGCGAGCAGGAACGTGAGGTCGCCCCAGACCCACATCAGGGTCCCCGCCGCCTGCTGGTCGACCAGGGGGTCCGGCCCCCAGTCCCGCTGGAGAGTGGCGTAGTGCGGGTAGAGGACCGCGGCGGCGTTCATGATCGCGACGCCGAGGAACGAGTTCTGGGGCATGGCGAGGAACAGGTAGAACAGCCGGACGGGGTAGGGGAGACGCCACGGGCCCGGGTCGGCGCCGATGACCGGGAACCAGAACAGGAGCGCGACCCCGAACAGGGTGGCGTGCTGGACGACGTGGACCCACTCGACCTCCAGGGCGTAGTCGTACAGGTCGGAGAAGTGCCAGCCCCAGTTCACGGCCGCGAACAGGAACCACGCGAGCAGCGGGAAGGTGAGAACGCGGACGACGCGGCTGTGCAGGACGGCGAGAAGGGTCCGCCGCATGTCCTGGTCGACCGCGCGCAGGACGAGGGTGACCGGGGCCGCCAGCAGGAGGAGCGGCGCGGCGACGAACTGGAGGAGCAGGTGCTGGAGCATGTGCACCGTGAGCAGCGCGCCCGAGTAGGTTTCCACCGGCGACAGGAGCGCGATCACCACCGCCGCCAGCCCGCCGCCCCAGGCCCAGTGGCGGTAGCGCGGGACGGGATTCCGCGGGTGCCGGAGGGCCACCCGTCGGGCGAGCCACCAATAGCCGACCGCGGCGACGACGACCGCCGCAAGGGGCAATGGGTTGAACGTCCAGGCCAGCAGCACCCCCGGCCAGGTCGGGGCGGGCGGCACCGGGCCGTGGGCAAACGCCACCATCGGGCCCGCCAAGCCTGCGGTGTACACTCCCACACCGGCCAGCAGCCCGGCGCCCACCGGGCGCGAGGACCGCGGCATGCGGGCCGAGCTCATCGGGCCATTCTGGTTCATCCGGTCTGGAACCACACCCACTCAGGAGACGTCTGACGCTCATGACACGACCCGGCCGCGCGCTGCTCGCCGGCCTTGCGGTTCTCGTTCTGCTGACCGGTTGCAGCCTCTCGAGCCAGCCGCCCGGCGGCGGGTTGGTCGTGCATCCTGGCGGGAACGCGGTGGTCATCCGGATCGAGCACACCGGCGGCCTCGTGCCCTACGAGACCCTCTTCACCAACCTGCCGGCGTTCACCGTCGCGGGTGACGGCCGGGTGATCGTCCAGGGGCCATTTTCCGAGGTCTACCCCGGGCCGGCGCTGCCCAACGTCCTCGTCCGTCGCCTCACCGAGGAGGGGATCCAGTCGCTGATCCAGCGCGTCACCGAGACCGGGCTGTTCGAGGAGAGCCAATCGTTCACCGCGGCCAACGAGATGGTCGCCGACGCCCACACCACCGTCTTCACGCTCCGCGCCGACAGCCGCGAGGTCCTCGTCGACGTCTACGCGCTCGGCCTGCTGTCGGACCCGGAGGTGTCGGCCAACGTCCTGGAAAGCGAGATCGCCGCCCACCAGGCACTGACCACGCTCGAAGGCGAGCTCCTGGACCTGGAGTCGTGGATCCCCGCCGACGACTGGGCGGACGCCGAGTGGCAGCCCTACGTCCCGACCGCCTTCCGCCTGCTCGTCTCCAACATGGACGACGTCGAGCCCCTGCCCGAGGATCCGGAGCCGATGCCGTGGCCCGGCAGCACGCCGCCCGACGAGCTCGGCGAGCTGAGCTCGGTCCAGGGCGTTCGGTGCGGGCTGGTCATGGGCGAGGAGGCCGCCACCTGGTACGCGGCCCTGCAGGACGCGACCCAGGCGACGCGCTGGCTCCACGGCGGCCACGAGTACCGCGTGACCCCGCGCCCGCTGCTCCCCGACGAGACCCTCGACTGCGGTCCCGCCCCGCTCTGACATCGGTACAATGACCGCCGTGCCGCGGTCGAGCGTCGTCGACCGGTTGGCCTGATCGGGGCGCGTCCCGGCGTCGGTCCGAAGCGCCTTCCATACAGGAGCGACTCGTCGGTCTGATGCGAGCACGAACCCCTCATCGGTGGCGGACGGCCCTGATCCGCCTGCTCGCCGTCGCGCTGCCGTCGCTGCTGCTGGCGGGCTGCATCTTCCCGCCCGAGCCGGCGACGACCGAGGCCGACGAAGTCCGGACCCTGTTCCTGGTCATCTTCTTCCTCGGCGCGGTGGTCTTCATCGGGGTGGAGGGCTTCCTGCTGTACGCCGTCTTCCGCTACCGCCGGCGCGACGACCGGCTGCCGGTCCAGCACCACGGCAACAGGAAGGTCGAGATCGTGTGGACGGTGATCCCGACCATCATCGTGCTCATCCTCTTCGTGACCAGCATGATCACCCTGGGCAACATCAGCGCCCGAAGCGACGACGCGCTGGTGATCGAGGTCGAGGGCCAGCAGTTCTCGTGGTCGTTCCGCTACGACAACGGCTACACCGTGGTCGCCGACCCGCCGGACCCGCCGGCGATGGTCGTTCCAGTTGGCCAACCAATCCGGCTGATCCTCCGCAGCGACGACGTCATCCATTCGTTCTTCGTGCCGGCGTTCCTGACGAAGATGGATGTCATTCCATTCGGCCAGGACCAGCGGCCGAACGAGCTGGAGTTCACCGTCACCGAGCCGGGCACCTACCGCGGCCAATGCGCGGAGTTCTGCGGCGATCTGCACGCCGACATGACCTTCACCGTGCAGGCGATGCCGCCGGCCGAGTTCGCGACCTGGCTGGAGGAAGCGTCCGCCGCGACGCCCCCGCCGCCGGAACCGTCCATCCCGCCGGACATCCACGTCGTGGAGCTCAGCGCCGAGGACATCGCCTTCGACCGCCTCGACCTGGAAGTGCCCGCCGGCGAGCCGTTCGTGATCCGCTTCACCAACCTCGAGGATGTCGTCCACAACGTTTCCGTCTATGACGACGACACCACGATCTTCGAGGGGCCCGAGGTCACCGGCCCGGACGCGACCATCGATTACCTCATCCCGGCGCTCGAGCCGGGGGAGTACCTCTACATCTGCGACTTCCACCCGATCCCGCAGATGACCGGTACCCTGACCGCGAACTAGGAGCAGCACCGACACCGATGGCGACGACCACCCTGGCACCCGAGGGCAAGGCGGCCTACGAGCGTTCGTGGGTCCTTGACTGGCTGACCACGGTCGACCACAAGAAGATCGGCGTCCTGTACATCGTCAACTCGTTCGTCTTCTTCTTCTTCGCCGGGCTGCTGGCGCTGGTGATCCGCAGCGAGCTCGCTGTCCCGGGCCTCCAGTTCGTCGACGAGAGCACGTTCAACCAGTCGTTCACGATGCACGGGACGTTGATGATCTTCCTGTTCATCGTCCCGATCTTCTCCGGGTTCGGGAACTACGTCGTCCCGCTCATGCTCGGCGCGCCGGACATGGCCTTCCCGAGGATCAACGCCCTGTCGTTCTGGATGCTGCCGCTCGGCGGGCTGCTGATCATCTCCGGCTACCTGGTCGGCGGCGCCGCGGCGGGCGGCTGGACCGGCTACAACCCGCTGACCCAGGAGAACTTCTCGCCGGGCGACGGCACCGACCTGTGGATCATGGGCCTGGCGGTGGTCGGCACCGCGTCCATCCTCGGATCGGTCAACTTCCTGACCACCATCTTCAAGATGCGGGCCCCGGGGATGACCCTGTTCCGGATGCCGATCTTCGTGTGGACCGTGCTCGTCACCCAGTCACTCATCCTGCTCGCCACCCCGGTCATCACCGCCGCCCTGATCGCCCTGTTCATCGACCGCAACTACGGTGGGTCGTTCTTCGACCCATCGGTCGGTGGCGACCCGGTCCTGTGGCAGCACCTGTTCTGGTTCTTCGGCCACCCGGAGGTCTACATCGTCATCCTGCCGGCGCTCGGCGTCGTGAGCGAGGTGCTGCCGACGTTCAGCCGCAAGCCGCTGTTCGGGTATCACGCCTTCGTGTGGGCCACCATCGGCATCGGTCTGCTCTCATTCAGCGTCTGGGCCCACCACATGTTCACCACCGGCGTGGTGTTCCTCCCGTTCTTCACGTTCATGACCGCCCTGATCGCGATCCCGACCGGGGTGAAGATGTTCAACTGGCTGGCCACCCTGTGGCGCGGGTCCCTGGTGTTCACGACCGCCATGCTGTTCGGGCTCGGCATCGTCAGCATGTTCCTGATCGGCGGCATCAGCGGGGTGATGCTGGCCTCGGCCCCGGTCGACTTCCACCTCCAGGACACGTACTTCGTGGTCGCCCACCTGCACTACGTGTTCTTCGGGGGCGCGGCGATGGGCGTCTTTGCGGCGACGTACTACTGGTTCCCGAAGATGAGCGGCCGCCTCCTGAACGAGACGCTGGGCAAGATCCATTTCGCGATGCTGTTCGTCGGGTTCAACGCGACGTTCTTCGTCCAGCACATGCTCGGCATCCAGGGCATGCCCCGCCGGGTGGCCGACTACGCGGCCGATGCGGGCTGGACCGAGATGAACCTCATCTCGACGGTGGGCGCGTTCCTGATCGCGGCGTCGATGGTGCCGTTCGTCGTGAACGTCGTCACCTCGCTGATGAACGGGCCGAAGGCGGGCGACGACCCGTGGGAGGGCAACACCCTGGAGTGGGCCACCACCTCGCCACCGCCGACCTACAACTTCGACAGCCTGCCGCCGATCCGCAGCGAGCGGCCGGTCTTCGACCTCCGGCACCGCGATGACCCGATGTTCCACCCCGAGCTGGCCCATGCGAAACCGGCCACCACCTCGGAGGGTTCGGACCGATGAGCACCCACGCGTCCGCCGCCCAGGCACCGACCCGCCGCCAGGGTGGGTTCCCGATCCCGCTGGTCGGGATGCTGCTGTTCATCAGCTCGGAGGTGATGTTCTTCGGCGGCCTGTTCGCCACCTACTTCTCGGCCCGCGCCTCGTTCGCCGGCGAGTGGGGACCCCCGCCACCGGCCCCGGAGCTGGAGTTCTTCCCGCTTCCGGTGCCGATCACGATCATCCTGCTCGATCTCCAGCTTCACGATGCATTTCGGCGTGCGAGCCATCGCCCGCGGCAACTCCGGCCGACTCCGCATGTGGCTGCTCATCACCCTCGGCCTCGGCATCGTGTTCCTCATCGGACAGGTGATCGACTACACCACGCTGGGCTTCGGGATCTCCGACGGCGTGTTCGGGACGGTCTTCTACACCCTGACCGGCTTCCACGGCGCGCACGTCTTCGGCGGCGTGGTCGGCCTCACCATCCTCGCCGTCCGGGCCGGCGCCGGGCAGTTCTCGGCCCGCAACCACGTGGCTGTCGAAGCGGTGAGCTACTACTGGCACTTCGTGGACGCCGTCTGGATCGCCCTGTTCACGACCCTGTACGTCCTCGGCTGACCGACCGATGAACGACCAGCTGATCGGCTACGCCCTCCTCGCCCTGGCAGTCGTGGCCGTGGCCGCGGTCGTGGCCGGCGCGGCTCGCGGCCGCGCTGGTGGGCCACTCCATCCGCCGCCGGGCGTCCACGTCCCGCCCGGCAGCTGGCTGCCAATCCTGTGGGCGGTGGCCGGCGGCCTCGTCGGCGCGGGCCTGGCTTTCAAGCCCGAGGACCAGCTGTTGAACTGGCTGTTCGCCATCCCAGGCTTCGCCTTGATCGTCGTCTCTGCCGTCCTCTCGGTGCGGGTGGCCGGCCGCGAGTGGCGCGACACCGAGCAGGGGTCGCACGACGAGGGCGCGACCCACCACTGAGGCCGGGCACATCCGCCAGATCGATCTGACCCGTCTGCCGCGCTGGTGGCTGGCCGTTGCCGCGCTGATCCCCCTGGGGTTGGTCGTCGTCCTGCTGCTGGTCTCGGGCGGCGGTGCGGGCCTGCTGACCCCGGCCCTGCGCGTCGGGGACCGCGCGCCGGACTTCGCCCTGGCCGACCTCGACGGTCGTCCGGTGCGGCTCGACGACTACGCCGGACAGCCGGTCCTGCTCAACTTCTGGGCCTCGTGGTGCCTGCCCTGTGTCGAGGAGTTCCCGCTCTTCGACGCGGCGCTGGAGGCGCACGCCGACGACGGGCTGGCCGTGGTCGGGATCGTGTACCGTGACCGCTCCGAGGCGGCTCGCGCCTTCGCCGAGCAGCTCGGGGCCGACTGGCCGCTGGTGATGGATCCCGGCGAGGCGGTGGCCCGGGCCTACGGCGTGTACGGGCCGCCGGAGAGTTGGCTGATCGGATCCGACGGGCGCGTCGTCAGCCGCCAGATCGGGCCGTATTCCGCGGACGAGCTGGAGGCTCGAGCTCGACGGACTGTTCGGCGCCGCGACAGACGAGGAGTGACGAACCGGATGGACGCCAACCTTCCCGCCACCACCGAGCAATCCGCCGTCCCCGCCATCCCCGACGCCGCGGTCGAGCCCGCTCCCGCGCCGCGGCCGCGGCAGAACGTCACCACCGGCCTGTTCCCGCTGGCCCTCGGCGTCCTCGTCATCGCCTTCGCCGCACTCGCCCTGTGGACGCTGATGGCGACCGCCGGCGCGGGCTCGTAGGGGCCGGAAGAAACCCTCGCCACGGGGTATCGGACTCGGTAGGATGCGCGGCAGCCGTCGTCGACGGCGCGTAGGAGAGGAGATCCGGATGCGCCCACCCGTCGTTCGGCGCCGCCCGCGCCGACTGGTCACTCCCGTGGCGGTGGCCACGGCCCTTGCGCTGCTGATGACCGCATGCGTCAGCGGGGACGGCGGGGGCGGCGGGGGAGGTGACGGCGACACCGGCTACGTCCTGCGGGTGCTGATGATCAACGCCCACACCGATCCGCACACCCTGAGCTACTCCGGTGGGGCGCCGCTGCCCAGCAGCGAGGACGGCGAGACCGCCGAATCGTGCACCGCGATCATCGTGGACTACACCTTGACGGTGCCGTTCGAGATCCTGGTTGACGGGGTGCCGGTGATGATCTCCGACGAGCTGCCCGAGGGCGTGCCCCAGGACGGTCAGACGGACCTCATCGCGGTGATCGATATCCTCGAGGACGGTACCGCCCAGCCGAGCCAGAACCAGTCGAGCGGAGGAGCCCTCGAGCCGGGACGGCAGGTCGGGAAGCCGGCCGCGGTCTCGATCTGCACTTAGGCCGAGGTGGCGACTCCGGGGTACCGGGCGGCGACGTACTCGTCGAGGATCTGGAGGAAGCGGGGGACGATGTCGTCGCCGCGCAGGGTCGTGCGCAGGGCGCCGTCCACGTAGACCGGGGCCACCGGCTCCTCGAACGTGCCCGGCAGGCTGATCCCGATGTCCGCGTGACGGCTCTCGCCCGGGCCGTTGACCACACAGCCCATGACCGCCACCCGCAGGTCCTCGACGCCGGGGTGGGCGGCCTTCCAGACCGGCATCTGGTCGCGGAGATGGGCCTGGATGTCGCGCGCCATCTCCTGGAAGAAGGTCGAGGTCGTCCGACCGCAGCCCGGGCAGGCCGACACCTGGGGCACGAACGAGCGAAGGCCGAGCGACTGGAGCACCTGCTGGGCCACCTGGACCTCCTCGGTCCGGTCGCCGCCCGGGGCGGGAGTCAGGCTGACCCGGATCGTGTCGCCGATCCCCTCCTCGAGCAGGATGGCCAGCCCGGCGGTGGAGCCGATGATCCCCCGCGCCCCCATGCCCGCCTCGGTCAGGCCCAGGTGCAGGGGGTAGTCGCAGCGCGCCGCCAGGAGCCGGTAGATCTCGACCAGGTCCGGGACGCCGCTGACCTTGGCGCTGATGATGATCCGGTCGTGGCCGAGCCCCGTCTCCTCGGCCAGCGCCGCCGAGCGGAGGGCCGACTCGAGCATGGCCTCGATCATCACGTCCCGGCTGTCCCGGGGCTCCGGGCTCGCGGCATTGGCGTCCATCAGCTCGGTCAGCAGCTGCTGGTCCAGGGACCCCCAGTTCACCCCGATCCGCACCGGCCGATCGTTGGCGATGGCGACCTCGATGATCGTGCGGAACTGCTCGTCGCGTCGCTTGGTGCCCACGTTGCCCGGGTTGATCCGGTACTTCGCCAGCGCGGCCGCGCAGTCGGGGTACTTCGTCAGGAGGAGGTGCCCGTTGTAGTGGAAGTCACCGATGAGCGGCACACCCACGCCGAGCTTGTCGAGCTTGTCGCGAATGACCGGGACCGCCTTCGCCGCGTCATCGGTGTTGACCGTCACCCGCACCAGCTCGGAGCCGGCGTGCGCCAGCTGGGCGACCTGGATGGCAGTCGCGTCCGCATCGGCGGTGTCGGTGTTCGTCATCGACTGGACCACGATCGGGTGGTCCGATCCGACGAGGACACCGCCGACGTCGACGGTGGGCGTCGCGCGGCGGGGCGCCGCGCCGAAAGGATCGGGCATGGTTCGCGGTCGAGTGTACCGATGGCGGCCGGGGACCGATCGTTCCACGCCCGTTCTTACTTGCGTACTTGCGCAACTACTGATACGCTGACACCGGTTCCGCGCATGAGGCGCGGGCTAGACTGCGACCCGAGGACATGACCACCGATTCCATCTCCACCAACGGCCAGACGCCGGCGGTGGACCTCTCTCACCCCAAGCTCGCCATCATCGGTTCGGGCCCCGCCGGCCTGACCGCGGCGCTCTACGCGGCCCGCGCGAATCTCGCGCCGCTCGTGTTCGCCGGCAACGCCCCGTTGGGCCAGCTGATGATCACGTCCGACGTCGAGAACTATCCCGGCTTCCCGGACGGCATCCTCGGGCCGGAGCTCATGGACCTCTTCCGTCGCCAGGCCGAGCGGTTTGGGGCGCACCTGGTCGAGGAAGACGTGACCAAGGTCGACTTCAGCGAGCGACCGTTCAAGCTGTGGGTCCGCGACCAGCGGTACCTCGCCGACGCGGTGATCGTGGCCACCGGGGCCAGTGCCCTGTGGCTGGGCCTCGAGTCCGAGGAGGAGTACCGCGGTCGCGGGGTGAGCGCGTGCGCCACCTGTGACGGGTTCTTCTTCCGCGACCGCGAGGTGGCCGTCGTCGGCGGCGGTGACACCGCGCTCGAGGAGGCGCTGTTCCTGACCAAGTTCGCGAACAAGGTGACCATCCTCGTCCGGCGCGACGAGTTCCGCGGCTCGAAGATCATGCAGGACCGGGCGTTCGCCCACCCGAAGATCGAGGTCCGCTGGAACCGCGAGGTGGCCGAGGTCATGGGCGACACGACGGTCAACCAGCTGCGCCTGAAGGACACGGCCAGCGGCGAGGAGGAGATGCTCGACGCCCAGGGCCTGTTCATCGCCATCGGCTACAAGCCGAACACCGACCTGTTCGTCGGCCAGCTCGACCTCGACGCCCGCGGCTACTGCGAGGTGGCGGGGCGCGGTCCGGGCGAGACGAGCACCAACATCGAGGGCGTGTTCGTGGCCGGTGACGTCCACGACCATCGGTACCGCCAGGCCGTGACCGCCGCCGGCGAAGGCTGCAAGGCCGCGATCGACGCCGAGCGATGGCTGGAGTCGGTCGGCGAGCACGTCGCCACCACCGCCACCAACTGGTAGCGACCCCGGAGAACCGGACAGACCGATGGCGCCTGCCGGCGCCTGAGCGCTAGTCCCCGAGCTGGGCGGCGAGCTCGGGGCTCATGCCCTCCCGGTTGGCATCGGCCAGGTGCTGGAGGGTGGTCCGCCAGCGCGCGTCCGCGGCGAAGGCGATCGCCAGCTCGCGGCGCGCCTCGGCGATCTCGCCCCGCTTGGCGTGCTCGATCCCCATCCAGAACACCAGCTCCATGGCCTCCGGCGCCCGCCGGCGGGCCTCGGCGTACGCCTCCGCCTCGCCGAGATCGGTCTGGTCGGGGTCGAACAGGGCGTAGGCCTCGTACAGGTTGACGATGCGCCGGAGCTCGGGCACCGGGTCCGGGTGGTCGTCCACCCGCGCGTCCAGGACGCGGCCCTTCCACGCGTTCGGCTGGAGGGCGCCCTCGACGATGACGATCGCGCTGCTCTGGCGTCCGCGGACGTCGCCACCCTCGGCCTCGGCCGCCTCGAGCGCCCGGAGCAGGCGCTCGCTGAAGGGCAGGTCCTCGGCCAGCGCCGCTTCGTAGGCGCGGGCCATCGCCGGCCAGCACGTGTCGCGCTCGAGCAGGTTGCCCTGGACCGTGAAGCCGTCACCGACCAGGTGGCCGGCGGCGGGAATCGTCTCCGTCCCGGTGTACGCGGCCGCCTGGCCCAGCGTGTCCACCACGCCGATCTGGCGGACCTCCGGCGTCGCGTCGCTGGCCAGCAGGGCGGCGACCACCTGCTCCGCGCCGCGGCCGTTGCGCAGCAGCTCGAGCCCGATCGGCCCGAACGCGATGTCCACCCGGGCCTGGGTGGCGATGGCACCGACGCCCGGCTCGAGCCACGGCACGACCGGCCCGACCCCGAGGTAGTGGGACTGGACGGCGACCCCCAACCTCGCGGTGGCGGGGTCGCGGGCGACGATGCTGTAGGTCATGGGCGGAGCCTAGCGGGCCGCATGGGCGTGGGCCACGTTCCAGGCGATCGACGGCGCTGCGGGGCGGGTGTAGGCTGCCGGTCAATTCCAGCCACCGCATGAGCCGTAGGAGGAGTGCCATGCACCTGTTCATCATCACCCCCGCCAACCAGCCCGGCGCGCTCGCGTCGGTCCTGGACGCCGTCGCCCAGCGGGGCGTGAACGTCACCACCATCGGCGGCGGGGGATCCGGCGACAGCGGGGTGATCGCCATCCAGGTCAATGACGACGACAGCGCCCGCTCCGCCCTTCAGGGCATCGGCGCCAGCTTCCGCGAAGCCGACGTCGTCTCGGCCTGGCTCGAGGATCGGCCGGGCACCCTGGCCGATGCCGCCCGGCGCCTGGGCGACGCGGGGGTCAACATCGAGGCGATCGTCCCGATCGGGATGCAGGGAGGCAAGGTCGGCGTCCTGCTCGGCGTCGACAACGTCGAGGCCGCGAAGAGCGCGCTCGGCGACCTGGTGGGCGCGGCGACCGGCTGACGCCTAGCCGGAGGGGCGAGGGCCGAGCGCGGCTCTCGCCACGTCCGGAATGTCGGTGACGAAGCCCCACAGGCCGGCGGCCGCGAGCTGCTGCATGCGCTCGGGCTCGTTCACCACGTAGCACCCGACCCGCGCCCCAAACGCGACCGCCAGCTCGACGTTGGCCGACGGGTCGGCGCCGAGGTCCGGGTCGTACGGCATGACCGCCGCGTGCCCGTGCTCCACGACCCAGCGCAGGCCCCGCTCGAAGACGTCGCCCGGGACCAGGAGCAGCCCGGTCGGCAGGTCGGGCGCGAGCTCGCGGACCCGCTCGATGGCCGCTTCCAGGAAGCTCATGACGGTGACCGCGCCCTGCCTCGCGGACGGCGGATCCGGCGAGCGCGGCCACGACTCCGTCAGCCGCGGCCGCGGCCTTGATCTCGACCGCCAGGCCGACACCCGCCGGCAGCCACTCCACCACCTCGGGCAGGGTGGGGACGGTCAGGCCCGCGCCGCGAAACGGGTAGTCACCGTCGGGGCCGGCGAAGGCCCAGCCCGCGTCTGCCGACCGGATGTCGGCCATCGTCGCGGCCGCGACCGAGGTCGTGCGGTCGGTGGTCCGATCCAGCGTCGGGTCGTGGACGATCGCGAGCTCGCCGTCGGCGGTGAGGTGGACGTCGACCTCGATCGCGTCCGCCCCCGCCTCCGCCGCCAGCCGAAAGGCTTCGAGCGTGTTCTCCGGGGCCGCCTGCGAGGCGCCCCGGTGCGCCACGACCAGGGTCATGACACCCCGGGCGGCCCGGCGAGCACGGCCGCGGCTTCCTCGGCCCGCTCGGGCGGCGGCTCGGGCACGCCGCGCACGATCCAGTAGCCGATCACCATCAGGATCAGCAGCGACAGGATCGCGACCTGGTAGGCCACCGTGCCGAGGGGCTCGAGCAGCAGGAACACGATCACGCCGAAGGCGATCGGTCCGATGACCGCGCTGAACTTTCCGGCCAGCCCGAACAGGCCGAACATCTCGCCCACCTGGTGGGCCGGGGTGAGCCGAAGGAGCAGGAGCCGATCGGTCACCGCGGTGCCACCGAGACCCGAGCCGAGGATCGCGCCCGCCAGCAGGAAGACCGCCTTGTCTGGCACCAGACCAATGATGAGCAGACCGAGCACCCAGGACGCAAGCACGACCAGGAGGGTACGTTTCGGCCCCCACCGGTCGGCCAGGTACCCCCAGCCGAACGAGGCGATGACCGCCACCACGGTCAGGCCGAGCAGGACGTAGAGCGCTTCACCCTCGGTGAAGCCGACGGCATTGATGGTGAACAGGCTCATGACCGCGATCGCGGTGTTCACCCCGTCCGAGTAGAAGAATCGGCCGACGATGAAGCGGCGGAGGCCCGGCTGCTCCCCGGCGTGCTGCCAGGTGATCCCGAGCTGGCGCCAGGAGCCGATGGCGTCCATCACCCGGAACGGCACGGTATCGGTCCGGGGCCGCTCGCGGACGACGAGGAAGATCGGGATCGCGAACACCGCGAACAGGGACGCGACGAGGAGGAAGCTGGCCGCCGTGATGAGACCCTCGTCATCGGTCGTGAACCGGAGGAGGAGCCCCGACACGATGGTCCCCATGTAGCCGAGGCCGACCCCGATTCCCGACAGCCGGCCGCGCTTCTCGGGGAGGGCGACGTCCGGCAGGATCGCGTCGTAGTAGATGAGCGCGGCCTGGAAGGCAAAGTTCGCGATCGCGAAGGCGAGCAGACCGATCCAGATGTTCACGAAGCCGATGAGCGCGGTGGGGATCACGCAGATGACCGTGAACACCAACAGGTAGCGCATGCGGCCGCCGGTTCGGTCACTCACCGCGCCGAGCGCCGGTGACACCAGCGCATTGAGCAGGACCGATACGCTGCCGGCCACCGTGAAGGCCAGCGTGCCGGTGGCCTCGCCCTGGACCGGGCCGAGCATTTCCTGGAACGCGCGGACCGTCCACGGGCCCATCGCGAAGCTGACGATGGCGAACGAGAAGATCGTGTTCGCGAAGTCGTACAGCGCCCAGGACAGCCCTTCGACGGCGCTGCCGGACCGGGTCAGGCTCCCGAGGCCACGCCACCAGGTGGCGGGCGCCAGGGCGGTCACGCCGGGTGGGCTCGGCTCATGGACGGCGATGATAGGCGGGTCAGAAGCCGTTCCGGCGTGCTTCGGCGGCGTCGGCTAGAGTCACGGCGATGTTCGCCGCCCTCGGTCGCTTCGACTACCGCTTCCGACGCTGGATCCCACCCATCGGCCTGGCCGTCGTCATCGGTCTGACGGTCTGGGTCAGCCAGGCCGGCGGCGAGCTGTCGCAGGGTGGCTGGCAGATCGAGGGCTCGGAGTCGGCGGCCACCGAACAGCTGCTGGCCGACCGCTTCGGGGAGCAGGCCACCGCCATCTTCGTCATCCTCCGCGACCCGGATGGGGACGCGGCATCCCCGGCGTTCCAGGACGTCGTGGACGAGGCGGTGGCGCCGCTGGCGGACGATCCAGCGGTGGACGAGATCATCACCTACGCCGACAACGGCGACCCCCGATTCCTCTCCTTCGACGGGGCGACCACGTTCGCCCTGGTGCGGCTGAACTCACCCGACGAGGAGGCGGTCGAGGACTCCAGCCGGCTCGTGAGCCTGGTCGAGCAGCCGGCCACGGTCGAGGAGATGTGGGTCACCGGCGTGCCGGTCGTGTACGAGGAGTTCAACGCGGTCATCGAGGAGGACCTGCGCCAGGCGGAGCTCATCAGCCTCCCGATCGCTGGGGCGATCCTGCTGGTCGTGTTCGGGACCCTGGTCGGCGCCGGGCTGCCGCTGCTGATCGCCGGGTTCTCGCTGGCGTCGACCTTCGCGATCATCGGCCTGCTGGCGAACGAGGCCGACATGTCGATCTTCGTCACCAACCTGGCGACCATGATCGGCCTCGCGCTGGCGATCGACTACTCGCTGTTCCTCGTCAGCCGCTTCCGCGAGGAGCTGCTCCACCACCCGGTCGACACGGCCGTCGAACGGACGATGGCCACCGTCGGCAAGGCGGTGGCGGTCTCCGGAGTGGCGGTGGCCATCGGGCTGGCCGCGCTGATCGTGTTCGAGGCCGATGCCCTGCGCTCGATGGGCATCGGTGGCGTGGTCGTGGTGCTCGCCACCATGCTCTTCGGGCTCACCGTCCTGCCGGCCCTGCTCGCGCTGCTCGGCCATCGTGTCAACCGACTGAAGGTGCCCGTGCCGCGCCGCCTCCGCTTCGTGGAGGTCGACCCGGTCGAGGCCGAGCAACGGCACGGCCACGGCTTCTGGTCGCGGGTCGCGGCCCGGGTCATGCGCCACCCGTTGCTGATCGGCGCCCCGATCCTCGTCCTGCTCCTCCTCGCCGGCACGCCGTTCCTCCGCATCGAGCTGTCGACCGGCGGCAACCTCGACGACCTGCCGGACACGCCGGCCAAGGAGGGGTTCACGGTCCTCAGCGACGAGTTCCCCGGGGGAGACACCGACCCGATGCTGGCCGCGGTCACCTACGACGGGGTCACCGACCTGGCCGATGGCGGGCTGACCCCCGAACGCCTGGCCGACCTGCAGGCCTACGTCGACGAGGTCGCCGCGCTCCACGACATCGAGGAGGTCGACAGCGTCCTCGATCCTCCGCCCGGCGTTGCCGCCGACCAGTACCTCGCCTTGCTGTCGATGCCCGAGGCCTGGCCCGAGGGATTCGACGACTGGGTGGGCCAGACGGTGGCCGGCGACACGACCCGGGTCACGATCTTCTCCGGCCTGCTGCCCGACTCGGAGGCCGGCCGCGGCCTGGTGGCCGAGGTGCGCGACGCGGAGCAACCGCCGGGGTCGACGGTCGGCGTGACCGGGCTGGCCGCCCGCTCGGCGGACTTCATGGACAGCTTCCGGGCCAGCGTGCCGGTGGCAGTCGCCATCGTCATCGCGGTCACCGCGGTCGTCCTGTTCCTGACCTTTGGATCGGTCTTCCTGCCGGTCAAGGCGGTGGTCATGAGCCTCGTCTCGATCACCGCCAGCTTCGGGGCCCTGGTCTGGGTCTTCCAGGAGGGAAACCTGTCCGGCCTGCTGAACTTCGAGGCCACCGGCTCGCTCGGGGCGTGGCTGCCGATCCTGATGTTCGCCATCCTGTTCGGGCTGTCGATGGACTACGAGGTCCTGCTCCTGTCCCGCATCCGCGAACGATGGGTGGCGACCGGCGACAACACCCGCTCGGTGGCGGAGGGGATCGGGATCACCGGCGGCATCATCACCGGCGCCGCGCTGATCATGGTCGTCGTCTTCTCCGCCTTCGCCATGTCGGAGGTCCTCTTCCTGAAGGCCATCGGCTTCTCGATGGCCCTCGCCGTCCTCATCGACGCCACCATCGTGCGTGGCGTCCTGGTGCCCGCGTTCATGCGGGTCATGGGCCGGCTGAACTGGTGGGCGCCGGCCTGGGTCCAGCGCGCGGTGGCCAGGCTGGGGCTGTACGAAGGCCCGGCCACCAGACCGCCGGCCCCGGCGACGACTCCGGCCTCGACCTCCTCCCCGGCCTCGACCCCGTGACCGAACGCCTGCCGCTGGCGGGCGTCACCATCCTCGACTGCTCGAGGGTCTTCGCCGGCCCCCACGCCACCATGCTGCTGGCCGACCTCGGCGCCGAGGTGTGGAAGCTCGAGCCGCCCACCGGCGACGAGACACGGGGCTGGGGCCCACCGTTCTGGGGTGACCCGCACGACGGGCTGAGCGCCTATTTCGCGGCCGTCAACCGCAACAAGCGCAGCATCGTGGTCGACCTGAAGACCGATGCCGGGCGCGAGATCCTGCACCGATTGGCCGCGCGGGCCGACCTGCTCATGCACAACTACCTGCCTTCGGTGGCGGACCGCCTCGGCCTGGCGCCGTCGGTCCTCCGCGAGCGGCACCCGCGGCTGGTGGTGTCGGTGGTGCGCGGCTTCCCCGGCGACGGGGAGCTCGCCGAGCGCCCGGCCTATGACCTCGTGGCCCAGGCGTGGAGCGGCCAGATGGCGGTGACCGGCGAGCCCGAGGGCGCGCCGGTGAAGATCGGGGTCGGGCTCCTGGACCTGCTCGCCGGCCTGGAGGCGGCCATCGCGGGCCTGGCCGGCCTCACCGCCCGCGAGCGGGGCGGGTCCGCGCCGTCGGCATCGGTCAGCCTGGTGGAGGCGGCCGTGGCGGGCCTCGCCAACGTGCTCGGCTACCACCTGGCCACCGGGGAGGAGCCGCGGCGATGGGGGAGTGGCCACCCGGACATCGTCCCGTACCAGGTCTTCGCCGCTCGCGGCGGGCACGTCGTCGTCGCGGTCGGCAACGACGGCCAGTTTGCCCGGCTCTGCGCGCTGCTCGGGGTGGAGCCGCGCCCGGAGTGGGGGACCAACCCGGACCGCATCCAGCACCGCGACGAGGTGCTGGCGACGCTCACGCCGCGGATCGCGGACTGGCAACGCGACGAGCTGGTGGCGGCGATGGTCGCCAACGACATCCCCGGCGGTCCGGTCCATACCGTGACGGAGGCGGCCGCCGCCATGCGCTCGGTGGAGCCGAACTGGATCTCGACCGTGGGCGGCGTGCAGCTCCCCGCGTCCCCCATCCGGGTCGACGGTCAGCGGCTCCCGATCCACCGGCCGCCGCCCCGCCTCGGAGAGCACACCGACGAGATCCTGGCCGAGGTCGGTGTCACCGCCGGGGAGATCCAGAGGCTCCGCGCGGACGGCGTCATCGCCTAGCGGCATTCCTCTGCGGCGGCAGCCGAGCCGCGTGCATCGGCGCTGCGCCCGCCGGAAGTACCGGCCCACGCGTGCCGGTTGGGCCATGGAGGGTCCTGGGCCCCATCTGCTCTGCTATCGTCCAGCACTGGATAACCCATCGATAGGGACGTTTCCGTTCGGCGGACGGAAACGAATGGGATCCGTGTTCCGCGGGGGACGTCAATAACCGGGGCGGACGAATCGGGTTCCAAGCTCATCGACTCTCACCTCGTAGCGAATAGCTCGCGCTTCCGACGAGCCATGCTCTGGCTCGCCCCGTTCGCCCTACCCCTGCTTCTCACCTTCGCCGTGCTGGGCAGCGTGGCGCTGCCGCCCACGGTCAAGGCCGCCACCCGGACGTGGGACGGTGGAGGGCCGACCACCCTGTGGAACGACCCGCTCAACTGGTCGGCCAACACGCTGCCGGTCGCCGGCGACACGGTGATCTTCGACGGGACGAGCTCGAAGAACGCGGACATCAACGTCGCGGTGACCGTGGCGATCGTGCAGGTGAATGCCGGCTATGGCGGGACGATCACCCAGATGCCCGGGGTCAACCTGACCGTGACGTCCTCGTACAGCCAGTCAGCCGGGTCGTTCGCCGGCGGGACGACGGCCATCTCGGTTGGATCGTTCACGCTCAATCCCGGCGCCACCTTCAGCAGCACCGCCGCCACGCTCACCGTGACCGGCGCGTTCACGATGAGCGGCGGATCCTTCGCGCACAACAACGGGACGGTGGCCTTCTCGACCGGCAACGTCACGATCGACGTTCCGACCAGCATCGCCCTGAACAACGCGTCCTTCCTGTCCGGCACGAAGACGATTGCTGCCGGAGACACCCTGAACGTGGCTGGCACGCTCAACCTCGCCGGCGGGGTGGTCAACACCGGGACCCTGGCCGCGATGGGCAACATCGACGTCCAGGCCGGCTTCACCGGCAACAGCACCGGCATCCTGCTCGTGAGTGGCAGCGGCGCCCAGACGATGACCGGCAACCACGCGGTGGGCAGCGGGGACCTGCCGGGGGTGGTCATCAACAAGCCGTCGGGGGCCCTGACCCTGGCCGGCACCCTGCGCACGACCGACAACTGGACCTACACCGCCGCCCCCGGCGGGCTGAACGTGGCCGGCAGCACGGTCTCGTTCGCCGGCGGCACGATCACCGGCTCCCACACCCTGAACGCGGTCGAGATCCGCGGCGGCACGATCACGATCGCGGCCGGCACCACGGTCACGGTGGGCGCTGGCCTGAACCTGTTCAGCGGGGTGGTCAACACCGGGACCCTGGCCGCGATGGGCAACATCGACGTCCAGGCCGGCTTCACCGGCAACAGCACCGGCATCCTGCTCGTGAGTGGCAGCGGCGCCCAGACGATGACCGGCAACCACGCGGTGGGCAGCGGGGACCTGCCAGGGGTGGTCATCAACAAGCCGTCGGGGGCCCTGACCCTGGCCGGCACCCTGCGCACGACCGACAACTGGACCTACACCGCCGCCCCCGGCGGGCTGAACGTGGCCGGCAGCACGGTCTCGTTCGCCGGCGGCACGATCACCGGCTCCCACACCCTGAACGCGGTCGAGATCCGCGGCGGCACGATCACCATCGCGGCCGGCACCACGGTCACGGTGGGCGCTGGCCTGAACCTGTTCAGCGGGGTGGTCAACACCGGGACCCTGGCCGCGACGGGCAACATCGACGTCCAGGCCGGCTTCACCGGCAACAGCACCGGCATCCTGCTCGTGAGTGGCAGCGGCGCCCAGACGATGACCGGCAACCACGCGGTGGGCAGCGGGGACCTGCCAGGGGTGGTCATCAACAAGCCGTCGGGGGCCCTGACCCTGGCCGGCACCCTGCGCACGACCGACAACTGGACCTACACCGCCGCCCCCGGCGGGCTGAACGTGGCCGGCAGCACGGTCTCGTTCGCCGGCGGCACGATCACCGGCTCCCACACCCTGAACGCGGTCGAGATCCGCGGCGGCACGATCACGATCGCGGCCGGCACCACGGTCACGGTGGGCGCTGGCCTGAACCTGTTCAGCGGAACCATGAACACGGGCACGCTGGCTGCCCAGGGATCGATCGCGGCCCAGGTTGGGTTCACCGGAGGCGGGACCGCGACGCTGCTCATCAACGGCAGTGGCAACCAGACCGTCACCGGGTACCACACCGTCCTGGTCGGAGCGCTGCCGGCGGTCGATGTCAACAAGCCGTCCGGCAGCCTGACCCTGGCTGCCCCAGGTCCCGGCACCGGGATCCTGCGTACCGCCCGCAACTGGACGGTGAGCGCGGTGCCCGGCGGGCTGAACGTGACCGGCTCGACCGTCGTGTTCGCCGGCAACCTCACCATCACCGGCTCCCACACCCTCAACACCGTCGAGTTCCGGGGCGGGACGGTGGTGATCGCCGCCGGCACGACCCTGACCGCGGCCGGCACCACGGAGCTGTTCAGCGGCACGGTCAACCAGGCGGCCGCCACCGGCACGATCGCGGCCCAGGGCGACATCAACGCACGAGTCGGGTTCACCGGCGGCGGGACGGCGACCCTGCTGATCAACGGCTCCGCCAACCAGCTGTTCGACGGCGATCACACGGTGACCGTCGGGGCCCTGCCGAATGTCGACGTCAACAAGCCGGCGGGCACGCTGACCCTGACCGACACGCTGCGCACGGCCCGCAACTGGACGGTGAGCGCGGTCCCCGGCGGGCTGACCGTGACCGGCTCGACCGTCGTGTTCGCCGGCAACCTCACCATCACCGGCTCCCACACCCTCAACAACGTCGAGTTCCGAGCCGGCGTGGCGGTGATTGCCGCCGGCACGACCCTGACCGCGGCCGGCACGACGACCCTCACCGACGGCGACCTCAATGGCGGCACGCTCGATGCCCTCGGCAACCTTTCGCAGGCGGCCACGTTCGACGGCGAGACCGCCACCATCCGGATCGCGGGGGTGACCAACCAGACCTTCACCGGCGCCGCCACGTCCACCACGGGCGACCTGCCTGCGATCGTCATCGACAAGCCGTCCGGCACCCTGTTCCTGGTCGGCACCATCCGGACCACCACCGTCGGCTGGACCTGGCTCCAGGGCGCCGTGGACCCGGGTACCGCGACCGTGGTGTTCAACACGTCTACCGTCACCGGCGACCACACGCTCCATAACGTGGAGCTGCAGGGTGGGGTCGTGGCCATCGCCGCCGGCGACACCCTGACTGCGGCCGGCACCACGACCCTCACCGATGGCGACCTGAACGGCGGCACCCTGGAAGCCCTCGGCAACATCACGCTGCTCGGGACATTCGACGGGGAAACCGGGACGCTGCGCATCGGCGGCGCCGGCGCCCAGACGCTCACCGGCAGCGCGACGGCGACCACCGGCGACATGGCCAACATCGTGATCGACAAGCCCGCCGGCACCCTGTTCCTGGTCGGGACCATCCGACTGACCACGGCGGCGTGGACCTGGGTCGACGGCGCCGTGGACGCGGGGACCAGCGTCCTGGTGCTGGACGCCGGCACGACCATCGCCGGCACCCACACCGTGCACGACCTCATCCTGCGCGGCGGCGCGCATACGGTCGGAAGCGGGCTGCCGACCGCCGGCGGCCTGCTCACCCTGGAGGACGGCACCGTGGACGGTGGGACGCTCGGCGCCGCGGGCGACGTCACCCAGGCGGCGGCCTTCGACGGCGGCTCCGGCACCCTCGTCTTCACCGGCGCGGCGAACCAGACCTTCACCGGCGCGGCGACGATCGGCACCGGCGACCTGCCGGACGTGGACATCGCGAAGTCGGGCGGCACCCTGACCCTGTCCGGCACGATCCGCCTGTCGGACGCCGACTGGACGCATATCACCGGCGCCGTGATCCCCGGCGCCAGCCTGGTCGTGTTCAGCGGAACCTCGACCGTGAGTGCCGACGGCATGTCGTTCTTCGACCTGACCGTGAACGGCGGCACCACCACGCTGGCGGAGGACCTGTTCGTCGGAGGCGACCTCACCGTCCTGGCCGGCGCGCTCGACGGCGGCGGGCAGACGGCCAGCGTCGCCGGCGACGTGACCGTCGACGGCGCCATCGCCGCCGACACCATGAGCCTGCGGATGAACGGCACAGCGCCCCAGAACCTCGGCGGCGCCGCCGCCGACATCGGTCTGGTCGACCTCGTCGTCGACAACGCCGCCGGTGTCGCGCAGGCGACGACGGTGATGGTGTCCGGCACCCTGACACTCAACGGCCCGCTGGACTTCAGCGGGGAGACCCTGGGCATTGCCAACCCGATCGCCGGCACCCCGGCCAGCCTGGTTGGCGACGCCGCCTCCTCGCTCGAGGTCTTTGGCACCGGGGCGGGCATCGTCATCCCCGCCGGGCTGTCCGCCCTGGCGAACCTCATTCTGGACAACCCGAACGGCGCGGCACTGGCGGGACCGATGACCATCGGTCAGGGGCTGGTGCTGACCGACGGCATCATCGAGGTCCGACCGTGGGTGCTGACCGTCGGGCCGGCCGGCGTCGTCACCCGCGTCGCGGGTCACGTGGACGGGTCGCTCGAGAAGACCGTCCCCATCGGGTCGGCCGTGACCGTCGACTTCGAGATCGGCGACGCCACGACCTATGCGCCGGTGAGCGTCACCTTCGGCATGGTCGTCTGGAGCAGCACGCTGACCGTGGTGACCGTCGGTGGCGAGCACCCCAACCTTGCGACGTCGTTCATCCGCCCGACTGCCGACGTGAACCGATGGTGGCGGGTGACCAACGGCGGCGTCCTGTTCGACTCGGCCGACGTGACACTCCACTGGGCGCCGTCCGATGTCGACCCCGGCGCGGACCCGGCGGCCTTCGTCGTCGGCAAGTGGGATGCGGGCTGGACGATGCCGGCGGTGTCCAATCCGACGCCCACCGAAATCACCGCCGTCGGTCTGACCTCCTTCAGCGCGTTCGCCGTGGGCGGGCTGGAGGACGGCGACCTGCCCGACACATCAGGCGATGACGACTCTGGCACCCCGGCGCTCGACCTCGGGCTCCGGGCCGGCATGGTCAGCGCTTTGCTGCTGGGACTGGTGGGGATCGTCATCGTCCTGACCCGGCGCGCTCGGCCGGAACCACGCGCCGCCCGCGACGACGGCTGAAGCCCTACCGGCCGGCCAGGTCCTCCACCAACGGGGCCATGGCCTCCATCGCCCGTCCGGGGATCACGTAGGCGCTGATTCCCAGCCGCTCCCGGCGACGCTCGAGCAGCTCGCGCAGTCCGTTCCGGGTCCCGTACAGCACGTACGGCGAGGGGAGCAGCTTCGTGAGCGCGGTCATCCCGGCCGCCGCGATCGAGGGCAGCGGCCCGCTGCCGCCGCCGCCGACCATCCCCGCCGCCCCCAGGAACAGGCTGAGCTCGAGGTCCGCGAAGCGCGGGCCGGCGGTCGTCCGCACGGTGGCAACCTTCTCCACCAGCGCGTCTTCGCCGACCTGGCTCGCGATCGGCCGGCCGGCGGCGTTGAACTGCGGGATGAAGTTCACGATATCCGCCTGCCGCGCCGCGAGGCGCAGGATGCGTGGCCCGCCACCACCGAGCATCACCGGGATCGGTCGCTGGACCGGCTGCGGGGAGAGGCGGGCGCGGCGCACCGTATATGCGGTTCCCGCGTGGGTCACCGTCTCCCCGGCGAACAGGCGTCGGATGATGGCCAGCGCCTCCTCCAGGCGGTCGATCCGCCGCGGGGGCGGGTCGTACGCCACGCCCAGCTGCGCGTAATCCGACGGTCGCCACCCGGCCCCGATCCCGAACTCCAGCCGGCCGCCGGACAGGAGGTCCAGGGTGGCCGCCTCGCGGGCCAGCAGCAGCGGGTGGCGAAAGTCGTTGGCGAACACGCACGAGCCGATGCGCACCCGCGAGGTCGCGGCCGCGGCGGCGGCCAGCGCCGGCACCGGAGAGAGCTGGCCGGTCAGGTGATCGGGGGCCAGCAGGATGTCGTAGCCCAGCGCCTCCGCGCGACGCGCCCGGTGAGCCCACTCCTCGCCGCTGGCGGCGGAGCTGCTCAAGAGCCCGAATCGAAACGGACGCATCGCGCAGCCAGTGTGCGCGAACCGACTCGATGGCGGTAGATTGCCGGCCACGCCGGAGGTGCGTCGACTGATGACCGATGCCGATCACGCCCGTTTCATGCGGATGGCGATCGCGCTCGCCCGCCACAGCGCGATCGTCGACCGGACCGGCAGCCCGTTCGGCTGCGTGATCGTCCGCGACGGCCAGGTGGTCGGCGAGGGCGTCAATGCCGTGCCGACCACGAACGATCCGACCGCCCACGCGGAGGTGGTCGCCATCCGCCGGGCCTGCGCGAACCTGGACACCTACGTGCTGGCCGGCAGCACCGCGTACACCACCGGCGAGCCGTGCCCGATGTGCTACGCGGCGGCCTGGTGGGCGCGGATCGACTGCATCTACTACTCGTCGACGATCCAGGACGCGCTCGAGTTCGGCGCGTTTGACGACGAGGCGATCTATGAGGCGGTGACCAAGCCCGGTCCGGAGCGGGCGGTCCCGGCCCGCGAGCTGCTCCGCGACGAGATGGTCGAGGTCTGGCGCGAGTTCGCAGCCATTCCCGACCGCATCCACTACTGACCGATGAAGGGGCACTGACCGATGTCCGGCGCGTTCACGGGGTTCACGCCCGAGGCCATCCACTTCCTGCTCGAGCTTTCGGCGAACAACGACCGGGGCTGGTTCCAGCCGCGCAAGGCCGAGTTCGAGCGACTGCTGCGCGACCCGCTCGCAGCGCTGTGCGAAGACCTCGGCGACCGGTTCCGGCGACGGAAGATCCCGCTCAGGGCCGACACCGGCTCCCCGTTCCGGATCTACCGCGATGTCCGGTTCTCGAAGGACAAGTCGCCGTACAAGACGTACGTCAGCGCGAGCTTCCCGTGGGACGAGCCCGGCACCCCGGCCGCGGCGCCGCGGAGCCGGACCGAGGCGGTCCACCGGCCCGGCGGTTACTTCTCCTTCTCTCCCGACGAGGCGTACCTCGGCGGCGGGTTGTGGCACGCCGACCGGCCGTACCTCGAGGCCTGGCGCCAGGTGGTCGTCGACGAGCCAAAGCGACTGCACGCGGTCATCGACGCGCCGAAGTTCAAGAAGGCGTTCGGCGATCTCGACGCCGAGGACCGGCTCAAGAGAGTCCCGCCCGGCTACCCCGCCGACCATCCCGACGCGGAGCTCCTGAAGCTCAAGGACGTCCTGTTCGGCCGCCGCCTGACGGATGCCGAGGCGCTGTCACCCGACCTCCCGGACGTCCTGGCCGAGGCCTTCGCGACCGCCACGCCGATGCTTCGATTGCTCGCGTCGCTGGCCGCCGCCTGACCCTCGAAACGACCCCACGACGACGTGCGGAAAATGCGCCACGCGCGCCGGGGAAAGGGGTAGACTCGCGCAGCCATCCGACACCGCGGCTTGCCGCGATCGGATGGTACGGAGGCATGGAACTGGCGTTCGCGTTGGATCGGTGTCTTCATCGGGTGCTGGTAGCGTAGGAAGCGGAGATAAGCGCCCGCTCCGACGTGTCATTGACCCACTGCCATTGCCCGGCGTGGTTCGGGACAGCGGTCGAAATACCCTGTCCGGGACGGCCGGGATGACCCGATGGCAAGGCCTTGTGGCACGGCGGCTACAGTCGGGAACCGATGGGAGCCTCGACCCGAAAGGGAAGAGTCCCGAACTCGACTGGACTGGCCTACGGTTCCGGTTCGGCGGCGGGCACGTCGTCGGGCGACACTACAAGTCAGGCGTCGCTAAAGAAGTCCGATAACGGCTCGGGTGCCAGGCTCGTCGTCCCGCTTGGAGGACGGACCCGGCGTCTTGACCCGAAGTCGGGCGTGGCGCAGGCGCGTCCGTTTGTCCGGCGTGAAACCCGGACCGATAGGCGGGCTGATAGGGGCCGGGTGATCCCCGCAAGGGGTTTGCCGGGCCCCTGCGCTGTTTCATGGGACGGTTTCGGAGGGCAATGGATGGCCATCATCGTCAAGAACCTCGACCAGCCGGACGAGGCGTTCTCCGACGGGGACGCCGGCGCCTCGGGCTACACCGTCGCCGGGGACTCCATGGTCTTCCGATCGGTCCTCCAGCCGGGCTGGAGCTGGGACGAGTACGTCAAGCCCCAGACCGATGGCGACGAGAGCTGCCAGATGGTCCACCGCGAGTACGTCATCTCGGGGCGGATCCGCTACCTGACCGATGAGGGGGACGAGGTCGTTGCCGGTCCGGGCGACCACCTGTGGATCGGCCCCGGCCATCGAGCCTGGGTGCAGGGGGACGAGCCGTTCGTCTCGATCGACTTCGAGATCGGCGAGCCGGACGAGGACGAGGCCGAGTCCGACTGACCGCGGAGGCCGATCAGCCGCCCAGGCGTCGCCAGATCTCGCCTTCGTACTCCGGGAAGTAGCGGCCGATCACCGGCAGCTCGAACTCGCGAAGGATCGACTCGCGCGGCTCGCGCTCGAGCAGGAAGGCGAACGACTCCTCGGCCAGCCGTTCCGCGGACGTCCCCGGTGGGGCGAGCGTCGCCAGGTCGTCCGTGGCGATCGAGACGTGGTGGGTCGTCGTCGCGGGCTCGTCACCCACCGTGACCGTGCAGCGCCAGCCGCCCTCCACCGGATCGCAGGTGAGCTGGACCGGTTGTCCGTCGGGCATGACGCGACTCTCGATGGTCAGGAAGTGGAGCGGGAGACGGGGATCGAACCCGCGACATTCAGCTTGGAAGGCTGACGCTCTGCCAACTGAGCTACTCCCGCCAGTGGGAAGGATTGTACCGATGCCGACAGTCTGGACCTATCCCGGCTGCTCGCCGACCGTGACGATGGAGTCGCCGCCGAACACGTAGGGCTCCGCGACCTGGTAGGCGTCGGCCTCGCGGTTCCAGGCCTCGAAGCGCGGATCGCCGTCGTGGGCGTGGTGCCCCTCGTCGGTCGCAAAGATCGCGACCACCAGGTACTGGACCGCGCCATCGACCCCCTTCGTGCTGATCTCGAGCCGGCTCAACGTGGCCTGCAGCAACAGCCCGCGCGCATGCAGGTCGCGCCAGATCGGCTCCTCCTGCGCTCGGAACCCTCGCTCGAACTCAGCCGCTCGATCCTCGCCCACGTTCAGCACGATCCCGATCGTCTGCATGCCTCGCCTCCTGTCTGCGCCGGTGCTCCGTCAGTTGGGGCTCGCGGCGAGCTTCTCGAGCTGCTCCGCGTGCTCCTCGAGGTGGCCGACGACGAACCGATCCGCGATCTCGGCCACGGTCATCTCGCCCCGCCGCGCATGGAGCCCCCGCGCGGCCCATTGCTCCGGGGTGAGCCCGAGGAGATAGGTTCGGAGCTGCGCGAGCGCCCCGGCCAGGCGCGCCATCTGCTCGCTCGGCGAGTCGTGACGGCCGGCCTCGATCGCGCCGACCCGACCCTCGTCTTCCGTCGTCCGCCCGAAAGCGACCGGCTCGGCGCCGCGAGCGGCGCCCACGATGACCCGCCGAATCTCGTTCTGCCAGTACGGGACGAACTCGGCGACGTGCGCCCAGGCCTGGCCCGCGTCCCACTGCTCCCCGGTGGCCGGGTCCGGATCGGTGAGGCCGGGTGGCGGGTCCTCGGCGAAGGCCGCCAGGCGCCCCTCGGCCACCGCCATCCGGGCCATCAGCTCCATGTGCTCCTTCACGATGCGCTCCTCCCTGTCGGGCGACTGATGATCGGCGTTCGCAGCTCCCCGAGGCGCTCGATGCGGAGCGTCACCTCGTCCCCCGGCTCGAGCCACCGTCCGAGACGTTCCTCGCCGACTTCCAGCAGGCAGCCGCTGCCCACCGTGCCACTCCCCAGCAGCTCCCCGGGTCGCAGCCGAACGTCGGCCGATGCCCGGGCCAGCATGTCCCCGAACGAGAACTGGGCCGCGGACCACGTCCCACGGCTGATCTCGGCCCCGTTCACGTCGGCGGTCAGCGCCAGTGCGTACCCCTTTTCGGCGCGGACATCGGTCAATTCGTCGGGAGTGACCAGCCAGGGACCGATGCTGGTGGCGAAGTCCTTGCCCTTGGCCGGGCCCAGGCGGACGGTCGTCTCCTCCCGCTGGAGGTCGCGCGCGGACCAGTCGTTCAGGATGAAGTAGCCGCCAATCGCCTCCTCCGCCCGGTCCGCCGGCAGGTCCACCGCCGGCGTGTCGACCAGCGCCCCGACCTCGAGCTCGTAGTCGAGCTCGACCGATCCATCCGGCGCCCATACCGGGTCACCCTGCCCGCGGATCTCCGAGGTGTTGCCGAAGTAGAAGATCGGCAGGCGGTACCACGCCTCGGGGATGTCGTGGCCCCGGCGCTTCCACATCGTGCCGACGTGCTGCTCGAAGGCGTAGAAGTCGCGCAGGGAAGGGGGATCGAGGATCGGCGGCCCGAAGGCGAGGTCGTCCGCGGCCAGCACCGCCTCGCCGTCCGCCGTTGCGCCTCCGCCTTCGACGAGCTCGGCCAGCGCCTCGACGCGCAGCCCGCGGCCGAGATGGGCGTCCAGCGTGGTCACCGGCTGCCGAAAGAGAACCGCGTTGTGCCCGAGCCGCGGGTCGGCGGCGATCATCGCGACCCGCGCCGCCTCGAGGTCCAGCCACCCGGCGCCGTCCGGGTCCACGGCCGCCGTCAGGCGCCAGGGCGCACCGATCGGGGCGTTCCGCTCGCGGACGTGGGCCAGGCGCATCGCGCGGAGTGTACGCGGCGTCATCGGTACTTCCGGCTCATGGTGCGTTGGTGGGTGGTTCGGTACGGTCTGGCCCAGATGTCGCGGCTGGCAGACCGGGGGGTCGCCGAGCTGCCGGTGGCCGGCGTGCCCGAGTCCCGGCAGGAATCCCGTGTCCGGCAGGGCAGCGCACGCCTGTCCGACCGGCGGCGGAGGCGCGCCCACCGACTTGCCGGCGACCAGTACCTGTTCTACACCGCGCTCCTGGCTCCGGTCGCCATCGCCGTCGCATCGGTCAGCTTCTTCACCGATGACACCGCCAGCGCCATCGTCCTGAGTGCGCTGTTCCTCGGCATCCAGGCCGGGGTCGGACGCATCCCGCCCCGGCATCGGTTCCTGACCCCCCAGGGCTGGTCCCTGCTCCGGCTGGCCATCGCGCTGCTCTACGTCTGGGCGCTGGTGAACACGGTCGGCGGCCCGGGCAAACCGCTGTTCCCGCTGTACCTGCCGGTGGTCGTGGCTGCCGCGGCACTGGGGACCACGCAGGTGATCGTGATCGGGATCACCGCCGCGGTCATCTACCTCGTCCCGGAGCTGGCCAGCCACCTCGACCCGGAGACCGTCCTCAACCCGACGTCGGTGGTCGCGCTGGCCGAGCTCACGCCGCGCGGCATCGCGCTGGTCGGGGTGTCCACCGTGCTGGCCATCGGCACCCGGCGCCTCGTCGTCGAGCTGGAGGCGATCAGCGGCCAGTTCCGGGCGACCGCCCTCTCCGAGCGGCGCCGGTCCCGGCAGATCGCCGGCCTGGAGGCGGTCAGCCGGCTGCTGGTCACCGCCGGCGCCACCCCCGAGCTGCTCGAGCGGGTGGCCGATGTCATGGTCGAGCGGTTCGGCTATGCCCAGGCCGCGATCTTCATCGCGGAGGGGGACGGCATGAAGCTCGGCGCCCAGCGCGGCTACCCGGAGGACATGGCCGCCTTCGACCCGCGAACCGGGGTGGTCGGCCGCGCGGCGCGGACGGGCGAGGTCCAGCTGGTGCAGGACGTGTGGCGCGATCCGGACTACGTGCCCGGCCACAACCGGGTGGTGAGCGAGATCGCGGCGCCCATGGTCCTCGACGGCGTGCTCCTCGGCGTCCTGAACATCGAGTCCACCGCGGCCACCCCGCTCGACCGCATCGACCGCGACCTGGTGGCGACGATGGCCGACAAGCTGGCCACCGCCCTGGCCCTTGCCCGTGACCGACAGGCCCTGGCCGAGCTCGCGGTCCGCGACGGGCTGACCGGACTGCACAACCGTCGATTCTTCGACGACGCCGTCGCCCGGCTGCTGGCCGCACGCGACGCCATGCCGCCCAGCGAGCGGCGACCGGTGGCCGCCATCCTGTTCGACCTCGACCACTTCGGGACGTTCAACAAGCTTCACGGGGTCCAGGTCGGCGACCAGGCCCTGCGGGTGTTCGCCCACGCCATCCGGGAGCGGCTGCGCCAGACCGATCTCGTGGCGCGCTACGGCGGCGAGGAGTTCGTGATCGTGCTCGACGGCGCGGACCGTGACCAGGCGGTGACCGTGGCCGAGGAGGTTCGGCGACGCCTCGCTTCGCGGACGATCCCCGCCGAGGACGGCGCTCCCGTTGCAGCTCACCGTGTCCGCCGGTTGCGCGGCCCTGAGTGACGACGAGCCCAGCGCCGAGGCGCTCCTGCGCACCGCCGACGTGGCCCTGTCCATGGCCAAGCGCGGCGGCCGGGACCGGGTGGTCGCCGCCTAGCCGCCGCCCCGGATCGGCCTAGGAGATCCGCTCCGCCAGCCAGCCGATGGCCGGCGCGTACAGGTGCTCGAGGTCGGCGTGGGTCCCTTCGACCAGCTCGAAGTGGACGACCGGCTCGGTCACGCCGATGGCCGCCAGCTCGCGGCGGAAGGCCTCGGCCCCCATGTCGAGCAGGTACTCGTCCGCCTTGCCGGCGTCGATCCAGATCCCGCGCAGGCCGCGGAGGGCGTCCGCGTGGCCGGGGACCATCCGCACCGGGTCCTTCTCCAGCCACCGGTCCCAGGTCTCCGGGATCAGGCGGCCGGTGGCCGGGTCGAACGGGAGCTGGACGGTGCCGTCCGGATCAGTCGAGTAGCAGGCGGCCATGCACCACATGTTCAACGGCTCGAAGTCGGCCTTGCGGATGGGGCCGGTGCTCCGGCGGAACTCGGTCCAGAACGTGTCGAACGACCCGTCGTAGTGGTCGCGGAGGACGCGCGCCGCCTTGGCCATGTCCGGCGCGTAGCAGGCCTCGAACAGCGCATCACCGGCATGGGTGGCCAGCGCCCCGAAGCGGTCCGGACGGAGCATGGGCAGGACCATCGCCCCGTAGCCGCCGGACGACTTGCCGGCCACCGCGCGATGCGCGGCCTCGGGCAGCGTCCGCCAGGTGGCGTCCACCCACGGGATCACCTCGTCGCACAGGTAGGTCAGGTACCGACCGGTGCCCGGCGAGTCGAGGAACTGGCTCCCGCCCAGGCTCGTCCAGCAGTCGACGTAGACCACCATCGCCGGCGCCTGCCCGGAAGTGGCGAACTGGTCGTCGACCAGCTCCGGGGTGCTGGACCGGAAGGCCTTGCGGTTGCGCCACATGTCGAGCTGGCCGGTGAGGCCCTGGATGACGTAGACCGTCGGAAACCGCCGATCCGGCTCCGCCGCGTAGGCGGGTGGGGTGTAGACGTAGACCGGGCGACGGTGGGGATCGCCGAGTGGATTGGCGGTCAGCGCCTCGGAGTCGAAGACGTGCTCCTCGAAGCGGCCCCGCCACGCATGCCCCCACGGCTTCTCGAGGCCCCGCTCGGCTTCCACGTCCCCAGCCTACCGCCGGGCGGCGGTCACATGTGCGGCTCGTAGCCCGAGGCGAGGTACTGCTCGGGGTCGTCGCGGAAATCGAGCAGGCAGCCGCGGCCACAGAAGTAGTACGTGACGCCGCCATGCTCGGCCGTCAGCCCGGCGGCCTCGGCGCGGGTCGGCTCCACGCTCATGCCGCAGACCGGGTCCTGGGGCAGGGTCGCCATCGAGAGGTCCATCGGTCAGTCTCCTCCTGAGAGTCGGTATCGGCGCAGCCGGAGCGAGTTGGTCACGACGCTCACGCTGGACAGGGCCATCGCCCCTGCCGCCAGGGCGGGGTTCAGGGTCCAGCCGGTGAACGGATACAGGATGCCCGCTGCGATCGGGATGAGCGCGACGTTGTAGCCGAAGGCCCAGACCAGGTTCTGTCGGATGACCCGCATCGTGGCGCGGGCCAGACCGATGCCGGCGGCCACCGCCCGCAGGTCGTCGCCGACCAGGGTCAGGTCGCTGGCCTCGATGGCCACGTCGGCCCCGGTGCCGATGGCGATGCCGAGGTCCGCCTGGGCCAGGGCCGGGGCGTCGTTCAGTCCGTCCCCGACCATCGCGACCCGCTCACCGGCCGCCTGGAGCTCGGCGACGCGGGCCGCCTTCTGGTCGGGCTGCACTTCCGCCGTCACCCGGTCCGGGCCGATGCCGACCAGGTCCGCGACGGCACGGGCCGCCGATGCGCGATCGCCGCTGAGCAGCCAGGGATCGAGGCCCGCCGCCCGCAGCTGCGCGACGGCGGCGCGGGACTCCGGCTTCAGGCGGTCGGCGACCGCCACCCAGCCCGCCACCGCGCCATCGACCGCGACCCAGGCCACCGTCTGGCCGGCCGCTTCGGCCTGCTCGGCGGCGGCCACGAGGTCGGGCGGGGCGGGAGTGGCGCCGGAGGTGGCGAGCATCGCGAGGCTCCCGACTTCCACCAGCTGCCCATCCACGCGGGCGCGCACCCCGCCTCCGGGGACGGCCGCGAACTCGCCGACGGTCGCTTCCTCCACGTTCAACCCCGCGGAGCCGGCGGCGCGGACCACCGCCGAGGCCAGTGGGTGCTCGCTGGCCCGCTCGGCGGCTGCCGCCAGCCAGAGCAGACGCCGCGAGGCATCGGCGTCGGGATCGACCGCGCGCGTCTCCGTCACGCCGGGCCGTCCGCGGGTCAGGGTGCCGGTCTTGTCGAGCACGATGGTGGTGACCCCGGCGGCCGCTTCCATCGCCGCGCCGTCGCGGACCAGGATGCCGGCCTCGGCGCCCTTTCCGGTGCTCACCATGAGGGCGGTCGGCGTCGCCAGGCCCATCGCGCAGGGGCAGGCGATGATCAGGACCCCGATGGCCGAGGCGAGGGCCATGGGCAGGCGCGGCTCGGGACCGAGCGCCATCCACGCGACGAAGGTGAGCACCGCCACGAGGGCCACGGCCGGGACGAACCAGGCCACCACCCGGTCCACCGCTCCCTGGATCGGCGCCTTCGATCCCTGGGCCTGCTCGACGAGCCGCGCGACCTGCGCCAGGGTCGTGTCCCTGCCCACGCGCTCGGTCCGCACGAGGAGGGTGCCGTGGGCGTTCAGCGTGCCGCCGGTCACCCGGTCGCCGGCGGCCTTGTCCACCGGCAGTGGCTCGCCGGTGAGCAGCGACTCGTCCACCGCGCTGCTGCCCTCGGCCACGACCCCATCGACCGCGACCCGCTCGCCGGGTCGGACCCGGACCAGGTCACCGACCGAGACCGCGGCCAGCGGCAGCTCGACCTCGGTCCCCTCACGGACCACGTGGGCGGTGGCTGGCTGTCGACGGAGCAGCGCCCGCACCGCACCCGCCGCCTGGCCCTTGGCCCGAGCCTCCAGCCACCGACCGATGAGCACGAAGCCGATGATGATCGCGCCCGTCTCGTAGAACGTCTCCGGCCCGATGCCGGCCGCGGTCACCGCCGCCGGAAACACCGTGACCACCAGCGAGTACCCAAACGCCGCCCACGTGCCCATCGCGACGAGGGTGTCCATCGTCAGCTCCCCGTGCCGCAGGCCGCGCAGCGCGCGAGACGTGAACCGCCGTCCCAGCACGATCTGCACGAAGGCTGCGGGAGCGAGCAGGAGCCAGTTCAGCTGCTCCATCGGCAGCGGCGGCCCGCCGGGCCAGAACGTGACGACCATCATCGCCAGACCGATGCCGGTGGCGGACAGCCCGTCTCGCAGCAGCGCGCGCTGCTCCGCGTGCGCGCGCACTCGTCCGCCGCGTCGAGCTCCGCCTCGGAGGCGGCCACCGCCGACCGGGGATCTGCCGCCGGCCGGACGTCGTACCCCGCCGCCTCGATCGCGCCGACGATGCCGGCTCGGTCGATGCGCGACGGGTCGTACCGCACCGACGCCCGCTCGGTGGCGAGGTTGACGGTCGCGTCGGACACGCCCTCCGCCCGGTGCAGGAACCGCTCGATGCGGTTGACGCAGGTCGCGCAGGTCATGCCTTCGACGGGAAGGACGAGCTCGGCGAGCGGCGTCGGCGAGGCGGGTGAAGCGGGCAGGGTCGGTGTGGTCATCGGTCGGGGAGCGTCCGTGCAGATACTATGGGGGAGTATCTGGGAGCGGTCAACCGGAGACGATCCGGTTAGGCTGCGCCGGTGCGGGTCGTGATGCTGACCAACGAGTTTCCGCCGGCCGTGTATGGCGGCGCCGGGGTGCACGTCGCGGAGCTGGCCAACGCCCTGCGCGGTCGCGTCGACCTCGACATTCGGACCTTCGGCGACCAGCAGCATGACGAAGCCGGCTGGCGCATCCAGGGCTACTCGTCGACCGCCCAGCTGGACGGCGTGGCGGAGGGCCTCCGTCCGGTGTTCAGCGCCTTCAGCCGAAACCTGGCCATGGCGGCCGACCCGCCGACCGCCGACCTCGTCCACTGCCACACCTGGTACACGCATCTCGGCGGCCTGGTCATGGGCCAGGCGTACGGCCTGCCGCTGGTGGTCACGGTCCACTCCCTCGAGCCCCTCCGGCCGTGGAAGCGTGAGCAGCTCGGGTCGGGGTACGACGCGTCGGCCTGGGTCGAACGCGAGGCGCTGGAGCAGGCCGACGCGGTGATCGCGGTCAGCGACGCGGCCCGCCGCGACGTCCTCGAGCACTTCGCGGTGGACGACAGCCGTCTCCACGTCGTCCACAACGGCATCGACGTCGTCGCCTTCGCGCCCGATCCGGGGCGTCGCGACGCGCTGGCCCGCTACAAGATCAACCCCGCGGTGCCCTACGTCCTGTTCGTGGGCCGGGTGACCCGCCAGAAGGGAATCATGACCCTGGTCGAGGCCATCCCGCACCTCGACCCGCGGATCGGCGTCGTCCTGGCCGCGGGCCAGCCGGACACCCCGGAGCTCCAGGCCGAGGTGGCGGCGGGCGTGGCGGAGGCCCAGGCCGCCGCCCCAACCCGGGCCATCCACTGGATCCCCGAGGTCCTCGACCGCGGAACGCTGCGTCAGCTGTACTCCCACGCCGCGGTGTTCGCCTGCCCATCGGTCTATGAGCCGTTCGGGATCACGAACCTGGAGGCCATGGCCTGTGGCGTGCCGGTGGTCGCCACCCGGGTGGGCGGGATCCCCGAGGTCGTCATCCACGACCGCACCGGCCTGCTGGTCGACGTGCCCGAGGGACCGATGGGCGCCGAAGACGTCAAACGCGTGGCGGCCGACCTCGCGGCCAGCATCAACGACCTCGTTGCCGATCCCGCACGGCGGGCGGCGATGGGCGAGGCCGGCCGTCAGCGCGCGGTCGAGCAGTTCAGCTGGGCCGAGGTGGCGCGTCGCACGCTGGCGGTGTACGACGCCGTCGTAGGCTGATGGGCGGTCCCGACCCGGCACGCATCTCTCGCCGTCGGCTCCTGCAGCTCGGCGCGCTGACCCCGGCCGCGTTCGTCGTCGCCTGCGCGGAGACCCTCCTGCCGATACCGAGCCCGACGCGGCCGGTCATCACCTTCACCCCCGAGCCGAGCGCGACACCATCGCCCACGCCGACTCCGATACCGACCCCGGTGCCCACGCCCGCTCCGGGTGCGCCGGTCCTGTTCCGTGGCGTGGCCCTCGTCGACGGCCGCTCGGCGACGATCCAGCGGAACCTCAGCGTCCTCGTCGAGAACGGGCTGGTGGCGTGGATCCGGCCCGTGGACGGGGAGGAGGCCGCGCCCGGAGCCGGGGTGGTGGACGCCGCCGGCGCCACCATCGTCCCGGGCATGGTCGATGCCCACGTCCACTTCACCGGCACCGGCGGCGCGAACTGGATCCAGCGCTTCAACGACCCGCCGGCCACCCTCGCCGCGGTCGGGGAGGAGAACGCGGGCCTCGCCTGGCGGGCCGGCGTGCGCTGGGCACGGGACGTCGGCGCGCCAATCGTCACGGACCCGGTGGACGGGCGGGTCCGCGCCGCGTCGCTCGGCGTCCGTGACCGCCTCCGCGGACGTGCCGGGTTCCCGGAGATCCGGGCCGCGGGCAGCTGGCTCACCCGCGCTGGCTCGCTGCCCGGCAGGATCAGCGCCGAGGCCCGCAACGCAGACGAGCTGCTGAGCCTGGCCATCGGCCAGCTCGACCAGGGCGCCGACCTCGTCAAGCTGTACCTCGGCGGCCCGGACCCGGCCAACCCGCCCTGGTCGGCGAACGAGGTCCGCCGGGTCACCGACGCCGTCCACGCCCGCGGGGCACGGGTCGCGGCCCACGCCGGCCGCATCCCGGCCATCCGGGTCGGGGTGGATGGCGGGGTCGACACGATCGAGCACGGGTTCGAGCTGGATGCGTACACCGCCCGCCGGATGCGCGACACCGGCACGATCCTCGTCTCGACACTGACCGTCTTCCGCTCGTGGCAGAGCTTCTCTGCCACCACCACGATTCCGCTCTTCGCCTCGTCGGCATCGGTCACCCGACTGCAGAACGAGCTCGCTCGGGCGGAGGCCGCGATCCAGACCGCGCGGGCGGCGGGCGTGGTCATCGCCGCCGGGTCGGACGCCGGCGGCGGGTCACCCCGGGCCAACCACATCGGCTGGGAGTACCAATCGCTCATCACCGCCGGGCTCCCCCCGGTCGAGGCCCTGGCCGCGGTCACCTGGCGCGGGGGAGAGGCGCTGGGCATCCCCGAGGCCGGCGTCATCCAGGAGGGCGGTCCAGCGCGGTTCTTCCTCGTCCACGGTGACCCGCTCAGCGACCCATCGGCCATCTGGAGGGTCTGGCGCCACGTCTGAGCGGCCCGCTACCATCGGTCGCCCATGACCGTCGCCCCGCCGATCATCGTCGCGACCGACCTGCGCAAGTCGTACGGCCCGGTCAAGGCCGTCGACGGGGTGAGCTTCCAGGTGACCGAGGGCGAGGTCTTCGGCATCCTCGGCCCCAACGGGGCGGGCAAGACGACGACCCTCGAGATGCTCGAGGGCATGCGCCCCATCGACGGTGGGTCGGCGACGGTGGACGGGCTGGACGTGGCGTCGGACCCGCGGGCCGTCAAGGCCCGCATCGGTATCCAGCTCCAGGCGTCCGCGTTCTTCGACGAGCTGAACCTCACCGAGCTGCTCGTCCTCTTCGGCCACCTGTACCACGTGAAGGCGGATGCCGCCGGCCTGCTCGCCGAAGTGGGCCTGACCGACAAGGCGAAGAGCCGGGTCAAGGCCCTGTCCGGCGGGCAGAAGCAGCGATTCAGCATTGCTGCCGCCCTGGTGAACGACCCGCGCGTCCTCTTCCTCGACGAGCCGACCACCGGCCTCGACCCGCAGGCCCGCCGCCACCTGTGGGGTCTCATCGCCGGCATCCGCCAGCGCGGCCACACCGTGATCCTGACCACCCACTACATGGAGGAGGCGGAGACCCTCTGCGACCGGGTCGCGATCATGGACGGCGGCAAGATCATCGCCCTCGACACCCCCGACGCGATGGTCCAGTCCTTGCTCGGGCGGGGCTTCACCAAGGAACGGACCGAGCGGCTGGCCAGCCTCGAGGACGTATTCATCGACCTCACCGGCCACGAGCTGCGCGAGGACTGACCGATGACGCGGAGGCTCGAGATCGTCTGGCACCTCTTCGTCGCCTCCGGGAAGATGTTCGTCCGCGACCGGACGGCGGTGTTCTTCTCCCTCTTCCTGCCGCTGGTGATCATGCTGATCTTCGGCGTGCTGAATTTCGGCGCCGCGGCGGAGCTGGACGTCGGCGTCGTCGACGAGGCGGAGACCGACTCCAGCACGGCGATGATCGCCGCCTTCGAGCAGGTGCCGATCCTCACGGTGATCGAGGGAACCCGCGAGGACGAGCTGGCGGCTCTCGAGGAGGGCGACCGCTCGCTGGTCCTCCTCTTCCCCGAGGGTTGGGAGCTCGTGCCGCCGGGACAGCCGGGCTACGAGCCGCTGACCGCATTCACCAACGCGGCGACGGCCGCGGAGGGACAAACGGCGCTACTGATCGTGAACGCCGCGGTCGCCCAGGCCCTGATCACGGCCGGCGGTGGAGCGCCGGAGCCGCTGGTCGTGGTGGAGGAGGTCGCCGGCCGGGACCTGGGCTACATCGACTTCCTGGTGCCCGGCATCCTGGGCCTGACGATCATGCAGCTGGGCCTGTTCAGCGTGGCCTTCGGGTTCGTCCAGCTCAAGACGACCGGAACGCTCCGTCGATTGTTCGCGACGCCGACCTCGCCGAGCTACTTCCTCACCGCCCAGGTCAGCTCGCGGCTGATCATCACCCTCGTCCAGGTGCTCATCCTGCTCGGTGTCGGACTGTGGTTCGGCGTCCAGCTGGTGGGCAGCGTGTTCGTCGTCCTGGTGCTGTCACTCCTGGGTGGCGTCGTCTTCCTGGCCATGGGCTTCGGGGTGGCGGGCTGGGCGAAGAACGAGAACCAGGCCGCGCCGGTCGCCAACCTCATCAGCCTGCCGATGATGTTCCTCTCCGGCTCGTTCTTCCCGCGCGAGGCCATGCCCGACTTCCTCCAGCAGGTGACCCGCTTTCTGCCGTTGACCTACCTCAACGATGCTCTGCGCGCGGTCATCAACGACGGGGCCGGCCTCGATGTGATCGGGACCGACGTTATCGGCCTGGCGGTCTGGGGCGTCATCTCCTTCGCCATCGCCGCGCGGCTATTCAAGTGGGAATAGGCGCGGCAGCTCCGTGAGCGTCGCCTGGATCCTGCGCATCGAGTCCGCGGCGATCGCAGTCGCTGGGGATCGTCGCCTATCTCAGCCTCGGCGGATCGGCGCTCCTGCTCGTTCCGGCGCTCCTCGCCCCGGACCTGTCGGCCCTCGGCTACCTGGCCGGCCCGCGCGTCGGGGCGATGACCTACAACCTCGTCCACAACTGGGCTGTGGCCTCGGTCCTCGCCTTGCTGACGATCATCACCGGCGAGGCATGGCCACTCCTGGCGGCCGCGGTGATCGCCGTCCACGTCGGCGCGGATCGGGCGCTGGGCTACGGCCTGAAGCTCCCGACCTCGTTCCGCGACACGCACCTCGGTCGCATCGGTCGAGACCGAAGCGACCCGCAGAACGCCGCATGAGACCGATGGCGCCCGTTGCCGGGCGCCATCTCCCCCTTCGGTCGCTGTTCGCTCAGGCGGGAGCCGGTGCTGGTACCGGGGCCACATCGACCGGCCGGTACAGATCGCCGGAGAAGAACCATCGGCGCAGGGTGGGCGAGACGCGCTGCCCCACGCTGGCGTCGAGGCCGTAGAAGTTGCCCGCTCCGATGTAGCCGATGAAGAACGTGACCAGCGCGTAGGTGAGGTGCTGGTTCACGATCCCGAACTGGAAATCCCAGGCGGCCACGAAAAACATCAGCATCATGAGCGTCCCCATGGCGGCCCCGAACCGGGTCAGCAGGCCGAGGATCAGGCTCACCCCGATCCCGACCTGGCCCCACGGAACCAGCAGGTTGATGATGCTCATGGCCATCGAGTTCTCGGTCATGACCACCCACATGTCGTGGGTGGGGTTGTAGATCACGCCGTCGACGGCCTCGGCCACGAACGGCCAGCCGAGCGTTCCGCCGGTCCCGAAGCCCAAGAAGCCAGCCGCGCTCCACGCCCCGGCGCCGCCGATGACCTTCTCGAGGCCGGCCCACAGAAAGATGATCCCGACGCCGACCCGGAGAACCGCCACTCCGAGCTGATGCCTGCGATCGACGACTTGCATGGCCGATGCCTCCCTTCGAGTGTGGCCTGATGCTCTATGTGCGTCGGGGGCAGTCTATGTCCTGGCCAGCGCCTCGAACGGGGCCGAATGTCACGAATCGGCGGGGCCGGATCGCCCTCCGATCACGTTCCTCCGCCGAGCCGATGCTTCGCCACGAAGGCGGCCGCCTGGGCGCGTCGCTGGAGGTTCAGCTTGGAGAGGATGGACGAGACGTAGTTCTTGACCGTCTTGTCCGACAGGAAGACATCGGCCGCGATCTCGCGGTTCGTCTTGCCCTCGGCGACCAGCATGAGGATCTTGCGCTCCTGCGACGTCAGCTCGGCCAGTTCGTCGTTGGCGTCTCCTGCGGCCATCCGCCGCACGCGCTCGAGGACCCGTTCGGTGACCGCGGGATCGAGGAGGGAGTCGCCGCGGCCGACCGCCTCCAGGGCCGCGACCAGGTCCCGCCCACGGATCTCCTTCAACAGGTACCCGCTGGCTCCGGCCAGGATGGCGGCCAGGACCGCCTCCTCGTCGGGATAGCTGGTGAGCATCACGACCCGGGTGGCCGGCAGCTCTTCGCGGATGGCACGGCATGCCTCGACGCCACTCCCGTCCGGCAGGCGCACGTCCATCAGGACGAGGTCAGGCTCGAATCGCCGTGCCGCAGCGACCGCCTCGCTCACCGTGCCGGCCTCCGCCACGATCTGGAATGCCGGCCGCCGCTCGATGAGCGCCCGCAGACCCTGGCGCACGACCTCGTGGTCGTCCACCAGGAGCAGCCGGAGCGGTTGCGCCGGAGGGACCGTCGCCCGGGGGTCGGTCATCGCGCGGCTTCCGCAGGCCGGCGAGGGATCTCGGCCACGACTCGCGTCCCTTCGCCAATCGTCGATGTGATGACGAGCCGGCCGCCCATCGCTGACGCCCGATCTCGCATGTTCGCGAGCCCGTGGTGCCCCGCATCACGCGGTTCGGCGAGGTCAAAGCCGCGGCCGTCATCCGCGATCGACAGGCGCGCCGTCTCGTCAGAGATCGCCAACCGAATCGTGACGTGGCTCGCGTCGGCGTGCCGCCCGACATTGCTCAACCCTTCCCGCGCGATCGCGATCAGCTCGCGGGCCAGCTCGGGGGGCAGCATCTGGTCGCCATCGACTTCCACGCCCACGTGGGCGGTTCCACTCCGGCCCGTCTCGTCGGCCAGCTCGAGGAGTGCGGCACGGACATCCCCCGCCGACAGGAGCATCGGCCTGAGGTCGTAGATGAACGCGCGGGTGTCGCTGATCGCACCCTGCAGCGCCTCGATTGATTTCTCCACCCGTTCCCGGGCGTCGTCGGGAGCCTCATCCATGAGGTCGGGGACGTCATCGAGGGAGAGCGTGACCGCGTACAACCGCTGGATCACCCCGTCGTGGAGGTCGCGCCCGATCCGGTCGCGCTCCGCGACGACCGCGAGGCGCCGGACCTCCTCGTGCAGCCGCGCATTGTCGATCGCGATGGCCGCGTGGAGCGCGAAGCGCTCGACCAGACGCTGATCGTCGAGGCTGAACTCGGCGGCTCCCCGCTTGTTGGTGAGGTAGAAATTACCAATCGCCCGCTCCCGCAGCCGAACAGGAACGCCGAGGAAGCTGCGCATCGGCGGATGGTGGGCCGGGAAGCCGCTGTGCCTGCTGTCCGCACCGATATCAGCGATCCGGAGGGACTCGCTGTCCCGGATGATCACCCCGAGCAGGCCGCCCCCTTCCGGCAGGGCGCCGATGCGGCGGCGGCCGGCCTCACTGATCCCGCTGGTCACGAAGCGCTCGAGCGTCGCATCGGGCCCGATGATCCCGATCGCGGCGTATTCGCCGTCCGCCAGCTCGCGGACCCGGTCGACGATGAGCTGGAGCACGCGGTCGAGGTCGAGGACGCCCGCGATGCTGCGAACCGCGGCGTCGAGCGCATCTCGCTCGCGCTGGGACCGATCGGCAGCGTCGGTGGCGCTCTGCACGCGAGAGACGGTATCAGCCCGGCTCATCGGCCTGCCCGCTAGCGGGCTGTCCAGCCGCCGTCGGCGTAAACCTCGGATCCGGTCATGAAGCTCGCTCCCTCTCCGGCCAAGAAGCCGATGACCGAGGCGATCTCCTCCGGTCGGCCCCAGCGCCCGAGCGGAGTGTTAGCCAGGATCGCCTGCTCCATCTCGTTTCCCTTGGCCGCGGCCACCATCGGCGTGTCGACGAACCCAGGGTGGATGGAGTTGATGCGGACGCCGTTCGTCGCGTAGCGGATCGCGGCGTTCTTGGTCATCAGGCGCACGGCTCCCTTGCTCGCGTGGTACGCGACCGATCCGCCGAATCCGCCGACCGCGCCGAATATCGACGAGACGTTCACGATCGAGCCACCGCCCTGGGCGCGCATGTGAGGGATGACGGCGCGCATCCCGAGCCAGACGCCGACCTGGTTGATGCCAACCACTCTCAGGTAGCCGTCCAGGTCTCGTCTCCCCCTCGGCCAGGGGTGCTCCCTCGTCGTCGAGGACATCGGTGACCACGACGGTCGCCCCAAGGTCGGCGAGCTCCCGGCAGGCCGCTGCGCCGATCCCACGGGCTGCTCCGGTCACCAGCGCGACCTTGCCCGCGAGGGACCGGGTCGTGGGTGACGGTCCGACCTCATTCGGCGGCATCGGCTTCCTCCTTGGTGTGATGAATCGTGCCCGGCGGATGGTGAGGAGGCGCGTAGATCGTGTACAGCCTCAGCGCCCGACCACCGATGTTGACGAAGTTGTGCCGCGTCCCGGCGCGCACGAACACGAGGTCGGTGGCGCCAACGCTGGTTGTCTCCTCGCCGAGCCTGGCCTCTGCCTCGCCCTCGACGAAGACCAACACCTGATCGGTATCCGGATGAACCTCGAGCACCGATCTCGCCTCCGGTCGGGATCGTCATGACCACGACCTGTTCGTGGGCTCCGGTGATGACCTCCCGCCGGAACGCTTCATTCGTGCGGGCCGCCTGGACGATGTCCACGCGGCTTTCCTGCTTTGGCATCTGCGTCTCCCTGTGCGTTCGCGTTCCGTATGGCTCGGATGGCGTGTCACCCGGCAGCTGCGGGCAACGGGCATTCTTCGGTCGAGCACCCGACCCGCAGGTCGCGCTCGGCCGAGTACGTGACCAGGAGGTGGCAGACTCAAGCATGCGCTCATGCCGACGACCCCACGTCCCGGACACTGCACCCGGCCATCGCTGACGTCGCGGGTGCTGCCCGCGCACACGATCCAGGCGGTACCGCGGCTGCGGGGTGGACGCGTGCCGGAAGCCCGAAGCGATGTCATCGGCCGTGCGCCTCCGCCGCCCGAACGTGCCGGCGATCTCGCGTGCCCACTTTCGAATCTCCGCCCAATCGCGGAAGTCACCGTACGGCGCATGGACCACCTTGACGATGGCGCGCTCGGCGAGACCGATGTCCTCCTCGAGCCAGCTTGCCCGCGAAGACACGGTGCCCGCGGGCTCCCGATTTCTCGACGATGGAGTGCGACGTCCAACGGATCGTCTTCCTGGGTCGGAGGCCTGCCGAGAGGTCCGCTCGAGAACAGCCAGACCGGCCGTCGCCGCAGGTCCTCCTGGAATCGCTCGACGAACACCTTCGCCTGCCCCATCCAGTGTCCGGCGTACACGCCGCTGCCGACGATCACTCCGTCCACGTCGTCGAGGGACGAGACTTCTTCGGTGCCACGAGCGAAGGCCTCGATCCCCGCGGATTCGAGGGTGGCCGCGATCGCGTCACCGATCTCATCTGTGGCGCCATGCTTCGACGCCGTTGTCACCAGTATCCGGACCATCGTGAACCGCCTTTCAGTACGCGTTCCACGTCGGGTTCCAGCTCATGACCAGGACCGCCCACACGAGGACCGCGTCGATCAGGAACCCGACGCAGCAGGTATCGGTGGAAGAAGAGCGTAAGGAGCAGCGTCGAGGTCGCCGCGGACAGGAGCACGAGCGCGGGCCAGAGCCCGACCGGGACGATCACGCCGGCCGTCGCGAGCGCTGACAGGCCGAAACCGGCCACGGTGGCGATCACCAGCACGGTTCCCACCGGCACAGCCACGTGGACGTCGAGGCCCGCGCGCCTGACGAGCCACGATTCGGAAAGGTCAAAGGGCCAGGCAGGCGCTCCCGCCTTGGCAGGCGGTCGCGGTGCGAGGTACAGCGCGTGCACGAGGCCATGGGCGGCCAGGAATCCCGCGACCAGCACGTTGACCATCATTCATCGCCTCCGCCCCAGCGTGCCTCCTCTGGGCGCAGGTCATCGGCCGAACGGCCCATGGATTCGGGCCGATCGCACCTACTCCCGATTCCTCCGAGTCCGCACTGTCGCGGTCATGTCCGCGACCAGCGCCACCGTCCCCGTGCGCCTGCACACGACTCTGCGTACCGAGTTGGAGGTCGATGACGTCGGCCGCCTGCTCCGAACCGGCGGTCCTGACCGATGGCTGGGCGACTCGGTGGCGGGAGGGCCGCCGGACATGCGCCGCTACGCGACCGACCTCAAGCTGAGCCGGCATCCGCTGGCTCGGCGCATCCCACTTCGCAAGTCGGCGTTCGTCGACGTGGGACCGGTCGAGCGGATCGACGAGAACCTCCGGGTCGAAGTGAGCTGGCGATCAGCATCTCTCGCCCCGCTCTTCCCGGTCTTCTCCGGCTGGCTCACCGTCAGACCGGACGAGATCGTCATCGATGGCCGCTACGTCCCACCTGGCGGACCGCTGGGCTTCGTGGCCGATCGAGCCCTGATGCATCGCGCAGCCCGTTACACCGCGGAGTGGCTGCTGGGGGAGCTCGCCCGGGCCGCGGCCGCATCACCAACCCCTGTTGTTCCCTCAGCCAGAACGGAGTAAGAAGGAGCCTCACACCATGGGCCGTCTCTTCGTCTACAGCGCCGCCGTCGCGAGCGTCATCCTGCTGTCACTGATCTACGTCATCGTGGCCGCCGGTTCCGGGATGGGATCACCGGAGGCCAGCCCCGGCGCATCCGCGCCGGCGGGCGAGGGCGAGATCCTCGGCGAGATCACGATCAACGCCTTCGACCTCGGCTTCGAGCCGGCCACGGTCGATGTTGCGGCGCCGGGCCGATACACGGTCCACTTCATGAACGACGGCGCGATCGTCCACGACATCACGTTCGAGGGCGGGACGGCGCAGGTGGCCGACCCGGGCGAGATGATCGAGTTCGAGGTCACGATTCCCGAGGGCGGAACGACGTTCCTGTGCTCCGTTCCCGGGCACGCCGATGGCGGGATGACCGGCACGCGTGACGGTCGCCGGCGAGCCTGTCGGCGGCGGAGACGACGGCCACGGCGGCCCGGCCCCCGACACCGACGTCGAGCCCGACCCGGACGCCCCCGACTACGTCCTCTTCCCGCCCGAGGCTCCGCCGCTGCTGGAGGGGACGGTGCACGACATCGAGCTGGTCATCGAGGAGAAGCCGATGACCGTCGCCCAGGGCGAGGACGGTGGCTTCGTGCAGGCGGTGTGGACCTTCAACGGGACCGTTCCCGGCCCGGTGATCCGGGTCAAGGTCGGCGACACGATCCGGGTCCATCTCATCAACCCCGCGGAGAGCCAGGTCGGCCACTCGATCGACTTCCACGCCTCGCAGGTGGCGTGGAACGACGAGATGACGACCATCAACCCCGGCGAGGAGAAGATCTACGAGTGGATCGCGGAGTACGCCGGGGTCTGGATGTACCACTGCGGCACGTCACCGGCGCTGCACCACATCGCCAACGGGATGTACGGGATGGTCATCGTCGAGCCGGCCGAGGGCCTGGGGCCGGTGGACGCGGAGGTTGCCGTGGTCCAGAGCGAGTGGTACCTCGGCCCGCAGGGGGAGCCGGCGAGCCTGTCGAAGGCCGCCGCGGCCGCCCCGGCCCCCGACTACGTCGTGTTCAACGGCGTCGCCAACCAGTACGTCGACAACCCGATCGCGGTCGGGCACCGGGGAGCGGGTGCGGATCTTCGTCCTGAACGCCGGGCCGAGCATCGACAGCTCGTTCCACGTGGTGGGCACGATCTTCAGCCGGGTGATCAAGGAAGGCGTTCAGCTGAACCTTGGCAACCCGGGCAACTTCGGGTCGCAGGCCGTGGACCTGTCACCGGCCCAGGGCGCGATCATCGAGATGGAGATGCCCGAGGACGGGCTCTATCCGATGGTGACCCACGCCTTCAACTTCGTCGGCCGTGGCGCGCTTGGCCTGTTCCAGGCCGGCGACGGTGACCCGCTGAACTGAGGGTCAGGCGGCTCCGCGAACGGCGGGGGCGGGGAAGGTGACCTCGACCAGCGGGCTGCGCTGGTAGAAGATCTCGAACCGATCCTCCGCCTGCCAGTTGCGGGTGACCGCTTCCATGACGCGGCGCCGCTCCTCCGGCTCGGTGATCGGGCGGGCGACGGCAGGGAGGTCGGCCTTCACCGGCCCGGTCAGGTGGAAGGTCATGTTCGGGTCCGCCACCAGGTTGGCGTACCAGTCGCGGCGACCGGGCATGCCGCTGAGGATGATGTTGCCGTCGACGTTGTGGAACACCAGCTCGATCCGCCGTGGTTGACCCGAACGGCGGCCGATGGTGGTGATGTCGATGCGGTGGGGGCGCGCAAGGGCGCGCTGCACGTGGGGGTCGAGGTGGCTGAGGTCGGACATTGGGGCGGGGCTCGCTATGAGATCTAAAGCGAGACTGTAGTCCGAAACCGCGCCGGGCGCAAAAACGCCCCGGAGGAACCTGGCGGGCCGCTTGATGCAATCTCCCGACTCGTCCGGCTCCTCCGGGACAACCAGAACAATACGGGACGATTGACGGTTCGCCAAGCGGCTTATCCACGACTTTCGGCGGTAGGTGGGCGACTTATCCACGACGATTCCACGACTCCACGCTCGCGGCCTGGCGGGTCGCCGGTTAGGTGACGAGGAGCCGCCGCGGCCAGGATCGGTACGGAAGCTCCGCCTGACGCCTGCCTTCGGTCAGAGGGATGAGCCTGGGTCAGCGCCTGAGTTCGTCCGAAATCGGATCCCACGCAAGCACGAGGATTGGCGTCACGGTCGCCGCGGCAATGGAGTTCGCGATGACTGTCGGGATGTACTCGACGGTCAGGATGTAATTGAACCCCAGCTGCGGCTGGGTGATCAGCTCGATGAAGATGAACAGGAAGCCAAGCGCGACCGCAACAACGCTGGCCAGAGCAGCAATCAGCGCCTTCTTGCCGGTGCTCGTCATCCGGTTGGCCAAGAGGAACGGGAACAGCCCAGCGATCAGGCCAACGAGGCCGTTGGCGACGCTCCAGTGCCAGTACCCGACGGCCTCGTCGATAACGTAGTCGCCGATGATGTAGTCGCCGATCGCGTTACCCAGAAACCCGGTCAGGAACCCCACGATCGGTCCGAAGGCGAACCCGAAGAAGGTCAGGATCCCGTAGTGGGGGCGGACCGTGACCTCCGTTCCGGGTATCCCGATGCCGTAGGTCAGCGAGTTCATGAACCCCATGATCAACGCGCCGATGCCGGCGTAGACGAGAGTCCACACTGTCATCGACCACGGGCGCGAAGATGGCTGCCCCGTCGCCGCCGTTGTCATGGCGCGATCCTTCCTCCCTCCGATTCAGCCATGTTGACCTTAGGTGATCAATGTGCGCCCGGACCCGGCTCATCCACGAGTGTGCCTGGATGGCCCCGATGGTAGCGGCCGCCCGGTCAGGGGTGGAGGGTCACCGTCTCGCCGAGCGCCGGCACCGCGGCCGCCGCGCCAAGGTCCCGGCTGATCCTCGCCGCGAAGGCCGACGCCGCGGTTGGCTCGCCGTGGGTCACGTACACCGCTCGCGGCCGGCCGTCATCCCTGGCCGCCGTGGCGAAGTGCCCGATCCAGGCATCGAGCTCCGCGCGGTCGGCATGGGCCGACAGGCCGGAGATGGAGCGCACCCGGCAGCGGACGGGCCAGTCTTCCCGTCGATCCGCGCCTCCTTGCCCCCGTCGGCCAGGTGCCGGCCCGAGCGTGCCCTCGCCCTGGTAGCCGATGAACAGGAGGGTGGCCCGCGGATCGGGCAGCAGGTCCTTGAGGTGGTGGAGGATGCGGCCGCCGGTCAGCATCCCCGACGCGCGACCAGGATGAACGGCCGGGGGCTGCCCATGATCGCCTTCGACGCCTCGACGCTGGGCGTGCATTCCTGGCCCGGGTAGACCAGCGGTGAGTCGCCCGACTGGAGGAGCGCCAGCGTCTCGGCGTCGTACGCCTCCGGGTGGCGGAGGTAGACGTCGCTCGCCTCGCAGGCCATGGGCGAGTCGACGAAGAGCGGCAGGTGCGGGATCGCGGCCCTCCGCAGCAGGTCGTCGAGCAGCCAGACGAGGTGCTGGGTGCGACCGATGGCGAACGCCGGGATGAGGAGGACGCCCCCTCGCTGGGCGACGTCGCTCACGACGCCCATCAGCTCGTCGACAGCCTGTTCGCGCGGGCGCGTGCTCCCGGTCGCCGTAGGTCGACTCGACGACGACGCGTCGGCGTGGGTCAGCGGGGTCGGATCGCGCAGGATGGGCGTGTCGTCGCGGCCGAGGTCGCCGGAGAACACGATGGTCTGCTCCGTGCCGTCCGGGTCGCGGACCCGCAGCTCGATGATCGACGGAGCCGAGGATGTGGCCCGCGTCGTGGAACGTGGCTTCGATGCCGTCGGTGATCGGCGTCGACGGTCGCGTACGGGACCGGCCGGACGAGCTCCATCGTGCGCCGCACGTCGTCCACGTCGAACAGCGGGGCATGGGTCCGCGTCTCGAGGTCCGGTGGACGCGGCATCCGGGCGGCGGTGGCGGCCATCTCCATCTCGCTGGCGGTGGCCTCCGACTCGCCTTCGGGCGCGCGCGCCGCGGCCGCCTCGGGATGCCGCCGCTTCCACCGTTCCGCGGCATGGGCCTGGAGCTCGGCGCTGTCGATGAGGACGATCTCGGCCAGGTCGGCGGTCGCATCGGTCGCGAACACCGGGCCGTGATAGCCAGCCCGGACGAGGGCCGGCAGCCGACCGATGTGGTCGTTGTGGGCGTGGGTCAGCAGGACGGCGTGCACGTCCTCGGCCGCGTAGGAGAACGCCATCCGGTTGCGCGCGATCTCGTCCATCCCGCCCTGGAACAGGCCGCAGTCGACGACCACCCGGCGGTCGCCCACGGTCAGCAGGAACTGCGAGCCGGTGACCCCGCCGGCGGCGCCGAGGAATCGGAGGGAGATCATCGGCGGGGAGTATGCGGCAGCCGGCGGGTACCATCGGTCCGTGGCGTTTCCGATCGAGCCTCCCATCGAGCCGATGCTCGCCAAACCGCAGCCGGCGATCCCGGAAGGTCCCGGCTGGCACTACGAGCCGAAATGGGACGGCTTCCGCGCGCTCGTCTTCCGCGACGGCGCGGAGGTCTACATCCAGAGCCGGGACCTGAAGCCGCTGAACCGGTATTTCCCGGAGCTCGAAGAGCCGCTCCGCAAGATTGGGAAGCCGAAGGATCGGTTCGTGCTCGATGGGGAGATCGTGATCGCCACCGATGGGGAGCTGAACTTCGACGCGCTGCTGCTCCGGATCCACCCGGCGGCGTCCCGGGTCGCCATGCTCGCCGAGCAGAGCCCGTCGGCCTACGTCGCCTTCGACCTCCTGGCCGATGGCGCCCGGGACCTGCGCGACCGCCCGTTTGCCGACCGGCGCGCCGCGCTCGCAAAGCGGCTGGCGAAACCACCGGCGTCGGTCCACCTCACCCCGGCGTCCACCGACCCGAAGACGGCGCGCCACTGGTTCGAGGTCTTCGAGGGCGCGGGCCTGGACGGGGTCGTCGCCAAGCCCGGCGACCTCCGGTACCTGCCCGGCAAGCGGGAGATGATCAAGGTCAAGCACCAGCGGACGGCGGACTGCGCCGTCGCCGGGTTCCGGTGGCACAAGAACGGGCCGGGCACGATGGTCGGCTCGCTGCTCCTCGGGCTGTACGACGACGCCGGCACGCTCCAGAGCGTCGGCGTCACCAGCTCGTTCACCGAGGCACGCCGCCGCGAGCTCGTCGAGGAGCTGGAGCCGTTGCGCAAGGACGCCCTGAAGAAGCACCCGTGGCGGGAGTGGAAGGAGGCGGAGGCCGCCTGGGCGGGACAGCGGATGCCCGGCGCGACGAGCCGCTGGAACCGGGGCAAGGACCTGTCCTGGGAGCCGCTCCGAATCGAGCGGGTGGTCGAGGTGGCCTACGACCACCTCCAGGGCGACCGCTTCCGGCACGCGACGACCTTCATCCGCTGGCGACCGGATCGGAAGCCGGCATCGTGCCGCTACGACCAGCTCGAGGCGACGCCGCCCGCGCTGTTGGCCGATCTGTTCGGAGAGGCCTGACCGGGCTACACTCGCCCGGCACTCGTCCACCAGCCCAAGGAGAATCGGTTCGTGTCCACCCTTGATCCCAACGCGGCTGTCAGCGACCTCGCCGAGCGGTTCTGGGAGGGCGTTCTCGAACGCGACCCGATCACCGCCACCATCTACGGGGATGACCGGTACGACGACCGGTGGCCCGACCTCGGCCCGGACGGCCGCGCCGCGGAGCGGACCGCGCTGTCGTCCGCCCTGGCGGAGGCGGAGGCCATCGACGCCGACGCGCTCGACGTCGAGTCGGTCATCACCCGCGACCTCCTCATCCTCATCGCCCGCAACTTCCTCGAGGCGCAGGACCGCAAGCTGTACCAGCTGGCGGTGAACCACATGTCCGGGCCCCAGACGTGGCCCTCGGAGATCGCCCAGTACCAGCGCGCCGACACGCCGGAGAGCCTCGAGCGCATGCTCGCCCGCTTCGCCGGGTTCCCCACGCTCATCGAGCAGCAGATCGGGACCCTGGACGAGGGGATCGCGGACGGCCGGACCTCCGCATCCGTCCCGGTTCGGAAGGCGATCGAGCAGATCGACCGGATGCTGACCGTTCCTGCCGACGTCGCCCCGGCCGTCGTCCTGGCCAACGTGGCCGACGAGTCCGGCCGCGAGGCGATTCGCGGTTCCGTGGCCAAGGACATCTATCCCGCGCTGAAGCGCCTGCGGGACTACCTCGCCGACACCTACACGCCTCACGCCGCGGCCACGCCCGGCCTGGGGGACACCCCAGGCGGGCACGACGCGTATCGGCTGGCAATCCGGATGCAGACGACCGTCGACGCCACCCCGGAGGAGGTCCACGCCTTCGGGATGGAGGACCTGGAGCGGATCGAGGCCGAGAAGGACGAGATCGCCCGCCGGCAGGGCCATGCCGACCGCCACGCCTTTGCGGCCGCCCTGGCCGAGGATCCGAGCAACCGGACCGATGACCCGGCGCACATCATCGAGCTGGCCCGCGAGCAGACCGATCGGGCCTACGCCACCGCCCCGCGCTACTTCGGCCGGCTGCCGGCCGCCAACTGCACCGTGCTCCCGGTCGAGGAGTACCGCGAGCGCGAGTCCGCCCCGGCGTTCTACATGCCGCCGACCATGGACGGGTCGCGCCAGGGCCAGTACTACCTCAACACCTACCAGCCCGACCAGCGGCAGCTCCACAAGATCGCGGCCATCACCTTCCACGAGGCGACCCCGGGCCACCACTTCCAGATCGCGATCGAGATGGACCTCAAGGGCCTGGGCCGCTTCCGGACCCTCGGCGCGAAGATGGCCGGCTCGGCCTACGTCGAGGGCTGGGGCCTGTACACCGAGCGCCTGGCGGAGGAGATGGGCCTGTACCAGACCGATGCCGAACGGCTCGGGATGCTGGAGGCCCAGTCGTTCCGCGCCGCGCGGCTGGTCGTCGACTCCGGGCTCCACGTCATGGGCTGGACCCGCGAGCGCGCCATCGAGTTCATGCACGAGCGCGGCTCGCTGCCGATGGTGGATGCCGAGATCGAGGTCGATCGGTACACGATCTGGCCGGGCCAGGCCCTCTCCTACAAGATGGGGCAGCGGGAGATCGAGCGGGCGCGAGCCGACGTCGGGGAGCAGCTCGGCGCCGACTTCGACCTTCGCGCGTTCCACGACGAGGTGCTGGGCCACGGCTCCCTGCCGCTCGAGACCCTCCGGCGGGAAATCCCCGGCTGGGTCGCGGCGGCGGTCAGGACCCCGACCGGGGCCTAGCCCCGCGGGCATGCAGCCCCCCGAGCGGATCGTCCTCGAGGGGCGCGTCGTCCGGCTCGAACCCCTCGAGGAGCGGCACCGCGACGACCTGGTCGCGGCCGCGACCGAGGACCGCGGCATCTGGGCCTTCATGGGCTCCAACCTGGCCGACCCCGCGACCTGGCCCGCGTACCTCGCCGCGGCCCTCCAACCGGAGTTCGTGGCCTGGGCCACGGTGGAGCGGGCGACCGGTCGCGCGGTGGGCTCCACCCGCTTCGGCGACATCGCCCCGGAGCACGATCGGGTCGAGATCGGGTGGACCTGGCTCGCCCCGTCCCGGCACCGCACCGCGGTGAACACCGAGGCCAAGCTCCTGCAGCTGACCTACGCCTTCGACACCCTCGGCGCGGGGCGGGTGGCGTTGAAGACCGATGGGCGCAACGAGCGATCGCAGCGCGCGATCGAGCGCCTGGGCGCCGTCCGCGAGGGGGTGCTCCGCCGCCACACGCGGCTGCCCGATGGCTACGTCCGCGACACGGTCTACTACTCGATCCTGGCCGACGAGTGGCCGGCCGTGAAGGCGCGCCTCACCGACCGGCTGGCCCGCGGCTAGCCCGGCCTCGACAGGCTCCGGGCCGAGCCGATGGCCGGTCAGGGCCCGCTGCCGGCCGGCAGCACATCAACGAGGAGCCACCGATCGCCGGTGGCACGGCGCATGGCGAAGGTCAGCTCGAACGGGGACGTATCGCGCGCCGTGAGAGCTCCGCTGGCGTCATATGTCTCCGTGATCACCGTTCCCTCGGCCGCGAGGCCGAGGCTCAGGCCCTCCTGCGCTCCGAACGGCACGAGCAGCGACACGTCGACCGTGTCGAACTGGTAGTGAGCGACCTGGGCTTCCCCCGTTGCCTCCGCCTCCTGGAGCCGCTCCTGCATCTCGACCAGGCGATCGCCGTGGGCGACCAGCGGCAGGATGGTCTCGTCGCGACGGAGCAATGCCTGGTTCTCGAGCTCCAGGTTCTGGGCCAGCGTGAGCAGGACCTGGGGCATCTCCGATCCGGCCAGCTCATGGTCGAAGTCGACGACGTCCTGCCCGACGGTGATCGCCGGCAGCGTGCCCGGGTCGATCTCGGTTGGCAGCCGGTTCAGCGCCTCCGTCACGTTGAGGGCAACCACGCCGCGGGCCGGTGCCCCGGCCGCGACGATGCCGATGCCCACGGCCAGCGTCGCGAGGCCCACCAGCCCGAGCCGAGCGGCGCCCCGGACCAGGCCGCCCGATCGACCGCCAGTCATCACTCGAGCGGCGAGCATCCGGACGCTGTCCTGGTCGGAGCCCGGCTCCGGGGCGAATCGGTCAATCAGCGGGCGGGCCAGGCAGGCGACCACGAGCCCGGCAAGCAGGCCGACTTTCGCCCCGAACTCATCGGTCTGCGGCGCCATCAGGAACACCGAGGCCCCGGCGACCAGCAGGCCGAAGGCGACCCGACCGACGAGCCCGGCCGGCACCGTCTTCGGGTCGGTGATCATGAAGAACAGGAAGATCATGACCTCGGGCGAGAAGACGATCACCCGCCAGAAGTCGAAGCCGCACACGGGCGCGAACGCCCAGTTCGCGGTCATGCAGTGACCCGAGAGGGCGAGCAGCCCGAGCCCTGCCGCGAGGGCGACCCAGAAGGTGGCCGCCAGCGCGAGGAGGCGGAGCCGCCTCGTGATCAGGAGTCCGCCGACCAGGATCACGGCATACGCCGTGATCAGCCACACGTCCAACGGACCCCACCAGAAGTCGAGGGGCTCCACGCGCGAAGCACCGAGCACGATGAAGGCGACGACCAGCCCGATGTTGGACGGATTGAAGATGTGCGACCCGCGATAGCGGATCACGTACTTGGTCAGGAGGGACAGCCCGGCGATGGCCGCGAACAGCCCCCAGCCATAGGTGGTCCAGGGGTCGTCCGGCGGCGTGCCGACGACGCGGAGGATCAGGGCCACGCCACTCCCGGTCAGCAGGGCGCTGGCGGGCCAGACGAACGAACGGGTGGCGCGGAACGTCAGCGCCACCTCGATGACGGCACAGGTCAGCATCGCGGCGAGGATCTGCGGGACGCTGACCGCGAAGTCCAGCCCGAGCTGGCCCAGGACGTGGATGGTGATGATCACGGCGGCGACATGGAGCCGCGGGTCCCGAATGCTCGGGAGAATCACCGGGTAGCTCCGGGCACCGACCGACATCGTTCGGGTAGCCATCGACCTCTTAGGATACGCAGGCCTTGGCTGAATCACGACACGAGGAACGCCTGAAGCGGGCCCAAGAGGAGCCGATCGTCGGCAGCCTCCCGGACGTGCCCGGGATCGGGACCGCCATCCGCCTCACGCCTGGCCTGGGCGTCCACCTGCGCGGCCTCGCCGACGAGCTGCTCGTTCACGACTATCCCGGAGCGACCCTCAGCCGGGCGGAACGCGAGATGCTCGCGACCGCGGTGTCGGCGGGCAACGACTGCTTCTTCTGCATGGACTCACACGCGGCCCACGCCGCGGCCCTCATCGAGCGCAGTGGACCGACCGAGCTCCTGCCGGTGCTGGACGAGCTCAAGCACGGGTCAGTCGACGGCCTGGACGACAAGATGCGGGCCCTCGTCCAGATCGCGTCCACCGTCCGCCGCGAGCCCCGCGACCTGTCCGCCGCCGACATTCAACGCGCCACGGCCGCAGGCGCCACCGACGCCGACGTCCAGCTGGCCGTGCTCATCGCCGCCGCCTTCTCGATGTACAACCGGATGGTCGAAGGGTTTCGGGCGAGGACGGCACCAACCCCCGACGCCTACCGAGCGCGAGCTGATGAGATCGCGGAACGCGGCTACAGCGGACCTGCGGCCAACGCCGAGACCGATCGGACCTGAGCCCTGGGCTGAGCCGCGAGCTGAGGGCGGCGCTCAGTCGGTCGATGGTTCTTCTTGCGCGGTGCTCGCTGGGGTTGGCCGCTGCGATCGGGCCATTCGTATCCCTGCCACGGGTCGTAGTCGGGGTCGGGCGGCTCCGCCTCGGGTCGATTCTTCTCCGGGACATGCCGCAGGTTGACCCGGACCCGCCACCAGACGGTCGAGCGGCCGCGCATGGCGTCGTACAGCACGTCGTCCACCGCGAGGTGCTTGGCCGCCGCACGGTGCCGCTTCTTCCACCGCGCCAGTCCCTCTTCCACCTCGGGCTTGGTGGCCGCCTGGGCGACGACGACCAGCGGGGCGCTGGAGCGACGCCGTCCGGTGGGGGAGGGCATGTCTTTCCGTGCCTTCGAGGGCTGGACGCGCGGTGGCTCCCCGGGCTGCTTGGCGTAGTTCGGCGGCCACGGCGCGTCTCCCAGCCCTTCGGCTTCGTGGCGCGCCACCAGCTCGAGCAGGGGCTCGAGCGAGAACGCCTGCTCGTCGATCCCGGCCCCGACGTCGCCGAGTCGGGCGAATCGGTCCGGCACCGTCTTGACCGTGAAGTCGGCCGCCTCGCAGTCGGGCACCTCGTCCCAGCCGAGGGGCGCGGAGACCCGGGCATCGGGCAGCGGCCGCACCGAGTACACCGACGCCACGGTCCGGTCCTTCGCGTTCTGGTTGTAGTCGAGGAACACCCCGTGCCGCTCCTCCTTCCACCACTTGGAGGTGGCCAGTGCCGGCGCGCGGCGTTCCACCTCACGGGCAACGGCCAGCGCCGCGCGCCGCACCTCCCCGAAGCCCCACTTCCGCTCGATGCGGACGTAGACGTGCATGCCCCGCGAGCCGGAGGTCTTCGGCCACGCCACATAGCCGAGCTCGTCGAACAGCTCGTGGCAGACCAGCGCGACGGCTCGCACATCGGTCCAGCCGACGCCCGGACCGGGGTCGAGGTCGATCCGCAGCTCGTCGGGCTGCTCCAGGTCGTCCGCCCGGACCGGGTGCGGGTTGAGGTCGATGCAGCCGAGATTGATGACCCAGGCCAGGGCCGCGGGGTTGTCGACCACCACCTCGTCCGCGGTTCGGCCGGAGGGAAATGACAGCTCCACGGTCCGGACGAAGGGCGGCAGGTTGGCCGGCGCGCGCTTCTGGAAGAAGAAGTCGCTGCCCGCGCCGTTCGGGAAGCGCTTGAGGGCCATCGGACGGTCCCGCACACCGCGCACCGCCCCCTCCGCGACCGACAGGTAGTATCGGATCAGGTCCAGCTTGGTGATCCCGGCCTCGGGGAAGAAAGCCTTGTCGGGATTGGAGACCGATACGGTCTGCCCGTCGACGTCGAGATTGATCGGTTTCGGGGCTGCCATGGGGTCAGGGTAGCGGGAGTGGGAATGACTGCCATCGCGCGTCGGCTGACCGAACGGATCGCCGCCCTCGCCGATCGGTACGCCCTGGTCGGGATCGGGATGGACGCATTCACCAGGTTCAACGCTCACGAGGCCATGGCTCGTGCCGCGGCCATCGCGTACTACAGCATCCTCTCCCTGTTCCCCTTCGCCATCGTTGCTCTGGTCGCCGCATCGTTCCTCATCCCGCAGGGCCCGGAGCTCGACGCGTTCGCGAACCGGGTGGCCGATGCGTTCGCGCTCGAGCCCGAGGCCGTCTTCGATGCGCTCGAGGCCTTCGAGGACGGGAGGCTGGTGTTCGCCATCGTTGGCATCGGTCTGCTGCTGGTCGCCCTGCTGCCGTGGGTGTCCGCGGTGCAACGGGGGATCGTCCGCGCCTTCGAGGAGGAGCGCCGATCGTACGTGCGCACGACGCTCAGCAGCCTCTTGCTGCTCGGCCTGGCCGCCATCCTCATCCTCCTCGCCGGAGCGTGGGGCAGCCTGCTCAACCTCGTGATCGGCCTCCTCGATCGGTTCCTGCCGGAGCTCGCCCTGGTCGATGTCACTCTGAGCGTGGCCGCATCGCTGCTGCCGACCCTGGTCGTGTTTGGCGTCATGACGGCGCTCCTACGGGCCATCCCGGCCCAGGATCCGACCTTCCGCGAGGTCTGGCTCGGGGCGCTGATCACGGCCCTGGGGTTTCTCGGCCTGAGCCTCCTGTTCGACTGGTACGTAAAGGCGTTCGTGGCCGACAGCGGCAACGCCACCGGTCCCTTCGGGGCGATCCTCGTCGGCCTGCTTTACATCGACTTCCTGGCCATCGCCATGCTGGCCGGGGCCGAGGTCGCGGCGGCCACCACGCGCCGCCGCCGCGCCGCTCGAGCGCAACCGGAGCCGACTTCCTGAGCTTCACCTCGCCCGCCGGCGGTGGGGTCCGGTGGCCTCTGGTACCGATGGGTGTCCTACGGTGTAGTACATTCGAAGTGTCGCCACGGTTGACGACCCGTCGTAGCATCGGCGGGCATTCCTTCCGCGGGGGCTGGATGGGACGATGATCATTCCTACTCCTAATACCGTCTCATGAGACGTCGGCCACGACTGGCCGCCATATTCGCCGCACTGGTGGTCGCCACCAGCCTGGTCGGCGCTGCGCCGAACGAGCGGGCGCGCGGCGGCGACCCGCTGGCCGAGGCACAGGCCAACGAGCGGGCCCTCCAGGAGGCCCTCGCCGCGCAGGAGCGGGAGCTCGCCAACCTGCGGGCACTGTCGTCGAACCTCGACGCGCAGCTGGACGCGGCGGAGGCCGAGCTCGCATCGGTCAGCACCGAGTACGAGCGCGTCGCGGCTCTCTTGGTCCAGGTCGAGGCCCAGATTGCGGAGGTCGTCGCCCGCCTCGCAGTCATCCGCACCCGCATCGAGAGCCTGGACCGGATGCTCGCGACCGTCGCCGCCGAGATCGAGCGCCAGACCACGAAGTTAAAAACCCGCGAGGGCCTCCTCGAGGACCACTTCCGCGATGCCTACGAGCGGAGCCAGACGTCGCTGCTCGAGGTCCTCCTCGCCGCCGACTCGTTTGAGGTGGTGGCGACCCAGGTCGGGTACCTGCTCACCGTCTCCGAACAGGACGCCGCCCTGGCCGACGAGGTCCGGGAGATCCGCGAGACCCTGGTGGAGAACAAGCGCATCCTGCGCGAGGGCCGCGCCCAGGCGGCCGCGGCGCGTGACCTCGAGGAAGCCGAACAGGCCCGCCTGGCCGCCCGAGAGGCCGAGCTGGCAAGCCTCAAGCAGCGGCTGGGGGAGCTGGTGATCGCTGCTGAGCAGAAGCGCCAGGCGCAGGCTGCGGCGCTGAACGCGGCCCTGGTGGCCCAAGGTGACATCGAGCGAAAGGTCCAGGCCACCAAGGAGGCTGCCGCCGCGGCCAACTCCCTGGTCGCGCGGCTGCTTGCGGAGTCCCAGGTCCGGGTCAGCCAGCGTGGCTTCCGGTGGCCGATGGACCACTTCGTCATCACCCAGGAATGGGGCCCGACGAACTTCCTCCTCGAGGACGGCTACACCTACCGCGGCGTGTACTACCCCCACTTCCACGGTGGTATCGACATGGCCAACGGCTGCGGCACGCCAATCCGCGCGGCCGGCGGCGGGCTGGTGGTCGCCTCGGGCCAGCCGCTGTGGCCGTGGGACAGCGGCTACGGGGTCGTCATCGACCACGGCGGCGGCGTGCTGACCTGGTACTGGCACCTCCGGGCGCAGGTGGTCGTGTTCGCCGGCCAGGGCGTCTCGCTCGGCCAGGTCATCGGGTACGAGGGCAACACGGGCATGTCGACCGGCTGCCACCTGCACTTCGCGGTCAACGACCACGGGGTGTGGGAGAACCCGCGCTACTTCCTGCCCTAGGCTCGTCCCCGTTGGCTCCGGCACTCAGCCGATGCCGGCGGTCACCTCACCGATGCCGGCGACGGGGCGGTACAGCTTTTCGACGTAATCCCGCAGAACGCGCTCGGCGGTGAAGTCGTCGGTGCCCGTCCGCAGCGCGCTCCGCATGACCGAAATCCAGGCGCGGGGCAGGCCGATCGTGTCCCGGTCGAAGAACGTCGGAATCACCTCGTTCTCCAGGACGCGGTAGAGCGCTTCGGCGTCCTCCTCGTCGGTGCGCTCGCCATCTCCTGATCCGGGCCCGACCGCCCACCCGTTGGTCCCATCGAACGCCTCGTCCCACCAGCCGTCGAGGACGCTCACCGAGGGAACGCCGTTGAGTGCGGCCTTCATGCCCGACGTGCCGGACGCCTCCAGCGGCCGCCGCGGGGTGTTCAGCCAGACGTCCACCCCGGCGACGAGGTAGCGCGCCACCCGCAGGTCGTAGTCCTCGATGAAGAAGATCCGTCCCGCAGTCCCGACCCGACGGGAGGCCTCGACCACGCGGCCGAGCAGGGCCTGTCCCGCCTCGTCGGCGGGGTGGGCCTTGCCGGCGAAGATCAGCTGGATCGGCCGATCGGGGTCGGACAGCAGATGAGCCAGGCGCTGCGGATTGTCCAGGATGAGGTCCGCCCGTTTGTAGGTCGCGAACCGGCGTGCAAAGCCAATGGTCAACGCCTGCGGGTCCAGCGCGCCGGCCAGGTCTCCGACCGCCTCCGGCGCGACCCCGTGGCGAACCGCCTGACGGGTCAGGCGGCCGCCGAGGAAGTCGATCATCCGCCGCTTCTGCTCGACGTGGGCCCCCCACAGCTCGCGGTCGCTGGCCATCCGTTCGCCGCCGGGTGAGAGCGCGTCGCGGATCGGCTCCGACTGCCAGGTCCCCAGGTGCACGCCGTTGGTGACCGAGTCGCAGGGCCGACCGATGATCTCGTGCCAGGTCGCCGTCGCGGTGCGCGCGTGGAGGCGGCTGACGGCCGTGACCATCTTCGCGTGGCGCAGGCCGAAGGCGGTGAGGTCGAAGTCGTCTTGCAGGCCGTGATCCGGGCCCCGGCCGAGCTCGCGCAGCGCCGGGCCGTCGATGTCGAGCGCGGCGGCCATCGGACCGATGATCTCCTCGGCCAGGGAGGGGTCGTAGCGCTCGTTCCCGGCCGGAACCGGGGTATGGAGGGTCATCACCGTGTCGCGCCCGGCGCGGGCGATGGCCCCCGCGCCGTCCAGGGTGGGGTCCTCGACCCGAGCCATGCGCGCCCGCTCCAGCAGGACGAGGGCGGAATGGCCCTCGTTGAGGTGCCAGGCGGCCGGCTGGATGTCCAGCGCCGCCAGCGCCCGCGCCGCTCCGACGCCGAGCAGGAGCTCCTGGGTGAGCCGGGTCCGACGTTCCGCGACATACAGCTGGTCCGTGATCCGGCGGTCCTCCTCGCGGTTCGCGGGCAGGTCCGCGTCGAGGAGCAGGAGCGGCACGCGACCGACCTGTGCGACCCACACCGCCATCCGCACGTCGCGGCCCGGCAGGTCGACCGAGATCTCCAGCGGGGAACCGGTGGCGTCTGCAGCTCGGCGGAGTGGAATGTCCGCCGGATCCAGGTCTGGTTCGAGGTGCTCCTGACGGCCTTCGGCGTCGATCCGCTGGCGGAAGTACCCCCGGTGATAGAACGGCCCGACCGCCACCAGCGAAAGCCGGGTGTCGGACGCGGCCTTGCACAGGTCGCCGGCCAGGACGCCCAGGCCGCCGGAGTAGACCGGGAGCGACTCGTGGAGCGCGAACTCGGCGCACAGGTACGCGACCGGGCCGTCGAGTCCAGCCCCCAGACCGGGGGCGTCGTCCGCCACGTACCACTGCAGCCGATCGGCCAGCGTCCGCGCATCCGCCACGAACCGGCTGTCGTTGGCGAGCTCCAGCCATCGTTCGTCAGTCGTGTGTCGCATGACATGGATCGGGTTTCGGGTCCGTGCCCAACCGTCGGGGTCGATTCGCGCGAACAGGCGCAGCGCTTCCGGATGCCAGGTCCACCACAGGTTCTCGGCCAGATCGCGAAGCCCCGCGAGGCCGGCGGGATCTGGCAGATCCACGCGCTCGATGGTCGGGACCCGGACGGGTGGAGCCATTGGCGCCGGATGATATCGGTCAGACGCATTCCACGGCCGGTCTCGACGCGGTACGCTACGACCCCCCTGATGGACGGCTACTCGGTCAACGAGGCGGCGGCGGTCCTCGGCATCCCGGAAGGGCGCGTGTGGGAGCTGTTGGCACGCGGCGTCCTGTCCGGTTCTACCGAGGTTGGCGGCGACATGCGCGTTTTCCTGCGAGAGGTCGCGGTCGTTGAAGCGCCGAAACGGGAAGGCAACGGAAACGGTGGCAATGGCGGCCATGGTGAGCAGACGCCGTTCCGCGAGCTGCTGACCGAGTTCCGCAACCTGACCGAGCGATACGGACAGGCCCTCCTGGCGCTCGGCGAAGCGCGCGGCGAGGTGGCATCGCTGCGCGGGCGGGTCGACCTGCTCGAGGCACGGATCGAGCACCGGCTGCCCTGGACCGAAGCGGCCTCATCCGCCTGGGCCAGCCCTGCGGAAGGTACGTCCGAGGCCGCGGAGGACGCGGACGCTGACGCGGAACCTGACGACGAGCCTGAGCCGCAGCCGTCGCCCGCCCGCATACCGCAGGAGCCGCTAGCCGAATCCGAACGGGCGCCAGAGACCGCGGTCGAGACCACGTCGAAACAGTTGGCGCTGGAGTCGGATGACGTCATGGCCGACATCCTCGATGCCACCCTGGGGCCCGGCCCGGCACAGGAGCCGGAGGTCGAGCCCAAGCCGGGGCCGGCCGAGGGGGAGGTGCCAGAGCCTGAAGCTGAGCTCGAGCCCACGGACGAGGCTCAGCCGGAATCCGAGCTGGAACCGATGGAAGAGCCAGCCGAGGACCTCGAGCCTGCGAAGCCGCGACCAATTGCACGCGGAGGCTCGCGCGAGGCCCTGAGCGGCTTCGCTGAGGCACTGGCCCGAGCGCAGGACCCGGCGACCGCTTCGGTCGCCGCGGACTTCGATGAGCTACCCGGTGCTCAGGAGACGGCAGACGCGGTGGCGGCATACCGCCGCGAAACGGAAATCGTCGGCGACGAGACCTCGTTCGAGCCGCCAGAAGAGCCGGAGGTCGAGGCCGAGAGGTCGTCACTTGAGCCGGAGGTGACCGAAGCGGTGACCGAAACGGCGGTCGTTTCCATCGTGCGGCCCGGGTACAGCACCGACACCCCGGAGCCGGACTGGATCGCCGAAGAGGATCTGATCATCTTGGCCGGCGAAGATGCCTCCGTTCGCGCGGATGAGCTCGCCCACCAGGCCGCGACCGCACCAAGTGTCGCGTGGCCGGACGACGAGGAGGAGGAGGAGGAAGTCGCAGAGGCTCGGATCGTCGAGCCAGAGGCCGTCGACACCCAGGTCGAGGCCGAGCTGGAGGCCGAAGTCCCAGGCGGAGATCGCGACCGCGGACCGTCAACCCGTGGACTCGAGGAGGCCGCTCCGGCGGTCATCGCCGCAGCCGCGCCGGAACCTGTCCCCGAACCCGCGGTCGCGCCCGCGCCGGAGATCGAATCCGCGCCGGAAATTCCGTCCCCGCCCGCGCCACCGGCCGCGCGCGAATCAAACCTGACCCCAGTGGAGATCGCGGCCGAGCCGCCCGCGAGCGACGACGTGGCCCTGCTGGTGGGGCCCGAGCCGTTCGCCGAGCCGCCGATCGTTCCCCCTGAGCCCGCGTTCTGGGAGACCGGCGCAGGCTCGCGGGCTCCGTTCGCGATCGCCCAGCCTGACCCATGGGATGCGGGCTCCGTCGAGCCGATGCCGGTCGAAGTGGCCGTGAAGGCGGCACCGGTGGCGCCCGACGAGCCGGCTGAACCGCTCAAGGAGGCGCCAGCCATGCCGGTGACGCCCAAGCCTGCCTCCAAGGCACCGGAACCTCCGCCGCTCGCACCCGAACCGACCGAGGCCGCGCCCGACTCCGCGCCATCCCCACCGCGCCTGAGTCCCGCCGCCGAGGCCGGTCGAGCGGCGGCCGCGCGCCGTCGCCGCCGTCCGCAAGGCCCCGCGGCGCGAGCGCTCCGCCGCCTCCGCTACTTGCTGGATTGATGGCGTGACACGGATCCCGGCCCTCGGCCGGAGGGGGGAGGGATGGGTCGTCCTCCAGGTCCTGCTGTTCGCCCTCATCGCCGTCCTCGGCGCGATCAGCCTGCCCTCGGCGGACCCCGGACCGGGAATATCGGTCTCTCGTCGTCGGTCTTGGGCTCGTCCTTGACCTTCGTCGGCGGCCTGGTCGTCCATGCAGGGGGTCCGCGGCCTCGGCCCCAGCTTCACCGCTGTGCCTTATCCGCGGGACGACGGCGCGCTGGTCCGGGAGCGGCATCTACGCTCGATCCGGCACCCGATCTACGCCGGCACCATCGTCTGGCCCTGGCCTGGGCGTGCATCACGCCTCAGCCTACCGGCGCTGGCCGCGGTCGCTGGTCCTGGCGGTCGTCCTCGACCTGAAGGCGCGACGCGAGGAAGCCTGGCTGGCGGACCGCTACCCCGACTACGACGCCTACCGCGCCGCGACCCATCGGTTCGTTCCCGGTCTCTACTAGCACTACCATCGGGCGGTGATCACCTATGCCCCGAGCACGTGCCTGCTGGTCGTGGACGTGCAGAACGACTTCGCGGACCCTGACGGGAAGCCTGAGCGTGCGGGGCGGCGCCGACGTGGTTCCCGTCCTCAACGAGGAGATCCGCCGCGCGACCGATGCCGGCGCGCCGGTGGTCTACACCCAGGACTGGCACCCGGCCTCGACGCCGCACTTCGCGAAGGACGGGGGGATCTGGCCGGTGCACTGCGTCGGGGACACGTGGGGTGCCGAGTTCCACCCCGACCTGCTCGTCGCCGGCCCATCGGTGCGCAAGGGGGTGGATGGGGGAGACGGCTACTCCGGTTTCTCGGTGCGCGACCCGCATTCCGGTGACACGTATCGGACCGAGCTGGAGCACATCCTTCGCGAGCGAGGGGTGACCCGGATCGTGATCGGCGGGCTGACGACCGACTACTGCGTGAAGGAGACGGCGCTCGACGGCATGGACGCCGGATTCGCGGTCCTGGTGTTGACCGATGCCATCGCCGCGGTCGACCTCGAGCCGGGCGACGGCGCCCTGGCGATCGACGAGATGGTGGAGGCCGGGGCGGTCATGGCCGCCGCGAATCGCGGATGACGGACGGCAGGGAGGTGTTCGGACTCCCGGCCCGTCGCCTCGGCAACGGCCTGATCGGGTTCGGCGTCGCGGGCCTGGCGGTCACGATCATCCTGGCCGTGGTCTGGCTCGGAATGCTCGTCGCCATGCAGGACCTGGACGAGCGGCTGGAGGCGGACCGCGAGGCCCTCGCCACGGCGCTGGTCAACACCTCGGATCTGATGGACAGCACCGCCTCCGCGATCGAGGCCACGACCGACGCACTGGACAACGTCGGCGTCGCGCTGGACGACGCGGCCATCGCTGCTCGACCGGCTGGGCACCACCACCGCTGACCTGGCGGATGCCCTCAACGTCTCGATTCTCGGCCAGCAGCCGTTCGCCGGGGCGGCGGAGAACCTCGAGGACATCGCCACCGACCTCGAGACCTTCGCCGGCCACGCGGACACCCTGGCCGGCGACATCGAGACCCTCGGCCCGCCGCTGACCGACCTGGCGGCCGACCTGCGCACGGTGGAGGAGTCCGTCGGTGCGCTGGCCGTCCGGGTGGACGAGTTCGGCGGCGTCGAGCGCCTGGTGGGCCTGGTCCGAATCTACGCCGTGCTGTCGGCCGTCCTGGCGGCGTGGCTGGCCGTGCTGGCCGCCGGCTGCATCTGGGCCGGGCGCCAGCTGCGTGCCGCCGCGGTCACCCCGACGGCCGCCTCCGCCGAGACCACCCCCACCAGCTGAGCGCCGCCCCGCCGACGACCGCCAGCGCCCCGAGCACGACCCAGGTCCGGTCCCCGGTCATGAAGCTCGACGACACGATCACGCCGAGGCCCTGGAGAATCCAGACCACGCCGGCCAGAATGACCAGGACGCCCAGGATCATGGCTATCGCCGTGCGCACGCTCGGATGGTAGACTTTCTGCCGATCCGGACCCGTTCGTCCGGCGTCCAGAGCCTTTCCCTCCCCTCCACCACGGTGTTTCGTCGGCTCACGGGGTAGTGGTTAGACCCGTGGCCGGCCACCGAGCGAGCGGACAGCGGATCATGTCCAACTCTCACAGTGGAGGGTCCAGGTGACCTATTCCGACCAGGTTCTCGCGTGTGTTGACTGCGGGACCGAGTTTGTCTTCTCCGCATCGGAGCAGAGCTTCTTTGCCGAGAAAGGCTTCACATCCCCCCCGAAGCGATGTCCTTCGTGCCGCGCCCAGCGCCGCGCGTCGGGCGGCTACGGTGGCAGCAGCAGCAGCAGCAGCTACGGCTCAGGCGGTGGCTATGGCGGCGGGTATGACCGCGGCCCTCGCGAGATGCACGACGCCGTCTGTGCGCGGTGCGGCAAGGACACCCAGGTGCCCTTCAAGCCAACCGGCGCCCGTCCGGTGTACTGCAGCGACTGCTTCCGTCTCGTTCGCGGCTAGATAGACCGATGGCGCCGGCTTCGGCCGGCGCGATCGAACCACGAAGGCGGCGCCCAACCGGGCGCCGGTTTATGTTTCTGCACCTCCTGCTTGACCCACGTCACGAGAGCGACCAGCCCGATGGGTATCATTCGACCGTGACCCGGGAACAGGATCGTGACCTGTGGCGTGAGCTCGGCCAGCAGATCCGGGTGGACTCCATCCGGGCATCGAGCGCGGCCGGCTCCGGCCATCCCACGTCGTCGATGTCCGGCGCGGACCTCATGGCCGTGCTGCTCGTCCGCCCATCTGCGCTACGACTTCGACGACCCGAGCGACCCGCGGAACGACCACCTGATCTTCAGCAAGGGCCATGCCAGCCCGCTCCTGTACGCGATGTACCTGGCGGCCGGGCGCGATCACCGACGACGAGCTCCTCACCTTCCGCAAGCAGGGCAGCCGGATCGAGGGCCATCCCACCCCGGTCCTCCCGTGGGTGGACGTCGCCACCGGCTCGCTGGGCCAGGGCCTGCCGATCGGCGTCGGTGTCGCGCTGGCCGGCAAGATGCTCGACCGCCTGCCGTACCGGGTCTGGGTCCTGTGCGGCGACAGCGAGATGGCGGAGGGCTCGATGTACGAGGCGATGGAGCACGCCGCGCATGCCGGTCTCGACAACCTGACCGCCATCGTCGACGTCAACCGCCTCGGCCAGACCGGCGAGACGATGCATGGCTGGGACCTCGAGGCCTACGTCCGCCGGGCCCAGGCCGCCGGCTGGCACGCGATCGCGATCGACGGCCACGACGTGGACGAGATCGACCAGGCGTATGCCAAGGCCGCGGCCACGGAGCTCCGACCGACGATGATCGTGGCCCGGACCGAGAAGGGTCGCGGGGTCTCCGCCGTGGCCAACCAGAACGGGTTCCACGGCAAGCCGCTCGCCGACCCGGAGGCCGCCATCGCCGAGCTGGGCGGGCTGCGCTCCATCCGCATCACGGTCAATCCGCCGGACCGCAGCGTGGAACCGCGGCCGGCTCCGGAGCCCGGGGTCGTTCGCCTCCCCGCCTATGAGCTCGGCACGACGGAGGCGACCCGCCGCGCGTACGGAGACGCCCTCGCGGCCGTGGGCAGCGCCCGCGCCGAGGTCGTCGCCCTCGACGGTGAGGTCAGCAACTCGACGTATGCCGAGATCTACCGCGAAGCACACCCGGATCGGTATTTCGAGATGTACATCGCCGAACAGCAGCTGGTGGCGGCCGCGGTGGGGATGCAGGTCCGCGGCTGGCGGCCCTTCGTCTCGACGTTCGCCGCCTTCCTGACCCGGGCCTATGACTTCATCCGGATGGCCGCCGTCAGCCGCGCCAACATGGCCCTGGTCGGCTCGCATGCCGGTGTCTCGATCGGCGAGGACGGCCCGTCCCAGATGGCGCTCGAGGACCTGGCCATGATGCGGGCCGTCCATGGCAGCACCGTGCTCTACCCGTCCGACGCGAACCAGGCCGCCGCCCTGGTGGTCGAGATGGTCGACCGGCCCGGCATCTCGTTCCTGCGCACGACGCGCGAGAAGACCCCGGTCATCTATCCGCCCGGCGAGAAGTTCCCGATCGGCGGAGCCCGGGTCGTGCGCTCGTCCACCGAGGACGAGGTCACCCTGGTCGGGGCGGGAATCACCCTGCACCAGTCGATCGCGGCCGCCGAACGCCTGGCCGCGGACGGGATCTCCGCGCGGGTGATCGACCTGTACAGCATCAAGCCGATCGACGAGGACACGCTTCGCCAGGCCGGCGCCGACACCGGACGGCTGGTGACGGTGGAGGACCACTGGCCGGAGGGCGGGCTCGGCGACGCGGTGCTCGAGGTCTTCGCCGGCGAGCCTGAGCCCCCGCGCATCGTCCGGCTCGCGGTACGCGACATGCCGGGCTCGGCGACGCCCGCCCAGCAGCTGGCCGCGGCGGGCATCGACGCGGACGCGATCGTCACCGCCGCCCGCGAGCTGGTGGCCCGCACCACCCCGGAACCGGCCGAGATCAGCGGCTAGGAGGTATCGGTCCATGAACACCCTGCAGCGCCTGTACGCCGAGTTCGGCCAGAGCCCATGGGTCGACTCCATCGACCGCGAGCTCATCGACTCGGGTGGGCTGGCCACCATGATCCGGGAGGGAATCCGGGGCCTGACCAGCAACCCCACCATCTTTGCCAAGGCGGTTGCCGCGGGCTACTACGACGAGCTGATCCGGACGATGCACGAGGACGGCACGGACGGCCAGGCCATCTACGAAGCGATCGCGGTGGGGGACATCCGCGATGCGGCCGACCTCCTGCGCCCGGTCTACACCGCCGCCGATGGAGCCGATGGCCTGGCCTCGATCGAGGTCGAGCCGGCGCTGGCCGATGACGGGGAGGCCACCCTGCGTCGGGCGCGCGAGCTGTGGGCGGCCGTCGACCGCCCGAACATCTTCGTGAAGATCCCCGCCACCTCGGCGGGCCTGCCGGCGATCGAGGCCGCCACCGCCGAGGGGATCAACGTGAACATCACGCTCATGTTCTCGGTCGACGTCTATCGCGACGTGGCCCGGGCCTACATCGCCGGCCTGCGCCGGTTCGGCGAGGCCGGAGGCGACGTGTCGCGCGTGGCGTCGGTGGCGAGCTTCTTCGTCAGCCGGGTGGACACCAAGGTCGACAAGGCGCTGGACGCGATCGGGACCGATGCGGCCGCCCGCGCCCGCGGGACGGCCGCGGTGGCCAACGCCCAGCTCGCCTACCAGGCCTACGGGGAGATCTTCGGCGGGGCCGAGTTTGCCGACCTGCGGGCCGCGGGAGCGCGGGTCCAGCGCTGCCTGTGGGCGAGCACCTCGACCAAGGACCCCGCCTACCGGGACGTGAAGTACGTCGAAGCGCTCATCGGCCCGGACACCGTCGACACCATGCCCCGCGAGACGATCGCCGCGACGCTGGACCACGGGGAGCTGGGCCGAACCCTGGACGCCGACTTCGGTGCCGCCGCCGCGGCCATCGCCGCGGTCGAGGCCCTGGGCATCTCGATGCGCCAGGTGACCGACGAGCTCATCGCCGAGGGGGTCGCGGCCTTCGCGAAGTCATTCGACGAGCTCCTCGCCACCATCGAGGAGAAGCGGCGGGCCCTCGCCACCGCATGACCGATCCGCTCGCCGACGCCGTCGCCTCGCGGCTCGAGCAGTGGGCGGCCGACCGGGTCGCGGAGCGGCTGTGGGAGCGGGACGGGACGCTGTGGGCCGCGAGCGGGCATCCGCCCGCTGACGTAGCCGCCTGGCTCGGCTGGCTCGACCTCCCCGAACGGATGTCGGCACGGATCGACGAGATCCGCAACCTGGCCGAGGCGGTGTCCCGCGACGGGTATCGGCGCGCTGCCGTGCTCGGGATGGGCGGCTCGAGCCTCGCCCCGGAGCTGTGCGGCCGCCTGTTCGACGGGATGACCGACCTGCGCGTCTGTGACTCGACCCACCCCGACGCCGTTCGCGGGTTCCGCGGCTGGGCAACGGCCGCACGGGCGATCCAGTTCGTGTCCTCCAAGTCGGGAACCACGACCGAGACGCTCGCGTTCCACGCCGCGATGGCCGACGTCGTCCCGGCCCTCGACTTCGTGGCGATCACCGATCCGGGGACCCCCCTCGCCGACCTGGCCCGCGCCCAGGAATTCCGCGCCATCGTCGAAGGCGAGCCAGAGGTCGGCGGACGCTACTCCGCGCTGTCGGTCTTCGGACTCGTCCCGGCGGCGATCCGTGGCGTGGACGTCGAGGCGGTGCTGTCCGAGGCGCGGGCCATGGCCGACGCCTGCCGGGCGCCGGCCACCGAGAACTCCGCGCTGATCTTGGCGGCGACGGTTGGCGAGGCCGCTCTCGCGGGTCGTGACAAGCTGACGATCCTCACCACCCCGCGCCTGTCGAGCCTCGGCGACTGGATCGAGCAGCTCGTCGCCGAGAGCGTGGGAAAGAGCGGCCGTGGCGTGGTTCCCGTCGTCGGCGAGCCCCGCGGCCGGGTGGCAGGCCTATGGCGCCGACCGGTGCTTCGTGACCATCTCGCTTGCCTCCGAGCCGGACGACGGCCTGGCCGACTTCGCGACCGCCCTCCGGGAGGCCGGGCACCCGGTCGGGGAGTTCCGGCTCGATCGGCCCGAGGCCGTCGGCGGCGAGTTCATCCGCTGGGAGATCGCCACCGCCGCGCTGGGAATCGTGCTCGGGGTGAACCCGTTCGACCAGCCGGACGTGGCCGCGGCCAAGTCGGCCACCGAGGCGCTGCTCGAGGGCTTCCGGCGCGACGGCGCGCTGCGCCTGCCGATGCCGCTGGTGTCGGAGCCGGGGCTGTCGGCGTTCGGCGACGCCGAGCGCCTCGGCGACACCCCGCCCTCGGTGGCTGCCGCCGTCCGGTCGTTGCTGGAGCAGATCGGCGACGGCGACTACCTCGCGGTGCTCGCCTTCGTGCCGCCGGATCGCGGAACCTGGGCCGCCCTGGATCGGCTCCGCGCCACCGTTCGCGACGCGCTCGGCGCGGCGACCACGGTCGGCATCGGGCCGCGCTACCTCCACTCCACCGGCCAGCTGCACAAGGGCGGGCCGGACAACGGGGTGTACCTCATGCTCACCGCGGACCCGGAGCGCGACCTCCCGATCCCCGGACGTGCCGAGACCTTCGGCACGTTGATCGCTGCCCAGGCGGCCGGCGACCTGGCCGCCCTCGAGCAGCGCGGCCGGCGCATCCTGCGACTGCATGCCGCCGACGCGGCGTCCGGCCTCGAGCGCCTCGGCCAGCTGGTCACGGAAGCCGTGGGCGCGCCGGCCGCCTAGGCCATCATCATCGGTACCGAAAGAGGAGAGGTCATGCAGGTCGGGATCGTGGGACTGGGCCGTATCGGGGCCGGGATGGCTCGGCGCCTGGCGCGCGGCGGTCACGAGGTCACCGCCTGGAACCGCACCGCGCAGGTCGCCACCGACCTCGCCGCGGAGCCGGAGAACGGCGGGCAGGTGACCGCGGTGGCCACCGTCGAGGAGCTCGTCGCGGGCCTGGCCGCGCCGCGGTTCGTCCTGCTCAGCCTGCCGGCCGGTGACGCGACCCAGGGGCTGATCGACCAGCTGGCGCCCCAGTTGGCCGCGGGCGACGTGATCGTCGACACCGGCAACGCGAACTTCCGCGACAGCGCCCGCCGCGCCACCGAGCTGGCGGGACGTGGCCTGGGGTTCCTCGACATGGGGGTGTCCGGCGGGGTCTGGGGCCTGCAGGTCGGTTTCTGCGCCATGGTCGGCGGCGACCGGGCCGCGTTCGAGCGGCTGGAGCCGGCGATCGCTACCCTCGCCCCGCCCGACGGCTATCTCTACTGCGGGCCGGCCGGGGCCGGGCACTACGTGAAGATGGTCCACAACGGGATCGAGTACGGGCTGATGGAGGCGTACGGCGAGGGATTCGACATCCTCCACGCGTCCGACTACGAACTCGACCTGGCCGCCATCGCGCGCCTGTGGAACCACGGCAGCGTCATCCGCTCGTGGCTGCTCGAGCTCGCCGCCAACGCGTTCGAGAAGGAGGGCAACGACCTCGAGGGCATCGCCGGCTGGGTGGCCGACTCGGGCGAGGGTCGCTGGACGGTGGCCGACGCCCTCGAGCACGACGTCCCGGCCCCGATCATCACCCTGGCCCTCATCCAGCGGCTCCGCAGCCGGCGCTCGCCGGACAGCTTCACCGACCGCGTCCTGGCGGCCCTGCGCAACGAGTTCGGCGGCCACGCGGTGAAATCCACCGACGCGTCGGACGGATCGGCCTGAGCCGATGGTTGCCGTCAGCCCGCTGAGCCCCGCGCCATCGGTCAACCCCCTGCGCCAGGGGCTGCGCCAGGAGCGGATGCCCGAGCCGTGCACCATGGTCATCTGCGGCGCGACCGGGGACCTCACCCGCCGCAAGCTGGGGCCGGCCATCTACAACCTGGCCCTCGGCGGGTTCCTGCCGCCGGAGTTCACGGTGGTCGGCTTCGCCCGGCGACCGATGACCAACGAGGAGTTCCACGACCACCTGCGCGAGGGGATCGACGAGTTCTCCCGCAACCGGCCGGTGTCCGAATCGGTCTGGTCCGCGTTCGCGGCCGGCATCGAGTACGAGCAGGGCAACCTCGACGATCCGGAGGCGTACGCCTCCCTGGCCCGCCACCTGGATCGGATCGACCGCGACCGCGGCACGGCCGGCAACCGCCTGTTCTACCTCGCGATCCAGCCCTCGCTCGTCCCCGAGGTCGTGAGCCACCTCGGCGCGGCGGGCCTGGCCGGCAGCGCGGAGCGGACGAGCGGCCGCCAGGGCTGGACCCGGCTCGTCGTCGAGAAGCCGTTCGGGTCGGACATCACCTCGGCGATGACCCTCAACCGCGAGCTCCGCGAGGTGTTCGACGAGGACCAGATCTATCGGATCGACCACTACCTCGGCAAGGAGACCGTGCAGAACCTCGCCGTCTTCCGGTTCGGCAACGGGCTGTTCGAGCCGATCTGGAACCGGCGCTACATCGACTCGGTCCAGATCACCGTCGCCGAGACCGTCGGCCTGGAAGGCCGGGGCGAGTTCTACGACCAGACCGGCGCCCTGCGCGACATCGTCCAGAACCACGTCCTCCAGCTCCTCGCCGTGTTCGCCATGGAGCCGCCGGTCGAGTTCGGGCCGAACGACCTTCGTGACGAGAAGCTCAAGGTCCTGCGCGCGGTCAGACCGATGACCCCCGAGGACGTGGCGCACAACACGGTCCGCGGGCAGTACATCACCGGTTGGGTGGCCGGCCAGAAGGTTCCCGCCTACCGTGACGAGCCGGAGGTCGCCCCTGATTCCGAGACGGAGACCTACGTCGGACTGAAGCTCGGGATCGACTCGTGGCGCTGGGCGGGCGTGCCGTTCTACATCCGGACCGGCAAGGCGCTCGCGTCGCGGGTGACCGAGATCGCGGTCCAGTTCCGCCGCGCCCCGCTGGCGCTCTTCGGGCGCGCCGGCACGCCCGACATGGAGCCAAACGTGCTCGCCATCCGGGTCCAGCCCGACGAAGGCATCCTCCTCCGGTTCGGGGCCAAGGTTCCCGGACCGGGGCTGAACATCCGCGGCGTGAACATGGACTTCCGCTACGGGAGCTCGTTCGCGGTGGACTCCCCCGATGCCTACGAGACGCTGCTGCTCGACTGCATGATCGGTGACTCGACCCTGTTCACCCGCGACGACGAGGTGGTCCGGGCGTGGGAGATCCTCGATCCGATCGTCGTCGCCTGGCAGGACGGCGCGGCGCCGCTCCACTTCTACGCGGCGGGGAGCTGGGGGCCGCCGGCGGCCGACGAGCTGCTCGCCCGCGACGCCCGGGAGTGGCGGCGGCCGTGAGCGTGGAGATGCACGCCGCTCCCTACTGGGAGATGCGCGGCACCACGGTCCGCGCGGTGGAGGCGGAGCTCGCCCGCATCTGGCACGAGGCCACCACCGAAGGGGACAGCGTCACGGAGAAGGGCGCGCCCAACGCGCGGACCTCGGTGATGAACCTGATCATCACCGCGCCCGATCAGCAGGCCGGCGACCGGATCCTGAAGACCCTGCTGGCGCTCGGCACGCGGCATCCGTCGCGGGCGATCATCCTGCACGCCGATCCCCACGCGGACGGCGACTCCCTCGACGCGCGGATCGCGACCCACTGCCACGACGGTGAGAACGGCAATGGTCGGGTCTGCTTCGAACAGCTGGCGCTCACCGTCCGCGGCGAGGCGGCGCGGCACCTGGACGGCATCGTCGCCCCGCTGCTCATCCACGACCTGCCGATCGACGTGTGGTGGCCGGGAGATCCGCCGTTCGACGATCCGGTGTTCAACCAGCTGGTCGAGCTCGGCGACCGGCTGGTGGTCAACGCCTCGGACTTCGGGAACCTGCCCGCCGGCCTGAAGCGGCTGGCCGCCATCCGGCGCCGCTCGGGCGTGGGGGACGTCACCTGGGAACGGCTCGCGCCATGGCATGAGCTGACCGCCCAGTTCTTCGACGCGCCGCGCTTCCGCCGCTACCTGCCCAACCTGTCGCGCCTGGTCATCAGGTACGCGGTCCCGGAGAACGGCAACGAGGCCGAACCACCGAACTCCGACACTCATCCTCGGGACGCGCTCCCCGGCGGCCGCGGCGCTGCTGTACGCCGGATGGATCGCGACCAGGTTGGCCTGGCGGCGGGCCCAGTGGCGCGAGCCGCCGGTCGAAGGGGGCCTCCGTCTGGTGCTCGAGGGGCGCTACGAGATGGTCGACGTGATCGTCGAGCCGGTGCGGACCTCCGCCGTCCCGCCGGGTGAGCTGACCTCGGTCCGGCTGCGCGCCTTCGGCGAGGCGGGCTCCGCCGAGTTCATCGTCGACCGCCCGGAGTTCGAGGCGGCGGTCGTGGCCAACGCCGACGGGATGACGGCCTACATTCGCCGCATCCCGCTGCTTCCCGAGAGCGAGGCCGAGGTCATCCGCCGCCAGCTCAGCCTCGACCAGCGCGACCTGACCTACGAGGACGCCCTGCGCGCGGCGGCGATCCTGGCGTCGACCACGGCGGACGCCGGATGACCAGCACCATCACCGTCCTCGGCGATCCGGACGAGGTCGCCCACGCCGCCGCCGATGCCTTCATCGAGGCGGCCAGGACGTCAACTGCCGCGCGCGGACGGTTCTTCGTCGCGCTTCCCGGTGGTCGAACCCCGCTGCCCACCTTCGAGCTGCTGGCCGGCGAACCGCACCGCTCCCGCGTTCCGTGGGATCGGGTCGAGCTGTACTGGGCCGACGAGCGGGCGGTCGGGCCTGACGATCCGAAGTCGAACTACCGCTCGGCCCGCGAGGCCTGGCTGGACCGCATCCCGGAGCTGTCCCCTCATCGGGTGCATCGGATGATGGCCGAGGCCGTCGACCTCGACACCGCCGCCCGCCACTACGAGGCCGAGCTCCGCCAGGAGGTGCCGGCCGGACCCGACGGGGTGCCGATCTTCGACCTCATCTGGCTGGGGATGGGAGCCGATGGGCACACCGCCTCCCTGTGTCCCAACGACGGCGCGCTGGCGGTGACCGACCGCCTGGTGGTCGCGACCTGGCCGGCCGGGTACGACACGGAGCGGCTCACGCTGACCTATCCGGTGCTCAACGCCGCCCGCCAGGTCCTGTTCGTCGTGACCGGGGCCGACAAGGCGGCCACCGTGGCCGCCGTCCGCGCCGGCGCGGATCTCCCCGCCGCACAGGTGCAGGCCGCCGACACCAGGTGGCTGCTCGACAGGGCCGCTGCCGGGGTGGAGTCGGCCCAGCCGGCGTGAGCACCGCCTTCCTGGTCGCTGCCCTGGTGGCCGGCGCCGCGGGCGCGGTCATCGGGCTGCCCGCCTGGCGAAGCTGGCAGGCGCGGGCGGCCGCGGACCGGAACACGGAGCGCTATCTCGCCTGGCGCGGCCGCGCCGATCGGTCCGCGCCGAGCGCCCAGCAGATGACTCCCGCCGAACGGCGCCGGATCGCGGTCGGTGCCGCGTTCGCGGTGGTGGCCATCATCTGCCTGGTCATCGGTCTGACGACCGCCTGACCGGCTGCCGAGGACGGACCGATGCGAGTGGAGCTGCTCTTCTGGGACGCCGACCCGGAGTACATGACCGCCCGCCAGCGGCTGGTCGAGGTCCTGATCGAGGACGCGTTCGAGACGCCGATCCAGATGATCGCGGTCAGCACCGCGGAGGACGCCGAGTTCCTCGCCCTCCCGGGCTCGCCGACGATCCGGCTTGACGGCGCGGACATCGATCCGGACGGCGCGGGCGAGGTCGGGCTGTACCTGCGGACCTACCCCGCCGGCGCCGACGAGCCGCCGCAGCGCTCGCCCTCGAAGGCCCTCATCCGGGCGGCGGTCGACCGGGCACGGGGCTGGAGCCACGGTCGACGAGAGGAGCCGGCTCCGAACCAGCGGAGGATGCCGGCCCGGGTTAGACTCGCCGGCATGTCCGCCGCCAAGCGGCCGAGCACCTCCAGCCTGCGCCGCTTCGTCAGCTCCCGACCGTACGTCCCGGTGGCCGAGCTGCGCCGTCGATTCGGGCTCGACGAGCCGGACGCCATGGTCCGCATCGCGCGGAATGGCACGTCGGCGTTCATCGGTCTGCCCGCTCGCGAAGCGACCAAGCTCGAGGAGCTGTGGGCCCGCGACGAGCTCGGCGTGGAGATCTCGGTCGACGTCCATGCCCCGGTCGTGATCGGCGTCTATCCGATGCGCATCGCCCGCTACCTCGACCACGGGCCGGTGAACGGCCAGGGTCCGAACGGGGCGGGCGACGTCGACCAGGCTCCCGAGCAGCCGCACGAGGACGCTCCCGTCATCCTCGATCCCACCGACGCCTGAACCGATGGGCCCTCCGGGCCCCCGTGTCGTGGCGCTCGTTCCGGACCTCATCGCGGCTTCGCGGATCGAGAGCGCGACCACGGCGGCAGGGGGCACGTTCACCCGGATCGACGCGATCGATGATCTTCCGGCCTCGAACGCCGTCGACCTGCTGGTCGTGGACTGGGGCGCTCGTCGGCCCGGTTGGGACGCAGCCATCGCCGGCTGGCGCGGCGGCGAGGGCGATGCGCCGCCCGAGGTCATCCTGTTCGGCCCGCACACGGACCTCGCCGCCCATGCCGATGCCCGTGCCGCCGGCCTGGGCCCGATGCGAGCCCGCTCGGCGTTCTTCTCGAGCCTCCCCGACCTGCTGGCGGTTGACCGAGCGTCTGCTGGCCGGCGCCGCGCCCTGCCCGCGTGCCGTTGCCTCTGTCAACGATTTCTGTGTGGATTTCGGTTTGGTCATGGATTGGTGAAGTCCGGCGCGGATCGGAGTTGACTGGAGAGTTCCGGCAGCGTAGGGTGGCGCTCCCGAGGGATCCGGCCCCAGTTGGCCGTCCTCGGGTATCGGCGCGAGAGCGCCCAAATACAGTCCATGCCTCGCCCGGCATCGACATCCATCTGGTCTCATCCCTTCCTCTGCCGGCCCCATCGGCCGAGAAAGGGCATGAGCATCGGCGGAAGCCGGCGCGTGTCCCATCCCTGTCCAACGTTATCGCCCACCGGGGTTCAGGAGGCTCAGACCGATGACCAGCGCCAGTCCCAGCACCCAGCCAATTCATCCAGCTGTCCTCCACGCGCAGATGCAGGCACGGATGGACGAGCTCTCGGCACGAAAGATTGAGCGGGAAGCGGCTCGCGCCGCGCGCCGACGTCCCCGACGCCGCACACGGCGGGTCGTCCCGGTCTTTGCGGCGACCCTGGCGATGCTGTTGGGTGTCGCGTCTGTGCTCGCGGTATGGGACTTGGGGATCTTCGAGCTGGATCGGAACGCCGTCGATAACCTGGCGACGACGTCAGATGATTGGAACACGCTTCAAGGCGGTGGCGGGGAGGCCCAAGAGTTCACCGGCATCCTGGCCGATATCGGCGCAGACGGCGGGACGCAGTTCCAAGGCGGAGGCTCCAAGGACGATGAGGACATCACCGAGTGGCTGTGGAAGCCTGGTGAGCCGCTCGACAAGGACGACATTACCAATGCCTATGCCGCTGCATATGTCAACACCGTCGATACGACGAACCACGACATCGGCGATCTGATCATCTACTTCGGCCTCGACCGGTTCGACAACAACGGCTCGGCCCAGGTCGGGTTCTGGTTCCTCCAGAGCGCGATCGGACTGACCAATATCCCAAGGGGGGGTGGATTCGAGTTCAGTGGCGCCCACACCGATGGCGACATCCTGGTGCAGAGCAACTTCAGCAACGGCGGTGTGATTTCCAGCATCAGCGTCTTCAGGTGGAGCGCGGCGCTCTCGACCCGGTCCTGACGGCTGCGGACTGCATCCCTGGCGTGGCAGACACCCTGGCGTGCGGGACCGTGAATCAGGCCGACACCGTGTCGCCCTGGCCGTACACGCCGAAGTCCGGCCCTGCTGGGACCTTCGGGCCGAGCGCCTTCTTCGAGGGCGGGCTCAACATCTCGGCCCTCGTTCCCGACGCGGGATGCTTCACCGGATTCCTCGCGGAGACCCGGACATCCACCCCGTTCGACGCTCGCCTCAAGGACTTCGTCCTCGGCGAGTTCGATCTGTGCGAGATCGAGGTCTCCAAGACGGGCGACGAGCTCTCCAAGGTCGGGGATGACGTCGATTACACGATCACGATCGAGAACACCGGCGCCTTGACCGTGTGGAAGGACGACATCAGCGACACCGTCTTCGGTGACTTGGTCGTGAATGGCGTCAACCAGGCCGATCCGAACACCTGGACCGACTTCAACTTCGCCACCGCCGATCCGTGCGGTGCGAGCCTGCTGCCAGGTGAGGACTGCACCATTGAGGTCACGCGAACGGTGCAGGAGGGCGATGACGATCCCCTGCCGAATACCGTGACTGCTACCTACCGCGGTCATGCCGACCTGTCCGGGACGGCCGTTTCCGAGTCAGATGACCACGAAGTGGACCTGTTCCAGCCGGGAGTCGACATCACCAAGGACGGCACCGCCGTCTCGAAGGTGGGTGACGAGGTCACCTACGACTACACCATCGAGAACACCGGCAGCGCCGACAGCCCGAACCTGATCCTCGATTCCCTGATGGATACCGGGGACAACAACGGTGGGGCTGGGTCTCGGTGACCTGACCGCCCTGGCCGGCTACGACACCGACTGTGACGAGCTGGCTCCGGGAGACATCTGCACCTTCTCGATCACCTACACCGTCCAGGACGGCGATGACGACCCGCTGAACAACACCGTCACCGCCCACTACCACCCGGACGGCTTCCTGAACGACATCACCGACGAGGACAGCCACGAAGTGGACCTGTTCCAGCCGGGAGTCGACATCACCAAGGACGGCACCGCCGTCTCGAAGGTGGGTGACGAGGTCACCTACGACTACACCATCGAGAACACCGGCAGCGCCGACAGCCCGAACCTGATCCTCGATTCCCTGATGGATACCGGGGACAACAACCTCGGGGCTGGGCTCGGTGACCTGACCGCCCTGGCCGGCTACGACACCGACTGTGACGAGCTGGCTCCGGGAGACATCTGCACCTTCTCGATCACCTACACCGTCCAGGACGGCGATGACGACCCGCTGAACAACACCGTCACCGCCCACTACCACCCGGACGGCTTCCTGAACGACATCACCGACGAGGACAGCCACGAAGTGGACCTGTTCCAGCCGGGAGTCGACATCACCAAGGACGGCACCGCCGTCTCGAAGGTGGGTGACGAGGTCACCTACGACTACACCATCGAGAACACCGGCAGCGCCGACAGCCCGAACCTGATCCTCGATTCCCTGATGGATACCGGGGACAACAACCTCGGGGCTGGGCTCGGTGACCTGACCGCCCTGGCCGGCTACGACACCGACTGTGACGAGCTGGCTCCGGGAGACATCTGCACCTTCTCGATCACCTACACCGTCCAGGACGGCGATGACGACCCGCTGAACAACACCGTCACCGCCCACTACCACCCGGACGGCTTCCTGAACGACATCACCGACGAGGACAGCCACGAAGTGGACCTGTTCCAGCCGGGAGTCGACATCACCAAGGACGGCACCGCCGTCTCGAAGGTGGGTGACGAGGTCACCTACGACTACACCATCGAGAACACCGGCAGCGCCGACAGCCCGAACCTGATCCTCGATTCCCTGATGGATACCGGGGACAACAACCTCGGGGCTGGGCTCGGTGACCTGACCGCCCTGGCCGGCTACGACACCGACTGTGACGAGCTGGCTCCGGGAGACATCTGCACCTTCTCGATCACCTACACCGTCCAGGACGGCGATGACGACCCGCTGAACAACACCGTCACCGCCCACTACCACCCGGACGGCTTCCTGAACGACATCACCGACGAGGACAGCCACGAAGTGGACCTGTTCCAGCCGGGAGTCGACATCACCAAGGACGGCACCGCCGTCTCGAAGGTGGGTGACGAGGTCACCTACGACTACACCATCGAGAACACCGGCAGCGCCGACAGCCCGAACCTGATCCTCGATTCCCTGATGGATACCGGGGACAACAACCTCGGGGCTGGGCTCGGTGACCTGACCGCCCTGACCGGCTACGACACCGACTGTGACGAGCTGGCTCCGGGAGACATCTGCACCTTCTCGATCACCTACACCGTCCAGGACGGCGATGACGACCCGCTGAACAACACCGTCACCGCCCACTACCACCCGGACGGCTTCCTGAACGACATCACCGACGAGGACAGCCACGAAGTGGACCTGTTCCAGCCGTCGGTGACCGTCGACAAGAGCGGGACCGCGGTCAGCAAGGTCGGTGACGACGTCATCTACACCTACCTGATCACCAACACCAGCGTGGCCGGCAGCCCGAACCTGATCCTCGACAGCATCATGGACACCGGCGACAACAACGGTGGAGCGGGTCTCGGTGACCTGACCCTGCTGGCCGGCTACGACACCGACTGTGACGAGCTCGCCCCCGGCGAGTTCTGCACGTTCGACATCACCTACACCGTCCTAGAGGGCGACGACGACCCGCTGAATAACGAGGTCGACGTCGACTACCACCCGGACGGCTTCACCAACAACATCAGCGACCAGGACGACCACGAGGTCGATCTGTTCCAGCCATCGGTGACCGTCGACAAGAGCGGGACCGCGGTCAGCAAGGTCGGTGACGACGTCACCTACACTTACCTGATCACGAACACCAGCTCGCTCGACACCCCGAACCTGCTGCTCGACAGCATCATGGACACCGGGGACAACAACAACGGGGCTGGGCTCGGCGACCTGACGGCCTACGCAACCTACGATCCCGACTGTGACGAGCTCGCGCCCGGCGAGTGGTGCACGTTCGACATCACCTACACCGTCCTGGAGGGCGACGACGACCCGCTGAATAACGAGGTCGACGTCGACTACCACCCCGAGGGCTTCGAGAACAACATCAGCGACCAGGATGACCACGAGGTCGAGCTGGCCCAGCCGGGGGTGACCGTCGACAAGACGGGTACCACTGTCTCCAAGGTGGGTGACCTGGTCACCTACACCTACACCATCACCAACACTGGCTCAGCCGACACCCCGAACCTGATCCTCGATTCGATCATGGACACCGGCGACAACAACGGTGGCCTCGGGCTCGGCGACCTGACCCTCCTGGCCGGCTACGACCCCGACTGTGACGAGCTGGCACCGGGAGACGTCTGCACGTTCGACATCGAGTACACCGTCCTCGCGGGCGACGCTGACCCGCTGAATAACGAGGTCGACGTCGACTACCACCCGTTTGGCTTCACGAACAACATCAGCGACCAGGACACTCACGAGGTGGAGCTGTTCCAGCCGTTGGTTGAGGTCATCAAGGGCGGGCCGACCGAGGCCGCCGTGGGTGATCTGGTCACCTACACCTTTACCATCAACAACACCAGCTCGGCCGATAGCCCGGACCTGATTCTCGTCAGCGTCACAGACACAGTCCTCGGCGATATCACTGCCGCGGCTGCAGCTGGAGGCTGCGGGACCCTCGCGCCAGCAGGATCCTGCAACTTCACCTCCGATTACACGATCCAGGCTTCGGACCCGAATCCCCTCGTCAACGTGGTAACTGTTCACTACAACCCGGAGGGCTTCCCGAACGACGTCACTGACGACGACGACCACTCCCTGGAAATCGTCTCTGTCGGAGAGGGCTGCACGCCTGGCTTCTGGCAGGGCGGCTTCGGCATCCAGCTATGGAACCAGGCGAACGATCCGGACTGGGCCGCGAACGGTGGCGCCGGCACGAATCCGTTCGTGACCACTGACTTGTTCAATACAGGCCCGTGGGTCGACTCAGGCAACGCCACGGTCGACAACATGACGATGGTTCAGATCGTCGGGTCCGGCGGGACGAACAGCTGGCCGCGGAAGGCCGCGCGTGACCTGATCGCCGCGTACCTGAACGCCTCGTTCGGCCTGGACTACCCGGCCACCACGGCCGAGATCCTCGCCGACTGGAGTACCGCAGTGGCGGGTGGAACGAACGGCTTCAAGACGTTCCACACGAAGTACGACGCGTTCAACAACCTTGGATGCGCGATCCCTTAGCGACGACTTCGGTCGCGAGAAGGGCCCGGCTTCGGCCGGGCCCTTTCGCTTTCCCGCCGGCCTGTTACCTATGCCCGTCGGACGGTGGCCTGCTGACCCTCGGGCGTGTCGCGGACCTCGACGCCGAGGGCGGCGAGCTCGTCGCGCAGCGCGTCGGAGGTGGCGTAGTCGTGCGCCGCTCGCGCCGCAGCCCGCCGGTCGAGGAGCTCGGCGGCACCCTCGGGAAGCTCCGCTTCCTCGGCGGGCGTCGGCGCGTCGAGGCCCAGCCCGAACACGCGGTCGAAGTCGAGCAGGAGCGCGCGGCGCTGCGGCGCCGACAGGTCATCGGCGCCGGCCACGGCGTGGGCCACCGCCAGGGCCGCGGGCAGGCCGAGGTCCTCGCTGATCGCCGTCACGAATCGGTCTCGATACGCCGCCATCGGCTCCGCCTGCGAGGTCCACCGCGCCGCCATCGGTCTCGCCGGCCGGTCCGTCCGGCCCGCCGACCGCCCGGCGCAGCCGAGCCAGCCCCGATGCGGCGGCGTGCATCGCGGCCTCGGTGAAGTCGAGCTTGGACCGGTAGTGGGCGGTCAGCGCCAGGTAGCGGAAGACGAGCGGCTCGAATCCCTTCTCGGGCAGGTCGCTGACCCGGATGATGTTGCCCGCGCTCTTCGCCATCTTCGCGTCGGCCAGGGTCAGGAACTCGCCGTGCATCCACAGCGAGATCACCTGGTGCCCGGTGGCCCCGTCCGACTGGGCGATCTCGTCCTCGTGGTGGGGGAACTTCAGGTCGATGCCGCCGGTGTGGATGTCGAATCGGTCCCCGAGATACTTCATGCTCATGACCGAGCACTCGATGTGCCAGCCGGGGAAGCCCTCGCCCCACGGGGAGGGCCAGTGCATGAGGCGGCCCTCGTCGGCCGCCTTCCACAGGGCGAAGTCGGCCGGATCCCGCTTGTCGGTCTCCACCTCGACCCGGGTCCCGGCCCGGGTGGCCTCCACCCGCTGCCCCGAGAGCTGCCCGTAGGCCGGGAAGGCGCTGACGTCGAAGTACACCGTCCCGTCGACCTCGTAGGCCAGGCCCTTGTCGAGGAGGACCTGGATCATGGCCAGCATCTCGGCGATGTGGTCGGTCGCCCGCGGCATCTCGTCGGCCGGCCGGATGTTGATCAGCGCCTCGTCGGCCAGCCAGGCATCGGTGTAGAACTGCGCGATCTCGGCTGGCGACTTCCCCTCCTCCAGCGCGGCCAGCACCATCCGGTCCTCGCCGGAATCGGTCTGGTCGTCGCGCATGTGGCCGACATCGGTGATGTTCTTGACGTAGGTGACCTCGTAGCCGAGGTAGTCCAGGGTTCGCCGCAGGAGGTCGCCGAACAGGTAGGTCCGCAGGTTCCCGATGTGGGCGTAGCGGTACACCGTGCTGCCGCAGGTGTAGATACCGATGCGACCCGGCGTGACCGGCTCGAGGGTCTCGACCTGGCGGGTCAGCGTGTTGTAGAGGCGGACAGGCGTCGGCATGCGGCAGGCTCAGTGCGCCGTCGTCTTGCTCGTCGGCTGCGCTCCCCGGGAGGCGGCGACGAGCGTCTTGCCCAGCGCATCGGCGATCGCTTTGGCGAGGTTCGAGCTCATCCGGATCCGGCCCACGACCTCCCGGGGGTCCTCGTGGGGCCCGGGCTCGCCGGTCGGCTCGGATCGGGTCAGGGTCACGGTCACGCCGTAGCGGCCGGCGGTCACCGAGAAGCCGTCGGCGTAGATGTCTGGATAGTCGGCCATTGCCTTTGCATTACCTCACGTGCTGGGACCCGAAAGGGTAGCCCAGCCGAGATCCGATCTACCATGAGTCGATGCCGGAACGGGACGCGAGCACGACCTACCCGTTGACCCTGGGCGAGGAGCCCGAGTTCTGCCCAGCCTGCGGCCAGCCCGTCGTCCAGCGGGTGCTCGAGGAGGACCACCGCCCGCGGCTGGTGTGCCCCGACGGCCACGTCACCTGGCGCAACCCGCGGCTGGTGGTCGGGACCCTGCCGATGCGGGACGGGCAGGTGTTCCTCGCGCGGCGGGGGATCGAGCCGGGGCTCGGCCTGTGGAGCTATCCCGGCGGCTACCTCGAGGTCGGAGAGTCCGCGCAGGAGGGAGCGCGTCGCGAGACGGAGGAGGAGACGCTGCTCCGGGTCGAGATCGGGCGCCTGGTCGGTGCCTACTCGCGGCCGATGGGCGCGGTCGTGACCCTGATCTACGAGGCCGAGGTCGTTGGCGGGGAGCCGCTGCCCGGGGTCGAGACGACCGAGGTTCGCGGGTTCGGGCCGGACGACATCCCGTGGGACGAGCTGGCGTTCAGCACGACCGAGTCCTGCCTCCGAGACTGGGTGCGGACGCAGCCCGGGCACGAGCCGAAGCACGAGCCGGAGCTGTACGTGATCGGAGACCCGGAGCCCTAGCCGGGCTGCCCGCGCCTAGGCGTCGTACTTGCGGAAGACGATCGTGCCGTTGTGCCCGCCGAGCCCCATGGAGTTCGAGAGCCCGACCTGCACGTCCGCCTGGCGGGCGGTGTGCGGCACGTAGTCGAGGGTCAGCGCCGGGTCGGGATGGTTGAGGTTGATCGTCGGCGGGATCCAGCCGGTGTCGAGGACCTTGACCGTGGCCCACCCCTCGAACGCGCCGGCTGCGCCCATCATGTGGCCGGTCATCGACTTCGTGGAGCTGATCGCCAGCTTTCGGGCGTGGTCCCCGAAGACGGCCTCGATGGCCTGCGTCTCCGACAGGTCGTTCAGCGGCGTACCGGTGCCGTGGGGGTTGATGTACTCGATCTCGGTCGGGTCGATGCCGCCCCGCTCCATCGCCCAGCGCATCGATCGCTGGCTGCCCTCGCCGAACTCCGGCGGAGCGGCCATGTGGAACGCGTCCGCCGCGCTGCCGTAGCCGACGAGCTCCGCGATCGGGCGCGCCCCCCGGGCAAGGGCGTGCTCGAGCTCCTCGAGGACGAGGACCGCGCAGCCCTCGGCGATGACGAAGCCGTTGCGCGTGGCGTCAAACGGCCGTGAGGCGATCGACGGCACGTACTCGCCGGTGTCGGGGTCGATCGGCGTGCCCAGTGCCCGCATCTGTCCGAACCCGGCGAAGGCCAGGGGGACGAGCGCAGCCTCGGTGCCGGCGCCGAGCATGAGATCGGCCTGGCCGCGGATGATCGTCTCGGCCGCCTCACCGATGGCGTGGCTGCCGGTGGCACAGGCGCTGACCACCGCGGTGTTCGGGCCGCGGATGCCGAACTGGATGGCGACCATCCCTGACGGGCTGTCGACCAGCATGTGGGGGATCGTCCACGGCGACACCCGGTTGGCGCCGACGTCCCAGTACTTCTTCGCGTTCTCGAGCAGGACGCTGACCCCGCCGCAGCCGGAGCCGAAGACCATCCCGATCCGGTCGGGATCGGCCTCCTCGCGCAGGATCTGGCTGGTGCCGTTGATCAGGCCCGCATCGCGCAGCGCCTCCGCGGTCGCGGCCACCGCCATCTGGGTCGCCCGGTCGTGGCGGCGGACGTCCTTGGGGTCCATCTCGCGGGTCGGGTCGAAGTCGGGGACCTCGCCGCCGATGCGGATCTCCTGGTCCGACAGGTCGGCGATCGTCACCTCCCGGATGCCGGACTTCCCGGCGACCAGGTTGGCCCACGCGGTCTCGTTGCCGATGCCGACCGGGGACACGACCCCCAGGCCGGTGACCATCGCGCGTCGGGCCGGGCGCCCGTTGCCGCTCATAGGGTCGTCTTGGGGGTCTTCGCCCGCTTCGGCGCCTTGGCCGCTCCCGGCGACGGGCAGCCAGCCGTCTTCTGCGTCGTCGAGGGCGTGGGCGTTGGACTCGGGGCTGATGCGCTTGATCAGGCCGGTCAGGACCCGGCCCGGACCGATCTCGACGAAGTCGGTCACCCCGATGGCGGCCATGTTGCGGACGGTGGCCACCCACTGCACCCCGTGGACCAGGTGATCGCTCAGCTCGGTGCGAAGCCCATCGGCGCTGCGGATCATGTTGGCGTGGACGTTGCTGACCAGCGGCACTGACGGGTCGCGGAACGGCGTCCGCTCGAGGACCTTGGCGAACTCGTCGCGGGCGTGGCGCATGAGCGGGGAGTGGCTGGCGACGCTCACCGTCAGCTGGACCGCGCGGCGGGCACCGACCGTCTTGCTCATCTCCAGCGCGAACACGAGGGCCGGGAGCACGCCGCTGAGCACGACCTGGCCCGGGGCGTTGATGTTCGCCACCGAGATCTCGCCGTGCGCACGAGCCTTGTCGACGACCTCGGCCGCCTGCTCCTCCGACAGACCGATGACCGCGCCCATCCCGCCGTCGATCCCGCGCTCCTGCATGATCCGGCCGCGCTCGCGCACGAGGCGCAGGGCTTCGTCGAAATCGACCGCCCCGGCGGCGATGGCGGCCGCGTACTGCCCCGCCGAGTGGCCGGCCACGGCGAGCGGGTTCAGCGTCACGCCGGCGGCCTTCGCCCGCTCGCGGAGATGCTCGAGGGCGGCGACGCTGGCGGCCAGGATCGCGGGCTGGGCGTTGATCGTGGTATCGAGCTCGTCCGCCGGTCCCTCGAACATCAGGCGGGACAGGGCGAAGCCCAGCGCCTTGTCGGCGCGCTCGAAGATCGTGCCGGCGACCGCCGAGCTCTCGGCCAGGTCGGCTCCCATGCCGACGTACTGCGAGCCCTGGCCGGGGAACACGAAGGCGTGCGCGCCGGCCATCACGTCAGGTGTGGACATGTTGACCCAGGGTGCGTCCCTCTCGAATGAGGTCGCGAGTATAGGGCCGTGGGAGCACGCTCGGCCACTAGGCTTCCTCGACGGCCGCGAAGCGGCGGACGACCTCGTCGAGAACCGGGACCCCGAACCGGATGGCGCTCACCGGCACACGCTCGTCGTGGCCGTGGAACACCTCGAGGAACGGGGCGCCGTCCAGGCGGAGCGGGACGAAGCCGTAGGTCGGGATTCCGAGCGTGGCAAGCGCCTTCGCATCGGTTCCGAGCGTGATCATCATCGGCAGGGCGACGGCGTCGGGGTCGGCGCGCCGGAGCGCGTCGCGCATGAGGCCGACGATGGGTGCGGCAGGATCAGCTTCGATCGCCGGCATGCTCATCACCGCCTCGACCGTCACGTCCGGCCCGGCCAGGTCCTGGAGCCGCGCGGCGAGCGCCGCCTGGTCCGTGCCGGGCAGGGTGCGGACGTCGATCTCCGCCATCCCGTGGCCGGGGATGACGTTCACCTTGGTCCCGACCTGGAGCACGGTCGGGGTGATCGTGTCCCGCAGCATGGCGCCCAGGGAGCGGCGAAGCGTCGGATCCGCGACTGCCTGGTCGAGCGCGGCGCGTGCCGCACGGTGATCGCCGGGCACGAGGTCCGCGACATCGCCCAGGCCGAGGGCGGCGAAGAACTCGCGGACCACCGGTGGGCGGGTCGCCGCTGGGCGGCGGCGTCGGCCAGGCGGGCCACGGCCTCGGCCAGGCGGATGGCGGGATTCTCGGCGTGGGGCATGCTGCCGTGGCCCGGCGTCCCCGTGGCGTGGAGCCGGGTCCAGATGATGCCCTTCTCCGCCACCTGGATCGCGTACGCCCGCCGGTCACCGATCGTCATCGAGTACCCGCCGACCTCGTTCAGGGCCGCCGCCGCCGGGCCGGCCTCGGACGAGAACAGGTCCGGGCGGGCGCTGACCCAGTGCCGCGCGCCGTGCTCCCCGCCGGCCTCCTCGTCCGCGACGGCGGCGAAGATGACGTCCCGTCGCAGCGGGACGCCGGATCGGCGCAGGCCGACCATGACCGCCAGCTCCATGGCCACCATGTCCTTCATGTCCACCGCGCCCCGGCCCCACACCACGCCGTCGACCAGCTCCCCGCCGAACGGGTCGCGGGACCAGGCGTCGGCCTCGACGGGCACGACGTCGATGTGGCTGAGGAGGACCAGTGGCGGCTCCGGGCTCGTGACCGAGGGGTCGGCCGCGGAGCCGCGCGAAGCAGCTCCCCCGGCCCGGCGCGGCCTCGAGCACCTCCGCCGCGACTCCCGCGGCGGTGAGGACCTCGGCGCAGTAGCGGGCGGCCGCCGTCTCCCCGCCGGTCGAGTCTCGCCCGGCCGCGGTCAGCGGGTCGCCCGGGGGGTTGACCGACGGGATGCGGATGAGCTCCCGGAGATGGGTGATGGCCTCGTCGGCGTCGGCGGTGGGCGGGACGGCGTTCACGGATCGCGAACGCGAGCGGGGACTGTGGCCAGCTGCCCGTCCGACACGGCTTCGGCGGCCGCCTGGTCCCGCCGCTGGTCAACCAGCCGTGAGACCCCGATGTCGGCCACGAGCAGCGCCACCGAGGTCAGCAGCAGGACCGGCTCCGCGGTGGCCAGGCCCATGAGCAGCAGGGCGAGCAGGAAGAAGCCGTGCATCGAGAAGCGGGTGAAGAACGCGAGGCGGAGGTCGACGATGGCGGCGGCCTGGCCGTTCGGCGCCAGCCGCCCCGATCCGAAGGTTCCTGCCCAGGAGATGGCCACGAAGACGATGAGCGTCAGCCCGAACAGCCACAGGCCGCCGCCCGGCTCGGCGTTCGTGAGCTCCATGATCATGGCGAACGGGATGATCGAGGTCAGGAGGATGGCAAACGCCGGGATCGGAACGCCGAGCTGGAGCCACTCCAGCTGAGGGCGGGTCGCGGCGACATCGCGCAGCCATCGGCTCAGCAGGCTGAAGCCAAGGGTGACGAACAGCCAGGCGTAGAAGTTGCCGGCCGGGACGCCGAACCAGCCCTGGTCCAGGTCCGACGCCGACCCAGGTCCACATCCCCATCCGGATGGCGACCGCGTCGAAGGCGAGGTCGAGCATGATCACGAGCACCGCATCGACGAACGGCGCCGTCCAGCGGCGAACGCCGAGGGCGTCGGTGATCCGCATCGCGCCGGCGATGAGCAGCGCCCAGGTGAGGCCGATGACCAGCGGGGCTCGGTCGAGGACCAGCACCCAGTCGGGGCTGTAGTGGTAGGTCTGGAAGATGAGCTGGTCGCCTTCCTCCAGCAGGAGGCCGAAGGCCGCCGCGCTGAGGAGCTCGAGGAACGGCAGCCGGCCGCGGCGGAGCGCGGCAACCGCCGCCCCGACGAACAGGAGCGACGCCGCGACCTCGAGGAAGAAGAAGACGGGGTTCACCGGCACGGCTCGATCATAGGGGGGCCCGGTTCGGACGGCCAAGAGGCGGTCGTAGAATGCCGGCATGACCACCGAGGTGCGCGCGCCGAGCGTCCCGATCTACCTCGCCGGCGAGTTCGTCGAGGCCGGGACCCCGCTCGAGGTCCGCAACCCGGCCAGCGGGGAGCTGGTGGCCACCACCTGGCAGGCGGGCCCCGACGAGCTGGAGCGCGCCACCGCGGCGGCGTCGAGCGCCTTCGCCCAGACCCGACGGCTCGCCAGCTTCGAGCGGCGGGACGCGCTCCAGCACGTGGCGGACTGCATCGCCCGTGACGCGGACGAGCTGGCCGAGCTGCTCACCCGCGAGTCGGGCAAGCCGATCCGCGACGCCCGGGCCGAGGTCGCCCGCGGCAGCCTGACGTTCCGGACCGCGGCCGAGGAGGCGCTCCGCATCAACGGGGAGTGGATCCCCCTCGATTGGACGGCCGCCAACCGGGGACGGAGCGGCATCGTCCGCCGCTACCCGATCGGCCCGGTGGCCGGCATCAGCCCGTTCAACTTCCCGCTCAACCTGGCTGCGCACAAGGTCGCGCCCGCGATCGCCGCCGGCTGCCCGATCGTGCTCAAGCCGCCGAGCAAGGACCCGCTGGTCGATGCTCCGGGTGGCCGGCTACCTGGCCGAGACGGACCTGCCCGCCGGCGCGGTGAGCATCCTGCCCATGGACCGCCCCACCGGTGACCGGATGGTCGCGGACGATCGGTTCAAGCTCCTCAGCTTCACCGGCAGCCCCAGCGTGGGCTGGAAGATGAAGACCGATGCCGGCCGCAAGAAGGTGGTCCTCGAGCTGGGCGGCAACGCCGGGGTCATCGTCGACGAGACCGCCGACCTCGACTGGGCGGTCGCGCGGCTGGTGTTCGGCGCCTTTGCCTACGCCGGTCAGGTCTGCATCAGCGTCCAGCGCATCTACGTCGTGGAGTCGATCTATCCCGAGTTCGAGCGGCGCTTCGTCGAAAAGGTGCGCGAGGTGAAGATGGGCGATCCGCTCGACCCGGCCTCGGACCTCGGACCGATGGTCGACGAGGCGGCGGTGGCCCGGACCGATACGTGGGTCCGCGAGGCGCTGGCCGACGGAGCGCGGGCCCTGACCGGGGGCACGGCCGACGGGCTGTTCTACGCGCCCACCATCCTCGTCGACGTGCCCCGGGACGCTCGGGTCTGCGGGGAGGAGGTCTTCGCCCCGGTCGTCAACCTGTTCCCCGTTCCGGATTTCGCGGCCGCCCTGCGCGAGATCAACGACAGCCGGTTCGGGCTCCAGTGCGGGGTGTTCACGAGCTCACTGGAGCGAACTCTCGCCGCCCACGACGAGCTGGAGGTCGGCGGCATCATCGTCAACGACGTGCCCACCTGGCGGACCGACGCCATGCCCTACGGCGGGGTCAAGGACTCCGGACTCGGCCGCGAGGGCCTGCGCTGGTCGATCGAGGACATGACCGAGCCCCGCCTGCTGGCCTTTGCCCGCCCGCTCTGAGTGACCCAGGCCGCCACCCGCTTCGTCCGGATCCTGCCCGCCGCGGACCTCCAGGACGGGGAGCTGATCCCGGTCGCCATCGACGGCCGGCCGGTGGTCCTCGTCCGCCACCAGGGTGAGTTCTTCGCGGTCCAGAACAACTGCACGCACAAGGACTACCCCCTGTCCGAGGCCGGATTCGACGCCCGGGACGGGGTCCTGGTGTGCGCCTGGCACGACGGCTGCTTCGACGTCCGGACCGGCGCCGCGGTCGCGCTGCCGGCGACCGAGCCGGTCGAGACCTTCCCCACCCGGGTGGATGCCGACGGCTGGGTCGAGATCGGTCTGACCGGGAGCCTGCAATGAGCATCGAGGCGCTGCCCTACGTCAACTGGATCTTCTGGGGGGCGCTGTCGGGCGGCACCCTGCTGGCGGTCGGCCTGACCGAGTGGCTGGGCGGCACGACCCGCGGCTACCGCCTGTTCATGGCCGTCGCGGTGCTGGCCGGCGCCGCGATCTGGCTCGCCTCCGAGATGGGCCTGGCGCCGGTGCCCGCCACCGACGCCACCGCCGAACTCCGTCGCGCGCTTGGTCTGGGCTCTTCGGCGGCCTCGCCCTCGCGTACGCGATCGCCCTGTGGCGGACGTGGCCGCGGACCGGGCTGCGCCGTCGGCGGGGGAGCGGCCGGCATCGCGGCCCTGGTGAGCCTCGCGGTAGCCGGAGGTACGGCCAACCCCGACCCTGTTCGCCGCCGGGCTGGTGGCCGCAGCGGTGGCCCTCGGATCGGTCAATGCCGCCATGCTGCTCGGCCACTGGTACCTCGTCACCCCCAAGCTGTCTCCGGCCCCGCTCCGCCGGCTGATCTGGGTCCTGATCGGCGCCCTGGTCGCGGAGGGCCTCCTGGCCGCGTGGTCGCTGGTCGTCTCCGGCGCGGATCTCACGGGCGACACGACCTGGCTCATTGGCCTGCGCTTCGGAGTCGGCATCGTCCTGCCGCTCGCCATCGCCGTCGCGGCGCTGCTCGCCTCCCGGGCCGCCTCGCTGCAGGCCACGACCGGCCTGCTGTACATCGGGTTGGCGATGGTCATGGCCGGCACCATCGGCGCCGCCTCGCTCAGCTACCTGGGCGGGACCCCGGTCTAGGCCGATGCGCGTCGTCGTTCGCTGCTTCGCCACCCTCCGCGAGGCGAGCGCCGCGCGCTCGGAGCTCGAGCTGGCCGACCCCGCGTCCGTCGACACGGCCTGGGCCACCCTCGCGGCGCGGTACCCCGCCATCGAGCCGCATCGGTCCTTCACCCAGCCTGCCCGCAACGGGGTGGCCGTCGGCTGGGACGAACCGCTTGGCGAGGGTGACGAGGTCGCCTTCCTGCCGCCGGTCTCGGGTGGGGGCGACACGCCCACGGTCGGCCTGAGCGACGGACCGATCGACGTCGAGGCCCTGGAGCGGATCGCGGGCGCCGGCCACGGGGCGGTGGTCACCTTCGTCGGCCGCGCCCGCAACCGCGGCGACGACGGCCGGGAGGTCACCGGCCTCGAGTACGAGGCCTACCCCGAGATGGCGGAGGCGACCCTGCGGGCGGTGGCCGGCGAGGTGCCGGAGCGCTGGCCGGACTGCTCGGTCGCGGTCGTGCACCGAATCGGGACCGTGCCCATCGGCGAGGCGGCAGTGGTCATCGTGACCGCGGCCCCGCATCGGTCAGACGCGTACGAGGCGAATCGGTATGTCATCGAGGCCATCAAGGCTCGGCTGCCGATCTGGAAGCTCGAGCACTTCGCCGATGGCTCCCGCTGGAAGCGCCCGGGGGCTTAGGATCGACCGATGGACAGCGAGTACCGCGAGCCCTCGTGGCGCGGCGTGATCCTGACCCTCGTCGCGGTCATCGTCGTGCTCGCCGGGCTCGTCTTTCTCACCTCGTACGTCCTGCAGCAGGCCTGCGATCCAGGCACGGTGAGCTGCGCTATCCCGTCGGCGCCTGATCCAGGGAACTGACGCCCGCCAGGAAGGCACGGACCTCGTCCGAGGACCGGAGACGAACCACCGCGAGGTGGGGGTGCGCGGCGAGCAGCCGCGGGTAGTCGCGTCGCCGGCGCTCGAACGTCGTCCAGGCCCAGAGGACGATGGAGTCGCGGCTGAGCGTGGTGCGCAGGCTCTCCCGGTTTCCATTCCACAGGACTTCGCGGCTGACCATCCGCCGGATCGTGCGGGAGATCACGCGCCACATGACGACCGGTCGCGACAGATCGAGCCAGACGACCGTGTCGGCGCGCTGCCAGACGATGTCGCGGACGGCGCTGTAGTTGCCATCGATGACCCACGCGTCCTCGGCGGAGGCGTCGGCGACCCGCGTGCGGAGGACCGGCGTCGGGACGCTCTGCCAGTCCGGACCCAGGACAGCGCGTCGAGCTCGACGTGCCGGATACCCAGGCGGTCGGCGAGCGCCGCGGCGACCGTCGTCTTCCCGGAGCCGCTCGTTCCGATCACGTTGACCCGGCGCATGCCGGCGGAGGATAGCGGGGTGCCCGGTGGCGCCGAAGTGATCCGTCGGGGCACAATGCGCGCCAATGCCTGATACCGGTGGCGACGTCCTGTGCCCGACCTGTGGCCAGTGGACGCCCCCAGCCCCCTTCTGCACCGAGTGCGGAGCGACCCTGCAGGTTGGCTTCCGTGAGCCCGGCGAGAGCGGCGACGGCGCCTTTCGTCGCGGCCACGAGGTAGACCAGCCGGGCTCGCCGTGGGGCCCGGGTGAGCGCTTCGAGCCGGAGCCGGAGGACCAGGCGGCTCGTGCGGCGGCCGCCGCGGCCGCCGCAGCCGCCGGGGCGGCTGGAGCCGCTGGAGCAGCCCGCGTTGATCACCTGGCCGAGGCCGAAGAGGCCGAGCCTCCGTGGCCGCCGGTCGATTCCGCGGCCGCCACGCCGCCTCCCGCCGACGTGCCTGTCGAGGGCCCTGAGCCCGAGCCTCCCCCTGCCCCGAAACGTCGGACCCGGGCGAAAACCGCCGCGGCCGCCGCCGGGGTCGCGGCGGCGGGTGCTGCAGCTGGTGCCACCGCCGGGGCCGCCGCGGCAGCGGCATCACCGCCATCGACACCCGAGCCGGCTAGCCCCGAGGCTTCGGCTCCCGAGCCGCCTCCTGCCGTCGAACCACCTCCCGCCGCACCCCCGCCGCCTCCTGCCGCACCCCCGCCCGTCACGTATGCCGGACCGCCGCGGGACGGTGACGACGGCAACAGCGGCGTCTCCGGGCTGGTGTTCGTTGTCTTCCTCGGGATCGGCGTCCTTGCTCTCCTGGGCGGCGCCGTCCTCGGAGGCGTCTTCGATGGCCCGGTCGCCGAAGCCTCGCCGACGCCCTCGATCACGGCGTCGACGCCGACCCCGGAGCCGCTGTCATCGGCCACGCCGGAGTCCTCGGCCCTCCCCACCGCGCCCGGACCCACTCCCACGCCTGCCGTCACCCCGCCTCCGGCGGCGGATGGGTTCCTGGCACGGGCCGAGCCGTGCGCCGAGCCGCCGAGCAGTCCGACCTGCGACAACAGCGGCGCCGAGAACAACGGCGACGTCTGGATCCTGGTCAGCTTCCGCCACGCTCAGCCGACCGACGCCATCGCGGTGAGCATCCACGACGACTCAGGGGCGTCGGTCGCTCAGAGCAACCCGATCCCACTTGCCTTCTGCGGCGCGAACACCGACTGCGCCGGCTGGACGTTCTTCGATTTCCACGGCCTGGACGACGGCGACTACGAAGCGCGCGTCACCCGCAACGGGACCCAGGCCGCGACGACCGAGTTCACGGTCAACTGACGGTCAGCGGACCGTCTGGCGGGCCGGCTCCCGACGGTCGCGGCGGCGCGCCGCAAGCGCGCTGAGCGCCTCGAGCACGCACCGGTGGGCGGCCGCGGCCGTCACCTCTGAGACGTCGTACGGGGGAGCCACCTCGACCACGTCCATCCCGACCAGCTCGACGGCGGCCGCCACCTGGCGCACCGCGCGCAGCAGCTCGCGGGTGAGCATCCCGCCCGGCTCCGGCGTCCCCGTGCCGGGCGCCATGCCCGGATCGATGACGTCGATGTCGACCGAGAGGTAGATGACCTCGGGGCCGTCCAGCGCCTCCGCGATCGCGTCGGTGACCACGGCTTCCGCCCCGCGGGACTCGATCTCGGTCATGAGATGCCAGCGCATCTCGCGCTCGCGCATCCAGGCCAGCGTCTCGGCCGGCGGCCAGTAGCCACGCAGCCCGACCTGGACGAAGTTGCGCCCGGCCACGGCGCCGGACTCGATGAGCCGCCGCATCGGCGTGCCGTGGGACAGGAGCTGGCCCCAGGTGTTGTCTCCGGTGTCGGCGTGGGCGTCGAAGTGGACGATGCCCAGCCGGCGCGGTGCCACGGCTTCGGCAACCGCGCTCGCCGAGGGGAACGTGATCGAGTGGTCGCCGCCGAGGACGATCGGGATCGCGCCGGCGTTCGCCACCTCGAGCACCCGCGCTCGAATGACCTGGTGGCCGCGCTCGAGTCGGCCGGGGACGACGGGCGCGTCCCCGCCGTCGACCACGTCGAGCCAGTCGAAGGGGTCGACCCCGGTCTGGAGCGAGTGGATGTCCCCGGCGTGGTACGACGCCGCGCGGATCGCGCGCGGCCCGAAGCGGGCGCCGGGCCGGTGGCTCACCCCGTCGTCGAGCGGCGCACCGAGGATGACCACATCGGGGCGTCGCGCGGCCAGCGCGGCGCCATCGGTCACCAGCGGAAGCTTCTGGAAGGTCGTGCTGCCGAGGTAGGACGGAAGGTTGAAGTCGTCCCACTCGTGGAGTGGATCCGCGCCGTCCGGAGGAGCCGGGTCCTCTTTGCCACGACCGGGCAGGTGACGATCACTCATGTGCATCGGGCCTGTCACCGGGGGCGCCGTCGCGGCGCGGAGCTGGCCCGCCGGGCGCTTCGATCGTAGCAGAGGGGGGTACCATCCGGACATGGGCGAGGGCCGCCGCAGCTACACGATCGAGGAGGCCAATGCCCTGCTGCCGGAGGTCCGGGCCGTGCTCCTGCAGCTGGCGGTGGAGAAGGGCCGGCTGGAGAACGTGGTGGCGTCGCTCGCCGCCCACGCGGGCGGGGGCGCGGGCAACGGGAACGTGGCGCATGCCGACGCCATGGCCCGTTCGGAGGCCGAGATGACCGAGATCGGGGGCGGGATGCGAGCCCTGGTCGAGCATCTCGAGTCGCTCGGGATCGAGGTCCGCGACCTCGAGCAGGGGCTGGTCGACTTCCCCGGCGAGCGGGACGGGCGGCCGGTCTGGCTGTGCTGGCTGCTCGCCGAGCCAGCCGTCGAACACTGGCACCCGATCGACGAGGGGTTCGCCGGCCGTCTGCCCTGGTGAGCGGACCGATGCGCTTCGTGGTGGTGGGTGACGCGACGCTGGACGTCACCGTCCGCGACGCGGCCCCGGTGCCGGGCTCCGACCACGCGGCCGCGATCGCGGTCGGGCCGGGCGGGCAGGGCGCGAACCTCGCCGTCCGACTTGCCCGGCAGGGTGCCACGGTCCGCCTGGTGACCGCCGTCGGGCCGGACGCCGCCGGTCGGCAGCTGGAGGCCCTCCTCGCCGCGGAGGGCGTCGACGTGCGGAACCTCGGCGCCGCGCGGAGCGGGATCGTGGTGTCCCTCGTCGATGGTTCCGGGGAGCGGGCGATGCTCTCCGATCGCGTCTCGCTGGATCCGGCGGCGTGGTCCGAGGGATGGGAGCTCCTGGACGATGCGGACTGGATCCACGTCTCCGGCTACCCCCTCGCGGACCCGGCCGGCGGAGCGGGCCTGGCCGACCTGGTCGGGGCACGACCGGCAGACCAGCGCGCCAGCGTGGGCGGAGGCTCGTTCGCGGCCGGCGCCGGGATCGCGGACCGGCTGCGGGCGGCGCGACCGGACCTCGTCCTGTTCGACCGGCTGGAGGCCGCCGCGATCGTCGGCCAGGGGGAGCCGGACGGTCTCGCGGCCGAGGCGCTGGCCGCGGGCGTCGTCGAGCGTATCGGCGGCATCGCCGTGGTGACCGATGGCCCGGCCGGGGCGGCCGTCGCCACCGCTGATGGCTCGTGGTCGGTCGCGGGCCGCCCGGAGCCGCGGGTGGACGCCACCGGCGCGGGCGACGCGCACGCGGCCGGCATCCTGCTGGCGCTTGCCGGCGGGCCGTGGCCGCCGGCGGCGGACGATCTGCGACGCGCGCTCGAGTCTGGCGGGCAGCTGGGTGCCGAGGCCGCCGGACGTGCCGGAGCCCAGGCCAGGCTGCCGTCGGAGGCCCGGTCGTGAGCGGGGAGTGGCTGGCGATCAGCGCCGAGGTCCGCGACGCGCTGGAACGAGGCCACGCGGTCGTGGCCCTCGAGTCCTCCCTGGTCGCCCAGGGCCTGCCTGCGCCCGCACAACCTCGAGACGGCGCGAGCCGCGGAGGAGGCGGTCCGTGCCGCCGGCGCGGTGCCGGCCACGACCGCGATCGACGGTGGTCGGGCGGTCGTGGGCGCTGACGGCCCGCTGCTGGAGCGACTGGCGGACCCCGACGCCCACCCGGCGAAGGGCGGGTCGCGCGACCTCGGCCCGCTCCTCGGGTCCGGAGCCCTGGCCTCGACGACGGTGAGCGCGACGATGCGGATCGCCCACGCGGCCGGCATCGCGATCATGGCCACCGGCGGGATCGGCGGCGTCCACCGCGGGGCGACGCGCTCCTTCGACATCAGCGCGGACATCGACGAGCTGGCCGCCACGCCGGTGGCCGTCGTGTGCAGCGGCGCGAAGGCGATCCTCGACCTGCCGGCCACGCTCGAGCTGCTGGAGTCCCGCCGCGTGCCCGTCGTCGGCCTGAGGACCGCGGAGCTGCCCGCGTTCTACAGCCGCGAGAGCGGGCTGCCTCTCAGCCACGTCGCGGGATCGGCGGCCGAAGCGGCAGGCTTCCTCGCCGCCCACCGGGCGGTGCCCGGGTCGGCGGGGATGCTCCTCGTCCAGCCACCGCCCGACGCGGTGGCCATTCCAGCTCCAGAGGTCGAGGCCTGGATCGGCGCCGCGTTGCTGGCGGCGGAATCGGAGGGCATCCGGGGCGCTGCCGTGACGCCGTACCTGCTCAGCCACGTGGTGGCGGCGTCGGACGGGCGCGCCCTGCGCGCCAACATCGGTCTGATCGTGGCCAATGCCGGTGCGGCTGCCGAATTGGCCGTGGCACTCGGCGCGCTATCCTAGCCGCGGGCCCATCACTCTCTCCGGGAGGACAGGATGCGGATCTACGAGGGGAGCCCGCGACAGGACTGGGAAGAGGTCCTGCGCAGCATCGGCGCATGGGCGGACCGCGAGGTCCTCAAGGAGCTCCTCTTCCTCGAGCTCGACGGCGGCTTCCTGGTCCAGGGCATCCATGAGTCCATGGGCGGGCAATGGTCGGAGACGGGCACGTTCGCGAAGCAGACCCACGAGCTGACCGATGACCAGGTCGGCGACCTGATGGGCGAGGCGAAGGAGAACCGCGACTCGGCCACCGAGGATCACGCCGAGGTCGGCATCGCCAACTTCTACGAGCAGGCGCTCCGGATCATCGGCAAATGGCTCGACGGCGTGCAACCCCGCGACGTCTTCTTCTTCGAGCAGGGTGGGTCGTTCGTGGTCCGCGCGTTCGTCGTCGGCGCCCACGGCAAGGTCGGCCACCAGCTGTCCGAATTCACCCGGGACGAAATCGTGGCTATGATCGAGTCCGCACCGTCCGATCGCGGCCATGCGGCCGCGCCGGCGCCACCAGCTACCGAAGCGACAGCTCCGGCCAGTGAGGTGCCCGCGGCGGGCGGAACGGAGACCGAGACATGAACGTGATCAAGAACATCGCCATCGCCATCGGGGCCATCCTGGCCGCGCTGATCATCGTCCCCCTCACGGTCCTGGCGGGCCTGTTCGTCTGGCTCAAGCTGACCGAGGAGGTCGATGACGAGCCCTGGGAGATCGACGACGCGATCTGACCCGGTGCGGCTCGGGTCCCTGACCTAACCAGCCGGCCCGGAGGCCAGTCCCCAGGCGATCGTCCACAGCACCGCCGCGGCGAGCATCCCCTGCCACAGCCGGTGCGGGTCGGTCGCGCCCCGCAGGATCGCCACCAGCCCCAAAACGCCCAGCGCGAGCGGAGCCGCGGTGAGCTGGCCCCCGAGCAGGAAGCTGATCCCCACCCCGACGGCGACGCCGACGGCAAGCACCAGCGCGACCCGCTGACGCGGCCTGCCGTCCGAGGACCTGCGCCAGGCATCGGGACCCGACGGCCGCGTCGGCGTCGAAGTCGCGCAGGGTGTTGGCCAGGTGGGCCGCGGCCGCGAAGGGCGCCACCAGCAGGACGGCGGGCGCGACGCGAGCGAGGGGCACGTCGACGCCGCTCGCAATCCACAGCGGCAGCAAGCCGAAGCTGATCATGTACGGCACCACGGACAGCGGCGTCCGCGACAGCCACAGGTTGTAGACGAACGCCGAGCCGGTGGCCGCCGCGCCGATCACCAGTGACGCCGTCCCGAGCCGCCCGCTGGCGACCAGCTGCACCGCCAGTCCGGCGGCCGCGATCCACAGCGCCATGGACGCCGACAGGTCACCGGCGGGCAGCGGCTTGTCCGCTCGAAGGCTGGCATCCCGCGCCTGGTCAGCCAGGTCGTTGATCGCGCCGGTGAACACCTGCGAGCCCCCGACCGCGGCCGTGGTGAGGGCCACCGCCGCGAGATCGATCGGCCCGCCACCTTCGCGGGCGAGGATGAACGCCAGCGCCGCGCTGAGCGCGGTGACCGCGAGGGCAGGCGCCGGGTGCACGACCCTGATCGCGCCCAGCACCGTGGTCCGCATCCCGGCATCGTAGCGGCGTCCGCCGGTGATCGGTCTGGCCCCAATCGAGTACCATCAGGACCCGGGTGGGTGAAGGTCGATCCCTTCCCGCGTGCAGCCCGCACGCTCTGCCAGCTCTCGCAACAGGCCCGTTGATTCAGCCATGGCGAAGTACATCTTCGTGACCGGGGGCGTCACGTCCTCGCTCGGCAAGGGGATCACCGCCGCATCCATCGGTCGCCTCCTGAAGGCGCGCGGCATTCCCGTCTCGATCCTCAAGCTCGACCCCTACATCAACATCGACCCCGGGACGATGTCGCCGTACCAGCACGGCGAGGTGTTCGTGACCGATGACGGGGCGGAGACCGATCTCGACCTGGGCCATTACGAGCGGTTCATCGACGAGAACCTGTCCCAGGCCAGCAACGTCACCACCGGCCGGGTCTACCAGGCGGTCATCGCCAAGGAGCGACGCGGCGACTACCTCGGCGGGACGGTGCAGGTCATCCCGCATATCACCAACGAGATCAAGGAGCGGATCGCGCGGGTCGCCCGGGAAGGCACCGGCAGCGTGGCCGCCAGCGGCCTGGCCCAGCACGGCGTGGTCGTGGTCGAGGTCGGCGGGACGGTGGGCGACATCGAGTCGCTGCCGTTCCTGGAGGCCATCCGCCAGATGCGGAAGGACGTCGGGCGGCGGAACGTCCTGTACGTCCACGTCACCTGGCTCCCGCAGATCGGCGCGACGGGGGAGGTGAAGACCAAGCCCACCCAGCACTCGGTCAAGGAGCTGCGGGGCATCGGCATCCAGCCGGACGTCATCGTCCTGCGCTCGGACGAGCCGATCGAGGACGACATCCTCGACAAGGTGAGCCTGTTCACCGATGTCGACGTCCATGCCGTCATCCCGCTGCGCACCGCCCGCAGCATCTACGAGGTCCCGCTCCTGCTCGAGCGGGCCGGCCTCGGCAAGCTCATCACCCGCGAGCTCGACCTCACCGCCACCGAGCCGGACCTGTCCGACTGGCAGGAGCTCGTGGCGCGCATCCGCGCTCCCCGGCCCGAGGTCGAGATCGCGATCGTGGGCAAGTACACCGAGCTGCCCGATGCCTACATCAGCGTCAGCGAGGCGCTCAAGCACGCCGGCCTCCATCACCGGGTCGACGTCAAGGTGCGGTGGATCGGCGCCGAGCACTTCGAGCGGGTCGAGCCCGAGGAGGTCGGCCGCGAGCTGGAGGGCGTGGCCGGCGTGCTCGTCCCCGGTGGGTTCGGCTATCGGGGGGTGGAGGGCATGATCCGGGCGATTCGCTGGGCGCGCGAGCAGCGCGTTCCGTACCTCGGGCTGTGCCTCGGCCTGCAGTGCGCGGTCATCGAGTTCGCTCGTTCGGCACTGGGGACCGATGACGCGAACAGCAGCGAGTTCAACGTCTTCACCGAGCACCCGGTCATCGATCTCATGCCCGACCAGGCCGATGTCACCGACAAGGGCGGCACGATGCGCCTCGGCCTCTACCCGGCGCGGCTGGAGGAGGAGAGCCTCACCCGCGCGGCGTACGGGGCAGAGGTCGTCTACGAGCGACACCGGCATCGGTTCGAGGTCAACAATGCCTATCGGGAGCGCCTCGGCGAGGCCGGCATGCGCTGGAGCGGGGTGAGCCCCGACGACCGGCTGGTCGAGTTCATCGAGCTGCGCGACCACCCGTGGTTCGTGGCCACCCAGGCCCATCCCGAGCTGAAGAGCCGCCCGAACCACCCGCACCCGCTGTTCCGCGACTTCGTCGGCGCTGCCGCCAGCCGGCTCGGCCTGCCGACGGCCGCGCCCGAAGAGGTGACCGAGGTCACAGAGCCGGCCACCAGGCGACGCCGCGCCACCACCCGGGCGAAGGCCGCCAGCAGCGCCGCCAGCGCGGAGTCCTGACCGCACCGTGACCCGGACCGCTCCCCGTCGGGCGGCGCCCCGGCGTCGCTCGTCCGGCGCCTTCGACCAGGCCGCCTACGAGCGCGAGGTCGAGACGTTTGCCGGCGAGCGGGGTGAGGCCGAGTACGCGAACCTGGCCGGCCTGCGGGCCGAGCTGGACCTCGCGTCCGTCTACCAGCGCCATGCCGGCCTCTTCTCGCCTGCCGCGATCGACGGTCTGCGCCAGGCCGCGGCCGGAACCGGCCCCGCGGCGGGCCGAGCCCAGCGGCTGCTGGGGTTCGCCGTCGCCGGCCACCTCGAGCAGGCGGCCGCCCCCCTCACCGACCGCATCGCCGCGGCCGAGTCCACGGCCGTCGTCGTCTGGCGCCGCGAACGGATCGGCTATCGCCGCGCCTCGATCCGGATCGCCGAGATCAGCGACCGCACCGAACGGAACGCGCTCGACGAGCGCTACCGCCTGGCGATAGAGGCCATCAACCCGCTGCGCGAGGAGCGCTGGCTGATCCTCCACGGCCAGGCCCGGACGCTCGGCGCGGCCGACTACGTCGCCCTTATGGCCGAGACGTCGGGGCTGGACCCGGAGGCCCTGGCCGCCGGGGCGTCCGCCTTCCTCACCGAATCGGAGACGCTGTACTACGCCGCCCTCCGCCGATACCTCGCCCTGATCGAGATCGAGGGCGGCGACGCGACCAAGGCCGACCTGTCGCACCTCCTGCGCGGCCGGAGCTGGGACCACTACTTCGACTCGGCCCGGCTGACCGAGGTCCTGGCCCGGACGTTGACCGGCCTGGGCATCGAGCTCGCGGCTCAGGACGGCATCACCCTCGACTTCGAGCCGCGACCCGCAAAGTCGCCTCGCGCGTTCTGCGTGCCGGTTCGCGTCCCGGGCGACGTCCGCCTCATCGTCCAGCCCCGCGGCGGCCACGACGACTTCGGCAGCGCCCTTCACGAGATGGGCCACCTCCAGCATTTCGCGCATATCTCGGCGCGGCTGGATCCCGCGGACCGCTACGTCGGCGACGAGAGCGTCACCGAGGGTTGGGCGTTCCTGTTCCAGTACCTGCTCGCCGAGCCGGAGTTTCTGGCCGTCGAGCTGCGGATGCCGGCCGACGCCATCCCGGGCTGGCTCGATTTCAGCGCGTTCCGCAAGCTCTACTTCCTGCGCCGCTACGCGGCGAAGCTCCTGTACGAGCTGCGCCTCCACCGCGGTGGGGAGACCGCCGTGCACCGTGCGGAGTACGCCGGGTTGCTCGGCCTGCTGACCGGGGTCAGGACGCCGGACGCGGGCTACCTGGCCGATGTCGACGACGGCCTGTATGCGGCCCGCTACCTGCGGGCGTGGCAGGCGGAGGCCAGCCTGTCGACCGGGCTTCGCGACCGCTTCGGCGCCGCGTGGTGGCGCTCACCGCAGGCCGGGGCGTTTCTGCGCGAGCTGTGGTCGGCTGGACTGGGACCATCTGCCGAGGACGTGGTTGCCTCGCTCGGGTATGATCACCTCGATTGGCGGCCGGTCCTGCGCCAGATCCGCGCGCAGCTGATCGGTGCAATGAGTGGTTACGGCGGGCCGAACATTACGACCCGTGCCGGAAGCCGCAAGGTCTGACCGGACGCCGACAGTCACCCCACCCGGAGCCTCACGTGGCCATGTGGCCCACATCGCGCTCCGCTTTCCCTTGACGGAGATGTCTCCCCCATGAATGACGAACCTCGCCAGCCGCGACGCGGACGACCGCGACGCCGGCCCGATGGCGGCGGCTCCCGCCAACGGCACGGCGGCGGAGCCCGCGGCAACTTCCAGCGCCGCCGGGATTACGGGCCCGGGTATGCATCGGTCTATGCCGGTCCGTACCCGCAGGCGCACGACGAGCCGGCGCTGACCCTGGCTGAGCTCCAGGAGAAGTCGATCGACGAGCTGCGCGAGCTGGCGACCGAGTACGGCATCGAGGCCGACGGCCTCGAGCACTCGGATCTCGTCCTCAAGCTGCTGGACGCGGTCCCCCTGGCCCAGGGCAGTCGCCGCGAGGAGATCGTGCCGGGCGAGGTGGCGGGCATCCTGGAGATCGTCGACGAGGGCTTCGCGTTCCTCCGCGTCGACGGCGTCATGCCCTCGCAGGACGACATCTACGTCTCGTCCAGCATCGTCCGTCGCTTTGGGCTGCGCACCGGCGATCGGATTGTCGGCCAGAGCCGCGCCCCGAAGGACCAGGAGAAGTACTGGGGCCTGGCCCGAGTCGACATGGTCAACGGGATCGATCCCGAGCTCGCCCGCCGCCGCCCGCACTTCGACTCGCTGGTGCCGGTCTTCCCCGACGAAATGTTCGACCTGGAGGTCGATCCCAAGAACCTCACCCAGCGCCTCATCAACCTGATCGCCCCCATCGGCAAGGGGCAGCGTGGCCTCATCCTGTCGCCGGCCAAGGCCGGCAAGACCACCGTCCTGAAGAACATCGCGCACGGCATCACCGAGAACCACGCGGACGCGCTGCTCATGGTCGCGCTCATCGGCGAGCGGCCCGAGGAAGTCACCGACATGCAGCGCTCGGTGCAGGGCGAGATCTACGCCTCCACCTTCGACGAGCCGACCGAGAACCACACCCGGGTCGCGGAAATGACCCTGGAGATCGCCAAGCGGCAGGTCGAGACCGGGCGCGACGTCGTCATCCTGCTCGACTCCATCACCCGCCTGGCACGGGCCTACAACCTGGCCCTGCCGGCATCGGGCAAGACCCTGTCCGGTGGCGTGGATCCCGCGGCCCTGTACCCGCCCAAGCGCTTCTTCGGCGCCGCGCGGAACATCGAGGGCGGCGGCAGCCTGACCGTCATCGCGACCTGCCTGGTCGACACCGGCTCGCGGATGGATGACGTCATCTACGAGGAGTTCAAGGGCACCGGCAACATGGAGCTCCTCCTCGACCGCAAGCTGTCCGAGAAGCGCATCTTCCCGGCCCTCGACGTCCTCCGTTCGGGGACCCGGCGCGAGGAGCTGCTGCTCGACGACAACACGCTGAAGATGGTGTGGACCATGCGCCGCATGCTCAGCGCCCTCGGACCGAACGAGGGGATCGAGCTGCTCATGCAGCGGCTGGGCAAGACCAAGGACAACGCCGAGTTCCTCGTCCAGCTGTCGAAGAGCGTCGAGGCATCCGAGGGCAGATGAAGCCGATGAGGCCGCGTCGCGGCCTCCGTCGGACCGATCCGTCGCCCGCTCCCCTGGTCACCGGCCTCGTCCTGTCCCTGGCGTTGGCCGCCTGCGCCTCGGGCTCGGGCAGCCCGGTGGTCTCGGCCGATCCGTCGTCCTCCGCACCGGCCTCGGCCGGCGGGAGCGCCGGCATCGGTCAGGTCGTACCCGCCCCCGGCTCGGACAGCCGGATCTTTGGTCCGAACCCGGGCGCGATCGTGGTCGGCATCGATCCGGGGCACGGTGGCTGCCTGGACTGGGGCGTGCCGAATCCGTACGACAACACCGTGGAGCGGTCGGAGAAGGCGCTGACCCTGGCCATATCGCTCGCCCTCCGCGAGCGGCTCGAGGCCGAGGGAGTGACCGTGGTCATGACCCGCGACACCGACGTGGCCCTCGCCGGGGACCTCTACCCCGATCTCGGCTGCCACGGCGACCCCTTCCGTGACGTGAACGGCGACGGGCTTGCCGGCTTCGGCCCCGACCTGCCGGAGGCGACCCGCACACGGGACGAGCTGTCCGCCCACATCGACCTGCTCAACCTCGCCCGCGCCGACGTCCTGCTCAGCGTCCACATCAACTCGTTCACCGAGAACGGGGTCGTGATCGAGGTCGCCGGGACGGAGACCTACTGGACCGATGAGACGCCGTGGGGCGTCCCGCACTCGGAACGGCTGGCGACCGAGGTCCAGGCCGAGGTCGTGGCCGCGCTCGATGGGCTGGCGTCCTACGAGCGCCAGGACCGCGGCACCGACGCCGTGAACTACTACGTCATCGCCCCGCCGACGACGAGCGGCGACCCGGCCGAGCCCCGCCGCGGAAGCCTGATGCCCGGCGTGCTGGCCGAGGTCGGATCCATGTCGCTGGCCGCCGAGGCGGACCTGCTGGCGACCGCCGAGGGCCAGGAGGCGATCGCCGACGCCCTGCTCGAGGCGCTGGTCGCCTGGTTCGATGGCCGCGGGCACGCGGCACGGTTCGACCTGGAGGTCCCCGGCGGCGCGGCGGGCCGCGTCCCGGAGGTCGTCCCCGGCACCGGCCCGCCGTTCTGGGCCGTGGCCGTCGATGATCCGGCGGGACTCCGGTTGCGGCTCACGAACACCGGTCCGACGACGTGGCCGGCCGACGTCTCGCTCCTGCTCGGCTGGTCGTCGTCCGCCGACCCCTACCTGGCCCGCCCGCCGGAGCTCGACCCGCTGCCGGCGGACGTGCCCCCGTTGGCGCCCGGTGAATCGGTGGTCCTCGTCCTCGACGTACCTTCGCCGCCCGCCGCCGACCGGTCCGTGGCCTGGCTCACGCTGGAAATCGACGGGATGGTGCTCGCCGACACCGGCAATCCCGCGCTTCAATTCGCCTCGGAACGCTAGATTGGTTGACCTGCCTTTGACGGCCTTGCTAGGATCGCCCCGCACGACGCCAACCGTGCCCCTGCTGCGGTCCTCGACCGGATCGCCCCCCGGCGTCGAGTTCGTTCGCGAAGAACACGCCCAGGAGCCAGCGCATATTGGTTGACTCGTCCCGGCCGGTGCGCCGCCGTCGTCGTAGCCATGGCACAGCCGCCCGCGGCTTGGCCCACCTCGCGGTCGTTGCGCTGGTGGCGGGCAGCGTCAGCCTTGGCGTGCTGGCGGCGCAGGGCCTCATCGGTCTGGACAGCACGGCCATCCGTGTCGTGGCTCCTGCGCTGGGTGCGGTCTCCGAGCGGGCCGCTGCCGCCGAAGACCAGGCGGTGACGATCGAGATCGAGCCCGAGGTCGCGGCCGAGGCGGAGTCCGAGGTCGAGGCCGAGGTCATGATCGAGGAGCGGGCCACCGCGACCCCGCCGCCCGAGGTCCCCCTCGCCATCATCCTGCCCCCGCCCCCGCCACCGGTCCGCACCGGGTCGGTCGGACCTTCGCTTCCGTTTGCCGGCCCGACCGGCTACGTGGACGGCGACGGCTCGCTGACGTGGCCGGTGCCCGGCGGATACGTCTCGCAATACTTCTGGGGCGGGCACCGGGGCCTGGACATCGCCCACGCCGCGGGCGGGCCCGTGGTGGCTGCCGACACCGGCACCGTCGTCTCGGCCGGGTGGGTCAACAACGGCGGCGGTTGGGTGATCACCATCCAGCATGCCGATGGGCGCACCACCGCGTACAACCACCTCGGCGCGATCCTGGTGGGCAACGGCCAGGGCGTCACCCGCGGGCAGCAGATCGCGACGGTCGGCTGCAGCGGCTGGTGCACCGGGCCGCACGTCCACTTCGTGGTGATCGTCAACGGCGTCATCGTCAACCCGCTGCGCTTCCTGTAACCAGCCGCTCCGTATCATCGGAGCACGATGTTCGCGGACCGCGTCCGAATCCACGTGACCGCCGGCGCCGGCGGCGACGGCTCGCCGTCCATGCGCCGCGAGGCTCACGTGCCGCGTGGCGGCCCTGACGGCGGCGACGGCGGTCGGGGCGGGTCGGTCATCCTCCTCGCCGAGGCCGGCCTCACGTCCCTCGGTGCGTATCGCCACTCCCCGCACGTGAAGGGCACGTCCGGCGGTCGGGGCGCGCGGCGACGGGCGCACGGGCGCGACGGGACCGACGCGGTCGTGGTCGTCCCCCCGGGAACGGTGGCCCGTCGGCATCCCGAGGGGGAGCTGCTGGGCGAGGTCCTCGCTCCCGGCGACCGCCTGGTCCTCGCCCGGGGCGGCCGTGGGGGGCGCGGCAACGTCCACTTCGTGTCGTCCACGCACCAGGCGCCCCGCCACTACGAGCGCGGTGATCCGGGCGAGGAGGGGTGGATCGAGCTCGAGCTGAAGCTCATCGCCGAGGTCGGGTTCGTCGGGGCGCCGAATGCCGGCAAGTCGACCCTGCTGGCGGCGCTGACCGCAGCCCGGCCCGAGGTGGGGCCCTATCCGTTCACCACCACCACGCCCAACCTCGGCGTCATCGACCTCGGCGACGAGGACGCGGGCGAGCGCACCGCGGTCATCGCTGACGTGCCCGGCCTGGTCGAGGGAGCGCACCGCGGGCAGGGGCTCGGGCACGAGTTCCTGCGCCACGTCGAGCGCTGCCGCGTCCTCCTCGGCGTCGTGGACGGCGCCGCCGACGATCCGGTCGGTGAATGGCGAGCGGTGGCCGAGGAGCTCCGGCTCCACGACCCCGCCCTGCTCGCCCGCCCGCTGCGGGTGGTCGTCACCAAGCAGGATCTGCCCGAGGCGCGGCAGCAGTGGTCGGAGGCCGAGGCCGCCCTGCGCGGAAACGGTCTGCAGCCGATCGCGGTGTCCGCCCACGACGGCACCGGGCTCGAGGAGCTGCGTGCCGCCCTGGCCGATGCGCTCGCCGAAGCAGACCGCCGCGCGCCGACCGACGCCCCACCGCCCGCCCGACGGCTGCACCGCTTCGATCCTGCGACCGAGGGCTGGGAGGTGGTGGCCGAAGCCGACGGCCTCCGCGTCCGCGGCACCGCCATCGAGCGATCGGCGGCCCGCACCGACTTCACCAACGCCGAGTCCCGGGATCGGTTCCAGCGTCGCCTGGAACGGATGGGTGTCGACGCCGAGCTCCGCCGCCAGGGGGCGAGGGACGGCACGACCGTGCACATCGGTCCCCTCGAGCTCGAATGGGGTGACGAGGAGTGAGCACCAGCCCGCCAAAGACCCGCGCTCGCAGCCGGCTGGTGCCCGTGCGGCAGCCGGAGCCATCCACCCGAACCGAGCCCGCTCGCCGCGAGCGGCTCGGGGTCCTCGGCGGGACCTTCGACCCGCCGCATCTCGGCCACCTCTGGCTGGCCACGACCGCCGCCGACGAGATGGACCTGTCCAAGGTGCTTCTCGTGCCGGCCGCCAATCCACCCCACAAGCGGCGCCGGGCGATCAGCCATGCGGCGGATCGCGTGCTCATGACCCGGCTGGCGGTGGCCAACGACCCCCGTCTCGACGTCTCCCTCGTCGAGCTGGAGCGGGACGGGCCGTCCTACACGGTCGACACCCTGGACGAGCTCGGCCGGCGCCACCCCGATGTCGACCTCGTGCTGATCATGGCCGCCGACAGCCTGGCCCAGGTCGAGACCTGGCGCGAGCCCGACCGCCTCCTCGAGCTCGCGATCTGGGCAGTCGGTCCGCGGCCCGGCATCACGCTCCCGACCCGGGCCGAGCTGACGGCACGGTGGGGGAAGGCCGCCTCCCGCATCCACCTCCTCGGCGGTCCGGCGCTGGACATCAGCGCCAGCCACATCCGCCGCCGCGTGGCGGCCGAACGCGCCATCCGCTACCTTGTGCCCCGAGCGGTCGAAGAGCTCATCGTCGACCGCCGTCTGTACCGTCGCTGACCTGTCGTTGACCCCAGGGCCCGGAGGACCATCCTGCAGGAACCGACCCCGAACGTGACCCCGCTCCACGCCGAGCTGGACCCCACCGAGCTCGCCCATCGGATCGTGGAGATCGTGTCCGACCACAAGGGCAGCGACGTGGTGATGCTGAAGACCGGGGAGCTGACATCCCTGGCCGACTACTTCGTGATCGCGACCGGCCGCTCGGACCGCCAGGTGTCGGCCCTCGCCGGCGCGCTGGTGGAGGAGCTCCGCGCTCAGGGTGTCCGACCGCTCGGGGTCGAGGGCCGCTCGGGCGCCCGATGGGTGCTCCTCGACTTCAACGACGTGATCGTCCACCTGTTCACCCCCGACGAGCGGGAGCGCTACGACCTCGAGCGGCTGTGGAGCGCCGCTCCCGCGGTGGTTCGCCTGGTCTGACCGCCGCCCCGGCCCGACCCCCGCGCTCCGCCGGCCATCGGTACCCCCGAGGTACCACCCCAGGGACCCTCGTGGAGCGTGGACGCACCACCTGCTGACGTCCATTCGCCCACGGGCCGGTACCAGCCCCGGGTACGGGGGTCCTATTGAGGGAGGCCCATGGCGACCGCATTGTCGGCGCCATGAGCACGACTCGGAAGCGCGACGTCCCCGCGGTCGAATCCTGCCGCTATTGCGGTGGCGGGCTCCTGACCTCGGTCTTCGACACGTCCTTCCGCGACGAGAGCATCGAGGAGCGGCTGTTCTTCGCCCTCCCCGGCGCCCTCTGCCTGCCGTGCAAGCAGCTGTACATCGACCACCAGCTGATCGGCATCCTCGGCCTCTCGAACGCGCGCTGCACCTTCGCGATCGAGAGCGACCGCGTCCTGCGCGCCGGCGCCGCCTGATCTCAGGCCCGGGCGCCCGCCGGGGCCGCTCCGAGCACGAACTCTCCGAGCCATGCCGCGAGCGCGGCCTCCGGCTCCGCTGACTGGGTCTTGATCGCCAGGTCCGCCTCGAACAGCCCGCTCAGCATCGCTTCCAGCTCCGACCCGCTGTAGCGCTTCGCCGCGGTCGCGATCCTCCCGACGGCCGTCGGGTTGCCCGGGCGCAGCCGTTTCGTCATCTCGGCGGGGGTCGCTCCCTGGCCCAGCAGGTCGCGGGCCACGATGAGGTCCGCCACCCGCGACTCGAGAGCGGCCATGATCTTCAGCACCGGCTCGCCCTCGTCGAACGCACGTTGCAGTGCCTCGGCCGCCCGTCGCCCGTCCCGCCGCTCCACCGCGTTGGCCACGGCATTGACCGATGGCGGCCGGACGTCGGCCACCAGCGCCTCGACGTCCGCGACGTCGATCGGCCGGTCCTCGACCGCAATGGAGAGCTTGCTGCAGCTCCGCATCGGCGACCCGCGTCTGCTCGCTGCGCTCGACGTCGTTCTCCCACACGCCGCCGATGCGCTCGGCGAGTGCGGCCGCCGCCGTGGGACGGATGTCGATGCCCAGCTCCACCGCGTGGCGGGATACCCAGCCCCGCAGCTCGTCGCGGCGCGGCGCCGGGCAGGCGACCACCTGGCCGTCGGCGGCGCGGACTGCCGCCTCGAGCCGGCCGAGCAGCGCCGGGGGCCGCCCGGCGTCCCGCGACGGCCGGAGTTCGGCGAGAGCGAGCGCCGCACCGTCGGGGAGCGCCTCGACCATGCCCAGCAGTCGGTCCGCCGCCGCGCTGGACGTTCCGGCGGCCCGCAACGGCTGGCGGATGACGACGCAATGCGTCCCGAACATCCCGACCGTCGCGGCCTCGAGCCGCGCCCGTTCGAGAAGCGGCTCATCCGGTGTTCGCTCCGGAGTGAGCACCACGGTCCCGGTCGCACCGGCTTGATCGGCGAAGGCGGCGACGGCTCGGTCGATCTGGTACGCGTCGTCGCCGTGGGCCAGCAGGACCTTTCCGCTCACCGGCCGATCCTATCGCGCCGGCAGCGGACCGACGTCGCCGCGACCGCCGTGGACCCAGAACGACGCGCCATCGGTCACGACCTCGACATTGCCGTCGAGGTCGGTGCGGAAGATGCGCAGACCGGAGACCTGGGCGAGGGCGTCGAGGGTGGACCGATGCGGATGGCCGTAGCTGTTGTCCGCGCCGGCCGAGATGATGGCGACCCGCGGCCGGGTGGCTGCCACGAAAGCCGGAGTCGTGCCCGAGTCCGACCCGTGGTGGGCGACCTTGAGCACCTCCACCGGCCCGAGCTCGCCTCTGCCCTCGAGGAGCGCCTCGACCGGGGCCTCCGCGTCGCCGGTCAGGAGGGCCTCGAACGTGCCGTACCGGACCAGCAGCACGATCGACCCGTTGTTCACGTCGCCTTCCGGGAGGGGACCGTCCACGTCGAGCGCGTCCGGGAACAGGATCTCGAGCGTGACCTCGCCGACCCGGATCCGCTGCCCTGCCGTCGCGGCCACGACCCTCGCACCCGGCTCGCGTTCGGCCGCCGCCATGAGGGCGCGGTGGGGGTCGGTTTCGATGAGGCGGCCGCCGTCCACGAACAGCGCGACGTCGTGCCGGCGCAGCACCTCGCCGAGCCCGCCGAGGTGGTCCTGGTGCGGGTGGGTCAGGACCACGACGTCGATCCGGCGCCGGTGGAAGGGCAACGACTGGCCGAGCCGCCGGAGCGTGAGGTCGGGGTCGGGCCCGGCATCCACCAGCGCGGTAGCGCCACCCGGTGCCTCGATGAGGATCGCGTCGCCCTGACCGATGTCGAGCACGGTGAGGTGGAGGCGGCCGTCCGAGCCGCTCATGGCGGTGGCCAGGACCACGGCCAGTACCACGCCGAGGGCCACGCGCCGTGGCCGGGCGGCCCAGGCCAGGGCCGGCGCGAACGCCGCCACCTCGGGCAGAGCGTGCCGCGAGGAGCCATCGGCTGGCTCCAAGGGCACGAGGTCGGGCGGGCCGGGCTCCGGTCGGCCGTTCAGGCGGTGGACGACCAGGGCCAGGCCCGGATACCACGTCGCGGTGAACCACGGCGCGCCGGCGAGCGGGATGGCGGCCAGGGGCAGCGCCGCGGCGGCGGTCCCGGTCGCGATGAGCCCGCGCAGCGGCAGCCACGCCGCGCCACCGGCGAGCCAGGTGCCCGCGTCCGAAGCCAGCGGTGCCGGGACGGCAGCCGCGAGCCCGCCGATCACCGAGGCCGCCGCCGCGCCGGCCATGACCGCCGGGATGAGCGGGACGACGATGACGTTCGCCAGCGGCGCCACCAACGAGACCTGCTCGAACGTGGCCAGCAGAACGGGGAGCGTCGCCGCCTGGGCGGCCACGGTCAGCGCCACAGGCGTTCGGATCCAGGCCGGCCAACGGCCGAGCCGCGCCTCGAGGGGAGCGGCGAGGAGAATCAGCCCGCCGGTGGCCAGGGCCGACAGCTGGAAGCCGACATCCCACAACGCGCCGGGGTTCACGAGCACCATGACCAGAACCGCTCCCATCAGCGCCGAGGCGGCATGGGCCGGCGACCCGCCCAGGCGCGCGAAGAGCAGCGCCACGGCCATGAGCGCGGCCCGCACGACCGCCGGCGAGGCGCCGACCAGCGCGACGTACGCGACCACCGCCATGACCGCCACCACGCCCGGCACGTGCGGGCCGAACCGCGCCCGCAGCCGGTGGGTGGCCGCCGCGATGAGCGCGACCACGATCGCGACGTTCCATCCGCTGATCGCGACCACGTGCGACAGGCCGGCCACCGCGAACGCGTCCCGGATGGCCGGGTCCATCCCGGCCCGCACCCCGAGCAGGATCCCCGCACCCAGCGAGGCCTCGGGCTCCGGAACGGTGCGCACCAGCCCGTCGAGCAGCCAGCGCCGAACGCTCGCCGGGGCCTCGAGCATCGGATTGGACCGATGCCCGATGACCTGCAGCTCCCACGCGCTGCCCAGCGCGCCGATCCCCTGGCGCCGTAGTCGCTCCCGATAGGCAGCCTCTTCGAGATCGGCGGCGTCCGCGGCGCGCAGCGTGACCTCCAGCGCGACCTGGTCCCCGGCCTGCACCGCGAACGCCCGCGGAACGCGGACGAGCAGCCGCCCCGGCCTCGGGCCGTCACCCAGGCTGGGATCCCGCAGCTCGAGGTCCTCCAGGACCAGGTCGTGGGCCGTGCCACGGGGCGTCGGCTCGTCGACGACCACCCCGATCAGGCGCAGGGGCGTGTCGGTCGGGAGCGTCTCCACGCCCGCGCGTCCGGCGGTCGGCGCGGCCACGGACCATCGGAGGCCACCCGCGACGATCCCGACCAGCAGGGCGATGCCGATCACCGGCGCCACCCGCATGCCGCCCGGGCGGACCGCGGCCAGCACCGCGGCGAGGGCGGCCCCAGTGCCCACCGCCAGCGCAGCCGCCGGCCACCAGCCCGCGTCGGCGGTGGCGATGCCGACCAGCGTCCCGGCCAGGACCCCCGGCAGGCCCCACGCCCCCACCTGGATCATCGGCAGCGGGCTACGGGACGGTCACCAGGTCGGCGATCTGCTCCAGCTGACGGGCCGTCAGGACGTCGCGCGTGACCAGCTCCTCGAGGGTCGCGAACGGTTGCTCCTCGCGGGCCGAGATGATCCGCTCGGCCGTCACCGGACCGATGCCCGGCAGCTCCTCCAGCTCGGCCTGCGTGGCGCGGTTCAGGTTCAGGAGACCGCCGCTGCCACCGTCTCCTCCCTCCCCGCCGGCCCCGGCGCCGATCACCGGGACCAGGATCTGTTGCCCATCGACGACCTCCGCGGCGAGGTTCAGGCTCTGCGCCGCAGCGGCCAGGTCGGCTGATTCCGCGTAGCCGCCCGCGGCCGCCAGCGCATCGGCGACCCGCGACCCCGCGGGCAGGTGATGGATGCCGGGCTCGTTGACCCCGCCCTCGACGTCCACGACCAGCTCGCCGCCAGTCTCCGCATCTCCGGGCTGGCTGGCGCTGGCCCATGGATCGGCCGGGAGCGGCGGCGCCCCCGCCACCGGGACGACGCTCAGCAGGAGGGCGAGGCTGGCCGCCGCGGCCAGGACGGCGGCCACGGCGACCGCAGCCACGGTGACGAGGTCGAATCTGCTCATGCGCTCCTCGACGGAGGCGAGCGAGGCGATCGGCCTGCGTCCGAAACCCGACGCCCGGGCACTCGACGCCGGGCCTCGGAAGCAGGACCGCAGGCTAGGGCCCGGTGGTTACCTTCCGGTTACCACCCGCTATCCGATTGGGATTCAGCTGGTCTTGGTGACGACGTTCACCAGTCGCCCGGGAATGTGGACGACGCGGGCCGGCGCCCGGCCGTCCAGGTAGGCCTGCACGCGCTCTGAGGCGAGCGCCAGGCGCTCGATCTCCTCCTCCGTCGTGTCCGGCGGTACCAGCAGCCGGTCCCGCAGCTTGCCGTCGACCTGGACGGGCAGCTCGATGAGGTCCTCCACGGCCAGCGCGCGATCTGCCGCCGGCCACGCCTGCTGGTGCACCGAATACGGGTGACCCCGACGCTCCCACAGTTCCTCGGTGATGTGCGGAGCGGCCGGGGCGAGCAGGAGGAGGAGCGTGTCCACGGCCTCGTCGACGACCTCGCCAGACACCCCCCGGCTGAGCGCATCGGCGATCGCGTTCGACAGCTCCATGAGCTTCGACAGCGCGGTGTTGAAGTGCAGCTCCCCGTAGTCCGCGGTGACCGCCGCGATGGTCTGGTGGGTCGCTCGCCGTAGGGCGCGGTCGCCGGCGCTGATCGCGGCCAAGAGCTCGTCCGCCGATGTCCCGCCGCTGCCGGGGATCTCTCCGGCGATGCTGCGCGGCGGCATCCCGGGCACGGACGCATCGGGCAGCTCCGCGCCCGCCACACCGGGAGCGGATGGTTGGGCCAGGTTCCAGACCCGCGCCAGGAAGCGGGAGATGCCCTCGATGCCAGTCGGGGACCAGGGACCGCCCTGGTCCCAGGGACCGATGAACAGCAGGAACAGGCGGACCGTGTCGGCCCCGTAGCGCTCGACGAGGTCGTCGGGGTTCACGACGTTGCCGCGGCTCTTGCTCATCCGCTGGTGATCGGCGCCGAGGATCTGGCCCTGGTTGCGCAACGCGGTGAACGGCTCGTTGAATGACAGGTGGCCCATGTCCCGCAGCGCCTTTACGAAGAAGCGGCTGTACAGCAGGTGAAGCACCGCATGCTCGGCGCCGCCGGTATACAGGTTCACCGGCATCCAGTGCCGCATCGCCTCGGGGTCCCAGGCCGCCCGATCGTCGTGGGGCGAGGTGTAACGGAGGTAGTACCAGCTCGAGTCGACAAAGGTGTCCATCGTGTCCGTCTCGCGTCGAGCGGGCTCGCCGCCGACCGGGCAGGTGGCCGCCAAGAAGCCGGCGTGCGACTGGAGCGGCGAGACGCCGGTCGGGGCGAAGTCGACGTCACGGGGCAGGAGGACCGGCAGCTCGGACTCCGGGACCGGCTGGGCGCCGTGGACGTCGCAGTACACGATCGGGATCGGCGCGCCCCAGTAGCGCTGGCGCGAGACGAGCCAGTCCCGGATCTTGTAGGTCACCGCCGGCCCGCCGAGATCGCGCTCGGCGAGATGGGCGGTGATGGCCGCGATGCCCTCCGCCGCGCTCATGCCGGTGAACTCGCCCGAGTTGACGAGCACCTCGTCCTCGGTGTGGGCGGTGAATGCCGCGTCGACCGACGGCTCCTCGCCGCGAGGCGCCACCACCACTTCGATCGGCAAGTCGTAGCGGCGAGCGAAATCGTAGTCCCGGGCATCGTGCGCCGGCACCCCCATGATCGCGCCCGTGCCGTAGCCGGGCAGGACGTAGTCGGCGATCCAGACCGGGACTGGCTCATCGGTCAGCGGGTTCACCGCGTACGCACCGATGAAGACGCCGGAGCGCTCACGCTCAGTCGACAGCCGATCGATCTCCGTCTCGCGCCGGGCAGCGGCCACGTAGGCCTCGACCTCCGCCCGCCGGTCATCGGTCGTCAGCCGCGGCACCAGGGCGTGCTCCGGGGCGAGCACCATGAACGTGGCCCCGAAGATCGTGTCCGGGCGGGTGGTGAACACCCGGATCGGTTCCATGCCCTCGGCATCGGCTTCCGCGGCGGATCCGATGGGTGCCACGGGGAAGTCGATCTCCGCTCCCTCGGATCGGCCGATCCAGTTCGTCTGCATGAGGAGGATCGGCTCCGGCCAGTCCATGCCGGTGAAGTCGAGCAGCTCGTCGGCGTACTTCGTGATCCGGAAGAACCACTGCTCGAGGTCGCGCTTGATGACCGGCGTGTCACAGCGCCAGCAGCGACGCTCCGTGCCGAGCACCTGCTCCCGGGCGAGCACGACCTGGTCCTTCGGGCACCAGTCGACCGCGGCCATGGCCTTGTACGCGAGCCCGGCCTTGTAGAACTGCAGGAAGAGCCACTGCGTCCAGCGGTAAAAGGCCGGATCGGAGGCGATGACCTCGCGCGACCAGTCCCACGATGCGCCCATCGTTCGGAACTGGGCGCGCATCCGGTCGATGTTGGCGTTCGTCCAGTCCGCCGGATGGATACCGCGGTCGATGGCCGCGTTCTCGGCCGGCAGCCCGAACGAGTCGAAGCCCATCGGCAGCATGACCTGCTCGCCCCGCATCCGATGCATGCGTGCCACGACGTCCGGCCCCACGGACGCATACCAGTGACCGATGTGCACGTCCCCGCTGGTGTACGGGTACATCGTCAGCAGGAAAAACGGGCCGCTCGCGTCGTCGTGGGCGCGGTACAGCTCGTCGCGCTCCCAGCGCTCGCGCCACCTGGCCTCGTACGAGGATGGATCGAGGCGCTCGGGCCGTGCGGCATCGGTCATGGCGTGCCCTCCCCGGCGCGCCATCGGTCGGCCGCGCCGCTCTCCGGGAACCATGCCATGAGCAGCTCGTCGCGGTACGTGCCGTCAGCCTGGCGGAACTGGCGCCGGCGCAGTCCCTCGCGGACGAAGCCGGCCCGCGTGTACACCGCGATCGCCCGCGCATTGTCGGGGAACACGCTGAGCGCCAGGCGGGTCATGCCCCGCTCGCGCACCCAGTCCTGGGCGGTGGCCACCAGGGCAGTGCCCAGGCCGACGTCCCGCCAGCCGCCGGCCACGGTCACCGACAGCACGCCGACGTGGCGCGAGCTGACATCCCGGTCCGACATCACCAGGGCGTTGCCCACGACCTCGCCGCCGGCGTCGGCGACCACCACGGCGGACTCGTCGGCCCGGATCAGCTCCGCGATGAAGAACGCCTCGGACGGCGGGCTCACCGCCGTGGCCGGCGTCACCAGCCAGCGCCCCTCGGCGCGGACCGCCGCGTACAGGTTCGCCAGGGGCTCGGCATCGGCCGGGCGAGCGTGGCGCAGCACCCATGGACGGCCGTCGGCCGCAATGCGCTCCGAGATGAAGGTGCTGGTCGTGGTCACCGCCGTGGCTCCGTCGATATCGGTCCCGAGAAACAACGCGACCCCGCTTCGTCAGGACGAAGGGGGTCAGCCTCGCGGTACCACCTGAGCTTGACCGATGGTGGTGGAGCTGGGGGGACTCGAACCCCCGACCCCCTGCATGCCATGCAGGTGCTCTCCCAGCTGAGCTACAACCCCACGGTCGGTCCACTCGTCGGCGCGATATCGGACGCCATCCGGCCGGCTCTCACCAGCTGCTCGACGGGCGAGTTCCGCGCTTCGTCGCCACCGGCTTCCACCGTCCCGGCTCGCTGCGGGCGACGTGGGCGCCTACTGCTCCCGCGTCAACGCGTTCGTGGCCGAGTATAGCGAAGGGTGTCGCGCCCTCTCAATCGGTGCCGATGGCGCGCCGTCCGCTTCAGACGGCCGGCGCCTCGGGCTCCGCTTCGTCCTTCGCCCCGGCTGCCGGGCCAGCCAGGCGGCCCACAGCGGAACCAGGATGCCCGCGAAGACGATGGTGATGACCTGCGACAGCAGGAAGAAGTCGAACTCGGTGCCCGCCTCGATGAGCAGCGGGACGGCCACGTGGTCCCAGACGACGCTGATCAACCCGAGCACGGCAACGACCCGCGCGAAGACCGCCAGGCCGGCGGGAACCCAGCCCGCCGCGCCGGCGAGCCCGGCGAAGGCCAGCAGACCGATGGCGAACATGACCACGACTCCGCCGTTCAGCCAGAACACGATTCCCTCGACGACGAACCGGATCATCTCCCGGCTCACGAGCTCCTCGGCGAGGAACCCGCAGTCGCAGTACTCGGGGTTGGTGGCGGCCTCGATGGCGCCGAGGTAGATCAGATTCGACGCGACCCCAAGGGTGCCGGCCACGATGAAACCGACGGCCATGAGGCCGCTTCGGGCGTCTTCACGATTCATCGCCTGGCTGAGGACGAGACCAAGGACCGCAATCCCCGCAAACGCGATCGCGAACAGAAGCGACGACGAGAGGTCTTCGAGCCAATGCTCCTGGGCGTGTTCGAAACCGGCCAGGATGACGTCGACGCCCGTGAGATTGGGATCAAAGGGGGGCTCCGGCACGAAGACGTGGAAAATCTTCAGCCCGTAGATGACGGCCGCGAGCAGCAACGCGACGGCGATCAACCAGCCAAGTCGGGATGTATGGGTGCGCCAGGCGGAATCAGGCATCAAGCGGGTCTCTCCTCTGGTCGGTTCGAGCGCAGCATGATCGGTCCTCGCGCGGGCCGTTGCCGGTCGTTTTGGCGCGCCCTTGCTCAGAGGAGCGTTCGGAGGCCGGCCTCCAGCTCGCGCGGGGCGTAGCCCAGCTCGCGCTTCGCCTTCTCGCTCGACGCCCAGTACGTCACGCCGACGGACGCTCGGATGGTCTCGCCAATATTGGGGTCGCCCCCGAGCACAGGTCCGATGAGCGCGCCGAGGGGAGCGAGCCCGCGGAGCAGCCAGGAAGGCGTCGAGACCTTGGGCGGCTCCGTGCCGGCGAGCGCCGCCGCTCGGCGAACCACCTCCCCGAGCGTGGTGATCTCCCCACCGAGCGCGTACGCCTCGCCGATCGTGCCGCGGTCGTGGACGAGGAGGATGCCGGCGGCCACGTCATCCACGTGGACCAGGGATACACCGAGGTCGGCAGCGTTCAGCACGGTCAAGGTGCCATCGATCGCCTGCTTCACGACGCCACCGAGTTCCGAGTGATCGCCAGGCCCGTAGTTCTGTCCCGGCATCGCGATGAGGACTGGCGCACCGGCCGCGATCCGCTCCTCCGCCGCCAGGTGGGCCAGGTACTTCGTCTCGTCGTAGTACGACAGAAAAGCCGGGGGTTGCGGCCGGCGATAGCCCTCGTCCACGACCCTGCCACTGGTGTTCCCAAACACGTTGATCGTGGACACGTGCACGATTCGTGGCACCGCAGCGTTGATGGCGGCATCCAGCACGGTTCGGGTGGCCACCACGTTGGCGGTGAACATCGCCACGTGCTCCGACTCGGGAATCCCAACCCGGTAGCTGCCGGCGAGGTGGAACACCGCATCCGCGCCGGTGAGCGATCTCCGCCAGGCGCTCGACCGTGACCGAACCGAGATCGGCCTCGACCAGCTGGCACCCGAGCGCGGCCAGGGCAGCGGCCCGCTCCTGGTCGCGGACGATGGCCACCAACTCGTCGTCTCGCTCCCGGAGCGTGCGGACGAGTGCCTGACCGATGAAGCCGGCCCCGCCGGTGACAACCGCCCTCATGCGGCCATGATGACGGGACAGGACCTTCTGGGTATCGGGCAGGAATGCGGCGAGCGGCTATGCTCCGCCGGTGACCACCACCTCCATGAGCTCCCGCGGGCTCCCCATCGCGGTCCTCGTTTTGAGCCTGCTGTTCTTCTGGGCGTGGGTCTGGTTCGCCGTCGCCGGTGGCGGCGGTCTGACCGATCCTGCCGAGATCCTGACCCAGGGCGCCCAGGCCACCTCCGATGCCGACAGCTTCCACCTGTCACTCACGGTGGACGGCAGCATGACCGATGCCGACACCGGCCAGCCGGTGTCGCTCGACGGGATGACGGTCGCCGGAGACCTCGACATCGCGGGCAAGGCAGCCCACCTCACCTTTGCGCTGCCGATGCTGATGGGAATGTCGGGCGAGGCGATCGTCATCGGTGAGGACATGTACCTCCTCACGCCGATGGTCGACGAGTGGCTGCACCTGACCGGCGAGCCGGAGAACGGCGATGAGCCGGCCGGCGAGCCGCCGACGGACGAGGAGATCGCGGCCAAGGTCGACGAGCTGCTCACGACCGATGGGGTGGGGGTTGCGAAGCTGGCCGACCAGCCGTGCGGCGACGACACCTGCTACCACCTCCAGCTCTCCATCTCGGCCGAGGCCATCGCCGCGCGCCACGGGGAGATGCCCGCGCCGACCGACATGGGCGAGCTTGGCGGCCTCGTGCCGAACCCGGAGTTCACCGGCCCGGTGGTCATGGATCTCCTGTTCCAGACCGACGGGCTGTGGCTGCGTCAGGTGACCGTGGTCAGTGAGGGCGACGCGGGCGAGGCGACCATGGCGCTCGAGCTGAGCGAGTTCAACACCGCCTTCGACATCAGCCCGCCACCGGCCGACCAGGTCATCGAGGCAGAGGACTTCCCCTTCTTCCAGGTGCCCTGAGCCCAAGCCGGCTCGAACGAACCGCTTTCCCGGGCCGGTAGAATGGGCCCGATCGACGCGATTCGAATGCCGTGCCGCCCCATGGCGTCGCGTCAAGTGCTCGGAGGAACTGGTCATGAGCAGACGCGTCATTCCCGTCGGCTTCCTACTCATCGCGCTGGTCATCGCCGCGTGCGAGTCGTCGCCCAGCCCATCCCCATCGGGGGAGCCGTCGGCTGGCGAGTCTGCATCAGCGGTTCCGACACCGGGTGAGCCGCCCGCGGAGGGCCGCCTGGCCCTCGTGCAGGAGCGGGGACAGTTGATCTGCGGAATCAACGGCAGCCTGCCGGGATTCAGCTTCCTGGACTCGGCGAGTGGCGAAACCACCGGATTCGACGCCGACTTCTGTCGCGCGGTCGCCGCCGCTGTCTTGGGCGATCCGACCCTGGTGGAGTTCCGAGCGCTTAACGCCGACGCTCGTGGACCGGCTCTCCAGAGCCAGGAGATTGACGTCCTGATCCGCAACACCACGTGGACCGTGACCCGCGACACGGATTGGGGCCTCTTCGCGCCGACCACGTTCTACGACGGCCAGGGCATGATGGTTCGCTCTGCGGACGGGATCAGCTCGCTCGCAGACCTGGAGGGCGCCACCATCTGCGTCCAGACCGGCACGACCACCGAGCTGAACCTGGCCGATGTGTTCGGGTCCGAAGGCATCGATTTCACCCCGCTGCCATTCGGCGAGATCGAGCAGACCTACTCGGCGTACGACGAGGGCAGCTGCGACGCAGTCACCAGCGACCGCTCACAGCTGATCGCGCAGCGGACCACGCTCAGCAACCCGGACGACCACGTCGTCCTGGAAGAGGTCATGTCCAAGGAGCCTCTGGGCCCCGTCGTTCCGCACGGGGACGAGGGGTGGTTCAACATCGTCAAGTGGGTGGTCTTTGCCACCATCGAGTCAGAGGAGCGGGGAATCACCCAGGACAACGTGGCCGACATGGTCGGCAGCGACAACGTGGTGATTGCCCGCCTGCTCGGGGCAGAGGGAGATCTCGGTCTGGGGCTGGAGCCCGACTGGGTGGTGGACGTGATCACCGCCGTCGGTAACTACGGCGAGATCTACGAGCGCAACCTGGGTCCCGGGACCCCGTTCGACCTCGATCGCGGGCCGAACAGCCTGTGGACCGAAGGTGGGCTCCTGTACGCACCGCCCTACCGGTAGACGAAGACCAAGCCTCGGGGCGGGGCACGCTCCGCCCCGAGGCTGATTCCAGGCCCAGGCCGTGACCCAGGCCGGGCACCCGGACCATCAGCACGCCACGCCTCCACCGTGGCGCGACGCCCGCGTGCTCCGCGTCGCCGTGCAGCTCGTGGTGCTGCTGGCCGTCGCGATCGGGGTTGCCTTTCTGCTGAACAACCTCGTCACGGCCATGGGCGAGCGGGGCTTGACGTTCGGGTATTCCTTCCTTGATCGCCGGGCCGGATTCGAGATTGGCGAGAGCCCGATCCCGTACAACGCCGACGAGTCGTACGGGCAGGCGTTCATCGTCGGCCTGCTGAACACCCTGTTCGTCAGCCTGGTTGGAATCGTGCTGGCCACGCTGTTGGGGGTGCTCATCGGCGTGGCGCGCCTGTCCCCCAACTGGCTCATCGCCAAGGTCGCGGCTGGCTACGTGGAGGTCATCCGCAACACGCCCCTTCTTGTCCAGCTGTTCCTGATCTACTTCGCCGTCCTGCTCCAGCTCCCCGGAGTCCGGGAATCGATCTCCCTTCCCGGACCGATCTTCCTGAACCAGCGGGGCCTCTTCGTGCCAGGCCCCCAGCTCAGCGCGACCTTCGGCACGTGGCTCGCGTTACTGGGTGCGGGACTCGTCATCGTGGTTGGCGCGCGGATCGTCGCTTCGCGGCGGGGAGCAGCGGGGCGTCCGTCGTATCGCATCGGCGCCGTCGCCTGGCTCGTCTTCATCGGTCTCGCCGTCGGCGGCTGGATGGTGCTCGGCGACCCGCCCCTGACATTTGACCCTCCGGTGTCCGGCCGATTCAACATCACCGGCGGACTCGCCCTCTCGACCTCGTTCACGGCCCTGCTGATCGGGCTGGTGATCTACACCGCCGCGTTCATCGCGGAGGTTGTGCGTGGCGGCATCCAGGCCGTGCGCCGAGGCCAACTGGAGGCGGCCCGCGCGCTCGGGCTGTCGGAGGTTGACACGCTTCGGCTGGTGGTCTTTCCACAGGCCTTGCGGGTGATCGTCCCGCCCCTGACCAGCCAGTACCTGAACCTGGTCAAGAACTCGAGCCTGGCGATCGCCGTCGGCTATCCGGACCTGTTCAAGGTCGGGACCACGATGGCCAACCAGACCGGCCAGCCGGTGCCGGTGATGGCCCTCGTGATGGCCACGTACCTCGCCATCAGCCTGGCCACCTCGGCGCTGATGAACCTCTACAACCGGCGAATCCAGGTCCTGGAGCGGTAGGGGCCATGAGCGGAACGACCCTCCCACCGCCGCCCGCCACCATCGGGCCCGTCGCCTGGCTGCGGAAGAACCTGTTCTCGGGTCCGGTCAGCTCGCTCATGTCGGTGTTGATCGGTGGGCTGCTGCTGGCGCTGGCCATCACGGTTGCCCAATGGGCGATTTCTGAAGCGCGCTGGGACGTCATCACCCGCAACATGCGGTTGTTCCTGATTGGCCAGTACCCGCCAGACCTGGCCTGGCGGATCTGGCTCTCCCTGCTGATCCTGTCCGGCCTGGCCGGCCTCTCGGCGGGTGCCTTTGGGCGGACCACCCGGGCGCTGGCGATTTCGCTGTCGGCCTTCCAGGCGATGCTCGCCGGCTTGCTGGCCGTGTCGTCGGTGGGGCCGCTGATCGTCATCGGCATGGTGCTGAATGCCGCCTTGGTGTGGGCCGGGCTCGTCGTCGGGCTGCGCCGACTCGTCCCGCGGCGTCCGCTGCGGATCGGGTGGCTGATCTCGATGCCGGTCATCATCCTCTTGCTGAACGGGTTCCCCGGCACGCCACTGGCAGCGGTCAGCTCGAACCTGTGGGGCGGGCTCCTGCTGACCGTCCTGCTCGCCACGGTCGGTATCCTCCTGTCGTTCCCGCTGGGCGTGCTGCTCGCCCTGGGGCGCCGAAGCACCCTGCCGGTGGTTCGGACCCTGAGCACGGCCTACATCGAGGTGATCCGCGGTGTCCCGCTCATCACGATCCTGTTCATGGCGGACATCCTGCTGCCGTTCTTCCTGCCAGGCGAGATTCGGATCGACCGCGTCACGCGGGCGATGGGCGGAATCACGCTCTTCTCGGCCGCGTACGTGGCCGAGAACGTCCGCGGCGGCCTCCAGGCCATCCCGAGCGGCCAGATCGAGGCGGCCCAGGCGCTCGGGCTCAGCACGGCCAGGATCAACATCCACGTCGTGCTGCCCCAGGCCTTGCGATCGGTCATCCCGGCCAATGTGGGGCTCTTCATCAGCCTGCTGAAGGACACGACGCTGGTGACCATCATCGGGCTCCTGGAGCTGCTGGGCATCGGTCGCGCCATCCTGGCCCAGCCAGAGTCGCTGGGGGCGCACCTGGAGGTCTATGTCTTCATCGGCGCCGTCTTCTTTGTGCTGTGCTATGCGATGTCGCAGGCCAGCTATCGGCTCGAGCAGGCGCTCGGAGTAGGGTCCCGCTGAGGGACGAGGAGAACGAGTGACGACTGAGCGGACGACTGACGCGAAACCGACCGACATCATCGTGGCGCGTGACGTCCACAAGTGGTTCGGCCAGCTGCACGTCCTGCGCGGGATCAACCTGACGGTTCGGGCCGGTGAGGTGGTCGTCATCTTCGGTGCATCGGGATCGGGCAAGTCAACCTTCATCCGCACCATCAACCGCCTTGAGGAGCACCAGCGCGGCGAGATCTTCGTCGACGGCATCGAACTGACCAATGACATCCGCAACATCGCCGCCGTGCGCAGCGAGATCGGGATGGTCTTCCAGTCGTTCAACCTGTTTCCCCACCTGACCGTCCTCCAGAACGTCGCCCTGGCTCCGATGCGGGTCCGCAAGTGGCCGCGCGAGCGTGCCGAGCAGGTGGCCATGGACCTCCTCGAGCGGGTGGGGATCCCCGAGCAGGCGCAGAAGTTCCCGGCGCAGCTGTCCGGCGGGCAGCAGCAGCGGGTGGCGATCGCCCGGGCGCTGGCCATGCAGCCGAAGATCATGCTCTTCGACGAGCCGACCTCGGCGCTCGACCCGGAGATGATCAGCGAGGTGCTCGACGCGATGCGGGAGCTGGCTGAGACGGGGATGACGATGGTCTGCATCACCCACGAGATGGGCTTCGCGCGGGCCGTCGCGAATCGGATGGTCTTCTTCGACGAGGGCGTGATCGTGGAGGAGGGCCCGCCGAAGCAGATCTTCGAGGCGCCGGAGCACCAGAGGACGAAGCGATTCCTCTCGCAGATCCTCCACTGAGGCTCAGGCGCGCAAATGCGCCGATCTCGGTGGGGTGGTGGAGATGAGGGGACTCGAACCCCTGACCCCCGCGATGCGAACGCGGTGCTCTCCCAGCTGAGCTACATCCCCACGGGGCGCCTTGCGAGGCGCAGGACGAGGCGTCCGCGAGGATAGCACGACGCTCCCGGAAGGCCCTCCCACGCGTAATCTCAGGGGATTGTCATAGAACATCTGTTCTATTAGACTGACCGATGTGACCCTGCCCGCCGTTCAGCCGCTCCCCGAGGTGCTCGATGCGCTTCGCGAGCGCGGCCTGCGGCGAGGCGTGACGCCGCTCCCCGGGGAGGTGGTGGTCCCCGCCGTCCCCACCGGTCACGCCGCGCTGGACGAGGCGCTGGCCACCGGTGGCTGGCCCCGGGGAGCGTTGGCCGTGCTGGATGCCGCTCCCGGCCACGGCGCCACGTCGCTGGCCCTCGATGCGGCCGCTGCCAGCCAGGCGGCCGGGGGCCTGGTGGCGTGGATCGACCTGGCCGGCACGTTCGACCCGGCCTGCGCCGCGCGCCGCGGGGTCAACCTCGAATGGCTGCTCCTCGTCCGCCCCGCCGACGTGACCGAGGCCGTGGAGCTGGCCGCCTGGCTGGCCCGCTCGCGTCTCCTCGACCTGCTGGTGCTGGACCTGGACGGACCGGCCGTCCCGCGCTTCGAGCGGCTGGCCGCCCTCCTGCCCCGCTCCGACGCCATAGCCCTGCTCATCGGTCCGCCAGCCCTGCGCCAGGCCGCCGGCAAGGTGGCCGGGGTCCGTCTCCGTCTCGAGCGCCGGGCCTGGCTGGCCGTCGGCCGCGACCTCGTCGGCCTCCGCACCGCGGCTTCGGTGACCCGTCACCGCTGGGCGCTGGCCGGCGGCCACGCCGAGCTCGACCTGTGGTTCGGGGAGGGCCGCCGCATCGACTCGCTGCTCCCGGCCCTCGCCGCGCCGGAGCATCCGTCGGTCGAGCCAATCGAGCTTCCGGTCGAACATCCCGCGCTGGTCGTCCTCAGCGCCTGACGGTCCCAGGGGCATACCGATGCGAGTCCTGATGCTGGTCTGGCCCACCCTCCGGACTGCGGAGGCCACCGCCCAGTGGGAGGCGCTGCTCGACCGGCTGGATGACCTCTCCCCGCGGATCGAGGCGCTGGAAGAGGGCGTGGCGCTCGTCGACGTGACCGGCCTCGAACCGATGCATGGCTCGGAACGACGAGTCGCCGCTCGAGCGGTGGCCCTGGCCGGGACGTATCCGGTGCGGGTCGGGATCGGGGACAACCGATGGCTGGCGTCGCTCGCCGTTCGGCTGGCCCGCGGCGACGAGCGGGCCGCGTGCCTGATCCTGCCCGCCGGCGAGGGGCGCGCGACGCTCGCCCCGATGCCCATCGGTCTGTTGCCGGCGGAGCCGGCCGTGAAGGATCGGTTCAGCCTGTTCGGGCTGACGACCATGGGCCAGCTGGCCGGGCTGCCGCGGTCGGCGGTGGCGGCCCAGTTCGGGGAGGTGGGGGAGCGGCTCCAGGCGCTCGCCCGCGGGGAGGACCCGAGACCCCTCGTCCCGCGCCGCCGGCCGGAGCGGCTGGCCACCTCGGTCCGCTTCGAGCCGCCGGCGGAGGGCGTGACCGAGATCACCCTCGCCCTGCGTCGCGCGGCGACGGCCCTGACCGACCGGCTCGGCGGCCGTCACCTCGCCCCGGGCCGCGCGGTCCTCGCCCTGGACCGGGAGTCGGCCGCGCCCCTCACCGTTCACCTGGCCCTCCCCGAGCCCAGCACCGACCCGGACTGGATCACCCGCCTGCTGCTCGCCCGCCTCGAGGCCCAGGTGCGGGGCAGTGCCGGCGGCGAGGACGAGGCGCGGATCACGTCCCTGGCCCTCACCCTCGACCGCCTCACCAACCCCGCCGCCCGCCAGCTCCCCGCCTTCGAGCCCCAGGCCGGCCGGTGGGAGGAGCTCCGCTGGTCGGTGGAGCGGATCGGCGCCCGGTTCGGGGACGGCCGCCTGTGGCGGGCGGTCGTGGATCGGCCCACCGCGGCGCTGCCCGAGCGGCAGGCACGGCTGGTCGAGATCGGCCACGAGGCCGGTCACGAGGCCGGCACTCAACCGTGACCCGCCTCCACGCCACGCATCCCCTGGTCCAGGTCGACACCGACGAGGCTGGCACGCCCGTCCGCCTCCGGCTGGACGGCGAGACCCATGGCGAGATCGGCATCTGCAACCGCTGGCGGCTGGTCGACGACTGGTGGCGCGAGCCGGTGGCCCGCGCCTACTTCAAGCTCGTCACCCGCGACGGGCTGCTGTGCACCGTCTTCCTCGACGAGATCCGCGGCACCTGGCACCTGGAGCGCATCTTCGACTGACCGATGCCGCCGCCGGTCAGCTCCCCGGCGCCACGATCAGCAGGACCCCCAGCGCGGTGACGAGGACGAACACGAAGCGTCGGAACGTGTCCTCCGGCAGGCGACGGAGGATCGGCGTCGCCAGGAGCGTGCCGAGGACGACGCCAACCGCCGCGACCACGACGTACGGCCAGTTGGCCGCGATCTCGGCGCCGCCGGTGACGAGGTAGACCGGAAGCCGCGCGGCATCCACGGCGAGCGCGATCCCGGTGGCGGTGGCCACCGTCGCCGCGGGTGAGAGGCCGAAGTGCAGGAGCGCGGCGGCCCGAATGCCGCCCTGGTTGCCGACCAGGCCGCCGAACGCGCCGGACGCCATGCCGGCGGCCACCGCCCACGGCCCAGCCGGGATCCGCATCCGTGCCGTGAGACCGGTCAGACCCGCCCAGCCCCGAGAAGATGAGCAGGACGCCCAGGATGATCCCCATCGTCCGGCTGGCGAGCACGGTCAGGAACAGCGCGCCGACCAGCCCGCCGATCGCGCTCGCCGTCCCGAAGGTGAGCAGCACGCGCCGGTCGACGTTGCCCCGCAGGAGCCACAGGCGCAGGGCGGTGGCCGCCGCGTGGGGAATGGCCACCAGCAGGACGGCCGTCTTCGTGCCGAACTCGATCGCGACGAGCGGCGTCAGGAGGCTGCCGATCCCGAATCCGGCGATCGCCGCCACGCCGCCGGCGAAGATCGCGACGAGGAGAAGGACGACCAGCAGCACGGCCACTAGCATGACGCGATGTTCGTCATCGATCGGCTGTGGCCCGACCCCGCGGCCGGCCTCGACCTGGATGCCGCGTTCGCCGATCTCACCCTGCCCGAGCCGCCGGCCGGACGCCCGTGGATCGGCCTGAACATGGTCACCAGCCTCGACGGCCGGGCGCAGCGGGATGGGACGGCCGATGACATCGGCGATCGGGCCGACCGGCGGCTCATGCGCCTGCTGCGGGTCCCGTTCGACGCGGTGGCGATCGGGATCGGCACCCTGCGCGCGGTGGACGGCTGGACCGACCTGCCCGCCGACCTGGCAGCGGTTCGGGCGGCGGCGGGGCGTCCGCCGCAGCCGCTGGGGGTGCTGATCGCCGGCAGCGGACCGATCTCGACCGATCGGCGCTGGTTCACGACCGACCAGCCGCGGCTGGTGGTGGTCGGGCGGGACGGTCCGCGACAGGTCGAGGGGGCCGAGGTGCTGGCCGCGCCGACACCACATCCCGAGCCCGACTGGGTGGCCGGCGCGTTGCGGGAGCGGGGGATCGGCTCCGTCCTGCTCGAGGGCGGACCCACCGTCAACGCCCGCTTCCACGCCGCGGGGCTCATCGACGAGCTGTTCTGGACGGTGGGGCCGTGGCTGCTCGGCGGGGAGGGCCTGCCCATGATCGCCCCGGATCCCCCGACCCAGAACCCGCGGCCGGCCTCGCTGGTGAGCGTCCACCGCCACGGGGACGAGCTGTTCCTCCGCTACCGGTTCGGAACGGGGAGCAGCGGGTAGCATCGGTCCATGGCCAACGGCGACCGGGGACTGGGACGCGTCGGGGTCTGGACCGATCCGGACGCGCTGCCCATCGACGAGCTGCTGCCGTTCGCGGCGCGGGTCGAGCAGCTCGGCTACGGGACGCTGTGGATTCCGGACGTCGTCGGCCGGGAGCCATTCACCCTGGCGGGGCTGTTGGCGGGCGTGACCTCGTCCATCGGCCTGGGCACCAGCGTGGTGAACATCTGGGGCCGTGACGCGCAGGCCACCAAGATGGCCGCGCTGACCCTGCAGGAGGCGACCGGCGGGCGGTTCACGCTCGGCATCGGCGTCTCGCACCACCACCTCGCCGAGAAGGTGCGGGGCCACGTCTACGAAAAGCCGCTGACCCGCATGCGGGAGTACCTCGAGGCGTATCGGTCCGCCATCTACAAGGGACCGATGCCGGCCGGGATGCGCGAGCCGATGGTGATCCTGGCCGCGCTCCGCGAGCGGATGCTGGCGCTGGCGGCCACCGCGGCCGACGGGGCGTTCCCGTACCTGGTGACCACCGACCGGCTGGCGTGGATTCGCGGCGTGCTCGACGCCGCCGCCGAGGTGGCGGCCGCCGAACGGCCGGTGCTGGCGGTGAGCCTCCCGGTCGTGCTCGAAACCGATGCGGCGGCCGCCCGATCAGCCGCCCGCCACTACCTGCTGCCGTACCTGCGGACCCCGAACTACCAGGCGGCGTGGGCCGAGCAGGGGTTCGAGGCCGCCGACTGGGAGCGGCCGGGGAGCGACCGCCTCGTCGACGCGATGGTGGCGTGGGGCGATCCCGACACGCTGCGTGCCCGACTGGGCGAGTCCTTCGCCGCCGGCGCCGACCACGTGGCCATCATCCCGGTGACACCGTCCGGCGACACGGTGGACCTGCCCGTCCTGGAGGCGCTGGCGGGCTGACGACCGCCGGTCCTAGGGCTGTGCCTCCTGGGCCGCCTCCCACTCCGGGCGGGTGATGACGTAGCGCAGGACCGTCGTGCCGTGGAGCGTGGCGTCGCCCCGGAGCGTCTCGCCGAGCTTGGTCGCGACCCGGATGGATGCCGTGTTCTCGGGGTAGATGAGGCTCATCAGCGCGAGGAAGTCGCGGTGGCGGAACCCCCAGTCGAGCGCCGCTCGGCCCGCCTCGGTCGCGTAGCCGTGGCCCCAGAACGGTTTGCCGAGCGTGTACGCCAGCTCCGGCCCGGGCCAGCCATGCGGGAAGTGGATCCCGACCCGCCCCATGAACGTGCCGCTCTCTCGTTCGGTGACCGCCCACGGTCCGTAGCCACGCAGGACCCAGTGCCCGAGCCAGGCGGCAACCGCCCGCCAGCAGTCCTCGGGTCCCGGGATCGTGCCGTCCCCGATGTAGCGCACCACGTCGGGGTCCTGGAGCAACGCGCAGAAGACCGCGGCGTCGTCTTCCATCAACGGCCGCAGGACGAGCCGTTCGGTCTCGAGGGTGGGGATGTCGACGACCGGCATCACCCACCGCTCCCCGCGCGGGCGGACGCCATCCATTCGGCGCGGCTGATGGCCCACAGGCCGGTGGTTCCGCCACGGAACGCGACCTCGCCGCGGTACGACTCGCCGATCCGCCCGGCCACGGCCTGCGAGGCGTGGTTGGTGGGATGGATGAGGCTGACCAGCTCGTCCACCTCGAGGTGGACGAACCCCCAGTCCAGCGACGCGCGCGCCGCCTCGGTGGCGTAGCCGCGCCCCCACCAGGCGGGACCGAGCATCCAGCCGACCTCGGTCCCCGGCCATCCCTCCGGCTCCCACAGCCCGATGCGACCGATGAACGCGCCGCTCTCCCGCTCCTCCACCGCCCACATCCCGAACCCGCGCAGGGCCCAGTGTCCGATCCACAGCGCGATCGACCGCCAGCACGCCTCGCGCAATGGCGCCCCGGCGTAGCCCACGAACGGCCCAATGATCGGGTCCGCGGCCATTTCTTCGAGCGCGTCGACATCGGTTTCGCGATATGCGCGCAGCAGCAGCCGGTCCGTCTCGAGGGTGGGGATCTCCGTGAGCCGTCCTGCCATGACCTGACCGCGATGATCGCCGATTCACCCGATCGCGATCGGCCCGCTCGGAGCGTATCCTGACCGCGTGACGGAGCCGAAGCCTTCGCGCGGAAGGAACATCCTCGTCGGCATCCTCGGCGTGTTGGCCTGTATCGCCATCACGCTCTCGGCGTCGATCCTGTGGATCCACCAGGTCGCGCTGAACACGGACCGCTACGTCACGGTCATCAGTCGGGTGGCGACCGACACCCAGGTCGTCGAAGAAGTGGGCGGTCGGCTGGCCGACCAGATCGTCGACCGGGTCGACGACGAGTTCGACATCCCGCGCCTCGTCAGACCACTGCTCCGAGACTGGATCGCGGAGCAGATCGGCGCCTTCATGGGCACCGATGTCTTCACCGACGCGTGGGCCGCGGCGAATCGGGTGGCGCACACCGCCGCGGTGGGCCTGCTCCGCCGCGACTCGCCGCTCGACAGCTCGGACGGAGAGCTCAGCATCAGCGTGCTGCCGGTGGTCATCGTCGGACTGGAACGACTGCAGGAGACCGGGATCCTTCCGGATGACCTCGAGCTGCCCGACCCGTCGGACGTGGGTGAAGGGGAGGTCATTCGGGAGTTCATCGCCGACCGGCTCGGGATCGACCTCCCGCCTGATTTCGGGGAAGTGCCGCTGGTTCGCATGTCCCGCCTGGAGTCGGTGCGCCAGCTCGTGCGGAGCTTCGACCTGATCACGGTGATCGGCGTGGCGGTCGCCGTCGTGCTGACGGCGTTGACGGTATGGCTGGCACGCGACCGGCGCCGTGCGGTGATGCTCCTGGGACTCGGTACCGCCGCCGCCGTCCTCGTGGTTCAGGTGATCACCTTGATCCTCAGCCAGGCGGTGGAGACCTCCCTGGCGGACGACGGGACGCCGATCCTGGCCGCCATCGTTGGCGCCCTGATCAGCAATCTGGCCCTGGCCCTGACCGTCGTCCTCATCCTGGGCGTCATCGCGGCGGCAGGCGCCGTAGCCATGGGCAGACGGAAGCCCGAACCCGCGGGCTGACCGCGACTGATCAGGCGGCGGGGGCGTCAGGCTCCGGAGTCGTCGACTGGGGCGGCTGCGGCGGTCGTGCCGGACGGACGCGCCGGAAGAGCTTCCAGGCCACGAACGCGACGATCCCGAACACGATCAGGGCCGGGATACCGACGATGAGGAGCCAGATCCCGGCGCTGACCAGCCACTGGCCGAAGCTGACCAGGGACGCGACTGCCTCCTCGACGATGACCGCCGGGTCGAAGTCTTCTGAGGCCTGCTGGACCGGCTCGGGGGTGGGGATGATGGAAACGGTGAGCGTCGCCAGGTCGACCGCGTCGGTGTAGTACTCGAGCTGGGCCTCGTAGGCCTCGATCTCGCCGCGGACGGCGAACAGCTGGTTCTGGATGGCGAGGATGTCCTCGACCGTCTCGGCCCGGTCGAGCAGCTCGCGGTACTCGGCCTCGGCCGCCCGCAGGTTCTCCAGGCGGGCCTCGATGTCGATGACGACGGCGGTGACGTCCTCCTCGTTGGTGGCCTCGGCCTTGACCTCGCCGTCGAGCTCGTGAATAGCGGCGATGGCGTCCTCGAACCGGTCGGCGGGAATCCGCATGGTGAGCGTCGCCATGTCCTCGACCTCGCCTTGGAACGAGTTGCTGATGAACCCGTCCAGCTCGACGGCCAGGGCGCGAACCTCGCCGACGGTCTCGGGCACGTTCTCGACCTCGACCGTGATCTCGCCGGTGCGGATGATCGACCGATCCGCCTGGCCGGCGACGGGGGCCTCACCGGTCACGCCCCCTCCGGTCTCGTCGGCGGCCAGCCCCGGGGCGACCAGCCCAGGGGGGACCTCTCGTGCTTCAGGGTCGACAGCGAGTCCGCCGTCCAGGTTCTGCGATACGGCCGCCGGTTGGCAGGCGGCGAGGAAGAGCGTGAGGACGGCGAATAGGACCAGGAGCGCGGTGCGTGAGGTCTTCACGGGATGTGGTCTCCAGGTGGTGGGTTGTCTGCCCCTCAGACGCCGCGCCGCCTCCGGCGGTTCCCGCGCCGCCTCCCCGTATGATCGGTCGATGGATGGCCACGGCCGCCGGCCCCTCCTCGCCCTGATCGGAGCGGTCGCCTGCGCCAGCACCGCGTACATCGCCGTTTTCATCGTCAGCTCGCTGGCGGTTCTCGAGATCACCGGTTCGGCCGTCGCCGCCGGGCTCCCCAGCGCGCTCGCCGTCCTGGCCACCGCGTTCGGGGCAGTCGCGGTCGCCAATCTCGGCATTCGATGGAGCCGGCCGATGGCCGTCTCGATCGGGTTCGCGGTGGCGGTCGTTGGCTGTGGCCTGGCACTGGCCGCGGTCGCCTTCTCGTCGTTGGCATGGCTCCTCGCCGCCAATCTCGCGTTCGGGATCGGGAACGGCGCGCTCCAGCAGACGCGCTACGCGGCCGCTGACTCGGTGCCCACAGACCGGAGGGCGTGGGCGGTCGGTCTCGCGGTGTGGGGGTCGACGGTCGGAGCCGTGTTCGGGCCGAATCTCCTCGGCCCGGCCGAGGGGCTGGCCGAGACCATTGGCGTCGATCCGCTGACGGTCGCCATCGGCATCGTCGCCGCCCTGTTCGGCGCGGCAATGTTGCTGGCACTCCTGGCTGGGCGCTGGGAAGGACGGGTGCCCGATTCGGCAGAAGCGGGGCCACGAGGGTGGACCGGATTCCAGGTCGGGCCGCTGCTGCGCGACATTCGCCTGCGGTCGGCCCTGGCCGCCATGATCGGCGGGCAGATCGCCATGGTGCTGGTCATGACCATGACCCCGTTGCACATCCATGGCGGCGGAGGCGACCTGGTGTTCGTGGGCCTGGTGATCAGCGCCCACACGCTCGGGATGTTCGCGCTCGCGCCGCTGACGACCCGACTCGTGACCATGCGCGGGCCCACGCCGGTCGCCCTGGCCGGAATGGTCGTCATCGTGGCTGCGGTCGTGTTGGCGGCCGTCGCCCCGCCGCACTCGGGCCCGCTCCTGGCGCTCGGCCTGTTCCTGCTCGGCTACGGCTGGAACATGTGCTTCGTGTCCGGCAGCACGATGCTCGTCGAGGGCGCGCCGTCGGCGGATCAGACCGCGCGGCAGGGAGCGGGCGATTTCCTCGTGTTCATCTCCGGCGCCTTTGCCAGCCTCGCATCTGGCGCGCTGCTCGCGGGCGTGGGGTTCGCGGCGATGTCCCTCGTGGCCGGGGCCATCCTGGTCGTGCCGGCGGCCATCATCCTGCGCGAGCGCGGCCGCTCCCCGGAGCCCGCCAGAGCCTGACCGGCATCTGGACAAATCGAACGCATGTTCTAGACTGGACCGTCCGATGGTCGGCCCGGACGCGTACTGCGAGCTCCACGTTCACAGCAACTTCTCGTTCCTCGACGGGGCCAGCCATCCGGAGGATCTCGTGGCCCGGGCGGCCCGGATCGGGATGCCGGCGCTGGCCCTCACCGACCACGCGGGGCTGTACGCCGCCGTCCGGCTGTGGAAGGGGGCGGAGGCGACCCGGACCGATGACGCCCGCGCCGCGGGCCTCTCCCCGGTGGTGCCGATCCTGGGCGTGGAGCTGGCCATTCCCCGCGATGATCGCGAGCTGCGCCTGGCGCGGCGCGGGCGGCGCATGGCACTCCCGCTCCGCGGAACGAAGGCCAGCCGCGGCTGGCCGGGGGAGCACCACGCCGGCCCGGCCCCCGGCGACCACCTCGTCCTGCTGGCCCGCGACCCGGCCGGGTACGCCGCTCTGTCGGGGATCGTGTCCGCCGGCCACCTGGCCGGCGAGAAGGCGTTCCCCGTGTTCGAGGCGGCCGTGCTGGAAGCGGCGCTGGACGAGGCGAAGGGTCATCTCATCGGGCTGAGCGGCTGCCGGAACGGGGAGATCCCGCGGAAGCTGCTGGCCGGGGAGCGGGCCGCCGCCCGTTCGGTCGCGGAACGGTGGGCCCGTCACTTCGCCGACGGGGACTTCTGCGTGGAGCTGTCCCACCACCTGCTCCCCGACGACGACTGGCTCGTCGCCGAGCTGGCGTCCCTGGCCGACGAGACGGGCCTGTCCACCGTCGTCACCAACGAGGTCCACTACGCCGAGGCGGCCGGTCATCGGCTCCAGGACGTGCTGGTCGCCATCCGCCACGGCGCCTCCCTCGACGACACGCGCGAGCTCCGCCTCCCGAATGCCGAATATCGGCTCAAGACCGGACCCCAGCTCGCGCTCCTCGGCGCCGGCCTGCCCGATCCCCGCGCCCGGCGAGCCTGGCACGACGGGATGGCGCAGGCGGCGACCATCGGTCAGGCCTGCCGGCTGGACCTGGGCTTCGAGCGCTATCGGTTTCCCGGCTTCACCGTTCCCGACGGGGAGACGCCCTTCTCCTACCTGTACCAGCTTGCCCATGACGGCTTACGGCGCCGGTATCGGCCCATTACCAAGCAGGCGCTGGAACAGCTGACCCACGAGCTGGGCGTCATCGACCGCACGAACCTGTCGGAGTTCTTCCTGATCGTGTGGGACCTCATGGAGTACGCGCGGCGGAACAAGATCATCGGCCAGGGGCGGGGGAGTGCCGGCGACTCGATCGTGGCCTACTGCCTGGGCATCACCAAGGTCGATCCCATCGAGCACAAGCTCCTGTTCGAGCGCTTCATCAACGAGGCGCGCGCCCTGCCCGACATCGACATCGACTTCGACGTGAACCGCCGCGAGGAGGTCATCCAGTACCTCTACCGCCGCTACGGCGTCGACCACGCGGCCATGGTCTGCAACGTCATCACCTACCGCGCCCGGTCGGCCGTGCGGGAGGTGGCGAAGGTCCTCGCCTTTCCGCCGGACGTGGTCGACCGCATCGCGAAGGCGCTCGACACCCGGGACGCGTCCGAGGTGGCCAATGACCTGTCCCTGGATGGCGAGTTCGGCTGGCTGTTCGAGGAGCTGGGCAGCCAGACCGATACCGATGGCGGAACCGTGACCGATGCCGAGGCGGATCCCTTGGTCGTCCGCAGCAACGACAACACGTGGCACTTCCGCGGCCGTCCGACCCTCCGCCCGGACCTGGCCGCCGCCGAGGCCCAGGCCCGCGAAGCGGCCGGTGACCATGACGGCCGGCCGTACAGCGAAAGCGGCTGGTACCCGCCCCGCCGGCCGAGCGCCCTCGACCAGTCCACCGTCCAGGTCCGCCACGAGGGCTGGGAGCGGCAGCGCTACGCGGGCATCACGGCCGGTGACGACCACGAGGGGCACGTGGCGGTGGATCCCGAGAGCGGGATGCCGGTCGAGCGGCGTCCCCGCCCGCCGGTCGTCACCGAGGCGCCGGTCGAGGAGTCGCCGCCGATCCGGCCGCGGAACCGGTGGCAGTGGCTGCTCGCCCTGTGCGCGGAGATCGACGGCTTCCCGCGCCACCTCGGGATCCACGTCGGCGGCATGCTCGTGACCCGGACCCCGATCACCGAGCTCGTCCCCATCGAGCGGGCCACCATGCCGGGCCGGGTCGTGACCGAGTACGACAAGGAGGACGTCGAGGCCCTCGGCCTGGTGAAGATCGACCTCCTGTCGCTGCGGACCCTGGGCGCGGTGTCGGACGCCCTGGACCGCATCGAGCGGGACACGGGCCGCCGCCCCGATCTCGACAGCCTCCCCCACGACGACCCGGAGGTCTTCGCGTCGATCAAGACCGCCGACACGGTGGGTGTGTTCCAGGTCGAGTCCCGGGCCCAGATGCAGGCGCTGCCCAAGGCCAGCCCGGCGCGGTTCGAGGACCTCGTCGTCCAGGTCGCGATCATCCGGCCCGGCCCGGTCCAGGGCAACGCGGTTCACCCCTACCTGCGCCGACGCGCCGGCCTCGAGGAGGCGGTCTATCCCCATCCCAGCCTGCGGCCGATCCTGGAGGACACTCTCGGCGTGATCCTCTACCAGGAGCAGGTCATGCAGATCGCGATCACCGTCTGCGGCTACAGCGCGACCGATGCCGACATCTTCCGCAAGGCGATGGGCTCCCATCGGTCTCACCAGGCCATGCAGCGCGAGCGGGACCGGTTCATTACCGGCGCCTTACGGACCGGTTTGACCGAGGCCGATGCCGAGGACCTGTTCCGCCGCTGCAGCGCCTTCGCCGAGTTCGGCTTCGCCCGGGCCCACGCCGCGGCCTTCGCCAAGATCACCTACGACACCGCGTGGCTCCGCCTGCGCTACCCGGCCCACTACCTGGCCGGGCTCCTGAACAACCAGCCGCTCGGGTTCTACTCCCCGGCGACCCTGGTCAACGACGCGCGCCGCCACGGCCAGACCATCCTGCCGGTGGACGTGAACCGATCGGCGTGGGAGCACGAGACCGAGCGGCTGGCCGAGACCGGGGACGCGGCCCGCGACTTTGCCGTCCGGCTCGGGATGCGACAGGTGAAGGGCATCGACGAGGCGGCGCGGACGATCGTCGAGCGCGAGCGAGCCATCGGTCCGTACCGGGGCGTGCGCGACTTCGTGGCCCGTACCGGCCTGGCCGAGCCGGTGGTCGAACGGCTGGTGGCCATCGGTGCCTTCGACTGGACCGATACGCCCCGCCGCGAGCTGCTGTGGCAGCTGCGCGCCACCCTGCCCGATGCGGATCCGGATCGGCCCCCGCTGGGCCTGACCGATGCCGCAGCCGGCGAGGTGGGCGCCACCCTGCCACCGATGAGCCGCGCCGAACGGGTGGCGGCCGACTACCGCGAGCTGGGCCTGTCGCCCTCGACCCATGCCGCGGAGCTGTTCCGCGACCGGCTGACGGAGCGCGGCGTGCTGACCGTCCGTGGCGCCGGGGAGCAGCGGAACGGGGCCATGATCCGGATGGGCGGGGTGGCAACCTCGATCCAGCACCCGATGACCGCCAAGGGATTCGTCTTCCTCGCCATCGAGGACGAGACCGGGATGATGAACGTCACCCTCCGTCCCGACGTCTACCGCCGCTTCCGCTCGGTCCTCCACCGCAACCCGCTGCTGGTGGTCACCGGCCGGCTCCAGGTCGAGGGGCTGGTCCTGAACGTGGTGGCCACCCACCTCGAGCCGGTGGAGGCGGTCATCGCCGAGCCGGCGGCCGCGGATGCCGCCTCGCCGGAGCGCGACCGCGAGGCGCGCTTCGACCTCATCCGCCAGCGGCGGATGTTCCGCTGACGGCCCACAATCGGTCCGTGGCCGACCATCCGCTCGCTGAGCCGCTTCGCGAGTTCGCGCTGAGCCTGCCCGAGGCATGGGAGGACCATCCGTGGGGTGAGAACGTGGCCAAGGTCGGCAAGAAGGTGTTCGTCTTCTTTGGGTTGGCCGACGAAGAGCACCCGTTCGGGATGACCGTGAAGCTGCCCGACTCGTACGACGTCGCGATGAGCCTGCCGTGGGCGAAGAACCCCGGCTACCGCATGGATCGCGGCCACTGGGTCTGGCTCCATCCGCCGAAGGACGCCCCGCTCGAGATGCTCACCGACTGGATCGAGGAGAGCTATCGGGCCGTCGCATCCAGGGCGCTGGTCCAGACCCTTGACGCCTCGGCTGAGCCGGACCAGAGTGCCAACACGCAGGAGGACTGACCGATGTCCGAGGGACACGATCCGGCCCAGGCGATCGGGACCGTCACCCACTACTTCGGCCACCTGTCGGTGGCGGCCGTGACCTTGACCGATACGCTTCGCGTCGGGGAGAGGATCCACATCACCGGGCACACGACCGACGTCGAGCAGACCGTGGAATCGATGGAAGTCGAGCACGCCAAGGTCGAGTCCGCGGGACCGGGCGACGACGTTGCACTCCAGGTCACCGAGCACGTCCGGGAGCACGACCGCATCTTCCGCGAGGGATAGTCGCCGGGGAACCATCGGGCGCTGAGCACCGTCCTGCCGCCATCAACTCGTTGCGGCCAGCAGCCGGGCCGCCCGATGGAGGAAGCGTCCGATGCGACGACGTCTCGTGTCCCTGGCGGCTGCCACCGCAGCCCTGTTTCTCACCGCAGCTCCCGCCCTCGCCTGCGGCGGGCTGATCGGTCCCAACGGCGCTGTCAACCTGCTGCGAACGACGACGTTCGCCGGCTACCACGACGGCGTCGAGCACTACGTCACCGCCTTCGCGTTCGCCGGCGGGGAGGGCGAGTTCGGCTCGCTGGTTCCGCTGCCGGACATCCCGACCTCGATCGAGCGGGGCGGCGACTGGACGCTCCAGCGCCTCGTGCTGGAGACCGAGCCGCAGCTGTTCCTCGCCCAGGAAGCCGCCCTCGGGGCCGCGGACCGGGCCGAGGTGCTGATGGAGGTCCGGATTGACGCGCTCGACATCACGATCCTGCGCGGCGGCGGCACGGAGGTCGGGGAGTGGGCCACCGAGCACGGTTTCCGCCTCCCGCCGGACGCGCCGGAGGTCCTTGACTTCTATGCCAACCGCTCCCCGATCTTCCTGGCCGCGGTGTTCGATGCCGATGCAGCCGCCGCCCGCGGACAGGCGGTCGGCGACGGGACGCCGGTCCACCTGACCATCCCGACCGACGACCCGTGGGTGCCCCTTCGGATCCTGGCCCTCGGCAAGTCCGAGGCCGAGACGGTCGAGGCCGATGTCTACCTCCTGACCGATGAGCGGCCAGCGCTGCTGCCGGCGCCGGGCAGCTTCCTGGCCGCCGACGGCATGGAGCTGGCCCACAGCGACCGCGCGAGCGATCAGCTGCTCGCGGACCTGCGCTCGGACAAGGGCATGGAATGGATCCCCGACGACGCGTGGCTGACCAAGGTACGGATCAACGCCGCCGCGCCGGACGTGTCGTTCGACCTGGCCATCGACGCGGGCGGCGGCCTGCCGTCGCTGGTGGATGCCGGGTTCAAGACGTCGGGCCCCGCCCAGGCGCTGTGGGTGACGTCGCGGGCTCTTGGGCCGCTGGTGCTCATCGTCGGCCTGCCGCTGCTGATGGCCCTGTTCGCGGCCTCGGTCATCGGTCAGCGGATGGCGCCGCCCCCGTCCGGGGCCTGATCGATGCGGTCTCGCGGCATCGGTGCGGCGCTGGCCCTCGTCCTGGCCGCGCCGATCGCCGCGGGCTGTCAGCCGCCACCGGAATCGGTCCGGGTCGAGATCGTGATCCGCTACTCGCACTTCACCCCGTCCGAGATCTCGGTCCCGCACGGGGTTCCGGTGCGGTTCGTGTTGATCAGCCAGGATCCAATCGAGCACGAGTGGCTGATCGGGGATGAGGCGTTTCACGAGCGCCATCGCACCGGGACGGAGCCGTCCCACGGGGAGCGGCCGAATGAGGTCACCATTCCGCCCCTGGGCACCGTGGAAACCACGCTGACCTTCGACCAGCCGGGCGAGATGGTGGCCTTCATCTGCCATGTTCCCGGCCACGAGGCCTACGGGATGGTCGGGACCCTGCGGATCACCTGAGCGATCAGGCGCCGACCGGCGGGGCTCCCAGCAACGGCGGCAGCACGTTGCCGAAGAAGTAGCCGACGATGCCGGCCAGCGCTCCGATGGCGAGGATCTCGAGGCCGGAGCGCAGTGGGTTGCGACGGGTCCAGCGTGCCTTCACCACGCCGACTCCGAAGAGCACGACACCCGTCGCCAGCAGCGAGGCCCAGATCGACTGCGGCGTGGGCAGGATGAGGTAGGGGAGGATGGGGACGAGGGCGCCGAGCCCGAACGAGCCACCCATGATCATCGCGCCCTGCAACGGCGAGCCCGCGTGCTCCTCGACGTGCAGGGACAGCTCCTTCTCGACCATGGTGCGGAGCAGGACGTCCGGGTGGCGGCTGACGATGCGTGACACCTCCGCGGCCTCCTCGGCTGGGAGCCCGTCCTCCTCGAACATGTACGCGACCTCGGCCTGTGCCTCGCCGGGTCGAGTCACGACTTCGTCGCGTTCGCCCGCGATCTGCGCCTCGAAGATCTCGCGCTGGCTCTTGCTGGAGAGGTATTCGCCGGCGGCCATGCTGAACATGCCGCCGAGGGCCGTGGCGATGCCCGCGACCAGGATGGCGTAGGTGTCGGCGGTTGCTCCCGCCACGGCGCTGGCCACCGCCACGGTGCTCACCAGGCCGTCCTGGACGCCGAAGATGGCCTCCCGGATGTCTCCCAGCAGCGCCGCGCTCCGCCGCTCCTCGGCGACGTGGGCCTGGATCCAGTCCCTGTCGAACTCCTCGGCCTTCAGGCCGGCGCGACTGGCCTCGTCCTCGTAGGGGTCGGTCACTCCCCGGTCGTGTCCCCAGCCAGCCGCCACGCAAACGGGAACGCGAACGTCGCGACCACCACCTTGGCGAGGTCCCACGGGATGAACACGATGGCGCCCCAGTAGATCGCCTCGGAGAACGCCATCCCGCTGACGAGGTACAGGATCGGGACGCCGATGAGGTAGATCACGAACGATCCGAGGAGCATCAGCAGGAACGCGCCGGTCCGGGTCCGCTCCCACTGCCGCTGGGCCAGCCGACCGCACAGGGTGGCGGCGACGATGAAGGCAAACAGATAGCCGATCGTCGGCGCCAGGCCACCGCCGGTTTCCGCTCCCAGCCCGCTTCGGCCATCGGCGAAGACACCCATGCCGAGCGCGCCGGCGGCGACGTACAGGAGCATCGAGGCAAAGCCGCGCCCCGCACCCAGCGCGGTGCCGGTCACGAGGACGGCGGCGGTCTGGAGCGTGTACGGCACCGGGTTGCCGCCGATCGTGAACGAGACCTGGGCCGCGAGCGCCGTCAGCGCGGCGCCGGCCACGATGAGCAGGACGTCGCGCACGACCTGCGCGGTCCGCCCATCCGCCCGCGGGACGAAGGTGTCCACCAGGGTGACGGCGCTGGCGCGCAGCGGCGGCAGGTTGGCCTCGGGGCTGGTCATGCTGGGCGATGCTCCTCCTTGCCGGGCGAGTGTAGACCCGCCCGACAAGTTCGGAGTGCCGCCCGCGGGCGGCTCCGCTACACTCGCGACGTCCTTTAAGTCCGGCCCCGTGAGGCCGGGAAGGAGCGCGATGCCGACCATTTCGAGCCTGCCTGCCACGACGCCACCCGCGATCTCGGGACCGGCGTCGTTTTCGCGTCCGGGCCTGCTCGCGCTGGAGGGCGGCACCGTGCTCCACGGCCAGCTGCGCGGCGCGGACCGCGTGGCCGAGGGCGACCTCATCTTCACGACCGCCGCCACCGGCTGGGGCGAGATCCTCACCGACCCGTCCTTCGCCGGCCAGGTCGTGGTCCTCACCCATCCGATGGTCGGCAACTACCGAATCGACCGCTCCGAGCTCGAATCCGACAAGGTGCACGCCCGGGCGCTGGTCGTCACCCGGCTCGTGACCCCGCCCGACGGGCCGGGCATGTCGGTCGAAGAGCTGCTGGTCGAGGCCGGCATTCCCGCCATCGAGGGCATCGACACCCGTGCCCTGACCCTGGAGCTGCGTCGGGGCGCGGCCCGCCGCGCGGTCATCCGCTCCGGAGACCAGGGCGCGGCCGACGCCGTGGCCGATGCGCGCTCATCCCCGGCGTGGGAGGCGGTCGATCACGTCGCGGCGGTCGCGCCCCGTGAGCCGTACCGGCTCGCGCCGGACGGCACGCTTCGCGGCCGGGCGGTCCTCGTCGACTTCGGCGTGAAGCGCTCGCTCCTCCGTGCCCTGACGGGTCGCGGGCTGGAGGTCGTGGGGCTGCCCCCGGACGCCACCGCGGACGGTGTCGCGGCCCACGATCCGGACCTCGTGGTGCTCAGTCCCGGGCCGGGCGACCCGTCCCGGATGGAGTCCCAGATCGCGACCATGGCCGACCTGCTCGCGCGGGCCACCGCCGGCGGGCCGCCGCTGCTGGGGATCTGCCTTGGCCACCAGCTGATCGGGCTGGCGGTAGGCGCTCCCACGCGGCGTTTGGCGGTCGGCCACCACGGCGGCAACCACGGGGTCATCGAGACGGCCACCCGGCGCGTGACCATCGGCGCCCACAACCACGAGGTCGAGGTCATCGACCACCCGGCCCTGGCTACGGCTGGGCTCCGGGTCAGCCACCGCGATCTCAACGACGGGACGGTCGAAGGGCTCGTCCACGTCGGGGGCCGGGTGGCATCGGTCCAGTTCCATCCGGAAGGCGCTCCCGGTCCGACCGATGCGGCCGGCCTGTTCGACGCGGCCCTCATCAGCGCCGGCCTGGCGTCGGCGTAGGCCAGGACCGATGCGCCCCCGTCGCGTCCTGATCATCGGCTCGGGGCCGATCGTCATCGGTCAGGCGGCCGAGTTCGACTACGCGGGCGTCCAGGCCTGCCTCGCGCTCCGCGGCGAGGGGATCGAGACCGTGCTCGTGAACTCGAACCCGGCCACGGTCATGACCGATCCGGACGTCGGCGGCACCGTGCTCATCGGTCCGCTGACCCTCCAGAATCTCGAGCGGGTCATCGCCGAGCACCGCCCGGATGCCCTGCTGCCGACCCTGGGCGGCCAGACGGCGCTGAACCTGGCGGTCGGCCTGGACGACGCCGGGGTGCTGGACCGATACGAGGTGGCGGTGCTCGGGACCCCGCTGGCCGCGGTGCGGGCGGCGGAGGATCGCGGCGGCTTCCGAGCCCTCGTCCAGTCCATCGGGGAGCCGGTTCCCGAGTCGGCGGTCGTGGAGTCGGTCGAGGCGGGCATGACGTTCGTCGCCGAGCTCGACGCCCCGGTGGTCATCCGCCCGGCCTTCACCCTCGGCGGTGGCGGCGGCGGGTTCGCGTCCGGCCCCGCGCAGGCGCGGGCCGCGATCGCGCGCGGGCTGGAGGCCAGCCCCATCGGCCAGGTCCTCGTCGAGCGCAGCCTGCTCGGCTGGGCGGAGATCGAGTTCGAGGTCATCCGTGACGCGGCGGATACGACCATCGCGATCTGCGGGATGGAGAACCTCGACCCGATGGGCGTGCACACCGGCGACTCGATCGTGGTGGCGCCGATCCAGACCCTGCCGGACACCGTGGTCCAGCGGCTGCGCCGATCGGCCCTGGCCATCACCCGCGCCCTGAAGCTGGAGGGCGGCTGCAACGTCCAGCTGGCGGTGTCACCCGACGGGTCGGACTACCGGGTCATCGAGGTCAATCCGCGCGTCTCGCGCTCGTCGGCCCTGGCGTCGAAGGCGACTGGCTACCCGATCGCGCGGGTCGCGGCCCTCGTCGCCCTCGGGAAGCGGCTGGACGAGATGCGCAACCCGGCCACCGGCGGGGGATCAGCCGCATTCGAGCCGGCGGTCGACTACGTGGTCGTCAAGCTGCCGCGCTGGCCGTTCGACAAGTTCCCGTTCGCCGAGCGAGACCTCGGGATCCAGATGAAGGCCACCGGGGAGGCGATGGCCATCGACCGCGAGTTCGGCCCCGCCCTGCTGAAGGCGGTCCGCTCCCTCGAGCCGCGGGGTCGCGGCTGGCTGTGGGAGGACCCGGCGTGGCGCCTTGCCGAGAAGCGCGCCGGCGGACCTGGGGGCGTTTCTCGCGGCGTCCGACACCCGGCTGTGGCGGATGGTGGGGCTGCTGCGCCACGGCTGGGCGGACGCGGCGGCGATCAGCGCCGTGACCGGCATCGCCCCGTGGTTCACCGAGCGGATCGCGGAGGTCGTGGCGGCCGAGGCGGAAGTCGTTGGCGCTCCGCTGGAGGAGGTCAAGCGGCAGGGCTTCGGGGATGCGGACGTTGCCGCCCTGTCCGGCGTGCCGGCAGCCGCCGTGCGTCGGGCACGAGTGCGGGCCGGGCTTGCGCCCGCCTACCGGCGCGTGGACACCTGCGCCGGCGAGTTCCCGGCCGAGACGCCGTACTTCTACTCGTCCTACGCCACGTCGGAGGTGCCGCCGCCGGCCGACCGCCGCTCGGTCATCGTCGTCGGCTCGGGGCCGATCCGCATCGGTCAGGGGATCGAGTTCGACTACTGCTCGGTCCGTGCGGCGTGGGCCATCCGGGACCTCGGGTACGACGCGGTGGTCATCAACAACAACCCCGAGACGGTGAGCACCGACTACGACGCCTGCTCGCGGCTGTACTTCGAGCCACTCGACACCGAGAGCGTCCTCGACGTCCTCGACCACGAGCGGGCGTTGACCGGCGAGCCGCCGCTGGTGCTGCTGACCTTCGGCGGCCAGACCGCGATCGACCTCGCCCGCGACCTCGCGTATGCCGACGTGCCGGTCGCCGGCCTGACCGCCGATGCGATCGAGGCCTGCGAGGACCGCGATCGGTTCGCCGCATTGCTGGACCGGCTGGGGCTGGAGGGACCGACGGGCCGCCTGGCGTCCGACGCCGAGGGGTTGGAGGAGGCGATCGGAGAGCTGGGGTACCCGGTCATCGTCCGGCCGTCGTGGGTCATCGGCGGACGCGGGATCGCCGTCATCCGCGATCGCGTGGCCCTGGGTGTTCTGCTGGCCGGCGAGGTCGGCTGGCCGCTGCGGGTCGACGCCATGGTCGGCGGCGTGGAGCTCGACATCGACGTCATCTCTGACGGCAGCGCCTGGTCGGTGCCGGGGATCCTCGAGCAGCGGGACCCGCCGGGCGTCCACTCCGGCGACTCGCTGGCCGTGCTGCCGCCTCGCAACATCTCGCGCGAGGCGCAGGAGCTGGCGGCGGAGGCGGCCGGCCGGATCGCGCTTGCGCTCGGCGTGCGCGGGATCCTCAACGTCCAGGCCATCGTGGATGGCGAGCGGGTGGTGGTGATCGAGGCCAATCCGCGGGCGTCTCGCACCGTGCCGATCGTGGCCAAGGCAACCGGGCGGGACGTCGTGGCGGCGGCGGTCCGCTGCGCGCTCGGCGCGTCGCTGGCGGAGGCCGGGCTCGCTGCCGGCTTGGCGCCGGATGGACCGATGGTTGCGGTCAAGGCGCCGATCGACTCGCTCTGGCGGCTGCCCGGGGTGGGGACCGAGCTGGGGCCCGAGATGCGCTCGACCGGCGAGGTGCTGGGTCTGGGGCCGGACTATGCCGCCGCCCTGGCGGCGGCCGAGGAGGCGGTGGCCGCCCACCGCCCGTAGTCAGCGTGGCTTAGCGGCGCTTGCCCTTGGCCGGAGCCTTGGCGTTGATGGCCATCCGCCGGCGCAGGTACCCGCCGTAGAACCCGGCGAAGGCCCCCACCAGCCCGTACAGGACCACCAGCGCGGTCAGGCTCGTCACGACGGCGCCGGCGGCGTTCAGACCCTCGCCGGCCTGGATGGTGATGAGTCCGGCGATGAGCGCGTGGAAGATCACGCCGAGCACGCCGGCCGCGGTCCCGAACAGCCACGGTCGCCACCAGCCGAACCATCCGGCCCCGATCAGCAGGCCGTACTGGCCGAGCGTGATCGCGAAGGCCACCAGGTTCTCACGAGGGACGATCAACAGTGCCAGCTGCAGCACGGCCCAGCCGATGGCGGCCACGCCCCAGGCCAGCGGATGTCGTGCGAGGAGCCACGCCCCGGAGACGTAGCCGCGGAACCGTCCGCGGTACGTGAAACCGGCCAGCGGGTCGCCCTTGCCCGGCAGCGGCGGGGCGGGCGGGAACAGTCGGGTGAGGAGGCTCGGCGGGCGAGCCGGGGCCGCTGTGGAGGTCACGGCTTCGTCTGCGAGCGGTTCCTCGCCGCGAGCCACCAGGCGTTGGCGTCGCCGGGCTTCGGCGCGCTGGCTGGAGCTCCGGGATCGGGTGGCGGGCATGGGCGCGGATTGTACGCGGGCGATAACCACGCGGTAAGCGGGGCTGGAGATGCTGCGCGCCCTTCGCCACCCGGGCGGCGACCCGATCTGCGCTCGCCTTCGCCCGGGGTTCGTCCATGCACCACGCTCCGTCACGTTCCGTCCGCCACTGTGCCGGCGCCTTCGCCCTCGCCGCGCTGGTCGTCGCATTTGCCATCTCGGAGACGGCACATGCCGCTCTGACGGCCGATGGCTTGACCGCGTCGAGCATCGGTCACCTGGTCATCTCCGAGGTCATGACCGGGGGAGCCGGCGCATCGGACGAGTTCGTGGAGCTGTACAACCCCGCCAGCGTGTCGCTGTCGCTCGACGGCCTCGAGCTGGTGTACGTCACGGCCAGCGGGGCCACGGTCACCCGCAAGGCCGTCTGGGGGCCAGGCGTGGAGATCGGCCCGGGCGGGCACGTCCTGGTGGCAAACGAATCCGGGGTGTTCGCCGGCATCGCCGACGGGACGTACGCCGGCGGCCTGGCCGCAACCGGGGGCAGCATGGCCCTGCGCGTCGTGGCCGCGGCGCATGCCATCGATGCAGTCGGCTGGGGCACGGCGACCAGCAGCTGGCTCGAGGGCAGCCCCGCACCAGCGGCTCCCGCCGGGTCGAGTCTCGAGCGGCTGCCGGGCGGCGCCCTCGGTTCCGGGCAGGACACCGATGGCAACCTTGTCGATTTCGTCGTCCGACCCGCTCCGGACCCGCAGAACAGCACCTCGCCGCCGGTCCCGACCGGCTCGCCGTCCCCTGATCCGAGCGCGAGCGAGCCGCCGTCGGATAGCGCGTCCCCGTCGGCCAGCGGGGACCCATCGGTCACGCCTGAGCCGACCACCACGCCGGAACCGTCGAGCGAGCCATCGTTCACTCCGGACCCGACCGCGGCTCCGTCCACGACACCGACACCGACGCCGGCGGCCACACCCGCGCCCACGCCCGGCCCGGCGCCACTCACCGTCGTCCAGGCCCGGGCTCTCCCCGACGGGAGCGCGGTGGTGGTCCGCGGCACGACGCTCACCGACTCGGCGTTTGCCGAGGGCGGCGGATACCTTGCGGACGGCTCGGGCGGGATCGCGGTCCTGCTCGACGACGGCACATTTCCGCGAGGGGTCGAGCTGGTCGTCAGCGGGACGGTGGATGATCGGTTCGCGCAGCGCACGGTGCGTGCCGACGCTGCCGGCCTGACGATTCTCGGACCTGGCCAGGACCTCGAGGCGGACCCCGTCGACACCGGGGCGGTGGGGGAGAACGTGGAGGGGCGACTGGTCACGGTCAGCGGCCTGGTCGCCGGCTCCCCGACGGAGCTCGCTGCGGGCCTCGCGTTCGAGGTCGACGACGGGTCCGGGCCGATCCGCGTCCTCGTTGGGCCGACGACCGGCATCGACGCGAGTTCCTGGCAGGGGGGCAGCTCCCTGACCGTGACCGGCGTCGTCGGGCAGCGCGATTCGTCGGGAACCGGAGCCGAGGGCTACCGGGTCCAGCCGCGGGACAGCGGGGACGTCCTGGCCGTCGCCCCGCGCAACGCCCGAGGCCACGCCGAGCCCGTCGCCCGCCGCATCGTCGAGTGCGACGCCAACTCCCTCGCCCGGCGCCGCGCCCCTGGTGACGATCGCCGAAGCCCGGGCGGCCGCGACCGGGTCAAGCCTCCGGATCCGCGGCGTGGTCACGCTCCCAACGGGTCTGGTGGAGGCGGGGAGCGCCGTCGTGGCCGACGCCGGCAGCGCCATCCTTGTCCGGACCGGCTCGGAGCTTGGTCGGCTGCGACGGGGCCAGCTGGTCGAGCTGACCGGCACGCGTTCCACGCTCTCGGGGATGCTCAGCCTGCGCGTCTCGCAGCGAGCGACCGTTCTGGGTACGCAGGCCGAGCCCGGGGGCGTCCGGCGGGCCAGCGGCGGAATCGGCGAGGCGGACGAGGGCATCCTGGTCGTGGTCCGCGGTCTCGTCGCCGATGGTCCCCGGCGCACGACGGGCGGCAGCCTGACGCTCACGGTCAATGACGGCGGCGGGCCGCTGCGGGTGTTCGTAGCGGCCGGGACCGGCATCTCCGCTCCGTCCATTCCCGCCGGATCGTGGGTCGAGCTGCGGGGCGTGGTCGGCCAGCAGACGAGCGGAGCGGCGCCGACCGAAGGCTACCGCCTGTGGCCGCGCGACCGAGGCGACGTGCAGGTCATCGCCCGTTCCACCGTCGGCGGGCGCGGTTCGGCCAGCGGGTCGGGGACCGATCGGACCCGGGGAAGGACGCACGCCCCCAACTACGACCCAAGCGTCGTCGGACGCGCTGACCTTGACCAAGCCAGACCTCGGCGGGGCTGTCGCCCTGGCCACGGCGCTCCGCGATCCCGGCACCGATGACGGCTCGCCACGGCCCGAGGTCCCGCCGATCCAGGGGCCGCTCGCGGCCGGGCTCGGCGGCCTGGCCGGGCTGATGGCCCTGGCCTGGCGCCACGGGACGTGGGCTCGGCTGTGGGTCGAGGTCGCACAGCGGACCGGCTGGAGGCGCACCACGGCGATCGACGAAGGGGAGGACGAGTCGTATACCCTCGCCCCGTGAGCGAGCCCACGAGCGCCGATTCGCCCCAGAGCGGGTCACGCATGTACCACATCGCCCTCGAGCGGGGCGAGCTGGCGGAGTACATCATCCTGGTGGGCGAGCCGAGCCGGGTGGCGAAGGTCGCCTCGCGCTTCGACAGGGTGGAGGTGGAGCGCAGCAACCGGGAGATCACCACCGCCACCGGAACCTGGCAGGGCATGCGCCTGTCGGTCATGTCGACCGGCATGGGCCCCGACAACACCGAGATCGTGCTGGCCGAGGTCCTGGAGATCACGGACCAGCCGACGTTCGTGCGCGTGGGCTCGTCGGGCGGACTCCAGCCTGAGATCGGTCTCGGGGACCTCGTGGTCTCGACCGGGGCGGTGCGCCTGGAGAACACGACCGACTTCTACGTCCATCCCGGCTACCCGGCCATCGCCCATCGCGACGTCGTCCAGGCACTGGAGACGGCCTGCCAGCAGCTGGGGTACGCCCACCACGTGGGGATCACCGCCACCGCCCCCGGTTTTTTCGCGCCGCAGGGAAGGGCGATGCGCACGCTCCCGGTTCGCTATCCTGATCTCGCAGAGGAGCTCAGACGTCAAGGCGTTCTGAACCTCGAAATGGAGTCGTCGGCACTGTTCGTGCTGGCGGGCCTGGCCGGATCGCGTGCGGGCACTGTTTGCGCGGTGTACGCCCAGCGAACAGCCGGGACGTTCGTGGGGGAAGGCGCGGCAAAGGAGGCCGCGGAGGCGCGCTGCATCGATGCCGGTCTGGCCGGGATCCACCTGGTGTGGGAAAAGGACAGCAGCAGCGAGTCGAAACCAAACGAAATGAACGCTTAGGAGGCAGACGAACCGATGGCGACCGACGGCTACTGCGTCAAGTGCAAGACCAAGCGGACCATGAAGGATGACCGCAAGATCACGATGAAGAACGGCAAGCCCGCGACGCAGGGCATCTGCCCCGTGTGCGGCACCAAGATGTTCAAGATCGGAGGCTGAGGCCCCCATTCGCCTCGCCGGCCGCCGAGCCCCGCTCGGCGGCCTCTCCATTTTCGGCCGGTAGAATGGCCCCAGTGCACGCCGGCAACCCTGGGCCGATCCTGGCCATTGATCTCGGCGGCACGCTGATTCGGGTCGCGCACCTGAGCCCCGACCTGACCGTTGCGCACCGAGAGGTGATCCCGACCATGGCGAACCTTGGTGTCGAGAGCATCCTCGATCGCCTGATCACGACCGCTCGATCGGTCTGGGCCGCGGCCGAGGCCGGCGGCCAGCCGGTCCCACGCGCGATCGGCGTGTCGTCTCCAGGTCCGTTGGATCCGAAGCGGGGCGTCGTCCACCAACCGCCCAACCTCCCCGGCTGGGACGAGGTTCCCCTGGCGGATCGGCTTGCGGACGAGCTCGGCGTACCCGCGTTCCTCGAGCGGGACACGAAGGTCGCCATGCTCGCCGAATGGCGGCACGGGTCGGCGGTCGGCGCCGAGCACGCGATCTACATCACCGTCTCGACCGGGATCGGCGGCGCGCTCGTGGTCGACGGCCGGCTGGTCGACGGTCCGGACGCGACGGCTGGCGAAATCGGCCACCTGACCGTGGAGCTGGACGGCCCGCCCGACGGGGAGGGCGCCCCGGGCCACGTCGAGGGCATCGCGTCCGGCGCGGCCCTCGCCCGAGACGGCGCCGCTCTGGTCCAACGGGGCGAGGCGCCTCGCCTGGCCGAGCTCGTCTCGTCGGGGACGCCCCTCGACGCGGCCGCCGTCTGCGCCGCCGCCGACGCGGGCGACGCCGCCTGCCGCTCGCTGATCGAGCGGGCATGGACCGCCATCGGTGCCACCTGTGCCGGCCTGGTCAACCTCCTGAATCCGGAGGTCCTGGTGCTGGGCGGGGCGATCGCCGACCACCGCTCCGAGCTCCACGACGTGGTCCGGACCGAGATCGGCCGCCGCGCGTTCCCGCTCCCGGCCGCTCGGGTCGTGGTCCGGCCGTCCCGCTTCGGGGAGAACGTCTCGCTCGTGGGCTGCTGGCCCCTCATCCACGACACGGAGGCTGGAGGCTGATGCCAACCCGAATCGCGATCAACGGATTTGGCCGGATCGGGCGCCAGACCCTGCGCGCCATGCTCGAGCGTCACCCCGACGAGCTCGAGGTGGTCGCCGTCAACGACCTCGCACCGACCGCCACCAACGCCCACCTGTTCCGCTACGACTCGACCTACGGCCGCTTCCCCGGGGAGGTGAGCGCGACCGAGACCGAGATCGTGGTCGACGGCCACGCGATCCGGGCCTGCAGCGAGAAGGATCCCGCCGCCCTGCCCTGGGCGGATCTCGGCGTCCAGCTGGTGGTCGAGTCGACCGGGGTGTTCACCGATGCCGAGAAGGCGAAGGCCCACCTCGATGCCGGGGCCGCCAAGGTCATCATCAGCGCGCCGGCGAAGAACGAGGACATCACCATCGTCCTCGGCGTGAACGAGGGGACCTACGACACCGAGCGGCACCACATCGTAAGCAACGCCTCGTGCACGACCAACGGCCTGGCCCTGCCGGCCAAGGTGGTGTTCGACACGTTCGGCATCGAGCACGGGCTGATGACCACGATCCACTCGTATACCAACGACCAGCCGGTGCTTGACGTGGTCCACAAGGACCTGCGCCGCGCACGGTCGGCCGGGCAGAACATCATTCCCACCACCACCGGCGCGGCGAAGGCGCTGGCGCTCGTCATCCCCGAGCTGAAGGGCCGCTTCGATGGGTTCTCGCTCCGGGTGCCCACGCCCACCGTGAGCGTGATCGACTTCGTGGCCCAGACCGCGAAGCCGGTGACCGCCGAGGCGGCCAACGCCGCGTTCCGCGCGGCGGCAGAGGGACCGATGCGGGGGCTGCTCGACTACACCGAGGAGCCGCTGGTGAGCATGGACTTCAAGGGCGACGACCACTCGTCGATCGTCGATGGCGCCTCCACCATGGCCACCGGCGAACGGATGCTCAAGGTCATCGCCTGGTACGACAACGAGTGGGGGTACAGCTGCCGGGTCGCGGACCTCGCCGCCTTCATGGGCGAGCGCCTGTGAGCGTTGCCCGGTTCCGACCGCTCCACAAGCAGACCGTTCGCGACCTCGATGTCCGCGGCAAACGAGTGTTCCTCCGCGCCGACCTCAACGTCCCGCTCGACGACGGGCGCATCACCGACGACACGCGGATCCGGGCCAGCCTGCCGACCCTGATCTACCTCCTCGAGCAGGGGGCGGTCGTGATCATGGCCAGCCACCTCGGGCGCCCGCATGGCAAGGTCAACGACGCGTACCGTCTCAAGCCGGTCGCCGATCGCCTCAGTCAGCTCCTCCGGCGACCGGTGCGGATGACCGGCGACGCTCTCGGCCCGGGCGTCCAGGATGCGATCAACAAGCTCCGCCCCGGTGACCTCCTGCTCCTGGAGAACCTGCGCTTTCACGCGGGGGAAGAGGCCAACGACCCGGCGTTCGCGGAGGCACTCGCCGGGTTCGCGGACGTGTACGTCAACGACGCGTTCGGGTCCGCGCACCGAGCCCATGCCTCGACGGAGGGCATCACCCACTTCCTGCCGTCGGTCGCCGGACTCCTGCTCGAGCGGGAGGTGAACGCCCTCTCCCGCCTCCTGGACAAGCCTCCGCGCCCGTTCCACACGGTCATCGGCGGAGCGAAGATCTCCGACAAGCTCAACGTGCTCCGGGTCCTGGTCGGGCGCTGCCAGGCGATCCTCGTCGGCGGCGGGATGGCGAACACGTTCCTCGCGGCCAAGGGCCTCGAGCTGGGCAAGAGCCTGGTCGAGACCGAGCAGCTCGAGAACGCCGCCGCGATCATGGCCGAGGCCCGTCGGCGCCGGACGCGGTTCATGTTGCCGACCGACGTCCTGATCGCGCCCCAGGTCCACCACCGCGCTCCGCGCGAGGTCGTCCCGGTCAACGCGGTGCCGAAGGACTGGATGGTCGTCGACATCGGTCCGCAGACCATCGACAAGTACCGCACCGCGCTGAAGGCGGCGCGGACGATCTTCTGGAACGGACCGATGGGCATCTTCGAGGTCGTTCCCTTCGCCGAGGGCACGAACGCGATCGCCGAGGCCATCGCCGCAAAGACGACCAGGGGTGTGGTCACGGTGGTGGGTGGCGGCGACTCGGTCTCCGCCGTCCAGCAGCTCCGGCTCAGCGAGCGGATGAGCCACGTGAGCACCGGCGGGGGAGCGTCGCTCGAGTTCGTGGAGGGGCGGACCCTGCCCGGCGTGGCGGCGCTCCTCGACCGCCCGTGAGCGGCCGCCCGTGAGCGATCGCGCCATCCGGCGCGTCCATGCCCGCGAGATCCTCGACTCGCGGGGCAATCCCACGGTCGAGGTGGAGGTCACGCTCGACGGCGGTGCGGTGGGGACCGCCGCCGTCCCCAGCGGAGCGAGCACCGGGGCGCACGAGGCGGTCGAGCTGCGCGACGGCGACGCGTCCCGCTTCGGCGGCAAGGGCGTGCTGCGGGCGGTGGCCAACGTGCGGGGCGAGATCGCGGGAGCGGTGGTCGGCCGCGACGCGGCCGACCAGGCCGGGCTGGACCAGGCGCTGATCGAGCTCGACGGAACGCCGAACAAGTCTCGCCTCGGCGCGAACGCCGTCCTCGGCGTGTCGCTGGCCGTTGCCCGGTCCGCGGCTGCCGCAGCCGGGGAGCCGCTGTATCGGTACCTCGGCGGCGGGCGGGCGGTGACCCTGCCGGTGCCGATGGTGAACATCCTGAACGGCGGTCGTCACGCGGAGGGAGGGACCGATTTCCAGGAGTTCATGATCGTCCCGCTCGGCGCGGCAACCTTCAGCCAGGGTCTCCGCTGGTGCGCGGAGATCTTCCATGCCCTCGGCGCCGCGCTGCGCGAGGGCGGCCTCCCGACCACGGTCGGCGACGAGGGTGGGTACGCACCGCCGCTGCCGCGCAACGAGGCGGCCATGGGCCTGGTGGTGGGCGCGATCACCCGGGCGGGCTACCGCCCGGGGGAACAGGTGGCCATCGCTCTCGATCCTGCCGCCAGCGAGCTCGTGCTCGACGACGGCTATCGGCTGGTCAGCGAGGACCGCGGCCTGTCATCGGCCCAGCTCATCGACCTGTGGGCAGACTGGACTGATCGGTACCCGATCGTCAGCGTCGAGGACGGCCTGGGCGAGGACGACTGGGATGGCTGGACCGATCTCACCGCGCGCTTGGGAGATCGCATCCAGCTCGTCGGCGACGATCTGCTGGTCACCAGCCAGGCTCGGTTGGAGCGTGCGATCGCGGAGCGGGCCGCCAACGCGGTCCTGGTCAAGGTCAATCAGGTCGGCACTCTGACCGAGGCCATGGCCACGGTCTCCACCGCTCAGGCGGCCGGCTGGGGGACGGTGATGAGCCATCGATCGGGCGAGACGGAGGACACGACCATCGCGGACCTGGCGGTGGCGCTGGGCACGGGCCAGATCAAGACCGGCAGCATGAGCCGCTCGGAGCGGACCGCGAAATACAACCGGCTCCTGCGGATCGAGGAGGAGCTCGGGGAGCGGGCGGTCTACGCCGGCCGCGCTCCGTTCAGCCGAGCGGGTTAGGACTCGGCGCCGTCTCCCGACGGGGCGTCCGTGGCTGGCGCGGGCTCGGTCTTCGCCGATCGGCGCTGAGCGGCGCTCGCCTCGCGGGTCGCGCGGGTGACCGCAACCCGGGCCTTGCCCGCCGCGGTGCGGGGACGGTCGGTGGCGCGAGCGGCGGCGGCTTTGGAGGCCTTGGCGGCGGTGACCTTCTTGCGCTGTTCCGTCTTGCTGGCCGCGGTCCGGCGCCGCGTCCCACTGCCCGCGTGCGTCTCGACCCCGCCGGCGGCGTTCACCTTGGCCATCAGCCGGCTCTTGCGTCGCGCGGCGTTGTTGGGATGGATCATTCCCTTCTCGGCGGCCTTGTCGAGGGCGCTGATAGCCGCGGTGAGTGCCGCGGTGGCATCGCCCTCCTCGCGTCCGGCAGCGACATTGGCCGCTTGCAGGACGAGGGTCTTGGCCTCACTTCGGGTGCGGCGATTCACCGAGCGGCGGCGCTGCGCCTGGCGCGCGCGCTTGAGGGCGGATGGCGTTCGGGCACCTTTCCAGGTGCGGGATTTGCGAGCCACGGAAGGGCAGTCCTCGGTGTGAAATCAGGGGTGGTGCAGCGCGGATTCGGCCGGGGGCCGATCGGCGGCGGAGTATAGCACCGAGGTGCTCTCGACACGCCGCGGCGCATTCGGCGACAATCCGCCAGATTCGATGCGTACCCCCGCGGTTGCGAGCCCAGGCGCCGACGTCACTCCCGGGTCGGACATCGCGCGCCGTCTCCAGGCCCTTCCCCGTTCGGTCGTCGTCGCCCTCGTGGCGGCCGGCGTTCGTTCTCGCCATGCTGCTCATTCCGGCCGTGGTCGCGGGCGGCCTCGGCCTCGTGCTCGACGGGCGGGTCATGCCCAGCGTGGCGGTCGCCGGGGTCGACATCGGCCTGCTGACAGCGGCCGAGGCCGAGGCCCGCCTCCGCGAGCAGCTCCCGGACATCACCGCCGGCCAGCTCACCGTCACCCTGGATGGGGAGGCCACCCGTGTTCCGCTGACCGAGCTCGGCCGCGACCACGACTACGCCGGCCTGGTGGCGGCGGCGATGGCGGTCGGCCGCAGCGGCGATCCCCTGGCGGACGGCCGTGAGCGCTTGGCGGCGCTCGTGCTCGGCAGCCGGATCCCCGACGCGGTGGCCGTCGACCCCGAACGCCTCGATCAGCTCGTCGTCGACACGGCCACCCGGGTCTTCACGTCACCCATCGACGCGGCGGTGGTGACCAACCCCGACGGGACGTACGCCATCTCGCCTCCCCTCGAAGGCCGGCGAATCCATCCGGATGCCATTCGGGCCGCGGTGCTTTCGACCGTGCTCGAACCGGACGCCACCGAGCCGGCGGTCACGCTGGTCAGCGAGCCGATCCCGTTCACCGTCACCCAGGGCCAGGCCGCCGCGGCCGCGGGCGCGGCCCGCGCGATGTTCGCCGCCCCGCTGGCCCTCACCGACGGGACCACCAGCTTCGCGGTGGCGGCGGAGGACATCCGCGCGGCGGTCACCTTCGGGACGCGAATCGACGACAGCTACGGGGTCCTCCTCGACCGTGCCGCTCTGGCCGCCGCCCTGGCGCCCCACGTGGCCGCCGTCCACCTCGACCCGCAGGACGCGACGTTCACGTTCGACGGGGCCACCCTGAACGGCGTCCAGCCCGCGGTCACCGGCCGCGACCTCAACGTGCCCGGGACGGTGGCGGCCATGGTCGACGGCCTCGAGTTGCGTGGGGACGGGATCGAAACCCCGTCGGTGGCGCTCGCCGCATCGGTCGTGGAGCCAACCCTCACCACCGCCGCCGCGACCGAGATGCTCCCGAACATGGTCCGCCTCTCGACCTGGACCACGCGGTACGTGCCGTCGAGCGGCAACGGCTTCAGCGCAAATATCAGCATCCCGGCCATGGCCATCGACCAGATGGTCATCCTGCCCGGCGAGGACTTCGACTTCTGGCGCGACATCGGTCCGGTGACCGCCGAGCGCGGCTACACCTACGGCGGCGCGATCATCGACGGCCGGAGCACGGGTGACCAGGCGATCGGCGGCGGGATCTGCTCGACCTCGACCACGATCTTCAACACCGCGCTGCGGGCCGGGCTCCAGATGGGGGAGCGCGCGAACCACTACTACTACATCGATCGCTACCCGATGGGCCTGGACGCGACCGTCTTCGCGACCTCGACCTACGAGCAGAGCATGACCTTCACCAACGACACCGAAGGACCGATCGTCATCCGCTCCTTCGCGTCCCCCGGCCTGGTCCGGTTCGACCTGTGGGGCCTGCCCACCAACCGCGTCGTGTCCTTCTCGACGCCGGTCATCTGGAACCGGAGGACCGCCGGCGACACGGTGGAGTACACCGCGACCATGCCGGCGGGGACGAGCAAGCGCGTCGAGTTCCCGCACAATGGCCTCAGCGTCAGCGTGACCCGGACCGTGACCGACGCCACCACCGGCGAGGTCATCCACACCAACATCTACAACAGCTACTACCAGACCGTGAACGGGGTGACCCTGATCGGCACCGGCTGACGCCGACCACGGACCAATAGACCGATGCGGGCGCCGGGCTAGACTTGCCCGCCGTGACAGCCCGCGAGCGGATGCGCAACTTCTCGATCGTCGCCCACATCGACCACGGCAAGAGCACGCTCGCCGACCGGCTGCTGGAGGCGACCCACACCATCGACCCGCGCCAGATGACCAGCCAGGTGCTGGACTCGATGGACCTCGAGCGGGAGAAGGGGATCACGATCAAGGCCCGCGCGGTGCGCCTGCTGCACACCGCGGCCGACGGCCAGGAGTACGTGCTCAACCTCATCGACACGCCCGGCCACGTTGACTTCTCGTACGAGGTGAGCCGATCGCTCCAGGCCTGCGAGGGGGCGCTGCTGGTCATCGACGCCAGCCAGGGGATCGAGGCCCAGACGCTGGCCAACGCCCAGCTGGCCACCGAGCAGGGGCTGGTCATCATCCCGGTCATCAACAAGGTGGACCTGCCCAGCGCCGACCCGGCGATGGTCATGGCCGAGCTCGAGGAGACGCTCGCCATTCCCCGCGAGGAGGCGATTCTGGCCTCGGCCAAGGACGGGACCGGGGTCGACGAGATCCTCGAGGCGATCGTCTCCCGGATCCCGGCGCCGCCCGGGGACCCTGACGCGCGGCTCCAGGCCCTCGTCTTCGACAGCCACTACGACCCGTACAAGGGAGTGGTGGCCTACGTCCGGCTGGCGAACGGCACGCTCCACGACCACGACAAGATCCGGTTCATGGCCACCGGGGTGACCTCCGAGATCCTCGAGCTCGGCTGGTTCCGCCCGCAGGCGGTGGCCGCTCCGACCCTGGCCGCCGGGGAGGTGGGGTACGTCGCCACCGGCCTGAAGTCGATCGCCGAGGCCCGGGTCGGCGACACGCTGACCTCCGCCCGCCACTCCGCCCCGGAACCGCTCCCCGGCTACCGCCCCGTGCTGCCGCTGGTGTTCGCCGGCATCTACCCGCTGCGCGGCGATGACTACCCGCTCTTGCGCGACGCGCTGGACAAGCTCCACCTGAACGACGCCTCGTTCGTGTGGGAGCCCGAGTCCAGCGTGGCCCTGGGCCACGGCTTCCGCTGCGGGTTCCTCGGCCTGCTCCACATGGAGATCGTCCAGGAACGGCTCGAGCGCGAGTTCGACCTCGACCTCATCGCCTCCGCGCCGTCGGTCGAGTACCGCGTCCGTCGGATCGGCGGGGGCGAGGTCGTGGTCGACAACCCGGCCCGCATGCCTCCGCCGGGCGAGCTCGAGGACATCGCCGAGCCGTGGGTCTCGCTCCAGGTCATCACCCCCACCGAGTACGTCGGGCCGGTGATGGAGCTGACGACCGCCCGGCGGGGCGTCTTCGGCACCATGGAGTACCTCGACCCGCGACGGGTGAACATGCATTTCGAGATGCCGCTGGCCGAGCTCATCGTCGATTTCTACGACCAGCTGAAGGGCCGATCGTCGGGCTACGCCAGCCTCGACTATGCCTTCATCGGCTATCGGTCAGCCGACCTGGTCAAGCTCGACATCCTGGTCAACGGCGAGGCGGTGGACGCGTTGAGCCTGATCGTCCATCGGTCGAACGCCCCGCGCATCGGTCGCAGCCTGGTCGAGAAGCTGAAGGCCCTGATCCCGCGCCAGTCGTTCGAGGTGCCGGTCCAGGCGGCCATCGGTTCCCATATCATCAGCCGCGAGACGATCCGGGCCTACCGCAAGGACGTCATCGCGAAGTGCTACGGCGGTGACGTGACGCGGAAGCGGAAGCTGCTCGAGAAGCAGAAAGAGGGCAAGCAGCGGATGAAGCGGGTCGGCTCGGTCGAGATCCCGCAGGAGGCATTCCTCGCCGTGCTGCGCATGAACGAGACGACGCCCTGATGGGCGACTTCGCCGAATCCCTCCGCCTCTCGATCGCGATCGGGATGACCGTGTTCATGGTCGTCCTCCGTTTCGACCAGGAACGGATCATGCGGAGCGACTACTTCCGCAGCCGCTCGCGCTGGATGGGCCCGCTGAGCTACTACGGGCTCGTCCTGCTGTTCACGGCCGGGATCATCCTCATCCTGCCCCGCGGCCGCGCCTCACTCTTCCTGGTCGGGGGCGACCCGTCGGAGCTGCTGCCGGTGATGGTGGCGTTTGGGCTGGTCGGCGCCCTCAACGGCGCCGCCCTGGCGCTGGTGCGTTTCCGCTCCCTCGTCCCGCTTCCGTTGGACATGCTCCCCAGCCGGACCGTCGGCGCGGCGCTGAACGCGATGGCCGAGGAGCTCCAGTTCCGATCGGTCATCCTCGGCCTGATGCTGGTCGGCGGGCTGGAGGTGCCCCTGGCGGTCGCGCTGCAGGCGGTGATCTTCGGCGCCGCCCACCGCCGCGTCTGGCGGGAGCGCGACTGGTACTTCGTCATCGGCTCGGTGATCCTCGGCTACGCCTGCGGCCTGGTCACGGTCAACACCGAGACGGTGATCCCGGCCATGGTCGGCCACTTCGCGGTCACGATGGGCATCTTCGCCTTCGCCGGCGGCCGGCTGAGGATGCAGCGCATCTAGGAGGCTCTCACCGATACGGTGGTATCGGACACAGATCCTTCCTTCGGCTGACGACCCCGTTGTGACCCTGGAGTAGTGTCGGGACCGATGAACCGGATTCGGGGCGCGCTGGGCGCGAATCCGCTGCTCGTGGACGCAGCCATCGCGGTGGGCCTCAGCGCGCTCTCGCTGTTTGCGTTGAGCGCGGGTGCGACCGACCTCGGGCCGGCCGGCCCGGTGAACGTCGCGCTGCTGCTCCTGCAGACGATGCCACTCGTCCTCAGGCGACTGTTTCCGATCGGGGTCCTGGCCATCGTGGTGGGCTCGATGGCGCTCCAGGTCTGGCTCCTTCCCGACGGCGCCCATCTGAATGCGAGCCTTGGCATATTCGTCGCGCTCTTCACCATAGGCGAGCAGCTCGAGCGGCGCATCTCGCTGCCGCTTGCCGCGCTGGCCTGCGTCGTCCTCGGAATTGCCATCGTCCAGCACACCGGCGTCGCGACCGGGCCGCAGTCACTCATTCAGACCCAGCTCTTTTTCCTCGCCTCGTGGTTCATCGGTGATGCTGCGCGGGTCCACCGCCTCTACACCGCTTCGCTCGAGGAGCAGACCCGGCTCTTGGCTCGCGAGCGTGAGGAGCGTGCTGGCCGCGCCATTCGGGAGGAGCGAGAACGGATCGCTCGTGAGCTCCACGACGCGGTCACCCACCACGTGAGCGTCATGGTCATCCAGGCCAGCGGCGCGCTCCGCTCGCTCGAAAAGCGCCCGGCGGAGAGTCGGGCGGCGCTGGAGGCCATTGGCACCACCGGCCGACAGGCGCTTACCGATATGCGGCGCATGCTCGGCATCCTCGGCCAGCCCGAGATCGCCGAGCCGGCGCCGGGGCTCGACCTGCTCGGCGAGCTCCTCGAGCAGGTCCGCTCGGCGGGACTCGTGGTCGAGCTGTCGATCCAGGGTGCGCCGCGGCAGCTGGACCCCGGCATCGAGCTGTCCGCGTACCGGATCATCCAGGAGGGCCTCACGAACTCTCTCAAGCACGCGGCTGGCGGGCGGGCCCGGGTGACCGTGAAGTACGAGCGCGATTCGCTCGACATCTCCATCGATGACGAACGGGGAGCGCGAGCGCGGGCCGAGGTCGAGGCGACGCACGACGGCGTCGGCCTGATCGGAATGCGCGAACGGGTCGCGATCTTGCGCGGCACCTTCGCCGCGCAGCCGACGGCGACCGGTTTCCGGGTCACGGCAAGAATTCCGCTGGATGAGCCGATGGGCGCGCCGACATGAGCATCCGCGTCCTGCTCGTCGACGACCAACAACTGGTCCGGACGGGTTTCCGCATGATCCTCGCCGACGAGGAAGGGATCGAGGTCGTGGGCGAAGCGGGCAACGGGCGCGAGGCGGTCGAGCTGGCCGCCGGGCTAAAACCCGATGTCGTGGTCATGGACGTGCGGATGCCGGTAATGGACGGGGTCGAGGCGACGCGGCAGCTGGCGACCGAGAACGGCGACGCTGGGCCACGGATCCTGGTCCTGACCACCTTCGACGCCGACGAGAATGTCGTCCAGGCCCTCCGCGCCGGTGCGAGCGGATTCCTGCTCAAGGATGTCCACCCCGCGGACTTCGCTCAGGCGATTCGCATCGTCGCGGCAGGAGAAGCACTCCTCGCACCGTCGGTGACGCGCCGGCTGATCGACCGGTTCGCGCGCCTGTCCGTCCCCGCTGATGAGTTGCAAGTGGCGGAGCGCCTCCGGGACCTCACCGAGCGAGAGCGCGAGATCCTGGAGCTCGTCGCGAACGGCCTCTCGAATCGCGAGATCGCCCAGCGCCTCTCGCTGGCGGAGCCCACGGTCAAGACCCATGTCTCGCACTTGCTGATGAAGCTCGAGCTTCGGGATCGGGCCCAGCTGGTAGTGCTGGCCTACGAGCTGGGCGTCGTTCATCCGGGCTCCGCTGAGTCGCACGCCCGCTGACCTCAGGCTCATCGCGCCGGAGATTCGCGCCGCGGGGTGAGCCCGCCGATACCGCGGTATTGGCCGTCACGCGGACAACCGAACCCAGAATCGTGGATTGATTCGCGACCATGGAATGACGACACGGACGCGAGCGAGACGGACCCTCCGGGTGTGTAGAACCACTGCGGAGGAAGAGCAGATGACAGGACAGGCGGCCATCAGGATGGCCGGACTAACCAAGCACTACCCCGACGTCCAGGCGCTCACCGACCTGACCTTGGACGTTCCCGTCGGGAGCATCTACGGCTTCCTGGGACCGAATGGGGCGGGCAAGACCACGGCGCTCAAGCTGCTTGCCGGACTGATCCGGCCGACCCGAGGCAGCGCCGAGGTGGCGGGGATCCCGGTCGCGGCCGGCCCGGCGTACCGTAGGCAGGTCGGATACCTCAGCCAGGAGCCGCGCTTCTACGGGTGGATGACCGGCCGCGAGACGCTCGGGTTTGTCGGGTCGCTGCATCCGGCAGACGCTCGGCCGGACGGTGCACGGGTCCAGGAGGTCCTCGACCTGGTTGAGCTCGCCGAGGCGGCCGACCGGCCGGCGAGGACGTACTCAGGGGGTATGCGTCAGCGGCTCGGGATCGCCCAGGCCCTCGTGGCGCGGCCCGCGGTCCTTCTGCTCGATGAGCCGGTCAGCTCGCTCGATCCCATCGGCCGGCGAGAAGTGCTCGAACTGATGCAGCAGATCAAGGGCGAAGCGACCATCTTCTATTCGACTCACATCCTGGACGACGTCCAGCGCGTGAGCGACCACGTCGCCATCCTCGACCACGGCCGTCTCGTCCGCGCCCAGCCGACGGCCGACCTCCTGTCCAGCTCAACTCGCGACCGGATGCGGGTCGCCCTCGGCTTCGCGACCGATGACACGGCGGTGGCGCTGGCAGCGATCCCCGGGGTGATCTCGGTCGAGCCCACCGAGCACGACGCCGAGTCGCGCACGTACGTGTTGCGCATCGATCCCGATGCGGCAGCACCTGTCCAGCGCGCCGTCACCCGACTCGCGGCCGAGTCCGACCTCACCGTCATCGATAACAGCCACGTCCGCGAGGACCTGGAGGACGTGTTCATTCGCCTCGTCGACACGAAGGAGCATGCCGCATGACCGCCCTGTTTCCCGGGTTCTCCGGGCTCCTTCGCAAGGAGCTGCTCGAATGGCTTCGTGGCCGCCGCGCCTGGATCGTCCTGGCGGTGAGCGTCGCGTTCATGGCGCTCACCGCCCTCAACGCCTGGCTGCAGGAGACGATCGCCACGATGGAGGGCGTTGAGATCCCGCCGCCGAACATGGACCCCATGGTGAACCTCATGACGGCTGTCTCGACGCAGATCTTCGTCGTCGTGACGATTTTCGCGGTCATGAGCCTGCTCATCGTCGAGCGTGAGAGCGGGACCTTGGCGTGGACGGCCTCCAAGCCGGTCTCGCGCGCCGGTATCTGGCTGGCGAAGTGGCTGTCGGCAACCGGGATCCTGTGGCTGCTTGCCGGCCTCGTGCCGCTGGCGGCGACGATCGTGCTGGTCATCCTCCTGTACGGCCCTGTTCAGGCGGCGCCGATTGCCATCGTCGCGGTCGGCATCGGCATGTCGATTGCGCTCTTCGGCGCGATCGTCCTCGCCGCCTCGACCATCGTCACGAGCCAGGCCGCGGTGGCGGCCATCGGGCTGGCTGCTGTGTTCCTGCCGCAGGTACTCGGGGCCATCGTCCCCATTGGGCCGTATCTGCCGACGTCGATCCTCGAGTGGACGCTGGTAACGGCGAGCGGCCAGTCGGCCGAACTGGCCACACCGATCGTCTGGGCGGCGACCGTCGTCTTCCTGGTGGTCTTCGCCGCTCGGCGGATGGAGCGCATGGACCTCTAGCCCAGAGGTATTCGCGCGGGGTATCACGGCCGTACACTCGGCCGGATGACACCCTGCCCGAACTGCGGCAGCTCGAACGCGGAGAACGCGCGGTTCTGCTCGAACTGCGGGCATGCCCTCGTGACCCGGGTGGGAATCGAGGAGCGGCGCCACGTGACGGCCCTCTTCGCCGACCTCGTCGCCTCGACCGCCCTCTCGGACCGCCTCGATCCGGAGATCGTCCGCCGGGTCGTTTCCCAGTTCTTCGAGCGCACGATCGAGGAGATCCGCCGTTTTGGCGGGAGCGCGGAGCAGTTCCGCGGGGACGCGGTGATGGCCCTCTTCGGTCTCCAGCAGGCCCACGAGGATGACCCGGAGCGGGCGGTTCGCGCCGCGTTCGCGGTCCGCGACGGCCTGGCAGCCCTGGCGCCGGACGCCGCCCAGCGCCACGGCATCGTGCTCCAGCTGAGGATTGGGATCGAGGCCGGCGAGGTTGTCGTCGGCGACCCATTCGGCGGATCGACGATGGCGACCGGCGATGTCCTGAACCTCGCCGCCCGGCTCGAGGAACACGCCGAACCCGGCGAGATCGTGGTCGGCCCCGCCGTCCATGCCGCGACCGCCAGGGACATCACCTACGAGAGTGCGGGAAGGTGGGAGGTCCGCGGCAAGACGGAGCCGATCGAGACCTGGCGAGCCGTAACCCTTCCACCCGAGCCGGGTGGGCTCCGGGGCCTTCCCGGCCGTTCGGCGCCGCTCACCGGACGAGACGAAGAGATCGCCCTGCTGCGTGATGCGGCGCGGCGTGTCGCCAACGACCGCAAGACGATCCTGTTCACCATCCTTGGCTTGCCCGGGGTCGGGAAGAGCCGGCTTGCCCGCGAGCTGGCCGACGAGCTGGAAGCGACCGGATGGCGGGTCCTGTACGGGCGTTGCCTTCCCTACGGCGAGGGCATCACCTACTGGCCGCTGGGCGAGGTCATCCGTGACCTGGCGGGGATCACGCCCGAGCTCACGAGCGCCCAGGCGCAGGAGCGCCTGGGCGCGGTCTCCCCGGACCAGGACACGGCGGATCTGCTGGCCTTCGCCATCGGACTGCGGGCGGACGCCCCGGTGAGCGGTGAGGCCCTGGATCGCGAGATCGCGTTCGCCGTCCGCCGCCTGGTGGAGTCGCCGGCAGCCGAGCGCCCGATCCTGCTGGTGGTCGAGGACATCCACTGGGCCGAGCCGCCGCTCCTGGACATGCTCGAGTACCTCGCGACCTGGACCCGCGATCGCTCCCTTCTCATCGTGGCCCTGGCCCGGCCGGACCTCATCGATCACCGGCCGGCATGGGGCTCCGGGCGGATGGAAGCATCACGGCTCCACCTGGAGGCGCTCTCCCGCGAGCAGGCAACGTCCCTCGTCCACGCCCTGCTCGCGGTGGACGGGCTGCCGGACCGCCTGCGCGGCCAGGTCCTGGACCGTGCCGAGGGCAACCCGCTGTTTGTCGAGGAGACGATCCGGATGCTCATCGACGACGGGTCCGTCGTCGAGCGCGACGGGGCCTGGGTGGCGGCCAGCGAGCTGGCCGAGGTCGAGGTTCCCGAGACCATCGAGGCGCTCGTCCGCGCGCGCCTTGACGCGCTCCCGCGCGACGAACGGTCAATCCTCCAGGGTGCGGCGGTCATCGGCCGGACCTTCCAGCGCTCGGCGCTGGCGACCCTCATGGAGGAGCCCGTCGACGCCTTGCTCGAGCAGGCCGTGCTCCGCGACTTCGTCACCGAGGAGCCCGCGGCCGACCCGTCCTACCGGTTCAAGCACACCGTCATCCGCGACGTGGCCTACGCGTCGCTGCCCAAGGCCCGCCGGGCGGCCCTCCACCGGCGGACGGTCGACTGGCTGACCGATTGGGCCGGCGACCGGCTGGACGAGTTCGTCGAGATCGAAGCCCACCACCTCGAGCAGGCAGTCCTGCTCGAGGCCGAGCTGCAGGGCCATGCGGACGCCGACCTGGTCGACCGGGCCATCGCGGCCCTCGGCCGCGGCACGGCGAAGGCCGCGGCGCGGGACGACCTGCCTGCGGTGATCTCGTTCGCGCGCCGCGCGCTGGCCATCGCGCCGCCGGAGTCCGAGGCGCGACTCGAGATCGAGACGATGCTGCTCGAGGCCCTGTTCGAGAGCGGCGACTTCGCCGCCGGCCGGGTTCTGGCCGCGTCGGTCGCGGAGGGCGCCGCACCCGCGGGTCGGCGGGATCTGCGGGGACGGGCCCTGCTGCGGATCGGGGTCGACACCGCCGTCGGGACCGGCGGCGACCGCGACGTCAAGCGCGGGGTGGAGATCCTCCACCAGGCCCGGGAGGAGCTCCGTGCCGCCGGCGACCTCGCCCACGAGTCCGACGTCCTGTACTACCTCGGCTTCGGCGGCCTGATCGACGGGAACCTGGAGGCCGCCCTCGGCGCCTGGCAGGAAGCCGCAGCCCTGGCCCAGCGGGCGGGTGACGCGGGACGCGAGATCCGCGCCCTGCAGCGGGTCTCCCACATCCTGTTCGATGCCGGCCGACGGGACGAGGCGGAGCAGCTCCTGCTCCAGTCGGCGGAGCGCGCCTCGGAGCTCAGCCTCGTCACCCAGGCCCAGGTCTGGAAGTCGCAGGGCCAGTACCTGACCCGCTACGGCATCGACCTCGAGGGCGGACGGGCACTCCTGGAGCGTGCGCTCGAGGTCGGGGAGCAGTCGGGCGACTTCGACCTGCGGATCGGGTCGCTGACCGGGCTGGCGGAGGCGGCCGTCGTCAGCGGGGACCGAGCCGGGGCGCTGCGCTGGGCAGCGATCCACCTGGACCTCGTCACGTCCCTGGATCAGGACTGGATGGTCGCCGCCGCGGAGCATTGGATGGCCCAGGCCCTGCTGGCTGCCGGCAACCCGGCTGCCGCGGAGCCCCACGCGCAGCGCGCGGTGGAGTACGCGACCGGGGACGACGTCTCGATCGCGGCCAACGCCCGGCTGGACGTGGCCCGCGTGCTGGACGCGCTCGACCGCGGAACCGAAGCGGAAGCCGTCTTCGCCACGGCCGGCGAAGCCTTCCGCCAGCTGCCTTTCCAGGCCGATATCGCCGGGTTCGACCTGGCTCTCGGCGCCTTCCACATCGCCAACGGCCGGCTCGAGGAGGGGGAGCTGCTGGTCGCCAAGGCTCGCGCCGCGTTCGAGGCATTCCTCGGGCCGGGGACGCCGTACCTCGGCTACGCGGATCGAGTGGCGGCCGCGGCACGAGGCCGCGCGGAGTCGCGTTGACAGCCCTTTGGCACCGGCGGTACGATCAAAACCGCCTGAATTAGCACTCTCATCGGTAGAGTGCTAGCATCGCGAACACGATATGGCAGATCGCACGCCGCAGTCCTCCTCCGCGTCGCATCCGCCGGTCGACCTGACCGAGCGGCAGCGCGCCGTGCTGCGCGCGGTGGTCGAGGACTACGTCCTGAGTGCGGTGCCGGTCGGCTCCCAGGCGCTCGTACGCCGCTACGGGCTGCAGGTGAGCCCCGCCACGGTCCGCAGCGCGATGGCCGACCTCGAAGCCCTCGGCCTGCTGACCCACCCGCACACATCCGCCGGGCGCGTGCCGTCCGACCTCGGCTACCGCTACTACGTCGAGACCCTGATGCGCGAGTCGGAGCTCGATCGAGCGGACGCCCTCATGATTCGCCACCAGTTCTCGCAGGTGCAGCTCACCTCCAACGACTGGCTCCGCCTGGCCGCCTCCACCCTCGCCGCGTCCACCCGCGCGGCAGCGGTCGTCACGCCCGCCCGCTCGCGCCGCGCGAAGTTCGCCCACCTCCAGCTCGTGGACCTGGCTGACCACGCCCGGATGGCGGTCGTGGTCCTGACCGATGGCACGGTCGTGGAGCGCCACCTCGATCCGACCGCGTTGACCCGGGTCGCGGGCACGCCGCCGACCCAGGAGGACCTGGACGCCGCCGCCGCCGAGCTGAACGCCGAGCTGAACGGACTCACCGCTCCCCAGGCGCGTCGCCGCGGCCGCAAGCTCACCCCGCTCGCCGCCCACGTGGCGCTGGCCGTGGCCGACATGCTCGAGGAGGCCGATGGCACCTCGATCGAGGAGGTCTTCACCGACGGCCTGGCCTACGTCCTCGACCAGCCGGAGTTCGCCGGAGGCACCGCCCTGCGCCCGGTCCTCGAGGTCCTCCAGCGCGCCGACTTCCTCGAGCAGCTGCTCCCCGTGGTCACGCGACGGGGCGGGGTCCACGTGATCATCGGTCGCGAGAACCCGAACGACGCCATGCGTGAGGTCTCCCTGGTGTTCGCTCCCTACGGGACGCCGGACCGCGCCCTGGGCCTGCTGGGCGTGCTCGGCCCGACCCGGATGGCCTATCCCCGGGCCATCCCCACCGTCCGGTTCGTGTCGAGCGTCCTGAACGAGCTCATCGACAGCCACTCCGGGTGGACCCATGACTGATTCCCGAACGAACGGCGAACCACGCCCGAAGACACGCGCCGAGGAGCGGGCCGAGGCGATCACGACCCCGTCGCGGAGCGACCTGCTCGAGCAGCTCACCGAAGCGGAGACCGCCCTCGCCCGCACGCGCGAGCAGGCCGACCAGAACCTGGCCAACTGGCAGCGGGCCGCGGCGGATTTCTCGAACTACAAGCGCCGGACCGAGGACGAGCGGACGGCCGTGGGCATGATGGCCAACGCCGTCCTGCTCGGCCGCCTGCTGAGCGTCATCGATGACTTCGACCGGGCCCTGGAATCGGTCCCGGAGGACGTCCACGAGGGCTGGCTCGACGGCATTCGCCTCGTCGAGCGCAAGCTGCAGGCGCTGCTCGAGGCCGAGGGCGTGACCCCCATCGAGGCCATCGGTCAGCCCTTCGACCCCAACCTCCACGAGGCGGTCGTCCACGAGGAGACCGGCGAACACCCCGACAACACTGTCATCGGTGAGGTCCAGCGCGGGTACCTGCTCCATGAGCGGGTGCTCCGTCCCTCGCTGGTGCGCGTCGCCAACAACCCCGGAAAGTAGGTACGAAACAAGATGGGAAAGATCATCGGTATTGACCTCGGCACCACGAACAGCGTGGTGGCCGTGATGGAGGGCGGCGAGCCGACCGTCATCACCAGCGCGGAGGGCTCGCGCATCACGCCGTCGGTGGTGGGCTTCGCGAAGAGCGGAGAGCGGCTGGTGGGCCAGGTCGCCAAGCGGCAGGCCATCACCAACCCGGAGAACACTGTCTTCTCCATCAAGCGGTTCATGGGCCGCCGGTGGGACGACCCCGAGGTCCAGCACTCGAAGGACATGGTTCCGTACACCGTCGACAAGGACCCGAAGTCGGACGGGATCACCGTGACCCTGGCCAACGGCAAGAGCTACAGCCCGCCGGAGATCAGCGCGATGATCCTCCAGAAGCTGAAGTCCGACGCCGAGGCGTACCTGGGCGAGAAGGTGACCGAGGCGGTCATCACCGTCCCGGCCTACTTCGACGACACCCAGCGCCAGGCGACCAAGGACGCGGGCCGGATCGCCGGCCTCGACGTGAAGCGGATCGTGAACGAGCCCACCGCGTCGGCCCTGGCCTACGGCCTCGACAAGCAAAAGGAAGAGAAGATCGCCGTCTACGACCTGGGCGGCGGCACGTTCGACATCTCCATCCTCGAGCTGTCGGAGGGCGTGTTCGAGGTCCGTTCGACGAACGGCGACACCCACCTGGGTGGCGATGACTTCGACCAGCGGATCATCGAGTGGCTGAGCGCCGAGTTCAAGAAGGACCAGGGCATCGACCTGTCCAAGGATCGGATCGCCCTCCAGCGCCTGAAGGAAGCCGCGGAGAAGGCGAAGATCGAGCTGTCGACCACGACCTCGACCGAGGTCAACCTGCCGTTCATCAGTGCCGACGCCGAGGGCCCCAAGCACCTGGTCATGACCCTGACCCGGGCCAAGCTCGAGGACCTGGTCGCGGACCTCGTGAGCGGCACGGAGGGCCCGGTCCGCCAGGCCCTGACCGATGCCGGGATCAAGCCGTCGGAGATCGACGAGGTGATCCTGGTCGGCGGCCAGACCCGCATGCCGGCGGTCGTCGAGGCAGTGAAGAAGATGTTCGCCGGGAAGGAGCCACACAAGGGCGTCAACCCCGACGAGGTGGTCGCGGTGGGCGCCGCCATCCAGGCCGGTGTCCTGGGCGGCGAGGTGAAGGACGTCCTCCTGCTGGACGTCACGCCGCTGTCGCTGGGGATCGAGACCCTCGGCGGCGTGGCGACGAAGATGATCAACCGCAACACGACCATCCCGACCTCGCACACCCAGATCTTCTCCACCGCGTCGGACAACCAGCCGAGCGTGGACATCGTGGTCCTGCAGGGGGAGCGGGAGATGGCGGCCGACAACAAGAAGCTGGCCACCTTCCGGCTCGACGGCATCCCCCCGGCTCCCCGGGGCGTGCCCCAGATCGAGGTCACGTTCGACATCGACGCCAACGGCATCCTGAACGTGGCGGCGAAGGACAAGGCCACCAACAAGGAGCAGAAGGTGGCGATCACCGCCTCCTCGATGCTGGCCAAGGAAGACGTAGACCAGATGGTCCGCGATGCGGCCGAACACGCGGAGGAGGACCGCAAGCGGCGCCACGAGGCGGAGTCCCGCAACGAGGCCGACGCGCTCACCTTCCAGGCCGAGCGGCTGCTCAAGGACCTCGAGGGCAAGGTCTCGGATACCGATAAGGCCGAGATCGAGACCAAGGTGGCGGCCGTGCGCGAGGCCCTGGCCGGCGACGATGCCGGAGCGATCGACTCGACCAAGCAGCAGCTGGCCGAGGTCCTCCAGCGGGTCGGCGCCCAGGCCTACGCCGAGGCGCCCGCGTCCGAGGGTCCGACCGATGGGACCAGCGGCAATGGGGCCGCGCCCGAAGGCGAGACGACCGAGGGCGAGGGCGAGGGGGAAGAGGAGACGATCGAGGGGGAGTACAAGGAGGTCTAAGGGCCTTCCAGACCCGGGATAGGGCCGGGCGCCCGCCCCTCGTCGGCTTCCGCGACGAGCTCGGGGCCGGTCGCCCGGCCCCTGTTCGCACCCCGGGAAGTGCCCTCGGATCACCGTCCCGGGTCCGTAGTCAGGTCCGCGCGGTCCGTGCCGGCTCGTCTCTGCGCCGCCTATCCTGCGTTCGGTGGCAGCCGATCGAGCCTCGGTCGCGTTTCTGTTCGATGTCGACAACACGCTGCTCGACAACGATCGGGTGAAGGCGGAGCTGGCCGAGGGGATCGAGAACGCGGTGGGGGAGGCGGCGGGAGCCAGGTTCTGGGAGATCTACGAGGACGTGCGGCGGATGCGCGACTTCGTGGACTACCCGAGGACGCTGGAGCGGTTTCGGGAGGCGTTCCCGCGCGAGCCGGGGTTCCCGGCGGTGGCGGAGATGGTGCTCGGCTATCCGTATCGGTCAGTCCTGTATCCCGGTGCGCTCGAGGTCCTGGCCCGGGTGCAGACCATCGGTCCGGCGGCGATCGTGACCGACGGTGATCCCGTGTACCAGGCGGCGAAGGTGGCACGGGCAGGCCTGGCCGATGCGGTCGAGCAGCGGGTGTTCCTGTTCGCCCACAAGGAGTCGCATTGGTCCGAGGTCGCGGCGGCGGTGCCGGCGGATCGGTACGTGATGTTCGAGGACAAAGCCGACGTGCTGGCGACCATCAAGCGGCTGGACGAGCGTGTGCTGACCGTCCACGTCCGCCAGGGCCACTACGGCGAGGCGGATATCAGTGACGTCCGCCCGGCGCCTGATCGGTCGCTGGCTCGGATCGGCGACCTGCTGGAACTCGACCTGGCGGACGTTCCTGGCCGGCTAGCGGCTACTCGAGCAGGACTCCGGCGGTCAGGACGAGCATCGAGAGGATGGCCAGGATCAGGAGCATCGGCCAGACGAAGTTTGAGCCAGGTGCCGTAGCCGATGCGGGCGATCGCCAGGCCGCCCATGACCACCGCCGACGTCGGGGTGATGAGGTTGATCAGCCCGTTGCCGGTCTGGTACGCGGTCACGACCAGGAACTCGGGGACTCCGGCGAAGCCGGCCAGCGGCGCCATGATCGGCATGGCGACCGTGGCCAGGCCCGACGACGAGGGGATGAGGAACGACAGCGGCAGGAAGAGCCCGAACATCAGGTTGATGAACAGCACGCCGCCCAGGCCGGCCACCGCCTGTTCGGCGGCGTTGAGGACGGTATCGGTGATCAGCCCGTTGTTCATGACCACCGTGATGCCCGCGCGCGATGCCGATGATCAGCGCGACGCCGAGCAGGTCGCGCGCGCCATCCACGAACGTGGCGGTCAGCTCGCCCTCCTTCATCCGCGCGACCACGCCGATGAGGATCGCGAACAGGAGGAACGAGGCGGTCATCTCGGGGAACCACCACCACAGGGTCGGGATGGGGATCCCGAGGTCCTCCCACGGGATGACGCCGTAGATCATCACCGCGAAGGCGAGGAAGAACAGGGCGAGCACCGCCTTCTCCCGCCCCGGGAGCGCCGCGTCCGTCTCCGTCGGCCGCGTCGGCGCCCTGGAAGGCGGCCTCGTTTTCGGCCTTCTGGGCGTACACCAGCGACTTCGTCGGGTCGGCCTTGACCTTGGCCGCGTAGCGCATGACGAACCAGATGCCGATGGCCGTGCCGATCGACGAGGATGACCAGCCGCCCGATGAGCCCCTGGTCGATGGTCGTGCCCGCGAACCCGGACGCGATCCCGGTCGCGAAGGGGTTGATCGTCGAGCCGAGGACCCCGATCCCGCAGCCGAGCAGGAGCAGGGAGGCCCCGACCATGGTGTCGTACCCGGCCGCGACCATGACCGTGACGATCAGGACGTAGAAGGCGAGGCTCTCCTCGTTCATCCCGAAGGTCGTGCCGCCGATGGCGAACACGATCATCAGGATCGGGATCATCCATTGCTCGCGGCCGCGGAACCGAGACACGATCCGGGCGATCCCGTCGTTGATCGCGCCGGTCTTCATCGTGATCCCCAGGAACCCGCCGATCACGAGCACGAACAGGGCGACGTCGATGGCGCCGAACAGCTCACCGCTGTTCCAGACGCTGATGCTGCCGTCCTCGGCCTCGATCCCGTACAGGCCGTTGATGGGTGCCAGGAGCGAGTCGGTGATGATCCGCTGCGGGTTCTGGTCGACCTGCTCGTACGTGCCCGGGATGGGCTGACCGTTCTCGTCCAGCTGGTACTCCCCGGCCGGGATGATCCAGGTCGCGATGGCGACCAGGACGATGAGCAGGAACAGGATGGTGTAGGCGCTCGGCAGCGCGAAGCCCTTCTTCTCGGGGGCCGGCGCAGCCGGTGAGGTCGTCTCCGACGCGGTCATGACGCGACTGCCTCCGCGGGTGCCTCGGGTGGCTCAACCGGTGGAACATGCTCGATGCGGAAGCCGGTGAAGCCGTAGATCAGCGAGATCAGCGGACTGAGCAGGTTGAAGAAGCAGTACGGCAGGTAGGCCACGGTGGCCACTCCCAGGACGCCCGCCATGTACGCCCCGCAGCTGTTCCAGGGAACGAGCGGTGAGGTCACCGTCCCCGAGTCCTCCACCGCCCTGCGACAGCATCCGCGGGGCGATGCCGCGCTTGGCGAACTCCGCCCGGTAGATCCGGCTGGGCATGACGATGGCCACGTACTGGTCGCCGGCGATGATGTTCAGGCCGATGCAGGTCGCGACCACCGAGGCGATGAGGCGCCCGGTGGACTTCGCCCCGGCCAGGACCGGACGGATGAGCCGCTCCAGGAAGCCGGCGTCCTCCATGATCGCCGCGAACGACAGGGCGCCGAGGACCAGCCAGATGGTGAACAGCATCGACGACATCCCGCCCCGCGAGAAGAGCGCGTCGATGGTCTCGTTTCCGCTCTCGAGCTCGAATCCGTTCGCCAGCGCGGCGTAGATCGGCCTCGATCGCGACGAGCACCGGCCCCTGGTCGGGCTTCCCCACGAATGCCTCGACCAGCGCCGGCTGGGTGAACACGGCCAGGACGGCGGCAAAGATGGCGCTGAGGAAGATGGCGAGGAACGGCGGCGCCCGGCGGACGGACATGATCACGAGCAGGATCAGGGGCAGGAAGTTGATCAGCGAGATCTGGTACGACTCGGCCAGGAGGGCCTGGGTATCGGCCGGATCGAATGCCGGTCCCGGAGGCGGGTGTCACCAGGCCGATGATCGTGAACCCGACGATGGCGAGTACCACGGCCGGGCCCGAGGTCCAGATCATGGCCCCGATGTGCTGGTTGGTCGTCACGTTCTCCACCATCGATGGCACCAGCACGGTCGTTTCGGAGATCGGCGTCATCTTGTCCCCGAAGTACGCGCCCGAGATGACGGCCCCGGCCGCGATGACCGGGTTGGCGCCGACCAGCGGTGCGAGGGCCACGAACGCCACGCCCAGGGTGGCGGCGGTCGTCCACGAGCTGCCGATGGACAAGCCCGACCAGGCCACAGACGATGGCGGTTGCCGGGTAGAACCAGTCCTCGCTCAGCAGCCCGACGCCGTAGTAGACGACGGTCGGGATCGTGCCCGCCATGTTCCACGCGCCGATGAGCGCGCCGACGGCCAGCAGGATGAAGACCGCGCTCAGGGCGGAGGCGATGCCGCCGACCGCGGCGCCCCGGACGCGGGCCGCGGTATGGCCGTTCTTGAACGCCACCAGTGCGGCGACGACGGCGGCGCCCAGGAGGGCGACCTGCAGCGGCCCGCCGGTGGCGTCCGTCCCGAAGATGGTGATCGTGAGCAGGATGAGGACGACGAGCGCGATGACCGGGATCAGCGCATCGAGGAACGATGGCTCGCGCGGGACGCGGGTCTCTTCGGGGTGGACGTCCCCGGTCATGTGTTCCTCCGCCTTCAGGCGACGATGGTCAGGCCATGGAGGTTGCGACGGCCGTTGTCGGAGCGTCGCCGCGATCGCGGGCGTGGTCCGGCGTTCCCTGGGCCAGGGCCACCAGCAGCACGATAGCCGCCACCAGCAGCACGGTGACGACCCAATTCGACACGTCTCGCGTTTCCATCTCGGTCACCTCAGATCGGGTCGCGGGTGATCGGGCAGGTCATGCAGTGCCCGCCACCTCGGCCCTTGCCCAGCTCGAACCCCTCGATGGTGACGACCTCGACGCCGGCCTCGCGCATCTTCGAGATCGTGAACGTGTTGCGCTCGTAGGCGACCACCACGCCCGGCTCGAGGGCCACGACGTTGTTCCCATCGTCCCACTGCTCGCGCTGCTGCTGGTACGCGTCCCCGCCGGTCTCGACCACGTGGAGCTTCGCGATGCCCAGCGCGTCCTCGACCGCCGAGACGAGGTCCTTGTCCGGGCGGACGTCGAGGGTGCCCTCCTTCTCGCCGGGCCGGATGCTGAAGGCCCGGATGCCCTCCACGACCTTGGGGAAGGCGGTCGCCTTGTCGCGGTCGAGCATGGTGAACACCGTGTCGAGGTGCATGTGGGCCCGGTCCTTGGTCATGACCGCCGCGATCACCCGGTTGGCGGCGCCCTTGGCGAACAGCGCGCGGGCGATGATCTCGATCATCCGCCCGGTGGTCCGCTCCGACATGCCGATCGCCACCGCGCCGTTGCCGATGATCTCGACGTCGCCGCCCTCCAGCGACGCCAGGCCGAAGTCCTCCGCGTGGAACCGATCGTCCTCGCCCAGCGGCGGGTACCACCAGTCGAAGCCGGCGTCGCGGAACATCGGGTGGCCGCGGTAGATGGCGGCCATGTTGTACGCCTCGCGGCGGCGGGCCGGCCAGTACATCGGATTCACCGAGACGCCGCCGTAGATCCAGCACGACGAGTCGCGCATGAACAGCGTGTTCGGCACCGGCGGCAGGATGAAGATCCGGTCGTCGTCGATCGCCGACGCGATGAGGGACCGGCTCCCCAGCTGACCGAGGTCGAGCCCGCTCTCGCCGACGGTGAGCCCACCGATGAGATGCTTGGCGAGGACGTCCGGCGCCATGGCCGCCAGCATGCTGCGGACGTCGTCCACCAGCGCCGGCCCGACCACGTGCTCGGTGGTGACCCGCTCGACGAGCCGCTGGCGGACGTCCGGGTTGGCGGCCAGCGCCTCCCCCAGGAGGTCCTGGACGTAGAACACCTCGGTGCCACGCTCCCGCATGCGGGCCACGAACTGGTCGTGCTCCCACTGGGCGCGCTCGACCCACAGGACGTCGTCGAACAGGAGCTCGTCGTGGTTGTCCGGCGTGAGCCGCTTCAGGCTGAGCTCAGGCCGATGGACGATGACCTGGCGCAGCTTGCCAACCTCGGAATGGACACCGAACGCGGTCATGCCGAACGCTCCTTACGAACTCGCTACGTTGGTGCCGGCGGTCCCGGCCACCATGCCGTCGATATCGGCCAGGGCACCGATGACCGCCCGCTTGCCGGTCGCCGACGCGAACTCCACCGCGGCGTCCACCTTGGGTCCCATCGACCCGGCCGGGAACCCGTGGTCGCGGAGCTCGTCCGGGCGTGATGCGGTCGATCCGTGCCTGGTCGGGCGTGCCCCAGTCGCGGTACACCCCGTCCACGTCGGTGGCCATGATGTAGAGGTCCGCCTCCAGGTCGCGGGCGAGCAGACTGCTGGCCAGGTCCTTGTCGATGACCGCCTCGACCCCGACCAGCTGCCGGTTTGCGCCCCGGGCGTACATCGTCGGAATGCCCCCGCCCCCGGCGCAGATGATCACCACCCCCTGGTCGAGCAGCCAGCGCATCGGTCGCAGCTCGAAGATCCGCAGCGGTCGCGGGGAGGGGACGACGCGGCGCCAGTGCGGGCCGTCGGGCTTCACCGCCCAGCCCTTGTCCGCCGCCAGCGCCTTGGCCGTCGCCTCGTCGTAGATCGGTCCCACGAACTTGGTGGGGTCCCCGAATGCCGGGTCGTCGGGGTCGACCTCGACCATGGACAGGATGGTGGCCAGCGGGACCTCGAACGGAAGCCGGTTCCCGAGCTCCTGCTCGAGCAGGTACCCGATCATGCCCTGGGTCTCGGCGCCCAGGATGTCCAACGGATAGGGCTCGACGTCGGGATACGCCGCGGCCTGGAGGGCGAGCAGCCCCACCTGCGGTCCATTGCCGTGGGACACGATCAGCTGATGTTGCCCTGCGCCACCCGCGCCAGGCCGTCGGCCGCGACCCGGACGTTCGCGCGCTGGGCGTCGGCCGTCATCGGCTCGCCGCGCTTCAGGAGCGCGTTGCCGCCGAGGGCGATCACGACACGCATCGGTCCGGTTCCCTCCGTTCGGCGAGTCCGCTCAGCTGCCGACGGTCGCCACCATCACCGCCTTGATGGTGTGCATCCGGTTCTCGGCCTGGTCCCAGACGATCGCCCGCTCGGACTCGAACACGTCGTTCGTGACCTCCATCCCGTCGAGCCCGAAGCGCTCGAACATCTCTTCGCCGACCTTCGTGTTCCGGTCGTGGAAGGCGGGGAGGCAGTGCATGAACTTCACCTTCGGGTTCCCGGTCTTCTTCACGAGGGCGGCGTTCACCTGGTACGGCTTGAGCAGCTTCACCCGCTCGTCCCAGACCGACGTGTCCTCGCCCATCGAGACCCACACGTCGGTGTAGAGGAAGTCGACCCCCTTGACGCCGACGGCGGGGTCATCGGTCAGGGTGACCTTGGCCCCGGTCTCCTTGGCGACCGCCTTGCACTCCGCGACGAGCTCCTTGTCCGGCCACAGGTGCTTCGGGCCGCAGAGGCGGACGTCCATGCCCATCTTCGCGCCGCCGACGAGCAGCGAGTCGCCCATGTTGTTGCGCGCGTCGCCCAGGTAGCAGTACGAGATGTCGTGGAGCGGCTTGTCGCTGAACTCGGTCATGGTCAGGAAGTCGGCCAGGATCTGGGTCGGGTGGAACTCGTCGGTCAGGCCGTTCCAGACCGGGACGCCGGCGAACTCGGCCAGCTCCTCGACGATCTCCTGGCCGAAGCCGCGGTACTCGATGCCGTCGTAGATCCGACCGAGGACGCGGGCGGTGTCCTTCATCGACTCCTTGTGACCGATCTGGGTTCCCGACGGCCCGAGGTAGGTCACGTGGGCGCCCTGGTCGTAGGCGGCGACCTCGAACGCGACCCGCGTCCGGGTGGACGATCTTCTCGAAGATGACCGCGATGTTCTTGCCGCGCATCCGCTGCTGCTCGTAGCCGCCGTACTTCGCCCGCTTCAGGTCGCGGGACAGGTCGAGCAGGTAGTGGATCTCCCTCGGGCTGAAGTCGAGCAGCTTGGTGAAGTTGCGGTTCCGCAGGTTGTATCCCATGGCTCACCTCGGGGCTGGGGTGTCGCTTCGAGACCGGATGGGCCGCCGGCGTGAATCTGTTCGACTCCTAGTATGCCGCCGTACGCGTCAACCGTTCGTCAAGGCGCCTCCGGCGGAGCCGGTCCGCCGCCGGCCGGTGAGTCAGGCGCGGAGGAGGGGGAGGGACATGCAGGTCGGCCCGCCCGAGCCGTTGAGACCGATCTCGGTGGCGGGGTAGGTATGGACCGTGCAGCCGGCCGACTCCAGCGCGCGCCGGGTGACGGGGTTGCCCTCGGCCATCACCAGCACGCCGGGGCGGACGGCGAGGACGTTGCAGCCGAGGGTCTCGTACTCCTCGTCGGGGACGGCGATGGTGTCGATCTTCAGCTCGTGCAGGAGTGACCAGAGGCCGACGGGCAGGAGCGGCGGGTAGACGACGGCGAGGTCGGGGCGGACGGGCGAGATGACCGACAGGAGATGGACGAGCTCAGTCGGGGCCCTTCCAGTAGGGCAGGTCGAAGGTCCGGACCTCGGCGTCGACCAGAGCGGCGAGCTGACGGGCGCCGGCGTCGTTGGTGCGGAGTGATCGGCCGATGCAGAGGAGGCCGGGTCGGAGCCACAGGACGTCGCCGCCCTCGATTCGCCCGCGAGGGCCGATGCGCCCGGCGATGCCGATGCCGGCGGTCGTGAGCCACCGGCGGACGATGCGCGGCTCACCGCTGCGGTTCGGCTTACCGGGTCGGAGGAGGATCGCGCCGGCATCGGTCACCAGCGCGGGATCGAAGGTGTAGACGAGGTCGGGGTCGTCGGTGTGGGCGACGAGGCGATGGACCCAGACGCCGAGGCTGGACAGGAGATCGGTGTAGGCGTCGTGCTCGGCCTGGGCGGTGGCGAGGTCGACCGGGTGGCGGAAGCCGTGGGCCGGGTCGTCGTACGCCGCGCCGAACGCGGCGTCGGGGCGGTGGACGAGGACCGCGCGGAGCGGCGCGGTCATCGATCGGGCGCCCCAGCGCGGGGCGCCCGCATCGGTCATGGCCCGGACCTCCGCGGACGTCAGTCCAGCTGGCTGGTGCAGTGCGGGCAGCGGGTGGCGGCGATGGGGATATCGGTCGCGCAGTGCGGGCAGGTCTTGGTGGACGCCTCTTCCTCCCTGGCCATCCGGGCGTCGAAGCCAATCTTGGGCCTGATGATCACCAGGTAGATGGCGGCGGCGACCAGGAAGAACGTGATGAGCGCGTTGAGGAACAGGCCGTAGCGGACCTCCGCCGCGCCCACGCTGACGCTCAGACCGCTGAAGTCGGGCACCCCGATCAGGCCGAGGAGCGGGGTCAGGATGTCGGCCACGAACGACGCGATGACCGCCCCGAATGCGCCCGCGACGACCACGGCCACGGCCAGCTCGACGACGTCGCCGCGCAGGATGAAATCGCGGAACCCCTTGAACACGGTGCCCTCCTCAAACGCTCCGGGTGGCGAGTGTAGCCCGCAGTAGGATGCCGTCATGAGAGCGCTGCGAACGTCCATCAACGAGTTCTTCACCCGCAACGACATCGTCTGGGAAGGCCTGATGGGCGCCCTGGTGATCGTGTGGATGGTCGCAAACGCGCAGCCGCCCGGACCGGTGACTGACTTCCTGACCGTCTCCATCACGATCGTATTCGCGGTCGAGTTCGCGGTGCGCTTCGCGGCCTCCTTTGACCGGCTGACATACCTCAAGGGCCACTGGATCGACCTCGTCACCCTGGTCCCTGCCCTCCGCGGCTTCCGGCTGCTGCGCCTGCTCGTCCTGCTGCGTCATATCCGGGCCACCAGGGGCCTGGCCAACCAGATTGGGGTGCTTCAGTACCTCGCCGGCGATCTCACGATCCGCTCGCTGTTCCTCATCTGGTTCTCGGTGATGGTCGTCGCCAGCTTCCTGTTTTTCCTTGCCGAGCGCCCAGTAAATCCCAACGTCACCACCGTCTTCGACGCGGGCTGGTGGTCACTGGTCACCGCGGCCACGGTCGGGTACGGCGACATCTACCCATATACCCAGGCCGGTCGCCTCGTCGGCGTGGTCGTGATGTTGGTCGGGATCGGCAGCTTCTCGGCCCTGGCCGGCCTCATCGGCAGCTCCCTGCAGCGGCGGCGGGCTCAGCTCGCCTCCGGCATGAGCCCGCAGGCCATCAAGGAGGAGGAAGAGCAGGGCACCTCGGATCCAACCTGGCGTCTCCGGCAGCTCGAGACCCTTCGCGGCGAAGGTCTGATCACCGACGAGGAATACGCCGCCAAGCGGGCCGCTGTGGTAGCGGACCTCTAGGCGGCTCTCGCGCGTGCGGTTGGTGACCTGGAACGTCAACTCGCTGAAGGCCCGGCTGGAGCGGGTGCTGGCCTGGACCGAGCGCCACCAGCCCGACATCCTGTGCATGCAGGAGACGAAGCTCGCCGATGACGCAGTGCCCCTGGTGGACTTCGCGGCGCTCGGCTACGAGGTCGCCCACCACGGGACCGGAACCTGGAACGGGGTGGCGATCGCCTCACGGATTGGATTGACCGATGTCGCCGGCGGTTTGCCGGAGGGCGAAGACTGGACCGATGAGGGCGGCCGCTTCCTGGTCGCGACCTGCGGCGACGTGCGAGTGGCGACCGTTTACGTCCCGAACGGGCGGGTGGTCGGCTCGGAGTTCTACGAGGCGAAGCTGGCGTGGCTCGACCACCTCGACGCGTGGCTGCGGGCAGTGAACGACCCCTCCATGCCACTCGCCCTCTGCGGTGACTTCAACGTGGCGCCCACCGACAACGACGTGTGGGACGCCGAGGCCGCGCATGGCGGAACCCACGTCTCCCCGCCGGAGCGGGAGCGCGTGTCGCGGCTGCTGGACTGGGGGCTGACCGACGTCCTGCACCAGTTCCACCCCGAGCCGGGCTACTTCACGTGGTGGGACTACCGCGCCGGACACTTCCACAAGAACTTCGGCATGCGGATCGACCACGTCCTGGCGACCGCGCCACTCGCCACGCGGTGCCGTCTCCGCCGAGCGCGACCGCGACGCCCGGAAGCCAAGCACCTACCCGGGCATTCCCTCGGACCACGCCCCGGTGGTCGTGGACTTCAGCTGATCGATCCGCGTCACCGCGGTTCGAGGATGACCACCGGGATCTCGCGGGTCGTGCGTTTGCGGTAGTCGCCGTACTGGGGAAGCGCCTCGACGAACCGGTCGTAGAGCCGTTTCGCGTCCGCCGAGCCAGCCTGGCGGGCATGAACTCGGCGGACCTCCTTGCCGACCTCGACCTCGGTGTCGGGGTGTGCCTTCAGGTTCAGCCACCACGACGGATCGTCGTCGCGGCCGGCGTTGGAGGCCACGACGACCAGGTTCTCCCGTCGTCGACCAGGTAGTACAGGCCGTTGCGGCGCTTCTGCCCGGTCTTGCGCCCCTCGGTGTGCAGGAACAGGGTCCGCACGCTGCCTCCGCTGGCGTTGGGGAAGGTCCATCGTCCTCCACTCAGCCTCGATAGTGCCCGGTCCTCGAGCCAGAGGATGCGGAGCAGCCAGCGGGGGATGTTCATCGGGTCGCCTTCGCGAGCTCCCGACCGATGCGAGTCCGCGGCCAGACAACCTTCTCAGCCGCCCACGAACGACAGATACGCCCGCACCGCCTCGGCCAGGGCCGGGACGAAGTGCGGCTCCTCCATCGGTCTGAACCCATCCTCGAACCAGATGCCGAGGATGTGCAGGCTGCGCGTGGCACGCTCGAATCGGGGCTCGATCCGGCCGACGAGACGGTCGCCGAACAGGATCGGCAGGACGTAGTAGCCGTGGCGCCGTTTGGATGCCGGCGATGTAGACCTCCCAGATGTAGCTGAACTCGAACAGGGTGCTGACCAGCCTGCGATCCCACAGCATCGGTCCGAGGGGAGCGAGGAACGAGACGGCCGGGACATGGTCCGGATCCGGTTGCGCCGTGGCCTCGAGGATCGGCATCTCGTCCCCGAGGATGTGGCGCGTCTCCTTGAGGCCCTCCACCCGGACGGGGACGAGGGTGCCGTCCTCGATCAGCTCGGCGGTCATCCGCCGGCGTTCGGGAGCGGTTCCGGTACCCCAGACCAGCTCGGCCGCGCCACTCTCGGCCATGAGACCCACGCCTCGATGGCGCGAGATGAGCCGGTGCCGGATCTGTTCCGATTCCGGCGCATGCTCGGCGAGCAGTCCGGCCGGGACCAGGCGCTCGATCAGGTCGTAGAAGCGGCGGCTGCCCTCCCGGCGGGAGATCCCGAGCTCACCGGCGACGAACATCGCCTCCATCACCGCGCGCGCCGCCCGGGTCGAGGGCGGCTGGTTGCTGTCCCACCACCAGTTGATCAGGTGGCCGTGGTCGCGGAACGCGGCGGTGGAGACCGGTCCGGTGTCGCGGATGTGGCCCCGGATGCGGTCGGCCAGGTCGCGATGCTCGTCCAGGAACTCGGTGTAGTTCGTCAGGCCGCGGGTCCACGACAGGCGGTAGTAGGGCAGCTCGGCGATCGGGACGATGCTGAGCATCTTGTTGTACAGCTCGATCAGCTGACGCTCGTCGCGGGGCGCGTAGAGCCACTGGTCGGCCCACTCCCGGCGGTAGTCGCGGATGCGGGCCTGGAGCACCAGGTCGTGGTTTCGGCCGCCGGGCACCTCGAGCGGGTCGAACTGCAGGCTGCCGATGCGGTCGATGACGCGGAGGACCGATTCCGGCTTCGCCGGCAGGGAGCGTGGCGGGTCCAGCAGCTGGCGGCGGACGAGAAAGCGCCGGGCGTGGTCGGCCGCGATCGGGCGAGGATCGGTCATGGGCTGACCGATGCTAGACGAACCCCGCCAGCCGGTCGCACACTGCACCCATGACGACAGAGCATCTCCCACCGGGGTACGCGACCGGCTCGAAGGCGGACGCTCCCGGACCCGATGACGCCGCGCGACGAGCGCTGCGCGTGACGCTGCTGACCACCGAGCACTGGAGCCTGCTGGCGACACGAAGCCTTTCGTGGAACGAGTCGTTCGCCCGGGCCGGCATGTTCCTGACCGTCCTGACCGGCGCGGTGGTGGCCCTGGCCCTGGTGGCGCAGGCCACCGCCTTCGGAAGCGCCTTCACCACCTTCGCCCTCCTCGTCCTGCCCGTGGTCTTCTTCGTCGGCAGCTCGACCTTCGTCCGGTTGAACGAGATCAACGAGGAAGACCTGGTCTGGGTGAAGGGCATGAACCGGCTGCGACGCGCGTACCTGGAGATCGATCCGGGGATCGAGCCCTACCTCATCACCGGCTGGACCGAGGACGTGGTGGGCGTGCTGCGGACCTTCGGGGCGCCCGGCGGAGCGGGCGTCCAGGCCCCGAGCATCCGGGGCAACATCATGCATGCGCTCGTCACCACCCCGGCCATGATCCTCATCGTGAACGCGGTCGTGGCGGCCGTGATGGTGGGCCTGCTGATCGCCCAGTTCGGGATGACGATGGAGCTCGCCGCAGTCGGGGCGGTGGTCGCCTTCGTGGTGACGATCCTCGCCTTCGCGGCGTACGGAGCACGGAAGGCGGCCTTCTGGATCGGGGCCGAGGACCCACCGCCAGAGGGGTAGCGGAGGCTGGCACTCTGGGGCTCAGAGTGCCAATCGGTATAATCCGGCCCCCATGGCGGTCAAGCGCGACTACTACGACATCCTCGGCGTCGATCGCGACGCGTCCGACGAGGACATCAAGCGGGCGTTTCGGCGCGCGGCCCAGAAGCATCACCCCGACGTCGACACCAGCACCGGGGCCGAGCAGCGGTTCAAGGAGCTGAACGAGGCGTATCGCGTCCTGTCCGACCGCCAGCGGCGGGCCGCCTACGACATGTTCGGGCACGCCGGGGTCGACGGGGCGAGCGCGGCCGGCGAGCCGTTCGGGGGCGGGTTCGGTCCGTTCGGCGACATCTTCGACGCGTTCTTCGGTGGGAGCCCGGCCGGCGGCCGGCGGCGGCAGCGGGTCGTGGCCGGCGCCGACCTGCGCTACGACCTGACCATCACCCTGGCCGAGGCGGTGACCGGCGTGACCCGCGAGATCCGGTTCCCGACCCTCGTGACGTGCCCGACCTGCGCCGGCTCGGGCGCGGAGCCGGGCAGCGAGCCGGAGCGGTGCCCCGAGTGCAATGGCACCGGGGAGCGGCGCCGCGTCTCGCAGACGATCCTGGGCCAGATGGTGAACATCACCGCCTGCCCCCGCTGCAACGGGGAGGGCCGGGTCGTCTCCACGCCGTGCCATGCCTGCAAGGGCGACGGCAGGCTGCGCGAGGACCGGCGGCTCCAGGTCAGCATCCCGGCCGGGATCGAGAGCGGCCAGCGGATCGCGATCGACGGGCAGGGCGAGGCGGGTCCGCGGGGCGGGCCGTCGGGCGACCTGTACGTCATGGTCACCGTCCGCGACGATCCGGACCTCGTTCGGCGCGGGAGCGAGCTGTACGCCGAGGTGCCGGTCACGTTCGCCCAGGCCGCGCTTGGGCGCGAAGGTCGCGGTCCGCACGGTCGAGGGCAGCGAGGAGGTCGCCGTCCCGGCCGGGACGCAGAGCGGGCAGGAGATCCGGCTCCGCGGCCGCGGGATGCCGCGCCTGCGTGGCGCGGGTCGCGGCGACCTCCACGTGCTGGTCACGGTCGTCGTCCCGGCCAGGCTGAGCAAGCGCGAGCGCGAGCTCCTCCAGCAGCTCGGCGAGGCGAGCAGCCCGGCCGTGCTGCCCAAGAGCGGCCCGACCCTCGGCGAGCGACTCCGCGATCTCTTCGGCTGAGCTCTGATCACGGGCACGGAGCCGATGCGCTGGCTGGCCCTCAGCGTCGAGGCCGACGTCGAGGCGGTCGAAGCCGTGAGCGAGATCCTCGGCCGGCTGGGCCGGGGCAGCGTGATCGAGCCGCTCCGACTGGTCGCCGACGCCGCTGATGAGCAGGCCCTGCGCGCGGACCCGGCCGCGGGCTACCGGGTGACGGCCTATGTGCCCGACGACGCCGAAGCGCCGGCCGCCGTGGACCGCACCGAGCGGGCGCTCTGGCACCTGCAGGCCTTCGATCTCAGACCGATGAGCGCGCTCGCGGTGACGTCGGTCGACGACGCCGACTGGGCGACGGCCTGGCGCGAAGGATACGAACCGATCAGGATCGGCCGGATCACGATCGTGCCGACCTGGCTCGACATCCCGGCTGACGCCGGGCTCGTGGTCCGCCTCGATCCCGGGATGGCATTCGGGACCGGGCTCCACCCGACCACCCGGTCCTGCGCGATGGCAATGCAGGCGCTCGGACCCATGCCGGACGCGGTGCTGGACGTGGGCTGCGGGTCGGGAATCCTCGGCATCGCCGCGCTGGCGCTTGGCGCTGGGCGCGTGGTCGGGTACGACACCGATCCGCTCGCGATCGAGGCCACGCGGCAGAACGCGGAGGTGAACGGCCTTTCCGACCGGGTGGCGGCGCAGGAGGGCACGTTGCCCGAGGGCGCCGCGGAGCAATTCCCGCTGGTGGTCGCCAACCTCGTGGCCGCCGTGCTGGTTGAGCTGGCCCCGCGCCTCGCGGCTCACACCGCCCCGACCGGGACGGTCATCGCGTCGGGAATCATTCAGTCGCGCCGCGACGAGGTCGAGGCCGCCCTGGCCGCCGCCGGGCTGATCGTCTGGGAGCGGTCCCTCGACGGTGACTGGGTCACCCTGCGCCTGGTCCGATCGGCATGACCACTCATCGGTTCTTCGTCGACCCCGGGACGACGGCCGGTGACCGATTCCCGGTGCCGGACGCGATCGCCCACCAGGTCACGCGCGTCCTGCGCCTGCGGGACGGCGACGAGATCGTCGTCCTGGAGGGCGACGGGCTGGAGATCCGCTGCCGCCTCGCCGGCGGGGAGCTGGTCGTCCTCGAGCGTGGCCCCGTCAGCCGGGGAGCCGCGTCACCGACTGACCGTGGCCCAGGCCCTGCTCAAGGGCGACCATCTCGAAACCGTGGTCCGGCAGGGGACGGAGATCGGGGTCAGCCGTTTCGAGCTGATCGTGACCGAGCGGTGCGTCCCCCGCGACATCTCGCCGGCGCGACTCGCGCGGCTCCGTGCCGTCGCCCGCGAAGCGGCCGAGCAGTCCGAGCGCGGCATCGTCCCCGAGGTCGCCGCCCCGGTCGCCGCTGGCCGATGTCATCGGTCCGGGATCGGTCCTGCTGCTCGAGCGCTCGACCGGCGCCCGACTGGTGGAGCTGCCGCCGATGGAGCGCCTGGTCATCGGTCCCGAGGGTGGATTCACCCCGGACGAGGTGGCTGCCGCCGAACGTGCGACGGCGACCACCGCCAGCCTCGGCCCGCGCATCCTGCGCAGCGAGACGGTGGCGGCGGCCGCCGCTGCGGTCGTCCTGTCGAGGACGGGGGACTTCGCCTAGCCCCCGGTCAGGTCAGTTCCCGGCGGGGTCGGCGATGAACCACACGCCGCTGATGCCTTCACCCCTGGCGTCGCCTTCGGCCACGTCAGCGGAGAAGTAGTACAGCGGGAAGCCGTTGTACGTCGCCTGCACCAGGCCGTCGGGGCGGGTCACCTCGCCGAGCAGGGTCGCATCCGCGGCGCCCGCGTCCACCGGCGCCTCGAGCGGCGGCCAGTTGGTCAGGCAGTCGTCGACGCAGACGAACTCGCCTGTTCCTTCATCGATGTGGATGTAGAGGGTCAGGCCGCCTGCGCCGGCCAACGCCGAGCCAGCGGTGGTATCGACGACGGTCAACGCCAGGCCGGCGGCCTCCGATGGAGCTGCGCTCTCACCGGGAGCCATGCTTTCCGCAACGCTGGGCACCACGATGCTGGGCTCGCTGTCCGTTGGGCTGGCGGAGGGTTGGCAGGCGGCCAGGACGACGACCAGCCCGCCGAGCAGCAGTGCTCGATAGGTCTTCACGATGGGTTTCTCCTCCCTGATTCGTGGACGGGTCGTAAGGCGGGAGGCTACTCCGAAAAGCAGAACGGTGCCCAAAGCCGCCCTGACGCCTCAGAAAACCCCTTGTCGGTTCGGCGCGGGTTCCCGTAGTCTCCGCCGGTGCCCGCCCGTGATCCCTCCTACGAAGCCGAATGCTTGTTTTGCCGGATCGCGGCGGATGAGATCCCCTCGGACAAGGTACTCGAGGACGATGCGGTGGTCGTCTTCCGGGACATCAGCCCGAAGGCGCCGACGCATCTGCTGGCCATCCCGCGCCGCCACCTGGCATCGGTCGACGACCTGACCGATGCCGATGCCGACCGCGACCTCCTGGCCGCCCTGTTCAGCGCGCTGCGCCGCGTCGCCGGTGACGGTGGGCTGACCGGCTACCGGATCGTGACCAACGTCGGGCCGGAGTCGGGCCAGAGCGTGTTCCATCTCCACTTCCACCTGCTCGGCGGCCGCCCCATGTCCTGGCCTCCGGGATGATCTCGAAGCCTTTCGGGTAGTCTTCGCAGCCCGTGACCCTCGTCTGCGCCAACTGCCGGACCGAAAACCCGGCGGGCGCCAAGTTCTGCACCGAATGCGCATCGCCGCTTGCCCGGCCATGCGCGAATTGCGGTACCGCCAACCCGGCGGGCGCGAAGTTCTGCGGTGAATGTGCCGCTCCGATCGCCACCGGCGAAGCAACGGCAGGTGCGACGATTAGTGCCCCGCAAGCGGCCTCGACGACGCCCCACGAAGCCGAGCGCCGCCTCGTTTCGATCCTGTTCGCCGACCTGGTCGGCTTCACGCCGTTCGCCGAGGAGCGCGATGCGGAAGAGGTCCGTGAGTCGCTGAGCCGCTACTTCGAGCTCGCCCGCCAGGTCATCGAGCGCTACGGCGGGACTGTCGAGAAGTTCATCGGTGACGCGGTCATGGCGGTGTGGGGCGTGCCGACCACCCATGAGGATGACGCGGAGCGCGCGGTCCGGGCCGGGCTGGACCTCGTTGACGCCGTTCGCGCCCTCGGCCCAGGAGTCGAGGCCCGAGCAGGTGTGTTGACCGGCGAGGCGGCGGTCACGATCGGTGCGACTGACCAGGGCATGGTCGCTGGCGACCTGGTGAACACCGCGTCGCGCCTCCAGGGAGCGGCCGCGCCCGGCACGGTCCTCGTGGGCGAGGCCACCCAGCGCGCCGCCTCAGCCGGCATCCTGTTCGAGCCCGCCGGGGAACAGGCCCTGAAGGGCAAGAGCGCTCCCATCCCCGCCTGGCGCGCCGTCCGGATCGTGGGCGGCGTCCGGGGCAGATGGCGCAGCGACGGCCCCGAGGCTCCGTTCATCGGCCGCCACGACGAGCTGACCCTTCTGAAGGACCTCTACCACGCCACGGCACGCGAGAAGCGGGCGCGGCTGGTGTCGGTGGTTGGCCCGGCGGGCATCGGCAAGAGCAGGCTCGGGCGGGAGTTCCTGAACCACGTCGACGCCGAGGCCGACGACTTCTGGCTCCACCATGGCCGGAGCCCGGCGTATGGCGAAGGACTGACCTTCTGGGCGCTGGGCGAGATGATCCGCCAGCGGGCCGGCCTGGCAGAGACCGATGACGAGGCGACCACGCGCGCCGGGATCCACGCCATGGTTGCGGAACACATCCCTGACGAGGCGGATCGCCGCTGGATCGAGCCCGCCATGCTCTCGCTGCTGGGCCTCGGGGACGGCTCCATCGGCACGGAACAGCTATTCGGAGCGTGGCGGTCGTTCTTCGAGCGCCTTGCCAGCGACGTCCCGGTGGTGCTCGTGTTCGAAGACCTCCACTGGGCGGACAGCGGCATGCTCGACTTCGTCGACTACCTGCTCGAGTGGAGCCGCTCGCAGCCGATCTACATCCTGACGCTGGCCCGGCCGGAGCTGCTCGAGAGGCGCCCGACGTGGGGAGCAGGCAAGCGCCAGTTCACATCGGTGTATCTCGAACCGTTGCCCGAGCCGGCTATCCGGGAACTGCTGACAGGTTTGGTGCCGGGTCTGCCAGATCAGGCCGCGCGCGCTATCGCTGCCCGCGCCGACGGTGTCCCGCTCTACGCCGTCGAGACCGTCCGGATGCTGGTGGCCGATGGTCGCCTGGTCGAAACCGACGGCGTGTATACGCCCAGCGGCGATCTCAGCACGCTTGCCGTGCCGGAGTCGCTCACGGCGCTCATCGCCTCGCGGCTGGACGCGCTCGAAACGGATGCCCGTGCCCTGGCCCAGGACGCGTCGGTGCTCGGCCAGCGATTCACCATCGCCGGACTCGCCGCGGTCAGCGGCCTCGAGGCGTCCACCCTCACCCCACTGCTGGAGACCCTCGTTCGCCGCGAGCTGCTGGCCATGGAGACCGATCCGCGGTCACCCGAGCGAAACCAATACGGGTTCGTGCAGTCGCTGATCCGCGAGGTGACCTACAACACGCTTGCCCGCCGCGACCGCAAGATTCGTCACCTGGCCGCTGCACGGTTCTTCGAGAGCCTCGACACAGATGAGCTGGCTGGAGGACTCGCGGGCCAATACCTCGCAGCCCACGCCAACGCGGATGGGCCGGAGGAAACGGCCGCCCTGGCTGCCCAGGCTCGAGTCGCGCTGCGGGCCGCCGCCGACCGGGCGCTGGCCCTCGGCGGGACCGAGCAGGCTTTCGAGTTCCTTCGACAGGCACTCGCACTGGCGCACGAGCCATCGGACGCTGCCGATCTAGCGCTGCGCGCGGGCGCGGCCGCGGGGGATTCGGGGCGGTATCACGACGCCGAGGAGCTGCTTCAGCAGGCTCGCAATGGCTTCAGCGCGGTGGAGGACCAGAACGGATCCGACCAGGCTCTCACCTTGCAAGCCTCAGCCATGATCAACGGGGGCCGATACACGGATGCGGTCGACCTGCTCGAGCCGGCGCTGAGCGGCATCGATGACTTCTCGGCCCGACCGGGCCTCATTGCCGCTGGCGGTCAGCTGGCACGCGCGCAGATGCTGCAGATCACGAACGCCGGCCTGGCGATCGCTGCGAGCGACCGCGTCCTCCCAGCGGCGGAGCGCGCCAACAACGGGGCACTCGTGGCGGACCTGCTGATCACCAAGGGGACCGCGATGTCCATGGCGGGCCGCAGACGGGAGGGCCTGGCCTTGATCCGGGCCGGTGGTGACCTCGGTGAATCGCTCGGCGCCAGCAGCGTCGTCATTCGTTCCCTGATCAACCAGGCTTCGGCACTCGAATGGTTCTCCCCGCGCGACGTCCTGTCCGGGACCCAGCGGGGACTGACCGAGGCCAAGCGGATCGGAAGCCGTGCCCAGATGATCGTCCTGGTAGCCAACGGGTTCGAATCGGCCATCATGACGGGGGACTGGGAGTGGGCGGCATCCGAAATCGGTTCGCTCCTAGACGAGGACCTCGAAGGAGGAGACCGGCTCCTCGCCCTGGGAATGGTGACGATCTTCCGCGCTTTGCGTGGGGAGCCTCGATCGGAACTGCTGGACGAAATCCGACGGATGGATCTGAGCGAGCCCTTCCTTCGGGACACGGTCCACACGTACCTGGGCCTGAGTGCCCTGGCCGATGGCGAGCTCGAAGAGGCGCGCGAACGACTCGATGCATCGCGAGCGCTGGGCCAGGTCTGGGTCACCGACTCCGGATGGGCCGTCCATCTGGCGACGTGGCTACGGGACACCGGGGGGCTTCGCGGGATCCTCGGCGATCTGCGCGGGGTCTCCGCACATGGTCCTGTCGCGGAGACCCTGAGCGCGAATGCCGAAGCGGGCATTGCCGCTCTCGCCGGCCGCGTGGGCGATGCGGTGACTCTTTACCAGCGGGCACGTGCCGGATGGCATGAACTCGGGCTGCCGTTCGCTGAGGCGCTCGCCGGGATCGACATGGCCACGGTACTTGACCCGAACCTGCCGGAAGTCGCGGATGCCATCGAGCGGAGTCGCCAGGTCTTCACCGAGCTCGGCGCCACGCCACTCCTGGCCCGGCTCGAGGCGGAGGCCGCCAAGGCCAACTCACCGCCCCCAGCAACCGCGGAGCCGGTTCCGGTTGCGGAAACCGAGGTCGCCGCGGGCTGATCGCCTGCCCCAGTGCTGGCCGTCGAATCGTGCTCGAAATCGGCGTCTGCTAGACTCCGCCGGCCGAAATCATCGGCTGAGAGGAGGCGAGACGTTTGGCGGAAGTCCGCGTGGGTGAGAACGAGTCGTTCGAGAGCGCACTGCGACGTTTCAACAAGAAGATCCAGCAGTCCGGCATCCTGGCCGAGGCACGGCGCCGCGAGCACTACGAGAAGCCCAGCGTGAAGCGCAAGCGCAAGGAATCCAAGAAGCGCAAGGGTCCGCGCGTCTAGCCCCCAGCCGGGATCGGTCGTTCATGGCCGATCCCGTTTGCATGCCCGGATGAACCGATGAGCCTCCAGACCGATCTGTCGACCGCCATGCGCGACGCCATGAAAGCCGGCGACGCGAATCGGGTCGGCACCCTGCGGATGGCGATGGCGGCCGCCCACAACCGCCAGATCGAGCTTGGCCACGAGCTGACCGATGCCGAGATGGTCGAGGTCCTCGACCGCCAGGTGAAGCAGCGACGGGAAAGCATCGAGCTGTTCCGCGGCGGAGGCCGTCCGGAGCTGGCCGAGGTCGAGGAGGCGGAGATCGTCATCCTCCGCGAGTTCCTGCCCGAGCCGCTGTCGACCGACGAGCTCGAGCGCCTTGCCCGGGACGCGGTGGCGGCCACCGGGGCCAGCGGTCCGGCGGACATGGGCAAGGTCATGGGCGCCCTCGTGCCTCAGACCAAGGGGCGGGCCGATGGGAAGGAAGTCTCAGACCTGGTTCGCCGGCTGTTATCCGAGCCGCCGCCGGGGTAGCATCCCCGCCCCATGTTCATCACGAAGACGCTCGCCCCCCGCGACGGAACGTTGACCGGGGCGGCGGCGGCACGGCTGGTGGCCGTCACCGCCTTCGTCGGGGTCGCCCTGTTCACGATCCTCGCCGTCGATCTCCTTCCGAGCGCGGTGGCGGTCGAGGTCGGCGACGTGGCGACCGAGGACATCCTCGCCCCGAGGGCCGTGACGTTCGTGTCGGCTTCCGAGACGGAGGCCGCGCAGGCCGAGGCCGAGGCGGCGGTGGAGCCGATCTACGTCGAGATCGGTCCGCAGGCCGAGATCCGATCCCGGCAGCTGGCCGCGTACGACGCGGAGGTGACCGGCGTCCAGGCGATCCTGGCCGACCGGGACGCCGGCAACCTTGGCGCCAGTCGAAACCCAGGCCGGGCTCGAGCAGGCGGCTCCTTCTCTGCGGGCCTCGCAGGTCGCGGTCCTGGCCGGCCTGCCGACGGCGCGCTGGAACGCCATCGCGGCCGAGGCCCGGCGCGTCCTGGACCAGGCGCAGGCCGGCGAGGTGCGCGAGGACGCGCTGGCCGAGGCGCGGCAGGCAAGCCGCGAAGCAGTGAGCGTCGATCTTGCCCCTGACGAGCGGGAGATCGCCGGCGACCTGGCGGCCGCCAACATCGCCGCCAACCTTGCGCTGAGCAGCGAAGCCACGGCCGCCGCGCGCCAGGCGGCACGAGACGCCGTCGAATCGGTGCAGGTCAGCGTCCAGCGCAACGAGGCCGTCGTTCGCGCCGGCGACCCGATCACGACGCTCGACCTCGAGAAGCTCACGGCCCTCGGTCTGACCGAGCCAGCCGGAGATGCGCTGGCGCTGATTGGCTACAGCCTGATGGCCGCCCTGCTCGCGATCCTGCTGGTCGGGTTCCTGTGGCGCTTCCAGCCGGCCATCTGGCACCGGCCGCGGAGCCTGGTCCTGTTCCTGCTCATCCTCCTGGCCAGCGCCGTCGTGCTGCGGATCACCGGCGGTGGGGAGATCGCGCCCTACCTCGTCCCGACCTCCGCCGCGGTCATGCTGACCGGACTGCTGCTCGGTGGCGCGGCCGGTGGGGCGATGGCCATCGGTCTGGCGGTGGTGGCGGGGCTGGTCAACGATGCCGCGCTGGGCCCGGTGATGTACGTCGCGGCGGGCGGCTTCGCCTCGCTGGTCATCATCCTCCAGGCCGAGCGGCTGAACGCGTTCGTGCGGGCCGGGCTCGTCCTGGCCCTGGTCAACGTCGCCGTGGTCGTGGCGTTTGGCCTGCTCGACGCGCTGGATGCCACCGGGATCGCCCAGCTGGCCCTCGCCGGACTCGTCAACGCCGCACTGTCCGTGATCCTGGCGGTCGGCGGCTTCGCGGTCCTGGGCAACGTGTTCGGGATCCTCACCGTGTTCCAGATGCTCGAGCTGGCGAACCCGACCAACCCGCTGCTCCGCCGCCTGCTGCTCGAGACGCCGGGGACGTACCACCACTCGGTCATGGTCGGGAACCTCGCCGAGCGCGCGGCCGAGACGATCGGCGCGGACCCGCTCCTCGCCCGGGTGGCGGCGTACTACCACGACATCGGCAAGATGAAGAACCCGCTCGCCTTCATCGAGAACCAGGCCGGCGGGCCAAACATCCACGACGACCTGAGCCCGGAGACGAGCGCACGGATCATCGCCGCCCACGTCCGGGACGGCGTGGAGCTCGCCCAGGAGTACAACCTGCCGACCCAGGTCGCGGGATTCATCCCGCAGCACCACGGCACGGCGGTGATGGGCTACTTCGCCGGCAAGGCCGTGCAGGAAGGCGACGAGCCGGATGCCGATGCCTTCCGCTACCCCGGCCCCAAACCGCAAACGCGGGAAGCGGCCATCGTCATGCTCGCGGACGGGGTGGAGGCCTCCGTCCGCTCGCTGCCGCGCAAGGAGGACACTGACATCCGGGAGATGGTCGACAAGATCGTGGACGGGCGGCTGGCCGACGGCCAGCTGGACGACAGCGACCTCACCCTGCGCGACATCGGGCGCATCCGCGAGTCGTTCGTCGAGCAGCTGCTGGGCATGTACCACCAGCGGATCACGTACCCGGAGAACGTCCTTCCCATCGAGCGCGACAGCCGCAGCGCCTGACCGATTCCCTGCGCCTGTCTTGAGCGAGGGTCGCCCCTGGCCTAGGATGGACCGATGGAGCCCGGGGTCACCCTCCACGAGAAGGTCGGTCGCCCCCGGCTGACGGAGGCGGTCGAGCCGCTTCCTGTCGAAACCGCCCTGGAGCTCCTCGCCGCCGCGGCCGGGGAGACGGTGCGCAGGGCGCTGGGGACGCGCGAGGCGGAGGTGGAGGTCACCCTCTGCGGGGACGCGGAGATGACCCGACTGAACTTCGACCACATGGGCGAGCGCGGCCCGACCGACGTCCTGTCGTTCCCACTCCACGAATGGAGCGTGGAGAGCGGACACTCCCATCTCGCCGACGAGGACGGCCGCCTTCCCGACCGTGCGCCGCTCGTGCTCGGTGACGTCGTGATCGACCTCGACCAGGCCATCCGCCAGGCGGCGGAGGGGGACTGGAGCGTCGCGGAGGAGGTCGCCCTGCTCGCCATCCACGGGACGCTCCATCTCCTCGGGCACGACCACGATGACGCCGAGGGCGAGGCCGCCATGCGCGACGCGGAGCACGAGGCCCTCAGCGTGCTCCATCGCCGGTTCCATACCGTGGAGTGGAAACCGGGGTCGCTGTTCGATCGCGCCGGCCACGCGGTGGTCGCCGGCTACTAGACTTTCCGGTCGGTCCCCAGCTCCGCCGGGATCCGGTTCGCCCGGCCCAGCATCGCGTCTACCACGAGCGCGGCGCTCGCCGGGCCGGTCGACATGCCCCACGGCCCGTGGCCCGCGCAGACCCACAGCCCATCAGCGTCGGGCACCGGACCGATGAACGGCCGTCCATCCGCCGACTGCGGTCGGGCGCAAATCCGCACGGCCTGGATTTCGGCATCGGCCAGCGCCGGGACGAAGGCAGCTCCCCGTTCGAGCAGGATCGGGGCCAGCTCATCCGGGTCCGGCTGCTCGGTCAGGAACGTCGAGCCGATCGTCGCCAGGCCGTCGGCCGCCACCAGGCTGAACAGGCTGCCGGCGTGGCCGGACGGGATGTTGATGGTGTGAACCACGCCCTCCTCGAGGACGTGGCGCGGCGGATCGGCCATCGCCACCTGGATGGTGACGCCCCACGTGCGCGCGACCGGCGGCCACGCGGGGTCCATCTCGAGCACGTCCGGTGTCCACGGGCCGCCGGCCACGAGCACGCCGTCGGCGGCGAACCGTTCCCCATCTTCGAATGCCACTCCCCGCACGCGGCCGTTCTCGATCCACGGCCGGCCGGCGCGGCCGATGCGGATCGTGGCGCCGGCCCTCACCGCCCGGGCTGCCATCGCGTGGGTGGCTGCCTCGGGGACCACCGGATAGCCGGTTGCGATGCGCACGGCGGCCCAGCGCGGCGCGAGGGTCGGCTCCGCACGCGCGGTGGCCGCCGCGTCGAGCACCTCGGGGGCGAGGTCCGGGAACGCGGCGGCGAGCTCCGCCGCCCGCTCCGCCCCGGCGGCGAGGTCATCGGTCAGGAGGAGGATGCCGACCGGTTCTGTTGGGAAGCGGAACTCCGGGTCGGCCGAGGCCGCCGCGTGGTACGCCTCGACGGTCTCCAGGTGGAGGGGAAGCAGGACCGGGTCGAACGGGTGCTGAATGGTGCCGGAGTTCCGCCCGGAGGCGCCGGCACCGATGGCGGTCGCCTCGATCAGGGTGGTCTCGGCTCCGGCCTCCGCCAACAGTGCGGCAGCCGAGCAGCCAATGATTCCGCCCCCGATGATCGCCACCCGCTCGGCCACGGCCCGATGCTACCCGCTGGCCCGCCACGGGCAGCGGGTCACGCGATGACCGACACCAGCGGCAGATGGTCCGACGCGCTGGCGAACTCCACATCGGTCGCCGGCTCGCAGAGGTGGATGCGGGGCAGGACCGCCGGTGTAGCGAGGAGGTAGTCGAGTCGGACCTGCGGAGCGACCGCCGGCAAGGTGTAGCCAGGCTCATCGGGGTGGAGCCGCCGGTAGACGTCGATCCAGCCCGCCTGCTGGAGCCGGTCGAGCACATCGGTCCGGATTGGTCCATCGAAGCGCAGCAGGAGCCGCAGCCAGAAGGGCATCCGCGCCACCCTGGGTTCGTCTCCGGGGGCCACGCTGTTGAGGTCGCCGATGATGACCGTGCCAGTTGCGAGATGCGGGACCGATGACCGGGGCCATGGCGTCGAGATGGCGGAGCCGGACTCGCTCACCACGCCCCGACAGGCCGGAGGTCAGATGCAGACCGATGAATCGCAGATCGCTGGCGGCCGGCCGAAACTCGAGGAAGGCACGGATCCCCGGCGGGCTGTGCCACGTCGTGTCCACGAACGGGGAACGGCCGAGGGCCGCCACCGACACGCCCGGACTGGCGGCCACGTGGGGCAGGCCGGCCAGCTCCGCCAGGCGGTCGACGGCATGCCGATCCGTCGCTTCCTGCAGCACGACGACGTCGGGTTCGAGGCTGGACAAGAACGCGCCGATGAGCGGCACGCGGCGACCTCCGCCAAAACGGATGTTGTAGCTGACGACCCGAAGCGTCACTCGAGGCAATCCCTACGCGCCCAGCAGCACGTATGGCTGGACCTGAAGTGCGGCGCGCAGATCCAGGAACCACGGGGCCATGGCCTGGAGGCTGACCGGGCGGCGGGCAATGGACTGCGCCTCCCGGCGTGCGGGATCGAGTGAGGGCGCCAGCCACGCGGTCGTATCCGAAAGGGGGAGCGTATTCACGCCGCGGACGACATAGCCATCGTCGTGCCAGGCGGCCATTGCCTCGTCGCCGAACAGGACCACGTCGAGGTCGCTCGTGCCGGGGCCCTTCGCGTCGAACGGCTCCTCGGTCCGGTAGGCATGCCCCTGGATGGCGCTTCCGCGCAAGGCGAGTTGGGTACCACGCGGCACGCCCCCCTGGAGCGCCTTGACGAACTCTCCAAACCGGGCGGTGTCGCCGTTGAATGCTCGCTCGATGGCCGCGGTCAGGAGCTGCGGGTCGCTGGAGTCTGGCGGATGGAGCTCGGCGATGATCTCGGAGAACGATGGCGGCCGGGCAGGCGGTGTGCCAACCACGTGCACGAATACGCCGGGCTGTTGGTGCACGCGGTTGCTGACCCAAGCTGACAGATTCGCCAGATCGCCGTCCGGCGATGGACCGCCGGGTCGCTCGTCGGCAACCGGGACGATCGCGATCTCTCGTCGACCTTCGCGAATGGCGCGCTCGGTCGCGGCCAGCGCGTCGGCGGCGCCATCGGTGTAGTCGACCGTCACACCGTCTCGACCCAGCTCGACGTCGCCCGCCAACCAGCCCAACCAGGAGTCGGGGGCAGCCGTCCGCTCGGGGCCGGGCTCACGAGCCACGACCAGGATGAGGCTCATTTCCGCCACACGGTCGCCTGCCCGGCGCTGCAGGGACGGCAGGGAGATGCGCCCAAGCGCAACGATCGTGTAACGAAATCCCACGGACCGGCCCTGGGCCGCGTCACGCCTGACCGGCCACGCTCGGGTTGTCCCAACCGCGAAGTGGAGATCTCTGGATGAGCCGGCTCTGGACGAACCACGGACTGAGCATCACTGTCGGTTCGCTGTTCGTCGCCGCATGGATGCTCCAAACGGTCCTGGGATGGGGCGAGTTCGTCGGCGAGCAGACCGCACTCGGCGAGACCCCGGAGGTCTTCGGGGGTCCGGCTACCTCTGGAGCTGGGGCCGCGCGACCTTCGAGAACTGGCAGTCGGAGTTCCTCCAGGTCTTCATCTTCATCGTCCTCACCACGTTCCTCATTCACCGCCACAGTCACGAGTCGCCGGATACGGACCACGCCACCGAGGCGTCCCTGCGCCGCATCGAAGCCCGGCTCATCCGACTGGAGGCCGGAAAGGCGGCCAGCGGAGAATCGTCGAGGGAGGTGTTCCTCACCCCGGAGATGGTCGAGGCCGAGCACCTCGGCTCGGTCAGCGTCCGTGCGCACTGGGCGTATCTCCTCGGCGTGGTGGGCATCGGGTTCGCCCTGACGATCGTGCTGCTCGCCCTCATCCAGGGGCTCGTGGCCGCGTAGCCGCGGTCTCCCCAACGCGCTGACCGCGGCCGCGGGACGGCTACCATCGGTCAGCCATGAAGGTCGTCTGTGGGCTGGGCAATCCCGGGGACCGGTACCGGCTGACGCGTCACAACGTCGGGTTCCGGGTGATCGACCTGCTCGCGGACCAGTGGAAGGTCAGCAAGGGCACGGTCAAGGACGGATCCGCTCGGCTGGAGGTCGACCGTGGCGATCCGGCCGGTCGCGTCCTGCTCGTCAAGCCGGCACGGTTCATGAACCAGTCCGGCCCGCCCCTCCGCGCCGCGCTCCGGAACGTGAACGCGGCGTACGAGACCGACCTGCTGGTCGTGACCGATGACGTGGACCTGCCGCTGGGACGGCTCCGCCTGCGGCGTGGCGGCTCGGCCGGCGGCCACAACGGCCTGCGCGACATCATCGAGACCCTGGGCACCGACCAGTTTGCGCGGCTGCGGGTCGGCATCGGTCGCAACGGCGAGATGGTCGACCACGTCCTGTCCACGTTCAGCCGGGACGAGGAGGAGCTGGCCCGCGAAGCGATCATGACCGCAGCTGACGCGGTCGAGACCTGGCTGGTGCAGGGCGTGGAGGAGGCGATGAACGCGTTCAACGGGGTCGACCTGGACGAGCCACCCGCCGGGCCGTGACCCGCGGTCCGCGGCTCGGGCCGCTCCTCGAGCTGCTGGGGCCGCCACCGGTCCCGGGCAGCCTGCGCATTCCGGGTCCGGCGCGGGCCGCGCACCTCGCCGCACGACGCACGGCCATCCCCGCGAGGGTCCCGCTGGTCGTCGTGGTCGAGACCGACGAGCAGGCGCATCGGTTGGTCGACGACCTCGGCGCGTGGCTGGACGCCGACCGTGTCGTCGTCCTGCCCGAGCGTGGCGCGCTGCCGCTCGAGCGGGCGCTCCCCGAGCGGGACGAGTCCGCCGCGCGGCTGGAGGCACTCGCTCGACTGACCGGCGCGGAGCACGGGCTCGTGGTCGTGGCGCCGATCGCCGCCCTCTGGCAACGGACGCTCACCGTCGAACGGCTCCACGGCGCCCGGCGCCGGGTCAAGGTCGGCGACCGCATCGGGCAGCGGGAGCTGGTCGAGGGCCTGATCGCGGCGGGGTACGACCCCACGCCCGAGGTGACGGGGATCGGCGAGCTTGCGGTCCGCGGCGGGCTCATCGACCTGTGGCCCCCCGGCCATCCGGACCCGATCCGGATCGAGCAGTTCGGCGACGAGGTGGAGGCGATCCGGGTGTTCGACCCCACGACCCAGGCCAGCCGTTCGCGACGGAAGGAGATCACCCTCCTCCCCGCCGGGGAGTACGCCATCCCCGATCCGGACCAGCTGCGGAGGGCGGTCGAGGAGCAGGTCGGTGACCTGGCAAATCTGAGCGCCACCCTCCAGACCGATCTGGCCCGGCTCGAGGCCGCAGACCTGGGGGAGGCGGCCGAGACCTGGATCACCTTCCTCACCGCCGGGCCGACCGCGGACCACCTCCCGACTGATGGCCACCTGGTCCTGACCGATGTCGACCAGATTCGCGCCCGGGCGGCCGAGGCCGACGACTGGGCGGCTGGCCGCCGGTCCTCGCTGGTCGAGGGCGGCGAGCTGCCTCCCCACTGGCAGCTCCCGTACCTGGCGACCGAGACGTTTCGGGCGCTCCTCGACCGATCCGCGGAGCGGCTCGAGGAGGGGGGAGCAGCGGACGCGGGCTACGGGCCCGGACCGGTCCCGCCGGGCCGCGCGGATCAGGTCGGGGAGTGGCTGCGCGATCTGGCAGCGTCTGGCGCGCGCATCGTGGTGGCCACCGACCAGGCCAGCCGCCTGGCGGAGCTGGTGGGCGAAACGCCGGGGCGTATCGGTCCGTCCGACGCCCTGGACGAGCCCCCGCCGTCGCGAAGCATTGCCCTCGTCCACGGCTCGACCGGCGCCGGCTTCGTCCATGCGCCGTCCAACCTGGTCCTCCTCTCGGATCGCGAGCTGTTCGGCGCCACCCGCGTCCGGCGCCTGTTCGCCTCGAAGCGGGTCGTCACCCGCGACCTGCTCGGGCAGCTGGAGCCCGGAGAGCTGGTCGTCCACGTCGACCACGGCATCGCCCGCTACGTGGGCATGACCCAGCGAGCGCTCGGGGACCAGGTCCGGGAGTTCCTCCAGCTCGACTTCGCCGGTGACGACAAGATCTTCCTCCCCGCCGACCAGGTCGGCCGCATCACGCGCTACTCCGGTGCGCCCGCCCCGGGCCTGTCGAAGCTCGGCGGCCGGGAGTGGGCGAACACCAAGCGCCGCGTGCGCCAGGCGGTACTCGACCTTGCCGAGGACCTCCTCGAGCTGTACGCCGCTCGCGAGCAGGCCGAGGGATTCGCCTATCCGCCGGACACGACCTGGCAACGCGAGCTGGAGGAGTCGTTCCCGTTCACCGAGACGCCGGACCAGGAGCGCACGATCGCCGAGGTCGCGAAGGACATGGCGCGCCGCCGGCCGATGGACCGCCTGGTGGCCGGGGACGTGGGCTACGGCAAGACCGAGGTGGCGCTGCGCGCCGCCTTCCGCGTCGTCGAGGCCGGACGCCAGGCCGCGGTCCTGGTCCCGACCACCGTCCTCGCCCAGCAGCACCTGCTCACCTTCCAGCGTCGCCTGGCGGCCTTCCCGGTGAAGGTGGAGATGCTCAGCCGCTTCGTCTCCAAATCGGACCAGCAGCGGATCGTGGCCGAGCTGGCGGCCGGGACGGTGGATGTCGTCGTCGGCACCCATCGGCTGCTCAGCCGGGACGTGTCATTCGCGGACCTCGGGCTGCTGGTCGTCGACGAGGAGCAGCGGTTCGGTGTCGGTCAGAAGGAGAAGATCAAGCAGCTCCGCCGCGAGGTGGACGTCCTGACCCTGTCCGCCACCCCGATCCCGCGGACGCTGCACCTCAGCCTGGTCGGGATTCGCGACCTGAGCGTGATCGAGACCGCGCCGGAGGCGCGGCTGCCCATCCTGACCCGCATCGCGGAGGACGACGACGGTCTCGTCCGCGACGCGATCACTCGCGAGATGGACCGCGGCGGGCAGGTGTTCTACGTCCACAACCGGGTCGAGACGATCGAGGCGGCCGCGGCCCGGGTTCGCAGGCTCGCGCCGAACGCGCGGGTGGCTATCGGTCACGGCCAGATGTCGGAGGGCATGCTGGAGCGGGTGATGCTCGACTTCGACGCGGGCCTGTTCGACGTCCTGGTGTGCACCACGATCATCGAGTCCGGGCTCGACATCCCGAACGCGAACACGATGCTCATCGTGCGGGCCGACACGTTCGGGCTGGCGCAGCTGTACCAGCTCCGCGGCCGCGTCGGACGCTCGGACCGCCGAGCGTACGCGTACCTGCTCCACCGCCGGGGTCAGCCCCTGTCCGGGGTCGCGCGCCGCCGCCTGCATGCCATCTTCAGCGCCTCCGACCTCGGCGCGGGCTACCAGATCGCGCTGTCCGACCTCGAGATTCGCGGCGCGGGCAACATCCTCGGCGCCGAGCAGTCGGGCTGGATGGCCGCAGTCGGGTTCGACCTCTACACCCAGATGCTGGCCGACGCGGTCGACCTGCGCCGAGGCCGCATCCCGCCACCCGAGCCGGCGCCGGTTCGCCTCGAGCTGCCCGGCTCGGCGTACCTGCCGGATACCTACGTGAGCGCCGCCGGCGCCAAGCTCGAGATCTATCGGCGGTTCTCCCAGGTCAAGACCGATGACGATGCCGAGGCGCTCCGCGCCCACCTCCTCGACCGATTCGGACCGATCCCGTCCGAGGTCGAGGGCCTCTTCCGGGCGGTCGCGGTGCGGGTGGCGGCCGAAGCAGCCGGCGTGTCCGAGGTCCACGTGGACGAGGGTCGGTTGACCCTGAAGTGGCGCCGCTACGATCGCGCGGTGGTGACCCGCGCGTTGACCGTCGCCGGATTCCGTCCGGTGGCCGGTTCGAACCAGGTCCGCATCCCGCTGGCGCGCGGCCGGAACCCGATCGACACCGTCCTGAAGGCGCTCGCCGCGGTTCGCGCCGCGTGAGGCCGCGCTCCGCGCGGCGCGCCTATGCCGTCTACCTCTGGCTCGAGGGGGCGGAGTTCTACTGCTACATGCTGGTGTTCACGGCCGGCGCCCTGTACGGCATCCAGGTGGCGGGCCTCGATGCGCTCCAGCTGGTCCTGGTCGGCACCGCCCTCGAGATCGCGGCCCTCGTGTTCGAGGTTCCGACCGGCCTCGTGGCCGACACCGTCAGCCGCCGGCTCTCGATCATCATCGGCTGCCTGTTCATCGGTGCCGGCTTCATCCTCTGGGGCCTGGTCCCGGTCTTCCTGCCCATCCTGCTGGCCCAGGTCCTGTGGGGCCTGGGTGCCACGTTCCAGTCCGGTGCAACGGAGGCCTGGATCGCGGACGAGCTCGGGGGCCACGAGGTGGGGCAGACCTACCTGCGCGGTTCCCAGCTCGGCTACGGCGCTGCCGCGCTTGGGATCGTCAGCAGCGCGTTGCTCGGATCAGCGTTCGGGCTGGCGGTGCCGATGGTGGTCGGAGGCATCGGCTTCCTGGTGATCGCGGCCACGCTGGTCGCGTTCATGCCCGAGGACCACTACGCGCCGGAACCGCGCGGCGACCGGAGCCGGGCGCGAACGATGGGCGATACGCTCACTGCCGGGATCCGGACCGTCCGCGCCCGCCCGGTGCTGCTGACCATCCTGCTCATCACCTTCCTCGGGGCGGGCGCGAGCGAGACCTTCGACCGGCTGTGGGAGTTCCACCTCCTCGACAACTTCACGTTCCCGACGATCGTCGAGCTGCCGCCGATCGCCTGGTTCGGCCTCATCAGCGTCACCACCCTCCTGACCAGCATCGCCGTCGCAGAGGTCGCGCGCCGACGAGTGGACACCGACAGCCACGTCGCGACCGCCCGCGCCCTGCTGGGCATGGACGCCGCCCTGATGGTGGCCATGGTCGTGTTCGGGCTGGCCGTGAGCTTCGAGATGGCCGTCGCGGCGTACCTGGTCGCGCGGGTCATGCGCCGGGTGACGATCCCGATCAGCACGGCCTGGATCAACCAGAGCCTGACCCCGAACGTGCGGGCCACGGTGATGTCCCTCAACGCCCAGACCGATGCGGTCGGCCAGATCGCGGGCGGCCCGCTGCTGGGCGCGTTGGCGGTCAGCGCCGGCACCCCGGCCGCGATGCTGGCCGCCGCCGCGTTCATCGCTCCGTCGCTGTTCCTCTACCTCCGGACGATCCGGCTCCACGGCCGTGACGTGATCGGCGACGATGGCCCTCCCGAGGAGGAGCCAGCGGCGTGAATCCGATCCGACTCCGCGATGCGACCCTCGACGACGCCGACCTGCTGGACGCGTGGGCCGCCTCACCCGAGATCCGCGGCGAGTTCAACGACTTTGGGCTGGGGTCCGGCGACCGTTCCAGCGTCCGCTCTGCCCTGGCTGAAGGCCCGCTCCGCAACGAGCGGAGCGGCGAGATGCTCGTCGAGCGGGTTGCCGATGGCGCACCCATCGGCACCGTCGGCTGGCACGAGGTCTTCTACGGACCCGGTCCGCTGTGCCGGGCATGGAATATCGGGATCGCGATCATCCCCGAAGCCCGCGGCCAGGGCTACGGATCGTTCGCCCAGCGCATGCTCGCTGACTACCTGTTCGAACAGACCGATGCCAACCGCGTCGAGGCCCAGACCGACGTCGACAACCTCCCCGAACAGCGCGCGCTCGAGAAGGCCGGCTTCCTCCGCGAGGGCGTTGCCCGTGGCTCCCAATACCGTGCCGGCGCCTACCGCGACCTGATCACCTACGCGCGGCTGCGCGGCGACACCTGAGGCGTATACTCGAACGCGAATCTCGACCCGGGACGGGCGCACCCGTCCGGCGCCGATCAGCATCGACTGAGGAGGCGCGATCGTGACGACCCAACCCCTGCCCGATCCTTCGGCTGCGCGCGCGACGCTGCGGGTCGGCGAGAGCTCGTATCGGTATTACGACCTCACCGCCCTCGGCATCCAGGACCTCGACCGGCTGCCGTACACCGTCAAGGTCCTGATCGAGAATGCCGCGCGGCACGCGGCGTCGGGGAGTGGCCTGGTCACCTCCGACGACCTGGCAACGCTGGCCGGCTGGCGCCCGGACACCGACCCGGGCACCACCGAGCTGCCGTTCCTCCCCGCGCGGGTCATTCTCCAGGACTTCACCGGCGTCCCGTGCGTCGTGGACCTGGCCGCCATGCGCGACGCGATCGCGGACATGGGTGGCGACCCCGACCGCGTCAACCCCCTCGTCCCCGCCGACCTGGTCATCGACCACTCGGTCCAGGTCGACCAGTACGGCTCCGACGCCGCGTTCCTGATCAACGTCGAGCGCGAGTACGAGCGCAACGGGGAGCGGTACGCGCTCCTCCGCTGGGCGCAGGGCGCGTTCGCCAACTTCCGGGTCGTGCCGCCGGGGACCGGGATCGTCCACCAGGTCAATCTCGAGTACCTCGCCGACGTGGTCACCGCCCGCCCCGACCCGGACGGCACGCTGACTGCCTTCCCCGACACCCTGGTCGGGACCGACTCCCACACGACCATGATCAACGGCCTGGGTGTCGTCGGCTGGGGCGTGGGCGGGATCGAGGCCGAGGCAGCGCTCCTCGGCCAGCCGCTGTACCAGCCGCTCCCCACGGTCGTCGGTTTCCGCCTTGACGGGGCGCTGCGACCCGGCACCACAGCCACCGACCTGGTCCTGACCGTTACCGAGATGCTCCGTGCCCACGGAGTGGTCGGTAAGTTCGTCGAGTTCCACGGCGCCGGCCTGTCGCGCCTGGGGCTGGCCGACCGGGCCACGATCAGCAACATGAGCCCCGAGTTCGGGGCCACGGCCACCCTGTTCCCGGTCGACGACGAGACCGTCCGCTACCTGCGCATGACCGGCCGATCTGACGAGGTCGTTGCCCGGGTCGAGGCCTACGCCAGGGCCCAGCACCTGTTCCGGACCGATGCCTCGCCGGAGCCTGTCTTCAACGAGTCCCTGTCACTGGACCTGGCCGATGTCGAGCCCTCCCTGGCCGGGCCGAAGCGGCCGCAGGACCGGGTGTCGCTGCCGGGGCTGCCGGAGAACTTCCGGACGGTCTACGCCGATGCATTGGACCGATCGGCAACGGTCCGCCTGAACGGCACGACCGATTCGCTCCGCTCCGGATCGGTGCTCATCGCCGCCATCACGTCCTGCACCAACACCTCGAACCCCTCGGTCATGGTCGCCGCCGGGCTGGTGGCCCAGAAGGCCGTCGAGCGCGGGCTGACTGTGCCGAAGTGGGTGAAGACCTCGTTCGCACCCGGATCGAAGGTGGTGACCCAGTACCTCGGCGACGCCGGCCTGATGGAGCCGCTCGAGGCGTTGGGCTTCCACCTCGTCGGCTTCGGCTGCACGACCTGCATCGGCAACTCCGGCCCGCTGGCGGAGCCGATCGCGGCCGCGGTGGAGGAGACCGACCTGGTGGGGGTATCGGTCCTGTCCGGCAACCGGAACTTCGAGGGCCGCATCCATCCGCTGACCCGTGCCTCGTACCTCGCCTCGCCGCCGCTGGTGGTGGCGTTTGCGCTGGCCGGACGGATCGACCTCGACCTGACGACCGAGCCGCTGGGTGTCGGCGCCGATGGCGCATCGGTGTTTCTCGCCGACCTGTGGCCCACCGCTGACGAGGTCGATGCGGTGGTGGCCGAGCGAGTGCGGTCGGACATCTTCCGCCGCGAGTACGCATCGGTCTTTGACGGGGACGATCACTGGCGCGAGCTGCCGGTCCCGGAGGGCGGGCGGTACGCGTGGGATTCCTCGTCGACCTACGTCGCCCGGCCGCCATTTTTCGACGGGCTGGGCGCCGAGCCGCCGCCGCTGGCGGACATCGTGGACGCCCGGGTTCTGGCGTGGATGGGGGACTCGGTCACGACTGACCACATCTCGCCGGCGGGTTCCATCCCGCAGACCAGCCCCGCCGGGCAGTGGCTGATCGAGCACGGCGTGGAGCCGCGTGACTTCAACTCCTACGGGGCGCGGCGCGGGCATCACGAGGTGCTGGTCCGCGGCACGTTCGCGAACATCCGGCTGCGCAACCGGCTCGTGGCCGACGCCGAGGGCAACGTCACCGAGCACTTCCCGAGCGGGGAGCGGACGACGATCTACGAGGCGTCGCAGCGATATCTCGCCGCCGGGATTCCGCTGATCGTGCTGGCAGGCCGCGAGTACGGCTCCGGCTCCTCACGGGACTGGGCGGCGAAGGGACCGCTCCTCCAGGGCGTGAAGGCCGTGATCGCCGCGTCGTACGAGCGGATCCATCGGTCGAACCTGCTGGGGATGGGCATCCTGCCGTTGCAGTTCGCGGATGGCGGGGACGCCGACACGGTGGGCCTGACCGGTCGCGAGACGTTCACCATCCGCGGCATCGCCGCCGGCCTGCAGCCGCGCCAGCGGCTCGAGGTCGAGGCCCACGGCGAGGACGGGGTGGTCCGCACCTTCCCGGCCGTCGTCCGCCTCGATGGACCGGTGGACGTCGAGTACTACCGCCAGGGCGGCGTGCTGCAGACCGTGCTCCGGAGGCTCGCCACGAGCTGAGGCCGGCCGCGACCCGGACACGCCGAGACCCGGGATTGCTCCCGGGTCTCGTACTTCCCGGCTTGGAGGGCCAGTAAGGGAAGCCTCAGTACATCGACGGTCCCGACAGGGGGGTCGTGTCCACGTAGATCGGGGTCGTGTTCTGGACCAGGTCGTGGGCCGGAGCGGCTGGGGTTCCAAGGTTCATGGCGACGAGGGCGATGACGGCGACCAGGACGAGCATCGCGAGCGCCCCGCCGATGGCTCCAAGGACCGCCGATCCGGTGTTGGTGGTGGGATACGAGATGGTGGTCATTGGTCGGGTCTCCCGGTGATTGCGGTTGGGAAGGTGCTGCGCAGCATCGGTCCAGGCGGATCCGGATCCCTAGCGGCGGGGCGACGGTCGCGCTGTCGTTCAGCCGACAGGGCGGGGATCGTGGTGCCCGGTCAGGCGCTGAGCGAGCTCTCCCAGCTGTGGGCGAGGGCCTCGGGCACCGCGTCGGCGGGGAGGGGCGGCGAGAAGTGGTAGCCCTGGCCCAGGCGGCAGCCCAGCTCCCGGAGGCGCACGACCTGGTCGCCGCGCTCGATCCCCTCCGCGAGGACCTGGAGGCGGAGCGTCTGGCCCAGCTTGATGATCGAGCGGAGGAGGACCGGCACCTCCCGGTCGTCCCCAAGTGAGGCCGTGAACGATCGGTCGATCTTCAGCAGGTCCACCGGCAACCGCTCGAGGTAGCTGAGCGATGAGTAGCCGGTCCCGAAGTCGTCCATCGCCAGCTGGACGCCGAGGCCACGGAGGCGGATCAGCGTCTCCTCGGTATCGGCCACGTCGGCCATCAACGCGCTCTCGGTGACCTCCAGCAGCAGGCGGCCCGGGGCCAGCTCGGCGTCGCCCAGGGCGCCGGCCACCATGTCGACCAGGTGCGGATTCGCGAGTTGGCGGGTGGAGACGTTGACGCTGACCAGGGGCCGGTGGCCGTTCGTGACCGGCAGCGCGTTCGCCGCGTCCCAGTCCGCCATTTGGCGGCACGCTTCCCCGGCGACCCACGCCCCGAGCGGGACGATGAGACCCGTCTCCTCGGCGGCCGGGATGAACTCGGCCGGCTCGATGAGCCCGCGTTCGGGATGCCGCCAGCGAACGAGGGCCTCGAGGCCGGCCAGCCGGCCGTTGCGCAGGTCCACGAATGGCTGGTAGTGCAGGACGAAGTCACCGCGGCTGATCGCGTGCTCGAGCTCGGTCCGCAGCTCCTGCCGGCGGATGACGGCGAGGTGCATCCGCGGCTCGAAGAACTCGATCCGGCCCTTGCCGCGCGCCTTGGCGGTGTACATCGCCAGGTCGGCGTGACGAAGCAGGTCATCCGCGGACGTGCCTGCCTGGGTCACCGCCACCCCGGCGCTGCCCCGGGCGAACACCTGCTTGCCCTGCAGGTCGAACGGGGAGCGAAGGGCGGCGAGCACCCGCTCAGCCACCCGGCGGGCGGACTCGCGGTTCGTCTCCTCGAGCAGGATCGCGAACTCGTCGCCACCGAAGCGGGCGACCGTGTCCTCGGGCCGCATCACGCCGCGCAGCCGCTCCGCGACGGCGGTGAGGAGCTGATCACCCGCCGCGTGACCGAGGCTGTCGTTCACCGTCTTGAAGTCGTCGAGGTCGAGGAACACGACGGCCAGTGACCGCTTCGCGCGCTGGCGGGCCATGGCGTGCGCGAGGCGGTCCGCGAACAGGGCCCGGTTCGCCAGCCCGGTCAGCGAATCGTGGAACGCCTGGTGCTGGAGCTGGCGCTCGAGCTCCTTGCGGAGGGTGATGTCGTGGACGAGGGCCGAGAAGCTGACCGATTCTCCCGCCCCAACCGCCCAGATCGTGAGCTCGACCGGGAACTCCCGCCCGTCACGGTGCAGGGCGTTGACCTCGAACCGGGTGCCGAGGACCGGCCCCTCCCCGGTCTCGTGGAAGCGGGCGATCCCGAGCCGGTGCGCGTCGCGCTGCTCGAGGGGAATGATCCGATCGGCCAGCTGCCGGCCGATCATCTCGTCGCGGCTCCAGCCGAACGTCTGCTCCGCGGCGGTGTTCCAGTCGATGACCGCCCCGTCACGGTCCATGGCGATATACGCGTAGCTCGCCGTCTCGATGATCCGGCGCGTCTGCTCCTCGCTCTGGCGGAGCGCCTCTTCGACGTTCTTCTGGTCGGTGATATCGACGATGTAGCCGCGGAAGAATGCCGGCACGCCGTGCTCGTCGGCGATGATCACCGCCTCGTCCCGAATCCAGACCACCTGTCCGTTGCGGGAGAGCATGCGGTACTCGCTGGCGCTCACCACTCCCGCCTCGCGGCTCCAGTCCTCGTCCTCTTCCTGCTGGACGCGGGCCCGGTCGTCCGGATGGATCTGCCGCATCCACAGCGTGGAGTCGGCCATCCACTCCTGCGCGCTGAAGCCGAGGAGGGACTCGATCCGCGGGCTGACGTAGTTCCAGGTCGCCTCCGGACCGAAGCCGGCGATGTACAGCGCGGCCGGCAGCCGCTCCACCAGGGCGCGGAACGTCCCCTCCTCGGATTCCAGGCCGGCCAGGTGGGCCCCGGCGCGGCTGGCGGCGGTGACCCGCTGCCACAGCATCACGCCCTGGGCCGCGGCCAGCATCACGAGCACCGCCGTGATCGCGCTGGTGACCATGAACTGGCGCGGCTGCATCCAGCTGGAGAGCAGCACGAGGATCGCGACTCCGACCGAGGACACGAAGATGAAGCCGGGCAGGAGGCGTTCCACCCGCCGGCGCGTTCGTCCGGTCGACATCGATTCCGACCCTAGCCCGCCCGGGTCCTGGGCACGATGGGCCAATGGTCCGGCTCGCGCGGGCGGCGCGATCGCGCCGCAATCGGGTGCGGCGGACGCGATTGCGAGCGCCTCTCCGTGCCGACTAGACTCCTCCGGTGACCGTCACCTCGACCGACGACCTGCGGAAGCTCATCCGCGAGGTCCCCGACTTCCCCAAGCCGGGCATCCTGTTCTACGACATCACCACCCTGCTCAAGGACCCGGCTGCGTTCCGCGAGGTCGTCGACCGGATGGTGGAGCAGGTCCGCGGCACGCCGATCGACCTCGTGGTCGGGATGGAGTCCCGCGGGTTCATCTTCAGCGCACCGATCGCCTATCAGCTGCAGGCGGGATTCGTCCCGGTCCGCAAGCTCGGGAAGCTGCCGGCCGAGACGATCGAGGTCGAGTACGCGCTCGAGTACGGCACGGCCACCCTGGAGATCCACCGCGATGCCATCCAGGCCGGGCAGCGGGTCCTGATCGTCGACGACCTGCTCGCCACCGGCGGGACGGTGATGGGCACCATCGAGCTCGTCCAGCGCCTCGGTGGGGAAGTCGCCGGCCTGTCGTTCATGGTCGAGCTCAGCGCCCTCCGCGGGCGCGAGCGACTCTCGCAGTTCGCCATCCACGCCCTGCTCACCTATTGACCGATACGCGAACGGGCTAACGGATGACCACGGCGTCGGCCACCGCCTGGCACGCCCGCCCGGTCACCGACCGGGAAGAGGCCGCCGTCTTCCTTCGGACCGACCGCCTGTACGCCGCGTACGCCCTCGGTGATCTCGATGCCGCCGCTCGTCGGCGGGCGGTGTGGGGGATGGCCTACGACGAAGCCGGCCGGCCGCGCGGCCTGGCCATGCAGCACATGGGCCTGCCACCGCAGCCGCTGTTCCTGATGGGCGACCCGGATGCCTGCCGGGCCATCCTGTCGTCCGTCGTTCGCCCGCGCTACGCCTTCGTCCAGGCCCGCCACGACCTCGCCTCCGCCTTCAGCGAGCTCTACCGCGTCGACCTGCCGGCCGGCCTGCTCCGGATGGTCGTCGACCGGGGCGACGTTCCGCCCGGTGGCGAGCGGCGCCGAGCGCCTGGTACCGGCCGATATCGGTGACCTCAACCGGCTGTACCAGCTCGGCCTGGGCGGTGGGTTTCCCGCCTCCATCCTGGAGGACGGGGTCTACTACGGGGTCCGCGTCGGTGGGCGACTGGTCGCGGCCGCCGGGACCCACGTCATCAACGAGGCGGAGGGGATCGCGGTCGTCGGCAACGTCCTGACCCACGTCGGCCACCGTGGCCAGGGCCACGCCAAGGCCGCCACCTCCGGCGTCACGGCCGAGCTGCTGGGCCGCGTCCCGGACGTCGCCCTCAATGTCTACGCCGACAACGAGCCGGCGATCGCGGCCTATGCCCGGCTGGGGTACGGTGAGTACTGCCGCCTCGGCGAGTGGGTCGCCTATCGTCGCGCCGGCGGCTGGGATCTCATCCGCCCGCTTCGCGCAGCCCTGCGCTGGAGCTGGCCCCGAACCGACCGAGGACCGAACCGATGATGGAGGCACCGTGAGCGACATTCGAGACCCTGGACTGGCCGACGAGGGCGCGCTGCGCATCGAGTGGGCAGACCGCCAGATGCCGGTCCTGGCCGGCATCCGCGACCGCCTGACCGCCGAGCGGCCGCTTGACGGCTGGCGGGTCAGCGCCTGCCTCCACGTCACGGCCGAGACGGCCAACCTGGCGCGGACCCTGGCCGCCGCGGGCGCGGACGTGGTGCTGTGCGCCTCGAACCCGCTGTCGACCCAGGACGAGGTCGCCGCCGCGCTGGTCAGCGACCACGGCATCGAGGTGTTCGCGATCAAGGGCGAGGACCGCGACACCTACTACGGCCACATCAACGCCGCCCTCGACCATCGGCCCCAGCTGACCATGGATGACGGTTCCGACCTCGTCGGGGAGCTGCACAAGCATCGGTCCGACCTGCTGACCGAAGTCAGGGGCGGGACCGAGGAGACGACGACCGGCGTCATCCGGCTGCGGGCGATGGCCGCCGACGGCGCGCTGCGCTATCCGATCCTGGCGATCAACGAGGCCCTCACCAAGCACCTGTTCGACAACCGCTACGGCACGGGGCAGAGCGCGATCGACGGCATCCTGCGCGCGACCAACGTCCTGATCGCCGGCAAGACGGTCGTCGTTGGCGGCTACGGCTGGGTGGGGCGGGGCATCGCGTCCCGGGCGCATGGGATGGGGGCCAACGTCGTCATCGTCGAGATCGATCCGATCCGGGCCCTGGAGGCGGCGATGGACGGCTTCCGGGTCATGACCAGTCTCGATGCCGCCGAAGCTGGCGACCTGTTCATCACCGCCACCGGCAACCTGCACGTGTTCGGCGGCGACCACTTCCGCCTGATGCGTGATGGCGCGATCCTGGCCAACGCCGGCCACTTCAACGACGAGTACGACCTGCCCGCGCTCGACGACATGGCCGCCGAGCAGCGAGACGTGCGCCCGTCGACCCGCGAGTACCGCCTGGCCGATGGCCGGCGGATCTACCTGCTGGCGGAGGGCCGGCTGGTCAACCTGGCGGCGGCCGAGGGCCACCCCAGCCTGGTCATGGACCTGTCATTCGCCAACCAGGCCCTCGGCGTGGAGTGGATCAGCCAGCACCACGCCGAGCTCGAGCCGCGGGTCTACGAGATCCCGCTCGAGATCGACCAGGAGGTGGCACGCCTCAAGCTGGCGAGCATGGGGATCGCCATCGACCGGCCCACCGACGAGCAGGTCGCCTACGCCGCCTCCTGGCAGCAGGGAACCTGATCCGCTAGTTGCTGGCCTGGAAGTCCCCGCTGATGTTGATCCCGAGGACCGCTCCCCCGGTGGCCGAGAAGCCGGCCTGGTCGGAACACTCGAAGCTGCCGGCGGCGCCGTCTTCGTCGTGCTGAGTGATGTTCCAGTCGCAGTCCGCGGCCGGGATGACGAGGTCCTCGGTGACGTACTGGAATACGTTGTTCGCGTCATCGCCCTCCGGACCGATGGTGATGATCACCCCGTTCGCTTCGGTGGCATCCGTGTCGTCGGTGAAGACGAGGAACGAGACGCCGGCCTGCTGGAAGTAGGCGAAGTTACCGGCAAACGGCAGCTCGTCGCTCACGCTGTGACCGCCGCTCATCTCGAACTGGACCGAGCCGCTGCCGGTCCCGCCGCCACCGCCACCGCCACCGGACTGGCTCTGGCCGGGCTCTTCGGATTGCGCAGGCGGCTCGCCGCCGGCTGAGGCACCAGGTTCACCACTACCCGAGGGGGAGGCGCACGCGGCAAGGATGAGTCCGATGAGAATGATGAGGACAGAGAAAACGTGTGGGCGACGCATGTGATTCTCCTGTGCGAACGGCGGTCGAGTACTCGTCGACCGGGTTGAAGCGCCGATAGTAGCCTGCCCCCGCGGCCCCGAATACCCCTGAGCGGTGGTCGGCCCGGAGACCAGCCCCTACACTCGCCCCCCGTGGCCGCATCTGTCCCAGTCCGATGGGGACCGCCCCCGCCCGGGCCGATGAGCCGGTTCGCCCGGTGGCTCCGCGGTCTGGCCGGCGCGAAGCCCGAGCCGGTCGAGCGCCTCCCCGACCTGCCCGTCGCGCTCCGTCGCGCCCCGCTCGCCGTGCCGTACCTCGACGCGGAGCGGGACGGGGACCAGAAACGAGCGGGAGCGGCCGCCATGGCGGCGGCGGAGGCGGGGATCGCCGCCGAGGCATGGTGGGTGGCCGATTTGTGGGCCCATCGCGCGCTGTGGCATTTCGAGCGCGCGGAGATGGCACTCCAGTCGACCCGAGCGGCGCGTCGCATCGGCGACCTGCGCGTGGCGGGCGGCGACCCGGCCAGTGCCCGGCGGTACTATGCCGAGGCGATCAGCGAGGCCCGTGACCTCGGCGCCGAGCGCGAGGAGGGCCTGGCCGCCTACGGGATGGGCCGTGCCGAACTGGAGCTGGGCAACGTGACTGCCGCCCGCAAGCTGGCGACCATTGCCGTCGGCCTCCTCGAGCGCTGCGAGGCGCCCGCGGATGAGCTGGCGGCTGCCCGGGATCTGCGCGGCACGGAGGTTGCCGTCCAGGAGCCCGGGCCCGTGGGCGACGCATGACCGACCGGCGCGCGATGAAGGTCGGGATCGTGGGGGCGGGTGTGATGGCCGAGGCCATGATCACCGGCCTGCTTGCCGACAAGGCGGTACGCCCGGCGGACCTGGTCGCGTCCCATCCGCGTCGAGAGCGACGGACGGCCCTCGGCGCCCAGCACGGCATCTCGGTCGTGGCGCGCAACCGCGATGCGGTCGCGGATGCGGACATCGTCGTGCTGGCGGTCAAGCCGCAGATGCTGCGGAGCGTGATGCGCGAGCTGGGGCCGGTCCTGGCCGATGGCCAGGTCGTGCTCTCCATCGTCGCGGGCGCCACCCTGAAGACGCTGGCCACGGGTCTTGCGCACGCGGCGGTGGTGCGAGCCATGCCCAACACGCCGGCCCAGATCCGCAAGGGGATCGCGGTGTGGACCGCCTCGCCCGCGTGCAGCGCGGCGCAACGCGACCGTGCCCGCGCCGTCCTCCGCGCCCTGGGCGACGAGCGCCAGGTCGACGACGAGGACTTCGTGGCCATGGCCACCGCCCTGTCGGGCACGGGCCCGACCTACCTGTTCGCGGTCATGGAGGCGCTGGTCGACGCCGGCGTGCACCTCGGTTTCCCCCGCGACCTGGCCCACGACCTGGTGGCCGAGACCCTGGTCGGCTCGAGCGAGTACGCGGCTGCCTCCAACCTGCATCCCGCGCAGCTGCGCAACGCGGTGACCTCGCCCGGCGGGACGAGCGCGGCCGCGATCTACGAGCTCGAGAAGGGCCGCCTCCGCACCGTCCTGTCCGACGCGGTGTGGGCTGCCTACCGGCGCACGACCGAGCTCGGCGAGCGGCTGGAGGCCGAGACCCTGGCCGACAACGGCTGAGGGCCGGTCACCGATGTACGCCCTCGTCATGGCCGGCGGGTCCGGCACCCGGCTGTGGCCGCTCTCGCGACGGAAGACCCCGAAGCAGCTGCTCCCGCTCACCGGCGAGGCGAGCCTGCTCCAGCAGACGGTCGCCCGCCTCGAGCCGCTCCTCGAGCCGCACGACATCTACGTCATCACCGCCGAGTCCCACGTCCACGCCACGCAGCGGCAGCTCCCTCAGCTGCCGGAGGGGAACATCCTGGGAGAGCCCCTGGCCCGCTCCACGGCGGTGGCGGCCGCCCTCGGGTCGCTCCTCGCCCGGCGCCAGACCGATGAGGTGGCCATCGTCCTGCCCGCCGACCACCACGTGGCCGATGCCGACGCCTTCGTCGCCGCCATCCGCGAGGCGGTGGTCACCGCCGAGCGGGGATACCTCGTCGTCCTGGGCGTCATCCCCGGCCACCCGGCCACCGGCTACGGCTACGTCATCCGGGGCGAGCAGCTGTTCGCCACCGGGACGGCGGCCGTCACCGAGTTCGTGGAGAAGCCGAACGCGAAGGCGGCGAAGGAGCTCGTCGCGGCGGGGGCGCTGTGGAACGCGGGCGTGTTCGTGTGGAGCGGCTATGCCTTCCGCCAGGCCCTCGAGAAGTACCAGCCCCCACTGGCCGAGGCCCTCGACCAGGTGGCTCGCATCCCGCGCACGCCCGGCTGGCAGACCGATGCCCGTGCCCTGCTCGAGCCACTCCCCGCCATCAGCATCGACGCCGGCATCGCCGAGCCGGCGGCCGCCGAGGGCCGGATGGCGGTCGTCGCGCTGGACGCGGGCTGGTCCGACATCGGCTCCTGGTCGGCGCTGCTGGAGGCCCTCAGCCGCCAGAGCGGCAAGAGCCTGGTGGCCTCCGGGGAGCACCTCGACCGCGGATCGCAGCGGGTCCTCGTCCACGGCGGGGAGCGACTGGTGGTCACCGTCGGCCTGCGGGACGTGATCATCGTGGACACCCCCGACGCGCTCCTCGTCTGCGCCCGCGACCGGGCGGAGGAGATCAAGCCCATCCTCGACGAGATCGGGGAGGCGACCGGCGACCGCTACCTCTAGGGCTCGTCTCTGGGGCCGGCTCCTGGCGGCGTACCTGCGCCTCGTGGCGCGCACGGCGCGCATCGGTCCGGTCACCCGTGACGCGGTGGTCCTCGCCTTCTGGCACGAGTACAACCTGGGCCTGTATGTCATGGCCGCCGCTCGACGGGGCGACCTGCCGCACGCCTCGTTCACGACCGACACGCCACGGGGGACGGTGATCGCGACGATCTTCGAACGCCTGGCCCGCTCTCCGGGCCAGGTCGAGATCCTCCGGCTCCCGGCCGAGCAGGATCGCGAGGCGGCACGCGCCCTCGCCCGCCGGCTGGGTGACCTGGGTCGCACCGGCTTTTCGCTGGTGGTCACGCCCGACGGGCCGTGGGGGCCGTACCGGGTCGCGAAGCCCGGCGTGCTCATCGTCGCTCGCCAGTCCGGCCTGCCGGTCCTTCCGGTGGCCGTCCACGCCCGCCCCGCGCTCCGACTCACTGGTCGATGGGACCGGCAGCTGCTGCCGCTGCCATTCTCCCGGCTGACCCTCGTGGCCGGAGACCCGATCGCGGTGGCCGCCGATCGCCCGCTTCGTCCGCTCGTCGCCGTCGTGCAGGCAGCCCTCGAGGAGGTGACGAGCACCGCCGACGGGCGGCTACCATAAGCCTGCCCGTGACCACGATTCGCTTCGGGACGGATGGCTGGCGTGCGGCCATCGCCGAGGAATTCACGTTCCACAACGTTCGCCGCTGTGCCCGCGGGGTGGCCGACTACCTCACCGAGCTGGGAACCGCCGACCGGGCGGTGGTCGTTGCCCATGACCGGCGTTTCGCCTCGGAGCACTTCGCGCGGGCCTGCGTCGAGGTCCTCGCCGCGCACGGCATCCGCAGCCTCATCCCGCCAGGGTCGGTCCCGACCCAGGTCGTGTCCTTCTTCACCCGCGAGCTGGGAGCCGGGGCCGGCATCGTGATCACGGCGAGCCATAATCCGTGGACCGACAACGGCTTCAAGGTCAAGGCCGATACCGGCGGCGCGGCTGACCCGGCCATGCTGGCGGCGATCGAGGCCACCATGGATCGGTACCCCGAAGACGAGCTCCCGCCCCGCCGGGACTACGACGACGCGGTGGCGGCGGGGCTGGTGGAGACGTTCGACCCGTACCCGCGCTTCCGCGACCAGCTGGCGTCGATCGTCGATCTCGAGCGCATCCGAGCCTCCAGCGGCAAGGTCCTGGTGGAGCCGATGTGGGGCTCGGGCGCCGGCTGGTTCAGCCGCCTCCTCGATGGCGGCAGCCTGACCATCCGCGAGCTCCACACCGAACGGAACCCGTTCTTCGGTGGGGTCAACCCCGAGCCGATCCGCCCCAACATCGACGAGTGGCTCGAGGAGATCCCGCGCTGGGGCGCGGACATCGGTATCGCGTTCGACGGCGACGCCGACCGGGTGGGGATGGCGACCGAGGAGGGGGTGTTCGTCAACCAGCTGCAGGTCTACGGCCTGCTGTACTGGTACCTGCTCGAGGTGCGGGGCCAGATCGGTCCGGCGGTCTACACCGTGACGACCACGTCCATGGCCCAGCGCCTTGCCGAGCGATACGGCACCGTGGCCCACGAGACCGGGGTGGGATTCAAGTTCGTCGGGCCGAAGATGGCCGAGACGCGGGCGGTGATCGGGGGCGAGGAGTCGGGCGGGTTCGGGTTCGGGATGCACATTCCCGAACGGGACGGGCTGGCGGCGGGGCTGTTCCTGCTCGACCTGTGGCTGTCCCGCGGCCGCCGCGCGTCCGAGGTCCTCGCCGAGCTGCAGGCCATTGCCGGGCCGTCGTACTACAACCGGATCGACGTCCGGTTCAGCCGCGAGGAATATCCGGCCATCAAGCGCGATACGCTGGCCCGCCTCCAGGACGAGGCGCCGACCGAGCTCGGCGGGGCGGCGGTCGTCCGCCGCCAGGCCCTCGACACCGGGGACGGCTTCAAGTTCTACCGCGACGACGAGTCGTGGCTCCTCATCCGCTTCAGCGGCACGGAGGCCCTGCTCCGCATCTACGTCGAGGCCCGCTCAGCCGGGGGACGTAGAGAGCCTGCTGGAGGAAGGTCGCCGGATCGCGACCGCGGCCGCCGCACCGGCATGAGTCCCCACGTCAGCGCCTGATGACGGACGCCCGCGACTTCTTCGGCTACAAGCATCCCGACGAGGAGCCCGGCCGCCGACCCGAAGGCGACGAGGGACCCGACTCCGACGCACCGCCCCCGTTCGACGAGGCCATCACCCTCGACGGGCCGGCCTTCGTGGCCCGCATCGATCGGGACGACATGCTCGGCCGCGTTCGCGCTCTGCCGCGTCAGCTCGCCGGCGCGCGGCAGGCGGCAACGGGGCTGGCCCTCACCGACCGCCATCGGGACGTGGACGTGGTGGTTCTGCTCGGGATGGGCGGATCGGCGATCGGGGGCGACCTGGTGGCCGCCGCCGCCGGGGAGCGGCTGCGGGTCCCACTGCTCATCCAGCGCGACTACCACCTTCCCTCCGGCCTGGGCGAGCGGACCCTGGTCGTGGCCGCATCGCACTCGGGGGAGACGATCGAGACGGTGACCGCCGCCGCGGAGGCTCGGGCCCGGAACCTGCCGCTGGTCGTCGTCGCCACCGGCGGCCAGCTGGGGCGCCAGGCGGAGGCCGACGGAACGCCATGGCTCCGCTACGAGCAGCCCGGTCAGCCTCGGGCCGCGCTCGGATGGTCGGTCGGACTCCTGCATGAGCTGCTCGGCGCGGCCGGCCTGCTGGCCGACCCGGACCCGCTCGGGCCAGTGGTCGCCATCCTCGACGAGGTCATGGAGCGCCTCGGCCCCACCGTCGACACCGACGCCAACCCCGCCAAGCAGCTGGCGTGGAGCATCCTCGGCCGGATCCCGGTCGTCTATGGGGCCGACCTGATGGCGCCGGTCGCACGACGGTGGAAGACCCAGTTCAACGAGAACGCGAAGTCATGGGCGTCGTACGAGGCGATGCCCGAGGCCAACCACAACGCGATCGAAGGCTCGCTCAACCCCCGTGAGCTGGCCGACGCCCCGTTCGTGATCGAGGTCCGCGACCCGACCGAGTCGGAGGACATCACCGCGCGCTATCGGGTCGTGGAGGAGCTGCTCGGGGAGCGAGCCACCAATCGGGCCACGGTCTGGGCTGAAGGCCCCTCGCCGCTGGCCCGCGTGATGTCGGCGGTGGCCTGGGGCGACCTGGTGAGCGTGTACCTGGCGATCCTCTACCAGACCGACCCCACCCCGGTTACACTGCTGGCAATGCTGAAAGAGCGGCTCGCCAGGTCAGACTGACGGGCGCCTGAACAGGGCGCCCTGGGCGCCTGGAGGAGTAGCAATCGTGCATTCGGGCATGATCGGCAAGGTGGAGAAGGCGATGCGCTACGCCCACGAGCCCGATCGAGTGACGATCAATCGGCTCGGGGCGACCTTCGCCGGCGACAACGGGTCCCACCAGGTCTCTCTCGACGGCGAGCGCTGGCACTGTGACTGCCACCTCTTCGAGCAGGCCGGCGGCTGCACCCACACCCTCGCCATCCAGAAGATGCTCGACCCCATGCTGTCCGATACCGCCCGCGAGACCCCCCTCTACGGTCACGTCGAGGTAGGCGCCGGGGTGTAGCATCGCCCGACAACCGAAGACCGCGTGGGGTGCCGCCGCCGAAAGGCCGGCGGATAAATGGCGAAGCCGGTGCAAGGCCGGCGCTGTCCCGCAACTGTGAACCGGGCCCAGGCCCGGAAGCCAGGTCGCCCAGCCAGCACGCGATGTCTCCACCCTCGTGAGAAAGGGCAGGACATCACATGTCGGCATCCCGTTTCCGGTTCCTCGTTCCATTCCTCCTGGTCCTGGCCGCTGCGTGCCAACCATCGGCCAGCGCGAGTCCCTCTGACAGCGCCGCGCCCAGCATCGCGGCGAGCCCGTCGACCGTCGCCGAGGTCACCTACCCCCAGACCCTGACCGATGACGCCGACCGTGAGGTCGAGCTCGCGGCCGAGCCCGAGCGGATCGTCAGCCTCGCCCCGTCGAACACGGAGATCGTGTGTGCCCTCGACGCCTGCGACCGGCTGGTCGGCGTGACCGACTTCGACGACTACCCGGCCGACGTCGCCGACGTCGCCGACGTCGTCATCGGTCCCGTGGTCGACGTCGAGCTGGTGGTCGCCGCCGATCCGGACCTGATCCTGGCCGCCGGCAACGAGCTGACCCCGAGCGCGGTCATCACCGAGCTGGCCGACCTCGGCTACCCGGTGATCGTCCTGTATCCCGAAACCCTCCACGAGGTCACCCACAACATCGAGCTCGTCGGTCAGGCCATCAACGCGGCGGAGGAGGCCGATGCGGTCGTCGCCGACATGGAGGCGCGAATCGAAGCGGTCGAGGAGGCCGTGGCGGACGCGCCAACCCCGCGGACGTTCTACGAGGTTGGCCTGTTCGAGGGTGCGATCTACACCGCGGGCGAGGACTCGTTCCTCGCCGACCTGCTGACCACGGCGGGCGCGGATCCCATCGTCGGCGATCCGCTCACGACGGCCATCGCCCTCGAGGATCTCGTCGTCGCCGATCCCGAGCTCATCCTGCTCGGCGACGCCGCGTACGACCCATCGATCACGCCCGAGTCGGTGGCCGCGCGCCCCGGCTGGGGGGAGATGACCGCGGTCTCGAGCGGTGCGATCCAGGTGGTTGAAGAGGACCCGGTCATCACCCGACCGGGTCCACGGATCGTGGACGGCCTCGAGGCGCTCGCCCGCGCCATCCATCCCGACCGCTTCGACTGACGGTCGTGCGCGCGACGGCAGCCGTCCGCCCCCTGGTTGGAGGACCGAGCGTCGGCCATGCCACGCTCGTGATCGGGGCCGGGATCGGACTGGTGGTCATCGCCGTTCTCGCGGCGGTCGCGGTCGGCAGCGTGGACGTCGGCCTGTCGGAGACGATCGGGATCATCGCCCAGCGGCTCGGCTTCCCGGTGGTGGAAGACTGGGCCTCCACCGCTCCGACGATCCTGTTCGAGGTCCGCCTGCCGCGGGTGCTGGCCGGGGTGCTCGTCGGCGCCGGCCTCGGCTGCGCCGGCGTCGTCTTCCAGGCGCTGCTCCGCAACCCGATGGCCGATCCGTACGTCATCGGGGCCGCAGCCGGCGCCTCGTTGGGGGCCGTGCTCGCGATCACCGCGCCGATCGTCCTGCCGTTCCTCGCGGTTGGTGCCGGCACGGCCTGGCTGGGCATCGGCCTGGCCCAGGTCCTGGCCTTCCTCGGCGGACTGGGCGCGGTGGCGCTCGTGCTCGCCGTCGCCCGACAGGACGGGAGGTCGAGCATGGTCACCCTCCTCCTCACCGGGTACGCCGTGTCCTCCCTCATTGCCGCCGGCGTGGCCCTGCTGCTGGTCAGCTCGGGCCGCGCCATCGCGTCGGTGGTCGGGTGGCTGCTCGGGTCGCTGGGCGGGACCGGGTACCCGGAGCTGGCGGTCGCCGCACCGCTCGTCCTCGGCGGATCCGCGCTGCTCCTCCTGCGCTGGCGGACGCTGAACCTACTACTCCTCGGCGACGAGGCGGCCGCCGGGCTGGGCGTCGATCTCGTGACCGCCCGGCGCGGCCTCGTCCTGCTGGCCACGGTCGTGACCTCCGCCGCGGTGGCGCTGGCCGGGACGATCGGCTTCGTCGGGCTGGTCGTGCCGCACCTCGTGCGGCTGGCGATCGGTCCCGACCACCGGCTCCTGCTGCCGATGAGCTGCCTGGGTGGCGCCGCCCTGCTGGTGACCGCCGACCTCGCCGCGCGGGTGGTCGGTGGCGTTCCCGTCGGAGTCGTGACCGCGCTCATCGGTGCCCCGTTCTTCCTCTGGCTGCTGCACCGTTCGGCGACGGCCGTGACGACCCCATGACCGGCCGCCCACCGACCGAGCGACCAGTGGGGCCCCTGCTGGAGCTCGACGACGTCACGTTCGGCTACCGGCGCCGCGGCCGTCCGGACCGCGAGGTGCTCCGCGGGGTCAGCCTCGCCATCTCGCCGGGGGAGATGGTGGCCCTCCTCGGCCCGAACGGCAGTGGCAAGACCACCCTGCTCCGGCTTGCCGTCGGGACGGTGCCGCCGCGCTCCGGCCGCGTGGCCCTCGACGGCCGCCCGGTGGGGGCGTGGACCCGCCGAGAGGTGGCCCAACGGGTCGCCATCCTGCCCCAGCTGCCCTCGCTGCCGGACGGGTTCCGCGTCGAGGAGCTGGTCGAGATGGGCCGTGCCCCGCATGCCCGCTCGCGGTTCGGCGCCGGCCCGGAGGACGCGGCCGCCGTCGAGCGAGCGCTGGTCGACGCCGACGCGCGAGATCTCGTCGGCCGCCGCATCGACGAGCTGTCCGGCGGGGAGCGCCAGCGGGTGCTGGTGGCCATGGTCCTCGCCCAGGAGCCGCGCCTGCTGCTGCTCGACGAGCCGACGCAGCATCTCGACCTCGCGCACCAGGTCGCGCTGCTGAGCGCCCTCGACCGGCTTCGTCGGACGCGCGGACTGGCCGTGCTCGCGGTCCTCCACGACCCGGCCATCACCGCGCTCTCCGTCCCGCGAGCCATCCTGCTCAGCGAGGGACGTGTCGTGGCCGACGGCCCGGCGGCCGACGTGCTCCGTCCGGCGACCGTGGCCGCGGTGTTCGGGATCTCGCTGCCTACCGCCGTCGCGCTGAGCACCGGGAGAACTGCGCCGCCCGGCTAGCTCCCGGCTTGGCCAGGGCTCGTCCCAGCCTCCGCTTCCGCGTCAGCTTCCGCGACCGCTTCCTCTACCTCGTCGGCCTTTGCCACTTCGTGCCGATGCTCGGCCTCCGCCAGGTCGGCCAGGGCCGCCTCTTCGGGGCTGTAGATGTCCATCCAGTGGTTCACCAGGATCACGATGACGGCCAGGATCGGCACCCCGAACAGGGCGCCCCACAGGCCGGCCAGCTGGACGCCGACCAGCAGGCCGAGGAACAGGAGGATGGGGTGCAGGCCCAGCTGCTCCTGCATCATCTTCGGCTGAATGGCGTTGACCAGGACGCCCTGGACCACGACCAGCACGGCGGCGGCGACGAGTGCCACGAGCCAGTTTTCGCTGGTCAGGAACGCGATGAAGATCGGGGGAATGAGGGCCAGCGGCGGACCGATCATCGGGATGAACATCAGCAGCCCGGACACGACCGCGGTCACGAAGATGTACTCCATCCCGCCCAGGGCGCGGGCCGCGAAGCCGACGATCATGACCAGCGCGAACATGATCAGGGCCAGCACCGTCTGGGCCCGCAGGAACCCGCCGAACGAGCGGGCCACGCCCTCCTGGAACAGGATCGACTGGTCGCGGAAGCGGCTCGGCACCAGGCGGCTGAGCCAGACCATGATCCGGTGGCTGTCGAGCACCATGAACAGTGCCAGCAGGACGACCAGGAACAGGGTGCCGATGACCCCGAACGCGCCGCTGGCAATCGCCCCGGCCGATCCCGCCAGCTCGCCGCCGAGCTGCCCGATCTGGTCGGCGAGCTGATCGAACAGGATCGCGACGTCGGGGTCCTGGATCCCGATCGCGTCCTGGATCTCCTCGATCTGGGCCACGATCAGGTCCTGCCGGGACGGCCAGCTGGCGATGAAGTCGGCGAGGTCGGCGACCATGACGGCCGCGATGACGAGCAGGAAGGCGCCCAGGCCGATGAGGGTGAGCCCGAACGCAGCCCCAACCGCTGACGCCGCGACCGACGCGCAGCGAGCGCTGGATGCGATGGACGAGCGGCGAGATCAGGAACGCGAGGAGCCAGGCCAGGAAGACGGCGGTGATGATCGAGCCGAACTGGACGAGGAAGTCCAGGATCAGCCCCATCGCGAGGAGGCCGAAGTAGATCGTGCCGGTGACGAGGAACAGGGCGAGGAGGCGCCGCTCCCGGACCCACGCCCCCTGGAACAGCTCGATCATGAAATTCGCACTCCCGGCCTGCCGGTTCCCACCGCCTCCAGGACCTCGGCCCGTGTCGCTTCCAGGATGGGCCTGACCTTCGCGGCTCCGGCCGAGAGTACCGCCTCGACCACGTCGGGGTCGGCGGCGAGGGCCGCCCGCTTCTCGCGCATCGGTCGGAAGAACTCGATCATCCGTTCCGCCAGCAGCTGTTTGGTGTCGACGCAGCCCGTGCGTGCCGTCCGCTCACCGTCCTGGATCTGGAGATAGTCCCCGCCGAAGTACCGATGCAGCTGGCACACGTTGCAGACCTCCGGTCGTCCCGGATCGGTGCGCTTGATGCGTTGGGGGTCGGTCACCATGTTCATCACGATGCGCCGTATCTCGTCGGGTTCGGCGAAGATCGGGATCGTGTTGTTCGCGGACTTGCCCATCTTCTTCACCCCGTCGGTGCCGAGCACCACCGGGGCATCGGTGAAGACCGCCGTCGGCTCGGGGAAGATCGGTCCGTATCGGTTGTTGAAGGCCCGCACGATCTCCCGCGACAGCTCGAGGTGGGGAGCCTGGTCTTTGCCGACCGGCACCTTGCTCGCTTTGTAGATGACGATGTCGGCCGCCTGGAGCACGGGGTAGCTCAGGAGGCCGTTGCTGTTGTCCTTCCCGTCGGCCAGGCCCTCCTTGTACGTCGGGTTTCGCTCGAGCCAGCTCACCGGCACCACCGTGCTGAAGATCCAGCACAGCTCGGCGACCTCCGGGAAGTCGGATTGGCGGATGAGGGCGCATCGATCCGGATCGAGGCCGACGGCGAGCAGGTCGAGAACCATCTCGTGCGTCAGGCGCCGCAGCTCGTCCCCGTCATGGACCGTGGTCAGGGCGTGGTAGTCGACGATCCCGTAGATCGTCTCGTACTCGTCCTGGAGGGCAACGTAGTTCCGCTGCGCGCCGAGGTAGTTGCCGAGGTGGCTGGCGCCGCTGGGCTGGATGCCGGAGAACACCCGCTCCCGGCCGGCTGGCAATCGTGCGGCGTCGGACATCGTCCGACCGAGTGTACCGGACCCGATTTCGGTGGCTGCTAGAATCGCCCACTCGTGTCCGATCCACGCCAGACCGGCTCCGAGCCGCCTTCCGCATGGGCAGCCGCGGCGCGCTCTGGGCGCCGCGTGGGAAACCGGGTCGAGTTCCATGCCGAGATCGGGTCCACCAACGATCGAGCTCGCGCCGCGCTGGCCGAGGGCGCGGAGGACGGCCTGGCCGTCGTGGCGGACCGCCAGCTGGCCGGTCGCGGACGGATGGGTCGGACATGGCTGTCACCGGCCGGCGTCAACCTCCTGGTCAGCGTGGGTATCCGCCTCGATCTTCCCGTCGAGCGGGCGTGGTGGCTCGCGGCCGGCGCCGCGCTCGCCCTGCGCTCCGCGGCGCAGGACGCGGTCGGGCCCGCTGCCGCGCTCTCGGTTCGCTGGCCGAACGACCTGGTCACGGCCGACGGACTGAAGGTGGCCGGCCAGCTGATCGAAACCGAGATCGAGGCCGCGCGGGTCGCCTGGTCGGTGATCGGGATGGGGCTCAACGTGAACTGGCCGCGGGCTGACATGCCGTCGGACATCGCGTCGGGCGCCACCTCGCTGGTGGACCTCGCGGCCGGCGCCATCGACCGCGTGGCGCTCCTCGGCGACCTGCTCGCGGCGCTGGACAGGGAGATCACCGAGATCGAAGCTGGGATCTCGCCCCATGTCCGCTTCCAGTCCGCTTCGTGGCTCACGGGGCGCGAGATCGAGGTCGAGACGCCCGCGGGTCGCCTGGCCGGGGTGGCGGGCGCCATCGCCGACAACGGCGGGCTCGTGCTCGACGGCCCGACGGTCCACACCACGGTCACCGTGGGCGAGGTGATCCGCGTGCGCGCGGCGGCGATGGCCGGATGAGCGACCTGCGCCCGCGGCCCGCCCTCGACCTCGACCCGAACCGTGATCGGCCGGGGCGCGATCACGCCAGCGGGACCGATCCGGACCTGGCCGACGTCCAGGCCGCGCAGCGCGACCGTCGCGCCTTCGACCGGCTCTATCGCCGGTACCTGGATCGGGTCTACAGCTACGCCTTCTACCAGTTGGGCGACCACCACGAGGCAGAGGACGTGACCGAACGCACGTTCCTCGCCGCCCTGGCCGGGATCGACGGCTTCACCGATGAAGGGGCCACCTTCCGATCGTGGCTGTTCCGGATCGCCCACAACACGATCGCCAACGCGCACCGGTTCCGCCGCCGCCGGCGGACCGAGCCCATCTCCGACGCGCAGCACCACCACGCGCCCGGGGCGGACCCGGCCGGTGTCGTGGCTCGCGCCGACGAGGGTCGCCTCATCCGCGAGGCGCTGGCCCGCATCCCCGCCGACCGTCGCCAGGCCATCGTCCTGCGGTTCGTCGACGGTCTGTCGGCTCGCGAGATCGGGGCCGTCCTCGACCGCAGCGAGGGCGCCGCCCGGGTGCTGCTCCACCGGGCCCTGCGGGACCTTGCGAGTGAGCTCGGCCCGCGCGGCGGCGACGACGACGTGGGCGACCGGCTGTAACGAATCCGGCCCGGCGGTGTTAGCCGCCATAGAGATGATCATCCGCCACGCCTCCCGACCGACCGACGCCGAGCGCATCGACCAGGCCGTCACCTCCGTCCTCGAGGGATTGCCGGTCGCGGTCCCGCCAACCCTCGCCGAGGAGCTCGCCATGGCCCGGGCCCTGCGGGAAGGCCTGCATCCCATCCCACCGGGAGCGGGCTTCGAGGCAGGCCTCGCGCGCCGCCTGGAGGCAGGCGCCGTGCCCGGCGGCGACAAACTTCCGTCGTTTCTCCGCCATCACCACCGCCTGCTGGTGACCGGAGCCGTCGGCTCGTTCGTGGTCAGCACCGCGGGGATGGCCGTCGTCGCCTGGCGCATCGTCCATCGGTCGCCATGAAGATCAAATTCCCCTTCAGCCGCCGCAGCGCCCCCGCCGACGCGTGGACCAAGTGCCCGCGCTGCGAGGGCCAGCTGTTCAACCGTCAGCTCGAACGCAACGGCCGGGTGTGCCCCACCTGCAGCCACCACTTCCGGCTGTCTGCGCCCGAGCGGATCGAGCTCCTGGTCGACCCGGGCTCCTTCGTCGAGCGGGATGCCGGTCTGTTCAGCGGCGACCCGTTGGCCTTCGTCGACAGCAAGCCGTATCCGGAGCGGCTCGAGTCCTCCCGTGTCCGGTCCGGGCTGCCGGAGGCCGCGCTCTGGGGCATGGCTCGCATCGAGGGCCAGCCGGTGGCGCTCGGCCTGTTCGACTTCCGGTTCATGGGCGGCTCGATGGGCAGCGTCGTGGGTGAGAAGGTGGCCCGCTGCTTCGAGGGTGGCCTCGCCGAGCGCGTCCCAGTCGTCGTCGTCAGCGCCTCCGGCGGCGCCCGGATGCAGGAGGGGACGATCTCGCTGCTCCAGCTGGCGAAAACGACCGCTGCCCTGGGACGGCTGAACGAGGCCGGGATCCCGTTCATCAGCGTCCTCACCGACCCCACCACCGGTGGCGTGCTGGCCAGCTTCGCGTCGCTCGGCGACGTCATCCTCGCCGAGCCGGGGGCGCTGATCGGGTTCGCCGGGGCGCGCGTCGCCAGCGGTACGGTGGGCGAGGAGCTCCCCGAGGGCTTCCAGAGCGCGGAGCGGCTGCTGGAGCACGGGTTCGTGGACGCCGTCGTCCCGCGCGGCCAGCTGCGGACCACCGTCGCCCGTCTCCTCCGCGTCCTGCCCGTGGCCGGCCCGGCGACGAACGGCGACGGACGCCGCGCGATCCGACCGATCGGCGCGTTGCAGGGCCTCGCTCAGCGCGTCGGCGGCGCGGTCAGCGAGCAGGCAGGCATCGACACCGAGGCACCGCCGCGATGACCGAGATGTCCGTCCAGACCACTCCGCCGGAGGTCAGCCCGGAGGCGGCCGAGGCCGCGTGGCGACGCGTCCAGCTCGCCCGTCACCCGCAGCGGCCGCGCACCCTGTCGCTCGTCGCCCAGATCTTCGACGATTTCGTCGAGCTCCACGGGGACCGTGCGTTCCGCGACGACCCGGCCATCGTCGGCGGCCCGGCGCGGCTCGACGGACGAGCGGTCATGGTCATCGGCCACCAGAAGGGGTCCGACACCGAGTCGAACATCTTCCGCAACTTCGGCTCACCGATGCCGGAGGGCTTCCGCAAGGCACAGCGCCTGATGCGCCTGGCCGACCGGGTCGGCATGCCGCTGGTCACCTTCCTCGACACCGCCGGAGCATTCCCCGGGCCTGCGGCCGAGGAGCGCGGCCAGGCCGAGGCGATCGCGAGCTCCATCCAGCTCATGACCGGGCTGCGGGTCCCGATCGTGGTCGTCATCGTCGGCGAGGGCGGGTCCGGCGGCGCGCTGGCCATCGGCGTCGGGGACGAGGTGCTGGCCCTCGAGAACGCGGTCTACTCCGTCATCAGCCCGGAGGGGTGCGCCGCCATCCTGTGGCGATCCGCCGATGCGGCGCCCCTGGCCGCGGCGGCGATGAAGATGACGGCTGCCGAGCAGCACGAGCTGGGGATCGTGGATGGCGTCATCGACGAGCCCGGCGAGGGGGCCCATACCGATCTCCCCGCGACCGCTGCCGCGATCAAGCGGGCGGTGATCGGTTCGGTGGCCCGCCTGGAGCGGATGGCGCCCGACGACCTGCGGGCCCGTCGCTACACGCGGCTGCGGGCGATCGGCACCGTCCTCGAGGGCGAAGCCGAAGCGCTGCGAGTCGGTCCCCCGTCGCTCACGGCGCGCCTGGGTCGGCTGCTCGGCCTCCCCGGTGCTGTTCCCGAGCCGGCCGGGATGGACGACGAGGACCTCGACGAGGAGGGCGCATGACCGATTCCACCGATCCGGCCCGCCGACATGGCGATCGCGGCCGCGGCGCTCATCCCCGCCCTCACCGAGCGGCTGCAGCGCCACGGGCTCGGCGAGATCGAGATTCGCCAGGGTGACCTCCGGGTCCGCGTCGCGGCTGCCCCGGGCGCCGATGGCGGCCGCCCGGCGTCCGGCGGCGTCGAGGTCACCGTCGACCGATCCGGGGTCGGCGTCACCGCGACCACCGGCGGCGCGGCTCCCCTCGACCCGGTCACCTCGCCGGCTGTCGGGCACTTCGTCTATGCCGACGGGCTCGGCCCCGGTCTCTCGGTGAATGCCGGCACGGAGATTGGATTCGTCGAGATGCTCGGCATCCGTCACGAGGTCCGCGCCCCCGCGGACGGCATCGTCCGCCACCTGGTCGCCGAGAGCGGGGAGCCGGTGGAGTACGGCCAGCTGCTGGTCGAGATCGACCGGGCGGCCCCCGGCTGATGTTCGCCAAGGTCCTGATCGCCAATCGCGGTGAGATCGCCGTCCGCATCCTGCGGACCTGCCGCGAGATGGGGATTCCGGCCGTCGTCGCCTTCAGCGAGCCGGACCGCGAGTCACTGGCCGTGCGGCTCGCTGACGAGGCCATCTGCATCGGTCCGGCGGAGGCCCGGCGGTCGTACCTGAACCAGCCGGCGCTCATCAGCGCCGCGCTCATCACCGGCTGTGACGCCATCCACCCCGGCTACGGCTTCCTCTCTGAGGATGCGTCGTTCGCGGAAGCCTGCGCGGTCCACGATCTCGCCTTCATCGGTCCGCGGGCGCAGGTGCTGGAGCGGTTTGCCTCGAAGTACGCCGTGCGACGGATGCTGGCCGCCAACGGTCTCCCCACCGTGCCCGGCAGCACCGGGATCGTGGCCGACCTGCAGGACGCCCTGGTCCAGGCCGAGGCCGCCGGCTACCCGGTCCTCCTCAAGCCGTCGGCCGGTGGCGGCGGACGGGGCATGCGCCTCGTCCGCTCCCCGCGCGAGATGGAGACGCAGCTCCCGCTGGCGCGCTCCGAGGCCCGCGCCGCGTTCGGCGACGACTCGCTCTACTTCGAGCGTTGGATCGAGGACAACCGCCACGTGGAGGTCCAGGTCCTGATCGACAGCCACGGCAACGGGATCCACCTCGGCGAGCGGGACTGCTCGGTCCAGCGGCGGCACCAGAAGATCATCGAGGAGGGCCCATCGCCGGCCATGGACCAGCCAGCCCGGGAGCGGCTCCGCGACCTCGCCATCCGCTCGGTGCGGGCCGCAGGCTACGAGAACGCGGGCACCCTGGAGTTCCTCCTCGACCGGGAGGGCAACTTCTACTTCATCGAGATCAACTGCCGGATCCAGGTCGAGCACCCGGTGACCGAGATGCTGACCGGGATCGACCTGGTCGCGGAGCAGATCCGGATCGCGGCCGGCGAGCCGCTGACCATGACCCAGGAACAGGTCGCGCTGCGCGGCCACGCCATCGAGTTCCGGATCACGGCCGAGGACCCCCACGACAACTTCGCGCCGCAGAGTGGGATGGTGTCGGAGGTGCAGCTGCCGGGAGGCGCCGGCGTGCGGGTCGACACCCATCTCTACCCCGGATACGAGATCCCGCCCTATTACGACTCGCTGCTGGCCAAGCTCATCGTGTGGGGTGAGGACCGCGCGGAGGCGTTGGCCCGTTCGCGACGGGCGCTGGCCGAGCTGCGGATCGACGGCGTGAAGACGAACCTCCCCTTCCACCGGGCGATCGTCGACAATGCGGCCTTCGTGGACGCGGAGGTCAGCACCAGCCTGCTGGACCGCGTTGGACCCGCCGCCTTCGTCGGCGAGCCAGCCTGAGCGGAGGACCGATGACGACCGATTCGCCCATCCCCGCCGCCCCGGACCCGAGCCTGCCGCCGCTCCCCTGGGAAGCGGCCACGATCATGCAGATCATCCCGCACCGCTACCCGTTTCTCCTCATCGACCGGGTGGTGGAGATCGATCCAGGCCGGCGGGTTGTCGCCATCCGCAACGTCACCGCCAACGAGCCCCAGTTCCGCGGCCACTTCCCCGACCGCCCGATCATGCCCGGCGTCCTGCTCGTGGAGTCCCTGGCCCAGGCGGGCTGCGTGGCCGTCCTGTCCACGCCCGAAAACCGCGGCAAGCTCGTCCTGTTCGGCGGCATCGACGAGTGCAAGTTCCGCCGCATCGTCGTCCCCGGCGACACGCTCCGCCTCGAGATCACCGTCGAGAAGCTCGGTCGCGTCTCCGGCCGCGCCCGGGCGGTGGCCTTGGTCGAGGGCGAGGTCGCCTGCGAGGCCTACCTGACGTTCATCATGCCCCGCGACCAGGATCTCGGCGGCAGCCGGGCGAGCGGTGGCTGACCGGGCACCAGCGCGCAGCTCCGCCGAGCGCGGGGAGCGCCGCGTGGTCATCACCGGCCTCGGGGCAGTCACGCCGCTCGGCAACGACGTGGCGACGTACTGGGACGGGCTGGTGGCCGGACGCAGCGGGATCGACCGGATCGCGAGCTTCGACCCGAGCGGCGTTCCCTCCCAGGTGGGCGGCGAGATCAAGGGCTTCGAGGCGGAGCAGTACATGGATCGCAAGGACGTCCGCCGCAACGACCGGTACGTCCACTACGCGTGGGCCGCGGCCGCGCAGGCCCTCGCCGACGCCGGCCTGCCGAACCCGATCACCGAGGACGCGGAGGCGGAGCGGGCGGGAGCGATCGTCGCCACCGGCATCGGCGGCGTGACCTCGCTCGTGCGGGACGCCCAGGCTGCCCTGACCGAGGGCTACGACCGGGTCAGCCCGTTCAGCATCCTGAACATGATCCCGGACACCGCCGCGGGGCACGTGGCCATCGCCGCCAACCTCCGCGGCCCGAACTACGCCACCGTCAGCGCCTGCGCCTCCTCGAACCATGGCATCGGGGAGGCGGCCGGCATCATCCGCCGCGGTGACGCGGACGTGATGGTGGCCGGCGGATCGGAGGCCGCCATCTGCGAGATGGTGGTGGCGGCGTTCTGTGCCATGCGGGCCCTGTCCACCAAGCGCAACGACGACCCGCAGCGTGCCTCGCGGCCGTTCGACGTGGATCGCGACGGCTTCGTCATCGCGGACGGTGCCGGGATGATCGTGCTGGAGGAGCTCGAGCACGCCCGCGCCCGCGGCGCCCGAATTCGCGGCGAGTTCATCGGCTACGGCGCCTCGGACGACGCGTCCCATGTAACGCTCCCCGCGCCCGGCGGTCGGGGGGCGGTCGCCAGCATGCGCATCGCGCTGGCCGACGCGGGCCTTGAGCCCGCCGAGCTGTCCTACATCAACGCTCACGGGACCTCGACCCCGCCCAACGACCCGGCCGAGACGACCGCCATCAAGACCGTTTTCGGCGAGGACGCGTACCGCATCCCGGTCAGCAGCACGAAATCGATGACCGGCCACCTCATGGGCGCGGGCGGCGGCATCGAGGCCGTGGCCTGCGTCCGCGCCCTCGAGACGGGCACCCTGCCCCCGACCATCAACCACGAGCAGCCCGACCCCGAGTGCGACCTCGACTATGTCCCGAACGTCGCCCGCGAGGTCCCGATCGAGACGGCGATGAGCAACGCCTTCGGCTTCGGTGGCCACAACGCCACGCTCGTCTTCCGCCGCTGGGCCAACGGCCAGGCGGAACGCTGACCAATGGCGGACGACCCCATCCTCAAGGCTGTTGACGCCCTGACCGGCCCCTTTCTGGAGAGCGGCCTCGAGGAGCTCGAGGTGGAGAGTGGTGGCATCACCGTCCGACTGGCGCGTCCCCGGGCGCCGGCCCCCGCGGCACCGACCGGCTCATCGGCGCTCGGGAACCCCGTATGGCGAACCCGCGGCCGGGCATCGGTTCATCACCGCCCCGCTGACTGGGGTCTGGTACACCGCTCCGTCCCCCGGGGCGCGGGCCTACCTCCAGCTGAACGGGGAGGTGGCCGCCGGCCAGGTGGTCGGGCTGATCGAGGCCATGAAGCTGTTCAACGAGATCAAGTCCGACGTGGCCGGGACCGTGAGCCGCATCCTGGCCGACAATGGGGCGCTGGTGAAGCGCCAGCAGCCGTTGTACGAGGTGCGCCTGGCATGACCCCGACCCGAGCCGTGATCAGCGGGTGGGGGATGTACGCCCCCGAACGGGTCATGACCAACGAGGACCTGTCGAAGATCGTCGACACCACCGACGAGTGGATCCGGACCCGGACCGGGATCCGCGAGCGGCGGATCGCGGCCGAGGGCGAGACGACGGCCACCCTCTCCACCCTGGCGGCCCGCGACGCGCTGGCGGTGGCGGGCGTGGACGCGGCCGACGTGGATCTCGTGATCGTGGCGACGGCGAGCCCCGATTACCTCATGCCCGCCACTGGCGTCCTCGTCGCGCGCGACCTCGGCGCCACCCGCGCCGCCGGTTTCGACCTCAACGCCGCCTGTTCCGGCTTCGTGTTCGGCCTCGCCGCCGGGGCGAGCTTCGTGACCAGCGGCATGTACCGCCAGGTCCTGGTCGTGGGCGTCGACCTGCTGAGCCGCTACCTGGATTGGACCGACCGCAACACCTGCGTCCTGTTCGGCGACGGGGCGGGAGCCGTCCTGCTGTCCGCGTCCGAGGGGCCGGGCGGGCTGCTCGGCGTCCAGCTGTACAGCGACGGGACCGGGGAGCAGGGGATCATCATCCCCGGCGGCGGGACCGCCCACCCCGCGACGGAGGAGACCGTGCGCGACCGGCTGCACTTCATGCGGATGGCCGGCAAGGAGGTCTACCGCTACGCCACCCGGCAGCTGGCCGAGACCACCCAGGCCGCCGTTCGAGAGGCCGGCCTGCGGATGACCGATGTCGACCTGTTCCTCTACCACCAGGCCAACCTGCGGATCCTCGAGACGGTCCGCGACCTGCTCGGCATCCCGTCCGAGAAGGTGTTCGTCAACCTCGACCGATACGGAAACACCTCGGCCGCCTCCGTCCCCATGGCACTCGCCGAAGCGGTGGCGACCGGCCGGGTGCAGGTCGGGGACCGACTTCTGATGGGGGCATTCGGCGCGGGCTACACCGCCGGCGCGGCGGTCGTGGAGTGGACGGCGGACCCATCGCGCTTCGCGCTGGCGCCCGGCGAGCAGACGCGCGCCGGCCAGCCCCGACGCGAGCCGGTCGGCGCTGGGGTCGACTGATGTTCGATCTGACCGGCCGGGCGGCACTGGTCACCGGCGCGAGCCGGGGAATCGGCCGCGCGATCGCGCTCGCCTTCGCCCACCAGGGGGCGGACGTGGCGGTGAACTACCGCGAGAACGCCGCCGCCGCCGAGGAGGTGGTCGAAGAGATCACGAGCCTCGGCCGACGAGCGATCGCCGTCCAGGGCAGCACGGCGGAAGGCCGGGAGGCCTGCGAGGCCATCGTCAAGGCGGCTCTCGACGCATTCGAGAAGGTCGACATCCTCGTCAACAACGCCGGGATCACCCGTGACGACCTCATCATGCGGATGGACGCCGAGGCATGGGAAGCGGTCATCGACACCAACCTGTCCGGGCCGTTCTGGATGACCCGCGCCGTCGCCCGACCGATGATGAAGGCCCGGCACGGGCGGATCATCAACATGTCCTCGGTCGCCGGTCGGATTGGAAACGCCGGCCAGGCGAACTACGCCTCGGCCAAGGCCGGGCTCATCGGTCTGACCAAGACCACCGCGCGTGAGCTCGCCAGCCGGAACATTACCTGCAACGCCATCGCCCCCGGCTTCGTGGACACGGAGATCCTGGCCACCATGCCGGCCGGGGCGCTGGATGCGCTCCTCCAGCTCACACCGTTGGGGGAGATCGGGAAGGTGGAGGACGTGGCCGCCGCCGCGGTCTACCTCGCCAGCGACGAGGCCCGGTACGTCACCGGCCAGGTGCTCGGCGTGGACGGCGGCCTCGCGATGGGCAGCTGACCCCAGCTGCAGGCAGTTGAGGCAGAGAGTAGGAGGGTTCCCATGCTCGGTCCGGAGGTCCTGATCGGTCTGCGCTGGATCCACTTCGTGGCCGGCATCACCTGGATCGGTCTGCTGTACTGGTTCAACCTGGTCAACGTCCCGTTCCAGCGCGTGCTCGACCCGTCGCTCAAGGGCCAGGTCAACCCGCCCCTGTTCACCCGGGCCCTGGCTTGGTTCCGCTGGTCGGCGGTGGTCACCGTGGCCGCGGGGCTGCTGCTGATCTACGGCCTGTACTGGCAGGACGGCGACATCTTCGGCTCGAACACCGAGAAGACGATCTTCGCCGGTGGTCTCCTCGGGATCATCATGCTGGCCAACGTCTGGATGTTCATCTGGCCGAGCCAGCGTCGGGTGCTGGCCGCCATGGCCGCCGGCGAGGCGCCGAACCCGGCCTGGCCGCGCCGGGCGCTGATCGCCTCACGAGCGAACTTCGCCCTGTCGTTCCCGATGCTGTTCTTCATGGCCGGCTCGAGCCACTACCCGCTGGACTGGCCCGGCATCCTCTTGGTGGGCACCATCCTGGCCGCGCTCGGCGCGATCGTGGTCCTGACCGTGCAGAAGTACCAGGCGGCTCGGTTCTAGCCGCCTGGTACCCCGTTACTCGGTGAAGGCGAAGGTGCTCATGAAGGCGTCGAATCGGTCCTGGACCAGCGACTCCTCGCCCGGTGCCGCGATCGTGGCCAGCTGGACCTCGTATCCGTACGCGCCATAGAACAGGGGAAGGTGAAGCAGGAGGCTGTTCACGTCGGCGTACGCGTTTCGGTACGCCACGAGGGTGCCCGTCACCGAACCCACGCCGTACGGCTGGCTGCCCGACTGGACCGCCCCGAGGGATGCCATCGTCGCGTTGGACGCCGCGGAGAACGCGTCCTGTGATGCGTGCTCCGGAGCCGGGTCCGAAAGGCTGACGGAGAACAGCTCCGAGCCATCCGGCGCGCTGAACAGCAGCGTGCCGAAGGCAGCCTCCGAGGTCCACCCATCCGGGTAGGCGACGGTGAACGGCGCGTCAGCCGCGTCCCACTGGATCCAGACCTCGTCCGGAACCTCGATCGCGACCGGGGAGCCAAGGTCGGTGAACTCGAAGTCGAGCGCGATCTCAGCTTCGGCGAGAGTTCCGCCTTCCAGGCCCTGGGTCCAGGTCATCCCGATCGAAAATCCGGCGGGCGTTCCGTCCGGCTCCGCGAAGAAGGCCATCGACATCACGGCATCGGCCATGGTCGGATCGGTGAATCCGAGCGCGGCCGGATCCAGGTCGATGGGATCGGTCGGCGTCAGCTCGCGGACGGTTCGGCCGAAGTGCTGGACGGGTCCCGCATCCTCCAGGCTCTCCACGCCGCCGAGCGCCTTGGTCAGGCTCCCCCCGTCTTCGGCGTCCGGCTCGGCCATGGCCAGGACATACGGTCCGCCATCGGTGCTGGTGTAGGTCGCGTCGCCGATGGAGATCTCGTCTGTCTGCTGGATCGTCCCGGCGACGTCCACCGCCAGAGATGAAGACGAATCGCCGCCGGAGAACCGGGCTTCGCCCTCGATCGTGCCGTCGACCGTGACCCCTTCGGTCTTCACCGAAATGGTGCCGGTGACTTCGGTCGTGCCCTCGAGATCGGGGCTCGTGATCTGGGTCACGAAGACCGTCGCCACGTCCGGGGTCGCTTCCGGCGTGGCTGCGAGACTTGGGCTGGGAGTCGACGTCACAGACGCGCAGCCAGCCAGGATTGTGGTGAACAGGAGCGCGACCCCCAGGGCCGCCGTTGATCGTGTGCTCAAGCGCCGCATTGCCATGGTCCTCCGTTGCGCCGGACGAAGCCGAATGGCGACGTTCCTGCGCGTTTTGAAGCACCGTAGAGGGCGCGAACTGCGGTCAGACTGCGGCCGCTCGGTTCTGATTCGTTTCTGAAACCCTGCGGCCGGGGATGACAATGCGCTGATCGTTGCCCGGGGGGAGAATCGGCACATGTTGAGCATTCGCCGTCTGATTCACCCCACCCGCATCGTGCATGCCCACTGCGACCTGCCGTGCGGCATCTACGACCCCGACCAGGCCCGGATCGAGGCCGAATCGTGCATTCGGATCCTCGAGAAGTACGCCGACAGTGACGATCCGCACTTCAAGGCCCGCTGCGTGCACATCAAGGAGGAGCGCGCGGACCTGGTGATCGGCCACCTCGACTGCCTGTGGCACGACTACTTCAAGCCGAACCACGTCGAGAAGTTCCCGGACCTGCACGACACGTTCTGGATGGCCGCCAAGCAGGCGTCCACGGTCAAGGGCTCCCACGACGTCGAGGAGGCCAAGAAGCTGCTGGCCATGATCAACCGCATCGGCGAGATGTGGGAGGCCACCGGGGGCCCGGAGAAGACCCGGATCACGCAGCAGTGACGGCCCCGGTACCGAACCGCCCCGCCTGGCTGGTCGCCGGCGGCACGGCCGCCGCGGTGGCCGCCGCCACGGCCGTCGCGTTCGCCGGCTGGCGGGTCCTGCGCAATCTCGACGCGGTCGAAGTCAGCGGACGGTCGATGACCCCGACCCTGGAGCCGGGGGACCGGCTGCTGGTCGAGACCTGGACCTATCGCCGCCGCTCGCCACAGGTCGGCGAGGTGGTCGTCGCGCCGGACCCGCGTGAACCCACCCGCGAGCTCGTCAAGCGGGTTGCCGCGGTGGAGGACGGGCAGGTCACGCTCAGGGGCGACTCGGCGAAGAGCACGGACTCTCGTCGGTTCGGTTCGGTCCCGGTTGCCGACGTCCGCGCCCGGGCGGCGATCCGCTACTGGCCCGTGCAGCGCGCCGGGCGGATTCCGCCCTCCGACGTGGAGATGGACCCGCTCAGCGACTGAGGGAGGCGACCGCCTCCGCGCACGCCGGACCGGCCGCCGGCAGGATCACCACGCTCACGCCGGCCTCGGCTCCGACCAGCCACTCCCCGCCAGGCCCGGGACGGACCGCGATCCGCGCCCCGGGCGCACGCTCCCGGACGAAGTCGGCCACCGGCCCCAACCCGGCATCCCCGAACTCGGGTCGGATGGCGCCCGTGTCGATCACGACCACGTTCGGCGTGCGCAGCACGACGGCCTGGTGCAGGCGGGCCGCATCGTTGAAGAAGAAGGCCAGGGCCCCGTCCAGGCGGCCGTCGATGGACTCGGCGAGCTCACGGTCGCGGGTCAGGCAGTACACGACGGGCTCGCGCGGACCTGGCGACCGGACGGGTGTGCCCACCGGCAGAGCGTATCATCGGCCTCGTGGCCCGCACCTCCGTGGCACCTCGATCGGCCTCCAAGCCCGCCCGTCGCTCGGCCCGCCTGAGCGCCCCGCGCCACCAGGCGCTCGGCAACCTGCTCGGCCGCGTCTGGGCCGTCGACCAGGTCGGGATCGAGGAGCGCGCGGCGATGCTCGCCAAGCGCTCGATCAAGCGCGAGTCGAAGCTGTGGGCCCTCGACCTGGCGATCCGGATGATGGACCTCACCACCCTGGAGGGGAAGGACACGGTGGGCAAGGTCCGGGCCCTGGCCGGCAAGGCGGTCCGCCCCGACCCGACCGATCCCACCATCCCGTCGGTCGCCGCGCTGTGCGTCTACCCGAACATGATCGCGACCGCCAAGAAAGCACTCGCCGGCTCATCGGTCAAGGTCGCCTCGGTGGCGACCTACTTCCCATCGGGCCAGACCGCGCTCGAGGTGAAGCTGGAGGACGTGCGCCTGGCGGTCGCCGCGGGCGCGGACGAGATCGACATGGTCATCGACCGTGGCGCGTACCTCGCCGGCGACTACGGGAAGGTGTACGACGAGATCGTGGCCGTGAAGCAGGCCGCTGGTCCGGCCCACCTGAAGGTCATCCTGGAGACCGGGGAGCTGGAGACGTACGACAACGTGCGGCGGGCATCGGTCCTGGCCATGGCCGCCGGAGCGGACTTCATCAAGACCTCCACCGGCAAGGTCCAGCCCGCGTCCACCCTGCCGGTGACCCTCGTCATGCTGGAGGCCATCCGCGACTTCCACGCCCAGACCGGTCGCGCGGTCGGCATGAAGCCCGCCGGCGGGATCCGCACCTCGCGCGAGGCCATCTCCTACCTGACCGTCCTGTACGAGACGCTCGGGCCGGCCTGGATGACGCCGGACCGATTCCGATTCGGGGCCTCCACCCTGCTCAACGACGTCCTGATGCAGATCCGCAAGGAGCGCACCGGCCGCTACAGCGGCGGCGACTACTTCACGATCGACTGAGGTCGACGTCGGACTCGACGAGCCGGCGCAGCGTGCCGACGAGGTGACGGGTCGGAGAGGTCACCTCCAGTGTGGTCATCTCGACGGCGTAGGTCAGCTTGTCCGCCTTGAGCCGATAGGTCCGCCGGATGGCGACCAGCGGTGGGCCATTCGCCGCTCGACCGACCGTTGTCGAAGCCAGCACGACCACTCCGTTGCTGATCGTTCCCTCCGAGACTTCCGCGGTCCGCGGCTGCGCAATGGTCGCCGCAAGGGTCCCGTCCGGTGTCGTGCGCCACATCCCGGCCTCGGCGTGGAGGACCTCACCGCTGCCCGGATCCCAGCCGCGCTGGATGTACAGCAGATCCCGGCTCCCGATGTCCACGAACTGGATCTCCTCGTCGTACTGGAACGTGGCCATGCTCGGGAACTCGCCAGTCCCGCTGCCGCGCCAGGTGCCGAGCAGCTGGATGAGGAGCGGTTCGACGGCCATGTCCGAAGCCTAGCAGCGCCGTACCCTTCCTCGGTGCCTCACGAATCGGGCGCGCGCGGCGTTTCACGACGTGTGAGCCTGCCGCCGTTTCAGCGCCTGGTGGACGACCATGCGACCGAGCTCCATCGGTTCCTGGTTGGCTGCATCGGCGCCGATGCGGCGGAGGACTGCCTGCAGGAGACATTCATGGCCGCCCTTCGTGCCTACCCCCGCCTGCGTCACGGTGACAACCTCCGGGCGTGGCTGTACACCATCGCCCACCGCAAGGCGACCGATACCATCCGGCTCCGGACGCGCCGACCGACGGTGGCCCTCGACGACATGGGTCCCGCGGCCGAGCCCCGGACCGATCCGGCGGCCGTCCCGGATGACGGGCTGTGGAACGCCGTCCGCGACCTCCCGAGCAAGCAGCGCGAGGCCGTCGTCCATCGGTACGTGCTCGACCTGGACTACCGCCAGATCGCCGACCGGATGGGCACGTCCGAGGAGGCCGCTCGCCAGAACGTCAGCGCCGGCCTGCGCCGCCTCCGGGTCCAGGTGACGGACCGATGACGAGGGCGAACGCATGACCGATCTCGAGCGGCGGCTCTCGAGTCCCGCGACGCCAACGGTGGATCCCGCACGGGTCACGGCCGAGCTGGCCCGGCGCGCCGACGCCGCCGGGCTGCTGGACGTCGCGTGGGCCACGCTCGACACCCCGCTGGGACCAATCGCCGTGTTCGTGACCCCGCGTGGCGTGGTGCGAGTCGCGTACGACCGCGAGAACTTCGGGCAGGTGGCGGACGAGGTCGCCGAGCAGGTCTCCCCGCGAGTCCTGGTCGCGCCGGAGCGCACCGATGTCGTGCGCGAGCAGCTGGACGACTACTTCGAGGCGCGGCGACGAACCTTCGACCTGCCCATCGACTGGACCCTGGTCCGCGGCTTCAACCAGGGCGTGCTGCAGGCCACGGCCGAGATCCCGTTCGGGGAGACGGCCTCCTACGGCGACGTGGCAGCCGCCGCCGGCTCCCCGCGCGCGGCGCGCGCTGCCGGCAACGCCCTGGCCGGCAACCCGATCCCCATCGTCGTGCCCTGCCACCGCGTCATCCACGCCGGCGGCGGCATCGGCGGCTATACCGGCGGCCTGGACAACAAGCGTTTCCTCCTCCGGCTCGAAGGGGTCAGCGTCTCGTAATCGGTCCATAATCCGGGCCGGATGGCGATCACGAAGAAGCCCGAGACGAAGCCCGCACCCGCGTCGTGGGGCATGGCTGCTCGGAAGATCCCGTGGGAGTACGCGGCAGCGCCCGAATCCACTGATCACGTCCGAATCGAGCCCGAATACGGGCTGTTCATCGACAACACGTTCAGCGCGGCAAGGCCGAAGGCCACGTTCGACGTCATCAATCCCGCCACCGAGGAGGTGTTGTCGAGGGTCGCCCGCGCCTCGAAGGCCGACGTGAACCGCGCCGTGACGGCCGCCCGCCGAGCACACGACACGGTCTGGTCACGCATGCCGGGCAGCGAGCGGGCGAAGTACCTCTACCGCATCGCCCGGATCATGCAGGAGCGCTCCCGCGAGTTCGCGGTGGTCGAGACCATGAACAGCGGCAAGCCGATCAAGGAGAGCCGCGACGTCGACGTCCCGCTCGCGGCGGCCCACTTCTTCTACTACGCCGGCTGGGCCGACAAGCTGGAGTACGCCTTCCCGAACCGCCGCCCGACCAGCCTGGGCGTGGCCGCCCAGATCATTCCGTGGAACTTCCCGCTGCTCATGCTGGCCTGGAAGATCGCGCCGGCTCTGGCCTGTGGCAACACGGTGATCCTCAAGCCAGCATCCACGACCCCGCTTACCGCCTACTTATTCGCCGATGTCGTCCGCCAGGCGGAGCTGCCGCCCGGTGTCGTGAACATCATCACCGGGCCGGGTGAGATCGGGATGGAGCTCGTCCGCCACCCGCAGGTCGACAAGGTCGCCTTCACCGGCTCCACCGCCGTCGGCAAGCTCATCGCCCGGGCGGTGGCCGGCTCCCACAAGAAGGTCACCCTCGAGCTGGGCGGCAAGGCGGCCAACGTGGTCTTCGACGATGCGCCGCTGGACCAGGCGATCGAGGGGATCATCAACGGCATCTACTTCAACCAGGGCGAGGTGTGCTGCGCCGGCTCGCGGCTGTTCGTCCAGGAATCGGTCTACGAGCCACTGCTGGACAAGCTGAAGGACCGCCTGTCCACCCTCCGCGTGGGCGACCCGCTGGACAAGAACACCGATGTCGGGGCGATCAACTCCGCCGGCCAGCTGGCCAAGATCCAGGAGCTGGTCGAATCGGGCATCGCCGAGGGCGCCGAGATCTTCCAGCCCGACTGCGAGCTGCCCACCCGCGGCTTCTTCTTCCGCCCCACCCTGTTCACGGGGGTGTCGCAGTCGCATCGGATCGCGCAGGAGGAGATCTTCGGGCCGGTCCTGTCGGTCCTCACCTTCCGCACGCCGGAGGAGGCGGTCGAGAAGGCGAACAACACGCCGTATGGCCTGTCGGCCGGGGTGTGGACCGAGAAGGGGAGCCGGATCTTCAAGATGGTCGGGGCCATGAAGGCCGGGGTCGTGTGGGCGAACACCTTCAACCGGTTCGACCCCACCTCCCCGTTCGGTGGCTACAAGGAGTCCGGTTACGGTCGCGAGGGCGGGCTCCACGGCCTGGCCGCCTACACCCGGCTGGACGGGGCGGCCTCGACCGATGGTCGTCGCCTGAGCTGATGGCCACCGCCCGCCGCACGAACCCACGTCGTCGTCCGGTGGCCGCCAAGCGGCCGGCGGGCCGCGGCGCGGCCCGCGCATCGGTCCTCGATCCGCGTGCGCCGGCGCCGTTGGCGCTGCGCGACGGAAAGGGCGAGGCCGCTGATCGGCTGGGGGTCCGGAAGACCTACAAGCTGTTCATCGGCGGCGAGTTCCCACGCACCGAGTCCGGCCGCGCGTACCTGGTCCACGCCGCGGACGGGGAGCTGCTGGCCAACGCCTGCCGCGGGACACGGAAGGACATCCGCGACGCGGTCCGGGCCGCGCGCAAGATCCAGCCGGAGTGGGCGGGCAAGTCCGCCGCCAACCGCAGCCAGGTCCTGTACCGCATCGCGGAGCTGATGGAGGGGCGGCGCGACCAGTTCGTGGCCGAGGTCCGCGCCGCCGAGGGCGTCGGCCTCCAGCGCGCGAGGCGGCTGGTGGACGCCGCCATCGACCGATGGGTGTGGTACGCCGGCTGGGCCGACAAGTTTACGCAGATCCTGGGCAACGTGAACCCGGTGGCGGGGAACTACTTCAACTTCTCGATCCCCGAGCCGACCGGCGTGGTGGGGACCATCGCGCCAGAGGATTCGTCGTTGCTCGGGCTCGTGAGCCGGCTGGCGCCGGTCATCGTGTCGGGCAACGCGGCCGTCGTGCTGGCCAGCGAGTCGCGCCCCCTGCCGGCCATCACCCTGTCCGAGGTCATCGCCACGTCCGACGTTCCGGGCGGGGTCGTGAACGTCATCACCGGCCTGCGCCGGGAGCTCGTTCCGCACCTGGCGGGCCACATGGACGTCAACGCCCTGGATGGCTTCGGCCTGTCGCCGGTTGAGGTGCCCGCCATCGAGGAAGCGGCTACCGAGAACGTGAAGCGCTTCTCCCGCCCACCATCCGGCGGTCTTGACCGCTACGACTGGCTCTCGGCTGCCGCCCAGTCGCCCTACCTCATCGGCGAGTTCGTCGAGATCAAGACCGTCTGGCATCCCATCGGCGTCTAGCCGATGACCCCGATAGGCCTCCTGCGCCGCGGCGACCGCGGCGCCCGGACGGCGGCGGTCCCGGCCTGACCGGCCGAGCGACCGACCACAGCCTCGACCGCCGGATGCGCATCCTCGTCGCGGAGCCCATCGCCGACGAGGGCATCGACGTCCTGCAGGCTCGTCACGACGTCGACGTCCGAACGGGCCTGTCGCCGGACGAGCTGCGGACGGCGATCGCCGACTACGACGCGCTGCTCGTCCGCAGCCAGGTCAAGGTCGACGCGCCGCTCATCGAGGCCGGGTCGCGGCTCGTCGTCATCGGTCGTGCGGGTGTCGGCGTCGACAACGTCGACCTCGACGCGGCCACGCGCGCCGGTATCACGGTGGTCAATGCCCCGACCGGCAACACGATCGCGGCCGCCGAGCACACGCTCGCGCTGCTGCTGGGCCTCGCCCGGCGAGTCGCGGCCGCGGACGCCTCCGTGCGCCGCGGCGAATGGCAGCGGGCGCGGTTCGAGGGCGTCGAGGTGCGCGGCAAGACGCTCGGCCTCATCGGGCTCGGCAAGATCGGGCTCGCCATCGCGGACCGCGCGCGCGGGCTCGAGATGACCGTCGTGGGCCACGACCCGTACGTGACGGCCGAGCAGGCGTCACTCCATGGCGTCGAGCTCGTCGAGCTCGACGTGCTCCTGGCGCGGAGCGACGTCGTCAGCGTCCACGTACCGCTGACGCACGCGACGAAGGACTTCATCGGTCGCGCGACGATCGCCAAGATGAAACCGGGTGCGTTCGTGCTGAACGTCGCGCGCGGCGGGATCGTCGACGAGGCCGCGCTCGCCGACGCGCTGCTCAGCGGCCATGTGGGTGGCGCGGCGATCGACGTCTTCGAAACGGAGCCGCCAAAGGATTCACCGCTGCTGTCCGCGCCGAATACGATCCTGACGCCGCACCTCGGTGCCTCGACCGCGGAGGCCCAGGTCGCCGTGGCCGTGGAGGTTGCCAGTGGCGTGCTGGACGTGCTCGATGGTCGGCCCGCGCGTTCGGCGGTCAACGCGCCGATCCTCAGCGCCGAGGCGGCCGGCGCGATCGCGCCCTTCCTGCCCCTGGCCGAGACGCTCGGCCGGTTCTTCGCCCAGTTCGCCCGGACGGCGATGAAGACGCTGACGTTCGAAGTCGCCGGTACGCCGGCCGACAACGACCCGGCACCGCTGACCGCGGCGATGCTGCGCGGGCTCCTCCAGGCGACGACCGAGGAGCGGGTCAACCTCGTCAACGCCGGCCTCCTCGCGAAAGCCCGCGGCATCACGGTCGTCGAGCGCCGAAGGCCCGAGGCCGGCGCCTACGCCGCGCTCGTGACGGTCTCCGGCGAGGTCGGCGGTCAGCGAGTCACGGTCGGCGGCACGGTGAACGCAGGCGAGGAACGGCTCGTCCGCCTGAACGACTACCGGCTCGACATGGAGCCCTCGGCGGTCATGCTGATCACGCGCCACAACGACCGGCCGGGCATGATCGGGCGAGTCGGCCAGATCCTCGGTGACGCCGACGTGAACATCAGCGCGATGCACGTCGCGCGATCAGGGCCTCGCCAGGACGCGCTGATGATCCTCGCGCTCGACGAGGATGTGCCGGAAGCCGCGCTCGAGTCGATCCGGACGCAAGAAGCGCTCACGGACCTGTGGCTCATCCACCTCGAGGACGGCTGAGGGCGCGGCGGGAGACCGTCTGACCGAGGGCGACCGGATCACAAACCGAGGGCGAAGCGCGCGACCTCGAAGTAGATGATCAGCCCCGTCCCGTCCACGATCGTGGTGATCAGGGGCGCGGAGACGACGGCCGGATCGATCCGCAGCCGACGGAGGACGAGGGGCAGCGCCGCGGCGACGGTGGCCGCCGAGGCGCAGATGGCGACGACGGTGACCGCGACCACGATCCCGACCGTTGGGCCGGCGCCCAGCACGGCGGCCCACACGAACGCGGCGGCGGCCATGACCGCGCCGAGGATGAGCGCCACGCGCAGCTCCTTGAACACGATCCACGCGATGTCCCGCATCGCCACTTCGTTCAGGGCCATGGCACGCACGATCAGGGTGACCGTCTGCGAACCGATGTTGCCGCCGGTCCCGATCAGCAGCGGGATGAAGAAGCTCAACGCCACGACCTCGGCCAGCTCCGCCTGGAAGCTCTGGAGCACCACTCCGGTGTAGGCGGCGGACATCACGGCCAGGCCCAGCAGCCACGGGGCGCGGCGGCTGACGAGCAGCGGGACGCTGGCCAGGCGGTAGGGGATGTTCAACGGCTGCGATCCACCGAGGCGCTCGATGTCCTCGGTCGCCTCCGCCTGGAGGACGTCGGCCACGTCGTCCTCGGTGATGATGCCGAGCAGGCGGTCTGCGTCGTCCACGACCGGGATGGCCAGCAGGTTGCGGTCCGTGAGCAGGCGTGCGGCGGCCTCCTGGTCGGCGCTGACCTGGACGCGCACGGTGTCCGGTGCCATCAGCTCGGTCACCGGGGTCTCCGGCGGGCTGAGCAGGAGGCGGTACGAGGACAGCACGCCGAGCAGGCGACGGTCGGGATCGAGGACGTAGACGTAGTTCGCGGTCTCGGCCTCGTCGGCGAGCTGGCGGATGGCGGCGATCGCCTGGGCCGCGGTGGCGTCCGCGGGGACGGCCACGAAATCGGGGGTCATGAGACCGCCCGCCGTGTCCGGCTCGTAGGCCGCCAGCCGGCGAATCTCCTCCGCATCCTCCGGGCTCATCCGGATCAGGATCTCGGCGGCGGTCGTGTCGGGCAGCTCTTCGATGACGTCCGCCGCGTCGTCGGGATCCATCTCCTCGAGCAGCTCGGCTGCCTCGGGCTGGGCGAGGGTCCGGATGATCCGCGCCGCTTCCACCGGGGGCAGCTCCTCGAGGAGACCCACCACCTCCTCATCCGGCAGCCACTGGAGGAGGACGGCGACTTCCCGTGGCTCGAGCTCGGGGACGAGGTCGGCCCACTCCGGCGGACCGATGCGCTCGGCGAGGCCGCGGACGCCCTCTTCCTCGCGCTCGCGGATGAGCGCCTGCACCTCGGCGAGCAGCTCGCGGGTCTCGACGGAGCTCATCGGATCACCTCCTCTCCGGCGCGGGCGGCGGACATGGAACGACCACCTCGTCGCGCGAATCGTTCTGGAAGCGCGCCGGGTGGCCGTCGGTCGCCGGGGAGGCGAGGGTGGAACGCTAGGCGCTCACCTCGGCACCGGCCGGCTGCCGGCACGCGGTCTGTCGGGTACTCCAACCAGCGTCCACTGGGTCGATGGGTCCTCGAATAGGGGAACGGCCCCGATTCTAGTGCGCGGGGCTCCCAGCGGGAAGGGGTCCAGGAGTCCCGCTGACCCGCCGGCGGGCCCGGTGGCGGGCGACCTTGGCCTGGTTGCCGCAGGTCCGCATGTCGCACCACCGCCGCCGGCCGGTGGGGGAGCGGTCGATGAACACCTCCCGGCAGCCGCCGTTGGCGCAGATCCGGAGCCGATGGACGGGGCCGCTGGCCACGAAGTCAGCCAGCGTGCCGGCGATGGTGGCCCGCGCCTGGTCGAGCTTGTCCCCGACCCGCGCCAGCCCGTACTCGGTTCCTTCCGCGTTCATCTCGAGCTGGTGGTAGTGGAGGCCGTGGCGCAGGATGTGGTTCAGCTCGCGGACGTTGGCTCGGCTCGGCTGACCGTCGGCCACGATCTCCTCCGACATCGCGCGGAGAAGGTCGCGCAGGTTCCCGAACCGTTCCATCCGCCGCGCGGCCTCGCCGGGGTCGTCGCGGAGCGTCGCCCGCTCGGCGCTCGCCGCACGCTCCGAGAGGAGCCGTGCCTTGCGCAGCCACGCCACCAGGGCGTCGCTGTCGGAGATGGAATCGGTTGGCTGGTCGTGGGTGAACATCAGCGTGTTCACGAACCGGACCCACAGGTCGTCGGATGGGGGCTCCGGCATGAGCTCTCGAGGGGTCATCGCGGTAACCATTATAGGTCGTTTGACAAGTTACAGACAACCCCCTACCATCCGTAACCGATAAAGGCATTATTAGTAGTTACCGATGCGTGCTGGATCACCAGCCGGGCGTATCGGTCAGAAAAGGAGGAATGGAGATGAGCCGAGGTCTGACCTACATGGCCTTGATCGCATCCATCCGCCAGCGCGAGCTGCTTGAGGAGGCGCACCGGAATCGGTACCAGACCGAGCTTCCGCGGCGTCGCCGGGGCCGCATCTTCGGGATGAGCCTGCCGCGAGCGCTGCGTCGAACGCGATAAGACCAACTCACACGGCACAGACGCCGGGCCGACGGGCCCGGCGTCGCTGTTTGCGCCGCTCTTTCTAGAATGGCCGCCATGCCTCGACCCCGTCCCGTCAAGCGCAGCGACACCGAGGGCCTGTCCAACGCCGAGCTGGCGGCCACCTTCCGCGAGATCGCGGACATGCTCGACCTGCTCGACGAGGTGCCGTACAAGGCCGTCGCCTATCGGCGGGTGGCCGATGCCATCGAGCGCTACCCGGCCGACCTGACCCCGCTGGTCGTCGCCGGACGGACGCCGAAGATCGCGGGCGTGGGACCGGCGATCGGCGCGCGCCTGACCGAGCTGGCCACGACCGGACGGCTGGAGTACCACGAGCGCCTCCGCGCCCAGGTCCCGCCGGGGCTGAGCGAGGTGCTGCGCATCGGCGGCGTCGGCCCGCGGACCGCCCGCCAGCTCCATGTCGAGCTGGGCATCGCGTCACTCGAGGACCTGCGCGTGGCGGCGGAGGCCGGCCGGGTCCGCACCGTGTCGGGGATGTCCGCCCGGACCGAGCAGAACATCCTCGAGGGGATCGCCCGGCTGGACCGGGTGTCGGACCAGCGGCTCCTCCTTCACGAGGCCGATCGGGTGGCGAACGAGCTCATCGCCGCCCTGCGCGAGGTCAAGGGCGTGTCCCGGATCGAGGCTGCCGGGTCGCTCCGCCGGCGGCGGGCCACCATCGGCGACCTCGACCTGCTGGCCGCCAGCACCAGGCCGGCGGACCTGGTGGCCGCGTTCGAGGGGCTGGAAACCGTGTCGCGGGTCGTGGCGTCGGGAACGGACAAGGCCAGCATCGTCCTCGCGGCCGACGGCGACCGCCAGGTGGACCTCATGCTGTGCCGCCCCGAGGCATGGGGCACCCACCTCGTCCACTTCACCGGCAGCAAGGAGCACAACGTGGCGCTCCGCGAACGGGCCCTGGATCGCGGCCTGTCCCTCAGCGAGAAGGGATTCCGGGACGTGGACAGCGGGGAGCTGCTGCTCGCCGCCGACGAGGAGGAGGTCTACGCCCGGGTGGACCTGCCGTGGATCGCGCCGGAGCTGCGCGAGGGAGAGGGCGAGATCGCGGCCGCGGTGTCCGACCACCTGCCCCGCCTCGTGGAGCGGGCCGACGTGCGCGGCGACACCCATACCCATTCGGACTGGACCGATGGCGTGGACACCATCGAGACCATGGCCCGCGCGGCACGCGACCGTGGGCTGGAGTACATGGTCCTGACCGATCACTCGCCGTCGCTGGGCGTGACCCGGGGCCTGACCCCGGATCGGATCGTGGAGCAGAAGGTCGAGCTGGATCGGCTCAACGCCGAGCTTGCCCCGTTCCGGATCCTGCACGGCACCGAGCTCGAGATCCGCTCCGATGGCTCACTGGACTACCCCGACGAGCTGCTCGCCACCTTCGACGTGGTGGTGGCCAGCATCCATACCGGCCGCAGCCAGCCCACGGAGCAGCTGACCCGACGCGCCCTGTCGGCCATCGAGAACCCCCACGTCGACATCATTGCCCACCCCACCGGGCGGATCGTGAACCGCCGCGACCCGGTGTCGTACGACTGGCCGCAGGTGTTCGAGGCGGCGGCCCGGACCGGGACGCGGCTCGAGATCAACGGCAGCCCCCGGCTCGACCTCGACGAGCGGCTGGCGCGGGACGCGGCGCGGGCCGGCGTCCAGCTCACCCTCGCCAGCGACGCGCACCGCACCGAGGAGCTGGTGTACCTCGACTACGCGGTGGGCGTCGCGCGGCGGGCCTGGCTCGAGCCGGAACAGGTCGCCAACGTGGTGGGCGCCGAGGAATGGCGCCGATGAGCGTCGTCGTCGACGGCCGGCGCCTCATCCGCAGCTGGCGCGTGCTCGGCTCGCGAGCGATGAAACGGGCCGGACCCGTCGTCCTGCCGCTGCTGATGGCCGCCCTGGTGGCCGCCGGCTGGTCGGTCGACATGGTCGCCCTTGCCGCGGTCGTTGCCCTCGAGCTCGCCCTCGCCGGTCTGGGCACCGCCGCCCTGCTGGGCGCGGCGAGCCCGAACACCGGCTACGCGCGGTACGCGATCTTTGCGGTGACCGCGGTGTCGGTCACGCTCGCCGGGCGGCTCCTGCCGCCCGGCATCGGTCCGCTTGCCGCGCCGCTGGCATGGGCGTTCCTGTTCTGGGTCCTGTACATCGAGCGCCACGGCCCGGCGATGCCCGGCTATCGCCTGTCGCTGGACGTCACCCTGGTCCTCACCGTGTTCTCGGCCACGGCCGGGATGGGCGGGCTCCTGCCCGCGGAGCTGTGGCTGCTCGGGCTGATCCTGTTGGGCGCGCTGGTCGCCGTCCCGTGCCTGCGCGCGGCGGAGGCCCGCGGGGCCCTGGGCGCCACCGCCGTGGGCCACGCCCTGCTCCATCTGCTCGTCGTGCTCCAGGTGGCGACCGCCATGATGCTGCTCGAGCTGCCGTCGCCGGTCGGGCCGGCGCTGGTGGCGCTCACCTTCCATTCGTGGAGCGGCGCCGCCGACGCGCTGGAGTCGGGCGTCTCGAACCGGGCCGTCGATCCTGGAGTACGGCTCGCTGGCGGCCATCGGCGCGATCGTGGCCCTCTTCCTGAGCGGCACCTGAGCGGCGCGCGACTCGGCTCGTTTTCGTTGACACCGTGCGGCGCTGGGTGATACAAACTGTCGCCCTCCGACGGTTCCGCAGGCCGCACGCGGCGCCGTTCGCCCACTGACCACGCCGCGGGGAGATTCGCGCGCCCATGACCGCCGGGGATCCTGACGACAATATCCGTGAGCGCCGCCAGCTGGCGGAGATCGCCGTGGCTCACGCTGCCCGCGGGGAGTGGGAAGCCGCCGCCGAGACGAACCGCCAGCTCATCGAGCTGGGCGGCGACGTGGACGCCTACAACCGGCTGGGCAAGGCACTGTCCGAGCTCGACCGGCACGCCGAGGCGCTGGAGGCCTACCAATCGGCCCTCGAGAAGGACAAGCTGAACCGCATCGCGGAGCGGAACATCGAGCGGCTGGAGGCGCTGCTCACCTCGGCCGAAGGGCCGCGCGGCGACCGGCATGCGACTCGTGCCCCTGCCGCGCTGTTCATCGAGGAGATGGGCAAGACCGGCAGCGCGCGGCTCATCAACCTCGCCTCGGCGAAGCAGCTGGCGCCCCTGTCGGCGGGCGACGCGATCGAGCTGAAGGCGGCGGACGGCGAGCTGGAGGCGCGGGTGCGCGGGATCAAGGTCGGCCAGGTCGAGCCGCGGGTGGCGAACCGGCTGCTGGAGCTGATGGCCAACGGCAATCGGTACGAGGCGGCCCTGACCCACGTCCAGGACGAGGACCTGCGGCTGATCATCCGCGAGACGTTCGCGGACCCATCGAACTTCGGGAAAGTCTCGTTCCCCGGAGCGGCGGCGGGACGGAGCAGTGACGTCCGACCGTACATGAAGGGCAGTGCCCTCCGGTACGATGACGAAGAAGAGTCGGAGGAGTCCGAAGAGGAGCCGGAGGAGGTCGAGGAGCTCGACACCACCCTGCCGGAGCTCTCGAGCGAGCCCGATGAGGAAGAGGAACTGCTCGAAGAGACCTGACCACCATGACCGAGGGCGCCCTCGAACGGAAGAGACTGGACCACGTCGTTCTTCCGCGGCGTCTCCCGGGCCTGGCGCTGCTCGAGCGCTACTTCCCCTCCCCCGCGGATAACGTCCTCGACGCCGAGCTGGCGTCCTTCGCCGCATCCGGCGACACCGTCCTCGACCCGTGGTCGGGCACCGGCTGGACGGCCCGGCGCGCGGTGTCGCACGGGATGCGGGTCGTCGCCGCCGAGGCCAGCCCCTTCGCCCAGATGGCGGCCCAGGCGTTCCTGCTCGCGCCTGAAGTGGCGGCCGTCGACGCCGCGTTCGCCCAGCTCAGCGCCTCGCGTCGGGTGGACATCCCGCTCCGCCAGCACATCGAGGAGCTGTACGCGTCCCGCTGCCCCGCCTGCAACCGTCCGGTGCTGGTCGAGGAGTTCATCTGGCCCCGGGACGGGGACGCGCCGGGTCGCAAGGTTTACCGATGCACCGCCTGCGACATCTCGCTGGGCGGTCCCGACGAGCGGGTCGCGGCGGTGGACGAGGCCGATTACGCCAAGCTCGGGCTGGAGCCGCCCGCGCCGGCCGCCGAGTCTCCCGCGGTCGAGCCCGCTGCCGACGCCGACGAGGACCTGCCGCCCGCGCCCTTCGGGTTGATCGGTGACCCGCTCCCCGACGATGAGCCACCACCCCTCGCGCCGATGGGTGAGCCCGGCGGGCCGCCTCCGCCTCCGGCCCGGCTGCCCGATCCACCGGTCTCGCTCGCGTCGGAGGAGGGCCCGCGCTACGCATCCACCGTCCGCCCGACACCGATCCCGGCTCCGGTCGGGACCGATCCCCGCCAGGGCCTCGCCTACCAGCAGCTGCAGGACCGCTTCCCCGTGCTCGACGACCGGCAGGAGGTGGTGGACGAGCTGCTCGACCTGTACACGTCGCGCAACCTGTATGCCCTGCAGGCCATCGCCAACAAGATCGACGCGGAGTTCCGCGACCAGCCCCTGGCCGCCGTGTTCCGGCTGGCGCTGGCCGGCTGCCTGCTCCCCGCCAGCCGGCTGAATGGGTATCCGGGGCGCGTGGCGTCGCTTCGGATCAGCGGCGGCCACGTCCGACAGCCAGCCTCGCGACACCACCGCGAGGTCAATGTCTGGCGCCTGTTCGAGGCCTCCTACCAGGACGTGCGGACCGCCCTGGCGGCCCTCGGCCGCGACCGGCGGCCGGTGCGGTTCGCCGCCGACCTCGACGAGCTGGGGGGCATGGCCGCCGCCAACCTGCTGTGGATCCGCTGCCGCCCCGCGGTCGTCGGCCAGTACCTGCCGCCGGAGAGCATCGACCTGGTCATCGGTGCGCCGCCGCCGCCGGAGTCGGTGGACGAGCTGTCGTTCGAGTACCTCGCCACCGCATGGCTGCTCGGCCGGGAAGCGGCCGAGACCCTGCGCCTGGAGCCGCTGTTCGGCGGCGGGTCACGGGCCGATGGGGCGGAGGTGACCGCCTTCCGCCACGCGCTCGCTTCTGCCGCGGGAGCGCTGAAGCCGGGCGGCTGGTTCTCCGTCCTGCTCGAGGGGGACGATCCGGACCGGGTGCTGGCGGTGGCGATGGCCGGGGCCGCGGCCGACCTGGAGCTCGTCCACGCCATTCCCCGCGAGTCCGCGCGGTCCGGTGACGCGGTCACGCTCCACTTCCGCCGGGCCTCGGCGGAAGACCGGCTGCGCGACGCGGTGCGGCCGCGTCCGCTGCGGCTGGGGGCGAGCGACGGCCACCTGACCTATCCCGAGCTGGCCGGGGCGATCGAGAAGGCCACGGTCACGCTCCTCCGCGATCGGGGCGAGCCGGCGGGGCTGAGCCGGATCGCCTGCGCGGTGCTCCTCGAGCTCGAGCGGACGGGCCTCCTCCGCCGCCTGGTCCAGGCCCGGCCACCCGGCGAGGGGGAGGACGACGAGGCCGCCGGCGGGGAGGTGGTGACCGACCGCGTCGAGCGCGGCGGCCCCGCCCTGCTCGCCGTCCTCCTGCGCGAGGAGCTGTGGCGCGAGGACCACCCCACCCTGCTGCGCGTCGGCGATCCGCAGAACCCCGGCTGGTGGCTGCGCGAGCCGGAGCTGGCGGCGGACGGTCCGCTGGCCGACCGCGTGGAGTGGGCGACCTTCTCCCTGCTCACGACCGCCGGCCGGCTGGACGAGTCCTCCTTCCTCGACCGGATCTTCGCCCTCTTCCCGGGGATTGCCTCGCCCGACGAGGAGCTGGTCCGCGCCTGCCTGGGTGCCTATGCGCAGGTGGACGATCGTGGGCAGCTGCACCACGAGGAGGACCTCGCGGTTCGCGTCGCGGACCACACCCGGGTGCTGGCCGCGATCATCGAGTTCGGCCACCGCCTGGGCCTGCGGGCCTGGGTCAGCCGCCGCGAGCAGGAGCGGCCGTGGCAGCAGGCCACGCTGGGCGACCTCCTCAAGGAGGACGAGCGACGCACCTACCTGCCGCTCGTCATCCGGGCCCCGGCCGAGGTGCTGGGCGCGGTCGACGGGCTGTGGTACGTCCGCAACCGGTCCTCTTACCTGTTCGAGGTGGAATGGACCGCGATGCTGGGCGAGGCCGTGCTCCGGCGCGGCTCGCAGGTCCCCACCTCCGACCAGCAGGCTCGCTTCCTCGTCATCCCGGCCGAGCGGACGGACCTGCTCCGCCTGAAGCTCGCCCGCTCCCCGTGGGCGCGAACCGAGATCGAGCGCCAGAACTGGCACGTCCTGAAGTGGCCGCATCTCGAGGCACTGGTCGCCCGCGAGGGGGCGCGAATCGAATGGCTCGAGCCGATGATCGGCCTCGACCCGCTGGTCGAGCGAGGCGGCAAGCAGCTCACCATGTTCGGGGAATAGCCCCGCGCTTGACGGGCGTTCGTATAGTCGGGTCCGGGAGTGCCGTGGTTCCCCCCTGCGGCACTCCCACTGCGCTGTCGGCGCAGGTCAGGCCGTTCGGCTCGCCCTCCGACCGGGGAGCGCGCGACGCCGGCTCGGGCGTCCCACCGCCCGGCGCACGACCTGCATGACCTCCTCGACGTAGGGCTGCCCCTGCCCGCTGTCGATGGCGTGGGCCAGGCAGCCGTCGATGTGGTCCTCGAGCACCAGCATCGCGACTCCATCCGCGGCCGCGGTCATGGCCTCGACCTGCTGGAGGATGTCGAGACAGTAGGCCTCGTTCTCGACCAGTCGCTGAAGGCCGCGGGCCTGGCCTTCGATCCGGCGCAGGCGGTTCAGGAGCTCCTTCCGGTCGCGGGTGTAGCTGTGTCGAAAGTGGGCGGCACCAGTCGCGGAATCGTGCGTGTCCATACTCCGGGGCAGTATGCGCGGGGGTCCGCGCATCGGTCAACGCGGGAGGCTGCCGATACGATGCCGGCATGAACAGGCTTGCGGGCGCCACCAGCCCGTACCTCCTCCAGCACGCCGACAACCCGGTCGACTGGTACCCGTGGGGCTCGGAGGCCCTGGAGCGGGCACGCGAGGAGGACAAGCCGATCTTCCTGTCCATCGGCTACAGCGCGTGCCACTGGTGCCACGTCATGGCCCACGAGTCGTTCGAGGACCCGGTCCTCGCCGAGCGGCTGAACCGCGACTTCGTGGCCATCAAGGTCGACCGCGAGGAGCGGCCGGACATCGACGACGTGTACATGGCCGCGGTGCAGGCCATGACCGGGTCGGGTGGCTGGCCGCTGAGCGTGTTCCTGACGCCGGGACTCGAGCCGTTCTTCGGCGGCACCTACTTCCCGCCCGACGACCGGCACGGCCTGCCGGCCTTCAGCCGCGTCCTCGATGGCGTGAGCGAGGCGTTCCGCGAGCGACGCGACGAGGTCGGCCGGGTGGCCGCCCAGCTGGCGGCTCATCTCGAGGACCAGATGACCGTCCCCGGTGGCGACGGCATCCCGGACGCGCCGCAGCTGGACGCAGCCGTGCGCCGGCTGGCGACGAGCTTCGACGCGGCCCGCGGCGGGTTCGGGCCGGCGCCGAAGTTCCCCGCCCCCATGACCCTGGAGTTCCTGCTCCGTCGCTGGCGCGACGACCGGGACGAGGCGACCCTCCGGATGGTGACCGTCACCCTCGACCGGATGGCGGACGGCGGGATCCACGACCAGCTCGGCGGCGGGTTCGCGCGCTACAGCACCGACGCGCAGTGGCTCGCGCCCCACTTCGAGAAGATGCTCTACGACAACGCCCTGCTGGCCCACGCCTATCTCGAGGCCTATCGCGCGACCGGATCGGACCGATACGCCCAGGTCGTCCGGTCCACCCTCGACTTCCTGCTGGCGGAGCTCCAGACCGATGGCGGCGGCTTCGCCGCCGCGCTGGACGCCGACAGCGAGGGGGAGGAAGGCCGGTTTTACGTCTGGGACGCGGGCGAGTTCGCCACGGTCCTGACCGAAGCCGGCCTGTCGGCCGACGAGGTGGCGGCGGCGGCGACGCACTGGGATGTCACCCCGGCGGGCAACTGGGAGGGCCATTCGATCCTCCGCCTCGGCGCCAGCACCGCTCCGGACGGCGCCGATCCAGCCCTGGTCGACCGGGCGCGGACCGCACTCCTTGCCCGTCGCGCGACTCGCGTCCGGCCCGGGCGCGACGACAAGACGGTGGCGTCGTGGAACGGGCTGGCCCTGCGGGCCTTCGCCACCGCGGCGTTGGTGCTCGGTGACGAGCGATTCGCCGATGCGACACATCGCCTCGTCGCCTACGTCCGCGAGGTCCTGCTCCGGGACGGGGATCGGCTGTGGCGCTCGGCGCGTGACGGCGTGGCCCAGGTGCCCGGATTTGCCGAGGATTACGCGATGGTCGCGGACGGCTTCCTCGAGGCGTACGGGGCGCTTGGCGAGGCGGAGCACCTGCTGCTGGCCGAGCGGCTCATGGCCCGCCTGGCGGCGGACTTCTGGGACGAGCCGAGCGGGACGCTGTACGACACCGGGCCCGAGCACGAGCGAGCGGTTGCCCGGCCCCGGTCGCTGGTCGACGGCGCGACGCCGGGCGCGAACTCGGTGGCGGCCGACGTCTGGCTTCGTCTTGCTCTGCTCACCGGCGATGCGGAGCATGACCGGCGGGCGCGGCGGATCCTGGCGGCGGTTGGACCCGGCATGGCGCGGCAGCCGACCGCCTTCGGGCGGATGCTGTCCGCCGCCGACCGCGCCCTGCGGCCGGCGGTCGACGCGGTGGTGGCCGGCGCGCCGGACGATCCCCGTTCGGTGGCCCTCCGCGCCGCCGCGGCCACCCCGTACGCGCCCGACCTCGTCATTGCCGGCGTGGCGCCCGGCGACCCGCTCGGGGAGTGGCCGCTGTTCGGCGGGAAGGTCCCGAAGGACGGCGTGCCGACCGCGTACGTCTGCCGCGGCTACGCCTGCGATGCCCCGACCACCGATCCGGCCACCGTCATCGAACAGGTCGCCCGCCTCGCCGGGGCGGGGACCGTGTCAGCGACGCTGGAGTCTCCGACGGAGAGCTAGCCCGGCAGGAACGAGAGCCGGACCCGCCGATCGCCCCGGTCGGCATTCGGGTCCAGCAGGGCGATCGACTGCCAGGTGCCCAGCGCGAGGCGACCGCCGAGCACCGGCACCGCGAGCGACGGGGAAGCCAGCAGGGGCAGGACGTGGTCCGCGCCGTGTCCCGCCGAGCCGTGCTGGTGTCGCCATCGGTCGTCGCGGGGGAGCAGGCGGTCGAGCGCCTCGACGATGTCCTCGTCGGAGCCGCTGCCGAGCTCCATCACCACCAGGCCGGCCGTGGCATGGGGCGCGAACAGGTGGAGGATGCCGTCGCCGCCGCCCGCCACCGATGCGACGAAATCCGCGCATGCAGCGGTCAGGTCATGGACGCCGCGCCGGCCACCGGTCTGGACGGGAATCTCGAGACTCTCCACGGACCGAGCCTATCGCGTGTACGATCCGCCGTCGATGCCGCCCCGTCCGTCCCGTCCGACTCGGCTCCGGCTCCTGACCCTCGGCCTGACCGTGGCCCTGGGTGGCTGCGCGCTGTTCTCGCCCAGTCCGACGCCGAGCCCCACCCCCGAGCCCACGCCGACTGCGGTGCCGACCCCGCGCCCGACGCCCGAACTTCTCGCCGACCCCCGGCCCGACCGCTACCCCCGAAGCGCAGAACCCGGCGCTGCTCGGCCGGCGGATCACCGTCCTGTTCGCCGGCAGCGACTCGACCCCGGATCGGGTGGCGAACGGCTACGGCCCGCTGACCGACTCCATGGTCGTGGCCTCGATCAGCGCCGACCGGACCCAGCTGGCGATGGTCGCCCTGCCGCGGGACGTGGTGGACCTTCCGCTCGGCAACGGCGCGACGTGGCGGCTGAAGGCCAACGCGATCCGCTTCTCCTACGGGATGGAGGGTCTGCAGCGGGCGCTGTCGACGACCTACGGCGTGCCGATCGACTATTGGATCGAGCTGAACATGCCGGACTTCCCGGCGCTGGTGGATGCGCTCGGTGGGCTGTGGATCAACGTCCCGTACGCGATCAACGACGGCCAGATCGGCTTGAGCATCCAGCCGGGCTGGCAGCGCATCGACGGGGCCACGGCCCTCAGCTATGCCCGGACGCGCTACACCGACAGCGACTACGCCCGCGCCGGACGGCAGATGCAGCTTCTGGTGGCCCTCGCCCACCGAGTGAGTCTCCTCGACGAGCGCTTCGACCTGCCCGCCGTCCTGGCCCTGCTCACCACCCTGCGCACGAACGTGCCGCTGACCGATCTGCCGACCCTCCTCCAGATCGTCGGCCAGTCCGCCGGGGCCACGGTGACGGCGACCGTCCTCCAGCCGCCCAGGTTCTCGCTGTTCACCGGCATCGAACCGGGGACGGGTCGGGGGTACGTCCAGATCGCGAACGTGGCCCAGATGCGGGCCTACGTCCAGTCGCTGATGGCGAACTGAGGGCTGAGCGAGCTCGCTACTGGCGCGTCCCGCAGTTGAAGCACACGGCATCCACCGCGCCGATCCGGGTCTGGCAGGTCTGGCAGTCCCGCGCGAGATCTGCCTCGCAGCGGACGCAGTAGGCGGCCCCCGGGGGGTGGACGAGCCCGTCCACGGGGCAGTAGGGCGCACCGGCGGGAAGGGACACCGATCCAGCCGCCTCGGGCGGGACCACCTCGCCGGCGACCGCCTCGGCCTCGATTCCGCGCTGTGACGCCCGCAGGTAGCCGATCAGCAGGTAGACCACGAACAGGCCGAGGGCGGCAACGAGGGCAAGCGGGACGAGGATCGTCAGTCGCTCTCCCCAGCCGGTGGCGAGCGACTCGATCAGCTCCTTGAGGTCCATCGGTCACCGATTCTAGCGCGGCGCCCCCCGCCGGAGACCGCTGCTACACTCCGCCAAAGCCCGTAGCCGGTGGCAGTTTGGCCCGACCCCGGATCGACCCTCGCACGCCGCTCAGCGAGCTCCACGTGCACCTCGGAGCGGCAGTCACCCCGGCCATCATGTGGGGCATCGCCCACGCGCAGGGGATCCGGCTCCCGACCAAGGACTACTGGGCCTTCCGCGAGCTGATCACCCTCGGCCGCCGGCGACGCCGGACGTTCGACGGCTACCTCGACCTGTTCTACTGGACCGAGCTCATCCAGTCGAGCCCGATCGCCGTCGAGCGCAGCGTGTACGAGGTCATCGGTGGGGCGTATCGGCGCAGCAACATCACCCGCCTGGAGCTGCGCTTCAACCCGATGAAGCGCAACCGGGGCGGGGAGCAGGACCTCGACCACATCATCGCCGCCGCCGTGCGGGGCATGGACCGCGCGATCCTGGAGTACCCGCAGGTCCAGGCCGGGCTCATCTTCTGCCTCGACCGCGCGTTCAGCCGCGAGCTGAACGAGATCCTCGCCGCGAAGGCGATCAGCTGGCATGCCCGCGGCGTGGTCGGGATCGACATCGCGGGGCCGGTGGTGCCCGGATTCCGGTTCGCGGACTACCGCGACGCGGTCGATGAGTGCCGCCGGGCGGGGCTCGGCATCACCGTCCATGCGGGGGAGACGGGAGGAGCGGACGAGGTCGAGGAGGCGGTCACCGCGCTTGATCCGGCGCGCATCGGTCATGGCATCCGCTCCGCGACCGATCCTCGGGTCATGGACATGCTCCGCGAGCGGGGCATCGTGCTCGAGATCTGCCCTTCGTCGAACCTCAGCACCGGGGTCGTTCGCGACCTGGCCGAGATGCGGGCCCACCTCGGTGCGCTGGTCGAGCACGAGGTGCCGTTCACCCTGTCGACCGATGGGCCGGAGATCCTCGGCCGCTACCTGCGCGACGAGTTCGCGCTGGTCCTCGGCCGCGACATGCTGACCCTTGACCAGGTCGAGCACGCGATCGAGACCGGGCATCGGGCGAGCTTCGTCGAGCGAGTTCCGGCCGCCGAGCGTGTCCCGGCCGCTCGCCATCGAGGGCGCGATTCGTCGGCCCGGGTGGCCCTCGAAGTCGAGGTCTGAACCTGTAGACTCGGCGCCGTGTCGTCGATCTGGCGGCCGGTCCGCGAGCGCAACCCCTCCCGCAGCCTGATGGTGATCGTCGCCCATCCGGGCGACGAGGCATTCGGGTTCGCCGGGGCGATCGCCAGCGCCGCGGCCGAGGGAGCCTACGTCGTCGTGGTGTGCGTCACCCGGGGCTACTTCGACCCCCGAATCTCCTCCAAGCCACCAGCTCCGGGCGGGCGCAACCGCGACCTGCTCGAGCCGCTCGGCTGGCGCAACCTCGACACCGTGCGCGAGGACGAGATGCGCCGCTCGGCGGCATTGCTCGGGGTGCGGGTCCTGCGCATGCTCGACTACGCTGAGGGCGACCTGCCCGCGGTCGACTACGACCACCTCGTCGGCCGCATCGTGGAGCCGATTCGCATGCACCAGCCGGAAGTGGTCCTGACCTTCGGCCCGGACGGTGTCACCGGCGACGCGGACCACGTCACCCTGTCGCGGGCGGTGGGTGATGCCGTCAAGCTGGCCGCCGAGCCCCTCGCCTACGAGGACGACCTGGAGGAGGACCAGGTCGCCTGGCGGATCGCCAAGCTCTACCACCTCGTCGTGCCGAGCCAGGACCTGACCGTGCTCGGATCGATGTCGCCCGTCGCCGCGTACGGGACAGCCGTCGACGCGCCGACCGTCGACCTCGCCCTCGGCGAGCTCGTCCAGCTCAAGCTGGCGGCGATCGAGCGCCACGTGTCGCAGACCGGCTCCGACGGTCCGTTCGCCGGCTGGGACCCGGACCGCCGCGACGCCTGGCTCGCCGACGAGCACTACCAGCTGGCCGTCTCCAACCTCGGCGAGGCCTCCGGCACGGAATCGACCCTGTTCGACGGCCTCGCCTGAGCGTGTGCCGGCGATCTTCCTGAACGTCTGATACGCTCGCCTCGGTGACTACCACGCTGACCGACGAGGCGATCATGGCTGCCCTGGCCCGGGTCAAGGACCCGGAGATCGGGCGAGACCTGGTTGCGCTGAACATGGTTCGCGGGATCGACATCGACGGGTCGCTGGTCACGATCACGGTCGAGCTCACCACCCCGGCCTGTCCCCTCAAGGCCACGATCGAGTCCGACATCGCGGACGAGCTCACCGGACTGGGGGCGGGCGCGGTGAAGATCGAGTGGGCCTCGAACGTGAAGCGGACCTTCGGTGGGCCGATGGCCGACCTCATCCCCGGCGTGCGGAACACGATCGCCGTCGCCTCCGGCAAGGGTGGCGTGGGCAAGACCACGGTCGCCGTGAACCTGGCGGTCAGCCTGGCACGGGACGGGGCCACGGTCGGCCTGCTTGACGCGGACATCACCGGTCCCAATGTCCCGCTGATGATGGGAACCCAGGAGGGCCACGTGACCGGCAATGCCGGGCGGGTCAACCCGGTCGTCGCCCATGGCGTGAAGATGATGAGCATCCAGTACTTCCTCACCGGTGACGCGCCGGTCATCTGGCGCGGCCCGCTCATCCATTCCGCCATCCAGCAGTTCCTGCGCGACGTGGAATGGGGCGACCTCGACTACCTCGTCATCGACCTCCCACCGGGGACCGGCGACGCCTCGCTGTCGCTGGCCCAGCTCATCCCGCTGTCGGGGGCGGTGATCGTCACCACCCCCCAGGAGGTCTCACTCCTCGACGCGCGCAAGGCGATCGCGATGTTCTCCAAGGTCAACGTCCGGACCCTGGGCGTGGTCGAGAACATGAGCGGCTTCATCTGTCCCGACTGCGGCACCGAGCACGACCTTTTCGGCTCCGGTGGCGCAGCGTCCATCGCGCGCGAGCTCGGCCTCGAGGTCCTCGGTCGCATCCCCCTCGAGCCGGCCGTGCGGTCCGGTGGCGACGCGGGCGTCCCGATCACCTCGGCCCAGCATCCCGACTCGGACACGTCGGCCGCCGCGGCCGCACTCCGCGAGGTCTCCCGAGTCGTGGCTGGCCGGATCTCGGTCCTGGCCGCCCCCATGGCCGCCGCCGCGGCCAGCTGACGGACCCGCGCCCTAGGCCGCCTTGCCCTCGCGCTGGTACGGCTGCCCGTCGGCGGCCGGCGGGATGCTCTTCCCGACGACGCCGGCCAGGACGATGATCGTGATCAGGTACGGCAGCGCGTTGTAGAACTCACCGCGGAATGGCGGTCAGGAGCTCGCCCAGCTCGCCCGGGGGTGGGGCGATCCGGATCGACCGCTCGAGGCCGACCGAAGCGGTGAACAGCAGCGCCCCGAGGAAGGCGCCCACCGGCGTATAGCGGCCGAAGATCAGCGCTGCCAGTGCGATGAACCCGCGGCCGTTCGTCATCCCGCTCTGGAACGCATCCCCGAACTCGATGGTCAGGTAGGCGCCGGCCAGGCCGGCGAAGATGCCGCCGAGGATGACGTTCCGATACCGGAGCCGGATCACGTCGATGCCCACCGTCTCGGCGGCGCGGGGATGCTCGCCAACGGCCCGGGTCCGCAGCCCCCAGCGGGATCGGTACAGGAGGAATTGGAGCAGGACGACGCTGATGAGCATCGTCAGCGCAATCGGCCCGACCTCGATGAACGACTCGAGGAGCAGCCCGATGACCGGCAGGTCGGTCAGTGCGTCGGGAAGGCTGATGCTCCCGAACTGCCCGCCAGACGGCGGGGCGGTCGCGCTGACGAGGATGTTCAGGTAGCCGGTGACGCCGATGGCGAACAGGTTGATGATCGTGCCGCTGATGATCTGGTCGGCCCGGACGCTGATCGACAGCCAGGCGTGCAGCGCCGAGGTCAGGCACGCGGCGCCGATCCCGGCTGCCAGGCCGATGAGCAGGGCGGGAGTGATCCCCAGCGGCCCGGACCGGATCGGGATGACCTCGGCAGCCAGGGAAGCTGCCCACCAGGCAACGAAGGCCGCGATCAGCATCATGCCCTCGATGCCGATGTTCACCACGCCAGTCCGCTCGTTCATGAAGCCGCACATGGCGCCGAGGACGATCGGCACGGCCGAGGCCACGATGATCGGGGCGAGCAGCGGGAACTGGGTGAGGACGTAGACGACGAACTGGATGACGAGACCGATGACCGGGATGTCGTACAGGGCTTCCACGGTCAGGTGCCTCCCGTGCCCGTGCCGCTGCCGCCATACGACCGGCTGACCGACGCGATCTCAACCAGCTCCCCGGCCTTCTCGCGCACGCGGAACACGCGGCGGACGACGATGTCGGCGGTGATGAACAGGAGGATCACGGCCTGGAGGAGGTCGACCATCTGGGGCGGCATGCCAGCCTGGATCTGCATGTTGCCTGCCCCGGCTTGCATGCCGCCGAACAGGAGGGCGGAGAACAGGATGCCGACCGGGTGCGCCCGGCCCAAGAGGGCCACCGCGATCGCCTCGAACCCGACTGGGGCCGTGTAGGAGGCGGCCAGGAACCCGATCTGGCCGAGGATCTGCGTGATCCCCGCAAGACCGGCGAACAGCCCGCACAGGGACATCGTCAGGATGATCACGCCCCGCGGCCGCATGCCGGCGTAGCGGGCGGCATCGGGGTTCGCGCCGGTCGTCCGGATCTCGAAGCCGGTGGTGCTGCGGTAGAGGAGCCAGTAGGCGATCGGAACCGCCACGGCGGCGAACAGGATCCCGAGGTGCCCGTTCCGGCCGATGAAGATCGGCAGGGCGGCGGCCTCGATGTCATCGGTCCGGGCGAAGGTCACGCCGGTGCCGATGAGCGGCCCGGATACGGCCCACGAAATGATCGAGAAGGCCACGAAGTTCAGCATGATCGTCACCACCACCTCGTGGGCACCCGTGAACGCCTTCAGTGCGCCCGGGATGAAGCCGTAGATCGCTCCGCCGACCATGCCGCCGATGACGGCTGCGGGGATGGCGACGACCGGCGACGCGTCGTTCAGGGCCAGGGCGACCGCCGTCCCGATCAGGGCTCCGATCACCATCTGGCCCGAGGCGCCGATGTTGAACAGGCCGCCCTTGAAGCCGATGCCGATGCCCAGGCCCGCGAGCAGCAGCGGGGTCGCGTTCACGAGGGTGTTGACGATGGCGTCGACAGACCCCAATGCGCCGCCGATCATGGCCGCGTAGGCCTCGAGCGGCAGCGTCAGGCTGAAGGAACCGGTGACGAGCGGGCTGGTCAGGATCATCACCACGGCCCCCACCAGGAGGGCGAGGACGACGGAGAGGGCGGGGATGAGGGCCACGGACCGAAGCCGGGCGATCATGAGGCGATGTCCTCGACGACCTGCTCCTGGATGCCACTTTCCCGCCCCCCAGTGGCCATCAACAGCCCGACATCCTCCTTGTCCGCGGTCCGGCCGTCGAGGACCTCCACGATCCGCCCGCGGTACATGACCGCGATCCGATCGGAGAGCTCGAGGACCTCGTCGAGCTCGGCCGAGACGAGGAGGACCGCGACCCCCGTGTCGCGCCGCGCGATCGCCTGGCGGTGGATGAACTCGATGCTCCCCACGTCCAGGCCTCGCGTCGGCTGGTCGAGGACCAGCAGCTTCAGATCCCCCTCGAACTCGCGGGCGACGACCACCTTCTGCTGGTTGCCACCCGACAGGGTGTTCGCCGGGACCGAGGCCGAAGGCGTGCGCACGTCGTACTTCTCGATGGCCGCCTTGGCATCGGCCTTGATCGCATCCGGGTTCCAGGCCATCCCACGCGAGTAGGGCGGGTGGTAGTAGTCGTTCAGGACGAGGTTGTCCGCGATCGGGAAGCTCATGACCATCCCGAACCGATGGCGGTCGCCGGGTACGAACCCCACCCCCATCCGATGGAGCCGCCGCGGACCGGCCCCGGTCACGTTCTCCCCGGCGAGGGAGACGCTCCCGCTCTGCGGCGTGCGGAGCCCGGTTACGGCCCCGACCAGCTCGTCCTGACCGTTCCCCGCCACGCCGGCAATGCCGAAGATCTCGCCGGCGCGGACCTCGAAGCTGACACCGTGGACGACTTCGTGACCCCGGTCGTCCCGAACCACGAGGTCATCGACCTCCAGGGCAACCGTCGTCGGATGGCTCTCGCCGCGGTCGACGGTCAGCTGCACCTCGCGGCCGACCATCATCTCGGCCAACTCGTCCTCGTTTGTCTCCGCCGGCCGCCGGCTGCCGACGACCCGACCGCGACGGATGACGGTGATTCGGTCCGCGATTTCGAGGACTTCGTACAGCTTGTGGCTGATGAAGATGATGGCGTAGCCCTCCGCCTTCAGTCGGCGGAGAACCTCGAAGATCTCGCGCGTTTCCTGCGGGGTGAGCACGGCCGTCGGCTCGTCGAGGACCAGGATCTTTGCTTTGCGATAGATGGCCTTGAGAATCTCGACCCGCTGCTGCCAGCCGACGGACAGCTGGCCCACCGGCCGATCGGGGTCGATCTCCCAGCCGAGCGATTTGCCGAGCTCCCGGATCGTCTCTGCGGCACGGCTCTTGTCGAGGAGGCCGCCGCGCCGCATCGGTTCGTCGCCGAGCAGGATGTTGTCCGCGACCGAGAGGACCGGGATGAGCATGAAGTGCTGGTGGACCATGCTGATCCCGCGTTCGATGGCGTCGTGCGGACTGGCGATCTCGATCGGCTGGCCGTCCAACAGGATCTCGCCCTCGTTCGGCGTGGCGAGGCCGTACAGGACGTTCATGAGCGTGGACTTGCCGGCACCGTTTTCGCCAAGCAGGGCATGGATCTCGCCGGCCCGGAGGTCGAGGCTGATCCCTTCGCAGGCCACCACGCCCGGGAAGCGCTTCGTGATCCGCCGCATCTCGAGAAGCGGGGGAGCAGTAGCCGCAGTCTCCGCGTTCATCGTCCGAATTGTGGCTCCGTGCCTAGCTCCGGGGAGATATGACGAGCGGGCCGATCCGGGGATCGGCCCGCTCGTGTGTGGGTCCAGTCAGGTCAGCTGACGGAGATCAGGTTCCCGGGTCCCCGTCACCGCCACCGAAGTAGCAGTTCGAATCGGTTCCCGACTCCCAGCGTTCCGGCTGGCAGACGTCCAGGGAGCCGTCGACCATCGCGTCGAACGCGTTGTCGATCGTGCCCTGGATGTCGTCGGTGATGACCTCGCCGAACTGGTAGTACGGGGCAAGGCCAACCATGCCCTCGGCAGCGTTCAGGAACACGTTCCAGCTGCGCTCTTCACCGGCGGCGAAGTCCTGGATGGCCTCGCTCACCGACGCGGAAAGCTTCTTCTCGGCGCTGGTCACGATGCACTCCGCCGAGTCCGGGGTGGACACCCACTGGTCGACGTCGACGCCGATCGCGTAGATGCCTGCCTCCTCGACGGCCTGGAGCATGCCGTTTCCGGTCTTGCCCGCGACCTGGAAGAGGACATCAACCGCCTCGTTCTGGGCCAGGAACTGCTCGGCGAAGGTCTTGCCTGACGCCGGGTCGTTGAAGGCCAGGGTGAGGTCGCTGTCGGTCACATACTCGAGGATGACGGTCGCGTCCTCGTTGGTCGCGAGCGCGCCGTTCTGGAATCCACGCATGTAGTTCACGACAGGCGGGATGTTGCTGTGCCCACCGAGCGCGGCGACGGTGCCGCTCGCGCTGATGCTCGCCGCCACGATGCCGGCCAGGTAACCGGCCTGCGCCTCGTTGTAGATGAGGCTCTCGTAGTTCGGCAGCGCCTCTTCCGGCGCCATCGTCTGGAACTGGTCGACGCCGATGAAGTGGACGTCGGGGTTTTCCGTGGCGGCCTCGAGGGTCGCCGCGCCGATGGCGAATCCGACGGTCACGATGATGTCGGACCCAGCGTCTATCTGGGACTGGATGTTCGCCGCGTATTCCGAATCGTCCTGGGTCACGACGGCGGTCGGCTCCGCGGCGCCGATGGTGGCCGCGCCGTGAAGCGCGCCTTCCCAGCTGAACTGGTTGAAGTTCCGGTCGTCAAGGGAACCGACGTCGGTGACGACGCCAATGACGAGGTCGCTCTCGCCCGTCGCCTCCACTGAGGGCAGTGGCTCGGCCACGTTGTCGCCGATCTCCCGGCAGAGTCCCTTCCCGACATCGATCGTGCCACCGCTGGTACACGCGGCGAGCACGAGCATCGTCGTGCCAATGAGCGCGAAGTAACCAAACCTTCGCTGAGTCCGCATGAATCTCCTCCACCCGTATGGGGGTCTTCCTCCGTTCCCGCTGGTCGCGGACAAAGCGCGGACGGGCGGGGCTCGGGCACGGTCAGCGGGGCAGCTGGTCCGGCCGAATGCCGCCGCATCATACAGGGGACCCGATTCGCGCCACAAGATTTCCGGCACGGTCGGCGCCGGGTCCGCCGCCCGTATCATCGGTCCGGTGAGCGGCCCCCAGCCGGCGACTCCGCTGCGCCTCGTCATCCTCGACATGGACGGTGTGCTCTACCGCGGCGACCAGCCGATTCCCGGTGCGTCCGACCTGGCGCGGCGCCTCCACGGAGCGGGAGTGCAGGTGCGCTACGCGACGAACAACTCGATGTTCACGCGGGCCGCGTACGCGGAGCGGCTTCGGTCGATGGGCATCGCCGCGACGCCCGACGAGATCGTGACCTCGACCTCCGCCACCATCGAGCACCTGCGCCGCCACGAGCCCGCCGTGCGGTCCGTGCTGGCCGTCGGCGCCCCGGGCATGGTCGACGAGCTGCGGGCGGCCGGGCTTGACCGTCCGCCCCGCGGCCGAACCGAGCGCACGCGAGCGACCGGCCGGTGGATGCGGTGCTGGTCGGGCTCGACCCGGAGTTCGACGCCGCGCGGCTGGACGCGGCCGTCGCCGCCATCCGGGGCGGCGCCCGGTTCATCGCCACCAACGCGGACGCGCGCTACCCGACGCCCACCGGATTCCGGCCAGGGGCGGGGGCGATGGTGGCCGCCATCACCGATGCGACCGGCGTTTCGCCGTTGGTCATCGGCAAGCCGGCGCCGGCGATGTTCACCGCCATCCTCGAGGCAGCCGGCGTGACCCCGGGGCAGGCCGTCGTCATCGGTGACAACCCGGACTCGGACATCGCCGGCGCCCATCGGTCAGGGATCGAGAGCATCCTGATCCTGACCGGGGTGACCGATGGGCAGGCGGTCGACGGACTGACCGGGGAGCGGCGACCCGACCACGTCGCCGCGGACCCGGCCGCCGCCTGGGACCTGCTCGCCGATCGGCTGACGGCTGGAGGCTGACCGCGAGTCAGGCCCCCAGCGGGTTGCGGCTCGCGGTCCAGGCGTGCCACGCCCGCGCCGCCTCCGCGCGACGAGCGGCAAGCTCGAGCGGGGAGCTGAAGCCGCGTCGGAAGCCGTTGATCGCGATCTCCGCGAGCTCCTCCGCCGTCATCCCGGTGGCCAGGGCCACCGCGGCCAGCTCGGCGCTGAGCGTCGTCTGGCTGACCGTTCGGTCATCGGTCGACACTGTCACGCTCACCCCCTCGCGGTGCAACCGCGTGACTGGGTGTGCGGCGAGGTCGGTCACCGTGCCGGCCTGGACGTTGCTGGTCGGGCACAGGTCGAGCGTGATGCCGCGCTCGCGGAGGGTCTCGACCAGGCGAGGATCGCCGATGGCGGTGGCGCCGTGGGCGACCCGGGTGACGCCGAACTCGAGCACCTCCCAGATCCGATCCGTACCCGGCGTCTCGCCCGCATGCGCGGTCAGGCCCAAACCGGCGGCGGCCGCCGCCCGGAACGCCGCCGCGTGGGGTGGGGCCGGGTAGTCCGCCTCCAGCCCGGCGAGGTCGAATCCGACGACCGGGGGCCCGAACGCCGCCGCCCGTTGGGCCAGCTCGACGTTGGCTCCGGGTGGGTGCGAGCGCAGGGCGGTGACCACCAGCCCGATCAGCGGCGCCGAGGCCCCGAGCGCGTCTCGCGCAGCCGCCACGCCGTCGGCCACGGCCTCCAGCACGTCGGTGACCCCCAGCCCCTGTTCGAGGTGCAGGCGCGGGGCCCAGCGGATCTCGCCGTAGGTGACCCCGTCGGCGGACATGTCCTCGACCAGGTCGGCGGCGGCCCGACGCAGCGCCTCGGTCGTCTGCAGGAGGCGGATCGGGAGCTCGAAATAGGTGAGCAGCTCTGCCTGATCGCGGCAGTGCGGCGGTGCCGCGAGCCGCCTCCGGGCGTCGTCCAGGCTGAGGTCGATCCCGGCGTCGGCGGCCAGCTCGACCGCGGTTTCCGGTCGCAGCGCCCCATCGAGATGCTGGTGCAGCTCCGCCTTCGGCAGCCGTCGGAGCGTCTCCACCAGGGCGGAGGAGTCAGGTGACATCGGGGCATGATAGGAGCCGCGTGAGACGCCTCGTTGCCATCCTGGCTGCCGTCGCGGCCGTGGCCCTGCTCTTCGGCGCCGGTCCCGCCGAGCCGGCCGTCGCCGATCCGGTCCGACAGGCTGCGCTCCGCCGCGTGGCCGCCAGCCAGGCCGCCGACGCGGATGCGGCGCTCGAGGAGGCGCAGGACCTCATGAACGAGGGCCTGCGCGAAGCCGGGCGTGGCCAGGCGGCCGCCCTGTCCGGCACCGAGGACCCGCCCGCGATCATGGACCAGGCCGCACTGTCCTTCGAGGCGGCCGCGGCGCCGATCGAGGTCGCCCAGGCAGCGCTGACCGACCTGGGCTGGACCTTGCGCGTCCTCGATCCGGAAGGGACGCCGCCGACGCTTGCCCTCCGGGGGCCCGACATGGTCGCCCTCGGCGCGCAGTGGCGCGCCACCGGCCTGCCCCTGGCCGCGGTGGCGGATCTGCGGCACGCCGCGGAGGCGACCCTCACCGCCCTCGGGGACGCGCTGGCGGCCCTGGAGCGGGACGACGCGGCGGGGGCGTTGGAGTCCCTGGCCGAGGCCGAGGCCGCGCTGGACGTGGTGCGCGCGTCCGAGGACGAGCTCCCGACCCTGCCCTTCTGGATCGCGACCGTCGATGCGCTGATCGCGGCCACCACCGACATCGCGGAGGCCGTCCTGGCAGGCGATCCCGTCGCCCTGGCCGAGGCGCAGGCCGCGTATGACGCCGCCGCCGGCGACGCGTCGCGGGCGGACCAGGCCCTCGTCATCGCCCTCGGCGAGACCGCGGCGGGGATCACCGCGCCCGCCTCCGCCGCGTCCGGCGAGGCCCAGCGGGAGGTGGCCGCGACCCGGGCGGCGATCGGCGCCCTGTCTATACTCCCCTGACCCCCCACGCCCGAGGAGAGCACATGCGGCTACGCGCGGAGGCCACGGACCCGGCATCGGTCGAGGCAAACGTCCTCGCCGTCCCCATCTACAAGGATGACGACCCGTTCGCCGGCGACCTCGCCAACCTGGATGCCGCGGCCGGCGGGGTGATCCGCCAGGCCCTCGATTGGGGAAGGTTCAACATCCTGGAGGACTACTTCGCCCTGGTCGACGGGGGCGATCTGCCGGTCGAGCACATCCTCATCGTCAACGGCGTCCGTCGCGGCCGCGGGCCGTGGCGGGCGCGCCGCATCGCCGGCGTCGCGACCCGAGCGCTGCAGGGCAAGGGTGCGGCCCGGATGGCGCTGTGGCTGCGCGACGGCGAGGATGCGGACGGCTTCGCGGCGGCCGCGGTTGGCGCGATGGCGGGGACCTACCGGCCGATGGAGCTGTACGGCCGGCAGCGCGACACCGAGGCCATGAGGCGCAACGTCGAGGAGGTCGTGCTGCTCGGCGCCGACCAGGCGGTGCTCGATCGGGCCGCGACCCTGGCCGAAGGCGTCGCCTTCTGCCGGGACCTGGCGAACCGCTCGGCCAACGACCTGTATCCCGAGAAGATGGCCGAGGAGGCCCGCGCCCTCGAGGCGGACGGCTGCACGGTCGAGGTGCTGCACGTGCCCGAGATGCGGCAGCTGGGCATGAACGCCCTGCTCGGGGTCGGACAGGGCGGAGAGCATCCGCCGTGCCTCGTCGCCGTCAAGCTGCCCGGCTGGGAGCGGGGCGGGGACCGGCGGCTCGCGATCGTGGGCAAGGGCGTCTGCTTCGACTCCGGCGGCCTGAGCCTCAAGCCGGCCGACCGGATGGATGAGATGAAGCACGACAAGTCCGGCGCGGCGGCGGTCATCGCCGCGGCGCGGACCCTCGCCCGACTCCATCCCGACGCCCCGGTCATGGCTGTCGCGCCCATGGTCGAGAACATGCCGGGCGGTCGTGCCCAGCGTCCGGGGGACGTGGTGAAGGCCATGAACGGGAAGACGATCGAGATCACCAACACCGATGCCGAGGGCCGTCTCATCCTGGCCGACGCGCTCCACTGGGCCGAAACCCAGGGAGCGACCCACCTCGTCGACGTCGCGACCCTGACCGGGGTGGCGTCGATGGCCTTCGGCGAGCTGGTGAGCGCCTACTTCGCCAAGCCCCGCGACTGGGGCGACGAGGTGCGGGCCGCGGCCGAGGCGACCGGGGAGTGGCTGTGGGAGATGCCCCTCGCCGTCGAGTACCGAACCCAGCTCGATACGCCGTACGCGGACATCGTCAACAGCGGCTCGCGCGACGGGTCGCTCATCAAGAGCGCGATCTTCATCCACGAGTTCGTGACCCGCCCATGGGTCCACCTGGACATCGCCGGCACGGCGTGGATGACCTCCGACAAGGCGACCTTCGCCAAGGGCGCGGTCGGGGTCGCGGTCACCACGCTCGTCCGCCTGGGGCAGGACTTCGCCGCAGCGGGGCGGGACGCCTGACCGTGCCCTGGCCGGCCGTCGCGGCGGCCGTCTTCGGCCTCATCGGGATCGGGGCCGAGCGGGTGGCCAGCGTATGGCCGGCCGTCGAGGCCCGACATCGTCCCGCGAGCTGGCGAACGCTGGCCCTCGGGGTCGCCGCGGGCGCCGGCGCCTACGGCCTGGTCGCGACCTCCCACCTGCCACCGTGGGCGACGCTCGTCCACCTCGTCATGTTCGGGCTCATGGTCGGCCTGGTGGCCACCGATCTCGAGCAGCGGCGCCTGCCGCATCTCCTGCTGGATCCGCTGATCGTGGTCGCGGTCGGGTTCGCGGTCATCAACCCCGCGCTCGACACGCTGGCCGCCGCTGCCGGCGCCGCGGCGGCGGTCGCATTCCTCGGCATCCTCGCCTTCGTCATCCGCGGCGGCATGGCGCTCGGTGACCTGTATCTCGCCGTGCCCATCGGTCTGACCCTCGGCTGGCCGATGGTCTGGAGCGGCCTGTTCACCGCCGCCCTGTTGGCCGGTGCCGTGAGCCTGTTCCTGGTCGTGACCGGGCGCGTCGGCCTCCGCTCGTACATCGCGTTCGGTCCGTACCTGGTGGCCGGCTACCTCCTCACCCTCCTCCGGGAGGGCTCGCTGCTGGCACCGTCGGTCACCTCGGCCTTCGGCGGCTGACCTATTCGACCGAACACCTGACGGCTGGTACCCTTCCGAGCGATGCATCCAGCTATGCAGCGGCGGCGTCGGCAGCTGCTGACCCGCCGGGGAGCCCGGCGCGGGTCGCAGCGCCGGGGCTTGCTTCTTGCGTTCGTCGTCGTCTTCAGCTTCTTCGGAGTGCTGGTCGGCGGTACGGTGGTTGGCGCCGGAGCCGGCGCGTTCTTCGCCTACAACTACTTCGCCTCCGGGCTCCCGGATCCGAACCTTCTCGACGAGGTGCCGCTTCCCCAGTCGAGCCTGGTCTACGACCGGACCGGCACCGTCCTCCTCGCCCGGTTCGAATGCCAGAACCGCGAATCGGTCACCTTCTCGGAGATCCCCGAGACGATCGTGAACGCCACGGTCGCGAGCGAGGACCAGACCTTCTGGACGAACAGCGGCGTCGACATGCAGGCCATCGCCCGGGCGGCGTACGCCAACCTCCAGGCCGGGTCGATCGTGCAGGGCGCCTCGACCATCACCCAGCAGGTCATCAAGTACGCGGGCTCCATCGTCCTGACCCAGGAGGCCGCGGACGACACGATCGTGGTGCCGAGCGTCGCACCAATCGACGGGAGCGGGGAGCCCACGGCCGATGAGGTCTGCCCGCCGCCGCGCCTGACGTTCCTCGAAGGGCGTGGCTTCGAGGACAAGATCCGCGAGCAGATCATGGCCATGCAGGTGACCGCGGCGTACCCGGGCCGCGAGGGCAAGGAGCTCATCCTCGCCACCTACCTGAACCTGATCTTCTACGGCAACGGCTCATACGGGATCAAGGCCGCGGCGGCGAACTACTTCGGCATCGACGACCTGTCCCAGCTTGACCCTCAGCCAGGCGGCCTTCCTCGCCGCCCTGCCCGCAGCGCCCGAGCGCGCTTGGACCCGTACCAGAACGCTGATGGTCCGGCCGACGCCATGCGCGAGCGGGACGGCGTCCTGTTCCGCATGCTCGAGGAGGAGTACATCACCCTCGAGCAATACCAGGAGGCGATCGAAACCACCTGGGAGCAGATGGGCCCGAGCCGGATCGTCCACCCGCTGCTCGAGCCGCACTTCACGTTCCGCGTGCAGCGCGAGATGGCCCACATCCTCGCCGAGATGGGCGTGCCCGATCCCGAGCAGGCGGTCCGGACCGGCGGCTACCGGGTCACCACCACCCTCGACTACCCGCTGCAACAGGTGGCCCGCTCGCTGGTGCAGCGGGAGGTGCAAGAGCTCGTCAACTTCAACGTTCACAACGGGGCGCTGGTGGCGATCGACTCGGCGACCGGCGAGATCGTCAGCTACATCGGCAGCATCGACTACTACAACCAGGCCGATCCACGGGTCCAGGGCCAGTTCGACGTCGCCGGGCTGGCCCGCCGCCAGCCGGGATCGGCGTTCAAGCCGATCGTCTACACCTCCGCCTTCATGAACCGCCGGGCGACGGTGTCGACCATGTTCGTCGACGCGCTGACGAACTTCGGCAACGACCAGTCCAAGTACGAGCCGACGAACGCGAACAACCGGGAGGCCGGCCCGCTGCTGGCCATGGACGCGCTCCGCTACTCGCTGAACATCCCGTCGGTCCAGATGCAGTGGGTGGTCGGCCCGGAGGTGACCGCCCAATTTTCCGAGGAGCTGGGCATCGCCAGCGCCGAGTACATCATGGCCCAGGACCCGTACGTGACCCTGGGCCTCGGAACGGTGCCCGTCAACCTGACCAACTTCACCCAGGGCTACAGCGCGTTTGCCCAGCAGGGGACGCTGCATCCGGCCACGGCGATCATCGAGATCCGCGACCGCGATGGCGACCTCGTCTACTCCCGCGATGCTGATGCCCCGGCCCCGACCCAGCCGATGACCCCGGCCGAGGCGTACCTGACCCACTGGATCATCGAGGGCAACACGAACCCGGCCACCAACCTGTTCTGGGGGCCGCGCGCCCAGCTTCGTGACCCGTCCGGCGTCCGACGCCACGCCGCCTTCAAGACGGGGACGACCGACGACTTCAAGGACGTCTCGGGCATGGGCTACATCCCCGGCAGCCTGACCGTCGGGGTCTGGATGGGGAACAACAACCAGGAGCCGATGTCGAACCGCATCTCCGGTGGCCTGTTCGCGGCCGACGGGCCGCTGTACCTGTGGCACGACTTCATGGACGTCGCGATCAACCAGCCGTGGGACTGGAACGGCCATACGCCGGTCCCGAACCTCGACTTCGCGCAGCCGCCGGGCGTGGTCATGGCCGATGTCTGCCGCTTCAGCGGGATGAGCCCGCCGAACTGCGGCAGCGGGACGATCAACGTGCCGTTCCTGGAGGGCACCGTGCCGCCGCCGGACAACGTGCACCGCACCGACCAGTGGCACCCGGACGGCTGCTTCGACATCGTGGGCTACGTGCAGGCAGCCGGACGCCCGGACCGCTGGGTGGCCGCCGCCGCCGGCTGGGCCGACAAGATCAACAACGGCGCGTATGCCACGTCGGGGAGCCGCTACGGCATCGGCTCGGTTCCCGGCCGTCCCGGCTACGGGGCGCCGATCTGCGGCGAGCTGAAGGCGCCGCCACCGACGCCGACTCCAGAGCCGTGCAGCTTCGGACTGTCCGACTGCCCGCGGCCGAGTTCTGCCCGTCGCCGCTCCCCGTGATCCGGATGAGCGCCACGGCGCCGGTCGGCCGGCCAGCCCATCGACGCGGGGCTGCTGGTGCCGGTCTTCGTCGTCCCGATGGTCGCCGGTGCGGCGCCATTCCTGCTGCGCCTCGTGCGGCGCCGTCACTGACCGACCACCGCCCGCGTGGCTCGGTCCGTCCTGACCCTGATCCTGGCTGGAGGTGAGGGGGAACGCCTGTCGGTGCTGTCCCAGGTTCGGGCCAAGCCCGGCGTCCCGTTCGGCGGGAAGTACCGGATCATCGATTTCTCGCTGTCGAACGTGGTGAACTCGGGCTTGACCGACGTCGGGATCCTGACCCAGTACGCTCCGCGGTCGCTGATCGACCACATCGGGGTCGGTCGCCCCTGGGACCTCGACCGCAGCCACGGCGGGGTCAGCCTGCTGCAGCCGTTCGTCGAGCGGGCGCGGCCGCGCACCTGGTACCGGGGAACGGCGGATGCGGTGCTCCAGAACCTGGACTACATCGAGAACCGCGACCCGGAGCTCGTCCTCGTCCTGGCCGGCGACCACGTCTACAAGATGGACTACCGCCCGTTCATCGCCCTGCACCGCGCCCGCGACGCGGACCTCACCGTGGCCGTTCGGCGCGTCCCGCTGGCCGACGCCAATCGCTTCGGCATCCTCGAGCTGGGCGATGACGGGAGGGTCACCCGCTTCGTCGAGAAGCCGGCCAACCCGACCTCCAACCTGGTCAGCATGGGCGTATACGCGTTCAGTTGGCCGCTCCTGCGCGAGATGCTCTCCTCGGAGCGGGTGGACTTCGGCCGGGACGTGCTGCCCGCGATGGTCGACAGCGGCCGCGCGGTCCACGCCTACGAGTACGGCGGCTACTGGCAGGACATCGGGACCGTCGACGCGTACTGGCAGGCCAGCATGGACCTCCTCGCCGACACGCCGCCGCTCGACCTGTACGAGACCGGCTGGCTGATCTACACCAAGAGCGAGGAGCGGGCGCCGGCCCGCATTGGCGCGAGCGCGAGGGTCACCCGCAGCATGATCAGCCACGGCTGCGACGTCGACGGCGCCGTGGACCGCAGCATCCTGTCCCCGGGCGTGCGCATCGGCGCCGGTGCCGTGGTCCGCGAGTCGATCGTGATGTTCGACAGCGAGATCGGGCCCGGCGCGGTCCTCGACCGGGTGATCATCGACAAGGAGTGCGTGATCGGTGCCGATGCCCGGATCGGTGACGGCCGCGTCCTGCGGCCCAACCGCAGTGAGCCCGAGCGGCTGTTCAGCGGCCTGACCCTCGTCGGCAAACAGGCCCACGTGCCGGCCCGGGCGCGCATCGGGCGAAACTGCCGCATCGATCCGTATGTAACCGAATCGGACTACCCCCGTCGTCGGGTGGCGGCAGGAGACACGGTGGCCCACGCTGGCTGACATGCGCGCCATGGAAATGGCGCCGCCCCTCGATGATTGGCTTGCCGACCTGGGTCTGGAGACGGTCAGCCGCACGGCGGCGCCGCGAGACGAGGCCCTGAGCCGCGACGTCGTCCTCGACGGGGAGCGGCGCTTCGACCTGCGGGTCACGATTGCCTGGGCTGCGGGGATGGGCCTCCACCTGTGGGGCTACTACGGGCCCGACGCGATGGAGCTGCCCCGGCGAACCCTGCTGCGCCTCCTGGGCGCCAATGCCGAGTTTCCGTTCGTGAAGTTCGCGGTGACCGAGGAGGACCGACCGATGCTCATCTCGGAGCTGCCGCCCGCGGCGGTTGATCGGGACGAGCTCGGGAGGGCCCTGACCCGAATGGTCGTGGTCGCCGATCGGCTCGTCCAGGAGACGGCGCCCGCGATCGCGGACCGCGGCCGACTCCCGGACTGGGCTGGTCGGGTCGGCCGCAACCCGCAGCTCATGGACCGATACCGTGCCGAGGTGGAATCCACGCTGCCCGACTGGCCGGATTCCGAGGAGGCGGGCCGATGAAGGCGCATCGTGGCGCTCGCCTCGCGCTCGTGGCCGCCACCCTGGCCGCCGCGCTGTCCGCGCCGGCCGCCGTGTCTGGCGCCGAGTACACGATGGTGACCGACGCGAGGTACGTGGTCGACGACACCGCCGCGAAGGTCATCGTGACGGTGGACGTCGCGTTCACCAATACGTTCGCCGCGCCGGCGGGCCAGGTGAGCGTGTTCAACACCATCCGTCTCGCCATCCACGACCACGCGGCGGCGGTGGTGGCCGGCGACGGGAGCGGCGCACTGAACGTGAGCGTGGCCGTCGAGAGTGGCGTGAACGTCGCAACCATCACCCCGCGCGCCCCGGTCACGTACGGCCAGACGGCGGCGATCCAGCTCGCGTACGAGCTGCGCGACGGCGAGGACCCCGCCATCCGCGTCGGGCAGCACCTCGTCAGCTTCCCGGCCTGGGGGTTCGGGACCCAGAGCGCGGTGCGGGTCGAGCTGGCGGCCGACTTCGAGGTCCGGGTGGATGGGGACGACCTGGACGCCACGGTGGAGGGCGACACGGCGGTCCTCACCAGCGGCACGATCGCCGATCCGACCCACTGGCTGGCGAACATCGGTGCCACGCGTGAGCCCGACTACGAGACGCTCCAGCGCGCGATCCCGCTCGCCGGCGGGACGGCCGATCTCCAGGTCCGCCACTGGGTCGACGACCCCGAGTGGGGCACGGCCATGCTGGACCTGGTGGCGGAGGCCCTTCCCCGGCTGGAGGCGGCCTTCGGGGTCCCGTACCCCGCGCGGGGCCCGCTGGTGATCACCGAGTCGGTCACCGCCGGCGGTCCGGACGTCCGGAGCGACACGGGCGGGGTGGCGGTCGGCTTCACCGAGCCGCCGTTCACGGTCCTCCACCAGGTCGCCCACGCCTGGGCCGGCGAGGGCCTGACCGGAGACCGATGGCTGGTCGAAGGTCTCGCCTCGTGGGCGGCGGGCGCGGTGTCGACCGAGCTCGAGCTCGCCCTGCCCCACGACCCGGCCGCGGTGGCGTCCAGCCTGGCGGCCAACGCCTTCCCCCTCGCGGAATGGGATGCCACCGAGCGGCCGGCGGCGGCCGAGGGCTGGGCCCACGCCGCGTCGTGGTCGCTCATCAACCAGGCCGCCGCGACAGCCGGCGCCGAGGCGTTCCGCGAGGCGCTGCGTCGGATGGCGGCCGGCCTCGACGGCTACGACCCGGCCCCCGGGGCGACGCTCGCCGAGGAGGCGGCGGTCGAGCCCGTGGCGGTGACCACGCGTGCGGTGCTCGACCACCTGGACGCGGTGACCGCCGAGCCGGTCGTCGAGTCGCTCGCCGGCTCCCTGCTGGGCGCCAACGCCGCGGCGGAGCTCGCCGCCCGGACAAGCGCCCGCGCGGCGTACGACGCCCTCGTGCTGGCGGCCGGGGACTGGGATGATCCCGGTCCGGTCCGCGCGGCCATGGTCGAGTGGCGGTTCGCGGACGCGGAGGGCCTGATTGCTGACGCGGGGGCCTGGCTGGTTGGCCGCGACGCGCTGCTGGGGGAAATCGAGGCAGCGGAGCTCACCGCTCCGGACCGCCTCGCGGCGGCCTACCGCAACCACGGCGGCGGCGAGGAGGCCTGGGCCGAGATCGACGCCGAACGCGCGGTCGTGGCTGCCTACGCCGACGCGACCGCGTCGATCGACGAGCGGCTGGACCCGGTGGCCCGGATCGGGCTGCTCATGGGACCGGGCCCCGACGAGCGGCTGGCCGCGGCGGCCACCGGATTCGCCGCCGGCGACCTGCGGGTGGCCGCGGACGAGCTCGCCGGCCTGAACAAGGATCTTGCCACCGCGACCGCGGGCGGCCTCGTCCGCCTCCTCGGAGTGGTGGTTGCGCTCGGCGTGGCCATCCTGCTGGGCTCGATGGCGATGCGCCGCCGGCGGACGAGGACCGACTACACTCCCGAGCCATGACCGGGAAGGACGCGGTCGGGCGGTTCGGCGCGACCGATGAGGTCCTGACCGGCCAGACCGCAGACGTCTACTTCGAGCGCGCCCAGGCCATCCTCAAGGCCGAGCACCTCGACCCGGTGGTCACGATGGAGGTGTTCTCCCGCGACGCGGGAATCCTCTGCGGCGCTGCCGAGGTCCATGCCTTCCTCGGCCAGGTCCTCGGCCCGGGCAACGGCCATGACCCAGCGCCGGTGGTCGAGTCGCTGTCCGACGGCGACTCCTTCGAGTCGAAGGAGGTCGTCATGCGCATCGAGGCGCGCTACTCGGCCTTCGGCCTGTACGAGACCGCCGTCCTCGGCACGCTGGCCCAATGCTCGGGCTGGGCGACGGCCGCCCGACGCATCGTGGATGCCGCGTCGCCGATCCCGGTCATCGGCTTCGGCGCCCGCCACGTCCACCCGAGCGTGGCCGACCAGATGGACTACGCCAGCGTGGTCGGCGGCTGCATCGGTGCGTCCACCCCCGCCGGGGCGCGGATGGCGGGCCTGTCGCCGACCGGGACCATGCCCCACGCCCTGGTTCTGATCTTCGGCGACACGGTGCGCGCGGCCGAGGCCTTCGACCGCCACATCGATCCGGACGTGCCGCGCATCGTCCTGGTCGACACCTTCAAGGACGAGGCGGAGGAGTCGCTCCGCGTGGCGGAAGCGCTCGGGGAGCGGCTGTGGGGCGTCCGCCTCGACACCCCCTCGGAGCGTGGCCGGGTCACACCGGATCTCGTCACCGAGGTCCGTGCTCGCCTCGACCTGGCCGGGCATGGCCACGTGAAGATCGTGGTGTCCGGCGGGCTGGACGCGGAGCGCATCGGTGTGTTCAAGGAGGCCGGCGCCCCGGTTGACTCGTTCGCGGTGGGCTCCGCCATCTCGGACGCCAGCCCGATCGACTTCACCGGCGACCTGAAGGAGATCGACGGCCGCCCGATCGCCAAGCGGGGCCGGATCCCGGGCCGCACCGAGAACCCCCGGCTCCAGCGCCTCGAGCTCGGCTAGGCGCGGCCCATCCGGCGTGCGAACCAGTAGATCGCGACCAGGGACTTCGCGTCGCTGATCACCCCGCCGGCGACCGCCTCCAGCGACTGGTCGAGGCTCAGCCACTCCAGCTCCAGCGACTCGTCCTCCGGCCCGGATGCGGTCGTCGGCGCCAGGTCGGTGGCCAGCCACACGGTGAGGTACTCGGTGCAGAACCCCGGCGCGGTCCAGAAGCCGGGGCCGGCCTCCCACGTCGCGGCGGTCACCCCGCACTCCTCGGCCAGCTCGCGCGCCGCGGTTTCGTGCGGCTCCTCGCCCGGGTCCCGTGTCCCGGCCGGGATCTCCAGCGTCTCGCGTGCGGCTGCCTGGCGCCACTGGCGGACCACGGCCATCCGCTCACCGTCCCAGGCCACGATTCCGACCGCGCCGGGATGCTCGACGATCTCGCGGCTCGCCGGCCGTCCATCGGCCATCTCCACCTCGTCCACCCGGACGTTCAGCAGCCGCCCCTCGAAGACCCGGCGGGTGGACGTGGTCCGTTCCTCCATGGGCCGATCTTGCCACGCCGGCAGGCCCATCGGGCCGCTTCCGGCCCCGCGCTCGGCGGCTGCTAGCATCGACGGGTCGTGATCTCGGTCGCAGGGCTCGAGCGCCGGTTCCGGACGGTCATCGCCGTCCAGGACCTGTCGTTCGCCGTGCCCGCGGGGGAGGTCTACGGGTTGCTCGGGCCGAACGGGGCGGGCAAGACGACCACGATCCGCATCCTGGCCGGCCTCATCGCGCCGAGCGCCGGCACCGCCGAGATCGACGGCCTCCAGCTCGGGCCGGACAACCATCAGATCCGTGCCCGGACCGGCATCCTGACCGAGAGCCCGGGCCTCCACGACCGCCTGACCGCCCGCCAGAACCTGGCCTACTACGGACGCCTGTACGGACTGACCGATGCCGCGCTGCGCGAGGCGGTGGACCGCCACCTGGCGGTGGTCGGCCTGACCGATGACGCGGATCGCCGGGTCGGTGGCTTCTCGAAGGGGATGCGGCAGCGGGTGGCGATCGCCCGGGCGCTCCTCCACGAGCCGCGGGTGATCTACCTCGACGAGCCGACCAGCGGGCTCGACCCGGAGGCCGCGAAGTCCATCCGGGAGGTCATCGCCGGGTTGCGGGACGCCGGCCGGTCGATCCTCATGTGCACCCACAACCTCGACGAGGCCGAGCGCCTGTGCGATCGGATCGGGATTCTCAACGGGCGGCTCATGGCCGAGGGCACACCGGCCGAGCTTCGCCGTCGCGTGCGGCCGGCGACCACCCATGTCCAGCTCGACGGCGGGCCGGTCGACGCGACGGCCCTGGCCGGACCCGTCGGCTCCCTCCCCTTCGTGCGGACCGTGCGTGCCGAGCGAGCGCGACCTGTGGGTCGAGCTGGCCGAGCCGCGGCAGGACACGCCCGATCTCGTCCGCGAGCTCGTGGGCCACGGAGCACGGGTGCTGGCCATCTCCGAGGAAGTGGCGACCCTCGAGCAGGTGTACCTCGACCTCGTGGCGGAGGACGTCCATGCGGCTTGACGTGGTCGCCACCGTCTTCGGCAAGGAGTGGCGGGAGATCGCCTCCAACAAGCTCCTGCTCGGCGTCGTCGCCGCGCCGGCGGTGATCTTCGCCGCCATCCCGACCGCGATCGTGGCCTTCATCCAGATCAACGACCTGGACATGAGCCAGCTCGGCCAGATCGAGGTCATGCTCGCCGCGTTCCCCGGCCTGCCGCCCAAGCTGGCGGCCCAGGGGTTCATCGTCACCAACTTCATGGCCTACTTCCTGCTCATCCCGGCCATGGTCCCGATCGCGATCGCGTCGCAGTCGGTCATCGGCGAGCGCCAGGCGCGGTCGCTCGAGCCGCAGCTGGCGACCCCGGTCGAGGTCTCCGAGCTCCTGGCCGGCAAGACGATCGCGGCCGCGGTGCCGGCCATCGCGGCCACGTGGGCGGTCTGGGTCGGCTACGGGCTCCTGAACGCGGCCATCGCCGACCCGCGCCTGCTGCGGATGGTGTTCAGCCCGCAGTGGATCGTGGCCATGGCCACCCTCGTCCCGCTCATCTGCGTCCTGTCGGTGCTGCTCGGGGTCATCGTCAGCTCGCGGGTCGGCGACCCGCGGACGGCGCAGCAGTTCGGGGCGTTCGTCGTGCTGCCGATCATCGCCATCGCGGTCGCCCAGTTCCTCGGCGGGCAGGCGACGTTCACGATGACCCAGGTCCTCATTGGCGACCTGGTGGTCCTCGGCCTCATCGGGGCGCTGCTGGTCATCGGCTCATGGGCCTTTGACCGTGAGGAGATCCTCACCCGCCTCGGCTGACGGCTCCAGACCGCCTCAGAACGCAGCACAATTCCCCCTTTTCGCACAGCCCGCGGGTCCCTAGACTGGCGCGGGCGACCCGCGCGGCAGGTGGGTTCCATCTCCCGCAGCGGGTCACCGGCACGGGCGAAGGAGAGAGCCTGATGACCACAGCGTCCGCGACTTCAGACGCGCCCAGCCTGGATCGGAACGCGGTCGGCGCGACCGGCGTGGCATTCCAATCCATCACCCACATGGCGCCGGCGGTTGCCACCGCGGCCTCGCTCGGCGCCGCCACCGTCTTTGCCGGCGCGATCACCCCACTGGCGGTCCTGTTCGCCATGGTCGCGGTCCTGTTCACCGCCTACTCGCTCGGGGAGCTGGCCCGCCACCTCCCCTCGGCTGGAGGCATGTACACCTACGTCGGCCGCGGCCTGGGATCGTTCTTCGGCTGGCTGATGGCCTGGGCATTCACCCTGGCCGAGCCCTTGGTCGCCCCGCTCCTGTTCGGCGGCTTCGGGTTCTTCGGGGCGATCTTCGTCGCGACCTACCTGGGCGTGGAGCTCACCGAGATGTGGGCCATCCTGGCCGTCGCCTGCGGCCTGTTGACCTGGTGGCTGCTGTACAGCGGCATCTCGTTCAGCACGCGGGCCGGGGTCGTCCTGGGCACCATCGAGATCGCCATCTTCGTGGTCATCTCGACCCTGCTCATCATCAACGCCGGGTCGAACAACACGGTGGAGGTCTTCATTCCCGGCGCGGACGGCATCACGCCGGCCCTGCAGGGGATGGTCTTCTGCCTGCTGGCGTTCATCGGGTTCGAGGCGGCCGCGCCGCTGGGCGAGGAGGCGAAGGATCCCAAGCGAACCATCCCGAGGGCGGTCGTCTGGTCCGCCATCCTGGTTGGCGCGTTCTACGTCTTCAACATGTATGCCGCCACCGTGTACTTCGGTCCCGATCGCATGGCGAGCGAATTCCTCGGCTTCAACGCCGGCGATCCGTGGGGCGGGATGGCGGAGGAGGTTCTCCCGGTCATCGGTGGATTCGCGGTCCTGTTCGCCATCCTGAACAGCTGCCTGGCCAACGCCAGCTCCGGCGCAACGGCGGCGACCCGATCGGTGTTCAACATGGGACGCGGCGGACTGCTGCCCCGCTTCCTGGGAGCGGTGCACCCGACCCGGCAGACGCCGGTGAACGCGGTGCACGTCCAGATGATCCTGGGCATCGCCCTCGTGCTCGTCCTCGGCTTCGTCCTGACCACCGATCCGTTCCCGGCCGGTCTGAACGTCTACGTCTTCCTGGGCACCCTGCTCGGGCTGCTGTTCGCCGGGATGTACATGGCCGTGAACCTGGCCTGCATCGGCTACTTCCTGCGTGAAGGGCGGGAGCACTTCAATCCGATCAAGCACCTGGTCGTCCCGATCATCGGCTTCATCGCGATGATCCCGGCCCTGCTGTTCGTGATCGGCGGGGTGACCATCCCGCTCATCGATCTGGACGTTCCGTCTCTCGGCGGCGACCTCACCCTGGTGGCACCGATCGCGGGAGTCTGGATGCTGATCGGCATCGTCCTGTACTTCGTCATCCGTGCCATGCGCCCGCAGGCGATCAAGGATCTGGGAGCGGTGTACGGCGAGACGGACACCCTGCCGGAGCCCGCGCCGGAGGCCGAGGCCTAGCGGGCCTGGCTCCCGACCAGCACGACCGATGGGCCGGCGCGCGACGCGCCGGCCCATTCACATCGGTAGCGCCGAGCGCCTAGTCGAAGATGTCCAACGGGCAGTGGGCGGTCACGACCCAGTTCGGGGCGTCGACGATCTCGCTGATCCGGAGATCCACCGCCACGCTGCACAGCAGGTAGGCCTGGACCGGGCTCGAGGCCGTGCTCGCGGCCAAGCCACTCGATCATCCGCCGCGGTGGCATCCCGCGCGGCGGTCATGAGGTCCGGACCGATGCCATCGGTCGCGTAGCGCCGTCCCTGGCGCTCGGCGGCCCACGGGTCGGCCGCGGCCTCGAACTCCGGGCCGGTGAGGTGGAGGTCGTTGCGGGCGGTGACCCGGACGGTGGCCCGCATCGGCGTCTCGATCGCGGTCCCGCACACCTCGCCGTCGCCCTGGGTGGCGTGGCCGTCGCCCATCGACAGGTTGGCCCCGGCCACGAACACCGGCAGGTAGAGGGTCGTGCCCGCCACCAGGTGCCGGGTGTCCATGTTCCCGCCGTGGAGGTCGGGCGGGATGGTGGACAGTGGCCCCGCCTTGGGTGCCACCCCCACCTCGCCGCAGAACGGGGCCAGCGGGACGCGGATGCCGGGCCAGTACTCGACCCGGTCCGCGCCGGCGGGCAGGGCGGTGACCTTGTAGAACGGGTCCGGGAACTCGTCGGCCAGCAGGCCAAAGCCGGGGATCGAGGCCGTCCAGCCCCAGTCCGCGGGCTGGAAGTCGAGCAGATCGACCTGGAGCGTCCCACCCGGCTCGGCGCCCTCCACCGCCACCGGCCCGTTGACCTGGTCGACGCGAGCGAAGTCCAGGGTCTCGATGTCCGCCGTGGTGGAGGTCGCGGTCAGCTGGCCGAACGAGGCGTCGAGGCAGTCGAGCTCGATCACGCTCCCCGATGCGACCGTGGCCACCGGCGCGATGGCCGGGTCCCAGGCGAGGTGGTTCTGGTCTCGACCGATGCGAAGGTCGGGGGTCGGCACGGGCATCTGGGCTCTCCGCTGCGGTGCTCTCCGATGGTACGACCGCCCGAGCCCGATCGGCCACGCTTCGGGCTACACTCGGTCTCCGCGGTGGCCTTAGCTCAACTGGCAGAGCATCGGATTGTGGCTCCGAAGGTTACGGGTTCAAGCCCCGTAGGCCACCCCATGATTCCGGTCCCGAGTCGCGAGATCAAGCCGGAACGTAGGTCAACCTGATCACGTCCTCGTCAATCCGATCATGAGCCATGAGGCGGAGCGGCGGCCGGGGTCCGGCGAAATATGGCTTGCCGTGACCAAGCACCACGGGGTGCAGGTAGATTTGATACTCGTCGATCAGGCCAAGTTCGGTGAGGCTTTGCGCCAAGTTCGGGCCGGCAACCTCGATCTCCCCGTCGCGCTCGGCCTTCAGCTCGCGGATCGCGCCCTCAAGATCATCCTCAACAAGGCTGGCGTTGGGGCCGACCGACTTCAACGAGCGCGAGACGACCCATTTCGGCTGGTTCCGCCACGCCGCCGCGAAGGCGAGTTCCTCTGCATCCCATTCAGGATGATCGTCGTCCCAGTACCGCATGACCTCATACATTTTGCGACCGTACACACTGCCCGCCTGCCCCTGGGCCTCCTCGATGAAGTGGCGGAAGAGCGTGGGGCTTGGCGCAAACGCCTCATGGTCGACGTAGCCGTCCAGGGACTGGTTCATTCCGAACACGAGCTTGGCCATGCCCACACTTCCTTTCCGTACGCGCTACGCTCTCGATTGTGGCTCCGAAGGTTACGGGTTCTAGCCTCGTAGGCCACCCCATGATCAGGAGGGTGTCATGACCACCGAAGCGACCCCACCCGAGAGCCCGCCTCCGGCTCCACCGTCCGACTGGGCTGCCCCACCGCCGACGCAAGCCGGTCCGGCTGCGGGCCTCCGGTATGGCGGGTTCTGGGTCCGGTTCCTCGCCATCATCCTCGACGCCGTCGTGATCGGGGTGATCACCAGCGCCCTCGCCGTGTTCGCGCTCGGCGGAAACATGTTCGTGACCACGACCGAAGCCGGTGCCGTGGCGGTGAACTACACCACCAACGCGTTCGGCGCCCTCATCGGCCTGGTGTACTTCGTCGGCTTCTGGGGCTGGCGCGGGCAGACCCCGGGAATGATCCCGTTCGACATGCGGATCGTGATGGCCGACGACGGCAGCAAGCCGGACTGGGTGCGGATGCTGCTCCGCTACGTGGGTCTCCTGATCGGCATCGTCATCTTCTTCCTGGGCGTGATCTGGGCTGGCTTCGACCGGCGCAAGCAGGGCTGGCACGACAAGATGGCCGGCACGGTGGTCGTCCGCCCGACCTGAGGTCCCGGCGGGGCGAGCCGATGGTCCCGGCCAGATGGTCCCGGCCGGTGCCGGGACGACCGCGCTACTGACCCTCCTGACACGCCAACCTAGCCTTCGGGGTGAAGCCGCCGAGAACGGCGGCATTGCCCAGGGGTGCCTATCGCATGCGTGTCCGGCCCGGAGTTGCCCGCCGACCGAACGTTCTCGCCCGAGCCGCCGGCCTGGCCACGACCGCCCTCGTCGGTGCCGCCCTGCTCGTCACCTCGAGCGCGGCTCCGGTCTCGGGCTGGAACCAAGGCGAGCGCAGAGGCGACCATGTGGCAGCTCCTGAACGGCGCGCGGGCCAACAACGGGCTCAACGTCCTCGTCCAGCACGGGACCCTGGTGTCCCTCGCCCGCTGGCGCAGCCAGGACCTGATCGACCGCAACTACTTCAGCCATACGATCCTGGGCACCGGCTACCAGGTCTACCACTGGTACGACACCAACGGCCTCAACTACAGCCTGGGCGGCGAGAACATCGCCTGGAACAGCGGCTACGCGGACGCTGACTCTCCGGTCGCGGCCCACAACGGGTTCATGAACTCGTCCGGCCACCGCGCCAACATCCTGCGGCCCGGGTGGACCCACGGCGGAGTGGGCGCCTTCGCGAGGGATGGCGTCATGTTCCTCGGCTCGATGCGGAACCCGCGCACCTACACCCAGCTGTTCATGACCGCCTCCGGCGGTGGTGGGGGAGGCGGCGGCGGTGGCGGTGGTGGGGGAGGCGGCGGCGGTGGTGGTGGTGGGGGAGGCGGCGGCGTCGCGCGGCCGGTTGCGCTCCCGCCCTTGCCTCCGCGTGTCGTTCCGGCGCCCGTGCGACCGACCTCGTCCGCGCCGATCGACGGCCGCAGCCTGCTGGTGCACGCGACGGATGACGTTCCGCAGCGGTTCGCGGCCGGGCTGGATACCCGGACCGTGATGCCGCCACCGGCCGAGGCGCCGAGCCTCCGAGTCGCGGACGCCGGAGCGGCCGAGCGCGGCGTGTTCGAGACGTTCTTCGGCTCCCTGATCGGGTTCCTTTTCGGCTGACCCGCTCCCGGGTCCGTCCCCGGCCGTATCCTGTCGCCCGATGACGGCCATTCTCGAGGCGCATGACCTCGTCAAGCGCTATGCGGTCGGCGACGAGCAGGTCGAGGCGCTCCGCGGCGTGAGCCTCGCCGTCGATCGCGGCGAGTTCCTGGCGATCATGGGCGCCTCCGGATCGGGCAAGTCGACGCTCCTCCATCTGCTCGGTGGACTCGACAAGCCCAGCGGCGGCGACGTCGTCATCGACGGGGTCGACATCAGCGCCCTCGACGACGAGCAGGCGACCCTCACCCGTCGCGACAAGACCGGGTTCGTGTTCCAGTTCTTCAACCTCATCCCGCTGCTCACGGTCCGCGAGAACGTGGCCCTTCCCTTCCTGATCGGCGGCGGCGCGGCCGCCGAGCACCAGGCCCGGGTGGACGAGCTGCTCGACATGGTCGGACTGGTGGCGAAGGCCGAGCACGCCCCGGACCAGCTCTCCGCCGGCGAGCAGCAGCGGGTCGCGCTGGCCCGCGCGCTCGCCACCCAGCCGGCGCTGCTCCTGGCCGATGAGCCGACCGGCAACCTGGACTACACGACCGGCGGGGAGATCCTCGAGCTCCTCTCGCGCTCCTGCGTCCAGCTGGGTCAGACCATCGTGCTCGTGACCCACGAGGCGCGCGCAGCCGCCTACGCCGATCGGGTGCTCGTCGTCCGCGACGGGCTGATCCTCGACGAGATCCATCTCGGCCGGCGCGAGGACCACGACCCGGCCCCGCTCCTGGCGCGGCTCGCCACCCTCGGGCTCTGAGCGGCACCCCGTCCGTATGCGCCTGTCGTCCGTCGCCTGGAGGAGCCTGACCGCTCGACCGGCCCGGACCCTGCTCACCGTTGGCGGCGTCGCGCTCGGCGTCGCGCTGGTGGCCGGCACCCTGCTCGCCGCGGACGCCGCGACGCGTGCGGTCAGCCGCGCGGCCGAAGAGCTCTTCGGCGCGGCCGACCTCCGCGTCCGGGCGTTCGACGATGACGGCCTGAGCGACGCGTCGGTCACCGCCGTCCGGTCCCTGTCCGGGGTCACCGTCAGCGCGACCCTGGCGGAGCGGCGCCTCACCCTGTCGACCCAGCCGGGACCGGACGAGCAGGTCTTCACCCTGCTCGCGGTGGGCGTGGACCCGCCGGCCGAGGCCGCGCTCGACCGGCCGACGCTCACCGCCGGGACGGCGCTCAGCGCGGAGCAGCCGGACGGCGCCCTGGTCAGCGCCGGCTGGGCGACCGATCACGCGCTGGGCATCGGTGACGAGCTGCTGCTGACCGGCGCCAGCCTCGAGACCCCGCCGCTGACGATCATCGGTCTGCTGGCGGACACCGGGGTGGGGGCCCAGTCGGGCGGCAACGTGATCGTGCTCGGCCACGAGACGCTGAACGCCGCCTTCGAGGTCCCCACGCCGGTGACGGCCATGGATCTGGCGGTGGCCGAGGGTCGGATGGAGGACGTCCAGGCCGGCCTCGACCGGGTCATGCGCGAGCCGTTCGTGGTCGAAACCGTCGCGGACGCGGCGGCCGCCTTCGAGCGGGCGCAGGCGGGATTCGCGGGGATTGCCTTCCTGCTCGGGCTGGTGGCCCTGAGCGCTGGCGCGTTCCTGGTCGCCAACACGCTGGCCATGACCCTGTCGGAGCGCAGCCGCGAGGTCGGCCTGCTGCGCGCCGCGGGGGCGACCGGCGGGCAGGTCCGCGGCCTCGTGCTGCGCCAGGGCCTGGCCCTGGGCCTCGCCGGCGCCGCGCTCGGCGTCCCGCTCGGGGTTGGCGTCGGGGCGGTGCTCGTCACCGCGGTCAGCGGCTCCCGGGCGGCGCTGGTCAGCGACATCGGCCTCAACCCCGCCGCCCTGGCCCTTGCCTTCGGCCTCGGCCTGGGGGTCACGCTGCTCGCGTCGTGGGTTCCCGCGGTCGAGGCCGCGCGGATCAGCCCGCTCGAGGCTCTCCGCCCCGGCCGGCCACGCGGCCGCAGCCTGTGGGGCCGCCTGCGCTGGATCGTGCTCGCCGAGCTCGTGGTGGTGGCGGCCGGCTTCCTGCTCTACCCGCTGGAGCGGGGAACGCCGCCGTTGGTGGCCACCATCCTCGCCGTCGGCCTCCTCGTCGGCGGCGCGGTGGCCACCGCCTTCATCCTCGAGCCGCTCGGCCGGATCGTCGGCGCGCCGTTCGAGCGGCTGTTCGGCGCCACCGGGCTGCTCGGCAGCGCCAACCTCGGCCGCGACCGGGCACGCACCGGCCTCAGCGTGGCGGCGCTGACCATCGCCCTGGCCGCGGTCGTGACCCTCGGCACCACCGCCGCCTCCGCGCGCGGGACGGCGGACCGATGGGTCCAGTCCATCCTGCCCGGCGGCCACGCCATCCGGCTGCCGGTGCCCTCGTCGATCGACATCGTCGGCGAGGCGATCGTCAGCACGCCGGGCACCCTGGCCGCCAGTCCCGTGCCCGAGTTCGGCGCGGCCGCGACCAGCGCGGGCCTGGACGGCGAAGCCAGCGTGGCGGGAATCGATCCCACCATCTGGCAGGACGCCGGGGCGCTGATCATCGTGAACGCCGAGCGAGCGGCCGCGTTCGACGCCCTGCGCGCCGGTGGCGCGGTCCTCGTCCCCGAATCCCTCGCCAGTCGGACGGGACTGGCGCCCGGTGACCGCATCCAGCTCGCCGTGCCCGGCGGCGCCTCGGCGGAGTTCACCGTCGCCGGCCTGGTCGCCTACTCCCTGCCGGGTCGGTCCGGGGACGGGGCCCTGCTGATCAGCCTGACCGAGGCACGGGCCATCTTCGGGGTGGATGTCGCCACCATCTGGGCGATGGTCCCCCAGCCGGAGATCGGCGACGACGCGTACGCGGAGCTCGTGGCGGAGACGGCGACGGAGCTGGCCGGGGAGGCGCTCACCGCGGAGGCCCTCGCCGAGCAGCTCGCCCGCTCGCTGGACCGGCTGCTCGGTCTGTTCGACGCGCTCGCCCTGCTGGCGGTGGTCATCGGCGCGGTGGGGATCGTCAATACCCTGACCCTGGGCGTCACCGAGCGCACCCGGGAGATCGCGGTCCTCCGCGCCCACGGCATGACCGTCGGCCAGGTGGAGGGCATGGTCGTGACCGAGGCCGCGATCATGGGCACCGTCGGCGGGCTGCTGGCCGTCGCGGCCGGGGTCGCCGTCACCGGCCTGCTGGTCGCCCTCGCGCCGCGCGATTTCGCCGCGGGGCTGGTCATCCCCTGGCCGCTGATCGGCGCCGTGATCCTCCTCGGCCTGGGGGTCGCGTCCGTGGCCGGGCTGTACCCGGCCCGCCTGGCGGGCAGGCGCCCGGTCCTCGCCAGCCTGAAGCACTTCGAATAGACCGATGGCGGAAGCGGACCGATGATCGAGCGGGACCGATGACCGAGCGCACCTGGGAGGCGACGCCCGGTCGGGAATTCGTCGGTCGTCTCGAGAAGGGGAGTGACCTCGTCGCCGAGCTGGAGCGGATCTGCGCCGAGCGGGACGTGTCAGCCGCGTGGGTCAGCGTCATCGGCGCGGTCAGCCATGCGGCCTACGCCTACTACCACCAGACCGACCATCGGTATCTCGAGCTCGCCTCCGACACCCACCACGAGATCGTCGGCTTCATCGGCAACGTCAGCCTCCGCGACGGGAAGCCGTTCCTCCACGCCCACGCGACCTTCGCCGACGAGCACGGCGCGTGCGTCGGCGGTCACCTGCTGCGCGGGATCACCGTGTTCGTGGCCGAGTTCACGATCCGCGAGCTGACCGGCGTCGAGCTGGTCCGGACCTTCGACGAGGAGTTCGGCCTGGCCCTGTGGTGAGGGGCCGCGGCTACAATCGGCGCCGGCGCCGGTAGCTCAGTGGATAGAGCGGGTGGCTTCGGACCACCAGGCCGCGGGTTCGAATCCTGCCCGGCGCGCCACCCTCCGCTGAATTCGGGCGACGTCGGCGTCAGCCGCCGCTGATCGTGGGCAGGACCCAGGTCAGGGCCACCCAGATGGCGCAGATCCATCCGAGCGCGGAGACGCCGAGGATCCCGAACCAGGCCGCTCGCTCGAATCGGTCGCTCATGACCATCCGAGCCTAGGGAGCGCGACCGCGCGCGGACGACCCGCCATTTCGTACCGGGCGGTCCTGGTCGTCGGGGCCGCGGGCGAGCCTCAGTCGAGGTGGTACGGGACGTCGACCACGATCGTGTTGCGCCGCCCGAACAGGCGCAGCTTGAGGCGCAGGCTCGACTGGTTGTGGAGGAAGTTCTCCCACCAGTGGCGGGGCACGATCTCGGACAGCACGACGACCACCGGCCGCGACGGGTCCTGCGACTGGAGCGCGTCCATGTAGCGCAGCAGGGGGCCCATCAGCGCGCGGTACGGCGACTCGACCACCACCAGCTCCATCCCGTTGCCCAGCGCGGTCCACTGCTCGCGGAGCGCGCCGCATCGGCGGCATCGTTGGTGACGTGGATGGCGCGTGGCCCGGTCGCTCAGCTTGCGGGCGAAGGCGAGCGCGCCGAGCGCGGGCCGGTCGAGGCGGGCGATCGGGCACGATCACGATCGGCTCGGCGGTCGGAGACGGCTGGTCGTCAGCCGCGAGCATCGGTCCGCAGCGCGGCGTCGAAGGATCGGTAGTGGCGCCGGATGCCGGTCAGCAGCGCCATCAGCAGCGGGACGAGCACGATCACCAGCCAGGCGCCGGAGGTGAAGTTGCTGACGCCCACGACCAGCGGCCACGACCAGGGTCGTGGCCGCGCCCAGCCCGTTGATGACCAGGCCGCGCTGCCAGCCCGGCTCGCGGCGGGTCCACCAGCGGCGCAGCATGCCGCCCTGGGACAGGGTGAAGGCGATGAACACGCCCAGGGTGTAGAGCGGGATCAGGCCGGCCACGCTGGCGTTGAACAGGACGAGGAGGACGACCGCCAGGCCGGCGAGGGACACGATGCCGGTGGTGAACGCCAGCCGGTCGCCGCGGAAGGCGAACTGCCGGGGCAGGAACCCGTCGCGGGCCAGGAACGAGGACAGGCGCGGGAAGTCGGCGAAGCTGGTGTTGGCGGCCAGGATGAGGATCAGGCTGGTCGCGACCTGGGCCAGGATCAGGATCCAGCCCTCGCCGGCGATCTGCCGCACGAGCTGGCTGAGGACCGTCTGCTGCTCCGTTGGATCGGGGACCAGGCCGATGGTCGCCGACAGGTAGGCGATCCCCAGGAACAGGATGCCGAAGATGGCGGCCGCCCAGGTCAGCGTCGTCCGCGCGTTGCGCCACTCCGGCGGCTTGAAGGCCGGGACGCCGTCGGACACCGCCTCCACTCCGGTCAGCGCCACGGCGCCCTGGGAGAACGCGCGGAGCAGGAGCAGGAGGGTCAGCGCCTGCACCCCGGTCTCGGGCTCGAGCCACTCCGGCGGCGGGTTGTATGGGGCGAGGTTGCCGGTCGCCGACTGGACCAGGCCCCAGGCCACGATGCCCAGGATGACGAGGATGTACAGGTACGTCGGGGCCATGAAGATCGTGCCCGACTCGCGGATCCCACGCAGGTTGCCGACCGTCAGCAGGGCGATGGCAGTCACGCCGATCGGGACCCGGTAGTCGTACAGGATCGGCACGATCGAGGTCATGGCCGCCACCCCGGCCGAGACCGATACGGCCACGGTCACGACGTAGCCGATGAGCAGGGCCGAGGCGGCGAGGATGCCCATCGTGTCGCCCAGGTTGTCGCCGGCGACGAGGTAGCTGCTGGCGCCCTTGGGGTAGGCCTTGATCGTCTGCCGGTACGAGACGGTGACGATGGCGAGCATGACGATGATCAGGACCGCCAGGGTCACGGTCCAGGCCGACATCGCCGCCAGCCCGGCGAGGGCCAGGACCCGCATGATCTCCTCGGGACCGTAGGCGCTGGAGCTGATGTTGTCGGAGCTGAAGATGGCCATGCCCTTGACCTTCGTCAGCCGCTCGTGCTCCTCGTGCTCCGACGAGATCGGGCGCCCAAAGAGGAACGAGCGAGCGCCGCGGAACCAGCGGCTGACCGGGCCGGCCGCGTGCGATCGCCTTCTCCGAGGCGATGAGCTGGCCCTCGTCGCCGTGCTCGAACTCCTCCTCGAACGGGCGCACGATCCGGACGTAGGCATCACCCGGCCGTCGCCCGCGGGTCTTCTCGCGGACCTCGAGCATGGGGTCGACGGTGGGGCCACCCGGCTCGCGGGGCGGCTCGTTCGGGCGGCGCGTCGTCATCTGTCGGCCGTATTACAGCACTCGCCGCGCCGACCGGGGCGGGTGCGCCGCGTCAGGCGAGACGGAGGACGACGCCCTCGTCCGGCGGCAGGTGCAGGCGGCGGCCGTCGGCCGCCAGATCGTCGACGGTGGCGGCCACCGGGCGGCGTCGCACGCCCTCGGGGAGCGGGACGCGAACCGCGGAGCCGCCCATGTTGGCGACGACCAGCAGCCGCTCCCGGCCCGCGGCCCGTTCGTAGGCGAGCACACCCGGCCCCAGGTCGCGACGGAGGGTCAGCGAGCCATGACCGATGGCGGGGGAACGGCGTCGGAGCGCGATGAGCGATCGGTACAGCGCGAACAGCGATGCCGTCATCGGCGCGCTGGCGCGCGGCGGCGGCCCAGTCCATCGGCGCCCGCGCCGGATCGCGGCCCGCGAGGTCGTTCGTGGACCACGGCGCCGCCGGCGCCACGTCCTCCATGCCCAGCTCCTCCCCCTGGTACAGGCACACGGCCCCGCGCAGGGTGAGCAGGATGAGGGCCGCCAGGCGGGCACGGGACGGTCCCCACCGGGTCGCGTGGCGCGACAGATCGTGGTTGGAGAAGACCCAGGTCGGGTCCAGCGGCGGGGGAAGGTGGTGCTCCGCGGATGCGATCGCGCGACGGAAGGCGGCCGCCTCCCACGGGGACTTCGCGAGCTGGTGGGCGAGCGCGAGGTGGACGCCGTCGCGCCCGGCTGCGGCCGAGGGCGGTCGCCAGGCGCTCGGCCGGCGCGTACAGCTCGCCCACGAGGATCGTTCCGGGGTAACCGTCGCTCACCTGGCGCAGCTCGCGGAGGATGCGGGCCACTCCGCGCTGGTCGCGGCTCCAGCGGCGCCGGAGGCCGCCCGGCTCGGGGGGCCACGGCGGGCGGACGCGGACGGCCGGCGGGTTGTCGCGGAGCTGGGGGTCCTTGAGCAGGTACTGGACCGCATCGAGCCGGAGCCCGTCGACGCCGCGGTCGAGCCAGAAGCGGATGACCTCCGCCATGGCCGCCCGGACGGCCGGGTTGCGCCAGTTCAGGTCGGGCTGCTCGGGGTAGAACGAGTGGTGGTACCACTGCCCGGTGCCGGGGTCTCGCGTCCACGCCGGGCCGCCGAACTCGGCCACCCAGTTGTTCGGTGGTCCGCCGTCGGCCCGCCCGTCCGCCCACACGAACCAGTCGCGCCGCGGATCGGTCCGCGAGGACCTGGCCGCGACGAACCAGGGGTGGCGGTCCGAGACGTGCCCCACCACGAGGTCAAGGAGGACCCGGATGCCGGCGCGGTGGCAGGCGTCGATCAGGTCGGTGACGTCGGCCAGGCTGCCGAACTCGGGACTGACCGCCGTGTGGTCGGTGACGTCGTACCCACCATCCACTCCGCCGTGGGGGTAGAACGGGGCGAGCCAGACGGCGTCCACGCCCAGGCCACCCGCGCCGGCGACGTGATCGAGATGCGCGGCGATGCCCCGCAGGTCACCGACCCCGTCCCCGTCCGAGTCGGCGAAGGCCCGCGGATAGACCTCGTAGATGACGCACCCGTCCCACCAGGGACGGGTCATGCCTCGCGCATCTGGGCGGGAACGCCCCACACCACGCCGGCGAGCGCGGTGATCACGATCAGCGCCCCGGCAACCGCGAACATCAGCGACGCGGCCCCGACGTCGACCAGGGCGCCGGACGCGGCCATCGACACCGGGGACAGGGCCACCCCGCCGATCATGACCAGGCTCATCACCCGGCCGACCATGTCCTCCGGGGTCCGCGCCTGGAGCCAGGCCACGATCCGCACGTTCAGGAATCCCACCGCCAGACCGATGGCCAGGGCGAGGACCATCACCACCACCTCGGACGTGGCCAGGGCGATCAGCCCGACCGCGACGCCCATCAGCACCGACCCGCCGATCGTCAGCCACCCGAGCTGGCGAACCCGGCCGAGGCTGCCGGCCACGACCGCGCCGAGCAGCGCCCCCGCGCCGAACGCGGCGAGGATGAAGCCGTAGGCCTGCGCACCGCCCTCGAATCGGTTGTCGGCCAGCCAGGCCATCCCGACCGTGATCGGTCCGTTGAGGGCGAAGTTCAGGACCGCCGACAGCAGGATGAGCGAGCGAATGGCGGGATCCCGCCACACGAACGCCAGACCGATCCGGATCGTCTGCAGCACACCGGGCTGGTGCTCGCCGATGACCGTCGGCCGCCGCCCACCGACGATGAACGACAGGGCCAGCGCGGCGACCGCGAACGACACGGCATCGATCCCGAACGCCCACGCCGTCCCGACCGACGCGACCAGGATCCCGGCCAGCGCCGGACCGATGAGGCCCGCCAGCTGCTGGCTGCCCTGCATGAGGCCGTTCGCGCCGGGGAGCTCGTCCTCCGAGACGAGCATCGGGATCATGGCGCCCTGGGCGGGCCAGAAGAACGCGTCGACCATCCCGAACACGAACGCGAGGACGAACAGCATCCACAGCTCGACCTGGCCGGTGAACACGAGGACGGCGAGGATCGCCGACCACGACGGCCCGCAACGCGTTGGAGACGAGCATGATCGTGCGCGGCGAGAACCGGTCCGCCGCCACGCCGCCGAACAGGACGAGCACGACCCGGGGAAGCCCGGCCACCAGCAGGACGGAGCCGAGGACCAGCCCGGAGCCGGTGAGCTCCAGGGCGAGCCAGGCCAGGGCGATGAAGTGGAAGTGGTCCCCGAGGAGCGAGATCGTCTCCCCGATGAACAGCAGCCGGAAGTCGCGCCCGCCGAGCGGTCGGAACATGCGGCCCAGCCCCGCCGGCGCGGCGGCGACCGGGGTCGTTGCCTCGTCCATCACTCGAGGCTGATCTGGACGGCGTCGCCGTCGGGATCTTCGACGTCGATGATCGGACCGATGGCGCCGCCCTCGAGGGCGGCGCGGACCCGGGCCGCCTGCTCACCGGCGAGGCCGGGAACCATGTTGAGCGCGGTCTCCGCCACCGACAGCGGGACGCGCAGGTTGACCACCGTCCGGCCGCGCTCTTCGACGCGGATCCGGAGCTGCCGCGGCCCGGCATCCAGGACGCGCCCGGACGCCGGGGCCACGGCAGAAGAGGGGGGAGGGGCTGACCGATCGGTCAGGGCGGCCACCAGCGGCGCCGCCTCTTCCGGAGTCAGCCGACCCTCGGCGACGAGACGAAGGAGGGCTTCGAGCTCGTCGCTCATCATTCGCCTCCGAGGCGACGCATCGCCTCGTCGACGTCGATCTCGCCGCGTTCCAGTGCCGCGAGGATCTCCGTCCGCGGATCGGCGACCGACTCGTCCGAGTTTGCGGACGTGGACGCTGAGGCCGAGGCCGATGCGGAGGCCGTGCCCGTTGATGCCCTTGCGGTCGTGGTCACGGCAGCCGTCCGCGACGCCGCCTGGCGCGACCGGGTGATGGACATGTCGCCGGACATCGAGCTGAACGTCAGCACCGCGATCCCGTCGCCCACGATCAGGCGACGCCGATCGGCGCTGCCCTCGACGCGGTGGGGGACCGACGAGTGGACGTCGCTGGCGAGGCCGCGGACGGTGATCGTCATCCCGCTGTCTGACGCCAGGCGAAGGTCGCCGCTCACCGTCTCCACAGCATGCGTGACCCCGTCCTCGAGATTGCCGTCGACCGAGATGTCGCCACTCACCGCGTTGAGGTCGAGGCGGCCGAAGGATGGTGCCTCCGCCGAGAGGTCGCCGGAGACGGTGTTCACGTTCATGGTGGCCGGCTCGAGGGCCCGCAGGCTCACGTCGCCGGACACCGATTGGATCTGCAGCTCGCCGCCGCCATCGGTCAGGCGCAGGTCGCCCGAGACGCTCTCGTAGCGCTGCCGACCCCGGAAACCGGTGGCCTGGACGTCGCCGCTCACCGCCTGGATTCCCAGCCGGACCCCGGGCGGTGCGGTGGCCTCGATGTCCCTGAGCTCGACGTGGTGCCCGCCGAGAACAAGGTTGATCGCCCCACCAATCCCGCGCACCCGACCGGAGTCGTCGGCGACGCGCAGCCGTCCGCTCGACGCGTCGACGGTCATCTTGGACGCCTCGAAGATCGCGTCGGCCTCGCGCTCGTCCTTGGCGTTCACCTCGAAGGTCGCCTGGAGGTCCGCCGTGTCGCCGGGCACCGCGGTCAACCGAATGTCCGCGGAGGTGACACTCACCTCGAGCGATCCGGACGGGCCGACGTCATGGGTGATGGTCTGGACGCGCCGGAACCGGGGCATCAGGCCTTCGACTCCACACCCCGAAGGGCTTCGGCCGCACCAGCGGCATCGATGTCGCCCTTGGCCAGCCGCTCGAGGATCTCGCGGCGGGCGGCGGCGAGGGTCGGGTCCGCCAGCTCGGGCTCGACGTCGACGACGATGTCGGCCGGGTCCCCATCCGCCAGCCCGAGAGCCTGGACCAGGGCCTCGACACGGGCGCGAACGGTGGGATACGAGATACCGAGCGCGCGCTCCATCTCCTTCAGGTTGCCCCGCGAGCGGAGGAAGCTCTCGAGGAGCGCCATCTGCTCGTGGCTCAGCCGCCCGAAGCGGCCGACGCCGAACTCACCTTCGATCGTCGTTCCGCAGGTGCTGCAATGGAGGCGGCTGATCTCCAGCTCGCCGGAGCAGACCGGGCAGGTGGCAATGACGTCGCGCGGTGCCATCAGCGCTGGGTCGTGGCCGCGGCCTGGCGCGGTGCTTCGCGGTGGTGGATGCGCGTCGCCGGCCGGGTGGTCTCGGTCGGGCGCTGCCGGCGCAGCCGGTCCTCGATGACCAGCTGAGCGTAGTGAATGCGGTAGTCCAACATCCCTGTCTCCTTATCTGAGTGGCTCGATGCGGAGACAGTAACTTCCTCTTTCTATTCTGTCAAGTCCTTTTTCTATTCTGCCTGTTTCTCTTTCGTTTCCGGTGCCGGAGACGCCGATTCGGAAGGTTCGACCGATGCGGGATCGCCCCGGTCCGGGTCGATCCCGAGCGCCTCCCGGGCTTTCACGAGCTCATCGGCCGAGACTTCGCCGCCGTGGTGCAGACCAACCAGAGCCGCATAGGCGATGTGCTCGGGGCTGACCTCGAAGTAGTCCCGCAGCGCGTCGCGCGTGTCGGACCGGCCGAATCCGTCCGTGCCGAGCACGATGTACGGGCGGTCGATCCAGCGGGCGACCATGTCCGGCACCGCCTTCACGTAGTCGGTGGCAGCCACCACCGGGCCCGGCGCGTCGGCCAGCTGGCGGACGACGTACGGGATCCACGGCTCGTCGTCGGGCTGGAGCCGGTTGTGGCGCTCCACCCGCAGGGCATCAGCCCGCAGCTGCTGGTAGGAGGTCGCGCTCCATACGTCGGCCGCCACCCCGAACTGCTCGGCCAGCACGTCCGCGGCGCGCAGGACCTGGTGGAGGATCGATCCCGATCCAAGGAGCTGGACACGCCGTCCGGCTCCGGCCGCCGGCCGGTATCGGTACAGGCCCCGGATGATGCCCTTCGTCACCCCGTCGGGAAGGGCCGGCTGGGTCCAGTTCTCGTTGTAGAGGGTGATGTAGTAGAAGACGTCCTCGCCGGCCTGCCACATCCGCCGGATGCCGTCGCGGACGATGACCCCCAGCTCGAAGGCGAAGGCCGGGTCGTACGACAGCAGATTCGGGATCGCCAGCGCGTAGAGGTGGCTCTGGCCGTCGTCGTGCTGGAGACCCTCCCCGGTGAGCGTGGTGCGACCGGCGGTCGCGCCCATCAGGAAGCCGCGCCCGCGCGCATCGCCGAAGGCCCACACCTGGTCACCGGTCCGCTGCAGGCCGAACATCGAGTAGAAGGTGTAGAACGGGATCATCGGCTCGCCGTGGACCGAGTAGGCGGTGCCGGCCGCGGTGAACGAGGCCATCGATCCGGCCTCGGTGATGCCCTCCTCCAGGATTTGGCCGTCGGCTGCCTCGCGATACGAGAGCAGCAGCTGCTGGTCGACCGAGGTGTACCGCTGGCCGAGCGGGTTGTAGATCCCCAGCTCCTTGAACAGCGGGTCCATGCCGAAGGTGCGTGCCTCGTCGGGAATGATCGGGACCACCCGGCGGCCCAGCTCGGGGTCCCGGACGAGGTTGCGGAGCAGCCGGCCGAAGGCCATGGTCGTGGAGGCGGGCTGCGCGGCCCCGGCCAGGACGTCGGTGAACACCGCCTCCCCGGGGGCGGGCAGCGGCTCGACGGTCGCGCGCCGGCGGGGGAGGGTGCCGCCGAGGGCTGCGCGCCGCTCGAGCATGTACTGGATCTCCGCGCTGTCGGCGCCGGGGTGGTAGTAGGGCGCGTCCGCCAGCTGCTCGTCGGGGATCGGCAGCTGGAGCCGATCGCGGAAGATTCGCAGCTCGTCCTCGGTCAGCTTCTTCGCCTGGTGGGTGATGTTCCGAGCCTCGATCCCCGGCCCCAGCGTCCACCCCTTCACCGTCTTGGCCAGGATCACGACCGGCGCACCCTGGTGGTGGGTGGCGTAGTGGTACGCGGCGTACAGCTTGCGGTAGTCGTGGCCGCCGCGGCGGAGCGCAGCCAGCTCGGCATCGGTCTTGTCGGCCACCATCGCCTGGAGCCGCGGATCCGGCCCGAAGAAGTGCTCGCGGACGTAGGCGCCGTCGGCGACCGAGAGGGTCTGGTAATCACCGTCGAGGGTCTCGGTCATCTTGTTGAGGAGCACGCCATCGGTGTCCTGCTCCAGCAGCGCGTCCCACTCGCGTGACCAGATCACCTTGATGACGTGCCAGCCGGCGCCGCGGAACACCGACTCCAGCTCCTGGATGATCTTGCCGTTGCCGCGGACCGGGCCGTCGAGCCGCTGGAGGTTGCAGTTCACGACGAAGATGAGGTTGTCGAGCCCCTCGCGTGCCGCCAGGCTCAGCCCGGCCAGTGCCTCGGGCTCGTCCATCTCGCCGTCGCCGACGAAGGCCCACACCCGGGAGTCAGAGGTGTCCACGATGCCGCGGGCCGCAAGGTAGCGGTTGAAGCGCGCCTGGTAGATCGCGGCCAGGGGGCCGAGGCCCATCGAAACGGTCGGGAACTGCCAGAAGTCGGGCATCGTCCGCGGGTGCGGGTACGACGGCAGGCCGTCCGGCCAGAGCGCCTCGCGCCGGAAGTGGTCGAGCTGCTCCACCGACAGGCGGCCCTCGAGGAACGCGCGGGCATAGACCCCCGGCGCGGCGTGGCCCTGGAAGTAGACGAGGTCGCCCGGACCGTCGTCCCAGCCGCGGAAGAAGTGGTTGAAGCCGACCTCGTACAGGCTGGCGGCCGACGCGTAGGTCGACAGGTGGCCGCCGATGCCCTCGTAGCGGCTGTTGGCCCGCAGGACCATGACCAGCGCGTTCCAGCGGATCATCCGCCGGATCCGCAGCTCCATCTGCTCGTCGCCGGGGAACGCCGGCTCCTGCTCGGCGGAGATCGTGTTCACGTAGCGGGTCTGGGTCAGCGGGCGGCAGGCCGACCTGGAGCTGCCGCGCCCGCTTGAGGAGCCGGAACAGGATGAACCGGGCACGTTCCGGTCCCTCCTCCGCGACGACCGCGTCGAGCGAGTCGAGCCACTCGTCGGTCTCGGTCGGATCGGGGTCGGGCAGCTGCTGTTTGAACTGGTCGAAGACGTCGTGCACGGTCGGCCCATCCTACCGGCAGATAGACTGGATGACCGATGTCCCGCGCCGAACGACGCCAGTACCAGCGGATGATGAAGGGCCAGGATCCGTACGCCCAGCCGTCGCGTGGCGGCGCGAAAAAGCCACCCCGCCGAACGGGGCCGCGCGAGCCGCGGGACTGGTCGTTCCACCGCGGCTTCTGGCTGAAGAGCATCGGCATCGCGGCCGTCGTCGGGCTCGTCGGTCTGTCGGTCGTCTGGTCCCGCGGAGCGGAGCTGGCGCTCCTGGTCGGCGCGGTCACGGCGGTGGCGACGGTCGTGCTGCTCGCCCTGTTCCGGCTCGTCCTCCAGCGGCGGACCGCGCCCCGCTGAGCTGGTGGAGCCGCTTCTCGGCCCGGCTGGCGCGCTCCTCGGCCTGGCGACCGCGCTCGTCCTCGGCTACGTCCTGGGCGCCATCCCGTTCGGGGTGGTCATCGCGCGCCTGGTCGGCGGGGCTGACCCGCGCTCGGTGGGATCGCAGCGCACCGGGGCCACCAACACGGTCCGCGCGCTCGGCCCGGGCTGGGGCCTGGTGGTCGGCCTGCTCGACGTGGCCAAGGGGCTGGTCGCCGCCGCGGCCGGGGCGGCGATCGGGAGCGCGGTTGGCCTGATCCCGGAGTGGGTGGCGGCCGGCAGCTGCGTGGCCGCGGTCAGCGGCCACATCCGGTCGGTGTTCATCGGCTTCCGCGGCGGGCGCGGCGTGGCCACCGCCGCCGGCGGCTTCCTGGTCCTCGTTCCGCTGGCGCTGGTGATCGTGATCCCGATCATCGGGGCGGTGGTGGCGGTCACCCGCTACGTGTCGCTGGGCTCGATCGTCGGCGCCATCAGCGCCCCACTGGTGGTGGCCGTCCTGTACGGGCTGGGCCGCGCGTCGGGCGCCGACATCGCCTACTCGGCCATGGTCGGGGGGCTGGTCGTGCTGGCCCACGCGGACAACATCGCCCGCCTGCGGGCCGGGACCGAGCGACGGATCGGTGACCCCCGATGACCCGGTTGTGGACGCTCCCGAACCTGCTCGGCCTGTTCCGGCTGCTGGCGACCCCGGTCATCGCCGTCCTCATCCTGTGGCCGTTCCCCGGGGCCGGCCTGCTCGCGTTCATCCTCTTCGTCCCCGCGGCGCTGTCCGACCTCCTCGACGGATGGCTGGCCCGCTCCCGCGGCCAGGTCACGACCCTCGGGGCCTTCCTCGACCTCACCGCCGACAAGGTCCTGGTGGCCGCGCTGCTCATCGCCCTGGTGGAGCCGGGGCTCGCCCCGGCGTGGCTGGTGATCGTGATCCTCGTCCGCGAGTTCCTCGTCGGCGGAGCCCGCCAGGTGGCCGCATCCGAGCAGCTGCTCGTCGGCTCCCAGGTCGCGGGCAAGGCGAAGACGGTGGTGACCCTGATCGCCATCGGTCTGCTGCTCCTGGCGTTCGATGCGCAGACCGGCGGACCGACGGCCACCATCGGCATCGGTGTGCTGGCCGAGACGGTGGGCACGTGGTTGCTGCTGGCAGGGATGGCCCTCGCCATCGTGTCGGGCGTCGACTACCTCAGCCGGGCGTGGCCGCTCCTGGCCGCGCGGGACGATGCGGAGGAGATCCCGCCCCCTACTTGACGAGCTTGGCGCCGAGCCGACGGCGGGCGATGACCATCGCCACCGAGCCGAAGACGGCCAGGTACGCGACGTGGGCCAGGATCGTCACGTCCACGACCCCGGTGGTCAGGCCGCGGAGGAGCTCGACGCAGTGGTACAGCGGGGTGAGCTGGACGAGGAACTGCAGCCAGTCGGGGTAGATGTCGATCGGGAAGAACGTGCCGCTGAACAGGAACATCGGCATGATCACCAGCCCGAACGGCAGGTCGAAGTCCTGCACGGTTCGGAGGTACGTCGTGGTGGCCAGCCCCGCGGCGCAGAACGCGAGCGAGCAGAACAGGGTTGCCGGCAGGGCCAGCACGGCCCACGGGCTGATGAGGAGGCCCATGACCAGCATCACGCCGATGAACGCGACGGCGTAGATCGTGGCCCGGATCATCGCCCACATCAGCTCACCCAGGGCGATATCGCCCACACCGAGCGGTGTGGCCAGCACCGCGTCGTAGACCTTCTCGAAGTTCAGCTTGAAGAAGACGTTGAAGATCGTCTCGCTGATGGCGCCGTTCATCGTCGACTGGGCGAGGAGCCCCGGCGCCACGAACGCGGCGTAGGCCACCACCCGGCCGTCGGTCAGGGTGACGTCCCCGACGATCGTGCCCAGCCCGTACCCGATCCCGAGCAGGTAGAACAGCGGCTCGAAGAAGCCGCTGAAGATGACGATCCAGCTGTGGCGGTAGACCAGCATGTTCCGCTGCACGAGGCGCCGGGCCCGGAGGAATGAGCCGATGACCGCCGGCACGGGCCGCGGTGCGGGAGTCGGACGGACGATGACCGCCATGCCTACCGCCTCACTTCACCAGGCGCCGGCTGAGGAACCGATGGGCGAGGTACGTGGCGACCGCCAGGAACCCGAGCAGGTAGGCCACGTGGATCGGCCAGTTCGCCAGCTCGGCGGTCTGGAGCATGAGGCCGCGGATGAGCGCCACACCGTGGTACAGCGGGGTCAGGGCGGCGACGAACTCGATGGCGTCCGGAAGGCTGGACACCGGGAAGAACGTGCCGCTGAACAGGAACAGCGGGTTGATGACGAAGCGGAACAGGGCCGCGAAGCCGCCGTCGTTCTTCTGGGTGGCGGTGAAGGCCATGATCGCGGTGAAGAACCCGAGGCCGGTGAGCACCGCGGCCGGCCAGGCGAGGATGGCGAGCGGCGAGGTGGGGATCCCGAACAGGGTCAGGACGGTCAGGAATGCGAACGAGATGGTCGTCAGCCGGAACGCCATCCAGCCCATCTCCCCGAAGACCAGGTCGCGAACCGACAGCGGCGCGGCCAGCATGGCCTCGTAGTTCCGGCGCCAGCTGATCTTGCCCATGATCGGGAACGTGGCCTCGAACGAGGCGGTCTGCATGCAGGTCGCGGCCAGCAGGCCGGGGCCGAGGAACTGGAGGTAGGAGACCCCGCCCAGCGCGCTCTCGTCCTGGGCGGCGATGAAGCTGCCCAGCCCCACGCCCAGGGCGCCGAGGTACAGCAGCGGGTTCAGGAACGACCCGAAGACGCTCCCACGCCACGTGCGGCGATAGACCCACAGGTTGCGCTGGGTGACGCGAAGGGCGGTCATGCGGCGAGATCCGGGCCGCTCATTCGATCAGCGTGCGGCCCGTGAGACGCAGGAACACGTCCTCCAGCGTGGAGCGTCGGACGAGAGCAGATTCGATCGGGATCTCGCGGGCGTGAACACCCTCGAGCGCCTGCTCGCCATCGGCGGCGTAGAGGAGGATCCGGTCGGGCAGCTCCTCGACCCGGTCCGCGAGGTCGTCCAGGCGTCCGTTCAGCGTCCCACGGACGGCATCGGTCAGGCGCAGCTCCAGGACCTCGCGGGTGCTGTACTGCTCGATGAGCTCGCGCGGCGAGCCGGCGGCCACGATCTTGGCGTGGTCCATGACCACCAGCCGGTCACAGAGCTGCTCGGCCTCGTCCATGTAGTGGGTGGTGATCACCAGGGTCACCCCGCGGCTCTTGAGCCGATACAGCCGGTCCCAGACAAGATGGCGGGCCTGGGGATCGAGGCCGGTCGTCGGTTCGTCCAGCAGGATGAGGTCCGGCTCGTTGATGAGCGCCCGCGCGATCGTCAGCCGCCGCTTCATGCCGCCGGACAGGGGATCGACCTGGTCCTTGGCCCGGTCGGTGAGCTGGACGAACTCGAGCAGCTCCTCGGCCCGGGCGCGGGCCACGGGCCCGGGGATGTCGAAGTAGCGGGCGTACATCAGGAGGTTTTCCATGACGGTCAGCTCGACGTCGAGGTTCCCATCCTGGGGCACGACTCCGATCCGGGACTTGATCCGCGTCCCGTCTCGGCTCGGATCCATGCCCACCACGGTCAGCGTCCCGTCGGTGACGGGGCTGATGCAGGCGATCATCCGCATGGTCGAGGTCTTGCCCGCCCCATTCGGACCGAGGAAGCCGAACGCTTCGCCGACGTGGACGTCGAAGTCGACGCCGTCGACCGCGGTCAGCTCGCCGAACCGCTTGGTCAGGCCGCGGGCATGGATGAGGACATCGCTCTGGACGGTCATGGGGACCGCGATTGTACCGAGGCCTCCCGGCAGGTCACGCTGAGCCTCCGCGCACGCGCGTTGAACATGACCGTCCACAATGGGCCCGTGGCGGAGACTGCGGAGGTCATCATCATCGGCGCCGGGATCCACGGCGCCAGCCTCGCCTTCCACCTGGCCGAGCGCGGCGTGCCCCCGCTCGTGGTGGAGAAGGGATCCGTCGCGTCGGGTGCCACCGGTCGGTCGAGCGGCATGGTCCGGATGCACTACGACCTCGAGGCCGACGCCCGCCTCGCGTGGCGGAGCCTCGCCTACTTCACCGCGTGGGAGGAGCGGATCGGCGGCGACTGCGGGTTCAACAACGTCGGCTTCCTGCAGATGGTCGGGCCGCACGAGCTGGCTGCCCTGGAGGCGAACGTGGCGATGCAGCAGCGGATCGGGATCGCGACCGAGGTCGTGGACGCCGCCGAGGTCCGCCGCGTGCTTCCCGGTGTGGAGATCGGGGACGACGAGGTGGCGGCCTTCGAGCCGCGCTCCGGGTACGCCGACCCGGCTTCCTCGGCGGGATCACTCATGAGCGCAGCCATGCGCATGGGCGCGCGCCTCGTCCAGCACGCGCCGGTGACCGGGGTCCGGGTCGAGGGCGACCGGGTGGTGGGCGTCCGCACCGAGCAGGGGGACTTCGACGCGCCGGTGGTGGTCGATGCCGCGGGAGCGTGGGCGGGCAGGGTGGCGGCCAGCGTCGGCCTTGATATCCCAGTGGACGTGTGGCGCCACGACGTCGCCTACGTCTGGCGGCCGCCGGACCTGCCGCGCCACGTCGGCTTCATCGATTTCGCCAACCTGTTCTACAGCCGCCCGGAGGGGGAGTCGCTGACCCTGATCGCGCTCGAGGACGGCAACCCGCTGCAGGGAGATCCGGACGCGCCGGTCGACGCGGCCGCGCGAGGGTTCCTGGAGCGCGCCGCGGAGCGCATCGTTCGCCGCCTGCCGCAGTTCGGCCGGGCCGGGGTGCACTCCGCGCACAGCGGCCAGGACGGGATCACGCCCGACCAGCACCCGATCATCGGTCCGGCCGGGCCGGAGGGTTTCTGGCTCGACTGCGGCTACTCGGGGACCGGGTTCAAGATCGCGCCGGCCGTGGGCGAGAGCCTGGCCCAGCTCATCGTCGAGGGCCCGGCCGCCAACGACGACCTGGCGATCTACCGATTCGAGCGCTTCGCCGAGGGGAGTCTCATCGCCGGGGAGCACTCGTACGGCGACATCTGGCGCTGACGACGCCAGCGAGCGGATACGCCTCCGCGCCGGATAGGCCTCAGGCCTCCCAGGTCTCGCCCGGCTCGAGGGCCACGACCTCGGCATCGGTCGCCTCCGCCAGCTCGGTCGGGGTGCCGGTCAGGATCGGGAAGGTGCCGTAGTGGACCGGGATGACGGTCCGAGCGCCGATCAGCGCGACCGCCCGCGCGGCATCGGCCGGGCCCATCGTGTAGTGGCCGCCGATCGGGAGCACGGCGATCGTCGGCGACCAGCGCTCGCGGACGAGGGCCATGTCGCCGAACAGGTCGGTGTCGCCGGTGTGGTAGACGCTGGTGCCGTCCTCGAATCGGAGGACCCAGCCCCAGCAGCCGACCTCGCGGGTCGTCGGGCCGCCGCCGGTGAGGGTCACCGCCCCGGTGTGCTCGGCGTGGACCATGGTGAAGCCGATCCCCGCCGCCTCGAACGTCCCGCCCTTGTTCATGCCCACCGCCTCGACCCCCTTCTCGCCGAGGTACAGGCTCATCTCGTGGGACCCGACCACCGTTCCGCCCCGACCGGCGAGATCCACGACATCGACCGCGTCGTCGCCGACGTGGTCGAAGTGGCCGTGGGTGGGCGCCACGACGTCCACCTGCCACGGCTCCGGCGGCGCGACGTAGGTCGGCGCGCCGCTCCATCGGTCGACCCATACCCACTTGTCGCCTGGGGACTGGTACAGGACGCCCCCGTGGCCCAGCCGGGTGATGCGTAGTCGGGACATCGGTGTCCTCCGTTCAGCCGGGAATGATGAGCCGGCCGGCGGCCGCGAGGCGCTCCAGCCAGGCGGCCTCGGCCCCGAGGGTCGTCTCCGGGCCGTGGCCGGGCAGGACGCGGGTCTCGGGCGGGATCTCGTGGAGCAGGCGGGTCAGCGAGGCCACCATCTGGTCGTCGTTCCCACCGGACAGGTCGGTCCGGCCGTACGAGCCGCGGAACAGGACGTCGCCGCTCAGCAGCAGGCCGCGGTCGGCCTCGTACAGGCAGACCGATCCCTCCGAATGGCCGGGCGTGTGCAGGACCCGGAACCGCAGCTGACCGATGGCCAGGCTCTCACCCTCCAGCAGCTCCTGGTCGGCGACGCTCGGTTCGACATGAAGGCCGTAGATGTTGTCGCCGCTGAGCCGATAGGCGTCGTCCGGATGGATGGCCAGCGGAGCGCCGCTGGAACGCTTGATGGCCGCGTTGTCGAAGATGTGGTCGATGTGCCCGTGGCTGTTGGCCACGAGGTGGATCCTCAGGCCGAGCTCCGCCGCTCCGGCCGCGAGCGCGTCCGCCGCGCCCATGCCGGGATCCAGGACCAGCGCGTCGTCCGAGGTGCCGTCCCACACGAGGTACGCATTGGTCAGCCACGGGCCGAAGGCCCCGACCTGGATCCCGACCGCGTGTCCGGGCTCCGCCGCGGCGCGGTTGCGCTGGATGACGGTCTCGTCGGTCACGCGTCGGGGGCGAGCCGCAGCCCGAAGGCCGTGGCCAGGGCGGCGGCGAGCACGTCGCCGACATCGGTCAGCGGCAGGGAGCGACCGGTCTCCCGTTCCAGGCTCGTCACCTCGCAGCCGGGGATGCCGCACGGGACCATCTCGGCGAACCACGACAGGTCGGTGCTGACGTTGAGCGCGAGGCCGTGGGTCGTCACCCCGCGCCGGACCCGGACGCCGACGGCCGCCAGCTTGCGCTCGCCGTCGACCCAGACGCCGGGCAGCCCCTCGCGCCGATCGGCGGGGACGCCGAACGCGGCGGCGGTGCCGATCACGGCGGCCTCCAGGGCGCGCACGTAGCGGCGCAGGTCGAGCGGGTCGGCCAGCTCGACGATCGGGTAGGCGACCAGCTGACCCGGGCCGTGGAAGGTGATGTCCCCGCCGCGGTCGATGCGGACCAGCTCGGCGCCAAGGGCTTGGAGCCGTTCCGGCGTCGCCAGCAGGTTGCCTTCGTCCCCACCCCGACCGATGGTGTAGACCGGGTCGTGCTCGAGGAGCAGCAGCCGGTCGCCGATCTCGCGCCGCCGCCGCCGGTCGGCAAGCTCGTTCTGGAGCTCCCAGGTCGGTCGATACGGGACGCGGCCGAGCCACTCGACGGCGAGCACCCCGCCGTTGCCGAGCAGGAGCGGGCGGGACGAGTCGACCTCCCGGGTGCGAAGACCGGCCGGACGTTGGGCATCGGGTCCGGGCTCGGGAGGACGGCTGATGTCGCGGAGCTGGACCATCGGTCAGACGGTCGCCGTGCCGTGTCCCCCGCGAAGCCCCCGCAGGGCCTCGACCATGCCCAGGTGGCGGTTGGCGTGGGCGAGGTGCCGGGTGAGGGAGTCGGCGAGGGGCGCCTGCTTCCCGAGCAGGTCGTCGTGAAGCGCCAGCATCGCGTCGTCGTCGAGGGCGCCGACGGCCTGCTCGAGGTCGTTGTAGGCGCCTCGCAGGTACGTGGTCAGCTGGTCGCGCCGGGGAAACGGGAGGTCCGCGGCCTCGTCGTCGGGGAGCAGCATGCCGGTGTCCCCGGCCCCCAGCGCCCCGGCGAAGCCCCAACTGGCGGTCAGCCCTTCACGCAGCCACCGTTGCGGGGCGCCGCCGACGCGTCTCCGCCCAGCGGTCCGCCCATCGGGCGGTGTGCCACAGATGGAAGGCGATGGGCGGCGAGGTGGGGCCAGGGCGCCAGGTCAGGTCGTCATCCGTGCAGGCTTCCGCGGCGTCGAGCAGCTGGCGATGGGTGATGGCCAACCGCCCGGCCAGGATCTCGAGGTGCTTCCGCATCGGTTCCTTCAGCCGACGGCAGCCAGGTCGCGGCCCGGAATCTGCTCGGCGGCGTGGTAGCTCGAGCGCACGAGCGGGCCGGACTGGACGTGGGCGAACCCCATCTCGAGGCCGATCCGGCGCAGCGCCATGAACTCGGCGGGGGTGTAGTACTTCGCCAGCGGCAGATGACTGCGGCTCGGGCGCAGGTACTGGCCGATGGTCAGCACGTCGATCTCCGCTTCGCGGAGCAGGCCCATGGCGTCCACGAGCTCATCCCAGGTCTCGCCCAGGCCGACCATCAGACCGGTCTTGGTCGTCATCGGATGACCGATGTCGGCCGCCAGCCGGCGGCCGGCGCGGAGAACCTCCACGCTGCGGTCCCACCGGGCGCGTCGGCGGACCGGACGCTGGAGCCGCGGGACGGTCTCGACGTTGTGGTTGAGGATCTCCGGCTGCGACTCGACCACGGTCCGGATGTCGCGCTCGCGACCGTTCAGGTCGCTGATGAGGACCTCGATGCTTGTCCCCGGGCTGGCCGAGACGGATCTGGCGCACGGTGTCCGCCACCACCGCCGCGCCGCCGTCGGGCAGGTCGTCGCGGGCGACCATGGTCACCACCGCGTGCTTCAGTCCCATCCGCTTTGCCGCATCGGCGACGCGGCGCGGCTCGTCGAGATCGGTCTCCGGCGGGCGCCCGGTCTGGATGGCGCAGAAGCCGCAGTTCCGGGTGCAGACGCTGCCGAGGACCATGAACGTGGCGGTGCCCAGGGTCCAGCACTCCCCCTGGTTCGGGCAGCGGGCCTCCTCGCAGACGGTGTGCAGCGCCTCGTCGCGCATCAGCCGCCGCAGCCCCGCGTACGTCTCGCCGGCACCGATGCGGACCTTGAGCCACTCCGGCCGTCTCCCGCCCGGTCCGGCGTTCTCGGGGATCGGCTCACCCGGCCCGGGCAGGCCGCTGTCGACGTCGGGTCCTCCGGGGTACATCACCGCCGACGGTCCGTGGTGGCCGTCCGGGGAGTCGGACGTGGGCCCGACGACCGACAGCTCACCCAGGGTCGAGAAATCTCGAGGCATCGATCCGAAGTCTAGCGAAGGCCGCGACTACACTCGAAACGTGCCCGTCCACCTGCCCACTGCCGTGGCGGAGATCGAGACCGCGATCCGTGCCACGGGCACGCCGGAGCGTGCGATCCAGGAAAAGCGGTACCTCAAGAGCGATCTGACCTTCCTGGGCGCGACGGTGTGGCAGACGCGCGCCGTGGTGAAGGCCTTTGCCAAGGGGCATCCGCTCGACCGCAACACGCTCGTCGGGCTCGTCGAGACGTTGTGGGATGCGCCGATCTTCGAGCTGAGGATGGCCGCGGTCCAGCTGCTGGAGCTCCATCCGAAGCTGCTCGGCGCGGCCGATCTGCCACTGCTCGAGCGGCTCGTGCGCCAGTCGCGGACGTGGGCGCTGGTCGACGGCCTGGCCGGCGACGTGGTCGGCGGCATCCGCCTCGCGGATCCATCGGTCAAACCCGTTCTCGACCGATGGGCTGGCGATCCCGACTTCTGGATCCGCCGCGCGTCGCTCCTGGCCGAGCTGAAGCCGCTCCGCGCGGGCGCGGAGCTCGAGCCCTTCCTGGCCCGGGCGGACCGCATGCTCGACGAGCGTGAGTTCTTCATCCGGAAGGCCATCGGCTGGGTCCTGCGCGAGGTGAGCAAGAAGCGCCCGGACGAGGTCGCGGCCTGGCTCGGCCCCCGAACCGGGCGAGCGTCCGGCGTCACGATGCGCGAGGCGGTCCGCTACCTGCCCGAACCGGACCGCGAGCGGCTGATGGCCGCCTACCGGGAGCGCCGCGTCCGCGAGCTAGGCGCGAATCGCCATCCAAAGTACCGGGGCGGTCCTGGTGGTCCATGGTGCCCGCCGTCAACGGTCGAGAGGGTCTGTGCGCGGGATGACCGATTCTCCTATCGATCTGCCCGTGACCCTTGGGTAGGGTCCGGCCCATGCCGCAACCGCGCACGCCCGGCGCGCGATCCGCTCGATCGCGCCGGCCGGTCCTGCTCGCGCTCGTCTTTGGCATCTTCCTGATGCTCATCGGGGTGACCGCCACCGCGCTGGTCGCGGTCACCGCCATGCACCTGTCGAGCGCCACCCTGCAGGCCGTCGTGGACCGCGACCGGGCGCTGGTCGAGCTGTTCGTGAACGGCAACGTCACCGCCGCCGACATCGACGAGAACGGCCCGACCCGCGCCTCGGCCGAGGCGCTGGAGGCCAGGCTCGCCACCCTCACCGACCAGGACGAGATTCTCCGGATCGATATCCGCGCCCTGGACGGCACGGTCCTCGCCAGCTCGACGCCCGGACTGCGCGGCACGACGCTGGCTCCTTCCGGCGCGATGGAGACCGCGATGGAAGGTCGGCCGTCGGTCAGCCTGGTGGACGCCACGGCCGTCACGGACGTGGGCGAGGTCGCGCTCGGGACGGACCAGGTCGTCCAGGAATACCTGCCACTCCTGTCCGACGACCGGGAGCCCCTGGCCGTGGTCGCCGTCTGGCGGGACGCCGCGCCGCTCCTCGCCGCGGTGGATGCCGCCCGCCGCGACATCGTCATCGTGACCCTGGCCGCGGCCGTCCTCCTGGCGGTGATCCTTCTCGGTGTCTTCTGGGCGGCGCAGAAGCGGATCCTCCGCCAGCAGGCCGAGCTGGTCGAGGCCGAGCGCCGCGACTCGCTGACCAACCTCCTCAACCACGGCGCGGTGGTGACGATCCTCGCCGACGCGGTGGAGTCGGCGCGGGCCAAGGGTCGCCGCTTCGGGCTGGCATTGGTCGACATCGACAACTTCCGGCTGTTCAACGACACCCACGGCCACGACGCGGCCGACCAGGTGCTGCTCCGCGTCGCGGACTGGCTCCAGCGCGAGGACGGCGAGGGCAAGGCCGTCGCCCGGTACGGCCCGGACGAGTTCCTGCTCGTCCTGCCCGGCGCCGGCCGCGCCGAGATGGAGGCCGCGGTCGCCCGCGTCCGCGCCGGGCTCTCCGGGGTGAGCGTCCAGTTCGGCGAGTCCGAGCAGCTGCCGGTCACGGTCAGCGCCGGCATCTGCCTGTATCCCGATCACGCGGACTCGGTGACCGAGCTGCTGTCCGCGGTCACCGTGGCGGTGGGGGAGGCGAAGGCCAGCGGCGGCGACGCGGTGTGCGTCGCCCAGATGGGCGACGAGCGCCAGAAGGCGGTGACCGGCAGCTTCGACGTCCTCCAGGGCCTGGTCATCGCCGTCGACTCCAAGGACCGCTACACGAAGCGCCACTCGGAGGACGTGGCCCGCTACGCGGTGTTCCTCGCCGGCCAGCTGGGTCTCGATCCCGACCTGCGGCGGACTATTCATCTCGCCGGCCTGCTGCATGACGTGGGCAAGATCGGTATTCCCGACCACCTCCTGCGCAAGCCGAGCAAGCTGACCGCCGAGGAGTTCGACGTCTTCAAGCAGCACGTGGCGCTCGGTGACGCGATCGTGCGCGACATCCCGAACGTCGACCTCGTGCGATCCGGCATCCGCCATCACCACGAGCGCTGGGACGGCAACGGCTACCTCGACGGGCTCGAGGGCGGGGACATCCCGGTCATCGCCAGGGTGCTGGCGGTGGCCGATGCGTTCTCGGCGATGACGACCACCCGCCCGTACCGCAAGGCCCTGTCCGTGGAAGAGGCCCTCAAGCGACTGGGCGACGCGGCCGACCGGCAGCTCGAGGAGGACCTCGTGGTCGCCTTCATCAAGGGGATGGAGACCGCGCCCGACGCCCCGATGCCGTCCGAACGTCCCGTCGGGGATCTGGCGGCCCGCGGAGTGGGTGGCCTGACCGTGCGCCGCGTCGCCGTCCTCGTCGCGTCCGCGCTGACCGCCATTCTCGGTCTGGCGACCCCGGTCGCTGCCGCGGTCCAGTGGACCATCCTCGGGGCACCGCTGACCGCGACCGTGTTCCAGTCGACGACGTACACCTTCACCGCGACAAACGTGCTGTTCCTGAACGAGATCGGGTGCGTGGAGATCCAGCTCCCGGCCACCTACGTGATCGACGGGCTCGGCGACCCATCGGCCTCCAACGGCGACGACTGGATCGCGGAGATCTACGGCGGCACGAACTGGGTGCTCATCCACTCCACGTCCGGCGGCGGGCGGCTGGAGCTCCTGGAGACGGTCACCTTCACCGTCCAGGCCACCGCGACCCAGGTCGGCGCCCAGCTGTGGAACACGCACGCCCACCGCCAACAGGACTGCTCGGGCCCCGAGGTCGAACCCGGGGTGTGGCCCGCGGTCGTGGCCCCGGCCCTCCTGCCGACCCCACCGCCACCGCCACCGCCGCCACTGCCGACCCCGGTCCCGACCCCCACGCTGCCGCCAGCTCCCCACGCCGCCGCCTCTTCCGATCGACACCCCCGAGCCGTCACGCACGCCGATCCCGACCGAGACCTCGTCCCCCACGCCTTCGCCGACCCCGCGCCAGACGCCGGGCGTCGTGGGCGCCGCGGCGCCCCCGCCGGCCGGGCCCGGCAATCCCACCTCGGCGGGCCGACTGGCGCCGCTGTCCGACGGTCAGACCTCGGCCATCGGGCTCGGGACGGAGGTGCTTGCCCTGCTCGACGGACCGCTGGTGTGGTTCGTCCCGGGCGCGGCCGTCGCCGTGCCGGGACTGCTCGTCGTGCTGTTCATCGCGCTCCAGGCCATCGGGGCACTGGCGTGGGTCCCGGCCGTGCGCCGGATGAGCGGCGATCCGGTGCCGATCCAGCGGCGGCGGCGTCCGGGCGACTGACCGCGCCCGAGGCGCCGGCGCCGGCGCTCCGGCGTCAGCTCAGGGGCGTATCGGTATCCCAGTCCTCGAGGCGCTTGCGCACGTCGGCCAGGAAGTAGCCGACCTGGGCGCCATCCAGGACGCGGTGGTCGAACGAGCAGGTCATGTTCATGAGGTGCCGGACGGCGATGACGTCGGCGCCGTCGACCTCGATCACCCGCGGGCGCTTGACGATGGCCTCCATCGACAGGATGGCGACCTCCGGCGCGTTGATGATCGGCATCGATGACACCGATCCGAACCAGCCGGTGTTGTTGACCGTGAACGTCCCGCCCTGGATCTCGTCGAGCTTGAGCCGGTTCGCACGTGCGCGCGCGGCAAGGTCCTGGACCTTCCGGTTCACGCCGCTGATCGAGAGCTGGTCCGCGTCGTGGATGACCGGCACCACCAGCCCGTTGTCGACGGCGACCGCGATACCGATGTTCAGCCGGTGCTTGAGGATGATCCGGTCCTCGGCGAACTGGCTGTTCAGGGTCGGGTGGGCTCGCAGGGCCTCGGTCACAGCTTTGATGACGACGGCCACGTAGCTGATCCCGGCACCTTCGCGGGCCTTGTACGCCTCGTTGTTCGCGTCGCGCCAGCGGACGACGTTGGTCATGTCGACCTCGACCACGGTGTAGGCGTGGGGGACGGTCTGCTTGACCTGGGTCATCTTGGCGGCGATGCCCTTCCGCATCTGGGTCATCGGCCATTCCACGTCTCCGCCGGTGGGTGCGGGGATCGCCTCGGGGGCCGGTGCCGGGGTGGCCGCGGGCGGTGGGGGAGCGGCTGCGGGCGGCGCGGGAGCTGCTGCGGGCGGCGCGGGAGCCTGTGCCGCCGGAGCAGGGGCAGCGGGAGCCTGTGCCGCCGCGGGAGCGGGTGGCGGAGCGGCAGCAACGGGTGGCGGGGGCCGGTGCGGCTGCCGCTGGGGGAGCCGGCGGGGCGGCAGGAGGCGGCGCTGCCTCGGCGGGCGCAGCCGGTGACGCGGCAGGCGTCTCCTCGCGAGCGGCAACGAAGGCGAGAACGTCGTCGCGGGTCACGCGGCCACCGGCGCCGGTGCCGGGGATCTGGGCCACGTCGAGGTTGTGCTCGCGGACGAGTCGACGGACCGCCGGCGTCATGCGCATCGCGCCTTCGCCAGCGGCCGGAGCCGGCTCATCACCGGAAGGTGCGGCCGCGGCCGCCGGAGCGGCCTCAGGGGCGTCCGACGCAGCCGGCTCAGCGGGCGTCGCGGGGGGCGGCGGGGACGTGGCTTCGGCAGCCGCAGCGGGCTCCGGAGCGGGCGTGGGCGCCGGCTCGGTCACCGGGGGCGCTGGCTCGGTCGCGGACGGGGCCTCCGCCTCGGATTCGGGCGGAGCGTCGAGCTCGACCTCCGGCTCGGCCTCGGCTGGCGGCGCAGCGGCGGCAGCGGCAGGCGCCGCCGCGGTGGTGGCCGCTCCCTCGCCGTCCTCTGAGATCTCGGCCAGCGGCGTCCCGACCTTCACGGTCTGGCCGTCCTCGACCAGGATGCTGGTCACCACCCCGCCGACCTCGGCCGGAACCTCGGCGTTGACCTTGTCGGTCACGACCTCGAACAGCGGGTCGTACTGGGCCACGGAATCGCCGACCTTGACCAGCCAGCGTTCGATGGTGCCCTCGGTGACGCTCTCACCGAGCTGCGGCATCTTGATCGTGGTTGCCATCGGTCCGGAAGACTAGCCGATCAGAACGCCGCGAGCCGGCGCGCGGCTTCGGCGATGCGTTCGGGATTGAGCATGAACCACTCCTCCAGGTCGTGGGCGTACGGCACCGCGGGCACCTCGGGCCCGGCAAGCCGGGTGACGGGCGCGTCGAGGCTCTCGAAGCCATCCTCCGCGATGAGCGCGGCCACCTCCCCTCCGAATCCGCCGAACTGGTTCGCCTCGTGAACGACCAGTGCGCGGCCGGTCTTCGCGACCGACGCGAGGACCGCCTCGCGATCCAGGGGCCGAAGCGTCCGGAGATCCACGACCTCGGCGTTGATCCCGTCCGCAGCCAGGGTCTCGGCCGCCTCGAGCGCGCAGTGGCGCATGTAGCCGTAGCAGAAGATCGACAGGTCGGTCCCGGGCCGGGCCACGACCGCGGCGCCGATCGGCACCAGCCCGTCCCCATCATCGGGCACCTCGGCCTTGAACAGGCGATAGGTCTTCTTGTGCTCGAAGAACATCACCGGGTCCGGGTCGCGGACGGCGGCCTTCAGGAGGCCGTAGGCATCGGCCGGCGTGCCGGGCGCGACCACTTTCAGGCCGACCGTGGAGGTGAAGTACGCCTCGTTCGACTGCGAGTGGTACAGCGCGCCGTGGACCCCGCCGCCGTACGGCATGCGGATGACCATCGGTACCCCGAACGCCCCGTTGGACCGGAAGCGCATCCGGGCGATCTCGCTCACGATCTGGTTGAAGGCGGGGTACACGAAGTCGGCGAACTGCATCTCGGCGATCGGTCGCAGGCCGTACAGGGCGGCGCCCATCGCCGCGCCGGCGATCAGCCCCTCGCTGAGCGGGGTGTCGAGCACCCGCTTGTCCCCGTACTTCGCCCACAGGCCGTCGGTGGCGCCGAACACGCCGCCCTTGCGACCGACGTCCTCGCCCATGACCATGACCCGCTCGTCCGCGGCGAGCTCTTCGTCCATCGCCCGCCGGATGGCCTCCAGGATGTTCAGCTCGGCCATCGGTCAGCTCCCGTCCGCGTAGACGTGGCGGAGGATGGTGCCGGGGTCCGGCTCGGGTCGAGCCTCGGCTCGCGCCGCCGCCTCGGCGACCTGGGCCTTGACCTCCGCCCGCAGGGCTTCGTCCGCCGCCTCGTCGAGCACGCCCCATTCGCGCAGGCTGGCCGCCAGGCGGGGGATCGGATCGCGCTCCTTCAGCCCCTCGACGTCCGCCGCGTCGCGGTAGCGGCGCTGGTCGTCGTCCGACGAGTGGCTGGTGAGCCGAACGACATGGGCCTCGATCAATGTCGGCCCGCCACCGGTCTGCGCCCGCACGTGCGCCTCCCGACCGACCGCGTAGCAGGCGAGCAGGTCTCCGCCGTCGACCTGGACCCCGGGGAAGCCGTAGCCGGCCGCCCGGGCGGCGATGGATCCGCCGCCGACCTGCCGCTCCAGCGGGACGCTGATCGCGTAGCCGTTGTTCTCGCACACGAAGATGACCGGCAGCTTGTGGACGCCGGCGAAGTTCATCGCCTCGTGGACCTCGCCCTGGTTGGCGGTTCCCTCCCCGAACTGGGTGATCGCCACGGCGTCGTCGCCGCGGACCCAGGCGCCCAGGCCGAGGCCCACCGCGTGGAGGACCTGGGTCCCGACCGGTGAGCTGACGCTGAGGATGTTGTGGGGCGCGGCCCCGTAGTGGCCGGGCATCTGCCGCCCGCCCGACGAGATGTCGTCGCCCTTGGCCAGGTGGGCGGTGATGATGTCCTCCGGCGTCATGCCGAAGGTCATCGCCGCGGCAATGGACCGATAGAAGGGCGCCATCCAGTCGTGGCCCTTGCGCAGCGGCCAGGTGATCCCGACCTGCGCCACCTCGTGGCCCTGGACGCTGATGATGAAGGCGATCTTCCCCGCCCGCTGCATGAGCCACATCCGCTCGTCGACGGCCCGCGCGATGAGCACCTGGCGGTACATCGCGACGACGTCCTCATCGGTCAGCCCCAGGGCGCGGTGCGGCGCCTCCGGCGCGGCCACCTTGGATCCGCCTCGCTTCGCCGCCTTGGGCCACGCGGCGTCATCGGTCTTGTCATCCCACGCGAGCCCGATCTCGCGACCCGCCTTCCGGTCGTTGTCGGATTCGGTCATCGGTCAGACGTGGAGCGCGGCCCCGTCGACCGCCAGCGCGGCCTCGGCCAGGACCTCGGTCAGGGTCGGGTGGGCATGCACGGACATCGCGATCTCCTCGGCCGTCCCCTCCACCAGGCGGGCGAAGGTCGGCTCTGCCAGCAGGTCGCCGGCGTGGGGACCGATGATATGCGCCCCGAGCAGCTGTCCGGTCCCGGCGTCGGCCACGAACTTCGCAAACCCGTCGACCTCGCCCACGATCGTCGCCTTGCCCAGGGCGCGGAACGGGAAGCTGCCGACCTTCACCGTGTGGCCGGCCGCCGATCGCCTCTGCCTCGCTGAGGCCCACGCTGGCGATCTCCGGCCGGCAGAAGGTCACGCGGGGCATGAGGTCCATCCGGATCGGCTCCGGCTCGCGGCCGGCAATGGTCTCGACCGCCACCAGCGACTCGTGGCTGGCGACGTGGGCGAGCGCGTAGCCGGGGACGACGTCGCCGATCGCGTACAGGTGCGGGACGCCCGTCCGCATGTTGCCGTCGACGACGATGAAGCCGCGGTCCAGCTTCACGCCGTCGATCTGCTCCAGGCCGATGTTCTCGGTCACCGGCCGCCGGCCGATCGCGACCAGGATCCAGTCGCTCTCGACCTCCGTCCGTTCGCCGCCATCGTTGGCGACGATCGCGTGGCGGATGCCGGTCTTCGTGCGTTGGAGCGACGCCGGATCCACGGTCGAGCCGGCGTGGATCGCCATCCCGCGCTTGCGGAACAGTCGGGCGAGCTCCTTGCTGACGTCGGGGTCCTCGAGCGGAACGATGCGGTCCATGAACTCGACGAGTTGCACCTCGGCCCCGAGGTCGCCGTACAGGCTGGCCCATTCCACGCCGATGGCGCCGGCGCCGATGATCGTCACCGACTTCGGGGGCGCGTCCCGCCGGAGCGCCTCGTCCGAGTCGATGATCCGGTCCTGGTCGACCGTCAGGTCGGGCAGGTGGCGCGGCGCGCTGCCGGTGGCCAGGATGAGGTCGGTGGCGCTGGCCTCCAGGTCGCCCGACTCGCCGCCGCTGATGCGCACGCTGGTCGGGCTGGTCAGGACGCCGTGGCCGCGCAGGACGGTCACCTTGTTCTTCTTCATCAGGAACTCGACGCCCTTCACGTGCTTGTCGACTACCGCGTCCCGACGCTTGCCGAGGTTGACGGGATCCAGGCCGATGCCGTCGGTGTTGGTCAGCCCGAACTCGCCGCCGAGCTCCTTTGCCCGATGCAGCAGGTCCGCCGTCTCGAGCAGGGCCTTGGAGGGGATACAGCCGCGGTTCAGGCAGGTGCCGCCCATCTTGTCGCGCTCGACGACCGCCACCTTCATCCCGAGCTGAGCCGCCCGGATGGCGCCCACGTAGCTCATCCCTCCACCCAGGATGAGCAGGTCGTACCGATGTTCGTCGGTCATGCGGGCCGGTCCAGGTCTCGCCCCTCGTGGGTGGCGAAGGCGGAGCGCCACGCGTCCGGCACGCGGATCGGTCGCTCGGTCTCGTAGTCGTAGGCCACCAGCACCGTGCCGGCCTCGGCCACCACGCGCTCCGCATCCTCGGCTTCCGGCTGGGCGGTCATCTCGTGTGACATGGACAGGCTGCTGTTGCCGATCCAGTCCACCCGGGTGCCGATCCCGACGCTGTCGCCGAAGTGGATGGGAGAGCGGAAGTCCACGTTCAGGGCGGCCAGGATCACGGGCAGGGTCTGGACGACGTCGACGTGGAGGACGTCGATGAGGAAGCGGACGCGGGCCTGCTCGAGATAGGTCACGAAGGAGGCGTTGTTGACGTGGCCGAAGGCGTCGATGTCCCGGAACCGGACCTCGAGGCGCGTGTGATGGCGGAACGAATCGGTCAACGGAGGACCGATTCTAGCGGCCGGTGGCGCTCCATCGGTCAGAGCGCCTCCTGCGCTCGCGCGATGAGGCCCGCCAGCAGCGTCGTCCGTGGCGCGACACTCGCGAGGTCGAGCCACTCCGGCGGGGCGTGGTCGTCCCCGCCGATCGGCCCGAGGCCGTCGAGGGTCGGCAGGCCGGCGGCCGCGGTGGTGTTCGCGTCGGACGCCCCGCCGGTGAGCGTGTCGTGGACCTCGAAGCCGATGTCGGCGGCGATGGCCTGGGCAAGCTCGACGAGACGGCCGGTCGCCGCCGACTTCTCCATCGGCGGATGGGAGGCAATGACCCGGTGTTCCGTCGTGGTCTCGGGCACGAATGGGCTGGCCATGATCTCGCCGGCGGCGGCGGTCGCTTCGGCGAACTCGGCGCCGTTGGCGGCCCGCAGGTCGACCTCCAGCCGGCACGATTCCGGGACCACGTTGGGCCGCGTGCCGCCGGCGATGACGCCGACGTTGCAGGTCACCGTCGGCCACCGTCCGTTCAGGCCGTGGAGCGCTTCGACCAGCCGCGAGGCGGCGAGGATGGCGCTCCGTCCCTTCTCCGGTTCGACCCCGGCATGGGCGGCGCGTCCCCGGACGGCGACCACCATCTCGGCGATCCCCTTCCGGGCACTGACGATGTCGCCGTTGGCCCGGGCACACTCCAGGACCAGGGCCACCTCGTGGTTCGCGGCGAGCTCGCGAATGATCGGCCCGGAGAAGGGCGACCCGATCTCTTCGTCAGGGTTGGCCACGAAGGTCACCGATGGTCGCTGGCCGGTGGCGTGGAGGGCGTGGAGCGCCGTCAGGCCAGCCAGGAGACCCCCTTTCATGTCGGACACGCCCGGGCCGAGAGCCCGCTCGCCGTCGACCCTGAACGGGCGATCGGCGGCGGTCCCTTCCTCGAAGACGGTGTCCATGTGGCCGATGAGCAGCAGGCGCGGGCCGGAGCCGGCCAGGCGGCCGATGACGAGATCCCCGAGCGCGCGGCCGTCCGGCGCCGCCCCGCCACCCCGGCGCTCGATCGTCGCCCCGAGCCCCTCCAGCTGCTCCGCCACGACGTCAGCCACGCGGTTCACGCCGTCGGGCGTGTACGAGCCGCAGTCGACGTTCACCAGCTTCTCGAGGTCGGCGAGATAGGCCGGGACCCGCTCGACAACCTGGGCGTGAAGGTCCGACAGGGGCGGCGGGGAGGCCATGGGGCCGAAACTATACTGGCCGCCATGCCCGCCGACCGACCGCCCGAGCCGGCCGTCGAGCTGCTCGAGCTGCGCGTCCTGGAGGGTCCCAACCGCTTCGCCAACCGGCCGGCAATCAAGCTGGAGTTCCAGGGCGACCCCGAGGCCGTGGTCCGTGTTACCCGTGATGCGGGCGAGCTCGTGCGCCACTTCCACCACGAGATGGGCTACACCGCGCCGCGGGTGACCTTCCGACGGTCCGAGGACGGGACACGCGCGATGGCCGCGTTCGCCTGGCGCCGGCGAGCGATCGCCCAGGCCATCGCTGGCGCGGCCGCGCGAGTGGCGCTGGGGGCGGGGACCGAGCGGCGGGAGTTGCGAGCCCTGCGGGCCGTGGCCGAGGGTCCGCGTGCCGTCCTGCCCATCCCGCGCGTCCCGATCGTGGCCGTCACCGGCACCAACGGCAAGAGCACGACCACCCGGCTCATCGCCCACGTGGCGGCCGAGGCCGGACTGCGGGTGGGCATGACCAACTCGGACGGGATCTACGTCCGGGGCGAGCTGGTGGAGGCCGGCGACTGGACCGGCTTTGGCGGCGCCGGCCGCATCCTGGCCGAGCCGGACCTCGACCTGGCGGTTCTCGAGACGGCCCGCGGCGGGATCCTGCTGCGCGGCATCGGCTACGAGCACAACGACGTGTCGGTGGTGACCAACGTCAGCGCCGACCACCTCGGCCTGCAGGGGATCGACACCCTCGACGAGCTGGCGGAGGTGAAGGGAGCCGTGGTCCGCATCACGCGCCGCGGCGGGTGGGCCGTGCTCAACGGCGAGGACCCGAGGGCCTGGGCCATGCGCCTCCACAGCCGCGCGCGGCCATATGCCTTCAGCCTCTCGCCGGGCGCCCCGGCGGTGGCGGAAGCGCTGGCCGACGGCGGACGGTCGGCGGTCCTCGAACGCGGCGGGCTCGTTCTGCGCCGCCCTCGCGGCCGCCGGGTACGCCTCGTCACGGCCGCGGACCTCCCCGTCACGTTCGGAGGTCTCTCCCGGTACAACATCGCCAACGCCCTCGCGGCGGCGGCGGCCTGCGACGCGCTGGGCCTGTCACCGGACGAGATCCGGCACGGTCTCGGGTCGTTCGCCCAGGACGAGACGGTCAACCCGGGGCGGCTGAACCTGTATGCCCGCCGGGGGGTGCTCGCGCTGGTCGACTTCGCGCACAACGAGGCCGGGCTGGCCGGACTCCTCGACGTCTGCGATCGGCTCGTCCTCAAGCCAACCGGCAGGGTTCGGCTCGCCCTCGGCACGGCTGGAGATCGGACCGATGAGATCCTGCGGGGCCTCGGCCAGCTGGCGGGCAGCCGGGCCGACGATCTCGTCATCTGCGAGAAGCGCCACTACCTTCGCGGCCGCGAGGTGGGGCAGATGAACGCCCTGTTCCGTGCCGCCGCGGCGGAGGGTGGGTACGCCGACCGCGTTCCCGCGTACCGGACCGAGCTCGGGGCCCTGCGAGCGCTGCTCGGGCGGAGCCGCCGCGGAGACATTGCCGCGGTCATGAGCCACATCGAGCGGGCACAGATCTTTGCCTGGCTATCGCGCGAGGGCTTCCGACCGGTTCCCCTGGCGCGGCTTCGGGCGTTGCTCGCGGCGCGGGAGCAGAGGGTCCGCGACCGCTCTGGCTGACCGCTCCGGCTGACCGCTCCGCCTAGAAGAAATCCTCGGCGTCGATGTCGGCCGACGACCCGGAGCCGTTCGTGGCGGGCGCGGTGCCGGGAACCTCGGTCGGCGTGCCGTGGAGCCGGTGCTGGAGCTCCTTCCAGGCGAGGTTGGCGTGGTCCACGCAGAGGACCACGATGTCGCCCTTGCGCCCGAGGTCCAGTGCGCGCTTCGTGGCGTCGAGCTCGTCGAGCACGACTTCGATCTTCTGGCAGCGGGCGCCCTCGCTGATCGCGGCCTCGATGCCCTCACGGATGAGCTCGGCGGTGGCGCCCGGCTGGCGGCCCCGCGGATTCCGGTCCTCGCGAATCACGATCCGGTCGAAATAGCCGGCGGCGACCCGGCCGAGGTCGCGGATGTCGCGGTCCCGTCGGTCGCCGGCGGTGGCGATGACCCCGATTCGCCGGCCGGTGACGAGTGGATGATGGCCGTTGGTCGGCTCGGCGGCGATCGCGTCGATAAACGACCCGAGCGCAGTCATGGCATGCGAGTTGTGGGCGTAGTCGACCAGGACCCGGTAGCCGTCGAGCTCGAACATGTTCATCCGGCCCGGCGCCTGGAAGTACGACGTGGCGAAGGTCCGCAGCCCCTGCCGAATGTCGTGGAGGTGGGCGCCGGCGGCCCACGCCGCGGCGGTCGCAGCCAGCGCATTCGCCACGTTCATCCGGGCGCGGCCCTCGAAGGTGGCCGGGATGAGGTGGGTCCAGACCAGGGGCAGGCTCTTGCGGCCCTGGCGCAGGACGATGAGGTCGCCGTTGCGACCCGGCTCGATCGTGACCGACCGGCGGCCGCGGGACGCCTGGCGACGAAGCGTCTCGTTCTCGGCGTTCAGGCTGAAGTAGATGACCGATCCGGAGCAGGCCGCCGCCATCTTCGCCACCAGCGGGTCGTCCGCGTTGAGGACCGCCGTCCCGGACCGGGGAACAGCCTCAACGATCACCTGCTTCACAGCGGCGAGCTGGCGGAGGCTGGTGATGCCGCCCAGGCCGAGGTGGTCGGATGCGACGTTGAGGACGACGGCCACGTCATTGCGCTGGTAGCCGAGGCCCTCGCGGAGGATCCCGCCCCGGGCGACCTCGAAGACCGCGGTGTCGACCAGGGGGTTCTGGAGGACCATCGAGGCGGATTTCGGGCCGCTCATGTCGCCGCGGCGGATCGGCCTACCGTCGATCAGGATCCCATCGGTGCTGGTCATCCCGATCTTGCGCCCCATGCCCTTGAGGATGTGGCTGATCATCCGAGCCGTTGTCGTCTTGCCGTTGGTGCCGGTCACGGCCACGATCGGGATCCGGGACGCCGTCCCGGGCGGGAAGAGCATGTCGATTACCGGCTTGGCCACGTACTGCGGCTCGCCCTCGGTCGGGTTCGTGTGCATCCGGAATCCCGGGGCGGCGTTCACCTCCACGATGCCGCCGCCGGTCTCGCGGACCGGGACGCTGATGTCGGGGCAGATGAAGTCGATGCCGGCGATGTCGAGACCGATGACCTTGGCCGCCTGCTCGGCGATCTCCTGGTTCTCCGGGTGGATCTCCTCGGTCCGATCGATGCTGATCCCACCGGTGCTCATGTTCCCGGTGCGCTTGAGGTAGACCCGCGTTCCCTTGGGCGGCACGGCGTCCAGCGCGAAGCCCTGCTCCGCCGCGTAGCTCTCGGATTCCTCGTCGACCGCGATCCGGGTCAGGACCCTTTCGTGACCGATGCCGCGCCGCGGGTCGGCATTGGTGATCGCCACCAGCTCGATGACCGTCTGCTTCCCGTCCCCGTCGACGTGCGCCGGGACGCGCTGGGCCACCGCCCGCAGCTCCCCGCCGACCACCAGGCAGCGGTAGTCGTTGCCGACGAGGAACGACTCCACGACCACGCCGCCGAATCGGGACTCGGCCCGGGCCAGCGGGTACGCGTTGCGGACGGCGGCCTCATCGGCGAGGTTCAGCATCACCCCGCGGCCGTGGTTCCCGTCCAGCGGCTTCATCGCGACCGGATACCGGATGCGGGCCGCCGCGGTGGCCGCCTCGTCCGCGCTGCGCACCACCTCCGAGCGCGGCACCGGCACCCCGGTCGCGGCCAGCAGCCGATTGGTGAGCTTCTTGTCCTGCGCGATGTCCACGCCCAGCGCCGCGGTCTGCGAGGTCATCGTTGCCCGGATCCGCTTCTGATGGACGCCATGTCCGAGCTGGACCAGCGACGCCTCGTTGAGCCGGATCCACGGGATATCGCGGAGCGCAGCCTCGTCGAGGATGGCCTGGGTCGATGGCCCGAAGGCCGCCCGCTCGGCGAGGCGGATGAGCTGCTCGAACTCGGCCCGGAAATCGAAGTCCGGCTCCGCTTCTACCAGGTGGTTGACCAGGCGAACGGCGAGCCGGCCGGCGGCCAGTCCCACGCTCTCCTCGGCGTACGAGAAGATCACGTGGTAGCGACCCTTCTGGCCCGTGGACCGGGTCTTTCCCCGACCGACCTCCGTGCCCGCGTCGCGCTGCAGCTGGAGGGCGATATGCTCCGCCACGTGGCCGAGCCATGTGCCTTCTCGCAGGCGGCCCTCGAAGCCGCCTGGCCGTCCCGTCCCGCATGAATGGGTCGCGACCTCGGGCACGATCCCGAGCAGGCGGTCGGTGAAGCCCTCGAGCTTGTTGGTCGGGTACTCCTCGAGCTCGCCGAGGTCGACGATGAGCTTGATGGTCGGGTCGTACGACCAGTAGTTCGGGCCCCGGTAGACCCGCTGCTCGATGATGCGCAAGGTCCCGCGCGGGCCGGCGCCCTCCTGCGCCGCGCGCCGAGTCACTCGCTGGCTTCCTCGAGTGCGCGGGAGCGGACCGATCGCCGTCGGGAGCGTTCGGGAGCGCTGTCGTCGGCACCCTCCGCCGCGATGCGGCGGATCAGGCGGCGCGTGCGATCGGACGCGGCCTGGATGTGGGCGAGCTGGCGATCGGTGGCGTCGACCGGCCGCAGGGTGGCCCGGACCTGGCGTCGACGGAGGTCGAATCGGTATCCCGAGGGGAGGCTGTGGAGGACGACCCCGCTGACCATGATCGGCCGATGCCGCTTGGCCTCATAGGCATCGGTCTGGAGCTTGGCGGGGTCGAGGATGGTGACCGCCCCCTTGCCGATGACCTCCAGCACGCCGCTCGGCGAGACGACCGCGGCCGTGTCCTCGTCGAGGCCAATCCCCAGCAGGCCCGGCGACTGGGCGACGAGCGCGATGAGACGACCGATGCGGTTTCGCTGCTCGAAGTGCTGGTCGATGACGACCCCCGGCAGCAGGCCGAGGCCCGCGCTCATCTGGGTCATCCGCTGCTTGGGCGTTGCCCCGCTGGTGCCGAAGGCGACCATGTGGCTGGCGATGGCCGATGCGCCGGCGCTGGTGCCGGCGACGACGAGCCCGTGCTTGTGGCCCTCGACGAGCGCCTTGCCGAGCTTCGTACCTCCCACCACGCTCGAGAGTCGCAGCTGGTTGCCGCCGGTGAGGAACACCCCGGTCGCTTCGCGGACCTGCTCGGCCACTCGGGTGGCGTTCGCCTCCTCGCGGGTGAGCGGCCGCACGCTGTGCACCTCGGCGGCGCCGAGCTGGTGGAACAGGGACCCGTACAGGTCGGTCGCCTCGTCACCAAGGGAGGACGCGGTCGAGATGATGAGAATCCGCGCCGAGGGCCCGCCGGCCAGGGTGACGAAGCGCGTGAGGATCGTGCGCTGGCGCAGCTTGTCTTCCGCGCCGCCGATCATCACCAGGTGCCCAGCACGTGGCCGCGCCGGGCGGGAGGTCGCAGCCATCCGGGGGAGCATAGCAACCCCGATCCAGCCGGCGGACCCGTACACTCGTCGGATGGCCTCGTCGCCGGACGTCACCCACCAGGACCTCGACTTCTACGCCGTCCTGGACGTGGATCCCGCGGCCACCGCGGATCAGCTGCGGGTCGCGTTCCGACGAGCCGTCCTGCGCCACCACCCCGATCGGAGCGGCGCGTCCACGGGTCTGGCCACGCGCCGCACGTCCCTGCTGAACCGCGCATGGTCCGAGCTGCGCGACCCGGCGCGACGGCGCGCGTACGACGGCGCCCTCGAGCGGGGCGAGGCCGCGACCGTCGCGTGGCCGGTGGCCGCAGGCGAGCCACCGCGGGCCGGCTCGACCCGTCCGCGCCGATCGCGGCGCGGCCGGGTGGCCGCCGAGCCGAGTCCGTGGCACCAACCCGCCTGGCGATCGGTCGAGGGTTTCCGCGTCCCGGCCGCGGTGTTCCTCGACCAGCCGGAGGCGCAGCGACGGTGGATCGTCGAGCACCACATCGCTGGTCAGGACTGGCGCGACCACCGGGAGCGCTATTGGCTCCGCTTTGCCGCCGGCCACTACCACGAGCGGGGCCGGCTCGACGACTGGGTCGGCGCTTCCGAGCGCCTGGTCGAGATCGACCGGTCCTTCGACACTCTCGCCCGCTCCGACCTGCGCTCGGCCTACGAGGCCACCGACCGCCACCTTGCCGGCGCAACCTTCCTGGCGGAGGCGGCCGAGCGCTGGCCCGCCGGGAGCGCGGCCCGGACCTGGGTCGAGCGCGAGATGCGCACGTTGCTCGCGGACTTCCGGGAGCGCCATGTGCGCCGCGGCCCGGCGGCAGATCGGGCACCGAACGCCGACCTGCTGTTCAACTACCTCGCCGGACTGGCCATGGAGCCGACGCCGGCCGACCTGCGCGCCGCGGAGCTCGTGCATCGCCGGGCAGGCCACGGAGAGCGGGCAGCGGTCCTGCGCGAGCGCCTCCTCGCGCTGCCGGTGGGGGACGGCGACGGTTGGTACAGCCGGGTGCAGCTGCTGACCGATGCCGGGGAGCTGGAACGCGCCTCGCTGTTGTTGGCCGAGGTTGCCCGCGGCGACCACCCCGACGCGTTGGATCCGCGGCGGGTCCGCGGCCAGCCCTCCGTCCGCATGGCGCGGGCACGGGCGCGGCTGGAACGGGCCCAGGCTCGGTCGCGCCGGAACGGGACGTCGCCGGCGGCGCGGAAGCGGGACTAGCCCGAAGCGGTTTCCTCTTCGATGCCGTCGTCCGACGGGTGGATCACCTCCACCTGGCCGAGGTTCGCGGCCTCCAGGCCGGGGCGAACCGCCTCGGCGTCGCCGGCGAGCACGACGAGCGCCTCTGCCGGGCGGAGGAGGCCGGCCGCCGCCGCGAGCACCTCGCGGGGGCCGACGGCCTCGATCCGATCGCGGTACGTCGCCCACCAGTCGTGGTCGAGACCGTAGATCGCGACCGGCTCGATCCCGGCCGCTGCCCCGCCGGTGGTCTCGAAGCGCAGGGGGAAGACGCCGATGAGGTAGTCGGTCACTTCCTGCAGCTCCTCGGTCGAGGGCTCTGCGGCCTGCAGTCCGTCGAGCACGGCGAACGTCTCGCGGACCGCGTCCGCGGTGACCTCGGTATGGACGGCGGCCCGGGCGGAGAACGGGCCGGCGGCGCGGCGGGGATCGAAGGCCGCCCGGGCGCCGTAGGTGTAGCCCAGCTCCTCCCGCAGCCGCTGGTTCAGCCGGCTGCTGAACGTCCCGCCCAGCAGCGAGGCCATGACCATGGCCGGGAAGTAGTCGGCGTGGTCCCGCGCGATCCCCACGTGGCCGATCCGCAGCTCGCTCTGGACCGAGCCTGGCCGATCAACGATCACCACCCGCCGACCGCCTCGGTCCTTCGCGGTGATGGTTCGATGTCCCGGGCTCGTGCCCTCCCAGCCGCCGAAGGCCGACGCCGCGGCGGTGCGCACCTGTTCCGCGGTGACCGGCCCGGCCACCACTACGTGGGCGCGGTCCGGGCGCCAGTTCCGGGTGTGGTGGGCTCGCGCCGAAGCCACCGTCAGCGGCTCGACCGTCTCCGGGACGCCGGCCCCCAGCCGGCCGTACGGCGAGTCCTCCGGGTAGATCTGGCGCAGGAAGTGCTCGTCGGCCAATCGACCAGGCTCCGAGCGCGCCTGGAGGATGTCGGCCAGCCGCTCCTCCCGCAAGCGGTCGAACTCCCCCTCGTCGAAGCGCGGCTCGAGCACCATCTCGGCCAGCAGCTCGAGCCCGGCCTCGAAGCGGTCGGCGAGGGCGAGGAACCCGGCCCGGGCGACGTCCCACGACGATTCGGCGTGGAGCTCGATCCCGAGCCGCTCGGTGGCCTCGGAGAAGGCGTGACCGTCGAGCCGTCGGGTCCCGGTGACCAGGGTTTCGGCGGTGAGGGCCGCGATCCCCGCCTCGGCCTCGTCCTCCGCCGCGGCGCCGCCGTCGACCATGAGGTGCACGCTGACGAGGTCACGGTCCGGGAGGGGGACGGTCCACATCGTCAACCCGCTCGGCAGCCGCTCATGGACGAAGTGGGGGAAGTGATACGACCGGGGTGCGCCGGGTGCCGGGCGAAGGGGATTCGGCGCGGTCATGCCGCGGCCTCGTCATCGGTCTCGTCCTCGGCGGGAACGTAGGTCAGGATCACCCGGTTGTCCGCTCCGGTCCGAGCGGACATGGCCGCGCGGATGCGGGCCGCGTCCACCGCGTCGTAGCGCGCGACCTCGGTGTTGACCATCTCCGGCGCGTCGAACAGGCAGGCGTATTGGCTGATCCGATCGGCCCGTTCACCGACCTGCTCGAGGCCGGCCTCCACGGCGGCTGCGTGGAGGGTCCGGACCCGGGCCAGCTCGTCCTCGGACGGTCCCTCTGCCGCGAGCCGGTCGATCTCCGCCAGCAGCTCGGCCTCGAGGTCCTCGACCGCGACCTCGGGCCGGGCGGTGGCCCAGATGCCCAGCGCCGTCGACCCGTGGGCCCACGGGAACACGAACGCGGCCACGTCTGCGGCCAGCTGCTGCTCTCGGACGAGTGAGCGGTACAGCCGTGAGGCCCGCCCGGTGCCCAGCAGGTCGCTGACGACGTTGATGTCCTCGTGGTCGTCGGTGCCGAAGGGCGGAATCCGATAGGCGAGGTGCACGCGGGCGAGCTCGACCTGGTCTTGCACCACCTCACGGATCTCCCCGCCGAGCGTCGGGGGGACGTCCATGTTCGGCGGGGCTGGGAGCTGGTCGTTGGCGGGGATCGGCCCGAAGTGGCGTTCGATGCCCGCCAGGGCCGCGTTCGGGTCGAAGTCCCCGGCCACGGTCAGGACCGCGTTGTTCGGCGCGTAGTAGGTCGCGAAGAAACGGCTGACGTCGTCCAGGGAGGCGGCGGTCAGATCTTCCATCGAGCCGATCGTGGAGTGGTGGTAGGGATGACCCTTCGGCCAGAGGAGCTCCTGCATCCGCTCTTCCGCGGTCCCGTACGGCTGGTTGTCGACCGACAGCCGCCGCTCGTTCTTCACGACGTCCCGCTGGTTGTCGAGCTTCTCCTGGGTCATGGCCGGCAGGAGGCTCGCCATCCGGTCGGACTCGAGCCACAGCGCGAGCTCGAACTCGTGCGAGGGGAGCGTCTCGAAGTAGTTCGTCCGGTCGGTCCAGGTCGACGCGTTGAGTGTCCCGCCGGCGGCCTGGACCTGGGCGAAGTGTTCGCCCTTGGCCACGTTGGCCGAGCCCTGGAACATCATGTGCTCGAACAGGTGGGCGAACCCGGTGCGCCCCGCTTCCTCGTTCCGGCTGCCGACGTCGTACCACAGGTTGACGGCCACGATCGGCGTCCGGGAGTCGGGGGACAGGATGACCCGCAGGCCATTGTCGAGTCGGTGCCGCTCGATGGGAACGTGGGCCATGGCGCGAGCCTCGCGAGAGAGCGGTGACGGCGTACGTAGCGGGCTCATCGGAGCCCGCCGGGACGCCATGGGTGGGGTCGATTGGTGAGCGCCCAGGGATTCGAACCCTGAACCTAGTGATTAAGAGTCACTTGCTCTGCCGTTGAGCTAGGCGCCCGTCCGATGATGCCCGACCAACGGCCGCGGGCGCAACTCGTGGCCCGTGGCTACTCGATGGCCGGCGGACCGGGTCCGCCACCGGGCTCCGGCGCGTCACCGTAGTGCTGGTCGATGAAGGTGTCCATCAGCTCGGTGTCGATCTCGTCGAGGTACAGCAGCCACGTCCACGCCACCACCGCGATCGGCGATCCGAAGTCGTCACCGGCCCACGGGGCCACCAGGACCTTGTACCGCTCGCCGACGTTCCACTCCCGCGTGTAGTCCGCCAGCTCGGCAATCTCGGTCGGGGAGACCTGGTCGGTCTGGTACCAGATCACGATTCCGCCGTGCTCCAGGTTGTGGATGGCCGGCTCCTGCGGGATGGCGGAGGGGTAGACCCCCCACTGCAGCGGGGTGGGCCAATGCGGCCCGGAGGCTGCCGGGGTCGACGAGTACGGCCCGCCTGCGGTCCCCTCCTCGATGTGGGTGCGACCGTCCATCGCCTGGGGCTGGCCGACCGTCGCGGACTGCCCCGGCGCGAGGAGGGCGAACAGGACGATGGCGGTCAGGCCCACGATCACGAGCAGACCGATGCCGACGATGACCAGCGGCGTCCCGGTCAGGCGGCTGGAGGATCCCGCGCCGACCCGACGCTGGAGGGCATCCTCGCTGGCGCGGGTTCGACGCTGGGGAGCAGCGGTTCGGCGACGGGACATTGGCCGGAGAGGATAGCCGAGGCGGGGCAGATGGTCTGGGAGGGGTCGTTGGGGCCGCGTTGCTAGAATCGGCGAGCGTGACTGCCGAGAATCCCGAACCAACCGGAATGCGGGGCCTGCTCGGCCTGCTCATCGAGCAGGTGATCGAGCTCGGCCGGATCTACGCCAGCGCCGCGCGGCAGGAGGTCGAAGTCGGCCTCAACCACATCAAGATTGCCGCGATCTTCTTCGGCGTGATGGTCGCGCTGCTGGCGGTGGGCTTCATGGTCCTCGTTCTGCTGCTCGTGTCCGCCATCAGCGCCGCCACCGGGCTGCCGCTGTGGGTCACGGCCCTGCTGGTCCTCACCGTGGTGCTGGTGCTGGCGACACTGTTCGGGTGGCTCGGGTACCGTCGGGTGCAGAAGGCCAGCGTGATGCCCGATGAAACGATTGCCGCGGCCAAGGAGGATCTCGAGTGGGTGCAACACTTGACGAGACGCGACTAGAGCTCGATGCGCAGCGGGCGCGAGTCCGCGGCACGGCTGAGCAACTCGAGGACGCCACCCGCCGGTCGCTGGACGTGCGGGCGATCATCGGCCGCCATCCGGCGCGCGTGGTGGGGCTCAGTGCCGCCGCTGCTTTCTTCCTGTTCGGCGGGCCCCACCGCACGGTCCGCGCCGTGCGCCACGCCCTCGGGGCCCCCGCCGAAGGTGCCAAGGCCTACGCCGCCCTGCCGCCGACCCTCCGCTCACTGGTCGACGAGCTGGCGCCTGGCCTTGGCCAGTCGAAGGCGGACGCCAAGGGCCAGATGGCGCTGGCCCTCCACGCATGGCGCGAGAACCCGAAGAACCGGAAGAAGGCCGATCGCCTGATCAGTGAGACGCTGACCCCGCCCGGGCCGTCGCGGACGTTCTGGGCCCTGGTCGAGGTCGCCGGGGTGACCGCGGCCGGCATCATCGCCAAGCAGGTCGTGGGCCGCAGCCTCGCCAGCGGCGCCTTTGGCGCCCTGCTCGGCCGCACGGGATCGAAGGCCACGACCGAGCCGAAGGCGACCACGGCCTCGAAGGAAGAGGCCGATGCGAAGCCGCCAGGCAAGCCCAAGGCCAAGGGCGAGCCCCAGGCCAAGGCCGAGCCCCAGGCCAAGGTCGAGCCCAAGGCCGCGACTGGGTCAGGCTCGAACGGCTATGCCGGCTGGTCCGGGCGGCAGGCCTCGGTGGCCGGGCCGGCCCGCGAGCCCACCGCGCCGACCAAGACCTCGAACTGAGCCGCGCCGCGGGCGTTTGCTAGACTCGGCCGGCCGCCGAGCACCCTTCCCCTGGGCGAGTGGCGGAACGGCAGACGCGCCAGCTTTAGGAGCTGGTGTCGCAAGACGTGCGAGTTCGAATCTCGCCTCGCCCACACCAGAGGTCTCCCGCCCATGATGCCGAGGACATGATCACCGTCGCCACGCGCCCCGAGCCGGGCTCGAAGGTGCGTCTCGAGATCGAGGTCCCGGCCGACGAGGTGAACCGCCACTTCGAGACGGCGTACCGCCATCTCGCGGCCCGGACCCGCGTTCCGGGATTTCGTCCCGGCAAGGCGCCGCGCAACGTCATCGAGCGCTACGTCGGGCGCGAGGCGGTGCTGGCGGAGGCGGTCGAGCATCTCGTCGGCGAGGGCTACGACGCGGCCGTCGACCAGACCGATCTCATCCCCATCGATCAGCCCGAAGTGGAGATCGACGCGACGACCGTGCGCGAGGGCGACCCGGCCCGCTTCGCGGCGGTGGTGGCGGTTCGGCCGACGGTGACCCTCGGCGCCTACACCGACTACCCGTTCAGCCTCGAGGTCCCCCCGGTCACCGACGAGGACGTCGAGACCGTGGTCGGCGAGCTGCAGGGCCAGCAGGCTACCCTGCGCCCGGTCGACGACCGCGGCGTCGAGAAGGGCGACCTGGCCGCGGTCTCGTTCCGGGGCACGATCGACGGCGAGCCCTTCGATGGCGGCACGGCCGACCGCCTGCCCCTGGTCGTGGGCGAGGACCGCATGATTCCGGGCTGGGAGGATCAGCTCATCGGTGTGCGGGTGGGCGAGTCGCGCGAGTTCGACCTGCCGTTCCCGGACGACTATCGGGTCGAGACGCTGGCCGGCAAGACCGCACACTTCGAGGTGACGGTGGGAGACCTGCGCGAGCGGATCCTGCCCGAGCTGGACGACGCGTTCGCGGCCTCGGTCGGCGACGGGCAGACGATGGACGAGCTGCGCGCGGAGATCCGCGACGCCCTCGAGCGGCGAGCGGCGGCGGAGGGCCGGCACCAGCTCGGCGACCGGATCATCGACTTCGCGACCGCCAACGCGACTGTCGAGCTGCCCGAGGTGATGATCGCGAACGAGGTCGCGATCATGCGCGACGAGCTGCGCTCGCGGCTGGCGGAGCAGCAGATCGGAATCGATCGGTACCTCGAGCTCGCTCGCCAGACCCCGGAGGAGCTCATGGCCGAGCTGCGCGAGCCGGCCAGCCAGCGGGTGAAGACCCTGCTCGTCCTGACTGCCATCGCCGAGCAGGAGGGGATCGACGCGTCCGATGCCGAGATCGACGCCGAGGTCGAGCGGCAGCTGGCGGCCTATCCCGACGAGCCGCGCCTGCGCGAATACCTCACGTCCCGTCGCGGTCGGTCATACCTGCGGATGACGCTCCGGAACCGTACACTCGTCGACAGCCTCATCAACCGGGCCGCCCCACCGGCAGACGGAGCCGAACCGGCTCCCGGCGAACCCGAGCCCGAACCCGAATCCAGCGCGGAGTGAACCAGATGCTCGTCCCCATGGTCATCGAGAGCAGCGCCCGTGGAGAGCGCGCCTTCGACATCTACTCGCGGCTGCTCAAGGAGCGGATCGTCTTCCTCGGCGAGCCGATCGAGGACCACGTCGCCAACCTGATCATCGCCCAGCTCCTGTTCCTCGAGAGCGAGGACCAGGACAAGGACATCATGCTGTACATCAACTCGCCGGGCGGGATCGTGACCAGCGGGCTGGCCATCTACGACACGATGCAGTACCTCAAGGCCCCGGTCAGCACCATCTGCATCGGTCAGGCGGCGAGCATGGGAGCCGTCCTGCTGGCGGCCGGGGCCAAGGGCAAGCGCTTCGCATTGCCGAACTCGCGGATCATGCTGCACCAGGGATCGGGCGGCTTCCGGGGCAACACCCCGGACGTCGAGATCCAGGTCAAGGAGATGCTGACTCTCACCGACCGCCTGATGCGGATCCTCGGCGAGCACACCGGCCAAGACTTCGAGAAGGTGAAGAAGGACGCGGACCGCGACTACTTCATGAGCTCCGAGGAGGCGAAGGCCTACGGCATCATCGACGCGGTGTTCGAGGGGGCGGGGGAGTCGCTGATCAGCATGAAGCAGGCGGCCGGGGGCACCGTGCCCACCGCCAAGGAAGCCGCCGCCGCGGACGCGCGCGCCAAGAAGTAGCCCGGCCTCCGGACCATCGGTCGATGGCGGAATCTGATCGGGCCCGTGCTATCCTCGGCCGGCGATGACGACCAAGACCAAGGCTCCATACCGCTGCTCGTTCTGCGGGAAGAGCCAGGAGCAGGTCCGCAAGCTGATCGCCGGCCAGGGCGTGTACATCTGCGACGAGTGCATCAACCTGTGCCAGGAGATCATCGACGAGGAGATGGCCGAGGCGCCTCGCGCCAGCCGGACCCCGCCGCCCCCGCTGCCCAGCCCGCGGAAGATCAAGGAAGCGCTGGACCAGTACGTCATCAGCCAGGACGCGGCCAAGAAGGTCCTGTCGGTGGCGGTCTACAACCATTACAAGCGAGTCAACGCCGGGTCGGCGGTTGACGACGTCGAGCTGGGCAAGAGCAACGTCCTGCTGGTCGGGCCAACCGGCTCGGGCAAGACCCTCCTGGCCCAGACCCTGGCCCGGGTCCTCGACGTCCCGTTCTGCATCGCCGACGCCACCAGCCTGACCGAGGCCGGCTACGTCGGGGAGGACGTCGAGAACATCCTCCTCCGCCTCATCCAGGCCGCGGACTTCGACGTCCAGCGCGCGCAGCGGGGGATCGTGTACGTCGACGAGATCGACAAGATCGCGCGCAAGACCGACAACCCGTCGATCACCCGTGACGTGTCCGGCGAGGGCGTCCAGCAGGCCCTGCTGAAGATCCTCGAGGGGACGGTCGCCAACGTTCCGCCCCAGGGCGGCCGGAAGCATCCGCACCAGGACTTCATCCAGATCGACACCACGAACATCCTGTTCATCTGCGGCGGGGCGTTCGAGGGGTTGGAGCGGATCGTCGAGGAGCGGGTCGGCCGACGGGGGATCGGATTCGGCTCGGAAGCGCAGCGCGACCCCGACCAGCGGCGGCTGCTCCTCGAGCAGCTGATGCCCGACGACCTGCTGCGCTACGGGCTCATTCCCGAGTTCGTCGGCCGCATGCCGGTGGTCGTGAGCCTCTCCGCCCTGTCGCGCGACGACCTGGTCAAGGTCCTCACCGAGCCGAAGAACGCGGTCGTCAGGCAGTTCGCGAAGTTCCTGTCCCTCGACCGCGTCGAGCTGGTATTCACCGATGACGCGCTGGAGGCGACGGCCCGGATGGCCACCGAGCGCAAGACCGGCGCCCGCGCCCTGCGGACCATCGTCGAGGAGGCCCTGCTCGAGGTGATGTACGACATTCCCGAACGGACCGATGTGACCAAGGTCGTCATCACCGCCGACACGATCGAGCATGGGCGACCGCCGATGCTCGTGACCGAGACCGATGACACCGCTCCGCGCCGCCGCGGCAGCCGCGCCCGCGAGGACTCCCCCCGCGAGGAGGTCCGCCTGACCGCCTGACCGATGTGGCCGCGCGGTGGTACCACCGTTCGGCCGGTCCGGTACGACCGGGCGGGCGGGTTTGGTCGGGTTAGGGGACTAGGATGCCCTCATGCCGGGGATCGAGCCGGCCATGGGAGACAGGGTCATGACGGCAACTCAGGGGCGCCAGGGAATACTCGGTCGGTGGGGCGCCGAGGCGGAGCCGTCCAAGGAAGGGCAGCGAGCAGACGCGGACATGACTGAGTCAGTCGAAACCGGCGCGGCCGAGACGGCCGTCGACCCGGCTGCCGGCGTCGAGCCGTCGGATCAGTTCCTCAGTTCGCTCACCGCGGCCATGCGGCGGGTGGCCGATGATGCCCGCGAGACAAGCCTCGCTGACGCGCGGGCCGCCATCGCGGCCAAGATCGCCGCCATGCGGGCCACGGCCACGGCGCGCGCAGACGAGCTGCGCACCCGTGCCGAACAGGACGTGACCGGGATCGGGGACTGGTCGCGCGCCGAGATCGTGCGCATCGAGGCCGAAACCCAGCGCAAGGTCGAGCAGCGCCGGGCGCAGCTGGCCGAACAGCTCGACGAGCACGACCGCCGCTCATCGTCCGAGATCGCGGCCCTCGAGGCCCAGGTCGAGCAGTACGAGGGCGAGCTCGCCCTGTTCTTCGCCCAGCTGGGCGAGATCACTGATCCGGATACCTTCATCTCGGCCGCGCGCCGGATGCCGCGTCTGCCGCAGGCCGATGTCGACGCCGATCGCCCGTCGGACGGCGAGGCGGCCGATGCGGCCGAGGCAGCCGCCGCCGAGGGGCACCAGGAGCGGATGCGCGACCTGGGCATCGATCGCAACGGTGACACCGATCTCGCGGAGAGCGAGGCGAACCCGACCAACGGCACCGGACCCGAGGCCGAAGCCGACGCTGCGGCCGGTGGCGCGCTCGCCGAGGCGGCCGTCGACGAGGCGCCGACCGCTGACGCGTCCCCGACCGAGGCCCCGCAGCGTGCTGCACCGGTCCCGGAGACCCCGTCGGTCCTCGGCGACGCGACCCTCGACACCAGCACGACGATCGCGGCCGTGGGCCTCGGCAGCTTCGGAGCGGTGACCACCTTCAAGACCGCCCTGGAGAAGGCCGACGGCGTGACCGCCGTGCGTCTCAGCCTCGGCTCCGGCGGGGAGTTCATGTACACCGTGACCCACCGTCCCGACCTCGACATCGGGGAGGTGGCGACCGCCGCCGTGCCCGGCGCCACCGTCCAGCGGGGCGCCGACGGCGTGGTCCAGCTGAGCGCCGGCAAGAAGCGCTGAGGCATCCGAGGGGGTAGACTCCGCCCATCGGCGCCGACCGTGAGGAGTAGCCCTCCACCGGCCGACAGAGACGCGGGTCCCGGCTGAGAGCCCGCTTCGGCACGCGAGGGCGAAGGTCGCACGGGAGCCGGTCGGGTTCCGCCCGATATCGCGGGAAGAGGGTGCCGGTGGTGAATGCCAACGGCGCCGAACGAAGGTGGTACCACGGGCCCGCTCGTCCTTCGACGAGCGGGCTGGTTGTTTGTCCGGAGGAATCGGTCAGATGGCGGACGAGAGACCGGAGCTGACTTCGCGGTACACGCCCGGGTCGGTCGAGCCGCGGATCTACGAGCGCTGGCTCGAAAGCGGCGCGTTCACGCCGGCCGCCGATGCGCCGGCCGGTGCGGATCGGTTCGTGATCACCATGCCGCCGCCCAATGTCACTGGGTCGCTCCACACCGGCCACGCCCTGTTCGTGACGGCCGAGGACATCATCGTCCGCTACCACCGCATGCGTGGCGACGACACGCTCTGGGTGCCGGGCGTGGACCATGCCTCGATCGGGGCCCAGTTCGTGCTCGACAAGATGCTCGCCGCGGAGGGCCTCGACCGCGCCTCGCTCGGCCGGGAGGCGTACCTCGAGCGGATGTGGGCCTTCATGAACGAGACCCGAGAGCTCATCTCGCTCCAGCTGCGCCGGCTGGGCGCCAGCGCGGACTGGACGCGGAACCGGTTCACGATGGACGCCGGCAGTGCCCGGGCGGTGCGCGTCGCGTTCAAGCGGCTGTGGGACGCGGGCTACGTGTACCGGGGGGAGGCCCTGGTCAATTGGTGCCCGCGCTGCGGGACGACGATCAGCGACCTGGAAAACGTCCATCGCGACCAGGTCGGCACGCTGTGGACCATCCGCTACCATCTCGCCGCACCGGATGGCACCGCTCAGCCGGACGCGTGGGTGGCGGTGGCCACCACCCGTCCCGAGACGCTGCTCGGCGACGTGGCGGTCGCGGTCCACCCCGAGGACGACCGGTACCGCGACCTGGTCGGCCGGGAGGCGATCCTGCCCTTCCTCGGCCGCCGGCTGCCGGTCATCGCCGACGACGCGGTGGATCCGAGCTTTGGGACGGGGGCGGTCAAGATCACCCCGGCCCACGACCCGGATGACTACGAGACCGGCAAGCGGCATGGGCTGACGCCGATCTCGGTCCTCGACGAGGAGGCCCGGATCAACGAGGCGGGCGGAGAGTTCGCCGGGCTGGATCGGTTCGAGGCGCGCCGCCGGATCGTGGAGCGGCTCCGCGAGCTGGGCGACCTCGAATCGGAAGTGTCGCACCAGATGGTCGTTGGTCACTGCGAGCGGTGCGGAACGGTGGTCGAGCCGCGGCTCTCCGTGCAGTGGTTCATCCGGACCACGGACCTGGCTGCCCGGGCCCTGGCATCGGTCCGGGAGGGCCGAACCACGATCGTGCCTGCCCGCTTCGAGAAGGTGTACGCGCACTGGATGGAGAACATCCGCGACTGGGCGGTGGGCCGCCAGCTGTGGTGGGGCCATCGCATCCCGGCCTGGTTCTGCCCCGACGAGCACATCACCGTCAGCGACCAGCCCGAAGGTCCGGCGTCCTGCGCGACCTGCGGCCGTCCCGCCGCCGAGCTGGTCCAGGAGTCGGACATCTTCGACACCTGGTTCAGCAGCGGGCTGTGGCCCTTCTCCACGCTCGGCTGGCCCGACGACACCCCGGACCTGCGCCGGTTCTACCCGACCTCGGTCATGGAGACCGGCTACGACATCCTGTTCTTCTGGGTCGCCCGGATGATGATGCTCGGCCTGTTCCTGACCGATGTCGAGCCGTTCCACACCGTGTACCTCCACGGCCTGGTCCGCGCCCAGGGCGGGGTCAAGATGAGCAAGACCAAGGGCAACGTCACCGATCCGGTCGAGCTCATCGACGAGATCGGGGCCGATGCGGTGCGCCTGGCACTGACCACCGGCACATCGCCGGGGGCGGACCAGCGGCTGACCATGGCCAAGCTCGATCGGTCGCGGAACTTCGCCAACAAGCTGTGGAACGCCGCGCGGTTCGTGATCGCCCGAGAGCCAACCGAGGGTGGGACCGGCGGGTCGGAAGACTCCGCCGGTTCCGAAACGCTGCCCGAGCAATGGATCCGCTCCCGCCTGGCGGCCACCATCGCGGACGCCACCCGACGGCTCGACCGCCTCGACCTGGGTGGGTACGCCGGGCTGGTGATGGAGTTCGCGTGGAGCGACCTGTGCGACTGGTATCTCGAGATGGCGAAGATCGAGCTCCGAGACCCGGAGCGGGCGGCAGGGGCTCGACGGGTGTGGCAGACCGGGCTCGAGGTCCTCACCGACACGATGCGCCTCCTCCACCCGGTCATGCCGTTCGTGACCGAGGAGATCTGGGCCGCGCTGCCGGCGGCCGGACCGCGAGACCAGAACGCCGACGAGCGGCCGCTGCTCATCAGCGCCCCATGGCCGGTTGCCGGGACCCGGGACCGGGGGGCCGAGGCGGCGTTCGACGCCCTGGCCGAGGTCATCCGCGCGGCCAGGAACCTGCGGACGGAGGCCGGCCTGCCGGCCGCGAAGACGGTCAGCCTCCACATCGCGCCGTCGAGCGCGGACGCCGCGACCGCGATCGAGGCCGGGCGGAGATACCTGGAGCCGCTCGCTCGGGTCCGGTCCGAGATCGCGGCATCCGGCGCCATGGCCCCAACCGGGGCGACCGCGACCGCCCTCGGCGCCATCTGGCTGGGCGCGGAGGCTGCGGCCGATCCCGTCCCCGGGCACCGGGACCGGATCGAGGAGCTCCGCCGCAACCGGGACCGGGTGCAGGCGCTGCTTGCCGACCCGGCGTTCACCGGACGAGCTCCGGAGGCCGTGGTGCAGCGCGAGCGGGATCGGCTGGCGGACATCGAGGAGCGGCTCCGCCAAGTCGGTGATTCGGTGGGGCCGGGGTAGAATCGCCGCCGTGGGATTCTTTCGCCGTCGCAAGCCAGATGAGGCGCCCGAGCCGGCTCCCGAGGCGAGTTTCGCCGCGGTCGTTGGCCGCCAGTACGCGCTGAACCTGGCCTACCTCGCCCGGAGTGGGGACGCGATTCGCCTCTCCCCTGGGCCGGACGTCCTCACCAGCCTGCCGCGGATCGTGGAGCCATTGACCCTGGACGGCGTCGAGGTCGTCTCCCCGCTGCCCCTCGAGCTCGCCTCCGCCACACCGGCCATCGAGCGGATCAATGACCTCGAGCAGTGGATCCTCGCCCGACGTCATGCCAGCCCGGTGACCCGACACGCGCTCCACGTCCTCGAGCAGACCGAAGCGATCGACATGACCATCGACACCCTCATCTGCGGCCTGCTCCACGGCGAGACCGATACGACCGGCTATCCGACCTTCGATGCCATCAGCGGCGGCCTGGCAAGCCACTTCGACGACCTCACCGGCGAGCTCATCGTGCGGGCCGTGGTCGGCTGGGGCGGCAAGGGCCAGCGCGGGGACACCGAGCGCATCGGTACCAAGCTCGTCAGCAACCTCCAGCAGCAGATCATGGCGTCCGGGCTCCGGGTTGGCGCTGCTGACGCCCCGGTTCGCGGTCACGGGGGCGAGGGGCGGGTCTGCGGCCATTGCGGCTTCGACTCGACCGGCACCGGCGCGTTCTACTGTCCCAAGTGCGGGATGCGGCTCGGCGGAACGGCGTAGCTATCGGTACATTCGTCCCATTGTCCGTTAGCCCCCACGGCATGGAGACTGGTGCCCCGAGTCACCGCATCAAAGGGCACCCATGGAACGACCCCGAGTTCTGCTTGCCGCACATGACGATGCCGAACCGATCGCCCACGCCCTGGCACGGGCGGGCTTCGAGGTCATCGGCAGTGAAGAGGCGTTCGAGGCCATCCTCATCGAGGGCCACAAGCCCGACATGGCGGTCATCGACGCCGACCTGGCGCAGAGCACCGTCCGGCGGGTCCACCGCCGGCTGAACGAGAACGGACCCGTTCCCGCCCTCATTCTTCTCGGCGACGAGAACGGGGACCTCGACGACGTGTGGCAGGTGAGCGACGAGTTCGTCGTCAAGCCGGCCCTTCCCGACGCACTCGTGTACCGGCTGCAGGCGCTCCTCATCCGGTCTGGCGCGACGAACGCGCCGCCGCCGACGGTCGAGGAGGAGGCCCCGGTCATGATCGGCGCCCACGATCCGACCCGGGCCCGAGTGGTAGCGGTCTTCGCGCCGAAGGGCGGCGTGGGCAAGACGACCGTGGCCGTGAACCTGGCGGTCGCGCTGAAGCTCCAGACCCGTCAATCGGTCCTGCTGCTCGACGCCGATGCCGGCGTGGGCAACGTGACCGCGGTCATCGACGTGCCGGCACGGCGCGGCCTGGCCGACATCGCGGACAGCCCGCCCGAGCACTGGGATGACGAGGCTTTCCGGGCGATGGTGGTGACGCACGAGGACAGTGCCCTGGACGTGCTGACCTGGGGATTCGAGCCGGGAGACGCGGAGCGGATCGGGCCGGACCTGCTGATTGCCGCGGTCCGCTGGGCGCGCCAGCACTACGACATCATCATCGTCGATACCCATCCGGGCTACGACGACCGCACGGTCGCCATGCTGTCGATCGCCAACGAGATCCTGCTCACCGTCACCCCCGAGGTCGGGCCGCTGCGGAACAGCGCCCAGTTCCTCCACCTGGCGCACGAGCTGGGCATCGACGACACGATCCGGGTGGTGGCCAACCGCTCGAACCATGGGGTGGCCATCCGCGACATGGAGAGCGCGCTCGGGCGGCCGGTGATCGCGACCATCGTGTCCGCGGGCGCCACCGCGGTCATGGCCGCCAACTCGGGCACGCCGCTCATCCTTCGCTTCCCGAAAGAGCGGATCACCGCCGACATCTATCGCCTCGCCCGGGTCGTGGCCGGCACCGAGGAGCCGCGGGGCGTCGCCCAGACCGAGCGACGTCGCTGGTCGTTCGCCACCCTGCTGCGAGCCGGAGACGCGGCCCCCAACTGAGCGTTGCCCTCGCAGGAGCGTCCTGCGATCATCCGGCGACCGTGCCGACCTACGACTACCGCTGCCGCGAGTGCGGCCACACCATCGAGATCATGCACTCGATCCTCGACGACGGCCCGGATGCCTGCGAGCGGTGTCGGGGACCGGTGGACCGGGTCCTGCACGCGGCCGGGCTGATCTTCCGGGGGAGTGGGTTCTACGTCACCGATTCTCGACGGTCGAGCGGGAGCTCCGAGGCGTCGGGTGATGGCGGGGGTGGATCGGACGGACCCCCGAAGACGAGCCCGAAGGCCGCGGACTCGAGCGCACCGAAGGAGACGAGCGGCGGATCCGGCAGCGGATCCGACTGATCAGGCGCTCAGGGTCTGGGGGGCGCCGCAGCGGCGGCAGAAGCGGGCGGTGGCCGACACGGTCAGGCCGCACGCCCCGCACGGACGGACTGAGGCCCGCTGGGACCCGGACTCGAGGTACCGGGTCGAGGCATCCCACACCGCGGCGAGCGCGGCGCTGTTCGCCGCCGAGCCGGCTCCGCTCGACCGGTAGGGAAGCGCCTCTCGCTGGCCGATCGACACCGTGCCCTCGCCCGGATCGTCGATGCCGAGGCTGTCGAGCTGGGAGCGGCGCGCCGCCAGGCTCTCCGGCACCGGCTCGGCGCTGGTTGGGGGGCGGGGAACGAGCGGCCCGCGGATGAAGGTGTCGCGGAGGTCCCGCTTCGGCCCGGTCGGGATCGGCGGCTCGAGGGGCGTCGGCGGCTCGGGCTCGACCTCGGCCGACGCGGCGATCGGCTCCTCCATCGGCTCCTCGACGACCACGTCCGGTGCCTCCGCCGCGACCTGCTCGGCCTCTCCGGCTTCCTCGGCCTCCTCCGCCTCGGCGTCCTCCGCTCGGCCGCGATTGGTTCCGGCGCGGGCTCCTCGGTCGGGGCCTCTCCGGCCACGGCCGCGATCTCGTCCTGGCTGGGCCAGGCGAGCGTGGGGGGCACGCCCTCCTCCGCCGGCCAGACGGGCGCCTCCGCCGAGGTCAGCAGCGGTGTCTCGTCCACGGGCTCGGCGAAGAGCGGCGGCGCCAGGATCCGCTCGTCGAACCCGGCCAGGTCGTCGATGCCCGCCACCGGCACGCACGAGCGGCACCGGCCGGCGTCGTCGTTCCAGCAGCTCACGCAGGTGTAGCGGCGGCAGTCGAAGCAGAAGTTGAACGTTTCCTGGAAGGCGTCGATCTGCCTGGCGGCGACCTGCTCCTCCTCGGCGCGCATCCCGTCGCTGAGGGAGTCCGACAGGCTGTCCTGGCTCATGATGAACTGGCGCAGCCCGGTCACCACGCCACGCGTCTTCTGGGTGCGCGACATCGGCTCGGGCGTGCCGAGCTCGAAGCGCGTGCCGCAGCGCTCGCAGAAGGATTCGGTCAGCAGTTCAGTCATGCATCAGGACCCGACAGGGCGGGGTAGAAAGTATAGCCACGGCCTCTTGGCAGGCCCGATCGGGCCAAAGTACCGCGACGGGCGCCGTTCGTACCCCATGCTAGGATCGCTGGCCGTGGGCATCTTCCGACGCCTCGAGGGATTCCTCGAGCGGGTGGTCGAGGCGCCCGCCGGACGCATGGGGGCGGCACCGCAGCCGGTGACCCTGGCCAAGCGGATCGCGCGCGCCATGGACACCAACAAGCGTTTCGGCGAGGACGGCGTGATCGTCCCCAACCGCTATGTCCTGCACCTCAGCCCGACCGACTACGCCTCCTTCGAGTCGTACCACGGGTCGCTCGAGGACGACCTGGCGCATGACGTGCTGACTCGCGCCCGGAAGGAGGGCTACCGCCTGATGGCCCGTCCCCGGGTCATTCTCCGTTCCGACAGCCTGGTCCCACGGGGCGAGGTCCGCGTGGCGGCGGCGGTCGCGGATGACGAGGCGGCGCCGATCGAGGCGCGACCGGAGGCGGATGCGACCGCCGTCCTGGCCCGTGCCGGTCACGCCGTCCCGGAGCCGAATACGGCCTCGCGCGCCTACCTGGTGGTCCAGACCGATGGCGGCCCGGCCGCCCGCTTCGACCTCGGTGGCGCGCTGATCGCCGTCGGCCGGGCCGCCGACAACGACGTGATCCTCGACGACCCGCAGGTCAGCCGCCATCACTGCCAGCTCAAGCTGCAGCACGGGGCATATGGGTTCGTCGACCTCCAGAGCCGCAACGGCTCGACGGTGAACGGCCAGCCAGTCGAGGAGATCGCCCTGGCCGATGGCGATCGGATCCGGGTCGGCAACACCAGCATCGAGTTCCGGCTGCGCGGATGACCGAACCCCGCCAGTGACCAACGACATCCTGCGCCTGATCCTGCTCGTCCTCCAGCTCGGCTTCCTCGCCCTCCTGTTCGTCGTGCTCTACCGCTTCGCCCGGGCCCTGCGCGCCGACCTCCGCCAGGCGGAAGCGGCCCAGGCGGCTTCGCGGACCGGCATCGGTCGACTCGTCGTGCTCGAGTCGCCCGGCGGCGAGCCGGCGGTGGACCGCGTCCTGCACATCGGTCCGATCACCACCATCGGTCGAGACCTGAACAGCACGATCTACCTCGACGACGAGTTCGCCAGCGGCACGCACGCCGCCCTGACCTTCCGCGGCCGGGCGTGGTACGTGGAGGACCGGGGCAGCACCAACGGGACCTGGGTCAACGGCCACCGCATCCAGCGGCCGGTGGCGCTCTCCTACGGCGACGAGCTCACCGTCGGCCGCGTCCGGTTCCGCCTCGAGCGCTGAGCGTGTACCGCCTCGCCACCCGACGCGTCGAGTTCACCCTGCTCGTCCCCGTCCTGCTCCTCGTGCCGCTCGGGGTCGCGGTCACCAACATCGCCCAGTCCGGGGTGGCGGAGATCGGACCGATGGCGGTCGCGATCGCCTTCGTGGCGCTCATCGCGGTCGCCCACCTTGTCCTGGCCTGGTCGGGGCACCGGGGTGACGAGCTGCTCCTTCCAGCCGCCGCGGCGATGGGCGCGATCGGCGTGGTCATGCTCAACCGCCTGCCGCAGGACCTGGCCGGCAACGCGGCCCTCAACCTCGGCATGGTCGGTACCCAGCTGGTGTGGTTCGGCGTCGGCCTCGCGGCCATGCTCGTTGTCGCGATCGGTCTGCGGGACGACGGGTTCCTGCGTCACTACAAGTACACCTGGGGCCTGTTCGCCGCCCTCCTCCTGATCGTCACCTTCCTGTTCGGCACGGAAGTCAACGACGCGCGGCTGTGGATCGTGGTCGGGCCCTTTGGCTTCCAGCCGTCGGAGGCGATCAAGGTCATGCTCGTGATCTTCCTCGCCGGCTACCTGGCTGAGAACCGCGCCGTGCTCGCCGGAGCGAGCCTGCGGCTGGGGCCGCTCACCCTGCCACCGCTCCCGTACCTCGCCCCCATGCTGATCGTGTTCGCGGGCGTGATGCTGGTGGTGGTCGTGAGCCGCGACCTCGGCACGGCCCTCCTGTTCTTCGGCGTGTTCCTGACCATGCTGTTCGTGGCCACCGGCCGCCGGGCCTACGTCCTGTTCGGGATGGTCCTGTTCCTGGCCGGGTCCGCCGTCGCCTACGCGCTGTTCCCGCATGTCGCCGACCGGATCAACACCTGGCTCGACCCCTGGGCCGATCCGAGCGGGTCCGGGTACCAGGCCGTCCAGGCTCTGTACGCGTTCGCCCGAGGCGGGCTGCTGGGGGAGGGCCTGGGACAGGGCCTGCCCACGATCGGGGGCCGCCTGCCGGTCCCCGCCGTCCACACCGACATGATCTTTGCCGCCATCGGCGAGGAGCTGGGGATGCTCGGCGGCGTGGCGCTCCTCGGGCTGGTGGCGGTGCTGATGGCCCGCGGCCTCCGGATCGCGGTCCTCGCCCGCGATGACTTCAGCACGATGCTTGCCGCCGGGCTGACGGCCGGACTGGTCCTCCAGAGCCTGATCATCGTCGGCGGCAACCTGAAGGTCGTGCCGCTGACCGGCATCACCCTGCCCTTCGTGAGCTACGGCGGGTCGAGCCTGCTCGCGAGCTTCGTCGTGGTTGGCATCCTCCTGTCCATCAGCCACCGCTCGACGCCCCCCGTCGCGGCGCCGGGCCCGGAGCCAGGCCCGTGATCGCGATCCACCTGCCCCGCCTGGCGACCGCGATGCTGGTCTGCTTCGCCCTGCTGGTCGGGGCCATGTCGTGGTGGCAGGTCGTGGCCGCGTCGTCCCTCGAGTCGCGACCCGACAACCCCGCCCTCATCGCCGCGCACCGCAGCCAGCCGCGGGGCACGATCTTCGATCGCAACGGGACGGTCCTGGCCTCGACGGCCGTTCTCGACGACCTCGCCCGCCGGACTTACCTCGACCAGGCGTCCACCCACCTCCTCGGGTACGCGTCGCTGCGCTACGGGACGGCCGGGGTCGAGCGAGCCTGGGACGAGCTGCTCATCGGCCTCCGCGACCCGAACCCGCTCCACGACATCGTGAATGACGTGCTCCAGCGGCCGCCGGAGCCACACGACCTGGTGCTGACCGTGGACCAGCGGCTGCAGTCCTTCGCCGCCGCCCAGCTGAGTGGCAGCGTCGGGGCGCTGGTCGCGCTGGACCCGGCCACCGGTGAGGTCCTCGCCCTGGCATCCAGCCCCACGTTCGATGCCACCGCCATCAGCGGCGATCCCGCGGCCGCCGAGGCGCCGTGGCTCGCCCTCCAGGCGGATCCCACCCTGCCCCTCGTGAACCGGGCGACGACCGGGGTCTACGTTCCCGGGTCGATCATGAAGGTCCTGACCGCGGCGGCCGCCCTGGACGCCGGGGTCATCACTCCCGACACCACGTTCCCGACGCAGCCCCAGGAGGAGGTGACCGGGTTCGTGGTCAACGGATTCACCATCCGCGAGCACGACCTGGCCGGTGTCCCGCCCGCCCTGTGGGACCTGTCCGAGGCGATGCAGATCTCGAGCAACATCTACTTCGCCCATGTCGGGCTGGAGCTCGGCCAGCGCCCCTACCTGGTCGGGGCCAGCGCCTTCGGCTTCTGTGACGACCTCAGGATCGGGCCCGCCAGCCACGGGCTGCCGGTCTCCGCCTCCGCGGTCACCGCCCTGACCGACACCGGCTGCGCCGACTTCGTGGACGACGCGGAGCTGGCGTCCGCGGCGTTCGGCCAGGCCCGGGTCACCGCCACCCCGGTGCAGATGGCGCTGGTGGCGGCCACCATCGCCAACCACGGAACCATGGTCGAGCCCTTCGTCGTGCGCGAGGTCCGCGCCCCCGACCCGGCCGGCGGCCCCGGCTCGGTGACTGCGACCTACGACAGCCCCGGCACGCGCTCGGTGGTCAGCCCGCTGTCCGCAGACCAGACGCGCCAGGTCATGGTCGATGCGGTGCATGGGCCGTTGGGCGCGCCGTATGCGGGAGCGGCCGATGTCGCTCGCTACGGCATCGGTGGCGTGGAGACGGCCGGCAAGACTGGGACCGCCGAGCGCGGCGAGGGGCTGCCGCCGCACTCGTGGTTCATCGGCTTCGTCCCCGCCGGCGACGGCTCCACCCCCGCCATCGCGATCGCGGTCATCGTCGAGGGTGCCGGCCCCGGCTCCACGGCGGCGGCGCCTATCGGCGGGCGGGTCATGGCGGAGTGGCTCCGGCTGAACGGAAATTGAACCCGGGCCGCGGAACCGGCGTCATACCCGGAGTGAACCGTTCCGCTCGCGGCTGCGGTATTGTCCGTTGACCCACCTCCCCATCAGGAGCCGCCCGTGAACGTCCAGGAGCCGGCCGAGCGCACCATCGGCAACATCGAGCGCGTCATCGTCGGCAAGCACGCCGAGGTTCGGCTCGCGCTGGTGGCGCTCCTGACCGAGGGTCACATCCTCATCGAGGACGTGCCCGGCGTCGGCAAGACGATGCTGGCCAAGGCGCTGAGCAAGAGCATCGGCTGCACCTTCAGCCGCATCCAGTTCACGCCCGACCTCCTGCCGTCGGACGTCACAGGCCTGTCGATCTTCAACCAGAAATCGCAGGACTTCGAGTTCCGGTCAGGACCGATCATGGCCCAGGTCGTCCTCGCCGACGAGATCAACCGGGCCACCCCCAAGACGCAGAGCGCACTCCTCGAGTGCATGGAGGAGGGCCAGGCCACGATCGATGGCACCAGCCACCCGATGCCGACCCCGTTCCTGGTCATCGCCACTCAGAACCCGATCGAGTACGAGGGGACCTTCGCCCTGCCCGAGGCCCAGCTCGACCGGTTCCTGCTCCGCATTCGGCTCGGCTACCCGAAGCCGATGGAGGAGCTCGTCATCCTCGACGAGCAGAAGCGCACCCATCCGATCGAGGCGCTGCAGCAGGTCCTCAGCATCGACGAGCTGCGCCAGATGCAGGCCGGGGTCAAGGAGATCTACGTCGACCAGGGCGTGGCCGACTACATCATTCGCCTGGTGGGTGCGACCCGCGAGCACGCCGACGTCTACCTCGGCGCGTCGCCACGCGGATCGCTCCACCTCTACAAGGCCGCACAGGCATTGGCTGCGATCAACGGTCGCGACTACGTGATCCCCGATGACGTCAAGCAGCTGGCGGTGCCCGTCCTGGGGCACCGCCTCATCGTGCGGAGCCAGGCATCGCTGCGGGAGGTGGACAACGACGCCATCGTCCGCGAGATCCTGACCACCATCCCGATCGCCGAGCCGACCGAAGCCGGCTTGCCGGCGTAGGCCGGATCTCGGAGGGGAGGCGAGCCCGTGGGACGTGTCGGCCGTCGGCTGCCGGTCATCTTCGTCGCCACCGTGCTGGTGGTCGCCGCGTTCAGCACCGGGCTGACGGTCCTGTTCTTCCTCGTCTACCTGGCCGGGGCCCTGGTCATCGGTTCGTGGTGGTACGCGCGACGCGGGCTCGGCGGGGTGCGTGCCGGCTACCACGTCCTCAACCCGCGGGCGCAGGTGGGGGAGCTGCTGCACGCGGTGTACCGCATCGACAACGACGCGGGGTGGTCGAAGCCGTGGCTGGAGGTCACCAACGACTCGAACCTGCCGATCGGGCTGCCCGGGCGGGTGATCGGGGTGCAGGCCGTCGGCAGCCGGCAGTGGCTGTCGAAGGTGTCGCTCACCCGTCGCGGCACATACCGCATCGGTCCGGTGAAGGTCCGCACCGGCGACCCGTTCGGGCTGTTCACCTCCGAGATGCTCGTCGGGCGCCCGACGACGGTCGTCGTCTTTCCCAAGGTCTTCGAGCTGCCGCACTGGCAGCTCCCGCCGGCGCCGATCGAGGGAACGGCGGCCGCCCGTCGACGGCGGGAGATGGCCTCACCCTTGGCCGCCACCATCCGGCCCTACGCTCCCGGCGACGCCATCAACCGCATCCACTGGCCGACCAGCGTCCGGCATGGCGAGCTGCAGGTGAAGGAGTTCGACCCGGAGCAGGCCGCCGACCTGTGGCTCATCCTGGACCTGGACCGCTCCGTGCACGTCGGGACCGGCGACGGCTCATCGGTCGAAACCGCGGTCAGCGTCGCGGCCTCGATCGCGGTCCGGACCCTTGCCGACAACCGGGCGGTGGGAATGACCGCCTCCGCCCGACGGGCCCACGTCCTGACCCCGGACCGGGGGTCGCGGGTCGAACAGAAGATCCTCCACCTGCTGGCCAACGTCCAGGCCGACGGCGTGCAGCCCCTGGCCGAAGTCGTGACGGCCAGCCTGCCCCAGTTCCGGCGGGGGATGACCGTCTGCATCGTCACCGGGTCCACGGCGCGCGACTGGATCCGTCCGCTCGCCACGCTGCCGCGCCGGGGCATCGGCCTGATCGCGGTCCTCCTCGACCTCGGCTCGTTCGCGACCGCCGCGGGGCAGGAGCCGGCGACCGGCGCCGCCGACATGTCGGCCGTCCGTCACGCCCTGGCCGAGTACGGCATCGCCCATCTCCAGCTGAGCTCCGGCGACGACCCGGCGCGCGTCCTCGTCACCCGGGAGCGGATCCGTGTCTGAAGACGCCGTCGACGATCGTCGGCTTGTCATTCCCGGACCGCGGGAGGGGTGGATGAGCGTTGTCCTGCTCGCGGTGATGCTCCTCAGTCTGTGCTGGTCGGTGCAGTCGGCCGGGTGGCTCGACCAGATGGAGTTCCTCATCCCCGTTGCGCTGTGGGCGCTGGTCGCCGGCCTCGCCTTCGGCACCAGCCGCCTGTCGGTGGCCATCACCATGCCGATCTCGGCGCTCCTCGGCGCCGGCATCATCCTGTGGACGGTCGGGGGCGAGTTCCATCCGGAGCTCGATCAGCTGGCGCGGCTCGACGCCATGCGGACCGTGGCCTTCGATGCCGCCCTCAGCGCCTACCGCTTCGGAGCGATCCAGCAGGCGGTGGTGATGGCCATCGGCTTCGGGGTCCTGATGTGGACGACGTCGTACACCGCAGCCTTCGTCATGTACCGCCGCCACCACGTCCTCGACGCGATCCTGCTCATCGGCGCCTTCCTGGTCATCAACCTGGTCGCCACCGTCCGCGACCTGTTCTTCTACCTCGTCCTGTTCGCGCTCGCGTCCCTGTTGCTGTGGCTGCGCGCCGCCCTCATCGAGCGGCGTGCGGGCTGGCAGACCCGCCGAGTGACCGAGAACCTCGACGTCCCCACCTCGATCATGCGCAGCGGCGTGATCTTCACGGCCATCTCCATCGGCCTGGCATGGGTGCTGACCTCGGTGGCGGTCGCGGCTCCGCTGACCGCCGCGGTGCGGAGCCTGGACCAGCTGTGGCTCGACTTCGCAACCGAGGCCAGCGGCTTCTTCCAGGGCCTGAACAGCTCCGGCGCGCGCCCGATCTCGGCTGGCGTCGGGAGCTCGATGACCGTCGGTCCCTCGTGGACCACATCAGACGAGCCGGTGCTCCGCCTGCGCGCCGAGCGGCCCTACTACCTCGCGTCGGTCACCCTCGACCACTACACCGGCCGCGGCTTCTCGGCGACCGGCCTGACCAGCCGATCGGTGGCCGTCGAGGCGGATGTGTTCTCGGGGTGGACGCCGGACAGGCCCCAGTCCACCGACGGATTCGAGCCGGTGACGGTCCAGATCGAGATCCTCGAGCCGCAGGGGCGCGACCTGTACACCCCGGGGTTCCCGGTCCGGTTCTTCGCGCCGGTCGTCGTCGCGGAGCCGGGCGGGCAGCCGACACTCGGTGCCGTCGACGCCGCCGGGTCGCTGAACAGCGGACAGATGTACGACGTCACCGCGATCGTGTCCGACGTGACCGAGGCCCAGCTCGCTGCCGCGGTGACCACCTACGAGCCCGAGATCACGAGCCTCTACCTCGACACGACGGGCGTCAGCCCGGCCACCGTGTCGCTCGCCGAGGAGATCGTCGCCGGGGCGGAGCCCGACCCCTACCACCGGGCCAAGGCCCTGGCCGCATACCTGCGGGGGGATGGCTTCACCTACGACACCTCCGTGATTCTTCCCAGTGACCCGACCGTGGACCTGGTCGACCACTTCCTGTTCGCCCCGGACGGTCGTCGCGGGTTCTGCGTCTACTACGCCTCCGCCATGGTGATGATGGCCCGCAGCGTGGGCATCCCGGCCCGGTTCGTGATCGGGTACGCCCCCGGCGAACGAGTCGAGGACGGGGTCTTCCAGGTGACCCAGAAGGACTCCCATGCGTGGGCCGAGCTGTACTTCCCCGGCTACGGGTGGCAGATCTTCGAGTCCACGAAGAGCATCAACCCCCGCTTCGCGCGGGCCAGTGGCGATCCCAACGCCGTGACTCGGATCCTGCCGAACCGTGGCGTGGACGCCGGCCCGTTCGGGCCGGGCACCCTGTCGCCCCAGAAGTACGGCGAGCCGGCGCCGAGCTACCAGCCGATTCCCGGTGGCTACCAGGCCGGGGACGAGCCCGCGGTCAACGACACGCGCGAGGGCAACGCCTGGATCTTCCTGGGGCTGCTCGGAATTGCCTTGCTCATCGGGATGTGGCGCTGGTTCTCGGCTCGGCGACGGTTCCGTTTCCTGTCACCGGGCGATCGGGGCTGGGCCCGGCTCAACCTCGCCGCCCAACGGGCGGGCATCGGCCGGCACCCGTCGGAGACGTTCTACGAGTACGCCGGCTGGCTGGAGACCGAGCTGCCGGCGCGGGCGACCGAGATCCGGACCATCGCCGACGGGAAGGTGTGGTCGGCCTACTCGGGTCGCTCGATGAGCGAGCGAGCGATCGAAGCCATCGAGCGGGCGTGGGACCGTCTGCGCGTGCCGCTGACCACGCTCGCCATCCGACGGCGGGTGTCGTCCTTCTTCCGGCGACCGATCTGAGCGGTTAGGCCGGAACCTCGGCTCGGGCTGCCGCCTCGTACGCCGCTCGCCCCGCCAGGTGGGCGGCCTCGGCGTCTGCGGGCTGACCGATGTCCGCGAGCGCCTCGCCGGTCACCGCCAGCGCGGCGTCGATCTCGTCCCAGGTCACGTCGCCCATGTGGCCGAAGCGGATGATCTTCCCGGCCCACTTCCCCTGCCCACCGGCGACGACCAGCCCGCGTCGCAGCATGGCGGTGTCCAGGCGGCCCCAGTCCACGCCATCGGGGAGCCAGGCCGCGGTGACCGTCGCCGATCGCGCCTCGGGGGCAGCCACCGGTCGGAACCCCAGCGCCTCGAGCCCGGCGCAGGCACCGGCGGCGATCGCCGCATGGCGGGCCCACGTCCGCGCCGGCCCCTCGCGGACGAGCGCCGCGACGCCCAGCCGCAGGCCATACACCACGCTGACCGCGGGCGTCCAGGGCGTCTGGCCCTTCTCGGCCATGGCGCGGGCTTCGGCGAAGTCCCAGTAGTAGCGCGGCATCCGGGCGGTGGCCTCCGCCGCGCGGGCCCGCGCCCCCACCGCGGCGATCGCGATCCCCGGCGACGCCATGAACGCCTTCTGCGAGGCGCTCACGACGAGGTCGACGCCCCAGGCGTCCATCTCGAAGGGCATCGCCCCCAGCCCGCTGATGCCGTCGACCAGGACCAGCGGCTCGCCCGGCGCGGCGTGCACCGCGGCTGCCAGCTCGCGGAGCGGGTTGGCCACCCCGGTCGAGGTCTCGTTGTGGGTCAGCAGCACCGCCGCGTACGGTGGCGCGCCGGCGAGGGCGTCCGCGAGCCGCGCCGGGTCTGCCGCCTCGCCCCACTCGAAATCGAGCCGGTCGACATGGGCGCCGAAGGTTTCCGCGATCTTCGCAAAGCGCTCCCCGAACCCGCCGATCGACACGCCGAGGACGCGATCGCCGGGCGAGAGGGTGTTCACGATGGCCGCCTCCAGCGACCCGGTGCCCGAGCCGGTCAGGAGGAAGACGTCGCCCGAGGCGCCGATCAGTCCGGCGATGCCGTCGCTGATCTCGTGGAGGAGCTCGGCGAACTCCGGTCCGCGGTGGTTGATCATCGGCGCCGACTGGGCATCCCGGACCTCGTCGGGGATGGGCGTCGGGCCGGGGATGCGGAGGTTCTGCTCCATGCCGCGCATGATACCGACGGACTAGACTCGATCCATGCCCCCGCGCCGGACCTCGGCCAGGCCCGACCGACCCCTGTTCGAGGAGCAGCCGGCAACCGGCGCGCCCCTCGCCGCCCGGCTGCGGCCGACCCGCCTGGACGAGTTCGTCGGCCAACGCCACCTCGTCGGCCCGGACGGCGCGCTGCTGAAGGTCGCGCGTCCCGGCTACCTGCCGAGCCTCGTGTTCTGGGGTCCGCCCGGCAGCGGCAAGACGACCCTTGCCCGGCTCATCGCCGAGGAGACCGGCGGCACGTGGCGCCAGCTGAGCGCGGTCACCAGCGGGGTCGCCGACGTGCGGGCGCTGGTGGCCGAGGCGCGCGGCCTGCGCGAGGCGGGCGGGCGGACGATCCTGTTCATCGACGAGCTGCATCGGTTCAACAAGGCTCAGCAGGACGCCCTGCTGCCACACGTCGAGGACGGGACGATCACCCTGCTGGGCGCGACGACCGAGAACCCGTACTACGAGCTGAACTCCCCGCTCCTGAGCCGGCTGCGGGTCTATCGGCTCGAGCCGCTGGACACGGAGGACCTGGCGGTCATCGTCAACCGCGGACTGACCGATGCAGCCGGCCTGGCCGGCCGCGTGACCCTCACGGACGAGGGGTTAACCACCCTGCTCGACTTGTCCGGCGGCGACGCGCGACAGGCGCTGAACGTCCTCGAGGCGGCGGCAGCAACCGCCCCGGACGGGACCGCGCTCGAGGCGGAGACCATTGCCTCGGCCGCCCAGGAGCGGCTGCTGGCCTACGACCGGGCCGGCGACGGGCACTACGAAGCGATCAGCGCCTTCATCAAATCCATGCGCGGCAACGATCCCGACGCGGCGCTGTACTGGTGCGCGTCGATGGTGGCCGCTGGCGAGGATCCGACCTACATCGCCCGCCGGATCGTGATCGCCGCCAGCGAGGACGTGGGCAACGCCGATCCCCGCGCCCTCCAGATTGCGGTCGCGGCCATGCAGGCGGTGGAGATGATCGGCCTGCCCGAGGCGCAGTACGCGCTGGCGCAGGCCGCGGCCTACGTGGCGTCCGCCCCGAAGTCGAACCGGGCGGGCGCGGCGTACTGGGCGGCGCTGGCGGATGTGGAGAGCCGGGGGCGGCTCCCCGTGCCCCTCCACCTCCGTTCTGGCACCCACCGCCGCCTGGCGAGGGAGCAGGGCCACGGGAAGGGCTACCTCTACCCGCACGACTATCCGAACGCCGATGTCGAGCAGCAGTACCTGCCGGACGAGCTGGTCGGGAAGGTCTACTACGAGCCCTCCGACCAGGGTATGGAGACGCAGATCGGGGAGCGGCTGGCGCGGCTGCGGGCCGCGCGGAAGGTCAGCTCGGGGCGATCCCGGAGGCGTTGACGAGGACCACCGCCGCGGCGAGCAGCGCGGTCATGACCAGGACCAGGATCCCGGTGTTGCGCAGGTCCCGCATCACGTAGTGGTACTCCTCCCGCGCGGTCTCCCCGAGGCGGGAGGTCGACGCGGGGTTGAAGGACAGGGCGGGCCGCCGGGGAGCCGTCGGAACGGTCGCCGCGCCCGAGGCAGCTTCCGGACTCGGCACGACCGGACTCGGCGCGACCGGCGTCGGGGGCGTCGCCGATGGGGACGGACCCTGCCGGGTCCTGCGCTGCTGGCGGGCTCTGCGGGTTGCGGCCTTGCCGGTCCGTCGGGCCATCGATACCTCGTACTGACGCGGAACCGCCGGCGGGCGGGCCGGCGGAGGGTCGGTATGATACCAGCCGTCCGAGCCCGCTCCGGGGCCGCCTGCCCACCATGCCCGACCTCACCACCCTGTGGCTCCTCGCCCTCAGCCTCGCGGTGGTCGCGCTGACCGGAGCGCTCCTGGCCGTTCATCGGCGTGCCGCTCGGACCACGGCCGGCTACCGCCGGCTGACGGGGGATGCGACCGACGCGTCCCTGGCCGACTCGCTCGATAGGCATCTCGACCGCATCGAGGCCGTGGACCAACGTCTGACGGCGCTCGACGCCGAGTATCGGTCCCTGGAGGCGCGGGGTCGGGGAAGCCTCCAGCACCTCGGCATCGTCCGCTTCAACCCGTTCGCGGATACCGGGTCCGATCAGAGCTTCGCCATCGCCCTGCTGAACGACCGCCACAACGGGGTCGTGATCAGCAGCCTGCACGCGCGCAGCGGGACGCGAGTGTTCGCCAAGCCGGTGGAGGCGGGACAGGCCAGCTACGCCCTGTCGGACGAGGAGGCCGAGGCGCTGCGCATCGCGGCCGAGGGAGCGCCGCCCCTCCGGGCCTGATCAGGCGGTCGATCCCAGCCGGGCGAGCGCCTCCTCGGCGCTGGGGAGCACGTCGGCCGCCGTCTGGCGTGCCTGGCGGAAGCAGGCGGCCGCCGCGGGCACGTCGCCGCGTTCCTCGTAGAGCGCGCCGAGTGTCAGCAGCACGTCGATCAGCTGACGGCGGAGCAGCTCACGACGTTCCTCGACCGCGGCCGAGTCACCGTAGAACGGGCAGTCGTCGAGGTACTCGCCGCGGAACAGCGACCGTGCTCGTTCGAAGTGGGCCAATCGCTCCACGGCATCGGTGGCCTGACCGGCCATCGCCAGCTCGGCCGCCAGGTCGGCGACGTCGCTGCCGACCACGAGGCCCGGATCGAGGTGATAGCGGTCATGGTGGAACACGATGGCCTCGCCCCGGTCGCGGGCGCGTCGGCTCGGTTCGAGCGTCGTGCGAAGGCCACCGAGCGTGCGATGGAACGCGAGGTCGGCGCGCTCGAGATCGATGTCGGGCCAGACCAGCTCGAGGATCTCGTCCTTCCCGACACCACGCTCGCCTCGATCGAACAGGAACGCGAAGATGGCCTCCGCCTGCCGCGAGCCGGCTTTCTCCCCGCCCCAGCGGGTCACCAGCTGGCCGGCGCGTTCCACGCGGAACGCGCCCAGCGCGTTCACCCGCAAGCGCTCGGGAACGGCGCTCGTCACCTCGCCGAGGGCCTGGCTGAGCTCGAGGCCGCGGCGTTCGACCCCGGCCCGGCGCTCGGAAAGCGCCGCCAGGGCATCGGCGTGATGCTCCTGGTCTTCCGAGATGGCGATCAGATCGGCCAGGAACTCGGCACCCTGCCCGAGGAGCGTCATCTCCTGGGTGGTGAATGGCAGCCGGCTGCGCTTGTGGCCGAAGATCACCGTGCCGAGCGACGCCTTGGGCGTCAGTGCCGAGTGGAGCGGCAGCGAGAGCGCGCCGGGCTCGAGGCGTGGGTCGCCTCCCACCTGCGCCACGGTCGCGCCGTCGTCGCCGATGACGATCGCGCGTGGCACGCGGAACGTCCGGGCCACGCGGCCGAGCGCTGGCTCGATCGCCTGTGCCGGGGCCTGCGCCACGAGTCCGTCCTCGGCCAGTGCGCGCCGGAGGCGCTCGGCCATGCCGTGGTAGTCGACGCGCCCGACCGCGCGTCGGACCCGCTCGGAGACCGGATCGAACACGGCGACCGCGATCACCAGCGCGAGGCCGAGAACGATGGGCACGTCGATCGACAGCGCCTGGCGCACGACCAGGTCGAGGCCGACCACCACGGCCAGGAGCGCGGTCAGGCCGATCCCGATGACGACCGAGTACAGGAACGCATCGGCGGCCACGGCCGGAGCCAGGAAGACCCCCTGTCCGAAGACCGCGTACGCCGCGGCGATCAGGGCTACCGCGATGAGCAGGACCCCGAGCCACGGGTCGGTCGGGGCGGCCTGCGACACGATGCGCAGCGCACCCCCGATCGAGCCGATGACCACCGTGGCCAAGGCGGCGAGGAGCTGCTGGCGCCGGGCCCGATCGGCCCCAGCCTCGCGGAGGGGGAGCCCGATCCAGACCACGGCCAGCCCCAGCATGGCCAGGCGAGCGATCACCCAGGCCCACCCGAAGACGACGCCTGGGATCGGTGCGAGGCTGAACTGCGGGGCGGTCAGGTTCCAGGCCTGATCCGGCGCCGCCAGCGCGATGACGGCCATGACGGTCGAGAGGCCATACGCGACGACGACGACGGCGGTCCGGGCCGGCCGCTTCGGGCCCTCCGAGCTGAGGGCGGCTGCGACGTGGAGGGCAACGGCCGGCACGAGCGACCCAGCGGCATTCTCGACCCGACTCAGGCCAGCGGCCACGTCGGGCGCGGCAGTCAGCCGCTGTCCGAGGATCGCCCCGGACCAGACCAGGAGGAGGCCGCACAGGAAGGCGAACACGGTCGCCGCCGGCGCGCTGCGCGCGTGCAGGAAGACGGTCAGTCCCAGCCAGGTGGCGAGGACGGCCACCAGGCCCTGCGCCAGGTACTCCAGCTCGGCGGCCGTGGCCAGACTCCCTGCGGAACTCGTGGGGCAGCCTACGGCCACGCTTCCTCGGCGACAAGCGTCGAATGGCGCGTCGCGGCCGACCCGAACGCGACCGATAACCTGTCGCTTCGGCGACGCACGCTGCCGGCATGCCCGACCTTCCCGCTACCATCGAGTCCGTGGCAGCCGTCGTCCCTGCGCCCAATCAGATCCCGTTCTTCGAGGAGCTGGAGTCGACGGCGCCAGCGCGACGCCGCCATCTACGTGTCCAGCCGCCCCTGCTCGCGGATCTCACCGCCCGTCAACGAAAGGCGGTGACCTGGGGCGAGGGACCGCTGCTCGTCGTCGCCGGGGCCGGGACCGGGAAAACCACCGTCCTCACCCGCCGGATCGCCTGGCTGATCGCGGAGCAGCGAGCACGGCCCTCCGAGATCCTGGCGCTGACCTTCACCGAGCGGGCCGCGGCGGAGATGCAGGACCGCGTGGACCAGCTGGTGCCTTACGGCTCGACCGATTCGGTGATCTCCACCTTCCATGCGTTTGGTGACCGCCTGATCCGCGAGCATGGCCTTTCGGTCGGCCTGTCGGACCAGGTCGCGGTCCTGTCGCGCGCGGAGCAGGTGACGTTCCTCCGCGAGCAGCTCGACGAGCTGCCGCTCGATCGCTTCCGGCCGCTCGGGAACCCCACCCGCTTTCTGTCGGTGCTGGCCACCCATTTCTCCCGGGCCCGGGACGAGGACATCTCGCCGGAGCAGTACCGGGCGGCCGCCGACCGCCTGGCAGCTAGGGCGGCAGCGGATCCGTCCGATCCTGCTCTCGCCGAGGAGGCGGCTCGCCAGGTCGAGCTGGCTGCGGCCTTCGCCGCATACGACCGGCTGCTGCGGGCTGCGGACCGCATCGACTTCGGCGACCAGGTCGGGCTCGCGCTGCGCCTGCTGCGCGAGCATCCCGACATCCTGGCTGAGGAGCGTGCTCGATACCGGTACGTGCTGGTCGACGAGTTCCAGGACACGAACCACGCCCAGTTCGAGCTCGTCCGCCTCCTGTCCCCGGAGCCGTCGGGCAACGTGACCGTGGTGGGGGATGACGACCAGAGCATCTACCGATTCCGCGGCGCGGCCCTGTCGAACATCCTCGGATTCCGCTCGGCCTACCCGCGCACCGGTCGCGTGGTGCTGATCGACAATTTCCGCTCGCCGCAGCCGGTCCTGGACGCCGCCTACCGGCTCATCCGCCACAACGATCCGGACCGGCTCGAGGTCCGGGAGCGGATCGACAAGCACCTGCGCGCCCGTGGGCCAGGCGGCACGGCCGGTGGCCACCGGCCGGTGACCAGCATCGCCTTCGCCACGACCAGCGACGAGGCCGATGGCGTCGCGGAGCGGATTGCCGGCTCGATCGCGGCAGGCCGCCGTCCGGCGGACCACGCGATCCTCGTCCGCGGCAACCGGGACGCGGACCCCTACCTCCGCGCGCTCAGCCTGCGCCGGATTCCCTGGCGCTTCAGCGGCACGGCGGGGCTGTACCGCCAGCCAGAGGTCCGGGTCCTGCTCAGCGTGCTCCGCGCCCTGAACGACATGCAGGACTCGGTGAGCCTGTACGACGTCGCGACCTCGGAGATCTTCGGGCTCGCCCCGGAGGATGCATCCCGTGCTCTGAACCAGGCGTCGCGGCGCCACATGCCGCTCGAGGCTGCCCTGCGCGAGGGGCTGGCGGATCCCGCTCGGGCCGTGCTCCGCGGGCCGGCGGCGAGCATCGTGCAACGGGCTCTGGCGGCGATCGACACCCATCGCCAGCTGGCCGCTCGCCTCGAAGCGGGCGAGATCCTGTACCGCTTCGTGACCTCCACCGGCTGGCTCGGACGCCTGGCGCTCGAGGCGGGCGAGTCCGGCCCCGAGCGTCTTCAGAACGTGGCGCGCCTGTTCGAGATCCTGCGCGGCGCCTCTGCCGTGCTGCGCGACGCTCGGCTCCCATTCCTCGTCGCCCGCCTCGATCTGCTCATTCAGGCCGGTGACGATCCCGCCACCGCGGAGGCGGACCTCGGCGGCGGTGAGGCCGTGCACGTCCTGACCTGTCACAAGGCCAAGGGTCTCGAGTTCCCGATCGTGCACATGGTCGGCATGGCCCAGGAGCGCTTCCCCTCCCGCTCACGGCGTGACCCGGTGGATCTGCCCGAGGACCTGGTCCACGAGGGACCAGCCGACGGAGACTTCCACCTCGCCGAGGAACGGCGCCTGTGCTACGTGGGCATGACCCGGGCCCGAGAGTCGCTGGTCATGAGCTGGGCCCGGGACGAGGGCGAGCGGCCGCGCCGGCCGAGTCAATTCCTGCTCGAGGCCCTCGACGCGGCAGCAGCGGACGCCGACGTCCTGCGGCCAAGCCCGATCGAGCGGATCGAGCGCCTCCGGCCACCGGCCGATGCGGCACCCGTGGCGACCGTGCCTTCCGACCCGCGACCGGGCATCGTCGAGCAGCCGCTGAACCTGAGCTATGGCCAGGTGAACGACTACAGCGACTGCCCAGCCCGCTATCGGTACGCCCATCTCATCCGGCTGCCGACCCCGGCCGGCCATGCGCTGGTGGTCGGCAAAGCGCTGCATGCCGCCGTCCAGGCCTTCCACCGCGCTCAGATGGCCGGATCGCTGCTCAGCCGCGAGGCGCTGCAGGCCGAGCTCGACCGCCATTGGGAGTCGACCGGGTTCGTCACACGCGCCCACGAGGATGCCCGCCGGGCGTCGGCGCGGGCCGCCCTCGACCGGTTCTGGGACGAGCAGCAGGCGGACCCGGCGCCGGTGATCGGGGTCGAGCAGGAGTTTGCCTTCCGGTTCGGGCCGGACCGCGTCCGCGGGCGGATGGACCGCGTGGATCGTGCTCCGGACGGCTCGGTCGAGGTGGTGGACTACAAGTCGGGCGACGTCCGAGATCCAGCCACCGCCGGTCGCCGTTCGCGCGAGTCGCTGCAGCTGGCGATCTACGCCCTCGGCTGGGAGGCGGAGCACGGCCAGGCTCCGGAGCGGCTGACGCTCCACTTCCTCGAGTCGGGCGAGGTCGGCCGCAGCCTGGCGACGCCCGCCCGCCTCGAGAAGGCGCGGAACCAGATCGCGGCCGCCGCGGCGGGCATCCGAGCGGGGGACTTCACTGCCCGTCCTGGCCCGATGCGCTGCGCCACCTGCCCGTTCCGGACGATCTGCCCTGACGCGGCCTCGTGAGCCGAGAGGATCGGATCGCGGTTGCGGCCCTCGCCCTCGCGGGCGTGGCCGCGGTCATCGCGGTCGTGATCCTCGCCAGCCAGCTGTGCCCGGCGCCGACGCTCACCGACCCGTGTCCTGACGCGGACCGCAACCGGCTCATCGTCGTTGGCCTGGCCGCGGCGGCGGTGTTCTGCGTCATGACCTCTGCCGCGTTCGTCGGCGACTACCTGGTCCACGATCGGATCGCCTACCGCGGGGCCTGGGCCCGTGCCGCTCGACGCGGCCTGCTCGCCGGTCTCGTCCTGGCCGCGGTTGCCGGCCTCCGCCTGGTGGATGCCCTGAACCTGTTCTCGGCGGGCGTAGTCGTGGCCGTCGCGGCGGCAGTGGAATGGGTGGCCACCCGGCGCCTCGACTCGCGGTGAGCGCAGCGGACGCCGCGCCGGGAGATCCGTTCGGCGGCCAGGCGACCGACGCAGATGTCCTGGCCGAAATCTACGACCTCGAGCACGACGGGGTCACCGCCGACGTCCCCTTCTACCGCCAGATGACTCGCCGCGTCCGGGGCGCGGTGCTCGACCTCGGCTGCGGATCGGGTCGGCTCTTCCGCGCCTTCCTGGACGGTCGTGCCAGCCGGGTGGTCGGGGTCGATGCCTCATCGGCCATGCTCCGGCGCGCGACGGCCCGGATCGAGGGTGATCCCCGCCTCGCCGCCGCTTCCGCCAGCGGTCAACTGGAGCTGGTCCACGGAGACGTCCGCTCGGTCCGGCACCGGGATCGGTTCGGGCTCATCGTCGCGGCCGGGGTCATGCCGCACCTCGACGGGCCGGAAGATCTCTCCCGGCTGCTGGCGCGGGCGGCCAAGCTCCTCGCGCCGCGCGGATTCCTCGTGCTCGACGACCTCGGGCCGGCGGCGCAGCCGGCCGCGGGTCTCCCGCTCGCGGTCGACTGGATCCTCGAATCGGGCGGCCGAACGTTCACTCGACGGAGCCAGCTCACGCGCCGCGAGGCGCCGGAAGGGTTGCGCGTGACCCTGTCCACGATCGTGGACGTGCAGGACCCCGATGGTACGATAGCGCGGCTTCCGGCCAGTTTCCGCCTCTGGTACCCATCACATGACGCCGTCGCGCGGCTGGTTGAGGCCGCGGGACTCGCTGTCGCCGCGACGTACGGGTCACACGACCTGGGAGCGTTTTCGGCCGCCAGCGAGCACCTGATCGTCCTCAGCCGACGGATTCGGCACCGGTCTGCGCGGCGGGGGATAGAACCCGGATGAGGCAAGAACGGACGAAGTGGCGGGAGAGAAGATCCGGCTCCTGTTGATCGAAGACGTGCCCCAGGTGGCATCGCACGTCCGTTCGCTGCTGATTGCCCAAAGCCAGATCCAGGTCGTGGAGGTCATACCCGAGGGCGAGCGTGCGCTGGCCGCGGTGGGGGACTTCCGCCCCGACGTGGTGATCATCGACTGGTTGCTCCAGGGGCGGGTCAGCGGCGCGAAGGCCGCCTCCAGCATCCGCCAGGCGCATCCCGAGGTTGGCATCATCGTGCTCACCGTTCCGCAGGAGCCGATCACCGAGGATCCGGCTCGGGGCATCGACGCGGTGCTCCGCATGCCGCTGGCCGGTTTCGACCTCAGCGCGGTCATCCGCAAGATCGCCGAGGAGCGGGCCACGGCCACGACCGGCGGCGGGGCCCAGCTGGTAAGCCTCTTCTCCCCGAAGGGCGGCGTGGGGCGAACGACCCTCGCCTACAACCTGGCCGTGGCCCTCGCCGGTGAGGAGCCGGTCTGCCTGGTCGACGGCTCGATGCAGTTCTCCGACCTGCGCGGCCTGCTCCGCGCTCCGGCGGATGCGCGCTCCATCCTCGACCTGCCGACCGACAAGATCCGGGAAGGGGACGTCTCCGAGGTGATGTTCCGTGACCCGTCGGGGATCGACGTCCTGCTGGCTCCACCCCGGGTCGAGATGGCCGAGATGATCACCACCCGCGACATCGAGAAGTCGCTGTCCCTCCTCCGCCGCCTGTACGGCCATGTCGTCATCGACACCCGGGCTGCCCTGACCGATGACGTGCTCGCCTTCCTCGACGCCTCGGATCTCGTCCTCCAGATTCTGACGTTCGAGGCCCAGGCGGTGCGATCTCTGGCGATGGCCAACGAGGCCTTTGCTGCCATCGGCTACCCACCTTCCAAGCTGGCGGTGGTCCTCAACCGGGCCGATGCATCCGGCGGCATGAGCCGCGAAGAGGTCGAGGAGGTGCTGGGCCACCACATCGACTTCGAGATCGTGTCCGACGGCCGGTTGGTGCTGGCCGCCAACAACGAGGGCGTGCCGTTCGTCGCGGCCAGCCCCGACGCCCAGATCTCGAAGGGAGTGCGCAGCATCGCCGCTGCACTCCTCGCCCACCGCCGCTCGCCGGCCCTGTCTCTGGCCGCTCGCTGATTACCTGACCTGAGCGCCGTGGTCTCGCCCGACCAGCGTCCGATCGCCGTCTTCGACTCCGGAGTCGGCGGTCTCACTGTCCTGTCGGAGATCCGGCGCCGCCTTCCGGGGGAGTCGACGGTCTACCTCGGCGACAACGCGCGCACCCCGTACGGTCCGCGCCCGGCGGACGAGGTCCGGCGCTTCACGCTCGACAGCGTCGAGTGGCTCCTCCGCCAGGATCCCAAAGTGCTGGTCCTCGCCTGCAACACGGCCACCGCCCAGGCGCTGTCGGCAGGTCCGGGTCGCCTCGCCGATACCGGTTCTCGGCGTCGTTCGGCCTGGCGCGGTCGCCGCCGCGGCGGCGACCCGCATCGGTCACGTCGGGGTCGTCGCCACGGCCGGCACGGTGGCCTCCGGCGCCTACCCCGTGGCGATCGTTGAGGCCGACCCCGCGCTTCGGGTCAGCCAGCAGGCGTGCCCCGATCTCGTCCCGCTGGTGGAGGCCGGGGAGCTGGACGGTCCGCGCGTCGACGACGCGGTGGGTGGCTACCTGGACGCACTCCGCGCCCAGCAGCCGACCCTCGACACGCTGCTCCTGGGCTGCACCCATTACCCGCTGCTGCGGCCGGTCTTCGCGGATCACCTCGGCCCGTCGGTCCGCGTCGTCGACTCGGCGTTCACCACGGCCCTCGCGCTCGAAGACCTGCTCGACGCGATCCAGGCGCGGAACGGCAGCAGCTCCGACAGCCCGTCGACCGGCGCCGGGTCGCCGCCGAACCGGGTGGCCACCACCGGCGACCCCAACGCCTTCCGCGCGGTGGCCGTTCGGCTGTTCGGAGCGGACCTGTCGGCGGTGGAGGCAGTCGATCTTTCCCCGGCCGAGGCGCGCGCCGACTAGACTTCCGCGCGTGACCCGCAGCACCGCGCGCAGCACGGCCCGCCTCACCGCCGGGATCGTCATCGGCACCCTCCTGACCGCGACGATCGCGGTTGCGGGACGCCGGCTCGAGCAGCGGGCCGGCAGCCATCTCCTCGACTGGGCGACCATCCGGTCGATCGCGCGCCGCCGGGTCGGCGATCGAGCTGGCCGGCTGACTGCCGCCGAACGTGCGCGGGCGGAGGCGTTCTACCTCGCCGCCGCGGAACGGGTGGCGCCGCTGGTGGCGGCCGAGATCGGAGCCCCGGGGATCACCCTCGAGCCGCCGGCGGTCATCGACCGCCTCCAGTGGATCGACCTCAACCTCGAGACCTTCCAGCGGCTCATCGGTCGATTGGAGACCGAGCTCGCCGGCACTCGGGGAGTGCCACGCGGCGCTGGGCCCGCCCTCGCCCGGATCGTGAACCGGAGTGTCGGCAACCACCAGCTGGGGTGGCTCCTCTCCTTCCTCGCCACCAAGGTCCTGGGCCAGTACGACATCAGTCTCCTCGCCACCGCTGCGCCCACGCGGGGCCGCCTGTACTACGTGGAAGCCAATGTCGTGGCCACGGCCGACAGCCTCGGGATCGAGCGGGACGCGTTCCGCACCTTCATCGCCATCCACGAGGTGACTCACGCCCACGAGTTCGAATCGCATCCCTGGCTGCGGGCGCATTTCGCGTCCCTGGTGGAGGACACCCTCCACCAGCTGGCCGCCGACGCCGGCGGGATGTGGACCCGCCTGGCCCAGGCCCGCGGAGGGTCCGGCCACTGGATGGAGCGACTCATGACCCCCGCCCAGCGCGAAGCGTTCGGGCGGACCCAGGCCCTGATGTCGCTGCTGGAAGGCGCCTCCAACCACGTCATGAACGCGGTCGGCTCGCGGGTCCTGCCGAATTTCGACGCACTCCACGAGAAGTTCGAGGGTCGGCATCGCCGCCGCGGGCCGCTCGAGCAGCTCGTGCTCCGCCTGACCGGCCTCGACCTCAAGCTCGAGCAGTACGCGGAGGGCGAACGCTTCGTCGCGGCCGTGGTCGCCCAGAGCGGCCAGGCCGGGCTCGCCCGCGTGTGGCGCGGATCGGAATGGCTGCCAACGCTGGACGAGATCCGCGACCCCGCGGCGTGGCTGGCTCGGGCCGACGCACCCTGGAGACCGACACCCTGGAGACCGACACCCTGGAGACCGACACCCTGGAGGCCCGCAGCTGACCGCGACCCGCGCGGTCCGGATTCTCACCACGCCGGTCTTCGGGGCGCCGCTGACCCCGGAGATGGTCGCGAGGATCGAGGCCGTTCCCGGAGCCCGGGTCACCCAGATCTCGCGCGACGGGGTGGCCCACGGCGACGCGGAGGCCGCGCTGACCGAGGCGGAGGTCCTCCTCCGTGGCCAGATCGCGTCCAAGGTCCTCGACCACGTCATCGAGCGCGCGCCGGCGCTCCGCTGGATCCATTCCATCTCGGCGGGGGTGGACAAGGTCGTGACCCCCCTGTCGCGCCATCGCGGCCTGCAGGTGACAAACGCCCGCGGCGTGTTCTCGCGACCCATCGCCGAGTACGTGGTGATGATGTGCCTGGTCATCGCCCGCCGCCTGCCCCAGCTGCTCGACCTCCAGCGTGAGCGGACGTGGCAGCCGCTGCGCGGGCAGGAGCTCGGTGGCCTGACGGTCGGCATCATCGGCTACGGCAGCATCGGCGCAGAGGTGGCCCGTCTGCTGGAGCCGTTCGGGACGCGGGTCCTCGCCACCCGCCGCCATCCCGAGCTGGGGGCCGGCGGCCACGCCAATGTCGAGGTCCTGGGCATCGACCGCCTCCACGACCTCCTCCGCGCCTCGGACGTCGTGGTCATCGCGGCGCCATTGACCGATGAGACCGCCGGGCTGATCGGTGCACCGGAGCTGCAGGAGATGCCGGGACACGCGTGGCTGATCAACATCGCGCGCGGACGGCTGGTGGACGAGATGGCGCTCCGCCGCGCGCTGGCCAACGGCTGGATCGGTGGCGCCGTCCTCGATGTCTTCGACGAGGAGCCGCTCCCCGCCGACTCGCCGCTGTACGACACTCCGAACCTTGTCATCACGCCCCACACCTCGTGGTCGTCGGACCGCGTCGTGGAGCGCAGCATCGACCTCTTCGTGGCCAACCTCGAGCGCTACCTGGGCGGCGACCCGCTGGAGAACCTCGTCGACCTCGAGGCCGGCTACTGACCGATGCAGGTCGCGATCGTCGGCCTGCCCGGGTCGGGCAAGACCACCGTCTTTACCGCCCTCGGCGGCCATCCGGCAGAGGGCGGGCACGCCGCGGGCCGCGCCGCGCCGAACATCGGGGTCGTCCCGGTGCCGGACCACCGCGTCGACGCCCTGGCCGAGGTCTTCCGCCCGAAGAAATCGGTCTACGCCGACGTGACCTACGTCGACCTCGCGATCCCGGCCGGGGCCACCCGGGCCGGGACCGTGGACCCGGACCTGCTCGGTCGCATCCGCACGTCTGACGCCCTGCTGCACGTGGCGCGCGCATTCGATGACCCTGCCGCCGAGCGTGCGGCCGACCCGTGGCGCGACGTCGAGGAGCTGGACCTCGAGTACGTCGTCGCGGACCTCGAAGTCGTCACCCGCCGCCTCGAGCGGCTCGGCTCCTCGGGCCGACACGGGACCGCGGCCGAGCGCGAGCAGAACGCCCGCGAAGAGGAGCTTCTCGCCCGCCTGGCGCCGGTGCTGGAGGACGGGCGGCCGCTGCGCGAGCTGGAATGGACCGATGACGACGAGCGTCTGGCCCGCGGCTACCGCTTCCTGTCCCAGAAGCCGCAGCTGGTCGTCCTCAACGTCACCGAGGACCGGCTGCCGCAGGCCGATGCCCTGGAGGCGGAGGCCCGCTCGGCGCACGCGGGTGCGGCCCGCGACGTGATCGTTCTCGGCGGACGAATCGAGGCCGAGATTGCCGCGCTGCCGGAGGACGAGGCGCAGCCGTTCCTGGACGACCTCGGCATCGCCGAGGCGTCGCGCGGGCGGGTCATCACCCGCACCTACGCGCTGCTCGGCCTGTTCTCGTTCCTCACCGCCGGCCCCGACGAGTGCCGGGCGTGGACGATCCCTGACGACGCCACCGCACTCGACGCCGCCGGGACCATTCACTCCGACCTGGCTCGGGGCTTCATCCGGGCGGAGGTGATCGACTGGGCCGATCTCGTCGCCTGCGGGTCCACGGCCGAGGCGCGGCGCCGGGGCCTCCTGCGCTCGGAAGGCAAGACCTACCAGGTGCAGGACGGGGACGTGATCGAGGTCCTGTTCAACGTCGGCCGCTGAGGCCGGTCAGGATCGGTCGAGCTCGACGACGATGCTGCGAAACTCATTGGTAGTCTCGACCAGGAAGGTGTCCTCGTCGGACATGCCCACCGACATCGATGCCGCCAGCTTCTCGTCACCGATATAGGTGAAGCCGTGGCTCCGCTCCAGCTCGCGGGCAACCGCCTCGACCAGTGTGTCTTCCTCGAAGGTCTCGATCACCGCGCCGCGGGCCGTCCGGACCAGTGCTGCGAACTCCTCGCCGCTCAATGCGCGTTCGCTGACCAGCAAAGCGTTGGTCAGCAGGTCGGCGGCGCCCTCGTGGAGCTCGTAGAAATGCAGGCTCATCGGTGACCGATGATATCCGGGCCGATCCCGGGGTGCCGGTCGACCTCCTTGTCATCGGTGGCCTGACCATCGACGTGCTCGACGGGAACGAAGTGGCCGGCGGCGCGGCCCGCTACGCCACCGAGGGGGCCCTCGCCGCCGGCCTGCGCGTCGCGCTGCACACGGTCTCTGGCCCGGAACCGGTCGCCCGCGCGATGGTGGAGCGCCTCGGGGTGGGTGCCGCGGTCCGCTGGCAGGAGGCAGCCACCTCAATCGTCTTCGAGCATCACGGCGTCCACGACCAGCGGCGCCTCCGCCTGCGCTCGGGGACCGAGTCGATCCGCGCCGCGGATCCGCCGCGCCTGCCACCGACCCGGGCCGTCCTCTTCGCGCCGGTGGCCGGCGAGGTCTCGGTCGATGCGCTCCGTGCGGTCACGGCCCCCGTCCGCGCGGCAGGGCTGCAGGGGTGGCTGCGCCAGACCGATGTCGACGGCTGGGTGGACCGCCGACCGCTGTCCGCGGTGGACGAGGCGATGGCCGATGCCCTGCGCGGCCTCGCGCTGCTGGTGGCGAGCGTCGACGAGCTGCGCGGTGATGCTGGCCCCGAGGCCATGACCCGCCTTCGCGCCTGGGCCGGTCCGCGGGCCCGAGCTCGTGGTCACCGCCGGCACGGCCGGGGCGTGGGTCGACGACGGTCGTGCCGCCCTACGCCACGTCCCGGCCGAGGTGGTGCCAGACCGACACACGATCGGGGCCGGTGACGCCTTCGCGGCCGTGCTCACCGCGCGGCGTGGCGCAGGCCGCGACCTGTGGTCCGCCGCTTCCGAGGCGGCGACGGCGACCGCCCGTTTCCTTGCCAATCGCGGACCGGCGACAATCGCCGAGATGGGTGAGCGGGATACGGCAGCGGACCTGGCCGAGCTCGACGAGACCCGCTGGCGTCGCCACGCGGTTCGGCCCGGGCCTTCGGCATGCGCCCGCGCCGGAGTCCGAGTTCACCCTGGAGATCCAGGGCGACCGGCTTGCCGGGCGGTCCGGTTGCAATCGCTTCATGGGCACCTGGTCGACCGAGGACGGCCGGCTGCGGATCGGTCAGCTGGCGAGCACGATGATGTTCTGCGATGGGTTGATGGAGCTCGAGGGCGCCTACCTCGCCGCACTCCAGAGTGCGACCGGTGTGAGAGCCGATGAGGCCGGGCTGACCTTGGTCGGCCCGGACGGAGCCGCGGTGGTGGAGCTCACCAGGGAAGCGCTGGCGCCGGAAACCTAGCGCCGGAACTTAGCGCCAGTCGACGGCGCGGACCTCCACCGGCTCGGCCACTCCCTTGAGCTTCATCGAGCGGGGCTCGGAGATGGAGTACCGAATCGCGCCGGCGTCCTCGAGCGCGGCCCCCGAGACGAGGACCTCCTCTCGCGTGGCCGCGGCGCCGACCCGCGCCGCGACGTGGACGCCTCGTCCGGAGTAGGTGCTGCCCTTCCGCGTTGCCTCGGAGGTGTGCAGGCCGATGCGCACCCACGGGGCGAAGCCGTGCGCCCGACGGTGCTTGGCCAGCCGCCGCTGGATGTCCACCCCGCAGTCGACCCCGTCGGCGGCGCGCCTCGAACGCGGCGAAGAACCCGTCGCCGGTGTGCTGCACCTCCTCCCCGCGGTGCTGGGCGATCGACGCCCGAAGCTCGCGGTCGTGCCAGTCGAGCAGCTCGTTCCACGCCTCGTCCCCGATCAGCTCGACGAGGTCGGTCGAGGTGACGATGTCGGTGAACATGAAGGTCCGCTTCACCGTCCCGCGCGACGTTGGCGTGGCAGGCACCGCATCCGTCCCGAGCAGCGCCTCGACCCGGCGGAGCTCCGTGGTGGCTCCCAGCCTGGCGAAGACCGCGTGCGCTGCGCGCAGGTCGCGCGTCGCGGCTGCTGCGTCGCCCTCTGCGCGCAGGGCCTGGGCCAACAGCACGCGCGCACGGGCGCTCTCGAAAGGCAGGTTCATCTCCTGCCATTGTCGCCACGCCTGGTCCAGGACCCGGGAAGCCTCGCCTGCCTTGCCCTCGGCCAGGAGGACCTCGCCACGGGCCGTCGCCGCGCCTCGCGTCGAAGATCGGGAAGCCAAACTCGGCGGCGAACTCGGTCAGCTCGGCGCTCGCGGCTCGGGCCGTGTCCAGGTCGCCGCGCGCGACGGCGATCTCGACCTGGGCGGGGAGCAGCTCGGCGCGGCCGGGCCGGTCTGGCGTAGACCCTCCTCCCGCCCGCTGGGCAAGCCCTCGATGGATGGATCGCTCCGCCTCGTCCGGATCCCCGCGCTCCAGCTGGAGGAGGGCGAGTCCGGGCTGCCCGTCATGCCCGTACTCGTACGCCCGCTCGAACGATTCGGCGGCGGCGTCCAGGTCGCCCATCCGGCGCTTGACCTCGCCCAGCTGGTACCGGCCCCATCCGGCGTCGAACAGGAGCTGGAATCGCTCGAGCTGCTCGCAGGCGACCCGCGCCTCCTGCTCCGCCTCGGAGAGCGAGCCGTGGAGCATCTTCAGCTCGGCCCGGTGCACCTGGCAGACGCCGGGGTAGCCGCCAACCGCCTCTCGAAGCATCCAGCGTTCGGCTTCGTCCGCCCACCGCCCGGCGCGAGGAAAGTCGCCGAGCGTGCGGCAGGCAGAAATCGTCTGGCAGTAGATATCGCTCGCGACTCGCACGTCGAGCTGGCCGGAGACAGCGGCGGCAGCGGCCTCTTCGATCATCGCCAGGCCCGGCTGCCAGTTACCGCGGGAGATCTCGGCAAGCCCCTTGAAGCTCAGGGCGGCGTACTGCGCCTCTGCATTCCCGTGGGCCTTCCCGAGGGCAATTGCGCGATCCGCGTGGTCGATGGCCTCGTCGAACTGCGTTCGGGCGATCGCAGCCAGGACGCGGAAGACCTCCAGTCGCGCGTGGATGCCGGATTCGGGGAGCTCCTCGAGAAGGCGCTCGGCTCGAGCGAGCCAGGCCATGGCGACCGGGATGGCCAGTCGGCGGAAGTGGATATAGACAAGGGACGCGGCGGCGCCCGCGGCCTCGGTCAGCCGTCCTTCGGTCTCATAAGCGGCAAACGACCGCTCGAGAGCAGAAACTGCGGCGTCGGCATCGGCGTTCCACCACGCCGCCTCAGCCTGGAGCTCGAGGTCCTCGGGGGTCAGCGGCTCCGCCTGGCCGGCGGCCGTGAACGCGTCGACCGCCTCTGACCATGAGTGGCGGCGTGAGGCGTCGCGCCCGAGCTCGAGGGTGCTTGTCATTCGGCTCACCACATCGAAGCGTCTGAACGGTGAGCCTACTCCGTCACGTCCAGATTGGACCGGCGCTAGGCGGCTTCCGGCAGGCGGGGGGTTCGACGTCGCCCGGCGCTCGCTGGCGGCCACCCAGCTCGTCAGCCGGCGTCGACGCCGTTCCACGAGCAGCCGGGCTCGACCGATGCGGTCGATGCTCCCGCCGCGGCCGAGCGCGAGCGCCAGGTCGAGGACGCGCGACGCGGCGCGGGTCGCCTCGAGGGCGCCGGGAAGGTCGTCCGCGTGGCGCTCCCGGATGCGCGCCACCTCGATCCAGGCCAGGGCCGCCTCCACCGTTCCGCTGCGCGCCGTTTCGCGCCACATCGCCTCCGCCCGGGTCGCATCGCCACCCGCGATCAGCAGCCGCGACGCCAGCCGGCGAAGCCGGATCGGCTCCTCTCCGAGGCTGGCCGCGGGGGACGAGAACCCACCTCCGAGGACCCCTTCCAGCACCTCGAGGGCGTCACCGGCATCGCCGTCGCGGAGCAGCTCGAGCGCCAGCCCTCGGTGGTCCACCAGCGATCCGTCCCGCCAGCCACCACCCCGCAGCCGGCCCATTTCGGCGTCGAGCAGGGCGAGGGACGCGACGTCCTGGGCGTTGTGGTCGATGACCGCCGACAGCAGGTCCGGCGAGGCCCCGGCCAGGTAGGCGAACCACCGTTGCGGGACCTCGCTCGACGGGCAGTCGTTGCGACGGCGGATGTCGAGCACGCCGCGTTCGATGTCGGCGAGTCGGGCGCTGCCCAGGATCCGGCGCCACAGGCGACGGGCGACGGGCAGCAGGTCGTCATGGCGGGCGGGCAGCTCGACGAGGCCGCGGCCCAGGCCGTGGATCGTCATCCGGGCGGCGAGCAGCGGAATATCGAAGCCGCGCCCGTTGTACGTCACCATCCGGTCCAGACCGGCCATCCAGCTCATGACCGTGCGAAGGAGCGCCGGCTCCTCGGGGTAGTCCGGCAGCAGCGCCTGGCGCACGACGATCGCGCCGTCGTCGAGCCGGCCAACGGCGGCGAGGATCACCACCGTCCCGGCCCCGGTCGAGAGGCCCGTGGTCTCGGTGTCGAGGTAGCCGGTGGTTGCGCCCCTTGCCAACCGGTCCGCCACGGCCGGCGGCAGCGGGATGCGGCGCTCGACCAAGGCCACTCGCCCGCCATGGATCGAGGTGAGCCGAGCCCCGTCCCAGGCCGCGAGCCGGGCCGCGACGTCGTCGTTGCGCGCCACCGGCAACGGCCGTGGACCGCGCTCGGCGCGGATCGCCTCCAGGCGTTGCTCGAGGGTCATCCGGTCGTGGCGGCCAGCTCGCTGAGCAACTCGAGTGCGGTCGCCTTGCCCCGCGGACCAACCTCGGTGGGCGGTCCCACGCATCCGGGACAGCCCTCGAGACACGGACAGTCGCGGACCGCGTCGCGACACATTTCGAGCAAGTCGGTCCCACAGGTCGTGGAGCCGTTCGGTCAAACCGACGCCGCCGGGAACCGCGTCGTACAGATAGAGCGTCGGCCGGCCGGTGAACGGTGCCTGCACCTGCGCAAGGACCCCGAGGTCGCGCGGGTCGCACATGAGCAGGAGCGCGCCGGTCGTGCGTGCCACGCGCGCGAGCCCGATGAGCGCACCGTCGAGCGTGTCTCGGTCATAGCGGTTGACGAGCTCGGCGGGAGGCACGAGCCACGTCGATGTGGTGTGCATCTCCTGCTCGGGAATGCTGATCGAGCCCCAGCCGACGTTCTCGTGGGTGTGGTATTTGAGCTTCTTGAACATGGTCACCTTCCAGGCGACCATCACCTCGCCGCGCTGCCGCCGGCCGGCCGGCGGCGCATCGGTCTCCTCGAAGACCTCGAGCACCTTGAGCGTGATGCCGAGGTCGGCATCGGTGTAGTAGTCGACATCCGTCTGGGTGACGTAGGCCTTGCGCTCCGCCCAGTCGAGGCGGTCGACATGGTGCTGAACGCCCTGGTGGATGTAGATCGCCTTCTCGTGCACGAAGAGGGGAGCGGCAAACAGGTCGATCTCGCCCAGGACACGGTGCCGGTCGCCGGTGGTGTCAATGATCACGACGTTCTCGGGCGCCCCGGTGCGGAGGCTGAAGTCGCTGGCTGGGAAGTTCTCGTGGCTCCAGTAGTACCGGTCGTCGTCCGCGCGCCGGATCCAGCCGTCCTCCTCGAGGACCTCGAGCAGGGTCGGCGTCTCTTCGATACCAAAGCGCTCGGTGGCGGGCACCGGGAGCTCGAAGGTGGAGGCCCGCAGGTGATTCAGGAGCACGTGCAGGTTGTCCGGGTTCACGAGCCCGTGCTCCGGCGATTGATCAAACAGGTACTCGGGATGGGCGGCGAGGAACTGGTCGATGGGGGCCGACGAGCAGATGAGCGCCGAGAGGCTCGTCCCGCTCCGGCGGCCGGCGCGACCCATCTGCTGCCAGGTGCTGGCGATCGTGCCCGGGTAACCGACGCTGATGGCGGCATCGAGGCTGCCGATGTCGATCCCCAGCTCGAGGGCGTTGGTGGCGACCACGCCCCGCACGCGGCCGTCGCGCAGCCCATCCTCGATGGCGTGCCGTTCGTTCGGGAGGTAGCCACCGCGGTACCCGCGAATCGTGTGGGGATGGCCGGGGGGCGGGGCAAACGTCTCGCGGAGGTAGCTGGTGAGAACCTCCACAGCGGTGCGCGAGCGCGCGAACGCGATGGTCTGCACGCCGCCACCGATGAGCCGCTCCGCCAGGTGCTGCCCGGTGAGGAGCGCCGAGCCACGGATCCCCAGCTGCTCGTTGGCGACTGGCGGGTTGACGACGAGGATGTGCCGGCGGCCGGACGGCGCGCCGTTGTCGTCGATCAGCTCGACCGGTGCATCCAGCACGCGCTCGGCGAGCTCGCGCGGGTTGGCGATCGTCGCGCTGGCGCAGATGAAGATCGGGTCCGAGCCGTAGTGGTTGCAGATCCGCCGCAGCCGGCGCACGACGTTGGCGACGTGTGAGCCGAAGATCCCGCGGTACGTGTGCAGCTCGTCGATGACGACGAATTGCAGGTTCTCGAACAGCTTGAACCACTTCGTGTGGTGCGGAAGGATCGCCGCATGGAGCATGTCCGGGTTGGTGATGACGACCTGCCCGGCGGCGCGAACGACCGACCGGACGTTCGGCGGAGTGTCTCCGTCGTACGTGTGCGTCTTCAGGGCCAGCGCCGCGGTGTCGGCGAGCGACCGAAGCTCGACCAGCTGGTCCGCGGCGAGGGCCTTGGTTGGAAACAGGTAGAGGGCGCGCGCGGTCTCGTCCTTCGCGACGGCGTCGAGGACCGGCAGGTTGTAGCAGAGCGTCTTTCCCGAGGCGGTGGGAGTAACGACCACCACGTTCTTGCGTTGCCGAACCGACTCCAGGGCCTGGGTCTGGTGGGTCCATAGCGCCTCGACGCCTCGTTCGCGGAGGGCGGCGATCAGGCGGGGATCGAGGTCCTCGGGCCACGGCGCGTATCGCGGTGGTCGCGGTTCGATGATCCGATGGGCAGTGGTCAGGCGCTCGAGCCAGGGGTCGTCGAGGATCGCCTCGATGGCCTCCTCGGCGGAGACCGGTCGGTTGGCCAGCATGGTCGTATCGGCACCTCGCACGGAGATCGGCTGGCAAAATAGCACACGCGTTCTATTCTGAGACCGATTCTCGTGCGCCGGATCGTCTCCCGCGTCGTGACAGGTCGCGTGTCGCGCAGTGGTACCGTTGCCCGCCGATGATCCGGACCACGCCCTTTCACGAACGGACGGCCGCCCTGAACGAGACCGGGCTGTGGCAGCACTGGGCGGGGCATCTGAGCGCGAACCGCTACCAGGTCTCCGACAAGTTCGAGTACTTCGCGGTCCGCAACGCGGCGGGGATCTTCGACACCTCGCCGCTGTACAAGTACCGATTCGCCGGGCCCGACGCGGAGCGGTTCCTGTCCGGGATGCTCGCCCGCGACATCCGAGCCTGCCCGCCGTGGCACGCCCAGTACACCTGCTGGCTGGACGACCGCGGGTTCGTGATGGAGGACGGGGTCATCCAGCACCTGGATCCCGAGGAGTACCTGCTGACCAGCGCAGAGCCGAACTTCGCGTACTTCGCGGATCGCATCGGCAGGCTGGACGTACTTGTCGAGGACGTCAGCCTCGACATCGGCGCACTCGCCATCCAGGGGCCGCGGTCCCGCGACCTGCTGACCGCGCTGGTTCCCGGCACCCGCGACCTCGCCTTCTTCGCCATCACCAGCGGCGAGATCGGCGGCCGCCCGGTGAAGGTCAGCCGTACCGGCTACACCGGTGACCTGGGCTACGAGGTCTGGTGCGCGACGTCCGACGCGGTGGCGGTGTGGGACACGCTGTGGGAGGCGTGCGACGGCAACGGGGTGCTGCCCTATGGGCTGGCCGCCCTGTACATGCTCAGGATCGAGGCGGGGCTGCTGTTGCTGGGCAAGGACTTCGACTCGACCCGGTTCGCGTTCAACGACGCCCATCGGTCGACCCCGCTCGAGCTCGGCTGGGCGTGGATGTTCAAGGGACTGACCGATGACGACCGTGCCTTCATCGGTCGCCGCGCCCTCGAGCGGGAGCTCGACGAGAAGTCCTCACGCTGGAAGATGTGCGGGCTGGTCGTCGACTGGGAGGACTACGACCGGGTCTACGGCCAGGCGGGGCTCATCCCGCCGAAGGACCACCGCCCGGTCCACGAGGACTGGATGGTCTACGACGACGAGGGCAAACGAGTGGGCTACGCGACCAGCTTCATGTACTCGCCTGTTCTCCAGCGCCATATCGCCCTGGCCCGAGTCCGGCCGGACCTGGCGAAGGTCGGTACTCGCGTATTCCTCGAGTTCACGGTGGACCATCATTACCAGAAGGTCGCCGCCCACGTGGCGCGCCTGCCCCTCTATAACCCGGAGCGGAAGACCGCCATGAGCAACGGCACCGCGAGCAGCGGCACCACGAGCAACGGCGCGTGACAGACCGATACGACGCCGATCGTCGTCGGCGGCGGCCACAACGGCCTGGTCAACGGCGCTTATCTCGCCCGCGGTGGCCTGAAGACGCTCATTCTCGAGCAGCGTCACCTGGTTGGTGGAGCGGCCATCACCGAGGAGTTGCGGCCGGGTTTCTGGTTCACGACCTTCTCGTACGCCCTGTCGCTGCTGCGGCCGCAGATCATCCAGGAGCTCGAGCTGACCAAGCACGGCTTCCTTCCGCTGCTGATGTCCTCGAAGTTCGCGCCGACCCCGGACGGGGAGTACCTGTGGTTCACCCAGGACCACGATGCCAACCTGCGCGAGATCGCCCGCATCTCCCCGCACGACGCCGACGCGTACGAGCAGTACAGCCACGATCTCGATCGGGTCTGCCAGGTCCTCAAGCCGCTGCTCGACACCGTCCCGCCCGATCCCTTCAGCGACGATCCCGAGGAGCTCCTCGCCCTCGCCGGCCTCGGCGCGCGGTTCCGGAAGCTCGACAAGCGCACGTTCCACAACGCCGTGCGGCTGCTCACCGGGAGCGCGGCCGACTTCCTCGACGACTACTTCGAGTCCGACCTGCTGAAGGGCTGGCTCGCGTCGTCGGGGATCATCGGCTCCAAGGTCGGCCCCCGCTCGCCCGGCTCGGGCCTCGTGCTGCTCTTCCACTCCCTCGGCGAGCACGACGGGTCCTTCGGGACGTGGGCCTTCCACAAGGGCGGGAACGGCGGCTTCACCCAGGTCCTGGCCCGCGCCGCGCAGGCGCACGGCGCCGAGATCCGCCTCGAGTCCCCGGTCGAGCGGGTGCTGACCGATGACGGCCGGGTCACCGGCGTGGCCCTGACCGATGGCACCGAGCTCACGGCCGACGTGGTGGTCAGCGCCCTCGATCCCCGCCGGACGTTCCTCGAGCTGGTCGAGCCGCGCGAGCTGCCGGACGACCTCGTCGACACCGTGCGCCGGATGAAGTTCCAGGGCGTGTCGTCCAAGGTGAACTTCGCCCTGGACGGCATCCCGACCTACCCGCTGCTGCCCGACCGCAACGGGGAGATCTTCCGCGGATTCCTGAACATCGGTCCGTCCATGGACTACCTGGAGCGGGCCTTCGACGCGGCCAAGTACGGCTGGTACAGCACCGATCCGTACATCGACGGCGCCATCCAGTCGACCATCGACCCGGACATGGCCCCGCCCGGCAAGCACGTGATGTCGTGCTTCGTGCAGTACACCCCGTACCACCTGCGGGAAGGGGATTGGGACGCGGAGCGGGACAACCTCGGCGACGCGGTGCAGGCGACTCTCGAGCGATACTTGCCCGGCTTCGGGGACCTCGTCCTCCAGCGCGAGGTCGTCACTCCGCTCGACATCGAGCGCACGATCGGCCTGACCGAGGGAAACATCTTCGCCGGCGAGCTGTTCGCGCCCCAGATGTTCTTCCTCCGCCCCGCGCCCGGTTGGTCGCAGTACCGGACCCCGATTCACGGGTATTACCAGTGCGGGTCGGGCACGCATCCGGGCGGCTGCGTGATGGGTGCGCCGGGCCGGCTGGCGGCGGGCCAGATCCTCAAGGATCGCGCCCCGTCCTGACGTGAACGCGCCCGCACGCCGGCGGGTCGGGGCACTCCTCGCCGTCGGCATCACGATCTCGGCCTGCACCTCCATCAGCCCGGAGCCGAGCTTCGGGGACCCGGAGGAAGCGGCCGGCGCCCTCGTCCGGGGCGTCACGGCGGAGGTCACGGCGACCGACACCGCCATGGCCGCGGCCGGCGCGACGGCCGACTTCGGCGTCGAGGAGGGACTGCGTCGGGTCGTCATGCGCGTCGTCGACGAGATGAGCGTGGACGTAGTCGTCGTCTCGGAGGCGGACCTCGTGCTCGCCGAGCCGCCGGGCTTATGCCTGGTCGGGCCGTTCTGGAACCCGTTGGACGCCGGGCTCTCCGACCGATGCTGGGGGACGCCCGACCTCGGCCAGCTGGCCTCCACATCATGGCCAACGAATGCGGATGGCCGCGTCGTCCTCACGGCCGGGGCGCCGGTTGCGTTCGACGCGCCGCTCGCCCGTGGTTCCGAGCGATGCGACTACGCGCCGGGGGAGTGGACCTTCGAAGTCGCCCTCCGTCCAGTTGTCGGGGGAGAGGTGTTCGGGCCCCTCCGCATTCCGGACATCCTGCTTGAGGTCCCTTACGATCCGGCGCAGCCGCTCGAGCTGCTGCCGCCCGGCGAGTCGCGCGTGTGCAGCTACCCGGCGGCCGTCGTCCTGCGCCAGGGGGAGCCGGAGCTCACCACCGAGTAGGAAACGGAAAGGCCCGGGCGTGAGCCCGGGCCCATCGGTCAGGTTCCGGCGTGAGCCGGACCCATGCGGGTCAGATGCCCAGGATCTTGGCCTTTGCCGCGGCAAACTCCTCGTCGGTCAGCGCGCCGGCCGAGTGGAGCTGGGCGAGCTTCTGGATCTCGACCATCGGGTCGTCGGCGGCGGGAGCCGCCGGCGCGGCCTGCGCGGCCGCGGCGCCCTGGTCGTACGCAGCCTGCTGCTGGGCGTACTGGGCCTGGTCCTGGGAGGCGTACTTCTGCTCCTGGTGGTGGCGAACGGCTCCGGCCGTCCCTGCGACCACCGCGGTGGTGGCCGCCATGCGGACAATGCCGCCTCGGCGTCGTCTCATCGGTCTATCTCCTTCGTTCTCCAGCGCTTACGCGCTGGCCTTCGCCTTGTTTTCCTCGGCCCACGCGACCGCTTCCTGGACGAGCTCGCGCGGAACGCGCTGGATGTCGACCAGCTGCCCGCCGGCGTTTTCGATGGCGTCCGCGAGCCGGGTGGCCCACAGGTCCTCCCAGACGAGCACCGCTGCCGACGAGTTCGGCTCGAGCGCCCCGGCGACCGCGTGCATGTCCTCCTCGCTCACGAAGCCGCCGCGTTCCGACGTCAACGATTCGAACGCCTGGAAGACATCCGAGCCCGCGTCCTCGAGCTCGATTCCGGTCATGCTCCCGTCGTCGCCCTTGATGACGAAGGCAAGGTCGATGATCCGGATCGTCCCGGATTTCACCAGGTCCTCGAGCGCGGGCGCGATTTCGCCCTTGAACTGGTTACCCGGAAACGCGACGACCATGTACTGAACTGGTCCGATTCCCATCAGGTGCTTCCCTTTCTCGATGCGATCGTCGAATGTGATGATTGAGAGTGCGAATGGGGGCACGCGGGGCGCGTCTCCGGGGCAATTGAGCGCGCGGTTCGCGAGCGTGGCGCTAGCGTAGCCGATGCGCCTCTCGTCCGTCGATGGCCGAACGAGTCGCGTCGGTTTCCTTGACGCTCGGAAAACGCGAAGCCTAGACTGCCGCCCCATGACCGCCGTTTCGGGCACAACGGCGACTCGGGCGCGGCCGCCTGCGCGGCGCCCGTCGCTTCGCGCGGGACTCCGCCGGCGAAACCTGATCGTGTTGATCATCGTCGGCGCCATCGCGCTTATCACGTTCAACGTCGGCCGCCAGGCATTCCTTGGGTGGTCGGTCGGGGAGCAGGCCGCGTCCCTGGAGGCCACGGTCGCGGCCGCGGAGGCAGAGAATGCCGCCCTCCAGCGCCAGCTCCAGTACCTCCAGAGCGACGCCTACGTCACGGCCGAAGCGCGCCGACTCCGGAACCTCGGCTATCCCGGCGAGCAGCTCCTCATCATCCCCGGTGCGGCTGAGCCGGTCCCGTTGGACACCGCTGCCACCCCGGCCGATGGCCGCCCATTGCTCGACCGCTGGGTGGAGCTCTTCTTCGGCGGCCCGCGCTAGCCCGAAACCAGAACCGCCGGGAGATGTCTCCCGGCGGCTGCGTCTCTGCGAGGCGGCGCTAGACCGCCAGCATCGCCTTCTTCTTCATCGCGTCGAACTCCTCGGCGGTGATGGCGCCCGAGTCCAGCAGCTTCTTCGCCTTCTCGATCTCGTCCGATGCCGAGTAGCCGGTCATCCGCTGCTCGCGCACCTGGGCGGCCTCCATCATGGCCTGATCCTGGGCCGTCATCTTCGGCCGCACGATGAGGTACAGGAGGATGCCGAGCAGGGGCAGGATGAAGATCAGAAAGATCCAGCCCGCCTTCAGCCAGCCACTCAGGTCATCGCGTCGGAAGATGTCCCCGAACACGGCGATGAACATCCAGATGTACATCACCCAGAAGAAGAAGATGACCATGCCCCACAGGAATTCACCGAAGCTCATTCAGTTCTCCTTGCGCGGGGCAAGTTGGACGGTGCCCCTCCCGAATCACGACGCGAGTCTATCAGCCGACTGAGCGTCCGGAAACGGCCGGTGATAGGATCGGCAGCCACGCCCGGGACGCCCGCCGGGCAACTCTCGGAGGATTTTCATGCGATTGACACATCGACGCACCGTCGCCAGCGTGGCGCTGGCGGTCGGACTTCTGGCAGCGTGCTCGTCGCCTTCTGGCCAGCCAAGTGCCGAGCAGGCGCTGTGCGACAGCCTTGCCGCCTTCGCCGACTCCGTCCGCGCGATCGCCGACGTCGATCCGGCAACGGACTCGATCGAGGACATCCAGGCTGCGGCGGACTCCGCGCAGGCAGCGTGGGGAGAGGTTCAGACCGCCGTCGCGGCCGTGGATGAGGCCGACGAAGCCGCCGTTGAGGCGGCGTGGAACGACCTCGCGTCGCAGATCGGCGACTTCTCGACCGACATCCCGGTGGCCGATGCGGTCGCCGAGGTCGGCGCCGGGGTTGATGAGGTCCAGGGCGCCTACGACGAGATGCGCGACGGCCTGGGCTGCGAGGGAGAGCCCGCGTCCTCTCCGAGCTGACCGGGCTTCGCCCGTCGATCTCGCTGAAACGGTCCGGGCCCTGCGCTCGGGCCGTTTCGCACATCTCAGCCGTGCCTCGTCATTGCTTGCCCCAACCCCGGCGCATCGGTACTCTTGGTGACCGCGGCGGAGTAGCTCAGTGGTAGAGCAGGGGACTCATAAGCCCTTGGCCGGTGGTTCGAATCCGCCCTCCGCTACCACCTCCGACCCCACGTCGCTCGGCGCGATGGTCGCCTTGGGCGCAGGCAGGCTGGGGATCCCCGACGGCGCACCCCTCGTTCTTGCCGTCTCGGGCGGGCCCGACTCCACGGCCCTCGTCCACGGTGCCCTATCGCTGGCCCCAACCCATGGCTGGCAGATGGTGGTGGCCCATCTCGACCACGGCCTGCGCCCGGACTCCGCGACGGACGCCACGTTCGTGACCGATGCCGCCGATGCGTTGGGTCTGCCCTGGCGGCTGCGCCGGACCGATGTCGCCGCGGAGGCGTCGACGGGCGGGATGGGCGTCGAGGAGGCCGGCCGGGTTGCGCGGTACGCATTCCTCGAGGAGATCGCCACCGAGCTGGGCGGCGGCGCCCTGGTCGCCACCGCCCACACCGCGGACGACCAGGCCGAGACGGTGCTGTTCAACCTCGCCCGGGGGACCGGGCTCCACGGCCTGCGGGGCATGCCCGCGCGGCGCGGCCGCGTCGTCCGGCCGCTGCTCCACGCTCGGCGGGCCGCGATCCGCGCCGCGCTCGACGATGCGGGCATCCCGTACCGGCTCGACCCGACCAACGACGACCGCCACCGGGCCCGGGCCCGGATCCGGGTCGACGTGCTGCCCGCCCTCGAGGCGCTGAACCCCGCCGCCGTGGAGGCGATCCTCCGCTTCGGCGCGCTGGCCGGGGATGACGATGCGCTGCTCGACGCCCTGGCCGCCGCCGAGCTCACCCGGCGGCGGGGCCCGGAGGGTATCGACTGGCGCGACCCACCGCCACGGGCCCTGGGACGGCGGGTCCTGCGCCTCGCGATCGGGGATCCGGCGCCGGCCGCGGACCGCATCGAGGCCCTGCTCGAGGCGGCAGGCGGTCCGCGTGGCGGCCTCGCCATCGACCTTGGGCGCGGTCGAACCGCCACGGTCCGCGGCCGGCGCATCGTCATCGGTCTGTAAGCCGATCTACCTAGCCCATTCGAGCCCATTTGTTGGGATGGGGGGGCGTCCCTATACTCTGTGCCCGCCCCCCCACGCATGGAGCCCCGCCCTCGACCCGTGAACAGCCGACTCGTCCGCAGCAGCATCCTCATCATCGGCGCCCTGTTCGCCATGGCCCTGCTGTGGACGTACCTGATGAATCCGGACGACGGGCCCGCCCTACGCGTACAGCGATCTGCTGACCGATGCGTCCGAAGGCGAGCGTGACCGGGGTCACCCAGGACGGCACGACCCTCACCGTGAGCTTCGTGGGGACGGAAGCCACGAAGACGGCCATCGTCCCGTCGGACCAGGTCAACGTCTTCGCCGAGGTCTGCGAGGCGACGGGCGCGCCCTCCATGGCTCAGATGCGAGATCAGCTTCGAGGCGGTGGCGGAGAGCGCGACCGGGCAGTGGATCGGCGTCCTGATCGCCTCCCTGCTGCCGGTGCTGCTCATCGGCGCGTTCTTCTTCTTCATGATGCGCCAGGCCCAGGGCACGAACAACCAGGCGATGAGCTTTGGCAAGAGTCGAGCCCGAATGTTCCTCGGCAGCAAGACGGTCGTCACCTTCGCCGACGTCGCCGGCGTGGAGGAGGCCAAGCAGGAGCTGACCGAGGTCGTCGAGTTCCTGAAGTACCCCGAGAAGTTCAACGCCCTTGGCGCCCGGATCCCGCGCGGCGTGCTGCTGGTCGGCCCGCCGGGCACCGGCAAGACGCTGCTGGCCCGGGCGGTGGCCGGCGAGGCGGGGGTGCCCTTCTTCTCGATCTCCGGCTCGGAGTTCGTGGAGATGTTCGTCGGCGTCGGGGCCAGCCGCGTCCGCGACCTCTTCGAGCAGGCCAAGCGCAACAGCCCGTGCATCGTGTTCGTCGACGAGATCGACGCGGTCGGCCGCCAGCGCGGTGCCGGACTGGGCGGCTCGCACGACGAGCGCGAGCAGACCCTGAACCAGATCCTGGTCGAGATGGACGGGTTCGACACGAACACGAACGTCATCGTGGTCGCGGCCACCAACCGGCCGGACGTGCTCGACCCCGCGCTCCTGCGGCCGGGCCGCTTCGACCGCCAGGTCGTCCTCGACCGCCCCGACATCAGGGGCCGCCGGGAGATCCTCGACGTCCACGTCAAGGGCAAGCCGCTCGACAAGACCGTCGACCTCGACGACCTCGCTCGGCGCTCCCCGGGATTCTCGGGCGCGGACCTCGCCAACCTGGTGAACGAGGCCGCGATCCTCGCCGCGCGGCGCAACAAGAAGACGATCACCCAGCCGGAGTTCACCGAGGCGGTCGATCGGGTCATCGCCGGACCCGAGCGGCGGAGCCGGATCATCACCGAGGACGAGAAGAAGATCATTGCCTACCACGAGGGCGGCCATGCCGTGGTCCAGCGCGTGCTCCCCAAGTGCGACCCGGTGACCAAGGTGACGATCGTGTCGCGGGGCATGGCCCTCGGCTACACGATGAGCCTGCCGGCCGAGGACCGCTACCTCCACAGCAAGACCGAGTTCGAGGACAAGATCGCCGGCATGCTGGGCGGGCACGTATCCGAGGAGATCGTCTTCGGCGACACGACCACCGGCGCGAGCAATGACATCGAAAAGGCGACCAACCTGGCGCGGGCGATGGTCACCCAGTACGGCATGAGCGAGGCGCTCGGACCGCTGGCCTTCGGCAAGAAGGAGGAGATGATCTTCCTCGGCCGCGAGATCAGCGAGCAGCGCAACTACTCCGACGAGGTGGCGGCCAAGATCGACGCGGAGGTCCGGGCCATCATCGACCAGGCCTACGCCCGCGCCCGTGCCGCGCTGACCGAGCACCGCGCCGTCCTCGACCGTCTTGCCGACCTGCTGGTCGAGAAGGAAACGATCGAGGCGGCCGAGTTCGAGGCCCTGTGGGACGGCGTCCTGCCCCCGCGCGACCTGGGCGGGCCGAAGCCGGCCGACGTCACGACCGAGGACGAGGTTCCCGCGCCGGCCGACGGCGACGCCAAGCCGACCCCGCGCCGCCGCCGCGGCCCGGCTCCCCAGCCTGCCTGAGCCCCGCCGTCCCGGCCGGGACGGCGCTAGTCCTATCGGCCCATTCCGGATCGGGAAACGCTGGTCGTATACTCTCGCGGCTGGTGCGTCCGGGCACCTGCCCGGACCAAGGCACGACAGCGAGGCCGACCTTCCAACATGATCGACGAATCGACCGCTCCGCAGGCCGCCGAGGCGGACTGGAAGCTCGAGACCGATGGCGTGTCGCTGGACCCGCGCAGCGCGCTGGAGGTGCTCACCAACCTCAATGAGCGGGTGTCCGAGGGCCGTGTCGGCGACCTCCAGCCGGTGGCCACCGGGTTCGTGCCGTTCGACAAGGCGATCGGCGGCGGGCTGCGATCCGGGGAGCTGATGCTCATCGGCGGCGCCCAGGGGTCGGGCAAGACGACGCTCGCCCTCCAGATGGCCCGCAACATGGCCGCCTCAGGCCAGGCGACCGTCCTGTACGTGTGCTTCGAGCACGAGGAGGACTACCTCATCCAGCGCATGATCGCGATGGAGTCGGCCCTCTCCACGCTGCCCAAGAAAACCGGCGCAGTGAAGATCCAGGACGTCCGGCAGGAGGTCCTGTCCACCTTCGAGGCCGCGGCCGAGGCGGGCCAGGTCGCCAAGCTCGGCGCGAATCCACGCCTCCGGCCCAGCCTGGAGCGGATCGCCCGCTACGGCAACTCGATGTACCTCATGCGCGGCACGGCCAACGGCAGCACGATCGACAACCTGCACGCCCTGGTCGACACCAAGCGGGGCGATGACGAGCGCCGCCTCGTCCTGTTCGTGGACTACCTCCAGAAGGTGCCCGTCATCCCCGAGCCGGCCGACGAGACCGAGAAGGTGACCCGCGTGGTCAACGGCCTCAAGGACATCGCGCTGGCGAGCGAGATCGGCGTGGTCGCGATCGTGGCCGCCGACCGCGAGGGCCTGAAGGCCAAGCGGCTGCGGAACCACCACCTCCGCGGCAGCAGCGCCATCAACTACGAGGCCGACATCATCCTGATCCTGAACGACAAGTACAACATCGTGGCCAAGGTGAACATCGAGTTCAACCCGTACCAGGCCCAGCGGTACCGCGACTGGGTCGTGGCCACCGTCGAGAAGAACCGCGGCGGACAGGACAACGTCGACCTGGAGTGGCAGAAGCTCTTCCAGTACTCCTGCTTCGATCCGAATGGCCGGATCACCGCGGAGAAGCTGATCGAAGAGCGGCTCTACACCGAATAGGGCGCCCGTCCTCGCCATGGACGCCTACCGGGTCCTGCAGGTCGCGCCCGACTGCGAAGACGAGGTCATCCACGGCGCGTACCGCGCGCTGGCCCTGAAGTATCACCCCGACCGCGACGGGACCCAGTACGCCGCGAAGCGGATGGCCGACCTCAACCTCGCCTACGCCCTGGTGCGCGACCCGCACGTTCGCGCCCGGCACGACACCGCCCGGAAGCGCGCGAACCTGCCCGCTGTCACGGCCGGCGGGCCGGGCGCGGTGCCGCCGCCGCCGCGGGGCATGGCGGCCGGGACCCGTCTGAGCCACGGCCGCTACGCCGGTTGGACCCTCCGCGATCTCGCCCGCCAGGACCCGGACTACCTCCGCTGGCTGTCGCGCCACTCGTCGGGCGTGCAGTACCGCACCGAGATCTACCAGATCCTGTCCAAGCAGGAGTCCAGCGTCGCCTAGGCTGTCCCCCGTGGATCCTGCCCGGCCCTCCGCCGACCCATTGCGCGCCGTGTTCCTCGACGTCGGCGAGACGCTGATGCGTCCCGACCCGACGTGGGAGCACGTCTACGCGCGCGCGCTGGATCGATACGGGGTGGTCGTCGACTTCGACGACCTCCAGGCCGCCCTCCGCAAGGTCTACCAGGGCGGCGGCTACGGCTTCGACGGCACCTTCGAGCCCAGCCCGGAGCACAGCCATCGGCGACTGGTCGAGATGGACCGACACGCGTTCGATCAGCTCGGCATGGAGCCGTTGCCCGACGAGTTCTTTCTCCACCTCGCCGAGCTCTTCCAGGACCCGGCCACCTGGCAGGTGTTCCCCGACGTCCGGCCGGCGTTGGCCGCCCTCAAGGAACGCGGCCTCGTGCTCGGCGCGGTCTCGAACTGGGCCTGGCAGCTGCCCGAGCTCCTCGACGGGCTGGGCATCGGCCCGTTCCTGGACTTCGTCGCGGCCAGCGCCCGCATCGGATTCGACAAGCCCCATCCCGGCATCTTCGAATGGGCGCTTGACCGCGCCGGCGTGCCGGCGGCATCGGTCCTGCACGTCGGCGATCACCTGGATGCCGACGTGGCCGGGGCGCGCGGGGTCGGCATCTTTGCCGTCCTCATCGACCGGCGCGGCCGGTACCAGCCGCCGCCCGACGACGTCCCTGTCCTGACCTCCCTGGACGAGCTGCTCCCCCTGGTGGATGCCCGACTCAGCTGAAACCTGGCGCTGCTTCGTGGCGGTCCCCGTCCCGGACGCCCTCCGCCACGACCTGACGGCCGCGGTCGACGGATGGAAGGGCGAACCCGGCGCCCCAGACCTGCGCTGGACCGATCCCGACGGCTGGCATGTCACCCTCGCTTTCCTCGGTGCGACCGATGCAGCGGCCGTGCCCGGGCTCAGCCGGGCGCTCGAATCGGTGATCGCCGGCCTGCCGCCGTCGTTCTCGCCGCTCCCGATGCGGACGGGAGCGCTCGGCGCCTTCCCGCGAGCGACCGCGGCACAGAGCGTGTGGCTCGGCATCGACGACTCGAGGCGTGAGCTGGGGGATCTCGCAGATGCCGTGCAGAAGGTCGTCCTCCCGGCCGAGAAATGGCGCCGTCTGCGGCCTCACCTGACCCTGGGCCGGAGCCGCGTCCGCCGCGGAGAACCGCTCGACCGGTGGCTCTCGGGCCGGATCTTCCCGACGACCGACTTCGTCGTCCGCGACGTGGTCCTGTTCCGCAGCCACCTGGGCCGGGGACCGGCTCGCTACGAGGAACTTGCGCGCTTCCCGCTGGGCGGCGCAGGATCGGGGCGTGGCTGACCTCCCGCCCCGCCTACCGCGTCCTCCGGTGGTCGCGGTCATCGGCGACGGCGACCCCCGGGGGCCGGACGCTCATCGGATCCTCGACTGGGCCGAGGAGGCGGCGCAGCTCCTCGCCCGCGGCGGCGCCACGGTCGTGACCGGCGGCATGAGCGGCGTGATGCGGGCCGCGTCGCGGGGCGCCGCCGGCGCCGGCGGGCTGACCATCGGCATCCTGCCCGGGACTGATCCGGCGGAGGCCAACGAGTACGTGAAGGTGGCGATCCCCACCGGGCTCGGCGTGGTGCGAAACCTGGTGGTCGTCACCGCCGCCGATGCCGTCCTGGCGGTCGGCGGCCGGCACGGGACGCTGTCGGAGATCGGGCTGGCCCTGCGGATGGGCCGTGAGGTGGTGACCCTCGGGTCGTGGCGGATCGAGTCCGACCAGCGCGTCGGCGGCCCGCGCCTGCACCGCGCCCGCGACCCGCGCGAGGCGGCTCAGCTCGCCCTGCGCCTGGCGAAAGCCGGACCGATCTCGCCTGCCTGATCGCGTCGGCTCTAGTGGACGAGCCCCCGCTGCTGGAGCTGGTATAGCTTGTTGGGGTCGTATGGCATGTAAAGCTCGCCGTTGCCTCCGATGTCCCAGGTCCATGAGATGACCTGGACGGCCAGGGTTCCCGACCCTTCGCCGTTCCCTGTGATTTTCACGTCTGCCAAAGGCGCGTAGATCGTTCCAGCCAAGTCGAGAACACCCTGGCCCACCAGCTCGATCGGTGCCGCCGGGTTCCGGCCCAGCCGGTCCTGCCACATGAGGAGACCGCGCCAAGGTCCACTTGTCAGGCCCCACATTCGGAGGCTCGACTGCCCGCTCATCTTGATCTGCCCTTGGATGCAGCGAGCCAGAGTGGACGTCGCGCAGTCAGGGTCCATGGTGTTGTCCGTGCTGAATATGAGGACGCGGGCAGGATAAGCGGACGGATCCGGATCACCGCCGATGGCGTCTGGCGTGCTGTCGATTTCCGCGGATCCGGTGATCGTGAGGCCGCCACCAGCGATGATGTATATCCCCGGCAGGAGCTTCACCGTCACGTTTTGGCCCGAGAAGTTCCAGCCGCCCCAGTAGACGCCCGGGGTGAGGGTAACCGTCGTGTCCTTCGTGTTCCACGAGCATCCAACCGACGTGGGCGTACTTGCAACGTAGACGATCTGATTGCCCTGCTTCTTCGGACAGAAGCCCGCCGGGTAGTCTTCTTGGCGCGGGCCAATTAGTTGGCTCAACGGATCGCCGATCGGAGTCGCCCCCTCGGTAACAGGCGTGGTGAGCGAGCCGCCGGATGCCTGACACGTTCCGTGCACGTAGAGGTGCGGTGCGGTCAGCGATGCGCCTGCATTACCGCCCAGGTGGAATCCGCCGCTCCCGCTGCCGCATGCGTTGTCGAAGGTTCCGCCTGCGCACGCATCGTTGACATGCACATATCCCCCGCTGAAGGGCTCTTCAGTCTCGGGGTTCTCGACGGGCTCGATGACGATATCGCCATTCCCGTGCGTCTTTCCCGAGTCGCAGCCATCTGGTCGGAGCGCGACCAGGGAATTCGAGTTGGCGCTGGAAGTCTCGCGGGCGGCAATGGCCCCTGTCGCGACAAACGCTGTTGACTGCCCGAAAATGCGGCCAAAGAACAGCGGATGCTCGGCGTGGATGACGACCAGCACCATCTCGGGCCGCCCGGAGAATTCATCTGCGTGCGGGCCGCTCGGCGGCCACAGGACCTCCAGATCGGCCGTAGCCATCGCATTCGTGCAGTCGCTGTCACCGGTGAAGAACCCGTTCTCTTGCGCGTAGAAGCAAGCAACGTCGTCCATCTTGGCCTGGACCACCGGGTCACCCGGCCCGGTTGCCTCCAGGATGTAGCGCGCAGCGGCTATAGCGGCGGGGTCGGCCGCGTTCTGCTCCTGCCGGCGAAGCATCCACGAGAAGCCGAGGTCGAGCACGAGTGCTGCGACGGCGAGAAGACCGAAGAGCGCGAACGCGGTCATGACCAACACCTGCCCTCTGTCGTCCGATCGGTGAGTCGTCATCGACACTCGTCCTATTGCTGGTGGTGCATGGCTTCGGTGATTTCCGCGCGCATGGTGATACCGCCTCCCAGCAGATCGGTGATGAACGGCGGCGCCCAGATGTAGCAGGCATAGATCGTGACCTGGTTTGCGGCGGATTGCTGGGGACTTGAAACGGCGAGGTTGCTCGCTTGGTCGTCGGAGAGGCTCGTGAGCGGGGGCGGACACCCGAGGGCGGAGCTATTGGTCCGGGGATCGACTCCGCCAATAGTGCATTCGCGGAACTCGTTGACAACCCCATCGGGGCCAAGCGGCGCCGCGTCCCAAGCCATCGGAGTGTCATCCCAATAGCCCGACCAGCACGCGGCGAAATGGACCTGGCTGGTGTCCAGGCCCCAGATCATGGCGCGAGCGTGGGCCGTCATTTTGGGCCAGCGCAGGGTGGGAGGGTCACACTCAAACCATGTTTCCTGATCGATTTCCGGCCCGACGCGGCTCCACTGCGGTTCGCGGTTGGAAGTCGTGGGGCACTGGGAGGTGGCACTGTGAATCGCCGCATACCGAGCCGCCTCGCGTGCGGCGTTCGTGAGTTGCTGCTGGTAGAAGACGCCGATCCCCAGGGTGAAGATCGCCACCAGCGTGACGACGAACAGCGGGGCAACCAGAGCAAATTCCACGAGGGCCTGCCCGCGGGAGTCACGTGATCGCTTCATCAGTTCGGGCTCCCGCTCGCCTCGGCCGACGGCTCCGCGGAAGCCTCGGGGCTTGGCGTCGGCAGCTCTTCCGATGAGGGTGCAGGTGGGGGCGTCGGCGGCTCGGGAGTCGCGGGCGGAGGATCGAATCCGATGGCGAAGGTGTGGTCCGCTTTGAGGAAGATATCCCCGATAGATAGGAACTCATACAGCGTTGTGAATTGGTAGCAGACCCTTACTTCGACGTACCGGGTCTCCAGCGGGTCCGGACCCGCCTCGACGAACGCGATCGAGTTGTTGGGAGGCGGACGAAGATTGCTGCAGGGATCATCGGCGGGGATCGTCTCGCCGTACGCGGCGTATGCACAGAACGGATCGACACCGTCATGGACGCAGACCATGATGAGCGGCACCGACTGGGGGTCATCCGGCGAGCTCGGGTCCTCTTCGAAGCACATCTCCTCGTTCGGGGCTGTGAGCGGGTCGTCGGGAACGTAGGTCGTGTTCGGTAGCAGGCGTAGCTCGCGGCATGCGACTTGCGCGGCGAGAGCGTGGAGGGCTGCGTAATAGGCGACCCCGTTGTAGTCGGGGTCGCCCAGCCGCGGGGCGGGGTCCGTCATCGGCCGCGGTGGGCTCCCAGGGGGATTGCGGAGGTAATCCTGGGCGGCAACCTCGGCCGCGTTTCGAGTCCCGGCCTCGAATCGTGATGGCGGCCGAGAAGACGCGACCGAAGTCGGCGATGGCGAGAAGGATGACGAGCAGGAGCGGAAGCACAGTGCGAACTCGACCAGGGACTGGCCTCCCGGCTCTGCACGCGACCCGCCTCGCTTCTCCCTGCGAACGGGTGGTCCTCGCAGCGTGGGCACCTCCGCTACGCTTTCCCCGGTATCGCCGGAGCGGAGGGACTTTCGTACTTCCGCTGACGAGTACGAATGGCGGGCACGGAGTGTAGGCCGATCCACCTTGCAGGGCACCTTGCAGAACCGCCCCGAACCGCACCTCCGGCGCGCGGCTGCACCACTATTTGAGCGTGTTTGACCGATGACCGAGCGCGTGCTGGTGCTTCCCCGCGAGGACGTCCCGGGCGGATGCGACTACACGGGACTCCGGCCGTTCGAGGGCAACCAGATGGCCGATCTGCTGGACGCCGTCGCGCGAACGGGCCGCTGGATGGATCGCGCGGCCGCCGAGACCGACCCAACCCACAAGCAGCTGATTCCGTATGTCGTCGTCCGGGACGGGGAGCGGGCCTTCCTGATGGAGCGGACGGCGGCCGGCGGCGACGCCCGCCTGCACCATCGGGCCACGATCGGCGTCGGTGGCCACGTCAATCCGGTGGACGACGGCCAGGATCCGATCGCGACCGGGCTGCGGCGCGAGTGGGTCGAGGAGATCGAGGCCGACTGGGACCCGCACTTCGAGCCCATCGGTCTGCTGAACGACGATCGAAACCCCGTGGGCGCCGTGCACCTCGGTCTCGTCTACGAGGTCGAGGCCGCCGGTCGACCGTTCTCGGTGCGGGAGCACGAGAAGCTGTCCGGACGCCTGGCCAGCGCCGACGAGATCCGGGCGGCGTGGGATCGGATGGAGTCGTGGTCGCAGCTCGTGGTCCGCGCGCTCTGGGGGCCCTCGACCGGCTGAGTGGCACCGCGATGGCCCACGCCTATACTCGAAGCGTGGCATCCCTCCGGCGCGGTGTCCTCGGCGCCCTCGTCCTCGCCGGGCTGGCGGGGTCGGTGCTGGCCGGCCAGGAGCCGGTGGCGGTCCTCGAGCTGACCGGCGTCATCGACCAGGTCAACGCGAGCTACATCGAAGAGGGGATCGCGGCGGCCGACGAGGCCGGTGCGGTGGCCGTGCTCATCGAGATCGACTCGCCCGGCGGGGAGCTCACCAGCACCGACCGGATCGAGAAGGCCATCCTCAACAGCCCGATCCCGGTCATCACCTGGGTCACGCCTTCAGGCGGGCAGGCCGCGTCGGCGGCAACGTTCATCACGCTCGCCGGCGATGTCGCCGCGATGGCGCCGCTGACCACCATCGGATCGGCCTCCGTCGTCGGATCGGGCGGGGAGGAGCTGCCGCCGACCATCGCGGCCAAGATCACGAACGACCTGGTGGCGAACATCCGGGGCCTGGCCGAGGCCCACGGCCGCAACGCGGACTGGGCCGAGTCGGCGGTCCGCGACGCGGCCAACGTCGGTGCCGAGGACGCGGTCGAGATGGAGCCTCCGGTCGTCGACATCCTGGCCGAGACGACCGAGGAGCTGTTCGCGGCCGTCGACACCGGGGAGCGAGCGGACGGCTATGCCTACCACTTCAACGGCGAGCCGCTGCCCGAGCTCAGCGGCCGCCAGCTGATGCCGATCGGCATGAACGTGGGCCAGGAGCTCATTCACCTCCTCAGCGACCCGAACATCGCGTTCCTGCTGTTCAACATCGGCTTCATCGGCATCCTGGCCGAGCTGTACAACCCGAACTTCTTCTCGGGCATCGTGGGCGCCATCGCCATCGTGCTGGCCTTCATCGGCTCCAACAGCCTCCCGCTCAATATCGGTGGCCTGGTGCTGATCCTGATCGGCATGGGACTGTTCGCCCTCGAGCTGTTCGTGACCTCCTACGGCCTGCTCACCGTGGCCGGGGTGATCGCCCTCATCCTTGGCGCGGCCGCGCTCTACACCGGCGTCGACGGGACCGATGCGATCCAGATCGAGCTGAACCCGATCCTCATCGGCATTCCGATCGTCCTGGCCGTCGGGTTCATCGCTCTCGTGGCCCGCGGGGCCGTCCAAATGCGCCGCCGCGCGGCGCCGACACAGCCCATGCTTGCCCTCGTCGGTGCGGACGGCACGGCCGAAACGCCGATCGCGCCGACCGGCATTGCCCACGCACAGGGAGAGACGTGGACGGCGCGGAGCCGGCAGGGATCCATCCGGCCCGGGGAGGCGCTCCGCGTGGTCGGCGTTGACGGACTCGAGCTGATCGTCGAGCCGGCCGGAAGCCGGTCCGACCACCCCACCGAAGAGGAGTAACCGATGGAAGTCCTGATCCCGATCGCGCTGGTGATCATCGCCCTGGCCCTGCTCTTGTGGCTGATCTTCAGCATCGTCCACGTTGTCCGCGAGTACGAGCGGCTGGTGGTGTTCTTCTTCGGGCGGCTGCAGGGCGCCCAGGGCCCGGGTCTCGTCCTGCTCATCCCGATCGTCCAGCAGGCCGTCAAGGTCGATCTCCGGGAGAGCTTCCTCGAGATCCCCCAGCAAAGCTGCATCACGAAGGACAACGCCCCGATCAGCATCGACTTCCTCGTCTACTCCAAGGTGTTCGAGCCGATGATCACCGTCACCGCGGTGACCGATTTCACGGGCGCCTCCCAGGCCCTGGCGGCGACCACCCTGCGGGCCGTGATCGGCGACATTCCGCTCGACGACGTGCTGGCCAAGCGGGAGGAGATCAACCACATCCTGCGCGCCAAGCTCGACGAGGTGACCGAGCGCTGGGGCGTGAAGATCACCAGCGTCGAGATCCGGGAAATTCAACCACCACGCGACATCCAGGACGCGATGAACCGCCAGATGAGCGCGGAGCGGAACCGACGTGCCGTGATCACCGAGTCGGAGGGCACCCGGCAGGCCTCGATCAACGTCGCCGAGGGCGACAAGCAGAGCACCGTCCTGCGGGCCGAGGGCGACAAGCAGAGCGCCATCCTGCGGGCCGAAGGTGAGCGGCAGGCCCAGGCACTGCGGGCCGAGGGCTACGGCACGGCGTTGACCACGATCTTCGGCGCCGCCAGCGGGGTGGACGAGAAGACGATGCAGATCCAGTACCTCGAGGTCCTCCGCGCGCTTGCCTCCTCCGAGAGCAAGACCTGGATCGTCCCGATGGAGGTCACCGAGCTGACCCGCCGCATCGGCGCCACGCTCGGCGTCGGGAGCACCGAGCCCTGAGCCGGTCAGGCGGCTCACGGGGCCGCGGCCTGCTGGCCGCCCTCGGCGGGCTCGTCGGCGCGCTGACCGCCGGCTACCTGGGCTACCTGGGGGTCGTCGGCTCGCGGCGGGTGGTGACGCCAGTCATTCACCCAGAGGACGAGATCGCCGACCTGCCGCGGTCACCGGCGGAGCTCGGCCTGCCCCACGAGGCGGTTCGGTTCACGACCGATGACGGAGTCACCCTCGACGGGTGGCTGATCCCCGCGGCGCGCGACACCCGGGCGGCCGTGATCCTCCTCCACGGCTTCTCATGGCATCGCGTGCCCTGGCTCTCGCTCTTCGTGCCCTGGCTCCGGGAGCGGTACCACGTCCTCCAGTTCGACTTCCGCGGCCATGGCGCATCGGACCCGGCGGCGACCACCCTGGGCTCGGCCGAGCGACGGGACGTGGCCGCCGCTGTTCGCCTGCTCGAGGGCCGGGGTCTCGGCCCGATCGCCCTGTACGGGATCAGCATGGGCGGGGCGACGGCCATCCTCGCCGCGCCCGACCTGCCGGTCGCCGCGGTCGTGGCCGATGCGGCCTACGCCGACATCCGGCACCCGATCGCGAACCGGATGCGCGAGCAGCGACTTCCCCTGCCCGGACTGGGGTCGTGGCTGGTCGTCGCCGGCGCCGCGCTGCGGGCACGGACCCGGTTCCTGTCGCCGGTCGATCGGGTCGCCGACGTCGCACCCCGGGGCCTCCTCCTCATTGCCCCGCGCGACGACAAGCTCGTCAGCTGGAGGCAATCGGTGAGCCTGTACGAGGCGGCCGGAGAGCCGAAGGACCTGTACGTCGTCGAGGGTGCGGCGCACGGGGAAGCGCGAGTGGTGGGCGGGGCGGAGTACGTGCGCCGGGTGCTCGCGTTCCTCGACACCTATCTGGAGCGACCGGGCAGCCGACTATAATCCGCCCCGCGCCCGGGTCGGATGCGGACCTGCCGGACCGGCCGGGGCTCTCGCGAGGCCCCATGGCAGTAAAGGTCCTGGTCGTCGACGACGACCTCAACATCCAGCGCGTCCTGAGCTTCACCCTCAAGCAGGAGGGGTTCGACGTCCTGCTGGCCGGCGACGGCGAGACCGGCATCGCACTGGCGGCGGAGCAGTCGCCGGACCTCATCCTCATGGACGCCGCCCTGCCGGGCATCGACGGCTACCAGGCCATCACGCGGATCCGCGGCGCGGAGGCCGCGGGTCATCGCGTCCCGATCCTCCTCCTCACCACCGAGGCCGACGTCGTCCAGCGGGTCAAGGGACTGCGGGCGGGCGCCGATGACGACATCGTCAAGCCGTTCCACCCGGCCGAGCTCATGGCTCGCATCCGGGCCCTGCTGGCCCGCAGCGGCCTTGGCGGCCCGCGAGCGGGATCGGTCCAGGCGACGCTGCGGCGGGTGATCGTCTTCTACGGCGCGAAGGGTGGGGTCGGAAACACCACGCTGGCGATCAACACCGCCATCGCCCTCGCCGCCGAGCACAAGCGCCGCGTCGCGCTGGTGGACGCCAACCTGCAGTTCGGCGATCTGCGCGTCTTTCTCGACCTCAAGCTCGATACCGCCTCGATCGTCAACGCGATGTCCGAACCGGAGCTCGACGCCGATCTCCTCCGGCGGTTGGTCGTGTCCCATTCATCGGGGATCGACCTCCTGCTGGCCCCGACCGCCCCCGAGCAGGCCGATGTCGTGGTGGAGAGCCACCGCGCGTCGCCCGACGCGCTGTCGCACGTCGTGGACCTCATGCGCGGTCTGTACGACTACACCGTCATTGACGCCCAGCGGAGCCTGGACAACATCACGATTCACCTGTTCGACGAAGCCGACGTCGTGTACGTGATCCTCACCGCCGACCTGTCGTGCCTGAAGAACGTCCAGCTCGTGCTGAAAACCATGAACGAGCTCGGGTATTCCCGGGACAAGGTCCAGCTCGTCCTCAATCGCTCGAACGCGTTCACCGGCATCAACATCGCCAACGCCGAGAGCGTCCTCGGGCGACCGATCAGCCACAAGGTGATCAACGAGTATCGTGGCGCCATCGGTGCGCTGAACTCCGGCGCCCCATTCATGATCAGTCGTCCCGGGAGCCCGCTCGCCAAGGCCGTCAGCGACTTCGCGGCCACCGTCGACAAGGAGCTGTCGGTCGTCGAGGTCGAGGCCTGACCGAGGCAACCGCCGCCTAATCCCCGCGTAACCGCCCACCCGGACACTTCGGCCGCCGGTCGCCGCCGGATCAGGGAGGCGAGCAGGCGGCGCCGGCTTTCATTCCTTCGTGCCTGCCTCCGGGAGCGGGGCGGTGCTGGCCGAGACGATGAGCGCATCCATCCGTGGGGTGGAGGCGGTGCCGGTCCGGGTCGAGGTCGACGTCGCGTTCGGCCTGCCCGGACTCACGATTGTCGGATTGGCCGGCAGCGCGGTGCAGGAGGCTCGCGAGCGGGTCCGGAGCGCCATCCGCAACAGCGGCTTCGAGGTGCCCGCACGCCGGATCACGGTCAACCTCGCCCCGGCCGACCTGCCGAAGGAGGGCACCGCCCACGACCTCGCCATCGGCGTCGGCCTCCTCGCGGCATCGGGCCAGCTCGATGCGGAGCTGCGGGCCACCGCGCTGCTCGGCGAGCTCGCTCTCGACGGCTCGCTGCGCCCGGTGCCCGGCACCCTGGCCCTCGTCGCGGCAGCGCGCGACGCGGGGCATCGCTCGGCCGTGGTCGCCCGCGACGACCTCGTAGAGGCGGCGGCGGTCTCCGGCATCGTGGTCCACGGGGCGCGCTCGCTGGGCGACGCGGTCGCGCATCTCGCGGGCGTCCGGCCGCTCCCAGCCGCGATGCCCACCCCGCTGCCGGCCTGGACGCCACCCGCCGCCGCGGTGGACCTGCGCGATGTGGTGGGGCAAGCCGTCGCGCGACGCGCGCTCGAGATCGCACTCGCCGGCGGGCACAACCTCGCCCTGGTCGGACCGCCGGGGGTCGGAAAGACCCTCCTCCTGTCCGCGGCGGCCGGCCTGCTGCCGCCCCTCGACGACCGGGAGGCGGTGGAGGTCAGCCGCATCTACTCGGTTGCCGGGCTGGCGGATCGGCACGTGCCGCTGACTCGCGTTCGGCCCGTCCGCGCTCCGCATCACACCACCTCGGTCCAGGCCCTCGTCGGGGGCGGGGAGCGGATCCGGCCCGGCGAGGCGAGCCTGGCCCACCGGGGGGCGCTCATCCTCGACGAGCTGCTCCAGTTCCGGTCCGACGCGCTCGACGCCCTGCGCCAGCCGCTCGAGTCGGGCGAGGTGGCGATCGCGCGGGTCGAGGGGGCGCTGCGCCTGCCGGCGCGCTTCACGCTGCTCACCGCCTTCAATCCCTGCCCGTGTGGCTGGTTCGGCGCGCGGGCTCGAGCCTGCGACTGCGACCCGGCGGTCGTCCAGCGCTACGGACGCCGCCTGTCGGGGCCGCTCCGCGACCGGATCGATCTGTGGGTGACCCTGAACGAGCCGCGCCGGGTCCTCGCCGATCGTGACAGCGAGGACAGCGCGACGGTCGCGGGGCGGGTGCGGGATGCCTGGACCCGACAGCAGGACCGGCAGGGCGCTCCGAACGCCACGCTCGGCCCGGATGCCCTGTCCGGCGACCTCGGGTTCGGTCCGGACGCCCTGCGCAGCCTGACGACGCTGGTCCGCGCCCTCCGCCTGTCGCCGCGCCGCGCCCATCGTGCCGCCTGGCTGGGACGCACGATCGCCGACCTGGAGGCGTCCGACGTCGTGCGCCCGGCTCACGTCGAGGAGGCCCTCCGCTACCGTCCGCCGGTGGCCGCGTGACCGTCCCGCTCGCCAGTCGCGGTCTGCGGCGCCCGGGCGCGTGGACGGGGCTCGCCCTCGCCGACCTCGACCCGGATCGCGAACGCCCGTACTGGATCGTCATCGCCCAGGTCCCCGGCATCGGCCCGGTGTCCGTCGCCCGCCTGGTGGCCCAAGCCGGCAGCCTCCGTGCTGCGTGGGAGGCCGGACTGGTGGAGCAGGTCGTGACGGCCCTTCCCGCCGACGTGCGGAGGGCGGCGACCGACCAGGTTCGCCGTGCCCGGGCGCAGGGCCTGCACGCCCTGGCGGCGGAGCTGACCGCTCGCGGCCGTGCGAGGGGCATCCGGCCCCTGACCGCGCTCGATGGCTCGTACCCGCCCCGCCTCACCCATCTCGATCCGCGACCCGCGGTCCTGTGGGCCGCCGGCGACCCCGCCGCCTGGCAGGCGACCGCGGTGGCCGTGGTGGGCACTCGCCGCCCGAGCGGTTACGGGCGCGCCGCGGCGGAGGAGATCGGCGATGAGCTGGCGCGCGCGGGCGTCACCGTCGTGAGCGGGCTGGCGGTCGGCATCGACGCAGTGGCCCACGCGGCCGCGATCGCCGCCGGAGGCCGGAGCGTGGCGGTCCTGCCCTCACCCATCGACCGCATCTATCCGCCGGTTCATCACGAGCTCGCGAGGCGCCTCGTCCGCTCCGGCGGCGCGTTGCTCAGCGAGCTGCCGCCCGGCCAGCGGCCCGGCCGGCCGGACTTCGCCCGCCGGAACACGATCATCGCCGGCCTGTCCGAGGCGGTGGTCGTGGTCGAGGCGCCGGACCACTCCGGCGCGCTCCTGACCGCGGATGCGGCCATCGGATACGGCCGGGAGCTGTTCGCCGTGCCGGGACCGATGGACGCGGCCACCTCGCGCGGGACGAACCGCCTGATCGCCGACCACGTCGCGACCCTGGTCACGTCACCGCCCGCCCTGCTCCACCTCATCGGTCTGCAGCGGGGGAAATTCCCGGTCAGCGTTCGCTCGCTGTCGGAAGCCGAAGGGCTCGTCCTGGCCGCCATCCTGAAGCGCTCCGGGTCGATCGAGGAGCTCGCCCCACGGGTCAAGCTGCCCACCTCGCTGCTGGCGGCGACCCTGACCATGCTCGAGGCCCGAGGGCTGGTCACCGCCTACTCGGGCGCGACCTTCCACGCCACCCTGGAAGCACGGCGGAGCGGGTGGGGAACCACGCCTGCGCCACCGGTTCCGATCGTGGCGAGCGCCTGATTGCGTGTTCGGGCTATACTTCGGGCTCCCCTCAAGACCCTCGGGCCGTATACGATGCTGCCCGCCGGTCCGCAGGAGCAACTGTCTATTGCCCTCTCCGTCGACACAAGTCGCGGGGGACCTTCGCCGATTGGTCGCGTACGCCGCGCCGATACGCCGACATCGGGTCATCACCCATCTCACGGTCGCTGCCACTGCCCTCGCGGTGGCGGTTGGGATGGCCATCCCTGCCGCACCGGTCATCCAGGCCGGACTCCAGCCTGCCGCCGCGCCAGGAATCCATCCTGCCCGCAAACATCGGCGAGGGCCTGCCCTCCGGTGAGCCGGTCGTCCTCAAGTTCCCCGGACCGATGGACCGGTCGGCGGTGGCGGCCGCCCTGGGCCTCGCCCCGGCGACTGACGTCAGCCTGCGCTGGAATGCCGACGGGAGCGCGCTGACCCTCATCCCGGCTCCCCGCTGGGCGGTCGACGAGCGCTACGTCGTCCACGTCCCGGCTGGAACGCCGATGGCCGACGGCCGTGGCCTGGCGGCGGACTGGCGGGCGTCATTCACCACCCAGACCGCACCGCAGGTGGTTCGGCTCCGAGTCGACGGCGTGGTCGACACCCCGTCCCAGCTGCCCGTCATCCGCCAGGAGGTCATGGCTTCGACCGGCCCGCCGGATGCCGCAACAAGCGCCCTGAGCGACGACCTGGAAACCGATGCCAGCGCCGGCACCCGCGTCGGTGTCACATTCAGCACCGCCATGACTCCGGCAGCCACCGAGCAGGCGTTCCGGATCTCGCCGGCCACCGCCGGGTCGCTGGCGTGGGAAGGAACCACCCTCTGGTTCACCCCCGGCGGCCGTCTCGCGGCGGGCACCCGATACACGGTCACCGTGGCCGGCGCTCGCGACGTGGGCGGCAACCTGATCGGTGGCGACACGAGCTTCAGCTTCACGACCCGACCGCTGGCCCTCGCGCTCACGGTCGCGCCGGGGATCGGTGAGCGCGGCGTCTCGGCCGCAGCCTCGATCCAGATCAGCTTCAGTCAGCCGATGGACGTCGCCCGGACCGGAGCCGCGGTCAGCCTGACCGATGCCGCAACCGGCCAGGCGATCGCCGCTTCCGTCTCCTGGAGCGGTGATGCCACGGTCATGACCTTCGACCCGACCGCCGACCTTGGTGCGGGCCGCGCGTACACGGCATCGCTCGGTTCCGGCGCCCGCGACCTCGACGGGAACCCGGTCACCTTCTCGTGGGGATTCACGACGGCCGGCCCGGCTCGCGTTGCCACGCCGGCCGTCCCGGTCTCCGGGAGCGGGGCCCAGTACGGGCTGAACCAGGTGAATGCCGCACGCGCGTCGTACGGACGCGCGCCGCTGGCCCTCGACTCGACCATCTCGGCGGTGGCCTACGGCCACGCCGCCGACATGGCGACCTACGGCTATTTCAGCCACACGTCGCTCAGCGGGATGACCTATCGGCAGCGTCTCACCGCGGGCGGCGTGTCGTACGGGAACTCCGGCGAGAACATCTGCTACCTCGGCGGCGCGTCGGTGGAGGCCACCCTGAACTGGTGCCATGCCCAGTTCATGGCCGAGCCCTTCCCGGGCGGCGGCAACCACAAGGACAACATCCTCAGCCCCAACTACCACCGGGTCGGCATCGGCATCGCGATCGGCGGCGGCAGGGTGTACGTCGTCTGGGACTTCACCGACTGAGCCGGCGACCGGCGGTAAGCCGCCGGTACCAGCGCCGCGGAAACCCGGTGCTACACTCCCGCACCGATGTCGGGACCCCGGGCCACGGGCGGCGACCTCGTCATCGTTGAGTCGCCGGCCAAGGCGAAGACCATTGAACGCTATCTCGGCGACGGCTATCACGTCCTCGCCTCGTACGGCCATGTCCGCGACCTCCCGCGAAAGGGCCTCGGGGTCGACCTCGAGCACGACTTCGCGCCCCGCTACGAGCCCCTGCCGGACCGTGCGGACGAGCTGAAGCGCCTGACAGCCGCCGCCCGCTCTGCCGGCACGGTCTGGCTGGCCACGGACCTCGACCGCGAGGGCGAGTCGATCGCCTGGCACATCGCCGAGCATGCCGGCATCGATGGGGATCGCATCCGGCGGGTCACATTCAACGAGATCACCAAGACCGCGATCGAGGCCGCGTTCGCCAGCCCGCGCGACCTGAACCTCGACCTGGTGGACGCCCAGCAGGCGCGCCGGATCATCGACCGACTGGTCGGGTACAAGCTCAGTCCGCTGGTCGCCAGCAAGATCCGCCGTGGCCTGACTGCGGGACGGGTGCAGAGCGTCGCCGTCCGCCTGGTGGTCGACCGCGAGCGCGAGATCCAGGCCTTCGTCCCGGTCGAGTACTGGACCATCGGCGCCGACGTGCGCCGCGGGGAGACGGGCGTCGTCTTTCGGATCGGTCTGACCAAGGTCGACGGCCAGAAGGCGGAGGTCAGCTCCGGCGACGAGGCCGCGGCGATCGTGGCCGGCCTCCGCGAGGCCACGTACGTGGTCAGCGACGTCACCCGCAGCGAGCGGCGCCAGAACGCGCCTCCACCGTTCACGACGAGCACCCTCCAGCAGGAGGCGTCGCGCAAGCTGGGCTTCAATGCCCGGCGCACGATGTCGGCCGCCCAGGCGCTGTACGAGGGGATCTCCCTGCCGGAGGGGCAGGTCGGGCTGATCACCTACATGCGCACCGATTCGGTGACCATTGCCGCCAGCGCCGTGGCGGAGGCCCGCGAGGTCATTGCCGGGCGGTACGGGACCAGCTCCGTGCCCGAGCAGCCGAACACCTACCGCACGCGGTCGCGCGGGGCCCAAGAGGCGCACGAGGCGATCCGGCCGTCGAGCTTCGCCCGGGCCCCGGAATCGCTGGAGGGGGCGCTCAAGCCGGACCACGCCCGGCTGTACGACCTCATCTGGCGACGAGCGATGGCCAGCCAGATGGCGCCCGCCGTCTTCGATCAGGTGGGAGTGGACGTCGAGGCCGGCCGCTACCTGCTCCACGCCGGTGCGCGGAAGCGGATTTTCGACGGCTACCAGGCGGTCTACATCGAGGGACGGGACGAGGAGGAGGACCCGGCAGCACCGAAGCTCCCGGACCTCGCCGTCGGCGAGACCCTCGAGCTGGTGGAGCTGGTCTCGGACCAGCACTTCACCGAGCCACCGCCGCGCTTCAGCGAGGCCACCCTGATCAAGGCGCTCGAGGAGCACGGCATCGGCCGTCCGTCGACCTACGCTCCGACGATGGAGGTCATCCGGGCACGTGGCTACGTCGAGCTCCGCGACCGTCGGCTGCACCCCACCGAGGAGGCGTTCCTCCTGACCGACATGCTGACCGGGCATTTCGCCGATGTCGTCGACCCGGAGTTCACGGCGCGCATGGAAACCCAGCTCGACGAGGTGGCCGGCGGCCGCCGCGAATGGGTGCCCATGGTCCGCGACTTCTGGGTGCCGTTCGAGGAGCTCGTCCGCCGCGGCAAGGAGGAGATCCCGAAGAACGTCGAGGAGACCGACATCATCTGTCCGGTCTCCGGCCATCCGATGCTGAAGCGCCTCGGCAAGAACGGGTGGTTCCTCGGCTGCAGCGGATATCCCGAATGCAAGCACACGATGCCACTGCCGGGCGAGGAAGACCCCGCCCTCGACCTGCCAGGCGCCGGCGAGACGTGCCCCGAATGCGGGGAGGGGACGCTGACCGGCAAGCGCAGCCGGTTTGGGCCGTTCCTCGGCTGCAGTCGCTATCCGGACTGCAAATACATCCATCGCCCGGAGCCTGATCCTGCCACCGCCGGCCCCGACGGGGCGGCCCCTGCGGACCTGGAGGGCGTGGGCGAAGTGTGTCCCGAGTGCGGGCAGGGCACCCTGGCCGCGAAGCGTGGGCGGTACGGGCCCTTCGTCGGGTGCAACCGATACCCGGACTGCCGCTACATCCGTAAGCGGGCCGGGAAGGCGAACGGAGCCTCATCTGGTCGACGGCCACGGCGGCGTGGCGCCAAACGGCGGGCCTCACCGCGTGCCTGAGCCGGCGGCGCTCACCCGAGACGGGTTCGCGTCCGCCGTCGATCGGTTCACCGCCCACCTCGAAACCCGCCACGCCTCACCCGGCACGGTGGTCGAGTACCGTCGCCACCTCGGCGAGCTGGGGGCGTTTCTCAGCGGCCGTGGCGCGGACTGGCGGGCACCGGATCGAGCGGACCTGCGGGCGTGGTTGGCGGTTCTCGCCGCCCGCGAGCTGTCGGCATCCGCGGTCGGCGGCCGGCTCAGCGCGGCCCGCAGCTTCTACCGTCACGCGGTGCGACAGGAGTGGATCGCCGCGGATCCGATGGTCGGCGTCCGCTCCCCGCGTCGGCCGCGTCGACTGCCGCGGGTTCTGAGCGTGGACGAGGCAGAGCGCCTGGTCGAGGCTCCGGCCCGCCGGCCGACGGACCGCCCGCTCTCGGATGCGCTCCACCGGCGTGACGCGGCCATCCTCGAGCTCCTCTACGCGACCGGAATGCGGATCAGCGAGCTCGCGGGTCTGTCCCTGTCCGACGTCGATCTCGGGCGCCGGCGCCTGCGGGTCCTGGGCAAGGGTCGGAAGGAGCGGGACCTCATCTTCGGGCGCCCGGCAGCCACGGCGCTGGGGGCCTACCTCGGGGTCGGGCGGCCGTTCCTCGCCGCGCGCGGCTCGGCCGCCCCAGGGACCTCGGCCGTGTTCCTGAACGCGGGCGGCAGCCGGTTGACCGCGCGCGGCGCCCGGCTCGTGGTCGCGCGCTGGGTGGACGCCACCGATCTCGGGAGCCGGACCTCGCCCCATACCCTCCGTCACTCGTTCGCCACGCACCTGCTGGAGGGCGGCGCGGACCTGCGGACCGTCCAGGAGCTGCTCGGCCACGCCTCGGCCCAGACCACCCAGATCTACACCCACCTCTCGGACGCCGCCCTGCGGTCGGCCTATCGGTCCGCCCACCCGCGATCCACCGTCCGCGCCGCCCGGCCTCGGCGATGACCGCCCCGCGCCCCGACCTCGCGGCGACGGCCGGCGTGGTGGTCCGCGCCGGCCTGGTGATGACCGCGGCGGCGGTGGTCAGCCGCATCCTGGGCTGGATCCGCCTGCTGGTCATCGGCGCCGAGTTCGGGGCCACCTCGGAGCTCGACGCCTACCTGGCCGCCTTCCGCATCCCGGATGCCATCTTCCAGCTGATCGTGGCCGGCGCCCTGTCCGCGGCGCTCATCCCGGTCTATGCCGGCTACCGGGCCCGCGGCGAGGAGGCGGAGGGCTGGGCCCTCGCCAGCAGCATCATCAACCTCGTCGTCCTGGCGCTTGCCGGCCTGAGCGCGCTGATGGCCATCGCCGCGCCGTGGCTGGTGCCGATCATCGCCCCCGGCTTCGACGCCGAGACGACCGCGCTCACCGTCCGACTCACCCAGCTCATGCTGCTCAGCCCGGTCTTCATCGGTCTTGGCGCGGTGGTCAGCGGCCTGCTCCAGGCCCACGGCACGTTCGGGCCGACCGCGGTGGCTCCGCTCGTCTACAACCTGGCGATCATCGCGGCGGCGGTCTTCGTCGCGCCCACGCTCGGGGTGGAGGCCCTGGCGGCCGGCGTGGTGGCCGGCGCCATCGGTCACCTCATCGTCCAGCTGCCGGCCCTGCGTCGCCTCGAGCCGTCCTGGCGGCCGCGGATCGACCTCCGCCATCGCGGCGTGCGGCGTGTCTCGGTGCTCATGGGCCCACGCTTCCTCGGCCTCGCCGCCGGTCAGGTGAACCTCATCGTCAGCACCGCCCTGGCCTCCGGCCTGGCTGCGGGCAGCATCACCGCCTTCACCTATGCGTTCCAGCTCAGCCAGCTGCCGGTGGGGATCATCGGCGTGTCGATCGCGGTTGCCATGTTCCCGACCCTCTCGCGCGACGCCGCCCTCGGGCGCGCCTCCGAGATCCGGCGCCAGGTCAACGCGTCCATCCGGGTGCTGTTCTTCATCTCCGCCCCGCTCGCCGTGCTCATGATCGTGCTCCGCGAGCCGCTGGCATCGGTCTTCTTCGAGTACGGCCTGTTCGCCGCCGAGGACGCGGAGCGCACCGCGTCAGCCCTCGCCTGGTTCGCGATCGGGGTCCCGGCTCACGTGGTGGTCCACGTCCTGGCCCGAGCGTTCTACGCGATGCAGGACACCTGGACCCCGGTCGTCTGGGCGGTGGTGGCGGTGGTCGCCAACATCGTGCTCATGTTCGCGCTGGTCGACCCGTATGGCGTGGAGGGTCTGGCCCTCGCCCTCTCGGTCAGCGCCACGCTCGAGGTCATCGGCCTGCTCGTCGCGTTGCGTCGACGGCTGGGAACCCTCGACGGGCGGTTCCTGCTCGCCTCCATGGCCCGCTCCAGCCTGGCCACGGTGGTGGCGGGCTTCGCGATGTTCGCGAGCCTCGCGGCCCTGGACGCCGCTGCCCCCGCGTTGACCGATGGCGCGATCGGGCGGCTGGTCACGCTGCTGGTGCCGGCGGCGGTCGGCGGCATCGTCTACCTGCTGGCCGCGGTCCTGCTCCGGGCGCCTGAGCTGCCAACCGTCCGGCGGTTGCTCAGCGGCGTCCGCCGATGACCTTCCGGCCCGCGACCGACGCCGATCGGGAGGCGTGGCAGGCCCTGCTCGGCAACGTCCACTCGGGCGACTTCCTCCATGACTGGGGCTGGGCGGATGTGGCGGCTTTCGACGGCCAGCCACAGCGCCGTTTCGTGGTCGAGGAGGACGGCGTGCTGGTGGCGCTGGCGGCGGCCCAGGTGCGCCCGATCGGCCTCGGCCGGACCTTCTGGTACGTCCCGCACGGCCCCGTGACCGACTACGCCGCCCCGGGCGCAAGCGAGCGAGTTCGCAGCGTCGTCACCGGCCTGGCGGAGGAGGCGACGGCCGATCGGGCAGTCGCGCTCCGCCTGGAGCCACGGATCGAAGCCGCCGGTCCGGGCCCGATGATGCTGGACGCGGTCGCCCATCGCGTGGCGGAGCGGCTCCAGGTGGGCCAGACCCGCATCGTGGATCTCGCCGGCGACGAGGAGCTGCTGGCCGGCTTCGACGCCGACACCCGGTACGGGGTCCGGCGCGCGGCCCGCGAGGAGGTCGTCGCCACCGTGGTGACCGATGCGGACGATCGCGCCGCCATCGAGCGGCTCCACGGCCTCGTCCGCGAGACGCAGCGCCGGGCGGGCTTCCGCCTGCCGCCGCTGGAGCGCTACTGGACCGCATGGCAGGCATTGGCCGGCACGGGACGGGCGTGCCTGGTCGAGGGCCGGCGGGGCGACGAGCTGCTGGCCACGGGCATGCTGGTGGTGGAGGGAGAGCAGTCGTTCTACCTGTTCGCTGGCTCCCGCCGCGAGCCGCCGGGGGAGACGAAGCGGTACGCCTCGTACGCGGTCCAATGGGCCATGATGGGCGAGGCCCGCGCCCGCGGCGCCCGCCGCCACGACCTGTGGGGCGTGGCTCCGGCCGAACGCGGGGCCGGATCACCCATGGCACGGGGTCGGGTTGTTCAAGAAGGGCTTCGGAGGCCGCGAGGTGACCTGGGCCGGCAGCTGGGAGATCGTCATCGACCCGCTCGTCTACCGCCTCCGGTCGGCGGCCGCCCGGCTGCGGCGGCGGAGCCGGCAGGACGTGCCGTGACCGAGCGGTCGATGGGCCTGGGCGCGCTCGCCGATGCGATCGCGCCGGAACGGGTGGTCGGCATCCCGACCGGCGAGGTGACCGGGCTCACCATGCACAGCGGGGACGTCGCCCCCGGAGCGGCCTTCTTCGCGATCCCGGGCCAGGTCCACGACGGCTGGTCGTTCATTCCCGAGGCGGTCGAACGCGGCGCGCTGGCGGTCGTCGCCGAGCGGGAGACGCCCGACCTCGCCATCCCCCAGCTCATCGTGGCCAACGCCCGCCATGCGGTGGCTGACGCCGCCGACGCGTGGTTCGGCCGGCCGTCCGAGCAGATGCGGGTCTATGGCGTCACCGGCACCGACGGCAAGTCCACGACCGCCTTCCTCGCCCTCGCCATCCTGCTCGCGGCCGGCCGCCGGCCGGGCATGGTGGGGACGGTCGACACGCGGGTCGGGGACGTCCAGACCGCCTCGACCAGCCGGACGACGACCCCCGAGGCGCTCGAGCTGCAGGCGCTCCTGGCCGACATGGTCGAGGCCGGAAACGACTGCGTCGTGGTCGAGGCCACCTCTCACGGCCTGGCCCAGTCCCGGGTCCGGAACTGCCGTTTCCAGGTGGGGGTCGTGACCACCATCACCAGCGAGCACCTCGAGTTCCACGGCACGGTCGAGGCGTATCGGGCGGCCAAGGCGATGCTGGTCGAGGAGGCGCCGGTCGCGGTGCTCAACGCCGACGATCCGAATTTCGACTACCTCCGTCAGCGGGCCGCCGGCACGGTCATCAGCTTCGGGATCGAGAACGAGGCAGACCTGCGGGCGACCGCCCTCGACCTCGGTCCCCACGGGACCCGCTTCCACGTTGCCGGCCCGCGCTGGGAGGGCGGGGTGACGCTCCAGCTGCCGGCGCGCTTCAACGTCGCGAACGCGCTGGCCGCCCTCGGGCTGGCCGAGGCGGAGGGACTCGACCCCGCCCAGTCGGCCGCGGCCCTGGCGGAGGTCCCTGGCGTGCCCGGCCGGATGGAACGGATCGACCTCGGTCAGCCGTTCGGCGTCGTGGTCGACTACGCCCATACCGCCGACTCGCTGGGCAAGGTGCTCCGCGAGCTCCGCCCGCTGACCGCGGGCCGGCTCGTTGCGCTGTTCGGCTCGGCCGGGGATCGGGATCGCACCAAGCGCGCGCCGATGGGCCGGGTCGCCGCCGAGCTGGCGGACCTCGTGATCGTGACCGACGAGGACCCTCGGAGCGAGGCGCCGTGGGAGATCAACGAGGAGATCGCCCAGGGGGCGCGCACGGCGGGCGGCCGGGACCGGGAGACGCTGTGGATCATCGACGACCGCCGGACGGCGATCTCCCATGCCCTGCACCTGGCCGAGGCGGGGGACATGGTCCTGCTCGCCGGCAAGGGCCACGAGCCGAGCATCATCTACGGCGACGACCGCCGCTGGTGGGACGAGCGCGAGGTCGCCCGCCAGGAGCTGCGCGCGATCGGATACGGGACCGATGAGCAACCCACGCCCTGAACCACCAACCCTGACCGCCTGGCCGGTGACCGATGCCGAGGCATGGGACGCCTTCGTGGTCACCGCCGCCCACCGCGCGTTTCCCCAGCTGTGGGCGTGGGGCGAGCTGCGGGCCGGAGCCGGATGGCGGCCGCTGCGGATCGCCGTCGGCACCCCGGGCGGCCCGCCCCTGGCCGGCGTCCAGCTCCTCCTGCGCCGCGTGCCGCTCGGCGGATGGGCCCTCGCCTACGCCCCGCGCGGTCCGATCGGCGACCTCGACGATCCCGTGGTCCGCGAGGCGCTGGTCGACGGGCTCCGGTCGGTGGCGGCGAGCGAGCGGATCGGCCGGATGCGGGCGGATCCCGAGACCGCGCCCGACGAGCCCTACGGTGCCGCGCTCCTGGCCCCGCCGTGGCGGGCCGCGCCGATCGTCCAGCCGCCGACCACCCGCCTCATCGACCTCGGCGCGACCGAGGACGAGCTGTGGTCGGCCCTCGCCCGCAAGCACCGCCAGTACGTGTCGAAGGCGGGCCGCGAAGGCGTCACCGTGAACGAGCTGGACGGGGCCGCGGACGAGGCCACGACCGCCGCCGCGCTGGCCGACTTCGACCGCATCTACCGCCACACCGGGGAGCGGGCCGGATTCGCGGTGCGGGTCCCGGAGTACTACCAGCGGCTGTGGGCCGCCTTCGCCCCCGCGGGGCGGGCCCGGCTGTCCTTCGCCGAGCGCGACGGGGAGCGGCTGGCGACCCTGTTCCACCTCCTCTGCGGTGACCGGGTGGCGGAGGTCTACGGTGGGATGACTCCCGAGGGCGCCAGCTCGCGGGCCAACTACCTGCTGAAGTGGGAGGCGATCCGGACCATGCGGGCCGACGGCCTGCGGACCTACGACCTGTGGGGCCTGGCCACCGGCGGCATCCGGAAGTTCAAGGAAGGATTCGGCGGGACGGAGGTCACCTGGGTCGGGGCCCGCGACCTGCCCCTCGATCGGGCCGGCGACGCGGTGGTCGGCCTGGCCCTGGCCGCGCACGGCGCGCGGCGCCGGGTGGGAGGCATCGGCCGCGGCCGGCGACCCGCGGCGCCGGCCGACTAGCCGCGGCTACCCGCCGCAGGCCAACGCCGCCCGACCAGGCACAGGCCTGCGTCGGCGGGACGGCCGGAGCCCCGTGCTACGATCGAAACGATCATGGACCTGGCCCGCCTCCGCGCCGCGCCGGCCGCCGTCGTCCAGCGCATCACGCGGACCGGCGAGCCATCGGCGCTGCCCGGTCCCGAGCTGGCGGACCTCATCGCCGAGGCGCGGCGCCATCGGCCGACGATCAACGTGGCCCTCATCGAGCGCGCCCACGAGGTGGCCTCGACCGCCCACGAGGGACAGCTGCGCGCGTCCGGCGAGCCCTACATCACCCACCCGACCGCGGTCGCCTACGAGCTGGCCGCCCTCCAGATGGATGCCGAAACGCTCGCCGCCGGCCTGCTCCATGACGTCCCCGAGGACACCGGCTACCCGCTGGCGGACATCGAGAAGCGATTCGGCCGGGAGGTGTCGCGCCTCGTCGACGGGGTGACCAAGCTGTCGAAGTTCAGCAGCGCGCGGTCGACCGAGGAGCAGCAGGCGGAGAACATCCGGAAGATGTTCATGGCCATGGCGGAGGACGCCCGGGTCGTGATCATCAAGCTCGCCGACCGGCTCCACAACATGCGCACCCTCCAGTACCTCGAGCCCGAGAAGCAGGAGCGGATCGCGCGCCAGACGATGGAGATCTACGCCCCGCTCGCCCACCGGCTCGGGATGTGGCAGATCAAGTGGGAGCTGGAGGACCTCTCGTTCAAGGTCCTCGACCCGGACGCCTACGCGCGCCTGGGCGGCCTGCTGGCGGACTCGCGCAAGGCGCGCGAGTCGTTCATCAACCGCTCGATCAGCATCCTCCGCAAGGAGCTGGCCGCGGTCGGAATCGACGCCGAGATCAGCGGCCGCCCGAAGCACATCTTCAGCATCGTGAAGAAGATGGAGCGCAAAGGCGCGGAGTTCCATGAGATCTACGACCTCCACGCCATCCGGGTGCTCGTCGAAGACGTGAAGGACTGCTACGGCGCGCTGGGCGTGGTCCATGCCATCTGGCGCCCGATCCCGGGCCAGTTCGACGACTACATCGCCATGCCCAAGGCGAACCTCTACCAGTCGCTGCACACCGCGGTCATCGGTCCGGACGCCAAGCCGCTCGAGGTCCAGATCCGGACCCGCCAGATGCACGAGGTGGCGGAGGCGGGCATCGCGGCCCATTGGCGGTACAAGGAGGGGAGCCGCGCCGACCGGCGCTACGACGAGAAGCTGGCCTGGGTCCGCCAGCTCATGGAGTGGCAGCGCGAGGTCTCCGACGCGACCGAGTTCGTGGAGGGCCTCAAGCTCGACGTCTTCCAGGACCAGGTGTTCGTCTTCACCCCCAAGGGCGACGTCAAGGACCTCCCCGCCGGCGCCACCCCGCTCGACTTCGCCTACCGGATCCATACCGATGTCGGGCATCGGACGATCGGCGCCAAGGTCAACAACCGTCTCGTCCCGCTCGACTACCGCCTGCGCAACGGCGACATCGTCGAGATCGTCACCACCAAGGCCTCCCACGGGCCGTCACGGGACTGGCTGGCGATCGTCCAGACCAACCAGGCCCGCGAGAAGATCCGGGCCTGGTTCAAGCGCCAGCAGCGAGACGAGAACATCGCCCAGGGCCGGGAGCTGCTGGACCGGGAGCTCCGGCGCCTGGCCCACGAGACGCTGGCGAGCGTGGACAACGCGCGCCTGACCGAGATCGCGAACCAGCTCCACTTCCGCGAGCTGGATGATTTCTACGCCGCGATCGGCTACGGCGCGGTCAGCTCGGCCGCGGTGGTCAGCCGGCTCGGGATCCACGACGACGTGGAGATCAGCCTGCCCGAGGTGGCCCCGCCGGCAGCGCCGAGCACGGCCGGCGTCCGGGTCAAGGGCGTCGGCGACCTGCTCGTCCGCTTCGCGAACTGCTGCAGCCCGATCCCCGGCGACGAGATCAGCGGCTACGTCACCCGCGGCAAGGGGGTCACCGTCCACCGCGCCACGTGTCCCAGCGTCCTGTCGGAGAAGGACATCGAGCGGCTGATCGAGGTCGAGTGGGAGGTCGTGGCCCAGCAGACCTACCCGATCACGGTCCGGATCGAGGGCATCGACCGACCCGGGCTCCTGAATGAGATCACCAACGTCGTCGCCGAAGCCAAGGTCAACATCGTGGCCGCATCGGTTTCGACCCACCCCGACGGGATGGCCACCCTGACCCTCACCCTGAAGGTCACCTCCCTCCAGCAGCTGTCCAAGGTCCTCGTCCGGATCGAGGGCGTGCGCGACGTGACCGCGGTCACCCGGGAGCAGCACTAGCCGCATCCGGCTCCCCGGTCGCTCCGCTCGGAGCCGCCGCGTCCCGCTCGTTCAGCGGGTCACCCGCGCCGGACAGGATCAGCCGGATCAGGGTCAGCGCCGAACCGAAGAGGGTCAGCGCGATGACCCAGACCATGATGTCCGAGGTCAGCAGCGCATCGAGCTCGGCATAGGTCCGGAAGCTGGTGGTCTCGACCAGGACCCGGAGCAGGGACGCGCCGAAGCCCACGGACATCGCGATGTACGCGGCCAGGCTGGATCGGTCCACCGCGGCGAACGGCGCGGCGAGGGCCAGGGCGGGGAAGAGGTACCGCTCGTGGACGCGGGTGGGCAGGAAGTAGAACGCGAAGGCGAGGAACAGTCCGACCGCCAGCAGGGTGGCCAGGTCGCTCCCGCGGCGGAGCGGCAGCAGCGAGCCGAGGATGCCGGCCACGAGCAGCGCGCCACCGATGGCCACGTACGGCTCGTCCGGGACCTTGAACCCGACCAGCAGCGCCCAGATGTTGAACGCGCCCAGCGAGGTCTCCGGGTGGCGCTCGCGCGGCGTCCTGCAGCGAGCTCGAGCCAGCGGAACGGCGACAGGCCGAAGACGAGGCAGATGACGAGCGCGGTCAGGCCGCCGCCGACCGCGGCCAGGACGAGGGGACGGGGCCCATGCCCCTGGCGCCAGCGCTGGAGGGCGACCACCGCCAATGGCAACGCGACTAACCCGAACTGGGGCTTCGACAGCCCGGCCAGGGCGGTCAGGGCGCCCGATCCGGCGAACTGGCCGGCGGCCAGGGCCACCAGCGCCGCGAGATAGAACAGGGTCCCGGCAGCATCGACCTGGCCCCACAGCGGGCCGCCGATGATGGCCGCCGGGTTGAGCAGGTACAGGCCGCCGGCCAGCAGGCCACGGGCCCGGTCGGTGCGGTGCGCGACCACGGCATACAGGAGGACGCCCAGCGCCAGGTCGAACGGAATGGAGATGCCCTTGATCGCGTAGGACAGCCCCTCGCCGTCGAGCAGGACCCCGAGCGGCCACAGGAAGGGCAGGAGCGCCGGGTAGATGGCGCTGTCGTGCTGATAGAACAGGAAGGGGCCCCATGCCGCGAGGTTCTCCGCCCATCGGCTCATGACCGAGAGGTCGCCGCCGTGGCCGGGCATGGGGAGGACCAGGAGACGGAGGGCGAGGCCCGCCACCAGCAAACCGCCGAGCACGGCCCATGCGCGGCGCCGGGCGGATAGGTCGGTCATGGCTGGCACGGCTCAACACGGTACCCGACACCGGCGCCACCGTCGGCCCTTCCGTCGGGAGCACCCTCGGTACACTCCTTCCGTGGCCCCCTCTCTTCGTGCCCCTCGCGGGACCCGGGATCGCCTGCCCGAGGAAGCGGCCGCCTGGGCACGGGCCGAAGGCGTGGCGGCCGAGCTGGCCTCTCGCTACGGGTTCGAGCGCGTCGACACGCCGCTGTTCGAGGCCACCGAGCTGTTCGTGCGGGGCCTGGGGGAGGGCAGCGACGCCGTGGCCAAGGAGATGTTCCGGGTTGGCGGCGCGGCGGGCAGCGAGGATGCGGACGCGGCCTGGGCCCTGCGGCCGGAGCCGACCGCCGGCATCGTGCGGGCGTACCTCGAGCACGGGATGCACGTGCGACCCGGCCCGCTGCGGCTCTGGCTGCTTGGCCCCATGTTCCGCTACGACCGGCCGCAGGCTGGTCGATACCGCGCGTTCACCCAGTGGGACGTGGAGGTCATCGGCGACCCGGGCCCGGCGGTCGACGCGGAGCTCATCGAGCTGGCGACCCGCTTCTGCGCCACGGTCGGGCTGGAGGGGACGCGAGTCCACCTGAACTCGATCGGGGACGCGTCGTGCCGGCCGGCCTACCGGTCGGCGCTGGTCGAGTACTTCAGCGCTCACCGCGACGCACTGGACGACGACGGCCGGCGGCGGCTGGAGGTCAACCCGCTCCGGGTGCTCGACGACCGGGGGCTGGACCCGCAGCTGGCCGCCGCCGCGCCGAGATCGGTCGACCACCTGTGCCCCGCCTGCGCCGAGCATTTCGCGGCGGTGCGCCGATACCTCGAGCGGCTGGGCGTGGCGTACGAGCTCGACCATCGGCTGGTTCGCGGCCTCGACTACTACACCCGGACGACGTTCGAGGTCTTTCCCAGCGGCCGCGGCGGGTCGCAGGACGCCCTGGCCGGGGGTGGCCGCTACGACGGGCTGGTCGAGGCCCTTGACGGTCCCCCGACGCCGGGGATCGGGTTCGGCGTCGGCCTCGACCGGATCGTGCTGGCCATGGCCGAGGGGGGCATTCCCGGCCTCCCGGCCCCGGCCCTTGCCGTCGTCGTCGGCACCCAGGCCGGGGACGTCGCCGAGCGGCTGGTGGTGGCCAACGCCCTGCGGGAGGCCGGCCTTCGCGTCCGCCCGGACGGCAGCGAGCGGAAGCTCGGCCGCCAGCTGGAGGCCGCCGCCAAGCTCGGCGCGCGGTGGGCGGTGATCGTCGGGGAGGAGCTGACCCGCGGCGCCGTCATCCTCCGCGACCTTGCCGACGGCAGCCAGCAAGAGGTCCCGCTGAGCGAGGTCGCCGCCGCAACACGGGCGGACGACGGCTGAGCCCGGCCGAGCGCCACGCTCGGCTAGGATGCAAACCCGATGCCCGCCCGTCACTCGTTCCGGACCCACACCTGCGGTGAGCTGCGGCCGGCCCAGGTCGGAGAGCGGGTCACGCTTGCCGGCTGGGTTCACCGCCGCCGCGATCACGGCCACCTGACGTTCTTCGACCTCCGTGATCGGTATGGCATCACCCAGGTCGTCACCAACGCCGACGAGCAGCCCGACGCGCATGCGGCGGGTGCGGAAGCCCGCAACGAGTGGGTCATCCAGGTCGAAGGCGCCGTCCGCACCCGCCCGGAGGGGACCGCCAACCCGGAGCTGAGCACCGGCGAGATCGAGGTCGGGGTCGACCGACTGGAGGTCCTCAACCCGTCGAAAGTGCCCCCGTTCTACATCAACGAGGAGCAGGCGGGCCTGGATGAGAGCCTCCGGCTCACCTATCGGTACCTCGACCTCCGCCGTCCGCCGCTGCAGGCACGGCTCGTCCTGCGCAGCCAGCTGGCGGGAGCCGTCCGCCGCCACCTGGAGAGCGTCGGCTTCGTCGAGATCGAGACGCCGACCCTCATCCGCTCCACGCCGGAGGGGGCCCGGGACTTCGTCGTTCCCAGTCGCCTGCAGCCGGGGAAGATCTACGCCCTGCCCCAGTCACCCCAGGTCCTCAAACAGCTGCTCATGGTTGCCGGCTTCGACCGCTACTACCAGCTGGCCCGCGCCTATCGCGACGAGGATTTCCGGGCCGATCGGGGGCCGGAGCACACCCAGGTCGACATCGAGATGAGCTACGTCGTCGAGGAGGACGTGATGGCGACCATCGAGGAGATGGTCACCGCGGTCAGCCGCGAGGTCGTCCCGGACCGCCCGATCGCGGCCTCGCCCTTCCCACGACTGACCTACGAGGACGCCATCGCGCGGTTCGGATCGGACAAGCCCGACGTCCGGTTCGGGATGGAGCTGGTCGACATCGGCCCGGCCCTGGCCGGAACGGACCTCCACATCTTCACCGATGCCCTGACAGGCGGCGGCGCGGTGCGGGCCATCGTCGCGCCGGGCTGCGCCGGCTACTCGCGAAAACAGACCGATGCGCTGACCGAGCTCGCGGTGCGCCACGGCGCCGGCGGGCTGGTCCACCTCGCGGTCGAGCCGGACGGCTCGCTTCGCGGGCCGGTTGCGCGACACCTCCCGCCCGCCACCCAGGAGCAGGTGCGAGAAGCCTGCGGCGCGGCTCCGGGCGACCTCATCCTGGCCGTGGCCGATACCGATGCCCACCGCGGGGCGGAAGCGCTCGGCCGCGTCCGCCTCGAGCTCGGCTCGCAGCTGGACCTCCGTACCCCCGACGTCCTGTCCTACGTGTGGGTTCACCGCTTCCCGATGTTCCAGTGGGACGCCGAGGGCAACCGCTGGGACGCGACCCACAACCCCTTCAGCGCCCCGGTGTGGGAGCAGGCCGACGACCTCGAGCGCGACCCCGGTTCGATCCATGCCCAGCAGTACGACCTCGCCCTCAACGGCTGGGAGCTGGGTGGCGGATCGATCCGCATCCACCGCCGCGACCTGCTGGAGCGGGCCTTCGCCCTGATGGGCCACACGGTGGAGGGGATGCGCGACGAGTTCGGCGCGCTGCTCGACGCGCTCGAGTACGGCGCGCCGCCCCACGGCGGGATCGCGATCGGCCTGGACCGATGGTCCGCCCTGCTGACCGACCAGGACAACATCCGCGAGGTCATGGCCTTCCCGAAGACCCAGTCGGGGAGCGACCTGATGCTCGGCGCGCCGTCGCCGATCGCCGCGGCGCAGCTCGAGGAGCTCGGGCTCCGCCTCGCTGACCCCGAGGGTCAGTCCTCCGAGGGCTCGTAGCCCCCGTCGACGTGCCGCTCGGTCCCGCGCAGGGCCGGGTTGAAGATGCAGACCAGGCGGGCCCCGCCCGCGCTCCGCGCGGTATGGGGGTCGTGCTCGTCGGCGGCGTACACCGCGCCGGGACCGAGCATGTGCTCGCGACCCGTGGCCGCCACCGTGACCTCCATCTGACCGGAGACGACGTAGCACGCCTCGAGGTGGTGGCGGTACTCGAGCTCGAGCTCGAACCCGGGCTCGATGAGGACGTCGTTGAGCGAGAAGCCCATCCGGTCCGCGGCGGTCAGGATCCGGCGGCTCCTCCAGCCAGGGCCGGAAACGTCGTGCTCGGTGCCACTCAGGTCGTCGGCGGATCGGATGATCATCAAGGTCACCTCGGTGCGGTTCGGTGGCTGGGGCATAATCGCCCACGACCATGATCTACCTCGACCACGCCGCAACCACCCCGCTGCGGCCCGAGGTCCTCGAGGCCATGCTGCCGTACCTCACCGAGCATTACGGCAATCCCTCGAGCCTCCACGCGGCCGGTCGGCGGGCCCGGGCGGGCCTGGATGAAGCCCGGGAAGGCGTGGCCGCCAGGCTCGGCGCGAAGCCGCGCGAGATCGTGTTCACCAGCGGCGCGACCGAGAACACGACCCTCGCCGTCGGCGGCCTGGCGTGGGCGGCAAGCGCCCGCGGACGGCACCTGGTCACGACAGCGGTCGAGCACCGGGCGGTCCTGGCCACCCTCGCCGGCCTCGAGCGGCATGGGTTCGAGGTGACGACCGTGCTGGTGGACCGATACGGTCAGGTGGACCCGGACGCGGTCGCGGCGGCCATCCGTCCGCACACCACGGTCGTCGTGGTCGGGTATGCGAACAACGAGGTCGGGACCATCCAGCCAGTGGCCGAGATCGGCGCGCAGTGCCGCGAGCTCGGGATTCAGTTCGTGGTCGACGCCACCCAGGCCGCCGCCTACCTGCCGATCGAGGTCGACCGGCTGCAGGCCGATGTCCTCGGCATCTCGGCCCACAAGATCGAGGGGCCCAAGGGCGTCGGCGCGCTGTTCATCCGGCAGGGCACGAACCTCATCCCGCAGCAGTCCGGCGGCTCGCAGGAACGGCAGCGGCGGGCGGGGACCGAGAACGTGGCCGGCGCGGTCGGCCTGGCCACCGCCCTGCGCCTGGCCCGCGGCGACGCGGCCGCCACCGCGGCCGAGGCGGATCGCCAGCGCGGGCTGCGCGACGCGCTCATCGGTCGACTGGGAAAGATCACCGGCAGCGAGCTGACCGGACATCCCGCCGCGCGTCTGCCGAACAGCGTCAGCTGGGCGTTCGAGGCGGTGGAGGGCGGGGACCTCGTCGCGGCGCTCGACCTCGAGGGCGTGGCCGCATCCACCGGAAGCGCGTGCACCTCGGGCAGCGCCGAACCGAGCCACGTCCTGTTGGCGATGGGCGTCGCGCCGCGAGCGCATCCGCGGCTCGCTGCGTCTGACGCTGGGGCGCACCACGACCGCGGACGAGGTCGAACACGCCGCCGAGCTCGTCGCCAGCTGCGTGGCACGGGTCCGTGCCGCCGCCAATCCGCTCCCGACCGAGGTCGGCGTCGCCCCGGCGGGGGCCTGAGCCGGCGATGGCCCGGATCGTGGCCGCCATGAGCGGCGGGGTCGACTCGAGCGTGGCCGCCGCTCTTCTCGCCCGCGAGGCAAGCAGGGGCGGGGACGAGGTGGTCGGGGTCTGGATGCGGACCCACCCCGATCGGGGAGAGGGCTGGGAGCCGCGGCGCGGGTGCTGCTCGTCGGAGGCGGCCGACGACGCTCGCCGCGTCGCTGATCGGATCGGCATCCCGTTCTTCATCCTCAACGTCGAGGCGGAGTTCGGGGCGGAGGTCATCGACGCGTTCGCGGACGCGTACCTGGCCGGCACGACACCCAACCCGTGCCAGGCCTGCAACCAGTACATCAAGTTCGACCTCCTCGCCCGTCGGGCGGTGGGTGCGTACGGGGCGGACGCGGTGGCGACCGGTCACTACGCCCGGGTCGAGCACCGGGACGGCTCGTGGCATCTCCTCCGGGCGGTGGACGCGGCCAAGGACCAGACCTACTTCCTGTGGAACCTCGACCAGCGGCAGCTGGCCGCGACCCGCTTCCCGTTGGGCGAGATGACCAAGCCTGAGGTTCGCCAGCTGGCCGCCGACCTGGACCTGCCGACCGCGGCCACGCCCGAGTCGCAGGAGATCTGCTTCGTCCCGGCAGGGGACTACCGCGCCCTGCTCGCCGAGCGGCGGGCCTACGACGGGAGCGCCGGACCGATCGTCGACGGTGAGGGCCGGCAGATCGGCACCCATACGGGCTACGCGCACTACACCGTGGGACAGCGTCGCGGCCTGGGCCTGGCCGGCGGCGAAGCGCGCTACGTCCGCGAGATCCACCCGGATCGGAACGAGGTCGTGGTCGGCACTCGCGAGGACCTGGCGACGACCGCCTTCGTGGCTGACGGGAGGCATTTCATCGCCGGCGGACCACCGGCCGAGCGGTTCGAGGCCGACGTGCGGATCCGCCATCGGTCGGCGGACGTCGCCTGCGAGGTCACCGTGGTCGGCGCCGACCGGCTGGTGATCGAGACCGCGGAGCCGGTCTGGGGCCCGGCGCCGGGGCAGTCCGCGGTCCTGTACGGCGGCGAGGAATGCCTCGGCGGGGCCCGGATCATCCGGAACTGACGGCCTTCCGACCGTGGTGACCTGGACGATCTGGACCGTGCTGGTGGCCACCATCAACCTCACCCTGTTCGTCGCCGTCCGCGGTCGGTGGGGTCGCGAGGCGCCGGCCCTCGTGATCGCGGCCCTGGTCGGGACCGCGGCCGGGAACTTCCTGGCCGCCCTGCTCGGCGTCGACCTGCTCGTCCTCGGCGAGTTCCACGTGCTGGGGGCCGCGCTGGGCGCCCAGCTGGCCCTGATCACCACCGCCGCGGTCGCCACTCTGCTCACCCGACCGGCGGGCTCGGCCGGCCGGCGGGACGGGGCGGGGTCGGGCCGGTAGAATCGGCAGTCCAACGGCGAAGTCCCTGTGGAGGAGCAACACGCACGTCATGAGCGGTGATTCCGGATTTGGCAGTTTCGTGGCCGGCCTGGTCATCGGTGGGCTGATCGGTGCCGCCATCGGGCTGCTCCTGGCCCCCGAGTCGGGCGAAGAGATGCGCGAGCAGGTCGGCGACTTCGTCGACGAGCGCATGCGCGACTTTGGCGACGCGGTGAATGAGGGCAAGGTCGCCGCCGACCAGGCGCGCACGGCCATGCTGACGGCGCTCCAGCGCGAGACCGCCGCCGACGCCCCGGCCGAGGAGAGCGCGAACTAGCTCCCGTCGGTGACCCCCATCGGCGGAGGGTCGCTCGGGGCTGGCTCCCGCTGCGCCTGACCGCCCCCGTGCAGGCCCTGCCCGCGGCCGACATTCGCGAGCGATTCCAGCGCTTCTTCGAGGCGCGCGGCCACACCCGGGTCCCGCCCGCACCGCTCCTGGCCCGCGACGATCCGACACTCCTGTTCACGAACTCCGGCATGGTCCAGTTCAAGCGCGTCCTGACCGGGGAAGAGACGCGCGACTACAAGCGCGCCGTTGACAGCCAGCCCTGCCTGCGCGTGGCGGGCAAGCACAACGACTTCGAGGAGGTCGGCCGCACACCCCGCCACCATTCCCTGTTCGAGATGCTCGGCAACTGGAGCTTCGGCGACTACTTCAAGACCGAGGCCATCCACTGGGCGTGGGAGTTCCTGACCGATGAGCTCGGGATCGACCCTGACCGCCTGGCCGCCACCGTCTATACCGATGACGACGACGCCCACCGGGTCTGGTCCACCGAAATCGGTCTGCCGCCCGAGCGCCTCCTTCGGTGGGGGAACATCGAAGCCGGGGACGACCACAACTTCTGGCAGATGGCCGACGTCGGGCCGTGCGGACCGTGCAGCGAGATCCATTTCGACCGCGGCGCGGAGCTGAGCGAAGGCCCGGAGTGCGTGCCGGACCACTCGGAGCACTGCCCGCGCTGGCTCGAGGTCTGGAACCTGGTGTTCATGCAGTACGACCGCGCCGCGGACGGGACGCTGACACCACTCCCCTTCCAGAGCGTGGACACCGGGATGGGCCTGGAGCGGATCGCATCGGTCCTGCAGGGGGTCGACAGCAACTACCGAACCGACCTGTTCACGCCGATCATCGACCGCCTGGCTGACCACCTCGGCCACCGGCCGGAAGATGTCGAGGCCGAGCGGTTCAGCTACCAGGTCGTGGCCGACCACTCGCGGGCGATGACCTTCCTGATCGGTGAAGGCGTGCGTCCGGGGAACGAGGGCTCCGGGTACGTCCTGCGCCGGATCATGCGCCGCGCCGTTCGCCACGTGCGGCTGATGGGGATCAGCGCTCCGGTGCTGGGGGAGACCTGCGCGGCGGTCATCGACCTGATGGGGGCGGCCTACCCGGTCCTCGCCGAGCGAAGCGAGGAGATCCTGGCGGAGGTGCGCGCCGAGGAGTCCCGCTTCACGAGGACCCTCGAGGCAGGGTCGGAGCGGCTGGCCCAGCTGGTCGAGACGGCCGGTGTGAGCGGCCAGATCAGCGGTGACGAGGCATTCCGCCTCCATGACACGTTTGGCTTCCCGATCGACCTCACGATCGAGATCGCCGCCGAGTCCGGTGTGACGGTCGACCGTCCGGGCTTCGACGCGGCAATGGACGCCCAGCGCGAGCGTTCGAAGCGAACCGTGACCAAGCGCTTCACCGCTGACGCCGCGATCGCGGGGCTGAAGAGCGAATTCATCGGATATCCGAACGAAACCGAGGCCGATGGGCTCGCCGTGCTCGCGGTCGGGCCCGTCGAGGACGGCGGAAGCGCCGTGGTCTTGGATCAAGACCCCGTTCTACGCGGAGGGGGGCGGCCAGATCGGGGATCGCGGCGAGCTGGTCGGCGACCGGGGCCGGCTCACGGTGTCCGACACGCAGCGTGATGGCGACGCGATCGTCCACCTCGGGACCCTGGAGGGCGACCTCCAGGAAGGCGACCGCGTCGGCGCGCAGGTCGACGCCGAGCGGCGCTGGGCGGCGGCCCGCAACCATACCGCCACCCATCTGCTCCACCGCGCGCTGCGCACCGTGCTCGGGGAGCAGGCCAAGCAGGCGGGGAGCTGGGTCGGGCCCGAGGCGTTGCGCTTCGACTTCCCGGCGGACGCGCCAACCTCGCGCGAGGACCTGGGCCGGGTCGAGGCCATCGTCAACGAGCAGGTCCGGCGCAACCTGGAGGTGACCCCGACCTGGATGCCGCTGGCCGAGGCGCAGGCCTCCGGCGCGGACATGTTCTTCGGGGAGAAGTACCTGCCCGACTCGGTCCGGGTCGTGGCCTGCGGCGACTTCTCGCGCGAGCTGTGCGGCGGGACGCACCTGTCCGCCACCGGCCAGATCGGCTCGTTCCGGATCACCGGCGAGTCGAGCATCGGCGCCGGCCTGCGCCGGATCGAGGCGGTCACCGGCGCGGGCGCCGAAGTCCTGATCGCGACTCGCCTCGAGGCGCTGCGCAGCGCCGCCCAGCTGCTCGGCGTGCGCGACGAGGAGGTCCCGACCCGGGTCGAGGCGCTCCTCGCGCGCGTCCGCGAGGCCGAGCGTGCCGATCGCGCCACGGCCCAACCGCGCGCGCGCCTCGATGCGGCCGCCGCGCTGCGCGAGGCGCAGGAGGCGGGGGACACCGCGGTCGTGGTACAGCGCTATCCCGAGGCTGACCCGGGTTCGCTGCGCACCCTCGTCGACGATCTGCGGGGCGCGACTGGTCGCTTCGTGGCGGTCGTCGCGGGCGCCGCGGACGGACAGGCCACCGTGGTCGTGGCGGCCAGCCGCGACCTGGCCGGCGAGGGGTTCGACGCCGCCGCCGTCGTTCGCCAGGTGGCGCCCCTGATCAAGGGCGGGGGCGGCGGTCGGCCGGAGATGGCGCAGGCCGGAGGCTCCGACCCGGATGGGCTGGACGCCGCCGTCGGCGAGGCGACGCGCCTGGCGCTCGAGTCGCTCCGCGCTCTCGAGGCCGGGTGATCGCGGCGCGGGGCGAGCGACCGATGGGTCGGGTGATCGGGGTGGACCATGGAGCTCGGCGGGTGGGGCTGGCGGTCGGGGACGAGGAGACCGGGATGGCCTTTCCCCGATCAACCGTGTCGGCCGCCGGGGCGGCGGAGGTGATCGCCCGGCTGGCGGCGGAGGAGGGCACCGAAAGGGTGGTCGTCGGACTGCCGCGGAACATGGACGGCAGCGAGGGCCCGCAGGCGGCGGCGGCCCGGGCATTCGGGCAGGAGCTGGCCAAGCGCGGCCTCATTGTCGCCTTCACCGACGAGCGGCTAACGACCTGGGAAGCGGAGGAGCGGACCAAGGCAGCCGATCGCCCGCGGAGCGCGAACGCGATAGACTCTGCCGCCGCCGCCCTCATCCTTGAGCAGTTCTTCGCCGATCGCCGGCGGCATCCCGAGGAGCCTTGATGTACGACCCATCCCTGACGCCCGCCGAGCAGGAGCAGGTGCGCAACGCCCGCATTCGCCGGCTGCGTGCGGAGCGGGAGAGCAGCCTGCGCCGCCGGGGGACCCGTCGCCTGCAGCCCCTCGTCCTGCTGGGCTGGATCGGCGGGGTCATCGCCCTGACCGTGATCGTGCTCTATCTCGGCGTGCTCGCCCTCTCGCCGGCGATCATGGCGTGGATCGAGGAGCGGCCGACCCTCATCCAGAACGACCTGGTCGTGGACTTCGTGAACTGGTACGACCCCGACGCGATCGCCGATACCCCGGCGAGCGACACCTACCAGCGGATGAGCATCGAGATTCCGCCTGGAGCGACCGACGCGTTCATCGGCGAGCTTCTCGTCGACCGCAACCTCATCCACAGCGAGCTCGCCTTCCACTACCAGGTCTACCAGGCCGAGCGCTCGGGCGACCTCCATGCCGGCGTGTACGACCTGTCGCCGACGTTCACCCCTTCGTTCATCATCGGCGCCCTCCGCCAGGAAACGGGTCCGGAAGTCACGGTCACGATCATCGAGGGCCTCCGCCTCGAGGAGCTCGTCGCCTTCATCGGCACAACTAACCTGACCATGAACCTCGACGAGTTCCGCCAGCTGGTCTTCACGCCGCCGCCGGACCTCCTCAGCGCCTACCCATTCCTCGCCGAGCTGCCCGCCGGCCGCACGCTGGAGGGGTACCTCTACCCCGACACCTATCAGTTCTTCGCCAACGCCACCGCGCGCGACGTCGTCGATCGACTGCTCGCCACCTTCGACGCACGGGTGACCCAGGACATCCGCGACCAGCTGGCGGCCCGGGGACTGACCATCGACTACGCGGTCCGGCTGGCCTCGATCGTGGAGCGCGAAGCGGTTCTCGACACGGAGCGGCCGCTGATCGCCGGCGTCTACACCCAGCGGCTGACGACCTCCGGCTGGCGCCTGGATGCGGACCCGACCCTCCAATGGGGCCTGTCCACCGCCGAATACGGCGGGCTGCCGCCGGCCGAGTGGGGGACGGTCAGCTGGTGGCGGCCGCTGCCGGCCGGCGGGGCGGAGATCGTCCTGCCCGAGGCGCTGCTGCCGTACCAGACCTACCAGGTCGTGGGCCTGCCGCCCACGCCGATCGCCTCGCCACGACTGGCTTCGATCCAGGCCGCCGCCTTCCCGGATCAGTCCCAGGGCTACTTCTTCTTCGTCGCTGCCTGTCCGAACGGCGTGCGTGACGGCTCGCATCGGTTTGCCCAGACGTTGGCACAGCACGAGGCCAACATCGCCCAGGCCAGTGCGGAATGCCCGTGACCGATCAACGCGACGGTCCATCGGCCGATCCCTTCGTCGCCGAGCGACCGGCGCGCCTTGCCGCCCTGCGGAAGCTCATCGGAGAGTTGGACCTCGACGGCGTCCTGGTCCAGTCCCGGACCACCAGCCGGTACCTCTCCGGCTTCACCGTGCGACGCGGCGACGAGTCCACCTCCGGGTACTCCGGTTCGCTCCTCGTCACGCCCGATGGCGCCTGGCTCCTGGTCGACAACCGCTACGTCGAGCAGGCGGCGGCCGAAGCGCCCGGCTGGGAGGTCGTTCTGACCTCGGACCCGCTCAATGTCGAGCTGCCGCGCCTCCTGGGCCCGGCCGGAGTCCGTCGCCTCGGCATGGAGGCGGACCGAACGTCGCACGCCGCGTGGCAGGCCATCGATGCGTCCCGCGACGACCTGGAGCTCGCCCCCGTCGAGCAATCCCTGGCGCAGCTCCGGATCACGAAGAGTCCCGCGGAGATTGCGGCCATCGGCCGCGCCTGTGCGCTGGGCGACGAGGCCTTCGCCTACCTGTGCGCCACCGTCCAGCCGGGAATGACCGAACGGGCGGTAGCCCGCCTGATCGCCACCTACTTCGAGGACCGCGGGGCGGAGGACCTGGCCTTCGACAGCATCGTCCTCGTCGGGGCGCGGGCGTCGATGCCGCACGGCACACCGGGTTCGACCAGGGTCCAGGCCGGCCGGGGCCTGCTCCTGGACTTTGGCTGCCAGGTCGATGGGTACCGGTCGGACATGACCAGGACCGTGTTCGTCGGAGAGCCGGACGAGGCGGCACGCCGCCGGCATGACGCGGTCCAGGAGGCGCAGCGGGCGGCACTCGAAGCGGTCGTCGTCGGGGTCCCGGCCTCCGTTCCCCACGAGGCGGCACGAGACTCGCTGGCCGCGGCAGGGTACCCGGAGGCCTTCAGCCACGGCGTGGGCCACGGTATCGGGCTCGACACGCACGAGCCGCCCGCCCTGAAGAAGGCGTCCGAGGCGACGCTGCAGGCGGGGATGGTGTTCAGCATCGAGCCCGGCCTCTACCTGCCGGGGGACATCGGGATCCGGATCGAGGACATCGTCGCCCTGGACGAGACCGGGCCCCGGCTCCTGACCCAGGCCCCGCGCGGGGCGGTCGTCATCGGTGCAGCGGTGGCCGCATGATCAGCAGCGGCGAGGTCCGCAAGGGGATCGTCATCGAGCTGGACGGGCAGCCGGTGCGTGTCCTCGACTGGAGCCACATCAAGATGGCGCGCGGATCGGCCCAGGTCCGGCTGAAGATCCAGAACGTGCGGTCAGGGGCCATCACCGAGCGCACCTTTCAGGCCGGCACACGCTGGCCGCGGGCCCGCGTCGAGCAACGCAAGGTGCAGTACCTCTACAGCGACGGCGACGCGTACCACTTCATGGACTCGGAGACGTACGACCAGTTCGCCATCTCCGGCGCCACGCTGGGGGACGACGCCCGGTTCCTGAAGGAGAACACCGAGGTCCTCGTGTCGTCCTACGAGGGCGAGGTCCTCGGCGTCGAGCTGCCGGTGACGGTTGACCTCCGGGTCGCGCAGACCGATCCCGGCTTCGCCGGCGACACGGCCACCGGCGCCCGAAAGGCCGCCACCCTCGAAACCGGCCTCGTCGTCCAGGTCCCCCTGTTCGTCAACGAGGGCGACCTGCTCCGGATCGACACCCGGACCGGCGAGTACCAGACCCGCCTCCAGTAGGCGTCGGCGGGCCGCAGACCGATGACCGTCGAGCCCCAGACCACCACCAGCCCGCGCGTGTGGCGGGTGTCCGACCTCAACCGCCGCGTCCGCGGCCTCCTCGACGCCGACCGCGCCCTGGCCGACGTCTGGGTCGAGGGCGAGGTCAGCGGGCCGAGCTACCCGCCGTCCGGGCACTGCTTCTTCACGCTCAAGGACGCGCACAGCCAGATTCGGGCCGTCCTGTTCCGCGAGGAGCTGGCCCGAGCCACCGTTCGTCCCGAGCACGGCGCCCAGCTCGTGTGCCACGGTCGGGTGCGGGCGTACGAGCCGCAGGGCGTGTACCAGCTGTACGTCGAATCGGTCACGCCGGTCGGGGCCGGTGACCTCCATGCCCAGTACGAGGCGCTGCGCGCCCGCCTGGCCGAGGAGGGTCTGTTCGCCGAGGCGCGCAAGCGGCCGTTGCCGCGCTGGCCGCGCCGGATCGGGGTCGTGACCTCCCCGGTGGGCGCGGTGTGGGACGACATCTGCACCGTGCTGCGGCGCCGCTACCCGATGGTCGAGCTCGTGCTGTCGCCGACCGCCGTCCAGGGCGGGATCGCCGCACCGGCGATCATCCGCGCCCTGAAGCGGCTGTACGCGGTACGTGACCTCGATCTCGTCATCCTGGCGCGCGGCGGCGGGTCGATCGAGGACCTGTGGGGATTCAACGACGAGCAGGTGGTCCGGACGGTGGTCGCCGCCCCGGTCCCCGTCGTGGTCGGCGTCGGCCACGAGAGTGACGTCACCCTGGCCGACTTCGCCGCCGACCGCCGCGCCCCGACCCCGTCGGCCGCGGCCGAGATCGCCGTCCCGGACGGCACCCAGCTGCCCGCCATCCTGAACCGCCTCGGGGAGCGGTCGGCAGCGGCGATGAACGCCCGGCTGGTCGCCGCGTCCCGGGCGGTCCGTGGCGAAGGGCGCGCCCTCGCCGGCCTGCAACCCGACCTCGCCGGGGCGCGCCAACGCGCCGCGGAGCTGCTCGATCGCTCGCACCGTGCCACCACCGCCGGCGTGGAGCGTCGTACGCTGGCGATGGCGGGGCTGCGCGACGCGCTGCGGGCGCTCGGCCCGGTGGCCACCCTGGAGCGTGGCTATGCCGTCGCCCGCCGGGCGGATGGCATGATCATCCGCGACCCGACCGAGGTGGCCGCCGGCGACGACCTCGAGGTCATCGTGGCCCGCGGCGCCGTCCGCAGCCGCGTGACCACGGTGCACCCCGGCGAGATGGAGGAGCTGCTCGGATGACGGACCAGGCGACGCCGCCGACGACCGACGATCTGGCCGCGCGGCCGTTCGACGAGCTCGTCGCCGAACTCCAGCGCATCGTGCAGACGCTGGAGGCGGGGCGAGTCGGCCTCGAGGAGAGCATCGCCCTCTATCGCGAAGGCCTGCGCCTCCACGCCGCGTGCGAGGAGCGGCTGAAGGCCGCGGAGCTGACCATCACCGAGCTCGGCCGGCGGGGCCTCGCCGGGGCCGAGCCGGAAGCGGCCGCTCCCACGGGGGATGCTGCGACCGAGCGACCGATGGAGCCACCGGCCGAGGACTGAGCGCCAGACCGGCCGGGCGGTCCCGGCCGGGCATCGGTCTATACTCGCCTCCGTTTTGACCGCGACCCCGTCCCTGCTAGATCGCGTCACCGAGCCCGGCCAGCTGCGGTCCATGACCGACGCCGAGCTCGATCAGCTGGCGCTGGAGCTGCGCGAGAAGATGATCCGGACCGTCCAGCAGACCGGCGGCCACCTGGCCTCCTCGCTCGGCGCGGTCGAGATCGCCATCGCCCTGCACCGGGTGATGGACTCGCCGCGCGACCGGATCGTGTGGGACACCGGCCACCAGGCGTACGCCCACAAGCTGCTCACCGGGCGGGCGGCCGCGTTCGGCAGCCTGCGCCAGGTCGACGGCATCGGAGGCTTCCCTCGTCGCACCGAGAGCGACCACGACGTGTTCGATGGGGGCCACGCCGGGACCGGGGTGAGCATCGCCGCCGGCCTGGCCGCGGCCCGGGACCTGCTCCCCGCCGGCGACCCGGGCCGCAGGCAGCGGATCGCGGTCTGCGTCGGCGACGCCGCTCTTGCCAGCGGCCTGACTCTCGAGGCCCTGAACCACCTGGGCCAGATCCACAGTCGGCTGTTGATCGTGCTCAACGACAACGAGATGAGCATCAGCCCCTCTGTCGGCGGGATCTCGACCCGCCTGAACCGGCTCCGCCTGTCCCGCGCCTACCAGGGCACGAAGTCGGTCACCGCCCGGGTCCTGCCCCGCATCCCGCTCATCGGCCGCCCGGCGTACGACGCCCTTGCCTGGGCGAAGGAGGGCTTCAAGCGGTCGTGGGCCAAGGTCTCGTTCTTCGAGGACATGGGCATCACCTACATCGGTGTCCTCGACGGCCATGACCGATCCGACCTCGAGCAGGCCTTCGAGTCGGCCTTCCAGATCGACCGACCGGTCCTCATCCACGTGAAGACGATCAAGGGCCGTGGCTATGCTCCCGCCGAGCGGGACAGCCAGGCGTTCCACGGCGCGAGCCTGCCGCCGATCGACCTCGGCCTGATCGACCCCACCGAGGAGCCGCTGCCACCGCCCGGCGCGACCCGGCGCAAGCCGAAGACCTACACCCACGTCTTCACCGAGGAGCTGCTCCGCCTGGCGGCCACCGACCCGCGGATCTGCGCGATCACCGCCGGCATGCCGACCGGCACCGGGCTGGCCGCGTTCCAGGAGCGATACCCGGACCGATTCTTCGACGTCGGGATCGCCGAGCAGCACGCGGTGACGATGGCCACCGGACTGGCCCTGGCCGGGATGCGACCGGTGGTCGCGATCTACTCCACCTTCAGCCAGCGCGCGTTCGACCAGGTCGTCCACGACGTGTGCCAGAACGACGCCCCCGTCCTGCTGGCCATCGACCGCGCCGGGTTGGTCGGAGAGGACGGCACGAGCCACCAGGGGATGTTCACCCTCCCCGCTCAGCGGGCCCTGCCGAACCTGGTCATCGGCTCCCCGAAGGACGAGCAGGAGCTGCGGGACATGGTGGTGACCGCCCTGGGCCACGACGGACCGATCTCGATCCACTACCCCCGCGACGCCGGCGAGGACCTGCCCGATCGCGACGGCCGCCCGCTCGAAATCGGCGTCGGGGACCTGCTCGAGGAGGGCGATGACCTGTTGCTGGTCGGATTCGGACCGATCGTCCAACGACTGCGAGCGGCGGCCGCCGTCCTGCGCACGGCGGGGCTGTCGGCGACGGTGATCAATGCCCGTTGGGCCAAGCCCCTGGACGCCGACCTGCTGGCCCGCCACGCGGCCGGCAAGCGGCTGGTGGTGACCGCCGAGGAGAGTGCGGCGATGGGCGGGTTTGGCGACGGGGTGCTCGACGCCCTGAACCAGGCCGCCGTCCGTGCGCCGCTGCTCAAGATCGCGCTCAACGAGGGGTTCGTCGACCACGGGGCGGTCGACGACCTGCGGCGACAGCAGCGGATCGACGTCCCAGGCATCGTGGCCCGCATCAGCGAGGCGCTCGGGATCGAGGTCCCTTCCGACGAGCGCGAGGCCGCCCCAACCTCCACCGCCGCCTGACCGATGCCCGGCCCGCGGCCGGGCGCCCGCGTCCGGGCTGACCAGCTCGCCGTCGACCGCGGACTCGCCCGCTCACGGTCCGAGGCGCAGGCCCTCCTGCTGGCCGGCGCGCTCCACCTCGAGGGCGCCGAAGGGCGCCGGCTGACGCCGGGCCAGCGGCTCGATCCCGGCGCGCCGCTCGTCCGTGACGACGGTCCGTCGTGGGCGTCGCGCGGCGCGGACAAGCTGGTGGCCGCCCTCGACGCGTTCGAGCTCGACGTCGCGGGAGCCGTCTGCCTCGACGCCGGCGCGTCGACCGGCGGCTTCACCGACGTCCTGCTGCGGCGCGGAGCGCGGCGGGTGTACGCGGTCGACGTGGGATACGGGCAGCTCCTGCCCCGGCTGGCCGAGGACGAGCGGGTCGTCGTCATGGACCGGACAAACCTGCGCACCCTGGAGGCGCTCCCCGAGCCGATCGACCTGGCGACCCTCGACCTGTCGTTCATCTCGCTCCGCCTCGTCCTCGACACGGTGCGCTCGAAGCTGAGCCCCGGCGGGCAGATCGTGGCCCTGGTCAAGCCCCAGTTCGAGGCCGGGCGGGCAGACGTACCGCGAGGCGGCGTCATCCGTGACCCCGCGGTCCACCGCCGGGTCCTGGTCCAGCTTGCCGTGGACGCCGCGGACGCGGGCCTCGAGCCGATGAGTCTGATCGCCTCGCCGCGCACGGGGCGTGAGGGCAACCGGGAGTTCCTGGCCCTCCTCCACCCGCTCCCGGAAGCCGGCGGTCGACCCGTCCCCGGAGGCGCGGCGTGGGACAACCTCGTCGATCGGGCGCTCTCCGGAAGCGGCGGGCCCTCCCCAGGACGTCGATCGCGTATTACGATCTGACTGTGGCGAGGACCACCGCCCGCGCGCCCCGCGTCGAACAGCTGAGTGTCGGCTTCGACATCGAGCCCATACCCATCGGCCAGGAGCCGGCGTCGGACACGATGCGCCAGATCGTGTCGATCCGGATGCCCGACGCCCTCATCCAGCGGGTCGAGACCGTGGCCAAGTCCCGCGGCGTGTCCCCGTCGTCGCTCATGCGGGCGCTCATCGCCGCCGGGCTGGACCGCTCGTATGCCGCCCTGACCGAGTCCGAGGCCGCATCCGACCTGGCGGCCGAGCTCGCCGCCCTGCGGCAGCGGATCGAGGACATCGCCGCCAGCCTGGCCGCCGACCGCCCGTCGTGAGCGGCCCGCGCCTCGGGCGCATCGGGTTCGTCGTCAGCCGCTACAACCCCGATGCCGCCGCGGTCCTGGCTCGTGGACGGGCCTGGTGCGCCGCTCACGAGGTCCCGGCCTGGGACGCGGTCGCGGACGACGAGGCGCGGCTCACCGCGGAGCTGCCCGGGAGCGACCTGGTCGCCGTCCTCGGCGGCGACGGGACGTTCCTCCGCGTGGCGCGCGTCATCGGTGACAGCGAGGTGCCGGCCCTCGGCGTGAACCTCGGGCGGGTGGGGTTCCTGGCCAAGGTCGAGCCGGACGAGCTGGAGTCCGCGCTGGACGGGATCGCCGCCGGTCGCCACACGATCGCCGAGCGGATGCGGTTGTCCGCCACCGTCCACCGCCGCGACGGCGAGCCCACGGCGGAGGCCTGCCTGAACGAGGTGGTCGTCGCCCGCGCCGCCCAGGTCCGCCTCATCCAGGTCGAGGTCGAGGTCAGCGGCAGCCACCTCGCCACCTACCTGGCCGACGGGGTGGTGGTGGCGACCCCGACCGGATCGACCGCGTACTCGTACTCGGCCGGCGGCGCGCTGATCGACCCGCGGCTCCGCAACCTGGTCATCACCCCGGTGGCCGCCTACCTGTCGGCCATCCACAGCGTGGTGGCGGGGGACGAGCACCGCGTCCGTCTCCACCTGCGCGAGGCGTTCGGCGGCGCGGTCGTCTCGTTCGACGGCCAGCGCGACGTGCCGATCGAGGTCGGGGAGTGGGTGGAGGTCCAGGCCCTGCCGGTCCCGCTCCGCCTCGTCGAGCCGGAGGGCAGCACCCCGTTCTACGACCTGCTGCGGACCAAGGCCTCCCTCCTTCCCGACTGAGCCGTGACCGACCCGGACATCGACCCGCGCCTGCAGGCCGCCATCGACGAGTTCCTGCTCGAGCTGCGCGTGGAGCGGGGGCTGTCCCCGCTGACCATCGCCGCGTATCGGCGCGACCTGCTCCAGTTCGCCGCCATGGCCGGCCGCCGCTGGCGAGACGACCCCGCCGTGGTCGGGGAGTTCGTGGCCCGTCTCGGGCGCCAGGGCCGGCGGGCGACGACCCAGGCCCGCAAGGTCGCGGCCATCCGCAGCTTCTACGGCTTCGCCCGGCGCGAGGGGATCATCGAGCGGGACCTCGCCGACCTCATCGACCCGCCACGCCCCGGACGCTACCTGCCCGAGGTCCTGGCTCCCGACGAGGTGGAGCGCATCCTGGCCATGCCGGCCGACGACCCGGCCGGCATCCGCGACGCGGCCATCCTCGAGCTGCTCTACGCCTGCGGCCTGCGCGTGTCCGAGCTCACCGGGCTCGACCTCGACCGCCTCAACCTGCCGGGGCTCGAGGTGCGGGTCATCGGCAAGGGCAACCGGGAGCGTCGCGTGCCCATGGGCGAGCCGGCACGCGAGCGTCTCCATCGGTATCTGTCCGGCCCGCGGACGGCCTGGACGGCCGGTCACCCGACGCCGGCGGTCTTCGTTTCGCAGCGTGGAGGGCGGCTCGGGCGGGAGTCGGTCTGGCGCCTGGTGCGGCGCTGGAGCCAGGCGGCGGGCGTCGGTTCGGACGTCACCCCGCACACCTTCCGCCACAGTTTTGCGACCCATCTGCTCGAGGGCGGAGCCGATCTGCGGGTGGTCCAGTCGCTCTTGGGCCATGCTAGCATCAGCACCACCCAGCTCTATACCCACCTGACCGGTGAGCGCGTGCGGGAGGTGTACTCCCGGGCGCACCCGCGAGCCTGAGGAGACCGATGAGTTACGCCCGTAAGCTGCTGGCCCGTGGCGAGGAGGTGGTCCTCGAGAGCCGGCAGCACTGGTTCGTGGTCATCGGCCGCTCGTGGTGGGCGATCATCCTCGCCATCCTGGCCCTGGCCGTCCTGATGTTCGTGGCCGGCCCGCCGGAGGAGGATCTCGACGGTCCGGTCGAGATCGGCGCCCTGATCGCGCTGATCATCGGCCTGGGGCGGATCGGCTGGGTCATCTGGGACTGGAAGAACACCGAGTTCCTGGTCACGAACCGTCGGATCGTGCGGGCCGAGGGCATCCTGAACAAGCGGATGGCGGCGACCAGCCTGGAGAAGGTGAACGACGCGGTCCTGACCCAGAGCCTGTTCGGGCGCTTCTTCGGGTTCGGCGACCTCGACATCCTGTCGGCCGCGGAAGAGATCGGCGGGATCGAGGACTACCCGATGATCGTGGACCCGGTCGACTTCAAGGTCGCGATGCTGAACCAGAAGGAAGCCATCGAGCGGCCCGACCTGGCGCCCCCCGCCTACCAGCGCCAGCCCGCTCCGGACCTGGTTCCCGCCGAGCCGATGCCGCCGCGCGCCGGCAGCGACCAGGTGACCGTGGTCGACCAATCCGCGCGGATGCGCCGGCCACCGCGCCCGTCCCGCCTCCGGCCCCGGCCGAGGCTCCTCCCGCCGCGCCGGCTCCGGCGGCCGATGACGCCACCGCCACCCTCGAGCGCCTCGCCTCCCTCCGCGACCGGGGCCTGATCACCGCCGAGGAATACGACGCCAAGAAGCGCGAGCTCCTGGAGCGGATCTAGCGTGGCCGACGCTCCGGCCACAACCGGGCTGGGCCAGCGGATCGAGTCCGCGGCGGCTGCCATCCGCGACCGCCTGGCTGCCGAGCCGTCCCTCGCCACGCCCCGTCTCGGTCTCGTCCTGGGCTCCGGTCTCGGGGCGGTGGTCGACCTCCTCGATCCCGAGCCGCGGATCCGGATCCCGTACGCGGAGATCCCCGGGGTGCCGGTGTCGGGCGTGGCCGGACATGCCGGGGAGCTGGTGGCGGGCCTGGTCGGCGGCCGGCCGGTCCTCGTCCTCGCCGGGCGGGTCCACGCCTACGAGGGGTACAGCCATCGGGAGGTCACGATCCTGCTCCGCGCCGCGTTCCGGGTCGGCCTCGAGGCGGTGGTCCTGACCAACGCGGCGGGCGGCCTGAACCCGGACTTCGAGCCGGGCGAGCTCATGCTCATGACCGATCACATCAACCTCTCGGGCGACAACCCGCTGTTCGGCCCGAACCTCGACTTCCTTGGCCCGCGCTTTCCAGCCCTGACCGATGCCTACGACCCGGAGCTCGCCGCCCGCGCGCGCGCGGCCGCCGAGCGGACCGGTGTCCGACTCCGCGAGGGGGTCTACGTGATGCTGTCCGGGCCGACCTACGAGACCCGGGCCGAGCTGCGGATGCTCCGCCAGCTGGGCGCCGACGCGGTCGGCATGTCGACCGTGCTCGAGGTCATCGTGGCCCGTCACGCCGGCGTCCGGGTCTTGGCCATCTCGCTGATCACCAACAAGGCGACGCCGGACGTCGAGACCGGCGCGACCCACGAGGAGGTGATCGAGATGGGCCGGATCGGGGCCGGCCGGCTGGCGACCCTGCTCGGCGCGCTCCTGCCGGAGATCGCCTAGGCGTGCTGTTCCTCCAGGGCCTCACGATCCCGGCCATCGCCGGGATCCTCATCGGCATGCTGGCCGGGATCACGTTCCACGAGTTCAGCCACGCCTTCGCCGCCGACCAGCTCGGGGACCGCCGGCCCCGGGCGCTCGGGCGGGTGTCGCTGAACCCGCTGCGCCACCTCGACCCGTTCGGCACCGTCCTCCTCGTCCTGGTCGGGATCGGCTGGGGCAAACCGGTGCCGGTGGCGGTCGAGGCCCTGCGGAGCGGGCGGACGGGGCTGGCGCTGGTGGCCGCCGCCGGTCCGGTCGCGAACATCGTGGTGGCCCTGGTCCTCGCCGGCACCTATCGCCTCGTCGACCTCGCCGGCCTGGGTGGCGAGGTCAGCCTCCAGCTGCTCTACACCGCGGTTGCGGTCAACCTCCTGCTGGCCATCCTCAACCTGATCCCGATCCCGCCGCTCGACGGGTTCGGGATCGTGATCTCCCTCGTCCCGGCTCGGTGGGAGTACACCATCCGCCCGTACGCCGGCTACGGGGTCGTGGTCCTGCTCCTCCTGCTGATCCTGCCCAACAGCCCGCTGTCCGCCATCCTCCGCCTCGCCTACCCGTGGGCGGCGGCCCTGTGCGGGATCTGAGCGGAGAGGCTGGCGCCGGACCGATGCGCCCCGCCTATCGCGTTCGGCAGTTCGGCGCCCACCTCCGCGCCCGGGTCAGCGCCGAGGAACGGGCCGACGCGCATGCCGCGCTTCCGCAACGGGCCGCGGCCGTGTTCGACGGGATGCCGGTGGCCGACCAGCGACACGCGTTGGACGTCCTCCATCGCCTGCGGGCGACCGGACAGACCGATGCCGACCTGCTGGCCGCCGCGCTGCTCCATGACGCGGGAAAGGGCCGGCGGATCCGGCTGTGGCACCGGGTGGTGACCGTGCTGGTCGAGGCCGTCGCCCCGTCGCGGCTGGAGAGCCTCGGATCCCCGGATCCCGCGTCGTGGCGTCACCCGTTCCACCTCCAGCGCCACCACGAGGCGCTGTCCGCCCGCGCCGCGCTCGAGGCGGGATGCGGCCCGCGGGTTGCGGCGTTCATTGCCGGCACGGCGGAGCCGGGCGATGCGCAGTTGGCGGCTGCACTCCAGGCCGCCGACGCGGCATCCTGAGCAGGTGAGCCAGACCTTCCCGATCGAGTCCGAGCCGCGGGTGGCCGTGGCGATCGGCCCGGCCCCCGAATTCCAGGTCGAGCTCGAGGTGTTCGAGGGCCCCCTGCCGCTCCTGCTCCACCTCATCGAGACGGCCGAGCTGGACATCCTGACCGTGCCCCTGTCCACGCTTGCGGACGGGTATGTCGCCTGGCTCGCCACCCATCCGGTGGATTCGGCCAACCTCGCCCAGTTCGTGGCCACCGCCGCCCAGCTCATCCTGCTGAAGTCCCGGAGCCTGCTCGCCGAGCCGGTGGATCCCATGGCGGCGGCGGGGGATGACATCGACGAGGAGGAGCTTCGGCGGCGCCTCCTCGCCTATCGCGCCATTCGCGATGCGGCGCGGGAGATCGCCGGACGGGACCTGGTCGCCCCCATGTGGCGGCGGGAGCCACGCGCCGCGGATCTGCCCGAGGCGCCGCTCGCCCCCCTCGATCGGGCGCTGCTGGCGGACGCCATGGCCCGGATGAGCGCGGTCGTCGAGCCGGAACCCGCTCCGCCGGAGATCGTGCCGCGGGAGGTGACCGTCGGCCAGCAGATCGCCGTGCTCCGGGAGGCCATGGCCGAGGGCGGGAAGCTCGTCCTGCAGGCCATCCTCGCCATCGGGACCAGCCGCACGGAACGGGTCGTGACCCTGATGGCCGCCCTCGAGCTCGTCCGCCGCCGGGAGCTGCGCGCCCGGCAGACGACGCTCTTCGGCCCGATCGTCCTCGAACGCACGAGCGGGGCCGGATCGTGACCGACCGGCAGGCCGGGGATGGGGACCTGGTCGCGGCCCTCGAGGCCCTCCTGTTCGTCGCCGACCGACCGCTCTCGACCGGGGAGCTGGCGGAGCTGGCCGAGGTCCCCGCCGGGACGGTGGCCGCGGCGCTGGCGGCGCTCGCGACGTCGCTCGGGGGCCGCGGGATCCGGCTCCAGCAGCTCGACGACGCCTGGCAGCTCACCACCGCGCCGGGGGTCGCGGATCGCGTCCGCCGCTATGCCGAGCGAAGCGAAGGGCGCCTCAGCCCGGCGGCGGTCGAGGCCCTGGCGGTGGTCGCCTACCGGCAGCCGGCGACCCGCGGTGACGTGGAGCGGGTTCGCGGCGTCGACTCGGAATCGGTCATTCGCTCGCTGCTGCATCGCCGGCTGATCACCGAAGCCGGTCGGCGCGACAGCCCAGGCCGCCCGATCCTGTACCGGACGACGTTCACCTTCCTCGAGCGGTTCGGGATGGAGAGCCTCGAGGGACTTCCCGCGCTCGAGTGTCGACTCGGCCCCCACGACTACCGAAGCCGAGCAGGTGGACGAGGCCGCCGAGCCGGAGGTCGCGGCCGATCGGCATGGCGGGTGAGCGCCTGCAGACGGTCCTCGCCCGCGCGGGCCATGGCTCGCGGCGCGCCGCCGACCGCTGGATCGCCGACGGTCGGGTGACCGTCAACGGGAGCACCGCCGCTCCGGGGACCCGGGTGGACCCCGAACTCGACGTCGTCGCCCTCGACGGTCAACCCCTGACCCTGGCCGCGCCGGTCACGGTGCACCTCGCGATCCACAAGCCGCGTGGCGTCCTGTCCTCCGCCCGCGGCGCATACGGGCATGAGGCGGTGGTCGATCTCGTGTCGCCGCGGCCTCCCGGCCGGCTCTGGCCCGCCGGTCGGCTGGACCTCGACTCCGAGGGGCTCATGCTGCTGACCAACGACGGGGCCTGGGCGCAGCGCGTGCTGCACCCCAGGTATGGCGTGGTCCGCCAGTACGCGGTGCAGCTCGATCGCGAGCCCGACCCCGCCGACCTTGACCGGCTCAGGCATGGCGTCGAGATCGACGGCGTCCACGCCAACCTGCTCGGCATTGCCCGCAGTCGGCGCCCGGCGGGCGTCGCCGCACCCACGGAGGCCGGACCGTGGTTCGCGGTCCAGCTCGGGGAGGGCCGCAATCGAGAGGTGCGCCGGCTGTTCGCGGCGGTCGGCTACCGCGTCCACCGCCTGGTCCGGACGGCGTACGGACCGATCACCCTCGCCGGTCTCGAGCCGGCGGCGTGGCGGCCGCTGACCGCCGCGGAGGTCACCGCGCTGGAGGGCGGCCCGCCGCCTTCCCTGTCGGCGACCCCTCGACCGCGCCGCTCGACGAGCCGTTGGCTGCGGATCGCGGTCGACGGCACGTCGGGGTCCGGGAAGAGCACCGTCGGTCGAGCACTGGCCGAGCGTCTCGACGCCCGATTCGTGGACACCGGCCTCCTGTATCGGGCCGTCACCCTGGCCGCCCTGGAGGCGGGGGTCGACCCGGCGGACGGGCCTGCCGTCGCCCGGCTCACCCAGCAGACCCATGTCCGGGTTCGCCCCGCGAACGGCGGCCAGCCCGGCGAACAGGTGATGATCGGTCGGCGGGACGTGACGCCGCTCCTCCGCGAGCCGCGCATCGAGCGGGCGGTGCCGACCATCAGCCGGCACGCGGAGGTCAGAGCCGCCATGCTCACCGTCCAGCGGAATGCGGCGAAGGGCCAGGACACGGTCATGGTCGGACGGGATATCGGCACCGTCGTCCTTCCCGATGCTGACTTGAAGGTCTTCCTCACCGCCTCGGTCGAGACCCGGGCTCGCCGGCGCGCGGAACAGATGGGCCGACCCGATCGTGTCGCGACCTATCAGCGGGAGATCACCGACCGGGACCGCACCGACTCCACCCGCGCGGTGGCGCCGCTCCGGCGCGCTCCCGGCGCCCTCGTCCTCGACACCGGGGAGCTGGACGTCGACGAGTGCGTGGCCGCGATCGTCGCCGCCCTGCCGTCCCGTCGGCCATGACTCGCAACCTCGCCCGCTACCTGCCGCGGACCTGGGCGCAACGCCCCGCGGGCGTGCTCATCGGTCTGCTCCTCCGGCTGCTCGGGGGCGTACGGACGGAGGGACTGGAGAACCTGCCCCGAACCGGGCCGATCATCATCGTGGCCAACCACTACACGCTCATGGATCCCCTGGTCGCCGGCTGGGGGACGTGCTACCGCGTCGGCCGGGTCGTGCACATGGTGGCCAAGATCCAGATCAAGGGCTGGCCGCTCTTCGGCTGGCTGGGCAGCCAGGCCGGCGTGATCTACGTCCGCCGCGGGACGAGCGACCTCGACGCCCAGCGCGCCCTGCAGGCCGTGCTCGCCGGCGGGCGAGCGATGGTCATCTTTCCCGAGGGCACGCGCAGCCCGACCGGCGCGCTGATTCCCGCTCGCAACGGCGCCGCCCTGCTTGCCCTGCGCAGCGGCGCACCGATCGTCCCGATCGGGATCACTGGGACGGAGGGCATGCTCAGCTGGCGGGCGATCTTCGGCCCGCGGCCCCGCGCGACCGTGGTCGTCGGCCAGCCGTTCACCCTCGGTCACCGGCCGAATGGCCCGATCGACCGTGCCGACCTGACCGAGGCCTCGACCAGGCTCATGCGCGAGGTGGCCGCCCTCCTGCCGCCGATCCGGAGGGGCGTCTACGGCTGATCCGGTGACCGCCCCTAGAATGAGGGCGAGATGAGCACGATTCGTCCCGAGGTCCGCATCGCCGAGCGGGCGGGCTTCTGCTACGGGGTGCGGCTGGCGATCGACAAGGCCCGCCAGGCCTCCGAGGCCGGCGAGGAGGTCACCACCCTCGGCCAGCTGGTCCACAACCCGGGCATCAAGGCCGACCTGGAGTCACGCGGCATCCAGACCGCGGAGCTGGCCGACCAGGTCGAGGGCGGGACGCTGGTCGTCCGGGCCCACGGCGTGCCGCGCGAGGAGATGGAGACGTTGAAGGCGAAGGGCGAGCTCCAGCTGGTCGACGCCACCTGCACCTGGGTGCTCCAGAGCCAGAAGGCCGCCCGCGAGCTCGACGAGGCCGGGTACACCGTCTGCATCATCGGTCACGAGAACCATCCGGAGGTTCGCGGGGTCCGCTCGTACGCGGGCGAGAAGCACGTCGTCGTGGACGACATGGACCGATCCACCTGGGAGCGCGTGCCGCGCACGAAGAAGCTCGGCGTCCTGAGCCAGTCGACCATCCTGCCCTCCAAGCTCGAGGAGTTCGCCGCGTTCTGCCTGAAGCGCTGCCACGACCTGCGGGTGGTGAACACCGTGTGCCCGGTCACGCTCACCCGGCAGGACGACTCGGTGAAGCTGGCGGCCGAGGTGGACGCCATGGTCGTGGTCGGGGGCAAGAACAGCAGCAACACCCGCGAGCTGGCCGTGAAGTGCGCCCAGGTCCTGCCCGACACGATCCACGTCGCCGATGCCGACGAGCTCGAGACCGAGCACGCGGCGTGGCTCGCCGGCAAGGCGCGGATCGGTGTCACCGGCGGTACCTCCACCCCCGAATCCGACCTCGAGGAGGTCCGCGACCGCATCTACGCGCTCGCCGACGCCGCGTAGACTCGGGCCGTGGTCCGCTGCCCCTCCTGCCACCGCGAGGTGGCCGATGGCTTCGCGTTCTGCCCGCACTGCGGTTCGGCCATGGTCGCCGGCCCGGTCGCCGGGGACGAGCGCAAGCTCGTCACGCTCCTGTTCGCCGACGTCGCAGGCTCCACCGCGCTGGCCGAGGCCCTGGATGCCGAGGTTGTCCGCGACCTGATGGGGGAGTTCTTCGCCCTCGCTCGCACCGAGATCGAGTCACGCGGCGGTACGGTCGAGAAGTTCGTCGGTGACGCGGTGATGGCGGTCTTCGGCGTCCCCGTGGCCCACGAGGATGACCCGATTCGGGCGATGCGTTCGGCATTGGCCATCCGATCAGAGCTTGAGGCGTTGAACGAGCGGCGGCGGGCAGCGGGCGGGCCCGACCTCCACATCCGGATCGGCGTGAACACCGGCGAGGTGGTGGCAACGACCGCGCCGCGCCCGGGCGAGGGGATGGTCACTGGCGACTCCGTGAATGTCGCTGCCCGCCTCCAGCAGCTGGCCGAACCGGGGCAGATCGTCGTCGGGGAGCGGACGGCGGCCGCCGCTCCGTCGTTCACCACCAGGCCACTCGGGCCGCGCCAGCTGAAGGGCAAGGCCGACGAGACCGCGGTTCTCGAGCTGGTCGGCGAGGTGGCAGGGGCGCCTGATCGGGGCGTCCCGGGCCTGCGATCGCCCCTCGTCGGACGCGACCGCGAGCTCGAGCTGCTCGTCTCGCTGTACGAACGAGCGGCAGGCGAGGCACGCCCCCACCTGGTCACCGTCTATGGCGAACCGGGGGTCGGGAAGAGCCGCCTGACGGTGGAGTTCCTGGCCGCCCTGTCGACGCGGACCGACGCGCCGACCGTGCTCCGCGGTCGGTGCCTGTCGTACGGCTCGGGGGTGACGTTCTGGCCGCTGGCCGAGATCCTGAAGACGCAGGCTGGAGTGCTCGACAGCGACCTCCCAGCCGATGCGGCGGCCAAGGTCGAGGCCTACGGTGCCCGCGTCCTCTCAACCGAGGTGACGCCAGACCCCCAGCGGAGCACCGCGTTGCTGGCCTACACGGTCGGGATGGCGGTGCCCGGCTTTGAGTTCGGCCACCTGGAACCCGATCAGCTGCGGGCCGAGATTCACGGCGCCTGGCGGGCCCTGTTCTCGGCCCTCGCCCAAGCGGCACCTCTCGTCGTGGTCGTGGACGACATCCATTGGGCGGATGCCGCTCTCCTCGATCTCCTCGAAGACCTTGGCGATCGGGTCCAGGGTGGCGCCCTGTTTCTCTGCCCGGCCCGCCCGGAGCTCACCGATCGCCGTGCGGCGTGGGGCGGTGGCCGGCGGAGTTTCTCGAGCGTGGTCCTCGATCCGCTGCCGGCGGACGCGACCGGACAACTCGTCGATCACCTGCTCACGGTCGAGGACCTTCCCGAGGATCTCCATGCGCGGATCGTCGAGCGCGCGGGCGGCAATCCGTTCTTCGTCGAAGAGATCCTCCGACACCTCATCGACGGCGGGCACATCGTCCGCACGGCGACTGGCTGGCGCGCCGAGTCAGGGGTAGGCGAAGTCGCCATCCCGGACACCGTGCAGGGAGTGCTCGCTGCGCGCATCGACCTCCTTGACGGCGCCGAGAAGCGGGCTCTCCAGGCGGCGGCGGTCGTGGGTCGCGTGTTCTGGCCGGCCCCGGTGGCGCGATTCCTCGGATCCCGGCCCTCGGACCTCGACGGTCCGCTTCGCAGCCTCGAGGCCGCGACCTCGTCCTCCCACGACTGGCCTCGACGATGGCGGGGCAGCCGGAGTTCATCTTCAAGCACGCCCTCGTCCGTGACGTCGCCTACGAGAGCATTCCACGCCGGGACCGGGCCGAGGCGCATCTCCAGGTGGCGGCGTGGATCGAGGAGGTCATCGGCGAGCGGCGACTGGAAGTCGTCGAGCTGCTGGCCTACCACTATGCGGAGGCCCAGCGCGCCGTCGCTTGGGCGAACGTCGAACCAGACAGGCGGGACGAGATTCGGGCGCGCGCCGTGACCGTTCTCTACGAGGCTGCCTGGGAGGCGGCTCGCCATGTCGCCATGGAGCGGGCCCGCGAGCGCGCGGAGACGGGACTCGAGCTGGCGAGCGAGCCCTCTGGAGCGGGCCCGCGGACTGGAGATCCTCAGCCCCTTGCACCTGTGGGTCGATGACGGTGATCTCGCATGGCGCCTGGCATGCGAGGCCATCGACCTGCGGTCGGCCGCCGGGCCGCGGGACGCCGAAGAGCGCCGGGCCATCGCCGCGGCATGCGTCCAAGCGCTGGCGATCCCGACCCGATGGCCGGGGATCATGCGCACGCTCCCGACCCGTGACGAGGCGGCTCCGTACCTCGAGCTCGGCATGCGCAACCTGGCCGAGGGCGACAACGAGGAACGCGTCGGGATGCTCATGGCGCAGGGCGCCTGGAGCTGGGGATTCGGCGAGGCGATCACCGATCCCGACGTCCTGGCCGCTGACCGCCGTGCGGCCGAGGAGGCGGTGGCGATCGCCCGGCGGATGGGGAATTCCCACCTGCTGTCGGGAGCGCTCGACACGCTTGGGGCCACCGGCAGTCTGCTCGATGGGTATCGCGGGGTCTTGGCTCCCCAGCTGGAGCGTCTGGAGCTCATCCCGCAGTTGGATGACGTCGCGGAAATCACGGATATCTATGGCACGAGCGCCTGGGGCCTGGCCCACATCGGCGAATTCCGACGGGCAGCCGAGTTCGGTCAGCTCGGGCATGCAGGTGGTCGAAGAGATGCGGCACTTGAACTACGTCCCCGGCGGGTTCCTCGGCTTCAGTCAATATCCGGCTCGGCGAATGGGACCGTTTCTGGGACACGTTCGGCCGGGTCGATGCCCTGTTCGCCGCTGATCGGGCCCTGCGCTACCACGCCTTTCGCATCTACGGCGTGGCGGCGTACATCAGCGAGATCACCGGGGACTCCGATGGGGCGGATCGGTTCATCCAGCGACTCGACGGTTCGCAGGAGGCACTCGGCGCGGTCGGCGTATCCGGCGCGCGGCGTGGATCGCCGGTGTCCTGGTCCGGCGCGGCTTGTTCGCCGCGGCTCGTGAGCGATTGGCCGTCGTCGATCCTGTCCGCGAAATCCAGAATCGCGATCTCGATTACGAAGCGTGGGCCGATCTGATCGCAGCCGAGGGCACGTGGGACGAGGCGCCGCCGGTGGTCCGTGGATCGCGCGAATGGGCGGCGAGCACGGGGCTCCGGTTCCTTCCCGCGGTCGCCGATCGGCTCGACGGGCCAGGCCGCGCTGGCCGCCGGCCGATCCGCAGGGGGCGATTCCTGCCCTCGAACAAGCCCGGACCACCTTCCTCGAGCTCGAGGCTCCGTGGGACCGCGCCAGGACCGAGCTCGCCCTCGCCCGTGCCCTCGCGGCTGTCGGCCGGCCGGCGGAGGCGCGCCGAGCCTGGCGCGCGCCGCACTGGACACGTTCACGAACCTTCGCGCGACGCGCGAAACGGGGGAGGCCGAAGGACTGCTGGCGGAGACCGCCGCACCGGCCTGAGCGTGACCGTTCTAGGTCGGCGACCGAGCGCGCGCGAGTGCGCGAGATGCTCGAGCGGGTCCCCTACGGGAGGTTGGCGAGCAGCTCGCCCAGCGATTGTTCCAGGCGGTCGTACCCGAGGTGGGCCTGGCCGATCGCGAAGTTGTGCTCGGCGTCCGCCTCGATCTGCGCCGGATCGGCGAGGAGGGCGCGGACGGCCGCGGCGGTCGCATCGGTGACCACGCCGTCGATCTCGACGAACCGGAAGCCGAGCGGGCGGATATCGGCCTCATACACCGGGTAGCGGTTCACGAACACCGGCTTGCCGAAGAACACCGCCTCGAGCAGCGCGTTGCCGAATCCCTCGTACAGGCTGGGATAGGCGATGAGATCGGCAGCGACATACGCCTCGGTGAGGGAGTGCGCCGGTCCGATCGGCCGGCCCTCGTGGTCGGGCGCGAACCGGTCAGCCGCGTAGCGCAGGTTGACCTTGGCGCGCTCCGCTCGCCGCTCGAGGGAGATCAGGTAGTCGAGGCCCTCGTCGCCGGCGGGACTGGTGATGAGCACCACCGCGTCGGGGTCGCCGACCTTGCCGGCGAGGTCGATCGTCAGCTCGATGCCCTTGCGCGGCACGACCCGCGTGGGCTGGACGATGAGGAGCCCGGCCTCGCCCATGCCGAGCTCGGCCCGCATGTCCCGCCGCACATCCGGGCGCGGCGCCGGGCGCGGATGGTCGAAGTCGAAGACGTTGGGGATGACCGTGGAGGCCGCGCCGGTCCGCTGCTGGAGACTGGCCGCGGCGAGGGAGCTGATGCTCACGTGCCGAACGCGCGGAAGGATCGGCGGAAAGGCCGCATCGAGGACATCGGGAACGACGCAGTGGGCGAAGCGTTCGCGCTCCCACCAGTAGTCGTGGTTGTGACTGATCGTCGGCAGGCTCGTCTTCTCGACGAGCTCGCGCAGGGCCACGGCCAGCGGCAGCTGCATCGGGATGGCCCACGCGTTCTCGACGATCAGCAGTTGGAGGCGCTCGGTCTCGACCCAGGCGTCGAGCACGGGAAGCAGCTGGTCGGCCAGGCGCTGGATCTCGCGCCGCACGGCATCCGCGTCACTGTCCGGGTCGAAGGCGGCGGCCGTGACCCGGGCCGCCGGAGGGTGCGCGAAGTGCATGGCCGGCACCAGCCGGGCGGTGGAGCGGAGGGCGTCGACCTCTCCGGCGCAGAGGCGCACGTGGTGCCCCATCCGTTCCAGGACCACCTCCCACTTGGCGGTCTCGAAGGTCACGCCGTCAACACCGGCCAGCCGGGTGGCCACGATTCCAATCCGCATGGACCGATCCTAGCGACCCTCGAAGGTCCTTCGAGCCGGTCGCTACACTCCCCGGGCCATGCCGCCATCCCAGTCGCTGCCCGTGGTCGCCATCGTCGGCCGCCCGAACGTGGGCAAGTCGACGCTGTTCAACCGCATGGTCGGGGAGCGTGCGGCCATCGTGGAAGACACGGCGGGCACGACCCGGGACCGGGTCTATGGCGAGTCGGACTGGAACGGCCGCCGGTTCATGATGGTCGACACCGGCGGGCTCGAGCTCGAGCCGGGCACGAGCATCGAGGAGCGGGTCCAGGACCAGGCACGGGTCGCGATCGAGGAGGCCGATGTCGTCCTGTTCGTGGTCGACGCCGCGGCCGGGCTGGCCCCGCTGGACCACGAGGTCGCGGACCGCCTGCGACGGGCGCACCGCCCGACGATCCTGGTCATCAACAAGGCCGACAACCCGCGACGCGAGGCGGAGGGCGCCGAGTTCTACGCGCTCGGGTTCGACCCGGCGATCACGATCAGCGCCCAGCACGGGCGGAACACCGGAGACCTCGCCGATCTCATCGTCGAGCACCTGCCACCGGCTCCGGCGGAGCCGGAGCCATCGGTCTCCGTGGACGACCTTGCGGACGACCCGCCGACCGATGACGAGCTGGCCGAGCTGGCGGAGACCGATGTCGGTCCGCCGCGGGTGGCGATCGTCGGCCGGCCGAACACCGGCAAGTCGACCCTGGTCAACCGCGTCCTCGGCCACGAGCGGATGATCGTGAGCGACGTGCCGGGCACGACCCGGGACGCGATCGATGCCGAGGTCGTGGTCGAGGGCGAGCCGATGGTGCTGGTCGACACGGCCGGCATCCGGCGCCGCGGCTCCATCCAGCGTGGGACGGAGAAGTACAGCGTGCTGCGCAGCCTGAAGGCGATCGATCGAGCGGACGTGGCGGTGGTCCTGACCGATGCCATCGAGGGCTTCACCGCCCAGGACGCCCACGTGGTGGGGTACGTGCTGGAGGCGGGCAAGGGCCTGGTCCTGGTCATCAACAAGTGGGACGCGATCGAGCGCGACGAGAAGACCGCCGACGACTGGCTCCGGAAGCTGCGGCGCGACGCCCCCTACCTCGAGTGGGCCGAGATCATGTTCGCCTCCGCCCTGACCGGGCACCGGGTGGACCGCATCCTGCGCCAGGCGCGCCGCGTGGCCGAGGAGCGCTACCGACGGGTGCCGACCGCGGACGTCAACCGGGTGGTCGGGGACGCGGTCGCCGCCCATACGCCGCCCACGGCACGGGGGAAGCGGGCACGGGTCCTGTACGCCACCCAGGTCGCGGTCGCGCCACCGACGTTCGTGATCTTCGTCAACGACCCCGAGCTGTTCCACTTCTCGTACCGGCGCTACCTCGAGAACCGGCTGCGGGACGCGTTCGGCTTCGCGGGCACGCCAATCCGGCTCCGGTTCCGTGCCCGGGCCAACGGGGAACGCCCGCGCCGGGGCCGCGCGCGGGCCTCGGCCCGCTAGCCGGCGCGGCGTACCCTTCGCCGCGTGACGGAGCGGATCGCGGTCATCGGCGCCGGGGCGTGGGGGACGACCCTCGCCCGCATGCTGGCCGGTGCCGGGCATCCCGTCACGTTGTGGGCCCACCGGCCCGAGGCGGCGGCCGAGATGGCCCGCGACGGCCAGAACCGCCGCTACCTGCCCGACCATCCCTTTCCCGAGGGCCTGACCGTGACCGGCGAGGCGGCGGACCTCGGCGGCGCGCACGAGCTGTATGTCCTGGCCGTGCCCTCCGCCCACGCCCGGGCCACGCTGCAGCGGATCGGCGCTTCCTTGGCGCCGGGCGCCCCGTTCCTGTCGGTGGTCAAGGGGATCGAGGCCGGCAGCCAGGCGCGGATGAGCGAGGTGATCGCGGCGGAGGCGCCGGGTCGGGAGGTGGCCGTCCTCTCCGGGCCGAACCTGGCGGCGGAGATCGCCGCCGGTCGACCGGCCGGGTCGGTCGTGGCGGCATCGGATGTCGGACTGGCGGAGGAGGTGGCCGGCCTGCTCGGCTCGGATCGGTTCCGGGTCTACACCAACCCCGACCTCGTCGGCGTGGAGCTGGCGGGTGCCCTGAAGAACGTCATCGCCCTGGCGGCCGGGATGGTGGACGGCCTCGCGCTGGGCGACAGCGGGAAGGCGGCGATCATCACCCGCGGGCTGGCCGAGATGACCCGCCTGGGGGTGGCGGCCGGGGCCGATGCCCGCACGTTCGCCGGCCTCGCCGGCGTCGGAGATCTCATCGCCACCTGCATGAGCCAGCTGTCGCGCAACCGGCGCGCCGGGGAGCTGCTGGCGGCCAACCTGGCCTGGGACGACGTCGCGGCGCGCCTCGGCGGGGTGGCCGAGGGGGAGTCGACCGTGACCGGCGCGATTGCGCTGGCGCGAGCGGCACGGGGTCGAGATGCCGATTGCCGAGCAGGTGGACGCGGTGATCCACCGCGGCCGCGCCCCGCTCGAGGCGCTCGCCACCCTCATGGCCCGCGCCCAGAAGGACGAGCTCAGCTGATCTTCGGGGCCCCGTTGAGGTGGTACGGGACGTCGATCACGACCGTGTTCGCGCGCCAGAAGAGGCGCAGCTTGAGCCGGAGCGCCGTCTGGTTGTGGAGCGGGTACTCCCACAGGTGGCGAGGCACGAACTCGGCGAGGACGACCGTCGTCGGACGGGTGGGGTCCATGGTCTCGGTGGCATCCAGGTAGGCGAGCAGCGGGGCCATCAGGGCCCGGTACGGTGACTCGAGGATGACGAGCTTGACCGGGCCGCCCCACGCCTCCCATCGCTCGCGCATGGCGATCACCGCCTCGCCGTCGGTCGCGACGTGGACCGCGGTCACGTCATTCGAGATCGCGCGGGCGTAGGCCAGCGCGCCCAACGCGGCGCGGTCGATGCGGCTGACCGGGACGACCACCCGTGGCTCGCGCTGGGGCAGGGTCTCGCCGGTCTGGGTGACGGCGAGCATCCGTTCCACCGATCGGTAATGGCCATGGATGGCGGCCATGAGGCCCACCAACACCGGGATCAGGAGCAGGACCACCCACGCCCCAAGCCCGAACTTCGCGGCGCCGACCATGACCGCGACCGCCCCGGTCACCACGGCGCCGGCGCCGTTCAGCGCCGCCCGCCACCGCCAGCCCTGCTGCTCGAAGCGCAACCGCCACCAGTGGACGACCATCCCGGACTGGCTCAGGGTGAACGCGATGAACACGCCGATCGTGTACAGCGGGATGAGGTTCGTGACGCTGCCCTCGAAAGCGACGATCAGAAGCGCCGCCAAGCACCGACGAGGACCATGATCCCGACGCTGAACGACAGCCGGTCGCCGCGGAACTGGAACTGCCGCGGCATGAACCCGTCCTTGCCGAGGATGCTGGCCAGCCGCGGGAAGCCCGCATACGCGGTGTTGGCGGCGAGCACCAGGAGCAGCGCCGTCGTCAGCTGCATGGCGTAGTGGAAGGGGCTGCCGGCGCCGACGAGGGTGCGCGTGATCTGGCTGATGACGGTCTCCTGTTCGGTCGGGTCGGGCACGATCCCGAGCTGGCTGGCGAGGAAGCTGATGCCGAGGAAGATCGTCGCGAAGAGCGCACCCATCATGATGCAGGACGCGCCGCGCGTTGCGTTGTCTCCGGCGGCCTGAAGGCCGGCACGCCGTTGGAGACGGCCTCGGTCCCGGTCAGCGCCACGGATCCGGACGCGAAGGCGCGAAGGATGAGCAGGATGCCCGAGCGCCTGCGATCCATGGGCTTCGGCCCAGCCTGGCGGCGGGACATACGGTGGGAAGCCCATTCGCCGGCGTACAGCCAGAGGCCCAGGCCGATCAGGGCGTAGATCGCCGACCAGGTAGACGAAGATCGGGAGCGCGAACACGTTCGCGCTTTCCCGGATGCCCCGCAGGTTGCCGATCCACAGCACCGCGACGAAGCCGACGCCGAGCAGCACGCGGTAGTCGAACAGCCCGGGAAAGATCGATGTCAGGGCGGCCACCCCGGCCGCGATCGAGACGGCCACGGTGAGCACGTAGTCGGTCATCAGCGCTCCCGCCGCGATCAGTCCCGCGCGGCGGCCGAGGTTCTCGCTGAGCCACGATGTACGAGCCGCCGCCGTTCGGGATAGGCGTGGATGGTCTGCTGGTAGCTGGTGACGACCACCGCCAGCACGATGACGATCGCGATGGTGAGCGGCATGGTGAGGGCCAGCGCGCCGGCCCCGGCCAGGACGAGGACGCGCATGATCTCCTCGGTGGCATAGGCCGACGAGGAGATGTTGTCGGAGGCGAACACCGCCAGCCCCTTGACCGGCCCGACCCGCTCGTCGAGCTCGCGATCGCTCGCGATCCGGCGGCCGATCGCCACCCGCTGGAGGCGATGCGACCGCGCGGGCGACGAACGCCGGTGGGCTCGAGCACCCGCTCGGAGGCGACGAGGTGGCCCGGCGCCTCGCGCCGGAAGTCATCGGCGAACGGCTCGACGACCCGGACGTAGTGGTCGCCCGCGAGCCGGCCCTGGATCGGTCGGAGCTGGCGCAGATCGTGCGCCGGCTGGTGCGCGGCGTCGCCCTCCGCGGTCTCGGTCATCGGACGGCCTCGACGGTGATGTCGCACCCGGTGTCGTCCGAGGGCCAGACGGCCCGGGCGGTGAGGCCCGCTTCCGCGGACATCGCCTGGGCGATCGGCAGCAGTCGCTCCGCGTCGTGGAACCCGATCAGGGTGACCTTCTGCGCCCCTCCGGCGACGATGAGGTCGATCGCCGAACGAACGTGTTGCAGGCCAGGATCGCGGTCGGTGATCTGCGCGCCGACGGTGATCGGTATGGCTGAGGCATCCATATCCTCACGATGTCACCGCCGCCAAGAGGAAACGGCGCTCCGACCCCTGTCAGACGCTCAAGTTCCGCTCAAACTCGCCCGTGCTCGGCTAGGGCGGATTCCGAACTCGGTAGCCGACTCCCGGCTCCGCCACGAACAGATCAGCGAGCCTTCCGGTGCGGTCCGCGGCCGCCAGCTTCTTTCGGATCTGGCTGACGTACACGTGGATGTAGTGGTCCTCGCCGGCGTACGCCTCGCCCCACACCGCGCGGAGGAGCCGTCCGCGAGTCACCAGCCGACCGGGATGCGCCACCAGCTCGGACAGGATCTGGAACTCGCGCGGCACGAGGGCCACCGGAGCGTCGTCGACCCGCACCTCGTGGCGCACCGTGTCGATCTCCAGCGATCCGTTGCGGATGACGCCGCCCTGATCGGCGGCCGCTCCTCCGGTCCGCCGGAGGACGGCGCGGATTCGGGCGTGCAGCTCGGCGGTGCTGAACGGCTTGGTGACGTAGTCGTCCGCGCCGCGTTCCAGGGCCTCGACCTTGGTGGCCTCGCCGCCGCGTGCCGAGAGGACGACGATCGGGACCGTCCCTTCCTTCCGGATCCGCCGGATGACGTCGAGCCCGTCGCGATCGGGCAGCCCCAGGTCGAGGAGCACGGCATCCGGCCGCCGAGCCGCCCACGCGCGCAGGGCGGCGGCGGCGGTAGCCGCCTCCGCCACCTGGTAGCCGTGGCCGCGCAGATTGCGGACGAGCTCGGCGCGCGTGCCCTCGTCGTCCTCAACGAGCAGGACCGTCGGGCCGGTGGTCTCCGCCGTCATCGGTCAGGCCCCGACTTCGGGCGGCTGGGGAGCGGCCGGCAGGTCGACCTCGACCGCCAGCCCGCCGAGCTCGCTCGGTAGCGCGCGCACGTCGCCGCCCATGGCCTCGACGAGGCCACGGACGACCGCCAGCCCCGTTCCGGTGCCCGTTCGTGCTCCGCCCGCGGGCGTTCCAGCCCGGTAGAACTTCTCGAACAGGTGGGGGAGCGCGTCTGCGGCAACGCCGGGGCCGCTGTCCTCGACGCGGATGCGGACCACCCCGTCCACCGGAGCTGCCCCGATCCGGATGCGACCACCCGCTGGGACGAAGGCCGCGGCGTTGTCGAGCAGGTTGGCCAGGACCTGTCCCAGGAACACGGGATCGGCATACACCGGGGGCAGGTCATCCGGCCAGTCGTAGGCGAGCTGGCGACCGGTGAGACTGCTTCGGTATCGGTCCACCGCGCTGGTCACCGCCTCGTCAATGGCCAGGACCTCGCGATCCGCCCGCAGCGACCCGCCCTCGATCCGACCCAGATCGAGAAGGTTGGTCACCATCCGATTCAGGTGATCCGCCTCGCGGTCGATGGCCTCGGCGCTGGCCAGGCGATCCGCCTCCGGCACCGCTTCGGGCCCTTCGAGGATGGTCCCGGCGGCCGCGCGGATGGTGGCCAGCGGTGTCCGCAGATCGTGCGACACCGACTCGAGGAGGGCGGTCTTGGCCGCGTCACTCCGGCGCGCGACCTCCGCCGTCCGCGCTTCCGCGGCAAGCCGGTCCTGTTCGTAGGCCTGGCCGATCTGGTCGGCGGCGGCCGCGAGCAGGCGGGTCGCGCTCCGCCCCGGCTCACCGTCGTGCCGCGCGCGGACGGCCCAGATCGATCCCAAGCTCTCGCCGGCCGCCTCGATCACGACGCGATACGCGCGCTGGTCCTGCTCCGTCGGCCTCGGGCCGGCCGGCGGATGGACCTGGATCCATCGCGCAGGCGTGTCTCCCGGCATGCGCCGCAGGACGACGTGATCGACCGATGCGTCGGGCACGGCTCCCAGACCACCCGTATCGGTCACCACCCGCTCCCTGCCGCTCGGCCGAGCGAGCGCGACGAGGACCCGTTCCAGATCCGCCTCGGCCCGCACCGTGCCGGCGAGGTCTGCGAGCACGGTCGCCGTATCGGGCCGCGTCGCGAGTGTCCGGCTGATCCGGAACAGTGCCGTCGCTTCGTGCTCGCGCTCGATGGCCGCCTGGGCTCGGCTCCGCTGGGCGGCGGCCAGCTGTCCCACCGCGATCCCCAGGACGAGCAAGAGGATCAGGTTGAGCAACTCCCCCGGGTCGGAAACGGCCAGGGTGAAGTTCGGGTGGACGAAGAGGAAGTTGTAGAGCAGAAACGCGCCGATGGCGGTCGCGATCGCCGGCCACACGCCGAGGTACACCGCGCTGGCCAGCACGGCGAGCAGGTACGTGGACGACGCATCGGGCACGCCGACCCCCCGCTCGAGGATCGCGACCAGCACCGATGTCGCGGCCAGAAGCAGCGCGACCCCGATCGCGGCCCTGACCGCCGGGACCACCCAGGATCCCCGGATTGCCACGCGAGCATGGTAGGCGGCGCCGGGGACTCGATCCGGCGGCTTCTCGTGGCGCCCGTGGCATACTGGCCCGACTCGATCGGGGCGTAGCGCAGCCTGGTAGCGCACTTGAATGGGGTTCAAGAGGTCGCTGGTTCGAATCCAGTCGCCCCGACCATCAATCTGAGCACGAAATGGCCCCTCTCGGCCCGACGCCGGAGGGGCCTCTCGTTGGGCCTGTAACGGCCAGGATGCGCTCACGACCTCTCGAAGAGCCTAGGAAGCCCAGGTGGGCGTCGAGATCTGACGCATACTGCGCCGCGTGGAGCGGGAGCTCCCCAGCGGAGCCCTTCGGAGGACGGAGCGACCATGACGGCAATCGGACTACCTCGGACCGCAGCCGAGCGGACTCTCGGGCTCCAATGGGTTCTCGCAGTCGTGATCGGCTGGGTCATCGGTTTCTTCGTGTGCGAATGGCTCGAAGAGTTCCTGTCCACAGCCTTCGTTGATGGGCTGGTCATTGGCACCGCCGTGGGCATCGCCCAGGGACTCGTCCTTCGGAAGGGGATCGCTCCCGTCCTCCCTTGGGTGGCGCTTAGCATCGTGGGCTTCGCGATCGGGAAGCTCGTGAGCGATCTCGTCGGCCAGGCCATGCCGGAGCCGCTCGGAGTGGTCCTGGGAGGGGCCGTGATCGGTCTGTCGGCGGGAATGGCCCAGTGGCTGATCCTGAGGCGCCGATTCCCCCAGGCGGGGTGGTGGATCGGGGCCAATGTACTGGGCTGGGCCGCAGGCTGGAGCCTGATCACCGCTGCGGAGGGTTCCGATGTCTCCGTCGCGATGATCTATGCGCTAGGAGCAGCGGGCGCTGCGCTGGTCGGAATCGTCACAGGCATCGCCCTCATTGGCTTGGTACGCGAGCCGATTGCCACTCCCGAGCGGTGATCGCCTCTCGGGGAGCCTAGGGAACCGAGGTAAGCGTCGGGAGCCGGCTGTAATACCCATGTTCAGGCCACCCGGACACCCCTAGAGTGGCCGACGTGCCACACGAGGAAATCTCAATTCGGCATCGGTTGGGCACGTGGGTCCACCAGCACCAGCGGGCTGGCGGAATCGGCCTCACGCTGGCGGCCTTCGCCCTTCTCGGCATCGCGGTTCTCATTGGCTGGGCGATCGTGACTGGGTCGCCGCCGCCATCCGCAAGCGTCGGCCCTTTGAGCACTCCAGAACAACCGTCATCGGTCGAGCCAACGCAAGCTGCGACAGCCACCCCGAGCCTATCCCTAAGCCCTGCCCCGGCCGCCGGATGGACGCCGGTCGTAATCCCTGGAATCGCCTACCTGAACAGCATCGCCGAGCACGATGGCCGGCTGCTCGCCGCCGGCTTCAGCGCGGGCGTCAGCGCCGGCGTCGGGTCCTTGGCCACCAGCGACGATGGCGTGACCTGGACATCGGTGCTGGACCCCGGGTACCAGTTCTTCTCCGTGGCAGCTGGCGAGCCGGGCTTCATCTCCGTGGCAACGCGGTACGCGGTGCCGATGGGAATGCCGGAACACGCGTACCTGTACTCCGATGACGGCCGTACGTGGCATGAGGCAGTTCCACCCGCGGAATGCTTCGCAGGGTCGATTGAGCCTTACGAGGGGGGGTTCATCGGGCTCGGTGGAGAGTGCCGGGCCGAGGGAGATTTTCGGCCGAGCGCGCTCCATATGATCGGCTCGCCAGACGGCCGCTCTTGGACGTCGCAGATCAACGACCAGATGCTCGCGGACTCGTGGGCCACCGATGGCCGCCGATTAGTGCTCTTCCAACACGACCGGAGTGGCCAGGCACCCCCCGAGATCTGGATCAGCGACGACGCGGCACAGAACTGGCGCAATGTGCCAGGTGCCCTTCCGGCCGGCGTTCACGTGGGCTGCTGTGAGTATGGGCACGGGCAGTTTCTAGCACCGGGAGGCTGGCTGAGGCGCGAAGGCGATCCAGATCCCGCGGTCTGCGTCTCCGCCGATGGGGAGCGTTGGAGTTGCGAGGTCATCCCACCGCTCAGCGGCGAACTGGCTGGCCGTGGCTATCTGGGGCGCGCAATCGCGGTCACGCCGACGGGTTATGCGTCGCTGGTGGAGTACACCAAGAATCCGTTCCCCCGTACGACTTTTCGACTGACATGGTCAGCGCGAGCTCGCGGGACGGGCTCCACTGGAGTTTCGAATTGGTGCCGGAGCTCGCCAACAAGCTGCCGACCGGTCTCGTGTGGACCAGCTACGGCCTCTTTGCCTGGGGCGGGACCGTCCCGAACGTGCAGATCGGGGACCTTTCGGAACCGTACATCGACGTGCAGCGGGCTCCGCTGCCGTGACCTTCGTTGCGCGGGCGAATGGGTCGAGCTTGACAGTGGCGCAAGGCCCATGGCAACCCCCGGGTCGCTCCATACCCCCATAACGTAGGTTCGCCCCGGCGGAGCTCCCGGCGGTTCGACCTCTCGGGGAGCTGCAGGAACCGAGGTGGGCGTCGGGAGCCGGCTAATCCGGCGGTGCTGCGTCGCACCACATTTCCCACTAGGCGCAGTCTGATCGGGTTTCGGCCTGTCATAGTGACTGGGTCCGGCATCGACGAGATGCGTCGGCAACCCTTGGAATGGGGGGCGTGCATTCGTCGGATGGCGGCGATTCGAAGGGCTCAGGCGCTGGAGGAAGTCCATGAAGCGCCTCTCCATAATCGTCGCGGTCGCCGCGATGGCAGCGTTGATCTCGGCTCCGGTCGCTGCCGCAAAGCCGTTCCAGAATGTCTTCATCTCGAATGCGGCCGCCCTTGTCGCTTCGATCGCCCCCAACGATGGCCGGAATACGCAGCTACTCATCCTTGGCAGCGACTATCGTGAGGTTTCTGGCGGGGTAAATGGATCCGGCGGAAGCTTCGCCCAGAGCTTCGCCTTTGTGGATGGCATCCAGCGGTATTGCGACGCTGCGTCCAACGACCTAATCACTCGCAACATCAATGGCTTGAATCTCGAGGTCGGAGCAGCTGGTGTCACAGTCCATCGACTCGGGAATTCTGGTCGGATCCAGGCCGTCTTGGCTGACGTTCTAGTCTCTGAATTCCATCTCCATTATCCGGAGCCTGGCTGCACCGGCCTCGACCCCGTGCTCACATTTGAGTTCGGGACGGCGACGATCACCCTCGACGTCACCTTCAGCTCAACGGCCCCGACCAGTCCAGCACCGCCACTCACGCTGACCCTTCCATACAAACCGGGTCTGGGGGTTGACGTCAGCATCAGCAGTCAATTGCAGGCGCCAGCTGTGCTATCCGGAACAGTTCACGCGACCGATCCAGATTGGGACATCGGTGACGTCAGCTCGGTCCCGGCGTCACAGTGCTTCATCGCAAAGAGCAGCAACCTCGCAATAACCGTGCGGACACCTTAGCGGCGCTCCCAGAAACCTGAGACCGCGCCCAGACACCGATTGACGGTCTCCGACGGCTGAAACGAGCCAGTAGCCGAGGCGGGCGTCGGGAGCCGGCTACGGCTCCGTTGGAGCGGCGTCTGTCATGCGACCCGCCGTGTCGTGGTCGCAGACTCGGCATTCGTAGACACCCTTGGACTTGCTCCACCATTGGCCGAACAGTACGGAGCCGCAGTTGGTGCAGACCGGCTGTGGACCGCTCCGCTGAGTGGCCGCAACGGTCCTTCCCAGCCCGACCACGAGAAGGACGCCCATCCCCGCCATCCACAACATGATCGGTAGGAGGACTCCGATGTACCTCGCCGCCCGACCTCGGGTCGCTATAGATCTGGACAACCCAGAGACCCATCACGAGGGTCAGGATGCCGACGGCGGCCAGCCAACGGGCGAGAGTATTCACGGCGACAGCCTAATACGACATGGGGCGCGAATATGCGCCCCGGCTCATGCGGTCAGCCTGCGACCTCTCGGGGAGCTGCAGGAACCGAGGTGGGCGTCGGGAGCCGGCCTAGCCCGATTGCGACAGGCCAAACACTTACGGGCTAGCTGATGTCCCAGATCACGGCGCCGACGAGCGGTCGCAAGACCGAGAAGCTGTACTGTGCCCCGATCGGCAGGTCCATGAATGCCGTCGCCTCGCGATTGAGCCTGCCCCAGTCGCTATCAGGGTCCCTTGCCGCCTCCTCCATCGCGTCGAAGGTGGCCATCGAATCGAAGCGCCACAGCAGCCGGTATTCGCCGGCCTTCTTCTCGGAGCTGAAATACACGATATAGGTTCCGAGGTACTCGACCCCTGGAGGACTGACTTCCTTGGTGAGCCGGTCGGTCTCTTCGGTCCACTTTTGGAACGCCTCTTCTTGACCGCGCTTGACGTTGAACCCTTGCTCGACGATCAGTGACACCTCAAGACTCCTTCAGGTGCGGGATTGCTGGTGGCGTCGATCTTAGGTCTGGGTACCATCCCGGGGTGTCAGGACTCACCATCGCACCGCTTGGCTGGGCTCAGGGCGACGACGCCCGGTGGCATCGGATCTACGCCGTATCCGGCTTCCTGAAGAGCGGCGATCTGTGGGTCGCCAACTGCTCCTCCAGCGTCACGCCGTCCGAGTCCGCCCTCCTCGAGGAGGTCCCGACCGGTGGCGTCGGCCCGAGCTGCCGGGCGGCGGACAACGAGGTCGCGCTGGCGATCGACCATCTGCTCCTGTGAGGTAGGTAATGGACTACATGGAGAGCATGCCCACCGAGATCCCACGGGACCGGGTGCTCGTCCACAACAACGTCAAGCCCACCCGGCACCTGGGCGCTCGTGGGTTCCGGGCATGGTTCCAGGCATCGGTGGCCAGGTTGGAGCCGTGCCCTTGCGACTGGTCCGGCCTCAGGCACTACCGGGTCACGCCGCAGCGAGCCGTAGGGCCATCGGTACACTCCAACCGATGTCCCGGCCTCCCGCCTCCGAGCCGCGCTGCCTCCGCTGCGACATTGCCACTGACCGTCCTGTAACCCTTTCTGTAGCCCTTAGCGCGTGGTTTTGGGGGCTACGGATACTCGCCCCTGGACGGTTTGCACGCTCAAATCGAACCGCCCGAGCGTGGCTGCGCGAGAATGGGGTTCAAGAGGTCGCTGGTTCGAATCCAGTCGCCCCGACCATCTTTGTGGCCAAGGGTAGGACCCTTCCCAAGGCGATCCTGCGGGTGTAGCGTTCAGACGGCGCATGCCCAGCGCCGAGGGCAGACAGGCTCGGTGGGGCGACCTTCACGTGTCCGAAGCCACCGCTGAATCGAGTTCCTCATGCTTGGCCGAGTACGCTGCCCCGGTAGTCAGACCCCTCGGCACACGCGTGCCCGGGCCCTGGGGAGAAAGGGGAGGGACACGCCTCTCACGATTGTCAATCGGACCAAGACGGTCCGATGGGTTGGCACGCGCCAGGCCCACGCCTATCCCATGGGCAAGGACTACATCGGCTCTCGGTCATTGTGTGGCCGGGAGGAGCTCATCGAGGGCCTCCGAGTGTCGATGGACAGTGGGAATCCCAGGTGCGCCGACTGCCAATGGCTACTCGCAAGAGTGTGACTTGACCCCGAGGCCCGGAGCTTGCCCCTCCGGGCCTTGTGGTTTCCGGCCCCAGCGCCGCTGCTCGGTGGTGCGATCTTTACGTTTGCGAAGCCACGCCTGAATCGAGTTCCCCCATGCTTCGCCGGGTACGCTGCCCGAACAGATCTGGCCCCTCGGCAGACGCGTACCTGCGCCGAGGGGTCTTTCCGACCCAAGGTGGACGAAACGCCTCTCACGATTCTCCATCGGACCAGGACGGTCCGATGGGTTGGCACCCGCCAATCCCACGCCTATCCCATGATCAAGAACTACATCGGCTCCCGTTCGTTGTGTGGTCGGGCGGAGCTCATCGAGGGCCTCCGAGTGTCCATGGACAGTGGAAATCCCGAAGTGCCCCGAATGCGAATGGCTGCACGCAAGAAAGTGACGACGACCAGGTGAACCGAATCCGACTTCTCCGCCGCTCCCGGGTCCGCTGGCTTGGCGTCCGCCAGGCCCACGCCTATCCCATGACCAGGGATCTCATTGACTCCAAGTCGCTGTGCGGCGCAGAAGAGCTCCTGCTCGGGGTTCGCGCCTCACGGGATAGTCGCTATCCCAAGTGCCCCCAGTGCGAGTGGCTGGACGGCCAGAGCGCCGCGTAACCCCCACGAGCGCCCACCTGCACGCTGACATCGGGGTCCCGAGCGTGGTCTAGACTGACGCGGTTCAGGAGGTCGCTGGCTCGAACCAGTCGTGACCGTCCGACGGGGGCCGTGAGGAGGTATGGCATGGGATTTCTCGTCGCCGTCCTGGTCAACACGGCAGCCCTGTGGGTGGCCGTGTATCTGCTCCCCGGGCTCGAGTTCCAGGGCGAGTGGTACCAGTGGCTCATCCTCGGCCTGATCTTCGGGGTGGTGAACGCCATCGTGAAGCCGATCCTGAAGCTCCTCACCTTCCCGATCACGATGGTCACCCTCGGGCTGTTCCTGCTCGTCCTCAACGCGCTGATGCTGTACCTCACCAGCGCCCTGGCCGGACCGATCCTGTCGGCGTTCACGATCAGCAGCTTCGTGGACGCGCTCCTGGGCGCGATCATCATCGCGGTGGTCGGGATGGTCCTCCACGCCGGCGCGCGGCGGATGGGCGTCTAGCCGCCCGTTCGCGGCCGCTCTGCCCGTCCCGCGACTCCACGCGTGCGCACGCCGCCCCGGGTCGCCTGGCTCTTCGCGCTGTGGGTCGGCGTCCTGACCCTGCTCACCGGTCCGCTGCTGCTGATCAACCCGCTGTTCATCGGCTGGCTGCAGGACCGCCATGACGTGGCCGACGGGCTGCACCTGCCCCAGGACGAGCTCGACCGAATCAACGGCGAGATCGTGTGGGACATCTTCTCCGGCGGCGACTTCGACGTGACGTTCGACAACGGCGACCCGGTCCTCGACGCCGATGAGCGATCGCACATGGGCGATGTCAGCCGCCTGGTCCGCATCCTCGTCATCCTCGATGCGGTGGCCATCGCCTTCGCCGCCTGGGGCGGGAGGCTGCTGCGGACCGATCCCCACCGCCTGGGACGAATGCTCATCGCGGGCGCGGGCACGGTCGGCGTGGCGACGGTGGTGATCGGCGTCCTCGCGGTCGTGGCGTGGGACAGCGTCTTCACCCTGTTCCACGAGCTGCTGTTCCCGCCCGGGACGTGGTCGTTCCCGCCGGACTCGACGATGATCCTGCTCTATCCGCCTGACTTCTGGTTCGAGGCGGCCATGATCGCCGCGGTCCTGGTCCTCGCCACGTCGGCGACGCTTTCGTACGGCGGATGGCTGCGCCTGCGCGAGGCGGACGAGGCGGCCGCGTGATCACTGTCGAGGAGGCGCGCGAGCGCCTGCTGGCCATCAGGCCGGCGACACGAACCGAACTCGTTTCCCTGACCGATGTGGTGGGCCGCGTCCTGGCCCAGCCTGCGATCGTGGCCCCGATCGACGTGCCCCCGTTCGCGAACTCGGCGATGGACGGATACGCGGTCCGAGCGGCGGATCTCCCCGGACGGCTGCGAATCACCGGTGAGGTGGCCGCCGGCGCCGGTCAGCTGCCGGACGTCGAGGCCGGGACCGCGGTCCGAATCTCCACCGGCGCGCCGATGCCACCGGGCGCCGACGCGGTGGTGCCGATCGAGCAGGCAACCGACACCGGTGAAGACATTGAGGTCACCGAGCCCGTCGCCGTCGGTAACCACGTTCGCGCGGCGGGCCACGATACGCGGAAGGGTGACGAGATCGGTATCTCGTCCCCACTGTCGCCCGCCGGCATTGGCGTCCTCGCGTCCCTTGGCCTGTCGGACGTGACGGTGCGTGCTCGGCCGCGGGTGGCGATCCTCTCCAGCGGGGAGGAGCTGACGGCTCCCGGGGCACCGCTGGCGGAGGGCCACATCTACGACGCGAATGACCCGGCCCTGCAGGCCGCGGTCACCGAGATGGGCGGAGAACCGGTCGCGCTCCCGCGAGTCGGCGACGACCTTTCGGCGGTCGAGGCCGCCCTTCGCGACGCGAGCCACGGGGCGGACCTGGTGGTGACCTCCGGCGGGGTCAGCGTCGGGGCCCACGACCACATCCGCGACGCCATCGAGCGCCTCGGCCAGCTCGACTTCTGGCGCATCGCCATGCAGCCGGGCAAGCCGCTGGCGGTCGGTCGCATCGGCGAGACCACCGTCATCGGTCTACCGGGCAATCCGGTCAGTGCCCTGGTCGTGGCCGAGCTGCTGGTCCGGCCCCTGGTCCGGGCCGTCCTCGGTCTTGCCGGGGATGGGCGCCGGCACGTCCACGCGACCCTCGACCAGGACATGCGCAAGGATCCCGAGCGCGCGGCATATCTGCGGGTGGTCGTGCGCCAGACCGATGCCGGCTGGGCCGCGAGCCCAGCCGGGGGCCAGCTCTCGTCGCAGCTCCGCTCGCTGGCCGCGGCCACGGGGCTGCTCGTCGTCCCGGTTGGGGAGCCCGCTGGACGAGCGGGGCACGCCTACGACACGATCCTCGCTGTCCGATCCCGATCCGGTGGAAGGCTGACGTCGATGAAACCGACCCATCTCGACGACGAGGGCGCGCCACGCATGGTCGACGTCAGCGCCAAGCCGATCACCGATCGACGCGCGGTGGCGGAGGCGACTGTCCGGATGCGCCCCGAGGTGCTGGCCACGCTCCTGGACGCCGCCGGCCCGAAGGGTGACGCCCTGGTCGTGGCACGGCTGGCGGGCGTGGCGGCCGCGAAGCGCACGGCCGAGCTCATCCCCCTCGCCCACCCGCTTCCCCTCGACGTGGTCGAGGTCGAGCCCACCGCGGATCGCGAGGCGGGGACGCTGACCCTGCGCGCCGAGGTCCTGGCGACGGCACGAACCGGAGTCGAGATGGAAGCGCTGACCGCCGCCGCCATCGCGGCGCTCACGATCTACGACATGGCCAAGGCGCTTCAGCGCGACATCGTCGTCGAGCGGGTCCGCCTCCTGGAGAAGTCGGGCGGTCGCAGCGGCGACTTCCGCGCCGAGGACGCCTGACCGATGACGCGCCCGCGGCTGATGCCCGAGGCAGTGGTCGTGGTCGTCTCGACCCGCGCGGCCGCCGGCACCCGCGCGGACACAGTCGGCCCGGCCCTGGTGGACGAGCTCAAGGCCGCCGGGTGGGACGTCGCCCTCGACCCGATCGTCGTCCCCGACGACGAACCACAGCTGGTGGAGCTCCTCGAGCAGCTATCCGATGACGGGCATCGTCTGGTCGTGACCACCGGCGGCACGGGACTGACGCCGACCGATCGGACGCCGGAGGCCACCTCGTGGGTGGCCGATCGGCTCGTCCCGGGTCTCGCGGAGCTCATGCGAGCGGAAGGCGTCGCTTCGACGCCGCTCGCCGCGCTATCCCGCGGCGTGGTCGGCACTCGGGGCGCGACGCTCATCGTCAACCTGCCCGGTTCGCCCGATGGGGCCCTCGAGTCGCTTCACGCCGTCATGCCCGTCCTGCGCCACGCGGTGGATCAGCTGGCCGGCGGAGACCACCATGGCTGACGCCGCAGGTATCCCGGGCTTCGCCGGAGCGGTGATGGGTCCGTCTGACGACGGGTACGACACCCACCGCGAGGTGTGGAACGCGATGGTCGACCACCGACCGGCGGTGATTGCCCAGGCGTCGAGCGCGGCAGATGTGGCAGCTGCGATCCGCTTCGCTCGCCGGCACGATCTCGACATCGGCGTGAAGTGCGGCGGGCACAGCGTGCTCGGGCTTTCAGTGCCGGAAGACGGGCTGATGATCGACCTGACCCCGATGGGGGAGGTTCGGATTGATAGCGAGCAACGCCGCGCCTCCGTCGGAGGTGGAGCGCTGCTCCGCTACCTCGACCAGGCGTCGCTCGAACATGGCCTGGCCACGACCGCCGGGAACGTTTCGCACACCGGTGTCGGTGGCCTGACGCTGGGCGGCGGGATGGGATGGCTCGCTCGGCAATTTGGGCTCGCCTGTGACAACGTGGAGCGCTTCGAGGTCGTGACCGCCGACGGCGACGTCGTGCAGGCCACCAGCTCCGAGCATGACGACCTGTTCTGGGGCCTCCGCGGCGGGGGCGGTAACTTCGGGGTCGTCACCGAGTTCGAGTTTCGGCTCCACCCGGTCGTGAACCAGGCCCTGGCCGTCGACCTGATCTTTGACCCGGACGAGGCTGTCGAGCCCTTGCGGCGCTGGCGCGATCTGCTTCCCGACGCTCCCCGTGAGGCGACGCTGACCGCCGACGCGGTGACCAGCGATGGACGGCCGATCGTGGCCATCGGGTTCGTGTGGGTCGGCGATACCGGAAGCGCGCGCGGGCGTATCTGCGAGACGATGCGAAGCATCGGATCCCCGCGCAGCGAATCGGTCCAGGAGATGAGCTACCTGGACCTCCAGCGGATCGGCGATGACCGTCATCACCACGGCATGCGGCGATACTCCGCCGGCCATTACCTCGTCGAGTTCCCGGATGCCGCGATCGACGCTTTCCTCAGCCGCGGCGTGTCATCTGGCGAGGCGGTCGATTGGACTCGGGTGGCGGGCGGAGGCTTCCAGGCCTACGGTGGGGCGATCGGCGAGGTCGCGAACGATGACTCGGCGTTCAGCCATCGTGATGCCCTTATCGAGTTCTTCGCGGGCCAGACCTGGGTAGACCCCGCGGAGGATGCTGCGCGCATGGCCTCCGCGCGAGCATTTGGTGCGGCGCTGGCCCCGTTCGCCAGCGGCGTGTACGTCAACGTGGTCTTCGATCAGAGCCCGGCAGAGCTCACCCGCGCCTACGGGGAAGCGAAGCTGGCTCGCCTGGCGGCACTCAAGCACCGCTGGGACCCGGACAACGTCTTCCACCTGAACCAGAACATCGCCCCACGGCCCGATAGCAAAGAATGACAAGGCGGGCCCTTCGGTAGACCCATACCGTGTGATCGACATCGGAGCACCCGATGACGACGAACGCGGAAGAGGGATGGATACCGATCTCGTGGTTCGAGCCCAGCACGGTGACAGGGGGGCATTCGCCAGCCTTGCCACCGAGGTAGCTGATCGGTTCCTGGCCGTGGCCCGCAAGATCTTGCGTGACCACGATCTTGCCGAGGATGCGACGCAGCAGGCGCTGCTCAGCATCTGGCAGGACCTCCCGCAGCTGCGCGACCCGGCACGCTTTGAGGCCTGGTCGTATCGGCTCCTCGTGCACGCCTGCTATGCCGAGAGCCGGAGGCAGCGACGCTGGACACCGAACATTCGGCTGCTTCCTACCGATGAGCCGATCGCGGACGATGACCTGAGCTCGGTTGTCGATCGCGACCTGCTCGAGGCTGGATTCCGTCGCCTCTCGATCGATCACCGAACGGTGGTGGTGCTGCACCACTACCAGGACCTGCCGCTCGATCGGGTCGCCGAGATCCTCGGCATCCCGGTCGGGACGGCTCACTCTCGACTTCATCATGCGATGCGTGCGCTGCGCGCGGCGCTCGACGCCGACGCCCGGCCGGAGGCGCGGGAGGCTGCTCGATGAGCACCGAACGCGACCCCCAGCGCATCGTCCTGTCGTGGCTCCGCTCGGACGAGCACGTGTCCGCGGATCGACTCCTCGACATCGTGCTCTTCGCAGTGGACACGACCCCACAGCGCCAGTCCTCTTGGCTGGCGTGGAGGTCACCCTTCATGAGTAACACCGTTCGCATCGCCCTCGCGGCAGCAGCCGTGGTGGTGGTGGCGCTCATCGGCTACCAGCTGCTGGTCGCCCCAACAACTGTCGGCGGCCCTCCGCCGTCTCCATCTCCCTCCGAAACACCGACTCCGTCCCCGGCGGCGACGCCGGCGACGCCTGCGGCCGTCGTGGACTTCACGGCCCACGCCGGCGGGGGCGCCGAGCTGGTCCCGGGCCAGTACCGCATCACGACGGCCCCGCCGGTCGGGGTCGTGATCACGGTGCCCGATGAGCCGTTCGGCGGATGCCCTTCGGCCTGGTTCAAGGCCCTGTACGACTGGGGCCCGTGGCACCAGACCAACGAGGCACGGCTTGGCGTCGTTGACGTCTCGAACCTGTACGCCAACCCCTGCCGCGCGCCGGAGCAGGGCCTCCGCGACCCTGCGATCGGTCCGACGGTCGCCGACCTGGCCTCGGCCCTCGGCACGATCCCGGAAGTTTCGGCCACCGCCCCCGTAGACGCCCAGTTGGACGGCATCTCTGGGCAGCTTGTAGAGCTCACGGCGGGCGACCGAACTGATTCGTGCGTCGACGACTCGTTCATGTGGAGGTCGACGTATTCCGGTCCGAGTTTGCTGGCCCCCGATCCTGGTGATTTGACCCGAGTCTGGATCCTGGACGTTGGGGGCACCCGGCTGGTGGTCTGGGCAAGCGAAGACGCGGAATTCACCGATCACGAGGCCATGCAGACCCTGGTGGACTCGATCCAGATCGAAGCGCCGTAACTAATCCTCCGCTGGCGGGGCCCGGCACGGACCCCGCCAGCCTCCCTGACCCGCTCTGCCCTCTGCACCCGGGATTGAAGGATCCGCCGCCGCCGGCGGCACATACCGGGTGATCGTGCCGGAATCAACCGGCGCACCATGCGGTGAGGGATGGACACAGACCTCGTGATAGCGGCTCAGCGCGGGGACGAAGAAGCCTTTGCCATGCTGGTCGTGGCGCACGGCGGGCGGCTGCAGGCCGTGGCGCATCGGATCCTTCGCGACTTCGACCTGGCCGAGGACGCCACACAGCAGGCCCTGGTGCGGATCTGGAAGAGCCTCCCCAAACTGCGGGACCCCGCGCGATTCGAGGCTTGGTCCTACCAGCTCCTGGTCCGCGCCTGCCACGCTGAGGCTCGCCGGAGCCGCCGCTGGACACCCGGGCTGCGCCTGGTCGAGACCGATGAGCCAACAGTTGACCCGCTCGGCGTAATCGCGGACCGCGACCAGCTCGAGCGGGCGTTTCGCGGCCTATCGGTGGACCACCGGGCCGTGGTTGTCCTTCACTACTACCTCGACCTACCCCTCGCCGAGGTGGCCGACGTGCTCGGCATCCCGGTCGGCACCGCCGGATCGCGTCTCCACTACGCCATCAGGGCGCTCCACGCTGCGCTCGACGCCGCGGCTCGACCGACGCTGCAGGAGGCCACCCAATGAATCACTCGGAAGCGGAGCGTGCGCGTGCTATCCGCGCCTGGCTGAGCGAGGGAAGCAGTGAGCTCTCGCCGCGAGTCCTCGACGGCGTTCTGCACGAAGTTCCCGCGACGCCCCAGGACCGGCCGTTCTGGTCATCCCGCTGGCCAGGGATGAGCACGTTCGCCGCGGTGGCCGCCGTGGCTGCGGCCCTGGTCGTCGTGGTAGTGGGTATCAGCCTGTTGGGCGGCGTAGCCCCGGGTGGCGAGGGACCGGCGGCAGCATCTCCACCGCCGACGCTGGCTCCGAAGACGGACCTCGGGGTGTTCGAGTCGGCGCGGGGGCGAATCGTCTTCCGAGCGTCGTTCCACCTTGAGGCAATTGACCCATTCGATCCGACCTCGCGGCAGGTCATCGAGCTGCCCGCCACCGTCGACATGCCCAGGTGGATGCCGGTCGGCTTTTCGGCGGATGGTTCGCTTCTCGCGTTCACCGACGAGGACCGAGGTCGGATGTACGTGATGGATGCCGCCGGTTCGGCGCGCCGGATCCCGATCGAGGAGCTGCAGCTCGGCATGGGCTGCTGCTCTTTCGTGGACTCCAACTGGCTGTCACCTGACGGGACCTCGGGGCTCGCCTTTGCGCCATCCGAATCGGGGATGGGAAGGCTGCACGTGCTGAATCTCGATGACATCGCCGCCAGTCGGGTAGTCGAGGTGCGGGCCGAGGGGGGTAACGACCAGCCATGGATGCCCGTATGGTCTCCGGACGGGTCGCAGGTCGCCTATGTCTGGAGCAAAGACGGCGGCATGGCCACGCCTGCTGTCGGGATTGTCGACCTGGCCAGCGGAAGCAGCCGCGAACTGGTCTCGGGCTTGGGTCTGATCAGGCAGCTGGCCTGGTCTCCGGACGGATCCCAGCTTCTGGTCGTCGCCGGTCGCGACGCCCACCCTACGCCGTGGCCTCAGGCGGCCAGCCTCTACGTGGTTGACATCGACGACGGAGAGCCTCACCAAATCGCCTCAGGCCACTACATCTCCGCCGCCTGGTCGCCCGAAGGCACGCAAATCGCCGCGATCGACTTCAGCGGCGTCGGGATGCGAGAAGTGCGGGAAGTGGTTGTCGTCGACGCTGACGGTTCAGTTGGCCGTCAGCTACTGGCCACGATTCCCTCCGGCGACCCCTTCACCGGAGTGGTGTGGCACCCCGTGTCGGCACCCGAGTGAGCGACGATCAAAATACTCTCGGGGAGGCCCTCCATGTGCTAACGCCCGCCGGCTAGCATGCTCGGCGCATGCCGCCGAATCCGCCGGAGCTGCCGTACTACCCGCTGATCGTCGTCCCGCTGGCGATCGCCATCTTCCTGTTCTGGCGCCGGAGCCGGCTCCACTGGGCGGTGCTCCGCGCCGGCCGGCCGCTGCCGCGCCTGGACAAGCCCCGGGAGCGGATCTGGAGCGTGATCCGCTACGTCATCGCCCAGGAGCGGCTCCTGCGCGACCCGGTTCCCGGGCTCATGCACGCGTTCGTGTTCTGGGGCTTCCTCGTCCTGCTGGTCACGACCGGCAACTACCTGACCAACGGCCTGGTCGAGCGCATCGTCACCGCCATCCCGATCGTCGGCGGCCTGCTGTGGGCGCTCGCCATCTTCGGCGCCAACGTGTTCATCGGTCTGGTCCTGGTGGGGATCGGCTACTCGGTCATCCGCCGGATCGTCATCCGGCCTGCTCGCCTGGCCCTGAGCCGGGATGCGTTCGTGATCCTTGGCCTCATCGGTCTGGTGGTCGTCACCGAGGCCTTTGCCGACGCGTTCGGCTACGTCCTCGAGCCCGACAACCCGACCCGGATCGTGGCCGTCATCGCCGGACCGTTGAGCCTGGTGCTGGAGCTGTTCGGAACCGACCGTCGCGGCGTGGGGGTTCGCGATCTTCGCCTGGGCCCACGTCATGGCGGTCATGGCCTTCGGGACGTACCTGCCGTACAGCAAGCACCTCCACATCATCACCAGCGAGCCGAACGTCTACCTCATGAACCTCGAGCCGCGCGGCGCGCTGCGGAAGATGGACCTCGAGGCCGACCCGCCGCCCGGCGGGGGAGCGACGTTCGGCGCCGCCGCACTCCGCGACCTCACCTGGCGCCACCTCCTCGACCCGCTGGCCTGCACCGAGTGCGGCCGCTGCATGGAGTTCTGCCCCGCGTCGTACAGCGGCAAGACGCTGTCGCCCAAGCACCTGATGGAAGGGCTGCGTGACCAGATCGTGGCCGCCGAGACGGCGCTGGTGGCCGCCGCCGGCGCCCAGCGGGCGGCGAAGGGTGCGGCGAACGGGACCAACGGCGGATCGACCGATGGCGCCGCTGCGGCGGAGGTCGGCCTGTCGCATGGCGAAGCAGCGTGCGCTCGAGGCCCTGAGCCTGCCCCTGGTCGACAACGCCATCCCCGAAGAAGCGGTCTGGCAGTGCACGACCTGCGGCTGGTGCGTCGAGGGCTGCCCGGTGCTCATCGAGCACGTCGACACCATCGTCGAGATCCGCCGCAACCTCGTGCTGGAGGAGAGCCGCTTCCCGCGCGAGCTGGCCGGCGCCTTCCGCAACATGGAGACCGCCGGCAACCCGTGGGGCCAGCCACGAGCTTCGCGCCTGGACTGGGCCAAGGGCCTGGACGTATCGGTCCTCGGCAAATCCAATGGCCACGCGAACGGCCAGACGGCCGGACAGACCGATGGCGAGGCGGCAACCGATCCGGCATCGGCTCCGGAAGGGGTCCTGTACTGGGTCGGCTGCGCCGGCGCGTTCGACGAGCGGAACCGAAAGGTGGTGCGGGCGATGGCCGCCCTCCTGCGCCAGGCCGAGATCCCGTTCTGGGTGCTGGGCAGCGGCGAGACCTGCTCCGGCGACCCGGCCCGGCGAGCGGGCAACGAGTACCTGTTCCAGATCCTGGCCGAGGAGAACGTGGCGACCCTCACCGCAGCCCACGACGAGCACGGGATCCGCACCATCGTGGCCTCCTGCCCGCACTGCTTCAACACCATCCGCAACGAGTACCCGCAGTTCGGCCTGACCGGGATCGAGGTCATCCACCACACCCAGCTCCTGGAGCGGCTGGTGACCGAGGGCCGGCTGAAGCCGATGTTCGGCGTCTCCCATCGGGCCATCGCCTACCACGACGCCTGCTACCTCGGGCCGCTACAACGACGTCTACGAGCCCGGCCGCCAGGTCGTCGAGAGCGTGCCGGGCAACGAGGTGGTCGAGATGGACCTCCACCACCGGAAGGGCATGTGCTGCGGGGCGGGCGGCGCCCGGATGTGGATGGAGGAGCACGAGGGGCGGCGGATCAACCACGTCCGCACCGAGCAGGCGCTGGGCACCGGGGCGGCGGCCATCGCCACCGCCTGCCCGTTCTGCCTGGTCATGCTCCGCGACGGGACGACGGACCTGCGCCGGGACGACGTGCCGGTGCGGGACGTCGCCGAGCTGCTGGCGGACGCCACCGGCGTGTGGATCCGCGACGCCAATGGTCCTGCCCGGCTGACCTGAGCGGCAGGGTATCCTCGCCCGAACCGCACCCGAACTGCACCCGAACCGCATCACAGGAGTCGCATGGCGATCACCGAGACGACCCGCATCAACCGCCAGCGCCTGGCCGGTCTTGCCGACCGCGAGCAGGCGTCGTACGTGGCCCGCACCGCGCGCTCGCGCGAGCTGCTGGAACGGGCGAAGGCCGCGTTGCCGATGGGGATCGCCAGCTCGTTCCAGAACTACGACCCGTACCCCACGTTCATGCGCGAGTCGCTCGGCTCGCGGATCTGGGACGCCGACGGCAACGAGTACATCGACTTCGACATGGCCTTCGGGGTGCTGGCCGCCGGTCACTCCCACCCGGAGGTGGTGGAGGCGGTCCGCGAGCGGGTCGGGCGGGGCACGATCTTCACCTTCCCCTCGGAGGAGACCGCGGTCGCGGCGGAGGAGATCAAGCGCCGATTCGGGATGGACCTCGTGCGGTTCGGCAACTCGGGGACCGAGGTCACGATGGACGGGATCCGGATCGCCCGCGGCTTCACCGGTCGCGACAAGATCCTGAAGTTCGAGGGCGGCTACCACGGCCACCACGACGACGTCCTGGTGAGCATCGTGCCGCCCGCCCAGCTGATGGGCCCGGTGGACGCCCCGAACACGGTTCCGGCCACCGCCGGCATCCCGCGCTCCCGGCTGGCGGACACGGTCGTCGCGCCGTTCAACAACGCGGACGCGCTGGAGGCGATCCTCGACCGCAACCGGGGCGAGATCGCGGCCATCATCGTGGAGCCGATCCAGTACAACATCGGCGTCGTCCCGCCGCTCCCCGGGTTCCTCGAGCGCGTCCGCGAGCTGGCCACGGCCCACGGCATCGTGCTCATCTTCGACGAGGTCAAGACCGGCGTCGTCATCGCCTACGGCGGCGGGACCGAGCGATACGGCGTGGTGCCGGACATGGTGTGCCTGGCCAAGAGCATCGGTGGCGGACTGCCGGTGGCGGCCATCGCCGGTCGCGAGGCGGTCATGCGGGCCATCGAGGGCGGGGCGACGGCCACCACCCTGGGCACCGCCGAGTACGTCGCGCACCAGGGCACCTACAACGGGAACCCGGTCTCGATGGCGGCCACCGTCGCCACCCTGACCCGGGTGCTGACGCCGGACGTCTACCCGGAGCTCGAGCGGCGCGGCGACCGCCTCACCGCCGGCTGCCAGGCCATCCTCGAGGAGTACCGCCTGCCCGGATACGCGATCAATGTCGGCGCCAAGGGCGCCGTCCTGTTCAGCCCCAAGCGGGTCACGAACTACCGCGACTTCATCGGTATCGACGAGGAGCTGTGGACCGCGTTCTACTTCTTCCTCGCCAACCGGGGCATCCTCCTGCCGCCGGGCTCCGACGAACAGTGGACCCTGTCCGTGGCGCATACCGATGAGGACATCGAGCGCCACATCGAGGTCTTCGGCGAGTTCGCCAGGGAGCTGAACGGCTAGGTCTGGCCCGTGGTGAGCGCCGGCCCGGCCTGCTAGGCTGCGGCTGGCATGCTGGAGCGAGCTGGAGCTCCATTCCGCGGCTTCGGGGACTGGCTCGCGCGCGCCGTCGACGCCGTCTACCGCGTGCTCGGTCGGCCCGGGAAATGGCTCCAGGACTTCGTCAACGGTTCGTGGCTCGGGCACCCGGTCCACCCGGTCCTGACCGACGTCGTCATCGGCGGCGCGACCCTGCTGGTTCTCTTCGACCTGGCGACGCTCTTTCTCGGTACGAACGACCTCGAGACCGCCTCGCTGGTGGCCGTCGGCCTCGTCGCCCTGGCCGCCATCGGCGCCACCCTGACCGGGCTCACGGAGTTCAAGGACACCCACACCGGGGACGAGCGGAACGTGGTCGTGCTCCACGGGCTGATCAACATCGCGGCCACCGCGGCCTACATCGTCTCGTTCTTCGTCCGGCTGGGTGGGGCGGAGGACCTTGGGATCTGGTTCGCGCTCGCCGGGTTCGCGGTCCTGACCGTTGGCGGGTTCATCGGCGGCCATGTCGTCTTCAAGTACGGCTACACGGTGAACCGCAACGCGTTCGCCAAGGGACAGCGGGCGAAGGAGTTCACCCCGATCATCGCCGCGGCCGACGTGCCGGAGGCCACCCCGACCAAGGTCATGCTCGGCAGCACGGCACTCGTCGTCGTCCGCCGGGGCGACGTGGTCCACGTCCTGAAGAACACGTGCTCGCACGCCGGCGGCCCCCTGGACGAGGGGGAGCTGGTGGGGGACACGATCGTGTGCCCGTGGCACTCCTCGGCCTTCCGCCTGACCGATGGCGCCGTCCGCCACGGACCGGCCACGACCCGCCAGGTGACCTATCGCTCGCGGGTCAATGACCTCCAGGTCGAGGTCCAGGGACCGGTCGACTGAGCGGGTCGGGTAGACTCGCGCCGATTTGGCCAGTCCCCCCGTGACCCAGGGCGTGCCGGCGACCCCCTATCGGCTCACGCGTGAGCACGACGAGCTGCGGGCGCTCGTCCGGCAGCTGGCCGAGGAGCGGATCGCGCCCCGGGCGGCGGAGATCGACGCCACGGCGGAGTACCCCTGGGATCTCAAGCAGCTGCTCGCCGAGCACGACCTGCTCGGAACCGGCTTCGAGGAGCGGTACGGCGGAACCGCGCTCGACGGGATCGGCCAGGCGATCGTGGTCGAGGAGGTCGCCCGGGCAGACGCCACGACCAGCCTGATCCCGGTCATCCAGAAGCTCGGCGCGCTGCCGATCATGCTCGCCGGCACCGACGAGCAGAAGGATCGGTATTTCCCGCGCCTCGCCTCCGGGGAGTGGCTGCCGGCGTTTGCCCTGACCGAGGCCGGGGCGGGGAGCGACGTGGCGAGCATGCGGATGCGGGCGAGCCGCGACGGGGACGACTACCTGCTGTCGGGGACGAAGCGGTTCATCACCGGCGGCTCGGTCGCGAACATGCTCACCGTGTTCGCCCTGACCGATCCGGAGGCCGGCGGCCGGAAGGGGATGAGCGGGTTCATCGTGGAGACCGATACGCCCGGCTTTGCCGTCGCTCGCCTCGAGCACAAGATGGGCATCCGCGGCTCGCCCACCGCCGAGCTGACGTTCGACGACGTGCGGGTGCCGGCGGCGAACCGGCTGGGCGAGGAGGGAGACGGCTTCAAGATCGCGATGGCCACCCTCGATCGGTCCCGCCTCGCGATCGCGTCCCAGGCGGTCGGCATCGCCCAGGGCGCGACCGACGCGGCACTCGCGTACGCGGCCGAGCGGCGGCAGTTCGGGGATCGGATCATCGATTTCCAGGCCATCCAGTTCATGCTCGCCGACATGGCCTCCCTGACGGAGGCCGCCCGCCAGCTGACGTACGCCGCCTGCGCCCGGGTCGATGACGACGACCCGAACCTCGCCTACTGGACCAGCGCCGCCAAGCTGATCGCGGGCGACACCGCGATGAAGGTCACCACCGACGCGGTCCAGGTCTACGGCGGCTACGGCTACTCGTCGGAGTACCCGGTCGAGCGGATGATGCGTGACGCGAAGATCACCCAGCTGTACGAGGGCACTCAGCAGATCCAGCGCCTGGTCATCGCTCGGCGGCTGATGGCGATGGCCGGCATCGGCCGATGAAGATCGTCGTCTGCGTCAAGCAGGTGCCGGCGACGACCTCCGAGAAGCGCTACACCTCCGACTACCGCCTCGACCGCGCCGCCACCGAGGCCATCGTCAATCCCCTCGACGAGTACGCCATCGAGCAGGCGCTGCGACTGAAGGAGGCCGGCGCCGCCGACGAGGTCTCGTACCTGACCATGGGTCCGGAGCCGGCCGCGGAGGCCGTGCGGCGCGCGCTGGCCATGGGCGGGGATGCGGGCTACCACGTCACCGACCCGGCCCTGGCCGGGGCCGACGAATGGGTCACCGCGCGCGTGCTGGCCGCGGCCCTCGACCAGCTGGCGCCCGACGTCAGCCTGATGGGCATGGCCTCGGACGACGCGCGCGGGTCGCTGGTGCCGGGCGCGGTGGCGGCCATCCGCGGCGTGCCCCTGCTGGCCTACGGCGCCGAGCTGCGCCTGACCGATGGCGCCGCCCAGATCCGCCGCCTGAACCCGACCGGGTTCGACATCCTCGAAGCGCCGTTGCCGGTCGTGGCCAGCGTCACCGACCAGGTGGGGGAGCCGCGCTACGCGAGCCTGAAGGGGATCATGGCCGCGCGGCGGCTGGAGCTCACGACCTGGTCCCTCGCCGATCTCGAGCTGGACGCGGCCGGCCTGACCTCGCGAACGCGGGTGGTCGAGGCCACGCCGCCGGCGGCGAAGCCGCCGGCCGAACGGATCACCGGGGTCGGCGCCGACGAGGCCGCCACGCGGATCGCGGACTGGCTCGCCGCGCGGAAGCTCATCGCCTGATGGCGGACGTCGCGTTCCTGGCCGAGTTCGCCGAGGGCCAGCCCACCCGTGCCGCGCTCGAGCTGGCCGCGGGTGCCGCGGAGCTGGCCGCCGGGGGCGCGGCGATCGGACTGGCCTACGGTCCCGGCGCTGCGGATGGGGCCGGCAGCCTGGGAGCGGCCGGGGCCGGCCGGGTGCTCGTCCTCGACTCGTCGGGCGCGCCGGCGGTGACCGTGGCCGGCCAGCTGATCAGCTCCGTCCAGGCCGAGGCGCCAGCCGCCGTGCTCGTCCCGGCTACGCCGAACGGCCGCGACCTGGCCGCGGTACTCGTCGGCGCCCTGGGTCTGCCGGCCTTCGGCCCCATCCGCGCAGTACGAATGGATGGTGGTCACATCCGGTGCGAGATGTCCACACTTCAAGGGTCCGTGATCACGATTTCCGAACCGGCTGGTGACGCGCCACCCACCGCGGTCATCCTTGTCAGCGCGGGGACCTACTCCCCCCGCCAGGACGGCAGCGGCAGCGCCGCGGTGACCATCGTCGACGCGGTCGACTCGCCGCAGGCCACCGTCCGGATCGTGGAGTCCGCCACCGAGGCGGCGGCCATCGCCGCGCTCGAGGAGGCGGATGTCATCGTGGCCGGCGGACGAGGCGTGGGCGGCGCGGCCGGATTCGAGGAGCTCGAGAAGCTGGCCGCCGCTCTCGGCGGCGTGGTCGGCGCCTCGCGGGCGGCTGCGGACGCGGGCTGGGTTCCGTATCAGCTCCAGATCGGTCAGACTGGCAAGGTCGTGAAGCCCGCCCTGTACCTGGCCGTCGGCATCAGCGGCGCGATCCAGCACCGCGTGGGCATGCAGGCGGCCGACAACGTGGTCGCCATCAACCGAGACCCCGACGCGCCCATCGGCGAGTTCGCTGACCTGTTCGTGGTCGGCGACCTGTTCGAGATCGTGCCGCGCCTGACGGCCGAGATCGAGCGGCGAGGAGCGTGAAGGACGTGACCGTCTTCCGCCGTCGCGCCTCGGATCACGTCGACACCGCGCAGCTCCAGGCCTACCGCGCGTTTCTGTCGCCCCATTTCGAGCAGATCGAAGGGCATCTGCGACAGCGTCGGGAGAGATCGCCGATGACCTCCGTCGCCGGATCCGCGAGCCCGACGAGGTGTCGAGCGGGCTGACCGCCGCCGAGGCGCAGCTCGACGAGATCGCCCTGGCGGTGGCCGAGCAGGCCGCCCCCGAGCCGCTGCGTGCCCTCCATGCCGAATTTGACGCCAACCTCGAGCGCGCCCTGCGCGGGGTGGTGACCATCGAGCGCGGCTGTGGCCTCACCCGCCTGCCGCACGCGTCGATCTACGACGACGAGCCGCAGGCGTACTGGAAGCGCGGCCACCTGAACATCATTCACGCCCAGATGCGCATGCGCGAGATCGCCGACATCCTGTTCGCCTGGAAGGCGGGCATGCCGGCGGAGACCTCGGTCGCCGCCCGCATCCAGCAGATGGGAGCCTGAGCCCAGGGGCTGACAACGGCACATCTTGTGGTATCGTTGCCATCGGTACCACCCGTGGTGTAGTCCGTGCCGGAGAGGAGCCCATGCGCTGTCCTCGCTGCAGCGAGTCGAGCACCCGCGTCATCGATTCCCGCGACCTGGAGAACGGCAGCACCATCCGCCGCCGGCGCGAGTGCGAGCTGTGCGCGTATCGATTCACGACCTACGAGCGGCCCGAAGGTGCGCGCCTCCTGGTGGTCAAGCGCGACGGCTCGCGGCAGGAGTTCGAGCGGGCGAAGCTGCTGGAAGGGTTGATGAAGGCCTGCGAGAAGCGGCCGGTGACCCTGGTCCGCCTCGAGGAGGCGGCCGACGAGATCGAGACCCGGCTCCGGGAACGGGGCGACGCGGAGGTCACCTCCAAGGAGATCGGCAAGCTGGCCACCGAGGCCCTGCGCGGGATCGACCAGCTGGCCTACATCCGGTTCGCTTCGGTCTATCACAGCTACGAGGACATCTCGACCCTCAAGCGCGAGGTGGACCGCCTCATCCGCCACCGGAGCGGGCCCAGCGAGTGATCCTGTCCGACCGGGACATCCGGGCGGAGCTGGCGGCCGGCCGGATCGTGATCGAGCCGTTCGACCCGGACGCGGTGCAGCCGTCGAGCGTGGACCTGCACCTGGATCGGTCCTTTCGCGTCTTCCGCAACACCCGCTACCCGTTCATCGACGTGCGCGAGGAACAGCCAGACCTCACCGAGCTGGTCACCGTCGACGGCGACGATCCGTTCATCCTCCATCCGGGCGAGTTCGTGCTCGGCTCCACGTTCGAGCGGGTCGCCCTGCCCGACGACCTGGTGGCCCGCCTGGAGGGCAAGTCCAGCCTCGGCCGGCTCGGACTGCTCATCCATTCGACCGCGGGCTACGTGGATCCCGGGTGGGACGGGAACCTGACCCTCGAGCTGTCGAATGTGGCCAACCTGCCGATCACGCTGTTCGACGGGATGAAGATCGGCCAGATCAGCTTCCAGCGCCTGTCCAGCCCGGTCGAGCGGGCGTACGGCGATCCGAGCCTGGGCTCCCGCTATCGCGGACAGACCGATCCGACCGCGAGCCGCTACTTCGCCGATTTCTCGCGGACACGGGCCCGGCGGCCCGGCTCCTGACGCCGCCCGGGCGGGCTCTGCGGGCATGAACGAGCCGCCGTACGAGATCACCCCACCGGATCAAGCCCGGCTGTTCGGCGGCGGGGTCTCGGTCCGCGTCGTGCGGGCCGGCAGGTTCCGCCCGGATGCCGGCGGCTTTTTCGGCGTCGTGCCAAGGCCGTTGTGGGAGCGCCTGGTCGAGACCGACGACCGCGGGCGGATCCTGTGTAGTTTGAACCTGCTCATCCTCGATGCGGGCGGCAAGCGGATCCTGGTCGAGACCGGCACCGGGCTGCGGATGACGGCCCGCGAGCGGGACATCAAAGGCGTGGAAGGGGGCGATCCGGTCGCCGCGCTCGAGGCGGTAGGCGTGGACCCGGCATCCATCGACTACGTCGTGGTCAGCCATCTCCACTACGACCACGCCGGCGGGATGATCGACGGCGACGGTCGGCCGGCGTTCGCCAACGCCCGGTATGTCGTGCAGCGCGACGAGGTCCAGGCCGCGCACGGGGACGAGCTGCGGCTGGCCGGGATCATGGAGCGGGACCAGCTCGACATCATCCAGGCGGCCGGCCAGCTGGCCGAGGTCCACGGCACGGTGGAGCTGGTCGAGGGCGTCACCGTGGCCCGAACCGGCGGCCATACCCGTGGCTCGCAGGCGGTCCTCCTCGGGCGAGAAGGCGACGGGGACCGGGGCGTGTTCTTCGGCGACCTGGTCCCGACCCGCTGGCAGCTGCCGATCCGCTGGACGAGCGCCTTCGACGACTACCCGATCGACGCGGTCGAAACGCGTCGCGAGCTCCTGACTCGCGCCGCCGACGAGGGGTGGTGGTGCTACTTCACCCACGACCCCGGCGAGATGCCGATCCGGATCGAGGCCACGGAACGGGGGATCCTGGTTCGGGCCGAATGACCGCGTGGGTGGTCCTCCCGGGCTGACCCATCAGTACCGTGCCGGTCGCGCGACCGGGTGTGGCATTCTGGCAACGGGTCAATGGAGTTCATGCGTTCTCATTACCGATCCTGGCCGTCCCCGCCGCTTCGTGCGGTGGGGATCGCGCTTGCGCTGCTCATCGCGCTGAGCGCCTGCGACGCGCTCGGCGGCAGCGGCTCACCCACGCCCGACCCATCGGATCGCGCCGCGGCCACGCCGCGACCGACGCCACTGCCCAGCCCTCCGGCCGGCGCGGTCATGCTCGAGGCGCGCAACCGGCAGTACTCCACCGCCACCATCGAAGGCGTGGCCGGCGTCCCGACCATCATCTACTTCACGAACAACGACGACCAGAACCACAACGTGACGATCTACCGCAACGCGTCGAAGGACTTGGAGCTCTTCCGCGGCGTGGTGTTCGTCGGCCCCGAGGTCACGGTCGTGTACGAGGTGGATGCGCTCCCGGCCGGGGAGTATTACTTCGCCGACCTGGTGACTCCGTCCATGCACGGGACGTTCATCGTCCGCTGATCCCGGTTCGCCGGGCGGGTTCGCCGCGTATCATCCCGGCTCGTGCGCACCTCGATCTCCCTCCGACCCGCCTGGGTGCTGCTGGCCGCCGCCCTCCTGCTGGCGGCCTGCGGCGGCGGCAGCCCGTCGGGCTCGGCCGAATGCCGTGCCGCGGTGGACGGGGAGCTGACCATCACCGCCGACGACCTGGCCTTCGACACGGCCTGCATCGCGCTGCCGGCCGACGAGGCCATCACCCTCATCCTGGTCAATGACGACACCGATCCCCACAACGTCGCGATCTACACCGATTCGTCCAAGGACACCGAGCTGTTCGCCGGCGTGATCATCGATGGCGGCGAGACGATCTAGTACGAGGTCCCGGCCCTGGAGGCGGGGACGTTCTACTTCGACTGCACCGTCCACCCGGCCATGAACGGCAGCGTGGTGGTCGAATAGGCGGTACCCTGTTCGGCGGGCCCCCGTAGCTCAGTGGATAGAGCGGCACCGTCCTAAGGTGCGCGTCGGCGGTTCGAGTCCGTCCGGGGGCGCCACTTTCCCTTTCGCCGGTGGCCGCTGAGGCATACCATTCGACTCCTGCACCTACGGAGAGAGGGGTCATGATCGAACGGCTTCTGAGCGTCGGGACCGGAGCGCTGGTCACCTACCTGGCGCTCGTCATTCTCAATCCCACCGACAGCCTGGACCCCAACGGCGATTACCTCACCGCGGTCCTGATCGGCGCGGCCACCAGCCTGATCTGGCCGCTGGTGTGGCTGTTCCTGATCCGACGCCGACGGCAGAACAAGATGGACGAGAAGGTCGCCGAAGAGGTCGCCAAGCAGACGGGCGGCTGATCCGCACGGTCGCCCTGCACGCAGCCTACGGCTCGGGCTCGCCGATGCGCTGCTGGAGCTCGATCAGCGGCCGCTGACTGACCTGCAGGAAGCCCTCACGCGGTCGGTCGAGATCAACGATCAGCGTTAACGTGGCGCCCAGGGCGACGATCATGATCGTCGCCGTGACGATGCTCCGCTTGCCTGCCTGCCCCGCGCCGAAACCGACCATCCCGATCGAACCGAATGCGAGCAGCAGGAGGAATACGAGGATGGTGTCGGGCACCCGAGCATAGATGCCTGCGGTCACGCGCTGTGCGCTGACCGTGATGATGTCGTTCACCGACTCGACATAGAGCGCGATGATGTCCGAGCGATCCAGCTCGATGGCGACCTCCTCGGTCACCGCCCATAGCTCGTCATGGATCTCGTTCGACTCGCGCGAGGTTGGCCAGTTCGGTGGCGATGTCCGGATCCTCAGGGACGATCCGGAGCGGGACGTACTCGCGGAGCAGGTTCCGGATTTCGGACTGGTATGGGTCCGGCAGGTACCCCGCCCGCAGGTACGTGGTGTTGATCGTGGTCGCCTCCTCCAAGACAAGGCCCCGCCTGGCGTCGAACCGATCGGCGGCGATGCCCATCGCGATGGCGAGCAGGAACGCAAGCAGGCCGAGCAGCGCGCCAACCAGCGTGCCACTGGCGCCTTCGTGCTCGTCCGGGTTCCGGGCCTTCCGCCAGCGGCCGATCCGGAATCCGATCTCGAACGTGAGCAGCGAGACCAGGACGAAGCCGAAGAAGACACCGATGATCGGGATGGGATCGAGGAGCGCCTGGGGCATCAGTTGTGGGCTCCCGAGAGGTTCAGCACGATGACGCCGAGCACGATCAGGGCGATGCCGGCGATGCCGACCCACCCCAACGTTTCGCGGAAGAATACGACGCCGATGATCGCGATCGCGGCCGTCCCGATGCCCGACCACACCGCGTAGGTGACGCCCAGCGGGATGTCGCGAAGGGTGAGCGACAGGAAGTAGAAGCTCGCCGCGTAGCCGATCACGACCACGATCGCCGGCGCCAGGCGGGTGAAGCCGTCGGACGCCTTCAGCGCGCTGGTGGCGACGACCTCCGAGCCGATGGCGAGCAGGAGCCACACGACTGGTTGCATCGGTTCGTTAGCATGGCAAATCGAGCGATGCTGCGGCATCTCGTTCCGGCGTCGCCGATATGGGAGGGTCACATGCAAGGCTCTGTTCCCGCGGTCGTAGCCGAAGCCATCGGCACGTTCCTGTTCTTCTTCATCGCCGCCGGCGCGGCGCTGCTGGCCACCGGAGACCCGGCGGCCGCGCTCCTGATCGTGGCAATTGCCCACGGCGTCGTGCTCGCCGTCCTCGTTTCGTCCTTCGGCGCCGTCTCCGGAGGGCACTTCAACCCGGCGGTCACCCTCGGCCTGTTGGTCGCGGGCAAGATCGATGCGGTCAAGGGCGTCGTCTACATGGTGGCCCAGCTGTTCGGCGGAGCCGCGGCAGGATTCGCGCTGGCCTACTTCCTCGGTGACGTCGACCGGCGCGGTCCCGGCCCTCGGGGAGGGCGTGGACGTGACCGAGGGCATCATCATCGAGGCGATCATGACCACGGTCCTGCTGTTCGCCGTGTTCGGCACCGCCGTCGATTCGCGGGGCCCGAAGATCGGCGGCCTGGCCATCGGCCTCGCGGTCGCGGTCGACATCCTGATGGGCGCCACGCTCACCGGGAGCCGCCATGAACCCCGCCCGCTGGTTCGGGCTGGCGGTCGCCGGCCGGCGACTACGACAACTGGTACGTGTGGTGGATCGGCCCGTTCCTGGGCGCCATCGTGGTCGCGCTCCTGTATCGATTCCTGCTGGCTCCCCCGACGAGGCTCGAGGCCGCCTAGAGGAAGAACTCGCCGAACAGCCCGGCCAGGGCGGTGAACGCGTCGAGCACGATCAGCGCGCCCACCGCCATCACCGCCACGCCGGACGCGACCCGGATCGGGCGCTCGTGGGCCCGCAGCCAGCCGATGGCCGGCTTGACCCTGGGCAGGAACGCCGCCGCGGCGAGGAACGGGAGCGCGAGCCCGGCGGAGTAGGCGACCAGGAGGAGCGTCGCGGCGGCCACGTCCTGGGTCGAGGCGCCCATGGCCAGGATGGCTCCCAGCACCGGACCGATGCACGGGGTCCACCCCACCGCGACCAGGGCTCCCAGGCCGAGCGCTCGCGGCCCCACGGCGCCGGACTGCGGCGCAAGCCCGACCGGGTGACGGCACGCGGTCGAGGACCGGCCCGAACAGGCCGGTCATCAGCAGGCCCAGACCGATGACGATGAGGCCCGCGACCTGGCGGACGATCGGCTCCCGAAACAGGGTCATGCCGATCAGGCCGACAGACACGCCGAGCACGATGAACACGAGGCTGAAGCCGAGGGCGAACAGGGCCGCCGGGCCAAGCACCGATCGGCCACCGACCGCTGCCTCGGCGAGGACGGCCACGTAGACCGGGACGAGGGCCAGGACGCACGGGGTGAGGAACGAGACCACGCCGGCCGCGAAGGCCAGCGCGAGGCTCAGCTCCACGGCGTCAGACCGGCTCGACGACGATCGGCTGGGCGATGATCCACAGGGACAGGATGGTGTAGCCGATCATCAGCGCGACCAGCGGCAGGCCGGCCAGGATCGGTCGCGACGCCTGGTCGCGGAGGCCCACCCGATGGGCGAGGACCACCGCCGCGATGTGCCCGCCGACGATGGCGGCCACCGACAGGTACCAGATGAAGGCGGTGGGGATCCAGTCGATCACCGGCGCGAGCGCGTTCGGATCGACGATCAGCATCGGCAGCCAGACGATCCCCTCGATAACGAACGTCAGGTAGTGGGCGACGAGGTAGCCCGCGGCGATGGGCAGCAGGGTCGGCCCGTAGGTGCCCGCCAGTCGGCCCAGTGTCGGGCGCGCCCCGCCCAGCCTGCCCACGGAGATGCGTCGGGTGAGCCACACCGCCGCCGCGAAGGCCGCCACGAAGAAGGCGAACAGCCCCGTGAGCATGAGGACGGGGGCGAGGTAGCTCGCCGCCAGCGGACCGAACAGGATCGAGAGCGGCGTGAACAGGGCGGACAGGATCTGGGCCCCGAGCGAGGTCTGCTGGAGGCCGTCGAAGGTGACCCCGGCCAGGAGCGAGGATGATGAACGCGGCGTCACTCCATCGGCCCGGCACCCGCTCGGTGAGGCCGGTGATCCACCACCGCAGGTCGACGACCTGGTCGCCACCGTCGCGCGCGGCGATGCACTCGGCGCAGTCGACGCAGTGGTCGGGCCGGCACTCCTCGGTGCAGCCGGCGCACAGTTCCGTGCGCTCGGTGCGGCGTCCCGCGGGCCCGACACGCCCGAACCAACCGTTCAGGATCTCGAAGATCTCGAACGAGCGGAGCCACGTCACGCTGCCGAACACGACCATGCCGACGAGGGTCAGGACGGTGTAGGCGACCAGGACCGAGGCCAGGGAGACGGGGTTCAGCCGATCGGGCCAGATGAGCTCGAGGATGAGGAAGACGAACAGGATGGCCACCGCCGGACCGCGTCCGAGGTTGGGGATCCGCACCCCGAAATCGAGGCGCCGACCGCCGGCGACCCAGCGCACGAGCGCGTCGATCGCGTCATAGGTCGTCCGGAATGGGCTGAGCGACGGCCACGGGTTGCCGAACAGCGCGGCGGCCATCGGGATGCCCACCCAGATCCCAACCCAGAACAGGACGGCGGGCAGGTAGGTGATGCCGCCGATGACGAATCCGGTGGCGATGGCCCCGTACCACCAGGCCAGGCCCAGCAGTCGCAGGACGATCCCCCCGACGCGAGCCACGCCTTCGTGCATGGGCCGAGTCGGGTAGCGCGGCGGGTCGCCGGGCGGCTTGACCACGACCACCGCCACCACGAACGACGCCCCGACCGCCACCGCCGCGGCGGCGAGGTACAGCCAAAGCGGGAGCGGGAGCGGGAACGCGGATCCGAATGCGTGGGCCGCGGCTGGCTGGGGGACGAGGGCTCCCAGCCCCGCCGCCGCGAGGGCCGCCGCGGCCGACGCCGCCCGGCGCCTACGGCTCATTGACCGTGAGTACGCCGACTTCCGTGCTCTCGCCGCCCGAGTGGTCATGGAGCTCGATGATGAACTGCCCGGCGCGGTCGGCCGTGAACTCGAGGGTCGTGACCTCTCCCGGCTCGAGGGACGTGGCCGGCACCTGCTCGTCGTAGCCATGAATGTGGAACACCCCGTCAGTCTCGCTTGTGACCTCGAGGGAGACGTCCTGGTCACGACAGGCCGTCAGGGTGGACGGATCCATGGCCGTATCGGTGACGGTGACCTCCAGGCTGACCGATGGCTCCGCGCAGGCCGGATCACCGGGCACGCAGCCGGCGGCGATGAGCCCGACGGCCAGCATCGCGACCAGCCTGCGATGCCGCATGGACCATTGACCTCCGGTGATGCTCAGGGCGAGGCCTGCGGGGCCTCGTACGGCCAGCGCGAGCGAAGGAAGCTCACCAGCTCCCACCGCTCGGTCTCCAACAGCGTAGAGCCAAAGGCCGGCATCTGCGTCCCGGCTACGCCCGCCCCGATGGTCCACGCCAGCTCGCCGTCGAGCCGATGGGGGACGGTGTCGGCCAGGTCCCCGGGCGGTCGAGCCAGGTCGCCGACGGCGGGACCATCGCCGGCCCCGGTGGCGCCGTGGCAGCTGGCGCAGTTGGCGCGGTACAGGTCCTCGCCCGCCGGGACGGACGCCGGATCGTCGGCCAGGGGGTTCGTGGCCGCCAACCACTCCTCGGGCGGTCGGTTGGCAACCGCGACCACGTCCCGGGCCAGGAGCGAGACGCCGACCACGACCCCGGCGCCGACGATTGCCAACCGGACGACCCGCACCGCCACTTGGCGTTCGCCGGGCGCCGTTCGCCGCCGTTCCAGGGCCAGGACCGCGGCTGCCAGCCCGAGGAGGACCACCGGGACCACCCACCCGGCAGCGCCCGGCGGCAGGCCCGCGGTGGGGGCTGCGAACGCGCCGAGCACCTGGCTGCCGGTGGTCGGCGGAGGGAGGGGCAGCGGGCGCACGACCTGGCGCACGTCGAGCGGCACCATCATCCGGTCCTCCACCAGCGGCCCGCGGCGGACGAGGATCTCCAGCTCCCAGCTGCCCACCACTGGCGTATACGCGCCGCGGAGGGTCCAGATCCACGGCTGCCGGGTGGGCACCGCCAGCTGAGGGCTCGGCGGCAGGTCTGAGCCCGGCGGCGGGAAAAAGGTCACGGTGACCTGGCCCACGTCGCTCCGTCCGGCGCCGGTCTCCGGGTCCGCCACGGCGAACGAGTACGACTGCACGCCGGGCTCGGGCAGATCGACGATCCCGTGCACCGTGGACTCGCCGCCCTCGGCGTACAGGTGCGCGACCCCGAGGCGCGGATCCACCGTCGCCGGCGGCCGGTCGGCCGCCGGCTGGATGCTCACCATCGTCGTCCCGACCAGGACCGCCACCACAGCCAGCGCCGCCTCGCCTCCGGTCAGGACCGCAAGCCGGCGTGGGCTCGCCCCGCGGGCCAGGAAGTAGTTCGCGGCACCCAGACCCAGCGCGAGCGACACGAGCCCGGCCTTGGCCAGCAGCAGGTTCCCGTACCCGGCCGCGGCGAGCTCGCGCGGGTCGTCCACCACCAACGGTGAGTTCGCGAGCCCGGTCAGGACGACCAGCGGCGCGGCGACGAGCGCCACCCGGGCGTGGACGGTGAACGCCGACCGCCCGTCGCCGGATCGTCGGGCGAGGAGAACCAGGGCCGGCAGCGCGCCCAACCAGGCGGCGATGGCAAAGAGGTGCAGGGCGTCGACCGCGGCCCACACCGGCCCGCCGAGGGCCGCGGCATGCCCGGTCAGGCTCAGCCCGAGGAGCATCAGGCAGGCCGACAGACCGATCGCCGCCAGCCGCCAGCGGCCGGCCGCCCGTCCGGCGGTGACCGAGAGCACGACGGCGGCGACGGCGCCGAGGAGCGAGATCCGCAGCGCGATCGCGAAGGGTGTCCAGCCGAACGGGGCCACCGGATCGAGCGGGAGGCCGTCCACGTGCCCGCCGTGGCCGCCGGCGAAGGCCACGGTCGCGGATCGGGCCACGTAGGCGAGGAGGCTCACCAGCGCCGCCAGCGCCAGCCCGCCGAACACCCACCTCGGGACCGGGACCCGGTCCTCGGCGCCGATCCATCGGCGATGGAACAGCCAGACCGCTGCCGAGCCGGCGAGGAGCAGTCCGGCGAGGGTGGTGACCCAGCGCGCCGCGATGGTGGCCGGGTCCGGTGGGCTGGTCGGCTCCGTCGGCAGCGGGAGGCTCGGTGGTGGCTCGGTTCCGGTCGGATCCACGACGAACGCGAAGACCTGGTCGGCCGGGTGCCCATCGACCGCGGAGACGAGGTGGTACTCGACGGTGTAGGTGTCCGGGTCGAGCTCGGGCAGGTCCGCGCTGACGACCTGACCGGTGGCATCCAGCCGCGGGGCCCCCACGCCGACGACCGGGCGCCCGTCCGAATCCACGACGCGAACGTTGAAGCTCTGCGCGTCGACAGCCTCGCTGAAGAACAGGGTGAGCTGCGACGGAGAGGCGGGAATGACGCTGTTCGGCGCCGGGTTGGCGTCCACCAGCAGCGCGTGGCCAAGGGCTGGCGGGGGGAGCAGCAGGGGGCCGGCCTGGAGCCCGAGCGCGAGGCCGACGACGAGGCCCAGCTGGCGGGCCCGCCGCCATCGGTCAGTCTTCGGCAAAGAAGGGATCGTCGCCATAGACGTCCAGCCAGGAGCGGCGCATCTGGCGGATGGTGGCGACCAGCACGGCCTCCGGCGTGCCGGCCGGCAGGAGGGACGCGACTCCGGCCCGCACGCGTTCGCTGCTTTCGGTTCCGAGCAGGCCGAGGTAGTCGGCCACCCGTTGGGCAGGCGTCCGGCCCTCGCCCCGCATGCGGACCATCACCACGGCCTCGTGGACAAGGGCGCCCTCGTAGTCGCTCTCCGGCCGCTCGAGCTCGGCCAAGAGGGCCGGCACCGCGTCGATCCTTGGATCGGAGTACGCCCAGCGCACGAAGGAGTCGAGCGACCCCGCCTCGCGTTCCGCATGCCCGTGATGGAAGCCCTGCAGGTAGCGCTCACGCTCGGCGTCGGTCCGGGTCAGGGCGATCTGCGCGATCTGCCGCATCTCCGGCGTCCAGCGCCGGAGCGACTCCACGAACTGCCGGAGCGTGAGGGACCCGGCCGGCTGGTGCCGGAAGCGGTGTTCATGGGCCTGCTCCACGGGCACCTATACTACCGGCCGTGCGCCGCCGATCGACGACGCCGGCCTGGTCCCGGAGCCGCCCTTGACCCTGGCATGCGCCGCCTGAGCGCGGCGGCCGCGCTGCTCCTGGCGGCCCTCACCCTCATCCTCGTCACCGTTCCCGCCGTCCAGCCCGCGGCCGCCGGCGATCGTCCCCTGCGCTACCTGGCCGGTCCGGCCGGGACGCTGGACCCCGCGTTCATCTCGAGCGCCAGCGATGTGCAGCTGCTCCTCCAGCTGTACGCCGGCCTGACCAGGATCGCGGAAGACGGGTCGGTCTATGCCTCCCTGGCGGAGGACTGGGCGGTGAGCGACGAGGGCCGGACCTACACCTTCCGCCTCCGGGACAGCCTCGCGTTCAGCGACGGCTCGCCGCTCACCGCGGAAGACGTTCGCCGCTCGTGGCTCCGCGTGCTGGATCCGGCTACCGGGGCGCTGGCCCCCGACGTCCTCACCGTCATCGAGGGCGCGGGCGCCTGGCGATCAGGAGCCGGATCGGCGGAGGACGTGGGGATCGAGGCACCGGACGAGCGGACCCTCGTCGTCCGTCTCGAGCATGCCGCCAGCCACTTCCCGGCGCTCGCCGCCACGCCCACGGCCTTCGTCGTGCCGTCGGCGGCGGACGCGTCGTCCGACTGGCAGACGGTGGACGGCTTCGTCGGCTCCGGCCCGTACGCCGTGGAGCGGCTCGACGGGCTGGACCTCGTCCTCGCGGCCAATCCGGAATACGTGGCCGGTCCGCCGCCGATCGACGAGATCGTGTGGGTGTCCGAGGTCGAAACCAGCGCCCCCGAGGCGTTCGTCGCCGAGCAGGTGGACCTCGTCAACGTCTTCTCGGGCGATGCGTCGTGGATCCGCTACGACCGCGCGCTCGGACCGTTCCTCCACGAGGCCGCATCCCTGAGCGTGCAGTACTTCGGATTCGACACGACCCGGCCGCCCTTCGACGATCCGCGGGTGCGGCGGGCGTTCGCCCTCGCCCTCGACCGACCTCGCCTGGTCGAGCTGTCATCCGGCGCGGCCGCCACCGCGGCCACCAGCCTCGTTCCGCCGGCCCTGTGGCCCGACGGGGCGCCGACCGACGAGGATGCGGATCCGGATGCGGCCCGCGACCTGCTGGTCGAGGCCGGGTACGCCTCCGGCGCGGAGCTGGGGACGATCACGGTCAATGCCAACGGCCTGGACGTCGGGCCGGCGGCCGAGGTGTGGCGCGAGGAGCTCGGGGTCGACATCGCCATCGAGTCCATGGAGTTCGGGGACTATCTCAGCCTCCTGCCACAGCGTCCGCCACCGATCTTCACGATCAACTGGATCACGGACTACCCGTCGCCGTACGCGCTGTACGGCCTCCTCCTGCTCCCGGACGCGGCATCGAACTACGGGCACTGGACCGATGACGAGTTCGTCGAGCTGATGGAAACGGCCGCGCGGACGACGGACCCGGCGGAGCAGCGCGAGGCGTATCTCGCGGTCGAGGACCGGGTCGACGCCGAGGCGCCGGTGATCACCTGGTCGTGGGACGCATCGCACTGGCTCGTCCGCGACGGGCTGAACGGGGTCGGCACCCTCACCGTCGGGCTGCTCGACTTCGGGAGGGTGTCGTGGGCCGACTGAGGACGCCGTCCGCGGCCATCCTGCTGGCCGCCGCACTCGCTGGCGGCCAGCCTCGGCTCGGCTCGGCTTGGCGGGGCCGGCCCATGCCGGAGGCGGCTTCGCCGCGCTCGAGGCGGACGCCACGTTCGGCGTCGAGATGACCTTCAGCGCGACCTGGGACGGCGGCGAACCGGACTACGTGGAGCTGCTCCTCGGTTTCGGCGGCGAGGATCGGCTGGTCGTCCCCGTCGAGCTGGACGACGGGCGGCTCGAGCACCAGCGCGACATGACCGATGACTTACGTCCCGCCGAACACCACGGTCGCGTACCGATGGCGCGCCGTGACCGGCACGCAGGTCACCCTCAGCCCGGAGCAGGAACTGCTGTACGACGATGACCGGCCGCAGTTCGACTGGGACCAGGCCCGGGTCGGGTCGGCCACCGTCCACTGGTACGCGGAGAACGAGGAGATCGCCCGCCGATTCGGGGACCTGGCCGGTGGTGCGGCCGATGCGGCGGCCGACCTGCTCGGCCGGCCCCTTGCCGACCCGATCGAGATCTTCGTCTACGAGGGCCGTGAGGACTTCCTCGGCGCGGTCGGCCCCGGCGCCCGGGAGTGGGTCGGCGCCGCGACGTACCCGAACATTCGCTCGGTCTACATGTGGCTCGAAGCGGGATCCACCGCCTTCCTCGAGACGACCATCACCCACGAGGTCACCCACGTCGTGTTCCACGACGCCAGCGACAACCCGTTCCACGAGCCCCCGAGCTGGATGAACGAGGGCACCGCCACCTGGGCCGAGGTGGGGAACGCCGAGACGGAGGAGGACATCGTCCGCTCCGAGGCCGGCAGCGCGGACGGCCTGATGGCCTTCGAGGCACTCACCGACCAGTTCCCGATCGACACCCGTGGCGCCACCCTGGCCTACGCCCAGGGGGCGACCATGGTCGACCACCTCCTGGCCGAGTACGGGAGCGACGCCCTGGCCGCGATCATGGACGCGTACCGATCGGGAGCGACCGATGACGAGGCGATCGCCGCCGGCACCGGGAGCACCTTCGACCAGATCCGGGCCGACTACTTCGCCTCGTTCGGGGTCAGCGAGCCGGAGCCGGTGGAGGCGCAGCCGCTCGGCATCTCGGACGTGCCGCTCCCGCCCCAGCCGGGCGGGGTGCCGGGCGCGTCCGACGCGACCGGATCCGCAGCCCGGACCGACCGACGGTTCGCAGGACGTGGTGTGGTGGATCATCATCGGCTTCGTGGTTGTCGGGGCACTGTTCTTCGGCGTGGTGATCTGGCGTGCCCGCCGCGCGACACCGCCGGCCGGGGGTGATACGCCGTGACGGCAGACCCGTCGCCCCGAGGGCGAATCCGGATCCGGTCCGGCTGGATCCTGAGCATGGCGCTCGCGCTCGGGGCGCTCGGCTTCGTGGCCGCCGCCCAGTGGAACAGCGAGGTCCAGCGGACCTCGTACACGACCAACGCGCAGCGGACCCTTGCCGAGCAGGCGATCGACCTGGAGGAGGAACAGGAGCTGCTCCAGGCCCAGCTGGCCGGGGTCGAAGCCGAGCTGGCCGACATCCTGGCCGCGAGCGAGGGGTCGCAGACGGCACTCGCCGAGGTCAACGAACAGCTGGCCGAGACCCGCCTGGCGGTGGGCCTGACCGAGGTCACCGGCCCCGGCGTGGTCATCGAGATCGCGGACTCCCGGCGCGTGCTGCCGGTGGGGGAGAACCCCGCCAACTACATCGTCCTGGCCGACGACCTGCGCGACCTGGTCGCCGCGCTGTGGAGCGCCGGGGCGGAGGCGATCGCGATCAACGGCGAGCGCCTGGTGGCGACCACCTCGATCTACGGGGTCGGTTCGTCCGTACTGGTGAACACCGCGTTCCTCTCTCCGCCGTTCCGGCTGGAGGCGATCGGCCCCGGCGAGCTCGAGGAGCGATTCCGGGTGGAGCCCGCCTACCTGGGACGGGTCGCGCAGCGGATCGACGCCTTCGACCTGGAGTTCGCCATGGTGTCGAGCACCGAGCTCCGCCTGGCGCCGTTCATCGGTTCAACCGGCCTGCGCTGGGCGGTCCCGGTGGAGGAGGGCGGATGATGGGCACGCCAATCGCCCGCTGGAGCCTGGCCGTGATCGCGTTCCTCATCGGGTTCGTACTGGTCGCGCAGTTCCGCTCGCAGACCCGGCCGACCGAGCTGACCAGCCTGCCGGTGGCCGAGCTGTCAACCCGGATCCAGACCCTGTCCGACGCGAACGCCCAGCTGCGGACCGCCCTGGCCGAGCAGCGCGGCCTGCTGGCGGAGTACCAGGCCGCGGGCGCCCAGGGCTCGAGCGCGCTGGACGTCAGCCGGGAGGAGCTGCGCCGCATCCGCGCCTACTCCGGGCTGGCCCCGATCGAGGGGCAGGGGATCATCGTCCGCGTCAACGGCGACCTGGACGCGATCGCCCTGAACGACCTCGTCAACGAGCTGCGCAACGCCGGCGCGGAGGCGCTGGCCGTGGACGAGACCCGGCTCACCGCCCGCTCGGTGGTGACCGAGGGATCCCGGGCGCTGGAGATCGACGGCGTGCCCATCGAGCGGACGTTCACCCTGCTCGCCGTCGGTGATCCGGACGGGCTGGTGGCCGCGCTCCAGCGGCCCGGCGGGATCGTGGCCCAGCTCGAGCAGTTCGTGAGCGCAACGGTCACCATCAGCCAGACCGATACCCTGCGCCTGCCCGCCACGGTCATGGATCTCGCCCCACAGGCCGCCACCCCGGTGGAATGATCGGAGACCGATGATGGATGACCTGATCGACCGCGCGATCGACACGGCCACCGGCTCGGGTGCGTCCTACGCCGATGTGCGGGTGGTGGAGCACCAGACCGAGTCGCTCACCGTGAAGAACGGCTCCCTGGCAGCGGCTTCCAGCGCGCGGTCGGCCGGCTTCGGCGTGCGCGCCCTGGTCGACGGGGCGTGGGGGTTCGCCTCGAGCCAGGACCTGGAGCTCGCGGAGGCGGAGGCGGTCGCCCGCCGGGCCGTGGCCATCGCTCGCGCCAGCCAGCTGGCCGGCGGGCCACCGGTGCAGCTCGACGACACGGCGCCGCAGACCGGGGAGTGGGCCACGCCCTTCCTCGAGGACCCGTTCACCGTCCCACTGGACGAGAAGCTCCGGATCCTGTTCGAGGCCGACGCGGCGATGGCGCGGGCGACGGGGATCTCGCTGCGCGAGACGACCATGGAAGCCGCCCGCGACCGAAAGCGCTTCGGGTCGAGCGAAGGGACGCGGGTGGACCAGGACCTCGTGTCGTGCGGAGCCGGCATGTCGGCGACGGCCGTGAACGACAACGAGAGCCAGGAGCGCAGCTATCCCAAGTCCCTCGGTGGGCAGGTCGAGGGCGCCGGCTTCGAGGCCATCCGCGCGATGGACCTCCCGAATCACGGCCAGCGGATCGCCGAGGAGGCCGTGGCCCTGCTCGACGCCCCGCAATGCCCGTCGGGGGAGATGGACGTCATCCTCGAGGCATCACAGGTCGCGATCCAGGTCCACGAGTCGTGCGGCCACCCGACCGAGCTGGACCGGGTGCTGGGCATGGAAGCCTCGTTCGCCGGCACCAGCTTCCTCACCACCGACCGCCTCGACAACTTCCGGTACGGGTCGCCGATCGTGAACATCGACGCCGATGCCACCGCTCCCGGCGGCCTGGGCACCTTCGGCTGGGACGACGAGGGGGTGCCGGCCCAGAACGTGCCGCTCGTGAGCGCCGGCCAATTCGTCGGCTACCTCACCTCGCGGGAGACGGCTCCGGTCATCGGCCGGCGCTCGATGGGCAGCAGCCGGTCGGCGAGCTGGCGCAACCTCCCGCTCATCCGGATGACGAACGTGAGCCTCCGCCCCGGGGATGCGGGCACCCTCGACGACCTGATCGCGGACACCGATGACGGCCTCCTGCTCGGCACGAACCGCTCGTGGTCGATCGACGAGCGCCGCCTGAACTTCCAGTTCGGGACCCAGATCGGCTGGCTCATCAAGCGCGGCAAGCTGGCAGGCATGGTCCGCAACCCGACCTACACCGGCATCACGCCGCGCTTCTGGGGCTCGTGCGACGCGATCTGCGGACCGAGCGAGTGGCAGCAGTGGGGTGAGCCGTACTGCGGCAAGGGCGAGCCGATGCAGACGGCCGCGGTCGGGCACGGCGCGGCACCCGCGCGCTTCCGCGGGGTCCAGGTCGGAGTAGGCCGATGGTAGGTCGCGAGGTGGCGGCCGCCGCCCTGGCCCGGATCGACGCGGGCATGGAGGGCGAGGCGACGGTCACCGAGCGCGACCTGGCCCTGACCCGCTTCGCGGGCTCGCGGATCCACCAGAACCTCGCCGAGCGTGACGTGACCCTGCGGGTTCGCGTCCGCCGCGACGCGCGGACCGGCGTGGCCTCCACCAACCGCCTCGACCCGGACGGCATCGCGGAGGCCGTCTCGCGGGCGACCGCCATCGCCGCCCTCGCCGCGCCCGAGCCCGATCCGCCGCCCCTGGCCGCCGGCGCGGGCACCGACTCGGAGCTGGGGTGGGTCGAAGCCACGGCCGGCGCCGACCCGAGCGATCGGGCGGCGGCGGCCCGTGTCGTCATCGCCGCCGGCGTCGCCCGCGGACTGACCGTGAGCGGCGCCTACTCGATGGAAGCTCAGCGGCTGACGGTGGCCAACACCACCGGCCTCGCCGCATCGCACCGGGCGACGCAGGCCAAGCTGGTGACGGTGATGCTCGCGCCCGCCGGCGAGACCGGATACGCCCAGGCGATCAGCACCGACCATCGGACTATCGATCCAGAGGCGGTGGGGGAGGAGGCCGCCGATCGGACGGCGCGGGCCGCGTCGCCCGGCGACCTGGGCCCGGGCGAGTACCCGGTCGTGCTCGGCGAGTACGCCGTGGCCGAGGTCCTCGAGTACCTCGCATTCATGGCCTTCTCCGGCCTGGCCATCGAGGAGGGCCGCGCCTGCGTCGAGTTGGGCAAGCAGGCATTCGGCTCCAATGTGACGATCTGGGACGACGGCGGCGATGCCACCGGCATCCCCGCGACCATCGACTTCGAGGGCGTGGCCAAGCGTCGGGTCGGCGCTGGTGGACGACGGCGTGGCGCGCGAAACGGTCCACGACACGGGGACCGCGCACCGGGCCGGAGTGGCCCCCACCGGGCACGGGCTGCCGGCCCCGAACACCTTCGGCCCGCTGTGCTGGAACCTGTTCATGGCGCCCGGTGCCGCGGCCCGCGCCTCCCTCGTCGAGGGCATCGAGCGCGGCCTGCTCATCACCCGATTCCACTACGTGAACATCGTCCACCCCAAGAAGGGGATCCTCACCGGCATGACGCGGGACGGGACGTTCCTCATCGAGGACGGCGTGGTCGGCCGGCCGGTCCGCAACCTCCGCTTCACGCAGTCGATTCCCGACGCCTTCTCGCGGATCTCCGCCATGGCCGACGACACGCGCCTGGTCGGGGCGGAGTACACCGGCATCGTCAGCCGCGTGCCCGCGGTGCGCATCGACGGCTGGAACTTCACCGGCGTCACCGCCAACGAGGCCACCGTCTGATGGGCGTCCCGGTGGACCTGCGCCTCGGCGACCGGATCACCCTGCGCAAGCCGCACCCGTGTGGCGGCCACGAGTGGTCGGTCGTGCGCCTCGGCGCCGACATCGGTCTGGTCTGCGCCCGCTGCGAACATCGGATCCTGCTCGACCGGCTGGAGGTCGAGCGCCGCTACACCGGTCACCTCGAGCACGGGCCGGAGTCGGCGGCATGACCCACATCGAAATCGCCGAGGACGTTCAGCCGGGGAGCCTTCCTCCTGGAACGAGCAGCGTCTTCCGCAACCGGAACTTCGTGTTGTTGTGGACGGCCCAGGTCCTGAGCCAGCTGGCGAGCAACATGGTCCTCGCCGCGCTCATGGCGGTGGTGGTCGGGACGACCGGCTCGAACACGGCGAACGCCATCCTGATCCTGACCTTCCTCGCCCCGGCGGTCGTCTTCAGCGCCGTCGCCGGCGTCTTCGTCGAACGCAGCGACGCGCGGATGATCATGCTGCTGTCGAACCTGGGCCGCGCGGTCGGCACGGCCCTGTTCATCGCCGTCGGCGCGAACGTCTTCCTCATCCTGGTCCTGAACTTCGTGATCTCGACCATCAGCGCATTCTTCGGTCCGGCGGAGCTGATCGCGATCACCCGGCTCCTCGAGCGCCGGCACCTGATGGCCGCGAACTCGGTGTTCATCCTCACCGTGAATGCCACCTTCGGGATCGGCTTCGGGCTGGTGGGGCCGCTGATCCTGACCACGCTCGGCGCGAACGCGGTGTACGTCGTGGTGTCCGTGATGTTCGCGCTCGCCGCGCTGGCGATCGTGCCGCTGCCCAGCGTCAAGCCCGAGAAGGCGCCGCGGCCGTTCGACGCCCGCATGCTCACCCACGTCGTCGAGGAGCTTCGGGAGGGGATTGCCTTCGTCCAGCGCACCCCGAGGATCGCCTGGTCGCTGCGCTACCTCGGCATCGGGGCCTCGATCATCGGTGTCCTCGGCGCGCTCGGCCCGGGCTACGCGACCAGCGTCCTCGGCCTCAGCGCGGAGGACATCTTCTTCATCATGGGCCCGGCCGGCCTGGGCGCGGTGATGGGCATCCTGTTCCTGAACTCGTTCGGGCAGTACATCCCGCGCCGGCTGCTGATCGACGTCGGCCTGATCCTGGTCGCCGTCATGCTGCTCGGGATCGCGCTCGTGCAGCCGCTGGTCGCCGTGCTCAGCCCCGCGCTGCAGCCGATCGAGGAGAACCTCCCCGACCTGCTCGGCGCGCTGCTGTCGGTGATTGCCCTGGTGATCGCGATTGCCTTCGGCGCCGGGATCGCCTACGCCCTGATCGCGATCCCGTCCCAGACCGCGCTCCAGGAAGAGCTCCCGCCGGACGTCCGCGGCCGAATCTTCGGCATCCTGAACACGCTGCTCTCGGTCGCCAGCTTCCTGCCGGTCCTCGCCGCTCCGATCCTGGCCGACGTGATGGACATCTTCTTCCCGGGGCTGGGCATCCCGATCGTCCTGTTCGCGCTGTCCGCCTTCATGATGTGGGTCGGCGCCGTCTCCTGGCGCAACAACGCGAGGGACGGCCTGCACCGGCGCGAGGAGCCCGGCCAGCCCGCCTGATCCCGCTGCGCTCACCCCGCGGCCTGACCCGGTCCGCTCGAGCTTCGACCCTTGCGGCCGCGGCGTACCATGCCGCGAGGAGTTGAGCATGACCGACCCCAAGGACCCGTCCCGGTCATTCGACATTGACACCGGCGAGACGACACCGGTCGGTCCGGGCTGGAAGTCGTCGACCTTCGACCCGCACGTCGTCGACTTCGGCCACTACGCCGGGCGCTCCATCGAGGAGCTGGGGGAGACCGATCCGGCGTACCTCTACTGGCTCGCCCGCCATCCTGCGGGCGCTCGCTACCGGGAGGAGATCGCCCGCGTGCTCGGGAACCTGCGAGCCCCGGCCGAGTACTAGCCGGGCGCTAGGCCACGGCCGCCAGCGTCGTGAAGGCGCCGATCAGGCCACTGCCCGCCGAAAGCCACAGCCAGCCGCGACGCCGGCCCACGATCAGGGCGGCGACCAGGGCGCCGGCAACCTTGACCGCCGCCACCAGCGGCAGTCCGCCCACCGCGAACAGCTCGCGCGCGACGGGGTTCGCCTCGCCGGCGATGCCATAGAGACCGATGGCCAGGCCGAACACCGCGAGATCGGCGAGATGGGTGGCGATGGTGGCGGTAACCGGGCCGGTCATGATTCATCCTCGGGTGCGGGGTCACCGTACTCCGGACCGGCGCATGCTCGCTGGCCAGGCGGCTGATTCGCGGTCCCTGAATTGACCGTCCGCGGCGCGGTCCGGCACAATCGGCTCCCCTCGGGCGGCTAGCTCAGCTGGTTAGAGCACTTGCTTGACATGCAAGAGGTCACTGGTTCGAGTCCAGTGTCGCCCACCACTACCGATTCACCCTCCGCGTCAGCGCCTGAGCGCGTCTAGACTCTCGGCCCATGCCGCGCGACCCGAACATTCCCGAGGCATTCGACGTCTACACGCTGGTCCTGCTGCGTCGACCGCCCGATGCGCCGGAGATGTCCGACGAGGAGCTCGACGCCCTCCAGGCCCGCCACCTCGCGTACCGAGCGGAGCTCCGTCGCCAGGGCATGCTGGTCGTCAACGGCCCGTTGGGCGAGCAGTCTGACACGACCTTGCGCGGCCTCTCGATCTTCGCCTGCGGCCTCGATGAAGCCGCGCGGCTCAGTGACGCCGATCCATCGGTCCAGGCCGGGCGCCTGGCGTACGACCTCATGGAGTGGTGGGTGGCGGCCGACACCCTCGCGTTCCCGGGAGCGCAGCAGACGGTCGGTGTCCGGCGCGCGTTGCCCGAGGACTGATCCTCGCAAGGCGCCTCGACCCTTGAAGGCTCGGACGACCTCCAGGAGCAGAGGCTAGGCTTCAGGCGTGCCTCTGACCACGGAACCCGCGACGGCGGTGCGCACGGACCTGCGCAACCTCGCGATCATCGCCCACGTCGACCACGGCAAGACGACGCTGGTGGACGCCATGCTGCGCCAGACCGGGACGTTTCGCGCCAACGAGGCGCTGGTCGATCGGGTCATGGATTCCATGGATCTCGAACGGGAGCGCGGGATCACGATCCTCGCCAAGCAGACGACCGTGGACTACCAGGGCGTCCGCCTGAACATCGTCGACACGCCCGGCCATGCCGATTTCGGGGGCGAGGTGGAGCGGTCCCTCCTGATGGTGGACGCCGTGCTGCTGCTGGTCGACGCCTCGGAGGGCCCATTGCCGCAGACCCGCTACGTCCTGCGCAAGGCGATGGAGCACCGCCTCCCGGTGATCGTGGCGCTCAACAAGATCGATCGGTCCGACGCCCGCCCGGCAGAGGTGCTGGATGACGTCTACGAGCTGTTCATCGACCTCGGCGCCGACGAGCACCAGATCGAGTTCCCGGTCGTGTACACCAACGCCAAGGCGGGGACGGCCACCCGGGATCTGGGAACGCCCGGCACGGACCTGCGCCCGCTGCTGGACGTCCTGGTCGCGGTGACTCCCGCACCGACCTATACCGATGGCCATCCGCTCCAGCTGCTCGTGACCAACCTGTCGGCCAACGACTACGTCGGGCGGATGGCCGTGGGGCGGATCCGGAACGGGACGATTCGGACCGGGCAGCGGATCACCGTCGTCCGCGAGGAAGCCGCCGATACCGCCGGGGAGGTCGAGCCGGGTCGAACCGTGACCCTCGCCGGGACCGTCACCGCGCTCCAGACCGCGCGCGGGATCGACCGGGTGGACATCGCCGACGCCGGGCCGGGAGACATCGTGTCCGTGGCCGGCCTTCCCGAGGTGACCATCGGCGACACCCTGACCGATCCAGCCGACCCGCGACCGCTGCCCCGGTTGGACGTGGACGAGCCCACCCTGCGGATGACCTTCGGGGTGAACACCTCGCCCCTTGCCGGTCGCGACGGGAAGCGGCTCACCACCCGCCAGATCCGGTCGCGGCTCGAGAAGGAGGTGCTGGGCAACGTCTCGATCGAGTTCGCGCCGACCGCCACCGAGGACGTGTTCGAGGTTCGGGGCCGTGGAGAGCTCCAGCTGGCCGTCCTGATCGAGCAGATGCGCCGCGAGGGGTACGAGCTGACCGTCAGCCGACCCGAGGTGATCCTGCGGACGGTGGACGGGGAGACCGAGGAGCCGTACGAGCGGATCACGGTCGACATCCCGCCCGACTACATCGGTCCGGTCCAGACCGCGCTGGCGGCCCGGAAGGCCCGCCTGGAGCAGATGACGACCGATGCGGACGGGCGTGTTCGGCTCGAATACATCATTCCCACCCGCGGCCTGATCGGGTATCGCGGCCAGCTCCTGACCGAGACGCGGGGGACGGCGCTGCTCCACCAGATCGGCGAGGGGTATGGGCCGTGGGCCGGCGAGGTCACCCACCGGACGAATGGGGTCCTGGTGGCCGATCGGTCGGGGACCTCCACCGCCTATGCCCTGTTCAACCTCCAGGAGCGCTCCGAGCTGCTCATCGGCTCGGGGGAGGAGGTCTACGAGGGCATGATCGTGGGCGAGAACGCGCGGAGCGGCGACATGGACGTGAACCCCACCAAGGAAAAGAAGATGTCCAATGTCCGGTCCCATGGCCCGGAGGACTCGCTCCGGCTGACGCCGCCGCCGCCCGTGACCCTGGAGTCGGCGATCGAGTTCATCGCCGCCGACGAGCTGGTCGAGGTGACCCCCAGCGCGATCCGGATGCGGAAGCGGGTTCTTCGCCGAGACGATCGCCCGCGCTGAACGGGCGGTGGTCCGGCTATCCTCCGGCCCATGCAGCACGCCGCCACTGGCACGCACGACCCGGACCCGATCGACGAGCCAAAGGCCTACCAGGATCTGCTCGTCGGGCTCGTCGGCGACGACGACCCGGCCGAGGTCCAGGCCGCCACGCCCGGCGTCATGCGGGCCATCCTCGCGGAGGCTGGGTCCGACGCGAGGACCAGGCCGGAGGCGGGGGAGTGGTCGGTCCTCGAGTGCGTGGCGCACATCAGCGATGCCGAGATCGTCTATGCCGGCCGCTACCGATGGATCCTGGCCCACGACCAGCCCGAGCTCATCGGCTACGACCAGGACCTGTGGGTCGACCGGCTTCATCAGCCGGTCGAAGACGCCGCGCAGCTGCTCGCCCTGTTCGAGCCCCTTCGACAGGCGAACCTCGCCCTCTGGGCGCGGACGCCCGCTGCCGACCGCGAGCGGGTCGGTCTCCATCGCGAGCGGGGACCGGAGAGCTTCGCGCTGTCCTTCACCCTGATCGCGGGGCACGACCGGCTCCACCTCGCGCAGGCGCGGCGCGCCCTCGAGCAGGTGCGAGGGGGCTGATCGCTGACCATCCTGCTCCTGATCCACGTCATCGCCGCGATCGTGGCGGTCGGCGCCAACCTGACGTATGCGATCTGGTTCCGCGCGGCGGGCACCGACCAGGATCGGCTCGTGTTCGTGATCCGGACCGTGCGCGCGATCGACAGCCGGGTCGCGAACCCGGCCTACATCGTGCTGCTGATCACCGGCGTGCTCATGGTCCTGAGCGGCGCCTACAGCTTCACGACCGGTTGGATCCTGGCGGCCATCGGCCTGTACATCGCGACCGCGGTGATCGGGATCGCGGCCTTTGGTCCGGCCATCCGGCGCCAGCTGGTCGAGGCCGAGCGTGGCGTGGACTCGGACGCCTACCGGGCCGCCGCCTCGCGCTCAACGGCGTTCGGCATCCTGACCACCGTCCTCGTCCTGCTCATCGTCGTGCTGATGGTGACCAAGCCGTTCTGACCCCGGTCCGCGGTACCTATCTCCCATATCGGGCGGAGGCTCCGCCCGCCACCCTCCGGCCATGCCGTTCCTGCCGGCAGAGCCGATCACCATCCTGTTGACCCTCGGTGGCCTCATCCTGGGCACCATGGCCTACGCTCGCATCCTGCGCCGGCGCCACCAGGTCCGGCGGATGGATCGCGAGGCGGACGCCGAGCAGCTCCGAGGCCTCGTCCGCGTCACCCTGATCGGCCACTGAGCCGCCTCCGGCGCGTGGCGCCGGACCCTTCCCGCGCGGACGCGCCGGCGCTACCATGAGCGGCCATGGACGTCGAAGCCGCGCTCGCGGCCACCCCACTCCTGTCGAGCATCGACAAGAAGACGATCAAGCGCCTCGCCGAGCAGGGAAAGCACCGCCACTACGAAGCCGGCGAGACGATCGTGCGCGAAGGTGCGCCGGCATCCGCGCTGTACATCATCCTGAGCGGCAAGGTTCACGTCGAGCGGTCGGAGGGGGACGGCGCCCCGGTCGCGCTGCTGGGCCCGGGCGACTTCTTCGGGGAGCTGGCGCTCATCGAGGAGCACCCCCGCAGCGCGAGCTGCGTGGCGGACACCCCGACCGATTGCATCCTGTTCGTGGCCTGGGAGTTCACCGCGCTGCTGAAGGAATACCCGGACATGGCGATCCCGCTCATGAACGCGCTGATCGCCCGCCTCCACCGCCGCGAGCACCACATCATCCCCTAGGGCTGGAGCCGCCTCCGGTCCCACCCGCCGTCCGGTCGGCGGCGATACTCGATTCGGTCGTGCAGCCGGTCCTCCCGGCTTTCCCACAGCTCCACCACCTCCGGCATGAGCCGATAGCCGCCCCAGAAGGGCGGCCGCGGGATGGGCCGGTCAGCGAACCGGGCGGCCGTGGCCTCCACCCGGGCCTCCAGCGCCGCCCGATCCGCGATCGGCTCGCTCTGCGCCGATGCCCAGGCCGCGAGCTGGTGGCCGGCCGGCCGTGAGGCCCAGTAGGCGTCAGATTCGGCGTCGGGGAGCGGCTGCACCGGACCGCTGACCCGGACCTGGCGGTTCGTGCGCTCCCACCAGAACACGGCGGCGGCGTACGGGTTGACGACCAGGTCACGGCCCTTGGCGCTGTCGCGGTTGGTGTAGAAGCGCAGGCCGTCCGGCTCGATCCCGCCGAGCAGCACGAACCGCGCGCTGGGTCGGCCGTCCGCATCCGAGGTGGCCAGCGCGAATGCGGTCGGGAGCCGATGTCCGGCCGTCTCCGCCTCCGTCACCCAGTCCGCCAGCTCGACGAGCGGGTCGGAGTCGAGATCGTCCGGGTCCAGGGGCATCGGTCAGGACGGGGCTGAGGCCGGTCGCTCGGTGAGCACCTCGAGCAGGGCGTTGGCGAGGCGCTCGAACTGGTCGAGGTCGTTGTGGAGCGCGGCGCTGATCCGGACCAGCCTTCGCCATGGGCCGCCGTCGGGGCGCTGGGGCCACGGAGTGACCATGACCTGGAAGCCACGGGCCAGCAGTCCGTCGTGGACCGGGTCCCCGTACAGGTCCACGCCCTGGACCCGGCCCGCGGCCGACTCCTCGGGGAGCGGGACGCTGGCCATCGAGCCGATCATCGCGTCCGGAGCCGGCGCGGTGATGGCCAGCGCGGTGCACAGCAGGTCGCGGCCGCGAAGGGCGAGGTCACGGTTCCGCAGCCTGACCGCCGGCCACCCACCGGGCAGCAGCCCGCCGAGGAGCTCGATGGCCTGTCGGGACCGCGAGCCACGCGCTCGGGTCGCGGGTGCCGGTCCAGTCGGACTCGAGCCGGAACCGCGACCGATCGGTCCGCTCGGAGTTCGCCCCGTGGCTGACGACCAGCGGGTGGAAGCTGTCTTGACGGTCGCGCCGGACGTGGATGAACGCCGCGCCCTTCGGGGCGCAGACCCACTTGTGCAGGTTGCCGGCGTAGTACGCCGCACCCAGCCGGTCGAGCTGGACGTCGAGCATTCCCGGCGCATGGGCGCCGTCGACGAGGGTATCGACCCCGCGGGCCGACAGCTCCGCCACCAGCTCGTCGACGGGGAAGGCAAGTGCGGTGGCCGAGGTGACGTGATCGACCACGGCGAGGCGGGTGCGCGGGGTGACCGCGGCGAGGACTCGGTCCAGTACGTCCTCGGGGCCGATGACCGGGAAGGGAAGCGGAACGGTCACCACCCGGGCACCGGCCGTGGCGGCCGCGGCCGCCAGGACGTTGCGGCAGGCGTTGTACTCGTGGTCGGTGGTCAGCAGCTCGTCGCCGGCGTGCAGCGGGAGCCAGCGGAGGACGGCGTTCACGGCCGTGGTCGCGTTGTCGACGAAGGCGAGGTCGTCCGGATCGGCGCCGACAAACGTGCCGAGCGCGCCGCGCGCCTCGTCGAGCAGGCCCTCCAGGTCGCGGGAGAAGAACGCGATCGGCTCCCGCTCCATCCGCTGCCGGATCGCGGCCTGGGCGTCGAGGACGGCGGTGGGAGTGGCGCCGAAGGTGCCGTGGTTCATGAAGTCGACCGTGGGGTCGAGCGGCCACAGGGGTCGGAACTCGGACGGCATGCGGCGGCTATCGTAGAACGATGGCCTCGCCGCTCACCCCGGTCCTCTCCCCGCCGGCGGCGGTGATCTGCGACCTCGACGGGACGCTGGTGGACACCGTTCCGACGCGCATCGAGGCATGGATGGAGACGTTCGCCGCGGTCGGCCTGCCGGCCGACCGCGACCACGTCGCGTCCCTCATCGGCTCCGACGGGAAGTGGCTCGCGCGAGCGCGTTGCCGAGCGCGCGGACCGTGCCCTGACCGCCGACGAGGCCGAGGCCATCGATCGGCGCGCGGGAGCGCGGTACGGGGAGCTGAACACCGATCCCCAGCCGTTGCCCGGAGCCGGCGCGTTCCTCGATGCGCTCGAGGCAGCCCGGATCCCGTGGGCGGTGGCGACCTCCTCGCGGCCCGCCCAGGTCCAAGTGTCGGTCATCGCCCTCGCTCGAGAGACGGAGCCGGTGGTGGTCGACGGCCTCGCGGTCGAGCGGGCGAAGCCCGAACCGGATCTCCTGCTCGCGGCCGCCGACCGCCTGGGGATCCGCCCGGAGGATTGCTGGTGCGTCGGTGACTCCCGCTGGGACGTGCTCGCCGCCGTGGCCGCCGGCATGATCCCGGTTGGGGTGGTCACCGGCGCCGCCTCGGCGACCGACCTGCGCGCTGCCGGCGCGGTGGCCGTCGTCGATCGCCTGGACGACCTCATCGGTCACCTTCGACCCGGCTGACGATGCCCCTCGAGACCTACCGGTCCAAGCGCGACTTCGGCAAGACGCCTGAGCCTGCGGGCGCCGTTCCGGTCGAGACCAGCGGCCGCTTCGTCGTCCAGCGGCATCGGGCTACCCGGCTGCACTACGACCTCCGGCTGGAGATGGACGGCGTGCTCGCCAGCTGGGCCGTGCCGCGCGGTCCGACCCTGGACCCGGACGAGCGCCGCCTCGCGATGAAGACCGAGGACCACCCGATCGAGTACCTCGAGTTCGAGGCGGTGATCCCAAAGGGCCAGTACGGCGCGGGGGACATGATCGTCTGGGACTGGGGCACGTTCGAGCCGGAGGAGACCGATGACCCGGCGGCCGCGGTGGCCGCCGGCGAGCTGAAGTTCCGCCTCCACGGCGAGCGGCTGCGCGGCCGCTTCACCCTGGTGAAGACCCGGGGCCGGACCGATGAGCGGGGACGGACCGAAGGCGGCGACCCGTGGCTCCTCATCCACAAGCGCGACGAGTACGCGGAGGACGGCTTCGACGCCGAAACCCAGCCGCGGAGCGTCATGACCGGCCGGACCAACGACGAGCTGGCCGCGGGGCGTGAGCCGCGATTCGAGGCGTCGCCGCCGGCGCCGGAAGGGCCGCTCGACCTGTCGGCCGCCCGGGAGGCGCCATTCCCCGAGTTCATCCCGCCCATGCTCGCCACGGCGGGGGAGCATCCGTACGAGGACGCGAACTGGCTCCACGAGGTGAAGTGGGACGGCTACCGGGTCCAGGCCGTCGTCCGTGGCGGGAAGGCCAGGCTGTGGACCCGGAACCGGGCCGACGGGGCGATGTACTTCCCGGAGCTCGCCGGGCCGCCAACCTGGATCGACGCCGCGGAGGCGGTGGTGGATGGCGAAGTCGTCGCCTTCGGGACCGATGGCCAGCCGAGCTTCTCCGCCCTCCAGGAGCGGACCGGGCTGATGGGCCTCGAATCCCGGACCGGACGACGGCGCCCACGCACCAAATCTGACGGTGCGACGCCACCTGAGCGGAGCGCGCCGGCACCGATCATCTACCAGGCCTTCGACCTGCTGTACCTCGATGGGCGGTCGCTCTTCGACGTCCCCCTCGAGTCCCGCAAGCGGCTGCTCCACCGCGTGCTGCGGCCGCACCCGCTGGTCCGGTTCGCCACCCACGTCGCCGGCGAGGGATCCGCGTTCCTCGACGCCGCCCTGGCCGGCGGCCTGGAGGGCGTCGTCGCCAAGAGGCGGACAAGCCGTTACCGCCCGGGCGAGCGCTCAGCGGACTGGGTGAAGATCAAGATCAAGGCGGAACAGGACGTGGCGGTCATCGGCTGGCTGCCGCGACAGGGGAGCACCGACGACCTCGGTTCGCTGATCGTGGCGGTGATGAGCCCCGACGGACTGGTGCACGCCGGCCAGGTGGGCAGCGGGCTTGGCGGGAAGGTCCGTCGTGAGCTGTTGAACGCGTTCGCGGACAGCGCCCGTTCGGACCCGCCGGTCGCGACCGCGCCTGCGCTCCCTGAAGCCCGGTGGGTCGAGCCACGGATCGTGGCCCGCGTGGAGTTCGCCGAGTGGACGCACGACGACCTGCTGCGGCAACCGACGTTCCTCGGCGTCCAGGTCGATCGCGACGTGGACTCGACAGTCCGTCAAGATCCCCCCGTGCGCGCCCGCCGCTCGACCCCGAAGGCACCGCCTGCGTCGCCGGGAGCGGCGCCGGGCGCGAGCGACGAGGAGCAGGCGGCCCTCGACGCGCTGGAGAAGGAGGGCAGCTGGGAGATCGGTGGGCAGGTCGTCCGCCTCACCAACCTGGACAAGATCCTGTTCCCGGCCCGCGACGATGATCCCGGCCCCCTCACGAAACGTGACCTCGTCCGCTACTACACCTCCGTCGGCGAGTTCCTCATCCCGCACCTCCGCCACCACGGCCTGACCCTCCAGCGCTTCCCCGACGGGGTCGAGCGCAAGGGCTTCTGGCAGAAAGACCTCCCGTCCCACACACCGCCATGGATCAGCCGCCGGGAGCTGACCGACAGCGAGGGCACAAAGCAATACGTCGTCGTCGACCGGGTGGCGACCCTTGCCTGGCTGTCCCAGGAAGCGGCCATCGAGCTCCATCCATGGACGGCGACGGTCGAGGCCCCGGACCAGCCGCGGTTCGCGCTCATCGACATCGACCCCGGCGAAGCCACGACGTGGGAGGAGGTCCTCGTACTTGCTCGCCTGTTCCGCGCCGCGCTCGATCATCTCGGGGTCATCGGACTGCCCAAGACCACGGGGAAGCGCGGCATCCAGGTGTGGGTCCCGATCGCCGACCACTATTCATTCGACCAGACCCGCGACTGGGTCGAGGGGCTGTCCCGGGCGGTGGGCCAGACGGTCCCCGACCTGGTCAGCTGGGCGTGGACCAAGCGCGACCGGCGTGGTCGGGCCCGTCTCGACTACACCCAGAACGCGCCGATCCGGACCCTCGTGGCGCCCTACAGCGTGCGGCCGTCGCCCGGTGCGCCGGTGTCGGCGCCGATCACCTGGGACGAGCTCGAGGACCCCGAGCTCGGGCCCGAGCGGTGGACGATTCGCACCCTCCCGGCCCGCCTGGCGGAGGTCGGCGACCTCTTCGCTCCCGCCACGACGCTGCGCCAGGAGCTGCCGCCGCTCGGTTGAGCACAAACGAAGGCGCCACGGCCGATGTGATGACCGTGGCGCCTCCCCCCCGGGTGGATTAGACCGTGCGTCCGATAATCGGACGCGGAACGGTTAACGGGGCCAACCACCCCCGGTAGTCGCGGAGCTCATGTGGTCTTCTCCCGTCGGTTTGTGGCTCACCCAGACGAGTGAGTGCCACGCACCCAGACACTCGCAGGCAGAAGTCCGCCGCGACAATGGCCCGGGGGTACCGTCCCGCTCCACTGGGGCCAGTACTTTCCTCCGCCGATTTCGGCGGTGGAACCGGTCAAGTAGGGCTTGCCCGACCGGTGTAGACTCACGGCCAATGCCGCGGACCCGGACCCCGGTAGATTCGACCGAGCAGGACGCCGCGCTCGAACTGGCGCGGCGTGTTGGTGAGCGGATCCGGGTTGCCCGCCGCCGCGCCGGACTGACCCAGACCCAGCTGGCCGGCGATCGGTACACCAAGGCCTACATCAGCGCCCTCGAAACCGGGATCACCCGCCCGTCGATGGTCGCCCTCAACTACGTCTCGGAGCGGCTCGGCCTGCCGGCCAGCCACTTCCTCGGCGATACGAACCCGACATGGACCCGGCTGGAAGTCGACATGCGGCTCGCCGCCGGCGACTGGGCCCGGGCCGCCGATGGCTACCGCACGTTATTGGGCGAGGCGCTCGGCGACGTGGCGCGGGCCGAGGTCCTGCGAGGCCTGGCCGAGGCGGAATCCCGACAGGACCACGGACGCGAGGCGATCGCCGCCGCCGCGGAGTCGGCCCGGCTGTTCGGCGCCCTGGGCCGCGCCGCGGACGAGGCGCTGGCCCGCTACTGGCTGGCATACGGCACCTACCTGACGGACAACGAGGCGGATGCACGGACCCAGCTCCAGGCGCTGCTCGGCCAGACCCGCGAGGGGCTCCGAGTGGAGCCGGAGTTCGAAATGCGCGTCCTCACCGCCCTCGCCGCGGTCGAGTCACGAGTGGGGGAGCACGCGCGGTCGCTGGCGTATCTCGAGGAGGCGCGGGGACTGGCTGACGACCTCGACGACCGGCGGCGCGCGACATTCCTGTTCAACCTGGCCATCAGCTACCGCGAGACAGGGGACGTGGAGGCGGCCATTCGCGTCGGCCAGCAGGGGCTCGCCCTGTACCGGGCCGCCGGGGCGCCGTTCGAGTCCGCAACCATCGAGAACGACCTCGCCCTCGCCTATCTGGCCATGGGCAACCTCGAGCGCGCGACGGAGATGGCGTCGGGCGCCCACGAGCAATTCGAAACGGCCGGGGACGATCGGTTCCTGGCTGCCGTCCTGGACACGGAAGCCCAGATCGCGCTTGCCGGGGGGAAGCACGATCGGGCATTGGCCCTGGCGGCCCGCTCGCACCAGCTGGCCCGGGACACCGGCAACCGGCTGGTGGAGATGCTGGCCCTGGTCACCGCGGCGCGGATCTCGCGGGCTCGCGGCGACCGTGCCGGTGCCGAGGCGCGCTACGCCGCAGCCGCGGAGTTGGCGCGGGCCGGCTCGGGCCAGGGACGCCTGCGCGAGCTGCTGGGAGAGTGGGCCGAGCTGCGGGCCGAGGGCGGCGACTTCCAGGGAGCGTACGAGTTAACTTCAGAGGCCGTCGCGGTCAATTAGGTATTGACAGGGCCAGTCCGGTCGGGTTAGGTTTCGTCTCGGAACGAACCGGTGTGGGCACCCGCCACACGGCGGACCGGTTCGCATACTCGGGGGACGAGGGATCGGGGAATGGGCACAGCTCCCCGGTCCCTTTGTTGTGCGCCTACTGCGGCACCTGGGGAACGACCGGATCGACGAGCTCGAACCCGCCCTGGGCGTACACCGCGCCCTCCGGCTGCAGGTAGATCTTCATCGTGAACCGCCCGTACCCGAAGCCGGCGATCATGTTCGCCGCGGTGGTCTCGTAGCCGAAGCTGACCGGCTCGGGCAGCAGCCGCTGGGGGCTCGGGGCCTGGAGGACGATCTCCTGGCCGGCCTCGAATCGCGTCACCGCGACGTAGACCTCCGGCACGCCCGGATGGACGGGCGGATTGACCGAGTAGGCGAACGGATCGTCGTGGGTGAAGGCCGTAGCAGCCTGGGTCACGAGGTACGTGTCGGGATCGATCGCGAGCCCAAAGGTGATCGGCAGCGGCCCGGCGGCCGGAGTCGGGCTCGGCTGCGCCGGGAGATCCGAGACGACCGATGCCAGTCCGACCAGGATGAGCACCAGGCCGACCCCCAGCACCAGCGTCGTGCCGCGGCCCGGTCGTCGGATGTCGGGCCGACCGATGGGAGCACGCGGCCGGGCCCGCGGACGGGACCCGACCGTCTGCGGCACGGCCTGGGTGCGCCGTCGGCGGCTCATCGGCCGACACTCTACGCGGACTCGCCGCTAGCATCGCGTCGTGGCCGATCCGCCCGCCGTCAACCCCGACGTCACGCCCGCTGAGCCCACCGGGGACCCGCCGATCCACGTCGACTGGGTCGACCCGTCGCTCCTGGGGGACGGTCGCCCCGGCCGACTCGGGACTGACCATCCTGCCCGGCAAGCGGGGCAAATCGGTCAGGTATCCCGGCCTCGTGTATCGGCGCGATGCCCGGACCGATCTCGATCGGCTCCGGGGGCTGGGCGCCGGATTGCTGGTGCTCCTGGTCGAGGACGGTGAGCTCCGCCGCTGGGGGGACCCGGACCTGGTCGACCATGCCGCCGCCGCCGGCGTCCGCGTCCGTCGGATGCCGATCCGCGACGGCGCCGCCCCGCGATCGGCCGCGGCGGTCGATACCCTGCTCGCCGAGATCGACGAGGCGCGAGCCGAGACCGACGTCGTCGTCGCCTGCATGGGCGGCATCGGTCGATCGGGAACGATCGTGGCCTGTGCCCTGGTGGCAGCGGGCCAGTCCCCCGATGGGGCTATTGCCCACCTGCGGGCCGTTCGACACCCTACCGCGGTCGAAACGCAGCGACAGGTCGATTTCGTGGCGGCCTATGCTGCGCATCGGGAGGACACATGAGCGAGCGCTGGATCTGTTCACGGTGCTTCACCTCGGCGGAGGAGGACCTTCGCTCCTGCCCGAACTGCGGAACCCCGCGCGGCATGTCGAAGACGTTCACCGTCAACGACGGCCCCCCGTCTGCCTCGCAGCGACCACCGGCGCCTCCGTCTGGCGCACCCGGCGCGGCACCGGCCGCGGAGACGCCCGCTGGTCCCACGCCCGCGGCCCCCACGCCCGCAGCTCCCACGCCTCCGGCGGCTCCAACCTTCGCTGCGACCTCTGCCGCCGCGACCGGACTGTCCGGCGACCAGCGGTGGGTCTGCACCCGGTGTTTCGCCTCCAACGACGGGGCGGCGCGCGCCTGCGCGACCTGCGGTCTGGAGCGCGGCGCCGACCCCCCGCCTGACGCACCGGGCCAGTTCGCGGCGGCAACCACGCCGGCCGCGGCGGGGAGCGGGGGCCGCCAGTTCCCGTGGCGGATGATTCTCTACGGCGTCATCGGGCTGGTGGTGGTCGGCAGCACCTTGTTCTTCGCGGCCCGACGGGGGGACACCGGTGAGATCACCGATGCCGGCAACCTGAGCGTTCAGGACCTTCAGGTCGGCGACTGCTTCGACCTCACCAGCGGCGACACGACCGACGGCGGCGAGGTGAGCGACGTCCGCGCCATCCCGTGCGCCGAGCCCCACGTGTACGAGATCTACGTCGTCGCGGAGTATCCATCCGGCGAGCTTCCGTCCGACATCGACGAGGACTACACCGCCTGGGAGCAGGACCAGTGCGTCGGGGGGTTCGACACGTACGTCGGGCTCAGCTACGAGGAGTCGACCTGTTGGTTCAGCACCCTGACGCCGACCGACGAGTCGTGGGATCAGGGCGACCACGCCATCTCGTGCTTCCTGCACAACTCGTCCGAGACGCCGGTCACCGGGTCCGCGGAGGGCACCGCCCAGTAGGTCAGTCCCGCGCCATCTCCGCGAAGCGGGCGAGGGCATTCGCCAGCCGCATCTCCTCCGGGGAGCGGACGCGGACGCGCAGGAGGTCCGGCGAGGCCACGACCACGGCAACGCATCGCGCCCGCGATGTGGCCACGTTCAGGCGGTGGCGGCTGTAGAGGAACGACATGCCTCGCGGAGCGTCCTCCGCCGAGGACGACGCCATGCTGTAGATCGAGATCGGCGCCTCCTGGCCCTGGAACTTGTCAACGGTGCCGACTCTCGCCTCGTCCGGCAGGAGCTTCTTGATCTCGCCGACCTGCGCGTTGTACGCCGCGACGATCACGATGTCGCTCCACCCAATCCGCTGTTCCACTCCCGCATCGTCGATCCAGGTCGCTCCGCCATCCACCAGGGAGCGCGTCAGGTCGGCGACGATGGCCGCCTCTTCCGGGGATTCGTTGTCGTTCCCGGCATGATCGACCGCCACCATGCGTGGACCGGTCCCGGTGAGCGGGGCATGGCCGTGGAGTGTTTGGACCCGGAGTTTGGGCTCCGGTTCGAGCCGACTCTCGTAGAACACCTCGGAGGTGTAGTCGCACAGGTCGGGATGCAGACGCCAGGTCCGTTCGAGGAACAGGCCGCGGTCGTCGGCGATGGTCGCGGCCTCGCCGAGGAGATGGGCGAGCGCTGAGCGGTCCGCTCCCGGCGGGTGCGAGCCCTGGAGTGGCTGGTCGAGCTGCTGGGGATCCCCGAGCAGGACCAGTGACTCGGCCGATGGCGCCGCGGCCAGCACGTTGGCCAGTGACATCTGTCCCGCCTCGTCCACGAACAGGACGTCGATGGATCCGATCATGTCCTCGCGGGCCCAGAGCCACGTCGTCCCGGCCGCGATGTCCGCCGCCCCGGAGGCCAGCGCCTGCCGCACGTCCTCGTTCGTCTTCGCCGACTGCGCGGCTGGATGGACGAACCCGGGATCGTTCTTGCCCGGCTTCTGGATGATGCGGACGGGCATGTTCTCCTCGTCCGCGGCCTCCGCCAGCTTCTCCAGAAAGTTGCTGATGACCTTGTGGCTGTTGGCGGTCACGCCGATCCGCTTCCGCGCACGGATGAGGTCCAGTGCCATCCGCGCGCCGCTGTAGGTCTTGCCCGAGCCCGGTGGGCCCTGCACGGCGAGGGTGGAGCGGTCGAGACTCATCACCAGCCGCCTGGCGGCATCGAGGTCCACCTCGTCTGGCATCCGCAGCGGGGCGCCGGGCACCAGGTCGACGCGTGGCGGCCGTGCGAGGAGGAGATCGACCGCGGCCCGACGGGGGCTGTCCTCGGCGAGGCCGTGCTCCGCCACCGATTCGCCCAGTCGAAGCAGCGAGTCCTCCTGCGCATCGGTCCGGTAGTCCTCGTACGGGATGAGGGCGGTCGGGTGGGGAGCTGCGTTCCGCCTCGTCCGCCGCAGGTCAATGGTGTGCCCCACCTCGTCCAGGGCCACGATGTCGCCGGGATCCTTGAAGGCATCCTTGATGCCCCAGGTGTTGGGGTCGATGACGGTGGATCCGACTTTCAGGTCGTACTCCTGTGTCGGGAATCGGTAGCGGTGGACGAGCGCCTTGTCGGTCTCCTCGACAACGCCGACGTACTCGAGCCCGGACAGCGGCTCGCTGGCGTCGACGCGCTCTTCATCGGTCAGCTCGTCCTTCAGATGGAAGAAGAGCCACCACCAGCTCTTCTTCTCGCGACGGTGCCATGACAGGAGCTGAGCCAGCAGCCAACGGGCCTGCTGCTCTGCCGTGCGCCCTTCCTCCGGAACGTCAGTGGTGAGGCGATTGGCCACGGCGGCGACCACCATCTGTCGATCGTTCAGACCGGGGCTGGGCTCGGCATCGCGAGGTCCGGGGCGCGGTACGGTCTGGCCCGTCTCCTGGGCCAGCTGCTCGCGCCGTGCCTCGAGCCAATCGCGCAGCCGCTGGGTGCTGACCACGTCGTCGCGGTTGTAGCCCTCGATCCGTGCGAGGTGATCGGCGCCGGGCCGGTCACCTTCGCCGAGCTCGAGCCACTCCTCGAACGCAACGATGCTCGATCCAGCGTCGCGCAGGTCCACGGTGCGAGTGAAGTCGTACAGCGGCTCCAGCTTCTTGATGCCGTAGCCCTCGACGGACGCCCGGATGCCCTGTCGAACGACACGGTAGAGGTCGACCAGCGCGCCACCGCGCAGGAGGCGGTCGACTTCGTTCTCCTTGGTCGCGTGGCGACCCATGAGTCGTTTCAGGGCCGTCGGCTCGTACGGGGCGAAGTGATAGATGTGGGCATCCGGATGGGTCCACAGCCGCGCCATGAACAGGTCGACCACTGCCTCGAAGGCGCGTTTCTCGCCATCGAGCGTGAACTCGCCGCCGGCATCGCGCGACCAGATCGGATGCCACGCGCCATCTATGTCCATCACCCCGAACAGGTAGTCGAGGCCGTCGAGGTCGGCGTACGGGTCGCCCTCCATGTCGAAGAAGAGATCGCCTGATGACGGGGGCGGCAGGCCGGCCAGGCCGACACCCGGCTCGAGGGGTTGTGCGGGATCGGTCACGAGCTCGTAGATCATCTCCCCGCGTTGCCGCCCGTCGAACTGGACGCGCGCCTGATCACGGACTCGCTCGATGGCGCCGCGGCTGGGCCCGGTCAACGGGGGAGCCATCGGAAGTTCGAGCACCGCCAGCTCGGCCAGGGTCGTCACCGCGCGGCCTTCGAGCGCCTGACGCTGCCGTCGGCTGATGCCGGCAACCAGGCTGAGATGGTCGTCGTCTCGCCGCCGCCGGTTGCAAACCAGCCGCCAGCGGCAGACCTCGCAGTGGTCGACCGGCTCGGGGTAGGTTCCCGCCGGCGGGTACGTCGCCGCCTGGGCGGCCGGACCCACGGCGGCATCGAACCGCGACCGGGCGAGGCGGTAGTAGGCCATGTAATCCGCCACCCGCAGCGTGCGCAGCCCGCCTGCGGATCCGCCGAGGACGACGTGGAGATGGACTGGCTCGACGCCCTGGATATCGGTCAGGAGGTCGATGTAGGTGCAGATCTGGAGCACCGCGCCGGCCTTCACATGGCGGGCCAGCTTGGTGTCGGCAACCTCGTAATGAAACGGGCCCCAGCGGCTCGGCCGCTCCAGCGCCTCGGCCCGCAACAGGAAGTCCGCGTGTCCTCGCCAGGTGCCGTCGAAGAACGTCGCCTGGTAGATGACGTCGGTCCCTGCCGCCATCGCCCGCTCGGTCTCGGCGGCCGCGGCACTGAGCCGGTCCCCCTGGTCCTCGATTGACCCGTCGAGCGCGATCTTGACCACTGAGCGCCCTTCCGCCTCCAGGGTCTGGAGATAGCGCTCCTCGTGCTGTTCGCCGCGTCGGCGCAAGACGTCAAGCTCCGGATCGTCGAGGTGAGGCCGCTCGACGAGCCCAGCCAAGGCCGCCCGCTCGAGCTCGGTCAGGTGCTCGCACGCGAGGTAGCCCACCAGGTCGGTGGCAGAGTAGACGGGGCGGCCGTCGATCAGCTGCACGGTCGCATTGTGCGTGACGGACGCGACAGCTCAGCGGTCGCAACCATCCCGACCGAACGCTCGCCGAAAGTCCCGGCCGCGTACTGCACCAGACCCCACTCCCCGGAAAAACGCGCCATGTCGACGGGACCTGCATGCCCCAGAGGTACTAGTTCGTCATGGCGCGCCGCGACCGGCCACCGGACACTTCCGCCATGACATCAAAGACCTTCCGACCCGCCAGCGTGGTCGTCGCCCTCTTCGCCATCCTCGTGCTGGCTTCGCCCGTCCTGGCGGCCAAGGACAACGGATCCGGCGCCAATGGCAACGGGAATGGCAATGGGAACGGCAATGGCAACCAGGGGACGGTCAAGGTCGTCGATGCCGAGTCCGGCCAGGGGTCGGACAGCGACAACGACCCACACGTCTGCGCGTTCTACCTCGTCTTCGACGCGCCGGCCGACGAGAGCGGGACGTGGTCGGTCGTTGACTGGCCGCCAACCGGCAACGGGACCCTCGTCGTCTCGGGGAGCTACGCCGTGCCTGTCGCAGGGTCACACACGACCCAGACCTTCGAGATCACAGCCGGCCATTACCGCGTGAACTGGCAGGCGGTCAGCGAGCAGAACGAGAAGCACAAGACCTTCTGGGTGGACGACTGCACGTCGGAGGAGCCAGGCGACGAGCCGACCGATGAGCCGACCGACGAGCCGACCGATGAGCCGACCGACGAGCCGACCGATGAGCCCACCGACGAGCCGACCGATGAGCCCACGGACGAGCCGACCGATGAGCCGACCGATGAGCCGGAGGGCGACGTTGATGAGTCAGTGGACGAAACGCAGCCTCCCACTGACGAACCCGATCCCAACGACGTTCAGCAGCCGGACGAGCCGACCCAACCCGAAACCGACCTGGAGCCGGCCAACGGCGGGAGCCCCGTCGTCGAGGAGCTGCCAGATTCCGCGATGACGCCGCCGGTGCTGCCGGGCGCCGCGGCCGCCTTCGCCATCATGCTGCTGCTGTTCGCGCACCGCGCCCTGTGGGACCGCGGTCGCTTCCGTCGGTGAGGCTGCCGGCGATCAGTCGGCGCGGGTAAAGCTCGCGAGCCATGCGGCGGCCCCGTCCGGGCCGAGCAGGGTATCGAACCGAATGGATCGAATGTCGTCGACCGTCCATCCATCGGCAAAGGTCTCCCGCAGCTCTGCCTGGGTTACTCGCCGCGGACCCCAGCCGGGCGGCTCCGCCTCGGAGAAGCACATGACGTGGAGCCGGCTGCCGGGCTTACCGAGGGCGCGCGCGCTGTCCGCGTAGCGGAGCCGATCTCCGTCGTTCAAGGTATGAAAGCAGCCCGAGTCGATGAGCGTGTCGAACGTCCTCCCGACGGCCTCGGGCTCAAGCGCATCGGCGGCGAGGAAGACCACGGGCAGGCGCCGGGCGTGGGACTTCATCATCGCCCGCTCGATCGCCACGGCCGAGATGTCGATGCCCCAGACCTCGTGTCCGCGCTCAGCCAGATGGAGCGCGTTCTCACCGGTTCCACAGCCGACGTCGAGCACGCTGCCGACGATGGCGCCGGCGGTCTCCAACTCGACCACCTCTCGCTGGGGTCGACCGATCTCCCATGGTGGTTGCCCGCGGTACGCGTCGTCCCACGTCACGAGCCCAGTCTAGGTCGCGTGGCCGGGCGACTGCGACGCGGCGACGGACATGCCATTCTTAGGAGGCCCACGAGCGCACAGGAGATTGACCGCATGGACCTCATCGATCGTATCGACGCCCTCATCAAGGATCGCCACCTGCTGACCCACCCGTTCTACGTTCGCTGGCGGGACGGCACGCTGCCGGTCGAGGCCATCCAGGAGTACACACGCCAGTACTACGCGTTCGAATCGGCCTTCCCGCGGCTCCTGTCGGCAATCCATACCCGAACCGATGACCCGGTCGTCCGCCAGTCCATCCTCACCAATCTCTGGGACGAGGAGCACGGCGAAGTCAATCACGCCGAGCTGTGGCTCCGCTTCGCGGAAGGCATGGGTGTTGCTCGTGACGAGGTCACCGATACAGAGCCGAACGACGGGACAAAGGCCCTGATGGCGGCTTATTGGGGCATGGCGACCGATGGGGCTCCGGCGGCTGGGATCGCGGCGATGTACGCCTACGAGGCCCAGGTGCCGGACGTGGCGACCGAGAAGATCAACGGCCTCCGCGACCGATACGGCATCGAGGACGCCCGAACCCTTGCGTTCTTCACCGTCCACTCCACGCTCGACCTCGAACATTCGGCGCATGAGCGCGAGGCCATCGCGCGCACGACCGTCGACGAGGCGGATGCCGATGCGGCCCTGGACGCGACCTCTCGAGCGCTTGACGCCTGGTGGGGCTTCCTCGACGCGGTGAACGTCTGACCGATCCCGACCCGCCTTCTCTGCCGAAGGCGGAGTTTGGCTTCGCCGGCACGGAGCTTCGACGACAGCTGGTCGACGCCATCCTGCGCGGCGAAAAGACGGCCGGCACCGGGCTCCTGGCCGACTACCAGCGCGACGGCGACGAGCCGGGCTCCCCGGGCGAGCGGCAGCTCCTGGTCGACTTCGATGACCGCCCGGTCGCGATCATCGAGATCACGGACGTCACGATCCGCCGCATGGCGGACGTCGACCTCGAATTCGCCATTGCCGAGGGGGAAGGGTTCGCGTCCGTCGCCGACTGGCGTGCGGCTCATGAACGGTTCTTCGGGAGCTATATCGAGGAGATCCGGTCCGGCGTTGGCGATCCCGAGTGGCAGCTGACCGATGACACCCTGGTGACCTGCGAGCGATTCCAGGTGGTGCAGCGCCTCTAGGGAGGCGAGCGACCTCCTGCGAAGCGGTGCACCGCGGCAACAAGTTCTCTGCCGTCCAACTGACACGATCGGTCAGGGGGCGTAGACTCAGGCTGGAGAACCATCGGAGGGACGCACGTGGCCGCAACTCGGCGGCGCTCGCTGCAGATTTCGGTAAGCCTCATCGCCACCATGTCTCTGGTGCTGGGAGGGGTCGCGCCGGTCGGGGCTGCGTCCGTGATGTCCGTGAACATCCAGTCGTCGCCGACGCTCGTGACTCGTGGCGGGCCGGTCTCGTACGTGGTCTCGGTGCAGAACACCGGGAACAACTCCATCAACCACGCGACCCTCGAGGCCGATACCCCGAGCGGGTTCACCTATCGACGGGCGATCACCAGCAAGGGCAGCTGCAACGCGGCCCCCGCCGCTGATCCACTCTGCGACCTTGGACAGTTCAGCGCAGGCACTCCGGCCCTGGTGGTGCTGGTCTTCGACACGTCCCCGAATGCACCGCTCGGGAGCTTCGATTTCGTGGTGACGGTCCGGGGCGGCGAAGGCGGAAACGACCAGCCGCACTCCTCGCACACCGACACCTTCACCGATGAGACCGAGACCATCGTTCTCGCGGTGAACCAGGACTTCACGACCCACTACATCGTTCCCGAGGGCGACGACATCACGACCGGCGGACTGCTCGGGGCGACGGCCCTGTCGTCGACGAACCCTCAGGGCACGCAGGCCCTGGTCCCGAACACGCCATTCGGCGTTCCGGCCGCGGTAGGTGAGGCCGGAGGTCCGGCCGACAACTGCCCGCCGGCATTCCTGGACAGGTGCTTCGGTCAGTCCTCGACCGTGTCGGTCGGCAACGGGATCGTTCTCTCGCCGCACCTGATCGTCCAGGTCCGCTTCGACTCCACCGTGGTTCGCCGGCTGAACGAGCGGAAGCTGGTCATCATCCACTGGTTCGATCCGGTCCCGACCGCCGGCTTCGAGGAGATCACCCGGATCTGCTCCGACGCGACTCCGGCCAGTTCCGAGCTGCCGTGCCGGCTACCGGTTCAGGTGATGCCTGACAAGGATTGGCTGGTCACGATCTTCATGACCAGCAACGGGGTCATCAAGGGGCGCGGCTGAGTTCGGTCAGTCGCGCGGCTGACGCCACATCTCCTTTCGCTCCGTAGATAGCCAGGGCCTCGCTGCGGGCCTCGGCCGCGGTGAGAGCCTCTCCGGCTGCCGTCAGCGCCTCGGCCAGGTCGGAGAGGGCGAGCGCGGTGACCATCGGCATCTCCGCGTCGCGCGCGAGGCGGACGGCTTCCTGGGCCAGCTCGACCGCCCCGTCGGCGTCGCCGTTCGCCACCAGGATGGCCGACCGGAGACCGCGCCAGCGTGATTGCGCATCGAGGTCGTCGCTGGCCGCCAGCGACTCGGCCCGCCCGGCCTCCGCCGCCGCCTCCTCGTACCGGCGCTGTTCCACCAGGGCCCGGCCCAGCATGCTGGACACGCTTGCCAGGTAGAAGGTGTCACCGACGCCGGTGAGGACGTCCGCTGCCTCCCGCAGGACCTGTTCGGCGGTCGCCGGCTGTCCCGCGCGGAGCTCGACCTCAGCGGCGTCCAGGGCCAGCTGCGCGGCGAGCACCGGCTGGCCCAGCTCGTGTGCAGTCCCTCGAGCGCCCTCGTACAGCTCCCTTGCCGACTCGAATTGTCCGCACATGGCCTGCAGCTGGGCGGTCGCGGCCTTCACGACCACCCCCGTCGCCCGGTCCGTGCCCACGTCGATCAGCAACGTCTCGAGCCGCCCCGCAGCCACATCCGCTGCCGTCGGGCCGTAGGTCAGCGCGATGGCGAGGTTGGAGATGCCGCGGAGCCGCTGCCGCTCGTCTCCTGCCTTGCCCGCGAGCGCGATGACTCGCTCCGCATCCGCCGCCGCCTCGGCAAAGCGTCCCGCGGTCCCGTGCGCCACGTAGCGAATGCGCCACCCGAGCGATGCGCCGGCGAGGTCGTCGGTGGCGTCGAAGGTGGCGAGGGCGCGATCGGCCTCGGACAACGCCCGGGTCGCCCAGTTCGGCCCGGGAGACGAGGCGAGCTCCAGGCGGATGCGGAGCAGACGGGCCTTGGCCGCCGAGCCGGGGTCCTCGGCCGCGTCCGCGGCGGACTCGATCGCCTCGAGGAGCGCGCCAGACTCCGCATATGCCCCGGTCTCATCGAGCGCCTCGGCGAGGAGCAGCTCCGCGCCACGGGCATCCGCTGAATCCGGCGCCAGGGCCACCGCCCGCCGCAGGAGGTTGATGGCGGCGTGCCAGTCCTCGCGCGCGAACGCAAGCCGGCCGGCCGCTCCCAGGAGTCCTGCCGCGCGGTGGCCCAGCGCGCGACCACGGTCGTCGAGCGGGCCGAGGCCCAGGAGGTTGAGGTGCGCCTGCTCGAGGTGATAGGCGATGACCTCTTCCACCTCGCCCAGGCGATCGGACTCGTGCGCGGCCAGCCAGTCCGCGTAGCGCTCGTGCAGCGTGGCCCGTGCCCGCTTGAGGATCGCCTGGTAGGCGGTGTCCCGGATGAGCTGGTGGTTGAACCGATACCCGACGATCACCGATCCGGTCGGACGGAGGAGCTGCTTGTCCGTCAGGTCGGAGAGGAGCGACTCCACCTGTTCGCGAAGCGGGTCCGGCGCCAGATCGGTCACGGCCGGCGTCGGAAACTCGACACCGATGACCGCCGCCGGCTCCGCGACGGATCGCTCCTCACGCCGCAGTCGATCCAGGCGGGCCGCAAGCAGGGCATGAATGGTGGGCGGGATGGCGAAATCCCGAGCGTCGCCACTGACCTGCCACGACCCATTCGTGGCGTGGATCGTGCCGTCGTCGACCAGCATCGACAGCATCTGCTCCACGAAGAGGGGATTGCCGCCCGACGCCCGAGCGATCCGATCGCGAATCGAGGCCGGCAAGCCGGCCGCGCCCAGGAGGTTGGCGGCCACCGCGGCAACCTGCGCCTCGGAGAGCCCTTCGAGGGACACGCGAACGCTGCACGCTGCCTGGCCCCAGGTGGGCCGCGTCTCGAGCAGATCGTGGCGGGCGGTGGCCAGGACGAGGACCGGAGCCTCCGCGAGGTTCTCCGTCAGGTGCTCGAGGAGATCCAGGAACGTCGGCTCGGCCCAGTGGATGTCCTCGATCACGACCACCACCGGACGCTCGTGGGCGAGCACCTCGAGGAAGCGTCGCGAACCCCAGAACAGCTCGGTCAGCGGGAACTGGGCCGTCGACAGGCCGATGGCGGAGGCCAGTCGCTCGACGATCTCGGGATCGCCGGCCAGCGCCTGGAGCTTGTCCAGCGCCAGCTGGGCGGGCGTGTCGATGCCGATCCCGGCCGCGTCACGCACGACCTCGCCGAGCGGCCAGAAGGTGATCCCATCCCCGTAGGACAGGGCTCGGCCGCGGAAGACGCGAGCCTCGTCGCCGAGCGAGGTGAGGAACTCCCGGATCAGGCGCGACTTGCCGACGCCCGCGTCGCCGAGGAGGGTGACCGCGTGGCATCGTCGCCCGTCGACCGCGCGCTGATAGGCGGCGCGCAGCTCCTCCAACTCGGCGTCGCGGCCCACGAGGGGCGTGTCGACTCGTCGCGCGACCCCCTCGTCCGTGCCATGCACCGCCAGCAGGCGGTAGGCGGCCACCGGCTCGGCCTTGCCCTTGAGGTCGAGCGGGTCCATCTGTTCGACCTCGACCGCATCACGAACGAGCCGGTACGTGCTGCCGCCAATGACGACCTCCATCGCCGGAGCGGCCTGCTCCAGCCGAGCGGCGACGTTCGCGGTGTCCCCGGTGACGACCTGCTGCCCCGTGACCGATTCGCCGGCCACGATCTCGCCGGTGTTCACGCCGATGCGGGCTTCGATCGCCGTGCCGAAGGTGCGCTGCAGCTCCTCGTTGAGGTGCCCGAGGGCAATCTGCATCTCGTGCGCGGCTCGGACGGCACGGAGCGCATCATCCTCGTGGACCCTCGGCAGCCCGAAGACGGCCACGATCGCATCGCCGATGAACTTCTGGATGGACCCGCCGTGCCGCCGGAGGATGGCGGTCATGACCTCGAAATACCGGTTCAGCAGGCCGGACATCGCCTCGGGGTCGATGCGCTCCCCGAGGCTGGTGGAGCCGACGAGATCGGAGAAGACGATCGTCACAATCTTCCGCTCCTCCGGCGACGGGAGGACCGGCTCCGGAGGGACCAGCGACGACCCGCAGTAGCCGCACAGCCGAAAACCCTGAGGGTTCTCCGAACCGCAGCTGGGGCAGACCTGCATGCCGGCCGCCACGGAGTCGTCCGTCATGGCCGGCGGATCAGGGACAGCCAGTCTGCGATCCGGCCGAGCGCATCGTCTCGGACGCGGTCGAGGCCATGGCCCAGGCCGGGGTAGGTCACGAGCGTTGCCGACGGGAGTCGCGGGACGGCGTCCCGCAGCAGCTCGATGCGCGCGAACGGGTCCGACTCGCCACTCAACAGCAGGACCGGGCACGAGATGCGGGGCCAGTGCGCCGTTCGTTCGTCGACTCCCTCCGGATGCCCCGGGCGGTGGAGCGGGTAGCAGAGCAGGACCAGGCCGGCATATCGGCCCTCGGCCGCGATGAGGCTCGCCACGCGGCCACCGAACGACCGTCCGCCGATCACGGTGACGTTGCCGGGCGGAGCGGCTTCGCGGTACACCGGCAGGGCGCGTTCGGCGGACCCCTTGGGGAGGGGGACGAAGCGCGACTCGAAACCTCGCTCGGCCAGCGCGGCGATCCACGGCCGCATGGAGTCTTCCCCTCCGCTGGCCCCCGCCGCGAGGTGGACGCGAAGGCTCTCACCCCTCATGCGCCCGATTGTGCGCGCGCGACCGACCGGGCGTCGACACCCGGTCGTCCCGGACTGACGCTACCCTGACCTGGCCATGACCGATCAGCTGCCGTCCCGGGGCCACGCGGCCCTCGCCGGGGCGGTGGCCGGAGCGGCGGCCATCGGGGTGAACGAGCTGGTGGCAGGCGTCCTGCCCGGCGCGCCCTCGTTCGTGGTCGAGGTTGGGGCGGCGGTGATCGCCCTCCAGCCGCCCGGCGCCAAGCAGCTGATGGTCGACCTGTTCGGGACGAACGACAAGCTCGTCTTCAACCTGCTCATCGTGGCGGTAGCCATCGGCGGAGCGGCCGTTCTGGGGGTCATGGCTCGCCGTCGGTTCGGCCTGGCCGCTCTCGGCTTCGCCGGCGCGGGCGTGGCGGCGATGGCGGTATCGGTCCTCCTCGATCCACTCGTGGATCCGCTCCTCGCCCTGCTGTCGGTCGTTCTCTCGGTTGGGGCGGGGTTGGGCGTCCTGGCCTGGCTCCTCCGTCTCGCAACGCCCCACGAACCGGTGGCGGAGATGCCGGACTTTTCGCGCCGCCGGTTCCTCGGCACATCGCTCGCGGTGGCCGGGGTCGCCGTCACCAGCGGCCTGATCGGCCGGGTGATCGGGGAGCAGGGTCGGGTGGCGGACCCGGTCGGCGCGCCGCCGCTGCCCGAGCCCGTAGACCCGCTGCCCGCTCTGGCGCCGGGTACCGACCTGGGCATCTCGGGCCTGTCGCCGGTCGTCACGCCCAACGCCGAGTTCTACCGGATCGACACCTCGCTCCTGGTTCCGCGGGTGGACGCGGCGACGTGGGAGCTCAGCGTCAATGGGATGGTCGACCGGCCGCTGACCTTCACGTACGCAGACCTGCTGGCGCTGCCCCTCCACGAGCGCTACGTCACCATCGCCTGCGTGTCGAACGAGGTCGGCGGGGACCTCGTCGGCAACGCCCTGTGGCGCGGCGCGCTCCTCCGCGACGTGCTGGACTCAGCCGGGGTACGGGAGGGAGCCACCCAGGTCGTGGGACGCTCGTTCGACGGGTGGACCTGCGGCTTCCCCACCGACTGGGTGATGACCGATGCGCGCGACGCGCTGATCGCGGTGGCGATGAACGACGAGCCGCTGCCCGCCGAGCACGGGTTCCCGGCCCGCCTCATCGTGCCCGGCCTGTTCGGGTACGTCAGCGCGACGAAGTGGCTGACGAACATCGAGCTCACCACCTGGGAAGCGTTCGATGCGTACTGGGTCCCGCTCGGCTGGGCCAAGGAGGGGCCGATCCTGACCCAGTCGCGGATCGACGTTCCCCGGTCCGGTGACACGGTGGGCGGTGGAGAGGTGGCGGTGGCCGGCGTGGCCTGGGCACCCGACCGCGGGATCAGCGCGGTCGAGGTCCGGGTGGACGACGGTCCATGGCAGCCGGCGGAGCTCTCCACCCCGATCAACGACGCCACCTGGGTCCAGTGGCGCTTCCCCTGGTCCGCCACGCCCGGCGGACATGAGCTGCGCGTCCGCGCGACGGACGGTGAGGGCACGCTCCAGGAGGAGCGCGCGACACGGCCGGCGCCCGACGGGGCGCGCGGCCACCACACGATCTCGGTCACGGTCGGGTAGGTCACAATCGGCCGCGTGGCGAACGCGGTCGCACCCGTCCTCGTCCTGAACCCGATCGCCGGCGACGGCGCCGGTGGCCGCCTCCTGCCGCGGCTGGAGGAGCAGCTCGGCCGCCGCAACGCGGAGCTGCGGGTCTCGACCCGTCGTGGCCACGCCGAGGAGCTGGCCGCGGAGGCCATCCGGGACGGTGCCGACCGGGTGGTGGCGGTCGGGGGCGACGGCACGATGCAGGAGGTCGTGAACGGCATCATCAGTGCCGGTGGCGGGACGCTGGGCGTGGTCCCGGTCGGGCGCGGCAATGACCTCGCCCGCAGCCTGGAGATCCCGATCGAGCCCCTGGTCGCGCTCGACATCGCGCTGGGACCGGCCACCCGTCCCATGGATGTGGGTCGCGCCATCCGCGATGCCCGCCTGCGCCACTTCGTGGCGGCCGGCGGGGTCGGGTTCGACGCCCAGGTGTCGTGGACGATGTCGAACCCGCGCCCGTGGTGGAAGAACGGACGGGCCGGGTACTTCGCGGGGACGATCGATGAGCTGCGCCGCTTCCACAACCAGCGCCTGCGGATCACGTTCGACCTCGACAGCGGCCGCGAAGTCGTGGACCACACGTCTCTGATGGTCGCCTTCGCCAACGGCCCGTACTACGGTGGCGGCATGAAGATCTGCCCCGACGCCAGCCTGAGCGACGGCCAGCTCGACGTGTGCGTGGTCGGCGACCTGTCGCGATTCGAGGCCCTGCGCGAGCTGCCGGGACTCTACGAGGCGAAGCACGTCAGCAACCCGAAGGTCCGCTTCTATCGGAGCCGCTGGATCCTGATCGAGGGCGACGAGCCGACGCGCGTCCACCTCGACGGGGAGCCGTGGGGAACGCTCCCGATCCGGGTCGAAGCCCTGCCCGCGGCCTTGGACGTGGCTGTCCCGCCGGTGGCAGAGGCATGACGGACGAGACCACGACCCCAACGGGATCGGCCGAGCCTGGCCCGGGCTGGGAGGTCTGCGACGCCGGGAACCGGCGCATCGGTCAGGTCGATGCGGTCTTCGCCGACTACCTGCTCGTCCGGACCCGCGGGCTGTTGCCGGTCGATCTCTACATCCCGCGGACCGCGGTCACCGTCGCCGGGCCGGAGACCGTGGCGGTCACGGCTGCCGATGCCGACGAGGCCTACGATGCGTGGCACCGACCGCTGAAGGCAGCACCGCACGACTGAGCGGATGAGGAAAGGGGCAGACCGATGAGCTTGAGCCCGGAGCATCTCGAGCTGCTGCGGACGACCAAGGAGGTTCGCATCGAGACGCGACGGGCGCCCGATGCGCCCGTCCATCGGACCATCATCTGGGTCGTGGTCGATGGGGACCGGGCCTTTGTTCGGACCTACCGCGGAGCGGGTTCCCGCTGGTATCGCGAAGCGCTCGCCCAGCCGGACTGCACGCTGTGGCTGGGGAAGGTCGGCCTGCCGGTGCGGGTGGTCGTGGCCACCGAACCAGACGTCGTGGCCGCCGTCAGTCGCGGCTTCGAGGCGAAGTACCCGCGCTCGCAATCGACAGCCGCCATGGTCCGCGAGGAGGTTCTCGAGACCACGCTCGAACTGCTGCCCCGCTGAGCGTGCGGTACCCTGTGAGCGTGAACGACACGGCGCGGGCGGAGGCCTTCTTCGCGCACGTCGGCAGCGGTGGGAAGGTCGAGGCCGACGACTGGATGCCGGACGAGTACCGGGCCGCCATCCTGAAGTTCGTCGAGATGCACGCCAACAGCGAGCTCATGGGCGTGCTGCCCGAGCGCGACTGGATCCTCCGTGCTCCCACCCTCCGCCGGAAGCTGGCCCTGACCTCGAAGATCCAGGACGAGGTCGGCCACGCCCAGCTCCTGTACCGCGTGGCGGAGGACCTGGGCAAGCCCCGCGAGCAGATGCTCGCCGACCTGCTGGCCGGCAAGACGAAGTTCCACAACGTCTTCCATTACCCGACCCGCTCGTGGGGCGACGTCGGGATCATCGCCTGGCTGGTGGACGCGGCCGCGATCGTGTCCCAGCAGGCGCTTCGCGACTCGTCGTACGCCCCGTACGGGCGGACGATGAAGAAGATCTGCTGGGAGGAATCGGTCCACATCATGCACGGCCGGGACGTGGTCCTGACCCTGATGACCGGGACCGAGGGTCAGCGCGCGATGGTCCAGGAGGCGCTGGACCGATGGTGGGGCCCGCTCATGCAGATGCACGGCCCGCCCACCGACCCGGCCAAGGACAAGGACCTCCATTGGGGTATCAAGTCCAAAGGCAACGAGCAGCTGCGCCAGGAGTTCCTGTCGATCTACGTCCCGCGCATCTGGGAGCTTGGGCTGACCGTCCCGGACCCTGCCCTGCGACTCGAAGAGGCCACGGGTCGCTGGCACTACACCGAGCCGGACTGGGACGAGCTCCGCTCGGTCGTGACCGGGCACGGACCGGCATCGGTCGAACGGCTCGAGTTCCGCCGCCTCCACACGGCCGAGACGCAGTGGGTGCGCGACGCGGTCCTGGGGGTCGCGGCCTGAGCTCGGACGCCGTGGCCGACCGGGTGTGGGAAGTGTTCCAGCAGGCCGCGGAGGGTGATCCGATGGTCCACGGCGGGAGCGTCCGCGCGCCGGACGAGGAGCTGGCCCTCCACTACGCCCGCGAGTTCTACGGACGCCGCCAGGAGAGCGTGCGGCTGTGGGTCGTTCCGCGTGACGCGATCCTCGAGCTCGACGACCCCGACCTCCTCCAGCCGCCCTTCGACCGCTCGCACAAGCGGCCCGGCGGCTACGTCATCAAGCACAAGCTGGAGGCCGCTCGCCAGCGTGCCGGGTCGGCGTCGGGAGACGGGTCCGCCGAGGCCGAGGACGTTGAGGTCGACTCGTGACCGATCTCGATCCGGCCACCCGCGACGCGACGGCCGAGCTGCTGCTCACGCTGGCCGACGACGAGTTCGTCCTGGGGTTCTGGGACTCGGAGTGGACCGGCATCGCGCCCATGCTCGAGGAGGACGTGGCCACGTCCTCCATCGCCCAGGACGAGATCGGCCACGCCCGAGCCTGGTACGAGCTTTTGGCCGAGCTGACCGATGACGACGCCGACCACATCGCCTTCGGTCGCGCGCCGGAGGCCTACCGGCACGCCGCGCTGATGAACCATCCACGGACCGACTGGGCGTTCACCGTCGCTCGCCGCTTCCTGTACGAGACCGCCGACGCGGTGAGACTCGAGGCCCTGGCCGGGTCGAGCCACGCGGGCATTGCCGGCCTCGCGACGAAGATGCGGCGGGAGGAGACCTACCACCTGCTGCACTGGTCGGCGTGGATGCGGCGCCTCGCGGAGGGCGGAGCGGACACGCGCAACCGACTGACCGATGCGCTGACGCGGCTGTGGCCCGACGCCGAATCGGTCTTCAGTCCGCTCAGCGGCGAAGCTGCCCTCCTGGCGGCTGGAATCCTGTCCGAGAGCCTCGCCACACTTCAGGGGCGGTGGATCGAGCGGGTCGACGCGGAGCTGGCAAGCCTTGGAATGGCCCGGCCCGCGGTCATGGGCGATCCGCCACGGGACGGCCGAACGGCCCGGACCGATGACTTTCGCTGGCTGTGGGGCGAGTTCACCTCCGTCGCCCGCAGCGAGCCGGGTGCGACATGGTGATCGAGCAGCCTGCCATCGTGGATCCGGAGGCGACCATCTGGGCGGCGCTGGCGGAGGTGCCCGACCCGGAGATCCCGACCATCAGCGTGGTCGATCTCGGCGTCATCGGATCGGTTGAGCTGGCGGAGGATCGGTCGACCCTGCGGGTGGAGCTGATGCCGACCTTCATCGGCTGCCCGGCCACCGAGGTCATGCGCCACGAGATCGGGGAGCGGCTCCGAGCCCTGGACCTCGCGGCCGAGGTCGTGGTCGAGCTGACCTTCGCCCAGCCCTGGACCTCGGACCGGATCTCCGCCGCCGGGAGAGAGCAGCTGCGGTCCAGCGGATTCGCCCCGCCGCCGCATCTCCGTGAGCTGACCACCCTTGGGGAGCTGCCGACCCTCACCGTGGTGCCCTGCCCGTACTGCGGGTCGCGGCAGACGACCCTCGAGAATCCGTTCGGTCCGACCCTGTGCCGAGCGATCTACCACTGCGCGGGCTGTCGCCAGCCGTTCGAGGCCTTCAAGCCGGTCTGAGGATCAGCCTCTGCGGCGTGGTCGTTGCGCTACGCTTGCCGCCCGAATTCACGAGGAACCGAGCGTGGCGCTGGACGGCGAAGAGGTTCGATCGGCGGCAGTGGAGCTGCTCGACGCGGGCGCCCAGGAGCCGCTCGACGCGATGCGGCACTCGGCCGCGCACGTCATGGCCGCGGCCGTCCTGGAGCTGTTCCCGGAAGCCCGGCTGGGCATAGGTCCGGCCATCCGCGACGGCTTCTACTACGACTTCGATCTGCCCCGGCCCCTGACGCCCGCCGATCTCGAGTCGGTCGAGGAGCGCATGCGGGCCCAGGTGGCCGCCGACCACCCCTTCGAGCGCTACGAGCAGGACCGTGACGCGGCCCTCGCCGACCTGGAGGCCGCCGGACAGGCGCTGAAGGTCGAGATCGTGCGCGACCTGCCGGCAGACGACGCCACCGTGATCTCGTTCTACCGCCACGGGTCCTTCACCGACCTGTGCCGCGGGCCGCACGTGGCGTCGACCGGCAAGCTCGGCCCGTTCAAGCTGCTGAACACCGCCGGCGCCTACTGGCGCGGCGACGAGACCCGACCGATGCTCCAGCGTATCTACGGCACGGTGTGGGAGACCCAGGCCGACCTCGACCAGCACTTGTGGCGGCTGGAGGAGGCGAAGAAACGGGACCATCGGAAGCTTGGCCGCGACCTTGACCTGTTCAGCTTCCACCCCGAGTCGCCCGCTGCTCCGTTCTGGCATCCCAAGGGCATGGTCCTGTGGCGCGCGCTCGAACGCTGGTCGTGGGAGGTCCGGCAGGACGGCGGCTTCGACGAGGTGCGGACTCCGGCCGTCGTTCGCAGAGAGCTGTGGGAAACCTCCGGCCACTGGGACCTGTACCAGGACAACATGTTCGTGCTCGACGACTCGGACCACCAGTCGGGCCTGAAGCCGATGAACTGCCCCGAGTCGATGCTGATCTACAAGACTCAGCTCCGCTCGTACCGCGACCTGCCCATGCGCCTGGCCGACTACTCGTGGCTGTTCCGCCGCGAGCGGACCGGCGCCCTGGCCGGCATGTTCCGCGTCCGCCAGCTGACCCAGGACGACTCCCACGTCCTGTGTCGCGACGACCAGGTCATCGACGAGGTCAACCTGGCGCTGACCCTCGTGCGGCGCCAGTACGCGCCGTTCGGTTTCGCGCCGCGGTTCAAGCTCGCCACCCGGCCGGCGAAGAAGCTCGGCACCGACGAGTTCTGGGACATGGCCGAGGGCAAGCTGGCCGAGGCGCTCAAGGCGGCCGACACGCCGTACGAGATCGACGCCGGGGGCGGGGCGTTCTACGCGCCGAAGATCGACGTCTTCCTCGACGATGCGCTCGGCCGGGAGTGGCAGATGGCAACCATCCAGGCCGACTACCAGCTGCCGCAGCGGTTCGACCTCGAGTACCGGACGGCCGAAGGCGGGTTCGAACGGCCGGTGGTCATCCACTACGCGATCTACGGCTCGTTCGAGCGCTGGATCGGGGTCATCACCGAGCACTTCGCCGGGGCATTCCCGGCCTGGCTGGCGCCGGTCCAGGCCGTCGTCATCCCGATCGCGGATCGCCACCTCGAATACGCGGAGGAGGTTCGCGGGGCCTTGCGAGCGGCCGGGGTGCGGGCGGAGGTTGACGACCGTTCGGAGCGGATGCAGGCCAAGGTCCGCGACGCCCAGGGCCAGCAGGTGCCCGTCATGCTGGTGGTCGGGGACCGCGATGCCGAGGCTCGCGCGGTCAGTCCGCGGCTGCGAACCGGGGAGCAGTCCCAGGGCGTGCCGCTCGACGAGTTCGTGACCGAGCTCGCCGGCCGCGTCCAGCGCCGGGAGCTGTGGCCGCAGGCCGAATGAGCACGAGGCCCGACGAGGTCCCGCCGAACACCACCCCGGTCGAGCCGGAGGTCCTCAGCACTCCCGACGAGGGACTGCACGCCGGCGCCCACGCTCGCAAGGACGTCGTCGTCATCGGCGCCGGGCTCGCCGGGCTTGTCGCTGCCTTCGAGCTGAAGCGGGAGGGTCACCACGTCACCGTGCTGGAGGCCCAGAACCGGGTCGGCGGCCGGATCTATACCCTCCGGGCCCCGTTCGCCCCGGGCCTGTACGCGGAAGCGGGCGGCATGCGAATCCCGCGTGCACACGACCTGACCCTGCGCTACTGCGAGCTGTTCGACCTCCCCCTGCGCCCGTTCGTGATGGGCAACCCCCGGGGGCTCGTCCATGTCGGCGGGCAGCGGATGACCCGCGAGGAGGTGGACCGCGAGCCGGAGCGGCTCCCATACCAGCTCGAGTCCCACGAGCGCGGCCGCACCGCGGATGAGCTGTGGGAGTCGGCGATCGGCGACCTGCGAGTGATGGTCGAGCAGGACCGCGATACGGCCTGGGCGCACATCGTTCGGGAGTACGACCAGTACTCCCTCTACGAGTTCCTCCGCTTCAAGGGCTGGTCGCGGGGCGCGATCGAGTACTTCACCGTCCTGAACTTCCTCGAGTCGGACATGCACAACTCGCTGGTGGAAGTCCTCCGCGAGGACCTCGGCGGGGCCTACGTCGACATGCAGGAGATCGCCGGGGGGATGGATCGGCTCCCGAACGCGTTCTACGGCCAGCTCGAGGACGAGGTTCGCTTCGGCGCCAACGTGTTCGCCCTCGACCAGGACGGTGAGGGCGTGACCGCGCACGTCAAGACCGAGTCGGGCCGCTCCAGCATCCGCGCGGACTACGGGATCATCACCGTCCCGTTCTCCGTGCTGCGCACGATCGAGGCGGTCACCCCCTTCTCGGCTGGCAAGCAGCGGGCCATCCGCCAGCTGAACTACCACGCCTCGACCAAGATCCTGTTCCAGGTCCACCATCGGTTCTGGGAGGACGAGGACGGGATCACGGGCGGCGGCACCGTCACCGAGCTGCCGATTCGCCGCCTGAACTACCCGACGCCCGATCTCGACACCACCCGCGGCGTGCTCCTGGCGAGCTACACCTGGGGGCAGGACGCGCTCCAGTGGGGGGCGATGGACGAGGAGACTCGCCTCGAGGAGGCGCTCGAGGACGTGGCCCGCATTCACCCCCGGATCCGGGAGGAGTACGAGGGCGGCACCTCGCACGCGTGGTACTCAGACCGATGGGCGCGGGGCGCCTTCGCGATGTTCGCCCCCGAGCAGCAGACCGATCTGCAGGCCGACATCGTCCGGCCCGAGGGTCGGTTCTTCTTCGCCGGCGAGCACTGCTCGCTGTATCACGCCTGGATCCAGGGTGCCCTCGAGTCCGGCATCCGCGCCGCCCGCGAGATCCACGAGGCGCCCGGCGGCTGACCATGCGGTTCCTCCCGGGCCTGGCCCTCGTCCGCCGATACCAGCCCGCGTGGCTCCGCCACGACCTCGTTGCCGGGGTGGTCCTCACCGCCTTGCTCGTCCCGCAGGGGATGGCCTACGCCGAGCTGGCCGGGCTGCCGCCGGTGACCGGCATCTACGCCACGATGATCCCGCTCCTGGCCTACGCCCTGTTCGGACCATCCCGGATCCTGGTGATGGGTCCGGACTCCGCCGTCGTGCCGCTGGTCGCCGCCACGGTGATTCCCATTGCCGGCTCGGCGCCCGAGGATCGCGTGGCCGTCGCCGCTACCCTGGCCGTGGCCGTCGGCGTCCTGTGCGTGATCGGTGGCATTGCCCGGCTCGGCTTCGTGACCGAGCTGCTTTCCAAGCCGGTCCGCGTCGGGTTCCTCGCCGGCATCGCGCTCGTCGTCATCGTCGACCAGACGGCCAAGGTCCTCGGGATCGACGTCGAGGCGGAGGGTCTGTTCCTGAGCCTGACCGAGCTCATCCGGTCGTTGGGGGAGACCCAGGTCGTCACCGCTGCCATCGGCCTGGGCACCATCGCGGTGCTCATCGTCCTGCGCGCGTTCCTCCCGCGCGCGCCCGGCCCGCTGATCGCGGTGGTCGGAGGCATCGTGCTCGTCGTCCTGCTCGGCCTCGAGGGCCAGGTGGAGACGGTGGGGGAGGTGCCCGCCGGTCTACCAGTGCCCGCGCTGCCGTCGTTCGATCCGGGGCAGCTGCCGTCGATCATGATCGGCGCACTGGCCATCGCCCTGGTCGCCTTCGCCGACACCTCGGTCTTGTCCCGGGCGTATGCCGCGCGGCTCGGCGATCGGGTCAGCCCCGACCAGGAGCTCTTCGCCCTCGGCGCCGCCAACGTGGCGGCCGGCTTCTTTCAGGGCTTCCCGATCTCGAGCAGCTCCACGCGGACACCGGCGGCCGAGTCGGCCGGGGCGAAGAGCCAGCTCACCGGGGTCGTGGCCGCGGGGGCCATCGGTCTCGTCCTCCTGTTCGCCACCGGAATCCTCGCGCCATTGCCGGACGCCACCCTGGCCGCCATCGTCATCGTCGCGGTCAGCGGGCTCATCGACCTCGACACCCTTCGCCGCCTTGCCCGCCTCAACCGTCCCGACTTCGGGTTGGCGGTCGCCGCGCTGCTCGGCGTCGCGCTCATCGGCGTAATTCCGGGGATCGGCATCGCCATCGGTCTGTCGGTCATGACCCTGTTGTGGCGCGCGTGGCATCCCCACACCGCCGTCCTCGGCCGGGTCGACGGGCTGAAGGGCTACCACGACCAGGAGCGACATCCCGAGGGGCGGCAGATCCCCGGACTCGTCCTGCTCCGCTTCGACGCCCCACTGTTCTTCGCCAATGGCGACGTGTTCCGGGAGACCGTCCTCGACGCGGTGGATGCGGCCGAGGCCCCAGTGCGCCGCGTGGTCGTCGCCTCGGAACCGATCACCGACGTCGACACCACCGCCGCCGACGTGCTGGTCGAGCTGCTCGATGCGCTCGACCGCCGGGAGATCGGCCTGGCCTTCGCGGAGCTCAAGGACCCGGTAAAGGACAAGGTCAAGCGCTACGGGCTGACCGATCGCCTCGCGCAGCCGCCGTTCCCGCCCACGGTCGGCGAAGCGGTGCACGAATACCTCGAGGCGTTCGACGTGCCATGGACCGACTGGGAGGACGCCGAGACCCACGAAGCGGGGCAGGAACCGGCTCGTTGACCCTCGTTTTCGAGGCGGTGTATAGTCGGCCGGCAATCGCGCAGATGTGGGCCACGCGTCCGTCAGCGGACCGTGGCTCATGTGTTGAAGGGAGCACAGGCCGATAACCAGGGAACTCCGCGTCAACGACATGATCCGTATCCGCGAGGTGCGGGTGATCGACGACGAGGGCCAGCAGCTCGGTGTCATGCAGACCGCAGACGCCCTCGCGCTGGCGCAGGAGAAGGGCCTCGACCTGGTCGAGGTGGCGCCAACGGCGGTTCCCCCGGTCTGCAAGATCCTGGACTACGGTCAGTACAAGTACGAGATCCAGAAGCGCGAGCGCGAAACGAAGAAAAAGCAGAAGTCGCAGACGTTCAAAGAGATCCGGTTCCGGGTCAAGATCGACACCCATGACCTCCAGACCAAGACCCGCCGCGCGTCGCAGTTTCTCGACGAAGGCGATCGGGTCAAGGTCACGGTCCAGTTCCGGGGCCGGGAGCTCAACCATCCGCAGCTCGGGCGCAACCTGCTCGATCGGGCCGCCGAGATGATCGGCGACCACGGAGTCATCGAGCGCCCGCCGCTGATGGAGGGTCGGAGCCTGTTCATCGTCATGGGTCCACCGACCGCCAAGGCCGATCGTCGTGACGAGGACGCCGCATCGACCGACGGCGCGAGCGTCGACGCGGCAGAGACGATCGGCGAGGCGCTGCAGGCCAAGGGCCAGGTCCCCGAGGTGGGGGACGAGCCGCCGGCCGCCGCGCCGGCATAGCACACGAAGTCATCCGGGAACTGAAGGGTAATCGTGCCGAAGATCAAGACCCACAAGGGCACCGCCAAGCGATATCGCAAGTCCGGCTCGGGCAAGTGGCTCCGGCCGAAGGCCTGGCGTGGCCATCATCTCGAGATCAAGTCCAGCCGCCGCAAGCGCCGCTACGCGGGCAAGGCCGAGGTCAGCTCGACCCACGCCAAGGCCCTCAAGCGGCTCATGCCCTACGCGTAGGTAACCGATGGCACGTGTGAAGCGCGGCGTCCCCGCCCATCGTCGACACAAGCGCCTGCTGAAGCAGGCCGAGGGTCGACGGATGACTCGCTCGAAGCTCGTCCGCCCGGCGCGCGAGGCGCTGTTCCACGCCCTCCGCTATGCGTACCGCGACCGGCGCGACCGGAAGCGAGACATGCGCCGGCTGTGGATCCAGCGGATCAACGCCGCGTCCCGGTCCCACGGCATGCCGTATGGCCGGTTCATGGCCGGACTGAAGGCCGCCGGGATCGAGGTCAATCGGAAGCAGCTCGCCGACCTGGCGGTGCGCGAGCCGGTCGCCTTCGGCCGCCTCGTCGAGATGGCGCAGGCCTCCTTTACCAGCTGACCGACGCGTTTCGCGTCGGTCTCCCGGCCCTGCTCCGGTTCACGGAGCGGGGTCGTTTGTTTCACTCACAATGACGACCGAACCGATGGAGATCGCCTGACCGATGAGCACCCCGAGCGACCTGGCGACCCTGCTGGCCGAGGTGGCACGGGTCCAGGCCGAGGCCGAAGCGCAGCTGGCGGCTGCCGGTGACGCGGCCACGGTGGAGGGGCTCAGCCACGCGGTCCTCGGTCGCTCCGGCTCGCTGACCGCCCTGCTCCGCGGCCTGCGGGACCTGCCCGAGGCGGATCGTCCGGCAGCCGGGGCGGCCGCCAACGAGGCGCGGGTGGCCCTCGACGAAGCCTTCGCGGCGCGCCTGGCGCAACTGGGCGCCGGCGAGCTCGACGCACGACTGGCCGCCGAGCGGCTGGACATGACCGCGCCCGGCCGCCGGCCTCCGCTCGGCCATCTCCACCCGCTCATGACGGTGGAGCGCGACCTGCGCGAGATCTTCCACGGCTTCGGCTTCGAGGTGTTCGAGGGACCCGAGATCGAGACCGACCTCATGAACTTCGAGCTGCTGAACATTCCGCCGGACCATCCGTCCCGCGACCTGTGGGACACGCTCTACGTCGCCGAGCCCGGGTCGGTGGAAGCCGGACAGCCACGCCCCGCGCAGGACGGCACGATCCTGCGGACCCACACCTCCCCGGTCCAGATCCGCGCCATGCGCGAGCTCACGCCGCCGATCCGCGTCCTCACGCCGGGGCGCTGCTACCGGTACGAAGCGGTGGATGCCGCGCACGGGTTCGAGTTCTTCCAGGTCGAGGGGCTGGTCGTGGATCGCGACACGAGTCTCGCCGACCTGAAGGGGATGCTCGAGGAGTTCGCCCGCGCGATGTTCGGCGAGGGGACGCGGACGCGGTTTCGGCCCGGCTACTACCCGTTCACCGAGCCCAGCGCCGCGTTCGACATCGCCTGCCTGGTGTGCGGAGGTCCCGGCTGCCCGGCCTGCGGACGGAGCGGGTGGATGACCATCCTGGGCGCGGGCATGGTCCATCCGGTCGTCCTCCGCAACGTCGACCTGGATCCCGACGAGTTCCAGGGCTATGCCTTCGGCATGGGGCTGGACCGGATGACGTTGCTGCGCCACGCCATCCCTGACCTGCGGCTGTTGATGAGCGCCGACCTGCGGTTCCTCACCCAGTTCAGCGGGGGGCGCTGACCGATGCGTGTCCCGCTCTCGTGGCTCGCCGAGTACGTCGACATCGACCTGTCCCCGGCGGAACTCGCCGAGCGACTGACCCTGCTCGGGTTCGAGGTCAAGGCCGTCGAGCAGGCCGGCGGGGAGTGGTCCGGCGTGGTCGTCGGCCGGGTGCTGGCCGTCGACCGCCACCCGAACGCCGACACCCTGTGGCTGACCCGGGTCGACGTCGCGCAGGGGGATCCGCTCGAGATCGTGTGCGGCGCCCAGAACGTGGCCGCCGGCCAGCTCGTGCCCGTCGCGGTGCCCGGCGCGGTCCTGCCCGGCGGGCGGAAGATCGAGCGGACGAAGATCCGCGGATCGGTGTCGAACGGGATGCTGTGCAGCCCGATCGAGCTCGGCCTGGGCGAGGACGCCGACGGGATCCTGATCCTGGGCACGGATGACGAGCATGCCGTGGGTGCCGACCTGGCGGACGTGCTGGGGGAGACGGTGCTCGACGTCGACGTCAAGCCGAACCGCGGCGACGCGCTGTCCATGGTCGGGATCGCGCGCGAGGTCGCGGCCGTCACCGGCGGGACCGTCCGCCTGCCGGAAGCTTCCGTCAACGAGTCCGGGCCGGCTGCCGCGGACGCGGTCAGCGTCGAGATCGTCGATCCCGACCTCTGCCCGCGGTTCACCGCCCGCCTGCTCGAGGACGTGGGTGCCGCCACCACGCCGGACTGGATGGCCCGTCGCCTGCTGGCGGCCGGCATGCGGCCCATCTCCCCGGTCGTGGACGTCACGAACTACGTCATGCACGAGCTCGGCCAGCCGATGCATGCCTACGACGCGGACCGCGTGCCGGATGGGCGGATCATCGTCCGTCCCGCGCGCGCCGGGGAGACGCTGCTCACCCTCGACCACGTGGAGCGCGCGCTGGACGAGCGGATGCTGGTCATCGCCGACCGCGAGCGCCCGATCGGCCTGGCCGGGATCATGGGCGGCGCCGACACCGAGGTGACCGATGGCACCCGGCGCGTGATCCTCGAGTCCGCGATCTTCCGCGGCCCGACCGTGCGCGGCACGGCACGACGCCTCGGCCTCCGGTCGGAGGCCTCGATGCGCCACGAGAAGGGAATCTCGATGGACCTGCCGCGCCGGGCGGCGGATCGCGCTGCGGCACTTATCGCCGAAATCACCGGAGCCCGGGTCGCGAGCGGCATCGTCGACAACGACCCGGGCCCGCACGCTCCGCGCGTTGTCGAGCTCGACACCGCGCGCGCCGAGCGGCTGCTGGGCTTCCCGGTCGACGTCACGTCCGCCACCGCGTTGCTCACCCGGCTCGGCTTCGAGGTCGCCGACCGCGGCGAGGGGCGGGTGGCGGTCACCGTCCCGCTTCACCGCCAGGACGTGGTCCTCCCCGCCGATGTCGCCGAGGAGCTGGCGCGGGCCCACGGCTACGACCGGGTGCCCAGTCGCCTCCCGTCTCCCGACCTGCCGCCGAGCCGCTCCGACCCCGGCGCACGCCGGCACGAGCTGCGGCGGGCGCTCGCCGGCCTGGGCCTGACCGAGGTCGTGACCCACGCCCTGATCGGCCCGTCGGACCTCGCCCGGAGCGGGTTCGACGCCGGCGGACCGCACCTCGTCCGGGTCGCCAACCCACTGTCGGAGGAGCACGCCATCCTGCGTCCGGTGCCGTACCCATCGGTCCTCGCCGCGCTGGCCGAGAACGTGCGCCAGCGGCAGTTGGACGTCGCGATCTTCGAGGTGGGAAAGACGTACCGATATCGGCCCACCGGCACGCCCGGTGAGCTGGCCCAGGCGGATGGAGCCTACCGGGAGACGTGGAACGTGGGGATCGGGTTGCTGGGACATGCGGGCGCCGCACGCCCGGGCGAGCCGCCGCGGCCCTGGGACGTGGCCGACCTCAAGGGCATCGTCGATGCGGCCCACGAGGCGATGGGCCTGCCCGCTCCCGGCTACCGCGCAGAGACGACAGAGGAGCGGCACGCGCACCTGCATCCTGGCCGCGCGGCCCGGATCATCGACGGCTCGGGGCGGTCCTACGGGTCACTCGGGGAGGCGCATCCCGCCGTCGCGGAGGCCTGGGGCCTGCCCGGTCGGCCGCTGGTGGCCGCCATCCACCTCGAGCCGGGCGGGATGTTCGACCTCACGCCACGAGGCGATCGTGCGGTGCCGGTCCCGGCGGCGCAGCCCATCGATCGAGACCTGGCGGTGGTGGTGGACGCCGACACCGCGGTCGGCGAACTGCTCGGTCTCGTCCACCAGAACGGCGGCCCGTTGCTGGTGGCCGTGAACGTGTTCGACGAGTACCGCGGCGCACAGGTCGGGGAGGGTCGCGTCTCGTACGGGCTGGGACTGCGATTCCAGCCTGGCTCCGCCGCCGACGAGAAATCGGTGACCCGTGCGATGGACAAGATCGGAGGCGCCCTGCGCCACCATCTGGGGGCAGAGATTCGCTGAACGTCCCATAGCCACACTGGACAGCGCTGGTACCCTTCCCGGCCGTGGAACTCATCTCCCAGTTCACGATCGCGGACCTGGCCATCCTGGTCTCGCTCGCGGGCGGTGTCCTCGTCGGCTTCCAGCAGGGCCTCCTGCGCTACATCCTCAACTGCGTCGCGGTGCTGGTCGCGTTCATCGTGGCCAGCCTGCTGCGGGACCCCATCGCCGACGCGCTCGGCTCGGTCTGGACCATGGGCACGCCGGACCAGCAGGCGCTGTGGATCTACCTCGTCCTGCTCGCCGCAGGCATCATCGGTGGGTTCATCGTGGTGCGAATGTTCTACCGCCAGACCCGGCTGCCGATCATCCGCCAGCTCGACGAGGTCGGAGGGGCGCTCGTCGGCGTGCTGTGGGTGGCCCTGATCTACACCCTCAGCTGGGTCGCCCTCGACACGTTCTTCCTGTCAACCGACGACCCGTCGGTGGCCACCATGCTGGGGCCGATCTACGACATCATGAACGAGTCGTTCATCCTCAGCTGGTTCCGCGAGTGGCTGCTCCCGATCGTGGGCTTCGTGCTCAGACCGTTCGTCCCCGACGACATCGCGCCGTTCCTGACGTCCTGACCGCGCCGGCCGATCGTCGCTGGTTCGATCGCCCCGCGCTCGAGGTCGCGCGCGCCCTGCTGGGCACCGTGGTGGTCCACGACTCCCCGGACGGTCGCGTGGCGGTCCGCCTGGTCGAGACCGAGGCCTACCTCGGCCCGGAGGACCTGGCCGCGCACTCTGCCCGCGGCCGAACGGCCCGCAACGAGCCGATGTGGGGCCCACCGGGCCACCTGTACGTGTATCGGATCTATGGAATCCACGACTGCGTAAACGTGGTCTGCGGTCCGGGCAACAAGCCCGAGGCGGTCCTCCTCCGAGCCGGGGAGGTCGTCGAGGGCGAGGCTGTCGCCCGAGCTCGTCGCGGTCCGCGGGCCGATCGCCGTCGGCTGGCCTCGGGGCCGGGCAACCTGGGCCGTGCCCTTGGCATCGATCGCGGGTTGAGCGGGACCGATCTGCTCGCCGGCCCGGTCCATCTCCGAGCGGGATCCTCGCCGCACCTCGTCACGACCCGGCCGAGGGTGGGCGTCGACTACGCAGGCCCATGGGCGGCCCGCCCCTATCGGTTCCTCGTCACCGATGACCCGCACGTCTCGCGCCGCTGATCCCGATCCCTCCAGCCTCCGCGTGCTGGAGTTCGGGGCGATCACCGAGCGGCTGGCGGCACGCACCGCCTTCGCGCCGTCGCGCGAGCTGGCCGAGGCGGCCCTGCCGGTCGGCGATCCGGTTCACGTCGGGCTGCTCCAGGACCAGACCGACGAGGCGGTCCGCCTGCTCGAGATGCACCCCGACGCCACCATCGGCGGCGCCCGCGACATTCGCGCCCCGCTCAAGCGCGCCCGACGGGGCGGCCGCCTGGCGCCAGCCGAGCTGCTCGAGATCGCCGGCACCGCGCACGCGATCGAGCAATTCGGTCGGCGGCTGGCGCGATGGACGGGGTCCCAGCTGGGCTCGATCCGGGAGGAGCTCGAGCCCGTGCCCGACCTGCGGGAGCAGATCGAACGCAGCATCGACCCGACCGGCGAGATCCTCGACGAGGCCTCGTCCGCGCTGAAGACGGCCCGCCGCCGAGGGCGGGTCGCCCAGGAGCGACTTCGCGAGCGGCTGAACACCATGCTCCGGTCGTCCGACCTGGCCGGCGCCATCGGTGACGCCATCGTCACCCAACGAAATGGGCGCTACGTGATCCCGATCCGGGCGGAGGCCAAGGGCCGGGTGCCGGGCATCGTCCATGACCAGAGCGCCTCGGCCGCCACCCTGTTCATCGAGCCGATGGCCGTGGTCGAGCTGAACAACACCTGGATCGAAGCCACGCTCGAGTCCGCGGCCGAGGAGGAGCGCATCCTCGAGTCCCTCTCGCGGGCGGTGGAGAGCCGGGCCGCGTCGCTGGCCACCTCGCTGGCGGCCCTCGCCCGCGCCGACCTGTGGATGGCCCGCGCCCATCTCGCGGCCGAGCTCGACGCGGTCCGCCCCGAGGTCAGCGACGACGCACTCGAGCTGCTGTCGGCCCGGCACCCGCTGCTCGGTGCCGACGCGGTGCCGATCGACCTGCGGCTCGGCGAGCGGTTCGGCTACCGCGCGCTGGTCATCACCGGTCCGAACACCGGCGGCAAGACAGTGGCGCTGAAGACCATCGGTCTGCTGGCGCTCATGCACCAGGCCGGCCTTCGGGTGCCCGCCGCTGCCGGCGCCCGCCTGCCGGTCTTCGCCCAGGTCTTTGCCGATATCGGGGATGAGCAGGGCATCGCGCAGTCCCTTTCGACCTTCTCGTCGCACCTGCGCAACGTCGTCCGCTTCCTGGAGGCCGCCGGCCCGCGGAGCCTGGTGCTGCTCGACGAGATCGGTGCCGGAACCGACCCGACCGAAGGCTCCGCCCTGGCCATGGCCGTCGTCACCGTGCTCCTCGACCGCGGCGCCCTGGTCGCGGCCACGACCCACTACGCCGAGCTGAAGGCCTTCGCCGAGACCCAGCCGGGGGTGACCAACGCCGCGGTCGAGTTCGACGTCGCCACGCTGCGCCCGACCTACCACCTGTCGATCGGCCTGCCGGGTGCCTCGCAGGCGTTCGCGATCGCCGAGCGGCTCGGGCTCGCGCCGGAGGTCCTTGCGCTGGCCCGGGAGCGGATCTCCTCGACCCATGCCTCCCTCGAGGAAACTCTGGCCGCCATCCGACGGACCGAAGCCGAGCGCTCCGAGGCGCTGGCCAGCGCGGCCGAGGAGCGCGATGACGGCCCGCGTCGAGCGGGACCGGGCGGTCGCCGGGACCGAGCGCGCCCGGCGGGAAGCGGCCCGCATCCTGGCCGAAGCCGGCCGCGTCGCCGACGCGATCCTGCTGGATGCCGAACGCGACGCGGCCGAGGTCCGCAGGGCGGCTGGCCGCTCTCCGGCGACCGCGACCGTGAAGACCGGGACCGCGAAGACCGCCGCGTCCAGTCCCCCGCGGCGCACGAAACCAGCCGTCCCACCCGAGCTGGCCGAGATCGCCGAACTCGCCCCGGAACCGGGCCCGCAGCCACGTGTCGGCCTGTGGGGTCGCAGCCGGACGCTCGGCCAGAGCGGGCGCATCGGCGCCATCAGCGGGCGGACGGGACGGATCACCCTCGAGTCGGACGGGGCCCGGCTGGTCGTGCCCGGGGCCGACGTGGAGGTCATCGACGAGCCGCATGCCGGCCCACCACCGCGCGACGAGGCGGCCGATGAGCTCCGGCGCCGGGCGGCGGCGCAGCTCGGGACCTCACTCGACCTGCGTGGAGAGCGGGTCGAGGACGCGCTGGAGCGACTGGCGGGATACCTGGACCAGGCACTGCTGGCCGGCGCCGATGAAGCGGTGATCATTCACGGCGCCGGCACCGGCGCGCTGCGACGGGCGATCCGCGAGTACCTCGCCGGTCACCCGCGGGTCCGCGGCCAGCGTCGCGGGCGGCGCGAGGAAGGCGGGGACGGGGCGACCGTCGCCGAGCTCTAAGGGCTGGAGCGAGGTCGGCTCGGGGGTCGGGGTCGGCGGCGGCGTCGGCACGGGCGTGGCCTCCGGCGTCGGGGTGGCCTCCGGCGTCGGGGTGGAGGTCGGGATCTCGCCCGGGACGCACTCCTCGGTCGGCGCCAGCGGCGCGTCCAGGGCGCCGAGCGGTCCGCGCGGAATGCTCGCCTCGTTGCCGCGCATGGCGTCGATCCACGCCCGGTTCGACGCTTCCCACACCGCGTTCGGCTCGTCCCAGCCGACGAGATCGAGGAAGACCGACAGGAGCGGCGCGAGGGGCGGCTCGGGCTCCCCGCTGGGCTGCGGCCCGGTCGGCGGCGCCGGGGTGGCGGGCACGAAGTCGCCGCAACCCTGCTGCCAGATCCGGCCGGTCGCGGCCTCGATGGCCAGCTCGACGTGCGAGTCATCGGTATCGACGTTCGGCCCGTTGGCCATGAACAGCTCGGTCATGGTCTGCGTCGTGTGCTCACCGGGGGCCTGGCCGGTGATCCGGTCGATCGAGCGCTCGGTGATCCCGTCGGGTCGCACGAAGTCGCGGATGGGCAGGGCATTGAGCGCGGTGACCTCGGCCATGTAGTCGTGCCAGATGAAGGTCGGGCCGTCCGCGGCGAAGACCGAGTCGATCGAGGAGAAGTCGCTGTTGCCGACCCAGACGCCGGTCATGATCGCGCCCTCGTCGATCTCCGGGTCGGCGTCGGCGGCGAGGAAGCCGAAGGCCTGCAGATCGCGGAAGTCGGTCGTGGTGCCGGTCTTCAGGGTCGCCGGCCGTCGGCCGGCATCGGTCAGCAGCTGGAAGCGCGGGCCCCACAGCGAGTTCTGGGCCGGATCGGTGTTGTCGGCCAGGATGTCGGTCGTCAGGTACGCGGCCTGCGCGGAGATGGCCTGCACCGGATCGGGGCCGTCCACCGAGCGCTCGTAGATGACGTTCCCATCCCGGTCGAGGATCCGTTCGACCAGGTATGGCGCGTTGTAGATGCCCCCGTTGGCCAGCGCCCCGTATGACGCGGCAAGGTCGATCATCCGGACGCCGATCGTGCCGAGGGTGAGCGAGGCGACGTGGGGATCCTGGTTCGGGTCCCACTCGAGGCCGAGACGCTCGGCCTGGTCCACGACCTGCTCTGTGCCGATCAGCTGCTGGGCCTTGGTGACCGGGATGTTCAGCGAGTACTTCAGCGCGTCGCGGACCCGAACCGGTCCGCGCTCGCGGTTGTCGGCGTCGTGGACCGCGTAGCCGGGCACGATCTCGGTCTCGACGTCCATGAGCATCGTGGCCGGCGTGATCGTTCCGGTCTCGAAGCCGGTGGCATAAGTGATCGGCTTGAAGGCCGAACCTGACTGGCGGAAGGCCTGGCCCACGACGTCGTACTGCGGCTGGTGGATGGGGGTCACCTCGCCGTAGAAGTTGGCGCTGCCGACGTAGGCCACCACCGCCCCGGTCCGGTAGTTCAGCGAGACGATGGCGTCGTTGCCGATGTTCCGTCCCTGGAGCTGGTTGATCCAGGCCATCGCACCGGCGCCGTAGCGCGCGGCGAGCTCTTCATCGGTCAGGCGGTCCATGTCGTACACCACCTGGGCCCACTTCTCGGCCGACACCTGGTAGCCCTCGTACATGAGGGTCGTCTCGATCGTCAGCCCGCCGCGGTCGATGATGTCCTCCGAGCCGAGCAGCTCGGCGACCTCCCGCCGCGTGGCGTAGACGAAGTGGGGGGCCAGGTAGCGCGGAACCTCGGGCACGACCACGTACACCGGCTCGTCGAGGATCTCGTTGCGCTCCACCTCGGGCAGGTACTCGAGCTCGACCATGTCGTTGAGCACGTCATTGCGGATGAGGACCGGCTGGGCGTCGGCCGGCACCTCGAGCAGGTTCGCGATCGGCTGGCCCGCGTCGTCGGTGGCCGGGATGGCGTACTGGGTCGGGTCGAGCTCGGAGGGTGCCCGGAGCAGGCCCGCCAGGAGCGCGGCCTCGGCCGGGGTGACCACGTTCGGGTCGGGCGGCGGCTCCGGTGCGGGGCTCGCGCCCGGGCTGGGGGCCGGGGTCGGGACCGGCGTGGGTGCGACGCTCGGAGCGGGGCTCGCGTCGGGGTCGGTCGGCGTTTCGGTCACCAGCAGGAAGTCCTTGCCGAAGTACCGATCCACCGCGGCCCAGATCCCGTACCCGTTGTTGCCGTAGTACATCTCGTTCAGGAAGAACTCCATGATCTGCTCCTTGCCCTCGAGGCCCGGGTAGGCCGCGTCGAGCTCGAGCGCGAGCATCGCTTCCTTGATCTTCCGCTCCAGCTGGCGGGTGGGATCGGCCATGAGGTCGGGCGGCAGCAGCACGCTGCGGACGAGCTGCTGGCAGATCGTCGAGGCGCCGGACACCACGTCCCCGGCGGACACGTTCTGGAGGAAGGCACGTACGATGGCCCGCGGGTCCACGCACGGGTTGTCCCAGTACGTGTGGTCCTCGGCCGCCACGGTGGCGTCGACGATGACGGTTGGAATCTGCTCGTAGTCCACCACGCGTCGGTTCGTCTCGGCGAAGGTGGCCAGCTCCCGCTCGTCGGCGGAGACGACCATCGAGCCCTCGTCGGGTGCGTACTCCTCGAGCACGGTGACGTCGGGGAGCGAGCTCGCGTACGAGGAGTACAGCAGCACGGCGGCCAGCACCATCCCGCCCGCCAGCACGCCGAAGACGGCGAAAATCACGGCGGGGAGAGGCTGGATGCGCTTCTGCGAAGCGGCGCCGGCCTGGGCGGGCGGGTAGCCCGCCGGCGGCGGAGGTGACGAGGTCACGGCCGCGAACTCTAACAGAGCAACCTCCGGAACGCCCGCGGGCAGGCCGGGCGGGCCGTGCGGTGAACGGGCCGGGTACCATCGGCCGATGGAACGGGACGCGGCCATCGAGACCGTCCTCAGCCGCCGGGTGGCCCAGGTCGTGGAGGCGGACGCCCTGCGGACCATGCTCCGCGGCGACCGGCCGCTGCGCGTGAAGCTCGGGATCGACCCCACCAGCCCGGACCTGCACATCGGTCATGCGGTCGTCCTCGAGCGCATCCGGGCCTTCCAGGATCTCGGCCACACCGCGGTCCTGGTGGTCGGGGACACGACAGCCCAGATCGGGGACCCATCGGAGAAGAACGCGACCAGACCGATGCTGTCGCGGGACGAGGTCCGGGCCAACGCCGAGACGTACCTGGCCCAGTTCCACCTCGTCGTCGACGAGTCTCGAACCGAGGTCCGATGGCAGTCGGAGTGGTTCGACGAGTTCCGGCTCCGCGAGGTCTTCGCGCTCATGAGCCGGTTCACCCTGGCCCGCATGATCGAACGCGACACGTTTGCCAAGCGCCTGGCGGAGGGGGCGCCGGTGTCGATGCACGAGACGATGTACCCGCTGCTGCAGGCCTATGACTCGGTCGCGGTCGAGGCGGACGTCGAGCTCGGTGGCACCGACCAGACCTTCAACCTGCTCGTCGGGCGGGACGTGCAGCGCGACTACGGGCAGGCCCCCCAGCAGATCATGACCTCCGAGCTCCTGGTCGGGATCGACGGCGTCCAGAAGATGAGCAAGTCGCTGGGCAACGCGATCGGCCTGACCGATGCGCCCTACGACATGTACGCCCGGACGTTGAGCATCCCCGATGACCTGCTCCCGAACTGGGCCGGCCTGGTCACCCGCTGGACCGATGACGAGACGCGCGCCTTCCTCGTCGGCCTCGAGGCCGACCGGATCCACCCCAAGGCGGCGAAGCAACGCGTCGCCCGCGAGATCGTGTCCCGATGGCATGACGACGACGCGGCCGACGCCGCCGAGGAGCGCTGGGAGCGCGAGGTCGGCGGGGGAGAGGGCATCACGCTGTCGGACCTGGAGGAAGTTGAGGTGTCCGTGCCGCTGGCCGGTATCAGCCTGCCGGACCTGCTCGTCGTCGCCGGCCTGGCGTCGTCACGGGGTGTCGGCCGCCGTCTCGTCCGCCAGGGCGGGGTGCGGGTCGATGGCGAGGTGCAGGTCGACGAGAACCGGATGTTCGCGGCGGGGATCATGCACGAGGTGCGGGTCGGCAAGCGCTCCGCGGCGCGCGTCAACCTGACGTGACCCGCCCCGGTCGGCGGCCTCAGTGCCCTCGTTCGGGGGCGGTGGCCTTGGCCTGGTGCTCGGCGATGACCTTCTCGGCAATGGTGTGCGGCACCTCGGCGTAGTGGTCGAGTGCCTGCGCGAACCGGCCGCGGCCCTGGGTGATCGACCGCAGCTCGGTGGCGTAGTGGAACATCTCGGCCTGCGGGATCTGGGCCCGCAGGTGCTGGGTGCCGTCCACCGAGTTCATGCCCAGCACGTGCCCGCGCTTGGCGGTGATCTGGCCCATCACGTCGCCCATGTACTCGTCGGGGACGATGACCTCGACCTCCAGGATGGGCTCCAAGAGGGTCGGATCCGCCTCGCCGAACGCCCTGGTGAGCGCCTGCGAGGCGGCGATCTTGAACGCCATCTCTGAGGAGTCCACGGTGTGGTACGAGCCATCGACCAGGGTGGCTTTCATGTCGACCACCGGGTAGCCAGCCAGGACGCCCTCCGACATCTTCTCGCGGAGTCCCTTCTCCACGGCCGGGATGTACTGCTTGGGCACGGCTCCGCCGACAATCCGGTCGCCGAACACGAACCCCTCGCCCGACTCGTTCGGCTCGAACTCGATCACGACATGTCCGAACTGGCCGTGGCCGCCTGTCTGGCGCTTGAACCGGTTGTCGACCTTGATCGACCTGCGGATCGTCTCGCGGTAGGGCACCCGGGGCGTGCCGGTCTTCACCGCCGCCCCGAACTTCCGCTTCAGTCGCTCGACGATGACGTCGACGTGGGTGTCCCCCATGGCGGTCAGGATCGTCTGGGACGTCGCCTCCTCGCGGTGGACCCGCATGCACGGATCCTCCTCGACGATCCGGCTCAGCGCCTGGCCGAGCTTGTCGAGATCGGCCTTGGACTCCGGTTCGACCGCGACCTGGAGGGTGGGCTCCGGGAAGTCGAGGGCCGGCAGCTGCACGGCCGACGCGCGATCCGCGACCAGGGTGTCGCCGGTGTGGGTCGAGGTCAGCTTGGCGACGGCCACGATGTCTCCGGGGCCCGCCTGCGGCATGTTGACCTGGTCCTTGCCCTGGAGGCCGAGGATGTTGCCGAACCGCTCGTCGTCTCGGCGATTGGCGTTGTGCAGATGGCCCTGCGCCTTCACCGTGCCGGACACGACCCGGAAGTAGCTCAGCCGGCCGACGAACGGGTCGGCCGTGACCTTGAACACCTGGGCAACGAAGGGGCCGGCCGGATCGGGCTCGATGACCTTGTCATCGGTCGTGGTCCGTGCGCCGACCTCGGCCGGCGACGGCACGTGGCGGGCGATCATCCGAGTGAGCTCCCGCACGCCGATGTTGCGCTCCGCTGAACCCACGAACACGGGCACCACGGACCCATCGCGGGTCCCGGCATGGAGGGCCGTTTCGATCTCCTCGTCACTGATCTCCTCGCCCTCGAGGTACTTCAGCATCAGCTCGTCGCTGGCCTCGGCCGCGGCCTCGATCAGTGCCGTGCGGCGCGACTCCTCGGCGGTACGCATCTCGTCCGGGATGGGCACCTCCTTCGCTTCCCCGTTCTCGTAGATGCTCGCGTGCTGCTCGACGACGTCGATGTAGCCGCGGAAGGTCTCCGCCGAGCCGATGGGCAGGTAGACGGGCGCGATCTTCGGCCCGAAGGCGGCCTTCAGCTGGTCGAGCGCCGCGTCGTAGTTCGCGTTCTCGCGGTCCATCTTGTTGATGAACACCATGCGCGGCAGGCGGCGCTGGTCGGCCAGTCGCCAGACGGCCTCCGTCCCGACCTCCACTCCGGCGGACGCGTCGATGACCACGATCGCGGCGTCCACCGCGGCCAGGGCCTGGACGACATCGGCCTGGAAGTCGGCATACCCCGGCGTGTCGACGATCGTGATCCGGGCGCCTTCGGTCTCGAAGGTGCCGATCCCCAGGTTGATGGACTGGTGCCGGCGCTGCTCGTCGGGCTCCCAGTCGAGGGCGGCGGTGCCGGCCTCGACCGATCCGAGCCTTGGGATGGCGCCGGCATCGAACAGGATGGCCTCGCCCAGGCTCGTCTTCCCGGATCCGCCATGACCGATGAGGGCGACGTTGCGGATCCGATCGGGCGTGGTCGGCTTCAAGGCTGTTCCTCCGGCGGGCGGTCATTATAAGAACTGCCGACCGATTGGCGGTTTGGCGCGACACCGGCCGCTATCCTGAGCCGACATGCGCCCCGTCCGGTCCGCATCACCGATGAACCAGGCACTGGTGTCCCGTGCGGTCGCGCGGGCGGCTCGTCGCCGATGACCGCCCATTCGCACCAACAGGTGCCGCGCTGGCTCGTCCGGGCCGGCGCATTCAGCTGGCGGATCGCGGTCCTCATCGCGCTGGGAGCGGTGCTCACCTGGCTCGCCTTCACGCTGGCCACGGTGACTGCCGCGGTGATCGTGGCCGTGATCGTGGCGGCCACCTTCGCCCCACTCGGACAGGGGCTGCGCCGCCGCGGCTGGTCGGGAACGGCCAGCGCGGCCGCGGTCACCGGGGCGGCGGTCCTGGTAGGCGGGATTCTCCTCCTGCTCCTGGCGCTCGCGTTTGTGCCCTACATCCCGGGCGTGGTGGCGGCCGTGCAGGCCGGCATCGAGTCGATCAGCGAACAGGCCGCGGCGTCACCGGAGCTGGCCGAGCAATTCGCGGCCATCAGCGCCAGCATCCAGGCCTGGCTCTCGGACAATGTCGCCGCCCTCGTCGGCCGGGCCGCCAACGCGGTGACCGTGATCCTCCTCGCGCTGTTCCTGACCTTCTTCCTGCTCCAGGATGGGGAGGCGGGCTGGGGACGCGCGATCGACATGACCGAGGGCTGGCGCCGCGACCGGATCGACGTGGCGGGACACGAGGCCCTGGAGCGAGTTGGAGGCTACCTCCGGGGCACCGCGGTGCTCTCCGCGATCGTGGCCGTCACCAACCTGGCGTACTTGACCCTGCTCGGCGTCTCGCTGGCGGCGCCGCTGGCCATCCTGTCCTTCGTCGGCGGATTCATCCCGTACATCGGCGGTCTGATTGCCACCGGCGTCATCCTCATCACCGCCTGGGGATCCGAGGGAGCCCAGACCGCGATCATCCTGCTCATCCTGATCTCGGTGACGCGGGTGGTCGTCTCCAACATCCTGCGGCCGATGGTCTACGGGTCGCGGGTCCGCCTCCATCCGGGGATCATTCTCCTCGTCCTGCCCGCCGGCGCCGCGATTGCGGGCATCGTCGGGGTCTTTGCCGCGGTGCCGGTCACGGTGTTCGTCGCCTCTCTGACGTCATCGGTCGTTGCCGCTCTCGATCCGGACCTGCCGCTCGAGGAAGAGCCGATGGTGCCGCACTGGCTCGACCGCGTGGCGCAATGGGCCTGGCGCCTGCTGGCCATCGTGGCCGTGCTGGTGGCCGTCGTCCTCATCCTCGCCCTCATCCCCATCGTGGTGGCGCCCATCCTCCTGGCCGCCATCCTGGCCGCCTCCGTGGCCCCGCTGGTGGCGGCACTCCGCCGGCGCGGCTGGAGCAGCCAGCGCGCCGCGCTGGTGGTCACCGGTGGATCGGTCCTCTCCATCGTCGCGATCGTGGTCGTGGCCGTCGTGGCGCTGGGCCCGGGCGTGGCCGGCGCGATCGAAGGCGGCGTCTCCGGCGCCGAGGGGGCGGACGAGGCCACGGGCGGCCTCCTGGGATGGCTGGGATCCGCGTCGGCCGAGGTGGGAACCTCGATCGTGGGAGCGGTGACGGGGATCCTGGCTGCCGTCTCGTCTCTGGCCGTCGTCCTGCTCCTCGCCAGTCTCCTGACGTTCTACCTCCTCCGTGACGGTCGGAAGGGATGGGACCGGGTTCTCGAGCCTCTCCACGGCTGGCAGCGGGGCGAGCTCGAAACGACGATGCGGGACTCGATCGGCGTGCTCGGAGGCTACATGGGCGGAACGGCGGTCATTTCCGCCGTGGGGGCGGTTTCGCAGCTCCTGATCATGCTCCTGCTCGATCTGCCATTCGCTGTCCCGGTCGCGATCCTGTCCTTCTTCGCCTGCTTCATCCCGTACGTCGGTGGGTTCATCACGACGGGGCTCGCCTTCCTCATCGCGGTGGCCTATGGCGACGTGGCCACGATCGTGATCATGGGCATCTACACCGTCGTGTTCAACATCGTCCAGGGCAATGTCGTCACGCCCCTCGTCTACCGCCGCGCCGTGCACCTCCACCCCGCCGTCATCCTCCTCGCCATTCCGGCCGGCGGGGCCCTGGCCGGGATCCTCGGCATGTTCATGGCGGTTCCGATCCTGGCCCTGATCGTCACGGCGAGGCTCCCGATCATGCGCCTGCTCGGCGGTGAGCCCGCGGAAACGGACGCCCCCTCGGGCGCGACGTCGGCAGTCAGCTCGGCGGCCTCGACGGGATCAGGGCCAGCCTCGGAGGCCGTCCCGGAGGCCGGGTAGTCCTGCCGGTCGGTCTGGGTCGTCAGCATTTGGCGGGCTATTCCACCCGTCGCGCGCATGCAGCGCCGCTCGGTTTCGCGTCGTAGTCTTAGGAACGATGTCCGGTCATAGCAAGTGGTCGCAGATCAAGCGCCAGAAGGGCGCGAATGACGCCAAGCGCGGGGCGCTGTTCACGAAGTTGACGCGCGAGATCATCACCGCGGCTCGGCAGGGCGGCCCCGACACCGAGGCCAACTACCGCCTCCGGATGGCCGTCGACAAGGCACGGGCCAACTCGATGCCGGCGGACAACATCAAACGGGCCATCGAGCGCGCCACGGGCGCCGGCGGCGAGGCCGAGCAGTACGAGGAGATCACCTACGAGGGCCTCGGGCCGGAGAACGTCGCGGTCATCGTCGCCACCATGACCGACAACAAGAACCGCACGGCCGCCGAGGTCCGCGCCATCTTCACCCGGGCCGGTGGCTCCTTCGCCCCCGTTTCGTGGCAGTTCGAACATCGCGGCCTGCTGTCGGTGCCGCTCAACGGCAACGATCCGGACGAGGTGTCCCTGGCGGCAATCGACGCGGGAGCGGTCGACGTGGGCACACCGGACGGCGGCACGATCGTGGTCGTGACCGATCCGGCCCGCCTGGAAGCGGTCCGCAGCGCGCTGACCGATGCCGGCTATCCGCCCGAGACGGCTGAGGTGTCCATGGAGCCGACGACGAGAGTCGAGATCGGCGACGAGAAGGGCGCACGCCACGTCCTGGACTTCGTCGAGCGCCTCGAAGACCTTGATGACGTGCAATCGGTCTACGCCAACTTCGACATCCCCGACGCGTTGATGGAGCAGCTCGAGGCCTCGGTCGTCGGGGGATGATCGCGCTCGGCATCGATCCCGGGACGGCAGCCTGCGGATTCGGGATCGTCGCCTCCGACGGGGCGAGCCTGCGGTTCGTGGATGCCGGAACAGTCCGGACCGACCCGGCGTCGACCGACGCGGCTCGGCTGGCGGAGCTGGAAGCCGCGCTGGACCAGCTCGTGGCGGAGCACCACCCCGACCGGGTGGCGGTCGAGCGCCTCTACTTCCAGCGGAACGTGCAGACCGCGATGGCCGTCGGCCAGGCACGCGGCGTGGCCCTCCTCGTCGCGGCCCGCCACGGGTTGCCGGTCACCGAGCCCACCCCGAACGAGGTGAAGCTCGCGGTCTGCGGCAACGGCGCGGCCGACAAGCGGCAGGTCGCGGTGATGGTCGGGCGCCTGCTCGGCGTCCGCCTCAACGGTGCCGCGGACGACGCCACCGACGCCCTGGCGGTGGCGATCGGTGCCCTCGCCCCGGGGAGCATCCGGTGATCGGCTCCCTTCGCGGCCCGGTGAGCCACGTTGGCGTCGACCACGTGCTCATCGACATCGGTGGCGTGGGCTACCGCGTCGTCGTCTCGCCCGCGCTCCTCGGCACGCTGCGCATCGGCTCCGAAGCTACCCTCCTCGTCCATCACCTCGTCCGCGAGGACCAGCAGGCCCTCTTCGGCTTCGCCAAGCCGGAGGAGCTCGCCTTCTTCGAGCTGCTGATGACGGTCAACGGCGTCGGGCCGCGCCTCGCGCTGGCGATCACCAGCGCCCATCCGGTGACCCGTCTCCAGATGGCGATCGTGACCGATGACCTGGACGTCCTGACATCGGTCAGCGGCGTAGGGCGGAAGACCGCCGAGCGGATCGTGCTCGAGCTGCGGGAGAAGATCCACGCCGCCGGGATCGCGGTCGGCCCCGGTGGCGCCGCGGACTCGGACGTGGTCGCCGCGCTCGAGTCGCTGGGCTACACCGCATCGGAGGCGCGCCGGGCCGCGGGGACGGTCGCGACCGTGGAGGGAGGTCTCGACGAGCGGATCCGGGCCGCGCTGCAGGAGCTGGCTCGCTCCCGATGACCCTCACCGAGCAGGAGACCATCGAGCGGGTCCTGCGCGAGACCGAGACCTGGGCGGTGGTTGGGTGCTCCTCGAACCCGGAGCGGCCGAGCCACGGCGTGGCCCGCACCCTCATGCGCAGCGGCTACCGCATGATCCCGGTCAACCCGCGCGAGGCGGAGGTCCACGGCCAGCGCGCGTACGCCGACCTGTTCGAGGCCCAGGGCGACGCGGTCGCGGCCGGCCATCCGATCGAGGTGGTCGACATCTTCCGCAACTCGGCCTACGCCGGGATCCACGTCGACGAGGCGGTCGAGATCGGGGCGAAGGCGGTCTGGATGCAGCTCGGGGTCATCGACGAGGACGCGGCCGAGCGGGCGCGCGAGGCGGGCCTGTGGGTGGTGATGGACCGGTGCCCGGCGATCGAGCTACCCCGACTGGGTCCCACCGGCTGAGGTCTGAAATTGGACCCGACGATCGTGGACGTTGCCGAACAGAAGCGCTTGAGCGAAGCGCGCGAAGCGCAGGTCCCCTGGAAGAAGTGGGGACCCTACCTCAGCGAGCGCCAGTGGGGCACGGTTCGCGAGGACTACAGCGACGATGGCAGCGCGTGGGACTACTTTCCGCATGATCAGGCCCGCTCCCGGGCGTACCGCTGGGGTGAGGACGGACTCGGGGGACTGTGCGATGACCACCAACAGTTGTGCTTTGCACTGGCGCTGTGGAACGAGCGCGACCCGTTCTTGAAGGAGCGCCTCTTCGGACTCACCAATGGCCAAGGGAACCATGGCGAGGACGTGAAGGAGTATTACTTCTACCTCGACAGCACGCCCACCCACTCGTACATGAAGTACCTCTACAAATACCCACAGCGCGCGTATCCCTACCAGGATCTGCTGGACACCAACCGGAGTCGAACCCGGGACGAAGCGGAATACGAGCTCTTGGATACCGGAGCCTTCGACGACAACCGGTACTTCGACGTTTTCGTCGAGTACGCCAAGGCCGCCCCGGAAGACATCCTCGTCCGCGTCACCGTGCACAACCGCGGCCCGGCATCGGCCCGCATCCGCGTGTTGCCAACACTTTGGTTCCGGAACACGTGGTCGTGGGACCGGGACGAGCCAAAGCCTTCACTTCGCGAGGTGGAGCCCGGGGTCATAAAGGCCACGCATAGCGAGTTGGGCGAGATGTGGCTCATGTGCGACGGATCTCCGGACGTCCTCTTCACCGAGAATGAGAGCAATGCGGCGCGGCTGTGGGCCCAGGACAATGCCACCCCGTACGTCAAGGACGCCTTCCACGACTACGTGATCGAGGGTCGCGGAGATGCGGTCAATCCGGCCGGAGAAGGAACGAAAACCGCCGCCCATTACGCGCTGGACGTGCCCGCAGGCGGGAGCCAGACCGTGCGCCTCCGTCTGGCGACATCCCGCCCTACCGACGTCTTTGGCGGCCTTGAGGAGATATTCACCAACCGAATCGCAGAAGCGGACGAGTTCTACGAGCGGATCTCACCTGCCTCCCTGACCATCGACGAGCGTTTGGTGCACCGCCAGGCGCTGGCGGGCATGCTCTGGTCCAAGCAGTACTACTACTTTGACGTGGATCGCTGGCTCCAGGACCACGGGAGCCACCCGGTCATGGAATCGGCTCGGCCAGGTGTCCGCAACACGGATTGGTTTCACATGCTGAACGCGGACGTCATCTCGATGCCGGACAAGTGGGAGTACCCATGGTATGCGGCCTGGGACCTCGCATTCCACACCCTCTCCCTGGCGCTCGTCGACTTCGATTTCGCCAAGGAGCAGCTCCTGCTCATGCTCCGCAGTTTGTATGCCCATCCGAATGGGCAGATACCCGCGTATGAGTGGAACTTCGGGGATGTGAACCCGCCCGTGCACGCCTGGGCCACGCTCTCGCTGTACAAGACCGAGCGCACCCTCGGCCGCGCAGACATCCAGTTCCTCCAACGGGCGTTCCAGGGTCTGATGTTGAACTTCAACTGGTGGGTCAATCGCAAGGACCCCGACGGGCGCAATGTCTTTGCCGGTGGGTTTCTTGGACTCGACAACGTCGGGGTCTTCGATCGCAGCGCCCCGCTTCCGACGGGCGGCACCCTGGAGCAGGCGGACGGGACCGCGTGGATGGCCTTCTACTGCCAGAACATGCTCGAGATCGCGCTGATCCTGTCTGCACATGATCCGATGTACGAGGAAGTCGCCTACCGTTTTGCCGAGCATTTCATCTGGATTTCATACGCGATGGACCGCATCGGCGATCACCAGAACGAGATGTGGGACGAGGAGGACGGGTTCTTCTATGACCTGCTGCGGCTTCCCGACGGGCAGGCCCAGCGGTTGAAGGTGCGATCGATGGTTGGGCTACTACCCCTCTGCGCGTCTACCGTCTTCGAAGGCGACGCCGTGGACCGATACCCAAAGCTCATGGAGCTGATCGCCCTGTTCCGAAAACGCCATCCGAACGTGCTGTCCTACGTGGCTCCGACCAGCGAGGGCTTCGTCGGCTACAAGGGACGGCGTCTGCTGTCGCTCCTCGACAAGCAGAAGCTCGAGCGCGTACTCGCCTACATGCTCGACGAGAACGAGTTTCTTGGTCCGTACGGCATTCGGTCCCTGTCTCGGTACCACCTGGATCACCCCTTCGTGTTTCCGGTGGGTGATCAGCAGTTCAAGGTCCAGTACCTGCCGGGCGAATCGGATACGGGGATGTTCGGCGGCAACTCCAACTGGCGTGGCCCGATCTGGATGCCACTGAACGCGCTGCTGCTCCGCGCGCTGTTGAACCTGTACAGCTTCTACGGCGACGACTTCAAGGTCGAATGCCCCACTGGATCGGGGCGGTACATGACGCTCTTTGAGGTCGCCCAGGAGATCACGCGCCGGCTGGCGAGCATCTTCCTGCGCGCCCCCTCCGCCAGTTCCGGCGAGGAGGGTCGGCGCCCGGTCTATGGTCAGGCCGAAACGTTCCAGCAGGATCCCAAATGGCGCGACCTGATCCTCTTCTACGAGTTCTTCAACGGCGAGACTGGGGAAGGTCTGGGCGCGAGCCACCAGACGGGTTGGACCGGGCTGATCGCTCGGATGCTCGACACCTTCGGCCGAGTCGACGCCAAGGATCTGGAGCTGGAGCTCGGGCAGTTGTCGTCCCGCTTGGTGATGGAGCAGGTGGGCAGAGAACGCTGAGGACCGGCTTCCCCGTCGGCCCTCAGCCTCGGCGCATGACGAGGCCGATCCGACCAATCGGCGGGCGGGGATCGGCGTAGGTCTTCACCTTCGGGTCGTCCGGACTGGTCTCGCCCGGGTCCCAGGTCCGGTTCTGCGACTCGAAGCTCACCTCCGCCAGCTGCGGCCAGCGCTCGAGGATGCGTCCGCCGATCTCGTGGACGAGGTGCTGGATCGACAGGCTCACGAACTCATGGAAGACCGATGCGGCCACGTCGGCGACCTGGTCGCCGGCGACGTATCGGCCGGGATCGATCCCCAGGGCGTCGGCGGCATCTGCGTACCGCCAGCCGATGTCCATCCAGGTGAACAGGGCGCGATCCGGCCGCTCGGGGAGGGTCGTGTGCTCGTCGCGGGCGAAGTCGGCGAACGACGAGCCGGTGATCTTGATCAGCTGGAGGTCCTCACGCCCGCAGGCGAGATCGGTCAGCCGGACCGAACCGTCATCGGTCAGCTCCAGGTCCAGGCGGGCCGTGGACCGGTCGTTGCGGTCCCGGGCGAAGAGCACCTCGGACCCGACGAACCCGTCGCCGTCCTCGGCCGGGACCGTCGACGCGGGGAACGGGAGCTCACGGCCGAGCATCGTGATCTGCTCCATGTGGGGATAGGTGTCCAGGAACGCCCGACCGACGTGGTCGAGCCAGCCCTCGAGGGTGGGGGAGGGGTTCGACGCCGACGCGGCGTGGATGAAGTTCTTCATCGTGTCGGTCGCCACCACCCGGCGGTTGTCGCCCTCGGTGTACGACTCGAGGAAGCCCTGGCCGCGGACCTGGATCTCGACCTCGGCCGCCATCAGGATGTTGTCGCGGCCGGTGAACGGCGACTCGGGGACGGGCGTCACCCCGGTCAGCGGCGTCCCGTGGGTGCGGTACACGTTGACCTCCGCCTTGCCGTAACGGATCTCGTAGCTGGTCGCGTCCGTCATACGGCACCTCCCGGCATGCTGCGCAGGTAGTGGAGCCGGTTGGCGGCGATGGCGAGCGAGTCGTCCAGGGCCCGTCGCAGCTCGTCCGCCCGATCGCGGCCGAGTGCGGCCTCGAACTCGGGAATGAGCTCGTCCCGAGACCGGCCGGCCACGTACACCAGGTAGCGGAAGCCGAACCGCTCCTCGTAGGCGGCGTTCAGCTTGGCCAGCCGGCGATCCACGTCGTCCGCGGCCGTTCCCTGCTCGCGGCGCGACGCGTCCGACAGGCTGCTGCGGGCTCCCAGGCGCGGATGGGCGTTCAGGAGCTCGACCTGGTCCGGCTCCGCCATGCGATGGGCGACACGGGACGCGGCCTTCAGCAGATCCTCGTCGGAGGCGAAGGGCCGGGCCGCCGCCAGCCACGCCCCGAAGCGGGGAGCCCGCTCGAAGAGCATGGCGATCGCCTCCAGGAACGACGGCACCGACACCTCGTTCAGCTCTCCGACGGTCGGGAATGGGGCCGTTCGGGCCTCGGCCATCAGCGATCAGCTGCCCCGGTACACGGTGGCCCCGTACGGAGCCAGGAGCAGCGGGACGTGGTAGCTCCGCTTCGCATCGGTCACCCGGAGGGCCACCGCCAAACCCTGGAGGAATGCCTCGTCGTCGTCGCGGTAGTCGGCGAAGTCGAACAGGAGCTGGTAGTCGCCCGCGGTCAGCTCGCCGCCCACCAGGTCGGCAATCCGCCCGTCGGAATCGGTCTCGCCCTCGTTGAGGACCTCGAACTCGTCATCGCCACCCCGTCGGAACAGGACCACGCCGATGCCGGCCGCGGGCGTCCCGGACTCGACGTCGAGGACGTGGGTGGAGATGGTCGGGCGCTTCGGATCGGCCTTCGCTTGGCGGGCGGCCACGGCGTCCTCCTGTCCGGTGTCGCTCGGCCTCGGGCGATATCCTTGGTCGGCAGCCGAACGCAGCAAGGGGAGCATGCCACATGACCAGTCCCGATCGGTTCATGGTCCAGCGGATGGGTGCCGAGGACGGGCCGTACTCCGCAGCGGACCTCCAGGCGCAGGTCCTTGCCGGATCGGTCAAGAGCGACACGATGCTCCGCCGAGCCGACGTGGAGGGGAGCTGGTTCCGGGCGGCGGAGGTGCCCGGCCTGTTCTCGGAGAAGGAATGGATCGTCGCGCTCCTCCTCTCGGCATTCCTCGGCACGTTTGGCATCGACCGCTTCTACCTCGGCTACACCGGCCTCGGCATCCTGAAACTGATCACCCTCGGCCTGTGCGGGATCTGGTGGATCATCGACCTGGTGCTGATCGCGGTCGGGAACATGAAGGACTCGAAGGGCCTCACCCTGCGCCGATGAGGGATCTCGCGATCCTTCGGCGCCTCGCCGCCGCGGCGCTTCTCGCGTCGGTCGCGATCCCGTCCGAGGTCGTGGAGGGTGGACCGGCGCTCTGCCCGTTCCGGGCCGCGACCGGCCTGCCCTGCCCCTCCTGCGGCATGAGCCGGTCCTGGAGCGCCATGGGTCACGGTCGCCTCCGTGATGCGTCCACCTTCCACCTGATGGGACCGATCACCTTCGTGGCGGCCGCAGGCCTGGTCGTCGCTGGAGACGAGCGCGTGTCGCGGGCCATCGAAGGTCGGCCCTCGTCGCGTCCCCTGATCGGCGCGCTGGCGACCGCATGGGTCGGGGCGTGGCTCTGGCGCCTGGCGCGAGACACCCGTGCCTGACCTGAAGATCACGGTCGGCGATCTGGTGTTCGCCGCCCGCTGGGAGGACGCGGCCCCGAAGACCCGCGCCGCACTGGGCCCGTGGCTCCCGATCCGGTCGCAGCTGATCCACTGCCGGTGGAGCGGGGAGGGAACCTGGATCCCGTTCGGCGACCAGCGGCCGGACGTCGGGTACGAGAACCACACCTCGCACCCGGCACCCGGGCAGCTGCTGATCTACACCGGCGACCTGTCCGAGTGCGAGATCCTCTTCCCCTACGGGGCGTGCGCCTTCTCGAGCAAGCTCGGTCAGCTGGCCGGCAACCACTTCGCCACGGTGGTGACCGGCAGCGAGCAGCTCCGGGAGCTCGGCCGTCGCGTCCTGTGGGAAGGCGCCCAGGACATCGAGATCACCGAAGGGACCGATTGACCGACCTGGTCGTCACCGGCGGCACGGTCGTCACCGCCCAGCGGTCGTTCGACGCCGACGTGGCGGTGACGGATGGACGGATCAGTGCGGTCGGCCCGGATCTGGCGCGCGAACCGGGGATCGAGGTGCTGGATGCCACCGGCCTCCTCGTCCTTCCCGGGTGCGTGGACGTCCATACCCACACCCGGCTGCCGACCGAAGACGAGCCGGATCGGTTCTTCCAGGACAGCGTCGCCGCCGCGTTCGGTGGCACGACGACGTTCCTCGCCTTCAACAACCCCGGCACGGGCATCTCGGAGGAGGGATCGCGGTCGCTCCTGGCCGGCCTGCGCGAGTTCGGGGCGAGGACCGAAGGGGAGTCGGCGGTCGACTTCGGCCTGAGCGCGGTGATCACCGGCCAGCAGCCGGATCCCGCAGGCCGAGCTTCCCGAGCTCATCGCCTCAGGCGTTCCGACCGCCAAGGCATTCATGGTCTTCGACTTCCGCCTGACCGATGACCGGCTGTTCGCCGCCCTCCAGGCCATGGGCCGCCATGGCGGCATGCTCCAGGTCCACTGCGAGAACGCGACGATCATCGACGCCCTGACGGCCGAGGCCCTCGCCCGCGGCAACGTCGCCTGTCGCTACCACGCGTTGACCCGCCCCACCTACGCCGAGGCGGAGGCCACCCACCGTGCCATCGCCCTGGCCGAGGCCGCGGACGCATCGGTCTACATCGTCCATCTCTCCTGCGCCGACGCTCTCGCCGAGGTCGCCACCGCCAAGGCGCGGGGATTGCCGGTGTACGCGGAAACGTGCCCGCATTACCTGACCCTGACCGAGGACCGATACGCCCCGGCCGACGAGGCCGAGGTGATCAAGTCGGTCATCTCGCCGCCCCTCCGCCCGGAGGCGGATCGCCAGGCCCTGTGGCTCGGCCTGGCGCGCGGCGGGCTCGACCTGGTCGGCAGCGACCACGTCCCGGACCGCCTGGCGGTCGAAAAGCGCGTGCCGGCCCCGCCGTTCCCGCAGATCTCAAACGGCGCGCCGGGGATCGAGACCCTGCTCTCGGTCGTCTACGCGGAGGGCGTGGGCAGGGGCCGGATCACCGTCGAGCGGATGGTCGACCTGCTGTCGACCGCGCCGGCGCGCCTGTTCGGACTGCCGACGAAGGGCGCGATCGAGGTCGGGCGCGACGCGGACCTCGTCCTGTTCGATCCCGTCGCGGATCGGACCATCCGTCAGGTCGATCTGCACCACACCAGCGACTTCACGCCGTTCGAGGGCCTTGCGGTTCCGGGCAGCGTCCGATCGGTCCTCGTCCGCGGCCGGCGCGTCGTCGAAGCAGGAGCGTTCGTCGGAGAGCGCCGCCACGGCCGGTTCGTGGAGCGGTCGCTGGGGATCACCGCTAGCCGAGGAGCGGATACGCCTCCAGGGTGAGGAACTCGGCGAAGTCGTTGGAGAGGACGAGGTCGTCGAGCAGTGCCGCGGCGTCCGCCCAGCGGAAGCTCGGGAACGGCGGTGGTGAGACGACCGAGCTCCTCGTCGCGGATGGTGGTGTAGACCTCGGCCGTCATCGGTCGGCCGTCCTCCAGGGGAGTGGCATGGACCCGCCACTGCCAGAGCTGCGAGCGACTGATCTCGGCGGTGGCCGCGTCTTCCATCAGGTTGTTGATGGCGGCCGCGCCGTTGCCGGCCAGCCACGAGGCGAGGTACTGGAGCGCGACGGCGATGTTGGTCCGCACCCCGGCCTCGGTCACGCGACCGCCGGCCACCTCGACGTGCAGCAGCTCGTCGGCGGTGACGATGGCCTCCGGCAGGCGGTCCTTCTGGTTCGGGCGCTCCCCGAGGACCCCGTCGAAGATCTCCCGCACCAGCGGAACGAGGTCCGGGTGCGCGACCCACGTCCCGTCCGAGCCGTCGCCGGACTCCCGCTCCTTGTCGACCCGCACCTGGTCCAGTGCCTGAGCTGTCACCTCCGGCTCGCGCCGGTTCGGGATGAAGGCGCTCATGCCGCCGATGGCATGCGCGCCGCGCCGGTGGCAGGTCTGGACCAGCAGCTGCTGGTAGGCGCGCATGAACGGCACCGCCATGGTCACCTGCGCCCGGTCGGGGAGCACCATCTCCGGCCGGGTTCGGAGCTTCTTGATCAGGCTGAAGATGTAGTCCCAGCGGCCCGCGTTGAGACCGGCGGCGTGCTCGCGGAGCTCGTAGAGGATCTCCTCCATCTCGAACGCGGCCAGGATGGTCTCGATCAGGACGGTGGCCCGGACGCTGCCGCGGGGGATGTCGAGCGCGGTCTGGGCCGCGAGGAACACGTCGTTCCACAGGGCGGCCTCGAGGTGCGATTCGAGCTTGGGCAGGTAGAAGTAGGGCCCCGATCCCCGCGCAAGCTGCTCGCGGGCGTTGTGGAAGAAGACGAGCCCGAAGTCGAACAGGCTGGCGGAGATCGGGGCGCCGTCGACCAGGACGTGCGCCTCGTCGAGGTGCCAACCGCGGGGCCGGATGACGAGGGTGGCGATCTCCGGGTTCAGCGCGTACGCCTTTTCATCGGTCTCGAAGGTCAACCGCCGACGGGCCGCCTCGCGGACCGCCCACTGGCCGGTGATCACGTTGTCCCAGGTGGGGGACAGGGCGTCCTCGAAGTCGGCCATGAACACCTTCGCCCCCGAGTTCAGGGCGTTGATCATCATCTTCGGCTCGACCGGGCCGGTGATCTCGACCCGGCGGTCGTCTAGGTCCGCGGGGGCGGGTGCGACCCGCCATTCGCGGTCCGCGCGGACGTGCGCCGTGTTCGGCAGGAAGTCCGGCAGCTCGCCGGCACCGAACCGAGCCTGGCGCTCGGCGCGGTCCGCCAGCAGACGCTGGCGGCGAACGTTGAACGACCGATGGAGGCCGGCCGCAAAGGCCAGCGCGTGCGCGGTCAGGACCTCGTCTGCATGCGGACTCGGCTGGCCGATGACCTCGACCCCGGGCGGAACGCTGACCGCTGTCGTCACGGGCGCAGCCTACGCCAGCGCCGGGCCGCTCATCGGTCCTCGCCGGGCCGGCGAAGGGCCTTGGGCCGGCGGCCGGCGGCGGATTCCTCGATCAGGGTCGCCAGCCTTCGGGCGCGGGTTGCCTCTTGCTTGGCAGACAAGATCCAGAACGCGGCTCCCTTGCGGTAGCTGGCCCGCTGGGCTTCCCAGTACGCCCAGGCGGCGGGGTTCGCCTGGATCCGTGCCTCGAGCTCGGGTGGCATCTGCTGACGCAGCGGGTGGTCCCGCATGTACGGCGCGTCCTTCGATCGATCGCGCTCCTCGAAGGCCCTGAGTCCGGTCGGGTGCATGCGGCCGGCAGACTTCAGCTCGGCCACCTTGGCGATGTTCGGCGCGCTCCAGCTGCTGCCCTTCCGACGAGGCGTGTAGCGGTTGGCATGGACCTCGTCGTCGATCCGGTAGGTGAGCCCATCGATCCAGCCGAAGCACAGGGCCTCCTCGACGGCCTGCGGATAGGTCATCGCGGCCTTGCCCGTGCTCTTGCGGTAGTACCCGACCCACAACTGATCGACGGTTTCGTGGTTCTCTTCCAGCCAGGCCCGGAACGCGGCTGTCGTCGGGAAGACCGTCACCTCGTCGCGCGTCGGCCTGCGCATCGGTCAGGCGCGTCGTACCATACGCCGCCGCAATCCTCGCGGACCGCAGGTGCCTAGTGGAGAGAAGCCGTCCATGCCGCTCTATCTTGACACCCACAACCACGTTCCCGGCCTGACCGGGGAGGCGGTCGCGCAGGCGCACGCCCGCGACGTCGAGGTCCAGGGCAAGTACGGCGTGTCGTACCTGCGCTACTGGTATGACGAGGCGACGGGGAAGGTCTACTGCCTGGTCGAGGCGCCGAGCCCGCAGGCGGCCGAGGACGTGCATCGTGAGGCCCACGGGCTGCTGGCGGACATCATCCAGGAGGTCACCGAGGGGGCCTAGGCGGCACCCGCGGACATCGCAGCGCCCAGCACGGCGTCGAGCGAGGAGCGCCGTCCGTCGCCTCGCAGCCCGGTGAAGGCGTCCCCGAGGCGGCTCTGCAGGGCGGAGATGAGCTGATCGCGCTCCGCGGCATCCGCCGGCGGGAGCGATGCGCCGATCGCGTCGCGTTGGGCGTCGGCGTAGCCCAGGAGCCGCGCCGCCCGTTCGGGGTCGGACAGGACGAGCAGGCGCGCGATGCGGTCGCAGGCGGCGGCCAGCCCGGCCCGGTCACCGAGCCGGCTCCGTTCATCGATGCTCAACCGATACATCCGTTCCGCCTCCGCCAGGTCGCCCTCGACGGCGACGATGTCGCCGAGGAACATCAGGGTGCGAGCCACGCCTCGACCATCGCCGAAGCGGCGGTACAGCTCGAGCGCCTCCTCGTGCTTGGCCCGGGCCTCGGCCGCGTCTCCGACCTGGAGGCTGAACGTCGCATCCCGACCGAGCGCAATGGCCAATCCAATCGGATCGCCCGTCGATCGGACGATCGCGACCGCCTCGTCGAAGAGCCGCCGTGCTTCCGCCCGGTCCCCCTGGCGGGCGGCGACATCGGCCAGGTTCAGCACACCAAAGGCCACCCCTGGCGCGTCCGGCGTCTGCCGGATGAGGGCGATCCCCTCCTCGTAGAGATCCCGTGCCCGCTCGAAATCCCCACGTTCCACGCAGACGTTGGCGAGGTTGGTGCACGCGTACGCCGTGGCGTGCGCCTTGCCGATCTCCCGCTGGATCGTGAGCGCCCCCTCGTAGGCCGTCAGGGCGGCGGCCAGGTCCCCCTGCTGGGACGCGAGGCTGCCCAGCCCGCTGAGCGCATTCGCGCGCAGCTCGGACACCTCGCCGTCGGTCCGCGCCAGCGCGCGCGACAGCCACCCCCGGCCCTCGGCCAGGTGGCCCTCCATCTCCCAGTAGCGCCAGAGGTTGCCGGCGAGCCGCAGCTCCTCGGGGGCACCGGCCGGGTCGTCGTCGGTCCACTGGAGCGCGGCGCGCACGTTCTCGTGGTCAGCCGCGATGCGAGCCGCGGCATCCGCGGCCTGCGGGCCGGCAAAGAGCAAGGGCGCAGTGCGTTCGACCAGGCTGAGCATGTACGACCGGTGTCGTTCTCGAATCGCGCTCGCCGGGTCGCTCTCCAGGAGCCGCTCCTGCGCGTATTGCTGAACCGTGTCGAGGAGCCGGTAGCGCGCCTCGGCGGGTGTTTCCTCGAGGACCACCAGGGATCGGTCGATGAGGCGGCTGAGCAGGTCCAGGGCGTCGCCCCGGGCCACGAGCCCGCCTTCGCACACGCTCTCGACCGCTTCGAGGCCGAACGTGCCGGCGAACACCGACAGCCGCACGAACAACTCTCGTTCGGCATCGGTCAGGAGCTCGAAGCTCCAGTCCATGGCCGCCTTCAGCGTCCGGTGGCGGGGCAGCGCCATGCGGCTGCCACCGGTCAGGAGACGGAAGCGGTCGTCCAGGCGAGTGGCGATCTGCTCGGGGGGCAGTGACTTGACTCGCGCTGCGGCAAGCTCGATGGCGAGCGGGATGCCATCCAGCCGGCGACAGATCTGGGCGACGGCCGCGGCATTCTGCTCGGTGAGCGTGAAGGCTGGCTGGACGGCTTTCGCGCGGTCCACGAAGAGTTGGCCGGCCTCGGCCTGAGCGACGTCAACCGCCGATACCTCGGCTCCACGGGCTGGGAGGTCGAGGGACGGCACCGGGTAGAGGCTCTCGCCGGCCATGCCCAGCGCTTCCCGGCTGGTGACGAGGATGCGCAGCTGGTCGCAGGCGCGCAGGAGCTCGTCGGACACGGCGGCCACCGACTCCAGGACGTGGTCGCAGTCGTCGAAGAAGAGGAGGATGCGCCGCTCGCCGATGTGCTGCGCGAGCGTGCGGAGAATCGGGACGCCGGGCTGCTCCTTGACGCGAAGCGTTGAGCCCACGGCCTCCGGGATCAGTGAGCCATCTCCGAGCGCTGCGAGGTCGATGACCCATGCTCCATCGGGAAACCGGTCCATCGCGCTGGCAGCGGCCTCCAGCGCGAGGCGGGTCTTGCCAACTCCGCCCGGGCCGACGAGCGTGAGCAGCGGGGTCGTGCCCAGCTGCTCGGTCACCGCCGCGAGGGATTCGGCACGGCCGACGAAGGTCGACAGTTGGCGCGGGAGGTTGTTCGGCCAGTTGTCCAGCGAGCGCAGCGGCGGAAACTCGGTCGGCATGTCGGACGCGGTCGCCTGGAACACCCGCTCGGGGCGATCGAGGTCCTTCAGACGGTGCTCCCCCAGGTCGCGCAGGGTGGTGTCGGCGGGCGCAGCCCCTCCCAGCAGCTCGTGGGTCGTGACCGAGACGAGCACCTGTCCCCCGTGACCCGCAGCGCAGATCCGGGCCGCTCGATGGACGTCGATCCCCACCAGCTGCGCGTCGGAGGAGACGGGCTCCCCGGTGTGGATGCCCATCCGCGCCTCCACTTCCGCGTCCTGGGGCCACCGATGCGTCCGAAGCGCGCGTTGGGCGTCAAGGGCGGCGATGAGGGCACCACGCGCCGTCGGGAAGGAGTAGAACAGGCCATCCCCCGCGGTGTCGATGAGCGTCCCGCTCTGGGGAGCCGCCGCCTCGTGCATGAGACGGCGGTAGTCCGCCAGGACGGCTGAGTAATCCGCGCCGAGCGCCGCGAGCAGCCGCGTCGAGCCCGCCACGTCAGCGAAGAGAAGCGTGACGGTCCCGGACGCGGACTGGGTCATGCAGTGATGTCGGGATCGCCCGGCGGGTCGGCTGGGACCTCCGGCGGAACGGCGGCCTGCCGGTCGCGGACGAGCCGGATGACCCACACCGTCGTCGCGATGGCGACCGCGCCGAGGAAGATCGCCCCGAACGTGAACAGCACCGAGCCGTTGGGGATGCCGCTCTCCACGAAGGCCATGCTCAGGAATGCCCACAGACCGATGAAGACCACGACGATGATGACCAGCACGAGGAGAATGCCCAGGACCCGCGAGCCGCGCGGCTCGATCATCTGACTACCAGCCTCCTTCTTCTCGGATGATGCGGCGGAGGACACGTCCCGCCACCAGCTTCCGATACTCCGCCGTGGAGCGGACGTCGTCGATGGGACTGATCTCGCCCTCGAGGGCGACGACCGCACTATCGGCGGTGGCCGCCACCGGATGCGTTCCGTTCAACGCCGCCTCGGTGGCGTGGGCCCGAACCGGAGTGGCGGCGACGGACCCGAGGGCCAGCCGGGTGTCGTGCCACTCCCCGTCCTCCCCGGTCAGCCAGGACAGGGCCATGACCACCTTGCTGATCGCCTGCGCTCGCCGCGTACCGACCTTGCGGAACCGGACGTGGCGACGGGGGAGGAGCGGCACGCGGACGCGCAGGACGAGCTCGTCGTCGCGGCGAGCGGTCTCCCGGTAGGCGGTGAAGAACTGCGCGGCGGGCACGGAACGCTCGCCGGCGGCACTGCCGAGCACGATCTGGCCGTCGGTGGCGAGCCAGACGGGCAGGGTGTCCCCGGCGGGGGAGGCGTTGGCCAGGTTGCCGCCGACCGTGCCCCGGTTCTGGATCTGCGCCGCGCCGATGGTCGCGGACGCGGCTGCCAGGGCCGGCAGCAGCTCGCCCACCAGCGGCGACGTGCGCAGGTCGGTGTACGTGGTGAGCGCGCCGATCACGAGCTCGTCGCCCTCGAGGTTGATGCCCCGCAGCTCCTCCAGTCCCCAGATGTTCAGGACGCGGTCCGGCGCCGGACCGAGCTCGCCCGTGATCTGGACCAGCAGGTCCGTCCCTCCGGCAACCGGCCGCCAGGCTGCCCCACCATCGGCCAGCAGCCGATAGGCATCGGTCAGGGAGGTCGGTGACTCGACGGGCGGCTCGACCGGCATCGTTCCGCTACCCGACCGGTGGGCTGTTCGCCAGCCGCCGCTCGGCGGCGAGCACGATCGCGTCGATGATCTTCGTGTACCCGGTGCAGCGGCACAGGTTGCCGGCGATCGCCTCGCGGACCGCCTCCTCGGTGGGCTCGGCTCCAGACGCAAGGAAGGCCTCGCCCGCGATCAGCATGCCGGGCGTGCAGATCCCGCACTGGGCGCCCCCGGTCTCGAGGAACGCGGCCTGCAGCACGTTCAGGCCGTCGTCCGTGCCAAGGCCCTCCACCGTCTCGACCGACGCGCCGTCGGCCTGGCACAGCGGGACGAGGCACGCGTCGACCACCGCCCCGTCGAGCAGCACCGAGCAGGCGCCGCACTCGCCCTCGCCGCAGCCCTCCTTGGTGCCGGTCAGCCCGAGGTCCTCGCGCAGGACGTCGAGCAGGCGGCGCATCCCGGGTGCCTCGACCTCCGAGGGCACACCGTTGACCGTCAGCCGGTAGGTCATGCCGGCCGCGCGCTGCTGATCCCGGGCGGCGGCAGCGGCGTGGAGCCGGTCAGCGCTGCCAGCACGCGTTCGGGGGTGGCCGGAAGATCCGTGATCCAGTGCCCGGTCGCATCGTGAATCGCGGCAACGATCGCCGGGGCGACGACGTCCATCGGCAGCTCGCCGACCCCCTTCGCCCCGTGCGGCGCGCCGCTGTACGGGTGCTCGAGCAGAAGCGAGGTGATCCGGGGGGCGTCCATCGCGGTCGGGATGAGGTAGGTGGCCAGCCGGTCATTCAGGTAGCGGCCGTCGACCAGCTTCAGCTCCTCGATCGTTGCGTAGCCGACCGCCTGCAGCGAGCCGCCCTCGACCTGGCCCTCGGCCAGGACCTGGTGGATGACCCGGCCGATCTCGTCGGCGCTGACGACATCGGTCACGGTCACCTCGCCCGTGTCGAGATCGATCTCCACCTCCGCCACCGCGGCCGCCCAGCCGAAGCAGGGGTACGCGTCGCCGGTGTAGGTCGCGTCGTCGAACTGGACACCCGGGTACGGGGTGAATTGCTCGTCCACGCGGAGTGGTCCACGGCTCTTCGCGAAGGACCGATAGGTGTCCGCGAAGGATCCGCCGGTCGCGTCCTCCACCTGGGTCCTCATCCGCTCGGCGGCCCTGATCAGCAGCCCGCCGACGACCATGGCCGTGCGGGATGCCACCGTCGGTCCGGAGTCGGGGACGATGGAGGTGTCCTGCGGCGCGATCTCGACCGCGTCCGGCTCCACGCCCAGCGCCTCGGCCACCAGCTGGGGGAAGATCGTCTTCGTCCCCTGGCCCATCTCGGTCGATGCGGTGAGGATCCGGATCCCACCGCCCGCGGTGAGCTCCAGCGAGGCCACGCTGGCCAGATGCACCTCGCCCGAGCCCGTGAATCCCGCCCCGTGCCATGCCAGCGAGAGGCCAATCCCGCGGGCCGTGCGAGCGTCGGGCGCGCGCTGCTCCCGCGCCTTCCGGGTGTGGGGCGCCACGCCCTCGTATTCGCTGGCCTGCGCGGCGGCTTCCAGGACCTCGAGCCCGGCCACGCTCTCGCGCAGGACCTGGCCGGTGGGCGTGACCCCGCCCTCGCGGTACACCCATCTCCGGCGCAGGGCGAGGGGCGAGAGGCCCAGACGCTCGGCGATCCGGTTGACCTGGGTCTCGGCCGCGAACTCGGTCTGTGGTGCGCCGAACCCGCGGAACGCGCCGTTGGGAGGGGTGTTGGTCCGCATCGCGCGGCCCCGGATCCGCACGTTCGGGCATTCGTATGGTCCGCCGGCATGGATCGTGCCGCGGCTGAGCACCACCGGAGTGAGGGTCACGTAGGCGCCGCCATCCATCACGACCTCGATGTCCTGGGCCACCAGCTGCCCGTCACGAGTGACCCCGGTCCGGTGCCTGATCCACGCCGGGTGGCGCTTCGTCGTCGCGCTGATGTCCTCGTGGCGGTCGTAGATCATGCGCACTGGCTTGCCGACCCGCTGGGCCAGCAGCGCGGCATGGAGGGCGATGATCGAGGGGTATTCCTCCTTGCCGCCGAAGCCGCCGCCGGTCTCGGCCTGGATGACCACGGCCTGGGCATCGGTCAGGTTCAGCGCCCGCTTCAGCGCAGCGTGGATGTAGTACGGGCATTGCATCGAGCCGTGGATCTCGATCCCGCCGTCGGGGCGGGGGACCGCGATCATGGCCTGGTTCTCGATGTACAGCTGCTCCTGGTGGCCGACCCGGTACTCGCCCTCGACCACGATCTCGGCCGCCGCCAGACCGGCCTCGATGTCGCCCCTGGCCAGCTCGAAATGGGCGAACTCGTGGTCGGAGCGCAGGGGGTCGAAGACCGCAGGCAGCCGGTCGGTGCGGAGCGAGACGTGCCGTTTCGCGACCCGCAACAGGTCCCGATCCGGCGCCGCCAGCAGGCAGACCGGCTCCGCCTGGTGCTGGATCTCCCCGCCGAGCGAGACGAGGACCGGCTGATCGTCCTGGATGAGGCTGACGACGTTGTCACCGGGGATGTCGTCCGCGGTCACGACCACGACCTTGGACCAGTCGAAGTTCGGGTCGAGGTCGATGCTGCGCAGCTTGGCGTGCGGCTCCGTGGAGCGGATGGTGGCCCCGTACCAGGCGCCCGGGAAGACGAGGTCGTCGGCGTACTTCGCCAGACCGGTCAGCTTCTCGGGGCCCTCGCGGCGAAGCGGCAGCGCGGCGCGGGCCCGCCCCGGCGCGATGGTGCCGGGAGCGAGGAGGAGCGGCGTCTCCGTCGGGGCCCGCGTCGTCACGGCCGCATGGTATCCAGTCGCGAACTAGTCGCGCCCGTGGCGGAGGGCACGTCCCGGGAGGGCGCCGGTGTGGCGACCGCCGTCGACCACCAGCTCCCCGTTGACGATCACGTGCTCGATCCCGTCCGGGAACTGCCTCGGCTCGTCGACCGTGGCATTCGACCGAACACGGGCCGGGTCAAAGACCACGACGTCCGCCGCGTACCCGTCGCGCAGCAGGCCGCGGTCGCGCAAGCCGAGCCGGGCCGCCGGGGCGGAGGTCATCTTGCGCACCGCCTCTTCGAGACTGAGCCGCCGCTCGTCGCGGACGAACTGGCCCAGGACCCGGGGATAGGAGCCATAGCTGCGCGGCGACGGCTTCAGACCGATGAACGTCGAGTCGGTGCCGACCATGCCGACCGGGTGGGCGACGAAGTGGGGGAGGGTCTCGGACCACGGCCCGGGCGTGACCTGGTTGAGGCGGAGGTCCTCCTCGAGCAGGAGATCGCACAGCGTGTCGATCGGGTCGCGGTCGATCTCGCGGCTGACCTCCTCCAGCGTGCGGCCCTCCCACCGCTGGTTCGCCGCGGAGTGAAAGGCACCGAGCCGCACGTCGGCCCAGGTGAGCGGCGCGCCGTGCAGGGGGTCGTGGCGTGACATCTCCTCGCGCAGTCGCTGGCGGGTTGCCCCGTCCGCCAGCCGCTCCTTGAGCGCGTCCGGCCCGCCGGCCTGGACCCAGTGGGGGAGCTGGATGAGGAGCCGGGTCGACGCCCACTCGTACGGGTAGGTGTCGAACGTGACGTCCTGGCCCTCGGCCCGGGCGTCGTCGACGAGCGCCAGCATCGGCTCGTGCCCACCGGGGTAGTTCCGGCGGTGATAGAAGTGGGTGAGGTGCACCGGTCCGTGGGCCATGTCGCCGATGGCCAGCGCCTCGCGGAACGGATCGAGGTACCGGTCGCCGAGGTCGTACCGCACATGGGTGTGGTAGAAGCCGCCCTCGCGCGCCGCGGTGGCGGTGAGATCCGCCAGCTCCTCCGTGGTCGCGTAGGCGCCGGGCGGGTAGTCCAGCCCGCTCGACAGGCCGAACGCGCCCTCGGCCATCCCCTCGCGGAGCATGGCCCGCATGTCGGCCATCGCCATGTGGTCGGCCGGGACGTCGTCCCAGCCGAGGACGCAGATGCGCAGGGCGGAGTTGCCGATCATGAGCGCCACGTTCACCGCTACCGTGCCGTCGAAGCGGCCGAGGTACGAGGCGACCGTGTCCCAGTCGAGCGCGACGTCCGGACGGCCGTCGAGGCCGGCGTTCATCACCACCAGCGCCTGGAGATCGTCCGGATCGTTCAGCGGCGCATAGGACAGGCCGTCCACCCCGATGACCTCGGTGGTCACCCCCTGGCGGACCTTCGGCTCGTGCGACGGCTCGTGGAGGAGCCACAGGCCCGAGTGCGAGTGGAGGTCGATGAACCCGGGCGCGACGACCATCCCCGTCGCGTCGATGACCCGCTCGACCGGTGGCGCGTCGTCGTCGGCCTCGAGCAGCCGCAGCCGTCCATCGGCGACAAGCAGGCTGCCGGTGCGGCCGGGCGCGCCGCTGCCATCGACCAGGGTGCCGCCGCGGAGGAGGAGGTCGCTCACCGGCGGCTCAGCGGTCCGCCGCCGCGACCATGACGGGCGGCCACCAGCTCGGCCACGATCGCCAGGCCGATCTCGGCGGGTTCGCGCCCTCCGAGATCGAGACCGATGGGTGCCCGCAGCGCGGCCAGCTGCTCGTCGGTGAGGCCCGCGGTGCGCAGCCGGGCCCGACGATCCTCCTGCGCTCGCTGGCTGCCGATCGCGCCGACATAGGCCGGGCCGTGCTCGGCGGTCAGGGCGGCGACCAGGGCCGGCTCGTCGATCTTCGGGTCGTGGGACAGCACGACGACCGCGTCGTCCGCGCGGAGCCCGTGTTCGGCGAACGCGCGATCGGGCCAGTCAGGGATGACGGAGGCGCCCCCGAAACGCGGCTGCTCGGCGAACAGCCGCCGCGGGTCCACGACCAGGGGCGTGAATCCGGCGCGGGCGGCAAATGCGGTCACGTGCTCGGCGATGTGGCCCGCGCCCACGATCCAGACCCGCGGCGGCGGCAGGGCACGGTCATAGACGACCTCGCCGGAGTCGGTGACGTGGAGCGCCGCATCCCCGTCGAGGATGCGCCGGGTCCCCATCGCCTCGCCTGTGATCGCGATCTCGCGGGCTGCCGGCCGCTCAGCGGCGACGAGGGCGGTGAACAGCTCCACCAGCGCCGCCCGCGGCCCCTCGACCGGCTCGATCAGCACCTCGATCGTGCCGCCGCACATCAGTCCGACCTCGAGCCCCTGCTCGTCACTGATCCCGTAGCGGCGCACGACCGGGTGACCGGCGTGCAGCACGGTCAGCGCGTGCTCGACGACGTCCCCCTCCACGCATCCGCCGCTGACCGATCCGGCCATCTCGCCGTCCGTGGACACCGCCAGCTTGGCGCCGACCCTCCGTGGAGCGGAGCCCTCGACCCGGACCACGGTGGCCAGCGCCGCCTGACGACCGTCACCCCTCCAGCTGCGGACCGCCGCGAGCGCTTCGTCCATCAGAGGTCCAGTATGCGACCGATGACGGACCAATCGAAGGTGGCCGCCGTGATCCTCGCCGCCGGTCAGGGCCGGCGCTTCGGCAGCCCCAAGCTCGTCGCCCAGCTGGGCGGGCAGACGCTGCTCAGCCACGTCGCGAGGCGGGCTCGCGAGGCCGGGCTCGACCCGATCATCGCGGTCGTGCCGGTCGGGGCGGAGACGCCGGCACGCGTGGAGGCGGTGGTGAACCATGACCCGGCCCGCGGGATGAGCACCTCCCTCCAGCTCGGGATCGGTGCCGTGCCGCCGGAGCGCGCCGCGCTCGTCCTGCTCGTCGACCAGCCGACGGTGGCGCCCGAGGCGATCGCGGCGGTGCTCGCCGCGCGCGGGAACCGGCCGCTGGTGGCCGCCTCGGCCGAAGGCCGCTACGGGCCGCCCGTCCTGATCGAGCCCGATGCCGTCCCCACGGTCATGGCGCTGAGCGGGGACATCGGTCTGCGGGAGGTCCTGGCCGCCCATCCCGAGATGGTCGAGGCGGTGCCCGTGCCGGTGCATGCCCCGGATGTCGACACCGAGGCCGACCTCGACGACCTGGAGGCTAGACTCGACTCGTGACCATCGAACGGGTCGGCAGCGCCGAGGCCCTCGAGGACGAGCTCGCGCTCGAAGCGACCGTTCGCCCTCGCCGCCTGGACGAGTTCGCGGGGCAGGAGCGGATCAAGGAGAACCTGGCCATCCTGATCGACGCCGCCCGCCAGCGGTCCGAGCCGGTGGACCACATCCTGCTCTACGGACCCCCCGGCCTGGGCAAGACGACGCTGGCAACGATCGTGGCGGCGGAGGTCGGCGCGCAGCTGCGGACGACGTCGGGGCCGGCCATCGAGCGGGCCGGAGACCTGGCCGCCATCCTGACCGGCCTCCAGCGCGGCGACGTCCTGTTCATCGACGAGATCCACCGCCTGTCGCACGTCGTCGAGGAGGTGCTCTACCCGGCGATGGAGGACTTCGCGCTCGACATCGTGCTGGGCAAGGGCCCGGGAGCGCGGACGGTTCGGCTCCAGATCGAGCCGATCACGATCATCGGGGCCACCACCCGGGTGGGGAGCATCACCGGACCGCTGCGCGACCGCTTCGGGGTCACCCATCGGCTCGACTACTACACCGATGCCGACCTGGTCACCATCCTCCACCGCAGCGCCGGGATCCTCGAGATTCCGTTGGACGGCGACGCGGCCACGCTCATCGCGCGCCGCAGCCGGGGCACGCCCCGGATCGCGAACCGGCTGCTCAAACGGGTCCGCGACTACGCGCAGGTCCGTGGCGACGGGGACGGGCGAGCGACAACGGCCGCCGCGGAGGCGGCCCTCGATCTGCTCGATATCGACAAGCGGGGGCTCGACGCGCTCGACCGTCAGCTGCTGACCGCGATGGCCGAGCACCACGGCGGGGGACCGGTCGGCCTCCAGACCATGGCCGCCACCATCAGCGAGCCGGTGGAGACGATCGAGGACGTCGTCGAGCCGTACCTCATCCAGGCGGGCCTGCTGGCGCGGACCTCGCGCGGTCGCCTGTTGACGCCCACCGCCTGGACCCACCTGGGGATGACGCCCCCCGCCGAGGCGCTGACCGCGAGCGCGCAACCGGGCCTGTTCGACTGAATTTCGGGCCCCTGCCGCACGAATCGGTGCGGTCGGGGACAGCCGCGCAGAAATCCGCCGATATCCACATTCTGGCCCGCTACGATCCGGCTCCGGGTCGCGTCACGCACCCAGCCCTTGGTGCGGCGTCGGCCCAGGGAAGAGGAGGGTCCCCATAACGTGGATTCGTTCTTCAAGTTCACGGAACGGGGTACAAACGTCGGCACCGAGATCCGGGCCGGCGTAACCACTTTCTTGGTGATGGTCTATATCGTGGCCCTCAACCCGGCGATCATCGCCGGGCCGATGGGTCTCGATCCAGTCGCGGTGGCGGCGGGGACCGCGCTGGTGGCCGGAATCATGACCCTGGCCATGGGCCTCATCACCAACTATCCCTTCGCCCTGGCCGCCGGCCTCGGTCTGAACGCGGCGGTTGCGTTCGGCCTGGTGCTCGGCCTGGGCATGACGGCCGCCCAGGCCATGGGCGTGATCGTCATCGAAGGTCTCATCATCTCGTTGCTGGTCATCGTCGGCCTGCGCGAGGCGATCATGAACGCGGTGCCACTGGGCCTGAAGCGGGCCATCGGCGTGGGCATCGGCCTGTTCATCCTGTTCATCGGCTTCTGGGATGGCGGGATGATCGTCGGGGTTACGCCGGAATTCGCTCCGCCGCCCCCGCCGCTCGCGTTCCAGTTCCCGACCGATCCGGCCGACTTCGTCTTCCTGGCCGGCCTGCTCCTGACCTTCGCGCTCTGGACCCTGAAGGTGAGGGGCGCGCTGATCATCAGCATCGCAGCGACCACCATCCTGGCCATCATCACCGGGGTGCAGGCCATTCCGGATGAGTTCGTGTGGACGCCGAGCTTCAGCACGCTGGGCCTGGGCCTCCAGGACCTGGCGGGGATCTTCACCATCGAGGCCGGCGTGCTGGCCGCGATCCTGGCGATCTTCACCATCATGCTCAGCGACTTCTTCGACACGATGGGCACCGTGACCGGCATCTCCGCCGAGGCGGGTCTCGCCGAGGAAGACGGCACGGTTCCGGGCGTCGGACGCGTCCTCCTGGTCGACGGCCTGGCGGCCGCGGTTGGTGGTGCGGCTGGCGTCAGCTCGAACACGACGCTACATCGAGAGCGCGGCTGGAGTGGGGGAGGGCGGACGGACCGGCATGACGGCCGTCGTCGTCGGCCTCCTGTTCCTCGCCGCGATCTTCCTGGCACCGATCGTCCAGATCATCCCGCTGGTGGCCACGGCCCCGGCCCTGGTCCTGGTCGGCTACCTGATGTTCACCCAGATCGGCGAGATCGACGTTCGGGACATCTATATCGGTCTCCCGGCGCTCCTGATCATGATCCTGATGCCGTTGACCTTCACGATCACGATCGGCATCGGCGCCGGCCTCGTCGTATGGGTCTTCCTCAAGGTCATCGGGCGCCAGGCCCGGGACGTCCACTGGCTGATGTGGATCGTCTTCCTGGCGTTCCTGGTGTACTTCGCGCAGGCGCTGATCCAGACGTACATCTAGCGCCTGCCTCAAACCGATGACGCCCGGCCGGGCCATCCGGCCGGGCGTCGCACTGTTCCCCGTCGATCGGACTAGCCTGTTGTCGTGACCGATGCCTCCGAACGCCGTCTTCGGGTCGACGACTTCGACTACGAGCTGCCGACCGACGCTGTCGCCCAGTCGCCGGCCGAGCCGCGAGACGCCAGCCGGTTGCTGGTCTTCGATCGCGCTGCCTCCACGCCGGGGCAGCCCGCGCTGACCGAGGGACGCTTCGCGGACATCGGCCGATGGCTGCACCGCGGTGACCTCCTGGTCGTCAACGACAGCCGCGTGCTGCGGGCCCGGCTCCGCGGACGGCGCTCCGGCGGGGGAGCGACCGAGGTCCTGCTCCTCCGTCCACTGTCCCACGGGCAATGGGAGGCCCTCGTCCGGCCCGGTCGCCGCCTGCGACCGGGCGCATCGGTCCAGCTCACGAACGGCGACACCCTGACCGTGGGCGATGCGGTGGGGGAGGGGACGCGGGCGGTGACCCTGACGCGCGACCCGATCGAGCTCATGGACGAGATCGGCGAGATGCCCCTGCCGCCGTACATCACCGCCGGCGATGCGCCCGACGACCGGTACCAGACCGTCTACGCCGAGCCGCCCGGCTCGGCGGCCGCTCCGACGGCTGGCCTCCACTTCACGCCGCGCCTCCTGGACGAGCTCGCGCAGGGGGGCGTCGAGCGCGCGGCAGTGACGCTCCACGTGGGGCTGGACACGTTCCAGCCGCTGGACGGCACGTACGTCGACGAGCACCACATCCACCGCGAGTGGTACGTCGTGCCGGACGCGACCCGGTCGGCCATCGTCCGGACGAAGACCGGTGGCGGCCGGGTGGTGGCGGTCGGGACCACGACGGCCAGGGTCCTCGAGACGCTCGCCCAGACGGGCGACCCCCAGGGTTGGACCGACCTGTTCATCGCCCCGCCCCACGCCTTTCGGTCGGTGGACGCGCTGGTGACCAACTTCCATCTGCCGCGCAGCTCGCTGCTGCTGCTGGTGACCGCGTTCGTCCAGGACGGGATGCAGGGCACGAGCGCGCTCGAGGCCCGTGACACGCTGCTCGCCGCCTATCGGTCCGCGCTGGAGCGCGGCTTCCGGTTCTACTCGTTCGGGGACGCGATGCTCGTCCGCTGACCGGGCTTCCCCGGCCGGTATCCTCGGCACGTGCCGCCACCCATCAGCTTCGAGGTCCGGCCCACGGGCGTCGGCCGCGCCCGCCTGGGTCGGCTGGACACGCCGCACGGCACCGTGGACACGCCGCAGTTCATGCCAGTCGGAACCCAGGCCACGGTAAAGGCGGTCACCCCGCGCGACCTCCGCCAGGCCGGAACCACCATCCTGCTCGCCAACACCTACCACCTCACCCTCCGGCCGGGAGAGGAGCGGATCGCCCGGTTGGGCGGACTGCACGAATTCATGGCCTGGGACGGACCGATCCTCACCGACTCCGGTGGCTACCAGGTCTTCAGCCTCGGCCATCTGCGAACGGTGGACGACGATGGCGTGACCTTCGCCTCGCACCTCGATGGATCGGCAGTCCGCCTCACCCCGGAACGGGCGATCGAGATCCAGGAGGCACTGGGCAGTGACATCGCCATGGTCCTGGACCACCTGGTCGGGTCGGACGCGCCGCCGGGCGAGACGTCGGCGGCCATGGACCGGACGCACGCCTGGGCGGCTCGTTCCCTCGCGTCCCGGCGGCGGGCCGACCAGGCGGTGTTCGGGATCATCCAGGGCGGGGTGGATCGCTCCCTGCGGCAGGCGTCAGCCCGCGCCATCGGCGGGCTGCCCTTCGACGGCATCGCCATCGGTGGCCTGTCGGTCGGGGAGTCGAAGGCGGACATGGCCGCGGCCCTGGAAACGGTCGCCGACGCGCTGGCCGACGACCCGCGTCCGCGCTACCTGATGGGGGTCGGGTCGCCGGAGGATTTCTTCGTCGCCATCGAGCATGGGGTGGACCTGTTCGACTGCGTGCTCCCCACCCGCCTGGCGCGCCACGGGCAGCTGTGGACCTCGGAAGGGCGTCTCCGGCTGGCGAACACGGCGGTCCAGGACGACCCCCGCCCGGTGGACGCAGCCTGCGGCTGCGAGACCTGCCGCGACTACTCCCGGGCATACCTCGCCCACCTGTTCCGGGCCGGGGAGCTGCTCGTCCATCGGCTCACTTCGGTCCATAACCTCACCTATACTCTCGACCTGATGCGGGCCATCCGCCAGGCGCTCACGGATGGCGGCTACGAGGCCCTTCGCGACCGCGTGACAGGCCAGTTCGCGGCTCCGGACGACGACCCGCAATCAAGCAGTAACGAGCCGATACAGGACGCTGTCCGAGACTGATCCTGCGTCGGACATCGACAGGGACGAGTGATACGCCGATGGGCAATCGAGACCGCCCCAAGAAGCAGCCGAAGCGCCAGAAGAAGGACAAGGCCCACAAGGCCGCGCCGCCGATGGTCTACGAGCCCACGACGGTGGAGGTCATCAAGCCGACCCGCAAGCCGCGCGACGAACCCGACGCCGGGTGACCCGCGAAGCCACCCGAGCAGTCAGGAAGGAGCCCGGATCCCGCATGGACGCGACAGCGGCCGCCCCCAAGACCAAGGCCAACGGGGAGAAGAACCCGGCCAACGGCGAGCGCGCCCGCGCGGTCGATGCGGCCATCCTCCAGATCGAGAAGCAGTTCGGGCAGGGCGCGATCATGCGGCTCGGCGACACCGGTGCGCGGATGGCGGTCGATGTCATTCCGACCGGGTCGATCGCGCTCGACCTCGCCCTCGGCGTGGGCGGCGTGCCGCGCGGCCGGATCACGGAGATCTTCGGCCCCGAGTCGAGCGGCAAGACGACCCTGTGCTACCACATCGCCGCCAACGCCCAGAAGACCGGCGGGATCGTGGCCTTCATCGACGCCGAGCACGCGCTGGACCCGGGGTACGCCCGCAACCTGGGCGTCAACGTGGACGAGCTGCTCGTCAGCCAGCCGGACACCGGGGAGCAGGCACTCGAGATCGCGGAGACCCTCATTCGGAGCAGCGGCGTGGACGTCGTCATCGTCGACTCGGTGGCGGCCCTCGTGCCGCGGGCGGAGATCGAAGGCGAGATGGGGGACTCCTTCGTCGGCCTCCAGGCCCGGCTCATGAGCCAGGCGCTGCGCAAGCTCACCGGCGCCGTGAGCCGCTCGAACACGGCGCTGGTCTTCACCAACCAGCTGCGCGAAAAGATCGGGGTCATGTTCGGCAACCCCGAGACCACGCCCGGCGGCCGCGCCCTGAAGTTCTACGCCTCGATCCGGATGGACATCCGTCGGATCGAGACGCTGAAGAACGGGACCGATGCGTTCGGCAGCCGGACCCGGGTCAAGGTCGTGAAGAACAAGGTCGCCTCGCCTTTCCGGATCGCGGAGTTCGACATCCTCTACAACGAGGGCATCTCCCGCGAGGGCGGCCTGCTCGACGTCGGGATCGCGTCGGGCGTGCTGTCGAAGACGGGCGCGTGGTTCAACTACGGCGACACCCGCCTCGGCAACGGCCGCGAGGCGGCGCGCGAGTTCCTGAAGGCCAACCCCGGCATGGCCGACGCGATCGAGGACGAGATCCGCGGCCGGGTGGCGGCCATCACCATCGGCGACGACGGGACGGTGCCCGAGTCGGAGTCGGCGACCGCGGAGTCCGCGACCCCGGCCTGACCGGGTGACAACGCCTCGGAAGCGCGCGGGGAGGGCCTCGGAGCCGAAGCCTCCGCCGGATCCCGAGCAGGCGTTCGAGATCGCGGGACGCTTCCTCGGGACGCGGCCTCGCTCTCGCTGGGAAGTCGAGCAGCGGCTTCGCCGTGCCGGCGCGTCCGACGAGGTGGTGGCCGCCACGCTCGAGCGCCTGGAGCGGATCGGGTTCGTGGACGACGAGGCCTTCGCCCGGTGGTGGGTGGAGCAGCGCGATCGCCACGCCCCGCGCGGACGGATGGCGCTCGAATCTGAGTTGCGGGCCAAGCGGCTGTCGCCGGCGGTCATCGCGTCGCTGCGGGACGCGCCGGACGGGGAGCTGCCGGCCACCGATGACGAGCGGGCGGCCGCCGCGCTTGACCGGCACCTGAAGGGACGGCCGCTGCCAGAGGACCCGAAGGCGCTCCAGCGGCTCGGGATGTTCCTCGTGAGACGCGGCTTCGAGCCGGGCACGGCGCGGCGCGTCCTCCAGGCAGCTTCCGCCGAAAGTACTGGTGCCGAAAGTACTGCCGGAGGGGGTCGTTCCGCCGCGGACGAGGACTAGCCTCGCATGAGGTGACGAGGCGCGTCACCAACAGGCGATGGCCTGAAAAAGGCAAACCTGCCGCGAGGTGGGGACGCAAAGCCAAGGGTCTCGTGGTCGAACCCCACGAGACAGCCCGGCCGCCAGAATGCCCTCGCATCATTCTGTGAAGGGGAGAGTGATGCAGGCAGTCAGCACCGCAGGCGCGGATGTCGACGGTCGACGCGACCGCGCCGCCGACCGCGCTCTGGTAACCCACATCGAGCTTCCCGCCGGTCCTGTTGCACGGCTGCGGATCCTCTTCGGCGTGTCCTGGGAATACTTCCGATCGGGCCCTTCATCCGGCGGGAGTCGGCCCTTTGGGCGTCCGCATCGCTTTGCGACTGCCCTGACCGCCTTTGCGCTCTTCGCCTCGGTCGTGGCGCCTTCCGCATCCATGGGCGCGACCTACGATCCGGCCACCGATCCGTACGCGATGTCCAACACGACCCTCTTGATGGGCGCCGCCGCCTGGTGGCAGGCGGGATACACGGGCGCCGGGGTGGACGTCGCGGTCATCGACACGGGAGTCAACCCGGTCGAGGGACTGGCCACTCCCGGCAAGATCGTCTACGGCCCCGACCTGTCCCTGGAATCGCAGGCCGACGCCTACCGGCACCTCGACACCAATGGGCACGGGACGTTCATGGCGGGCCTGATCGCCGGCCGGGATTCCGGACTCCAGCAGCCGTACGCCTCCGCTCCGGCGTCGGCCTACCGGGGTGTCGCCCCGGATGCCCGAGTCGTGAGCCTCAAGGTGGGCGTCGCGGACGGCGGCGTCGATGTCTCGCAGGTGATCGCGGCCATCGACTGGGTCGTCCAGCATCGGTACGACAACGGGATGAACATCCGCGTCATCAACCTGTCCTACGGGACGAACTCGACCCAGGATGCGATCTTCGATCCGCTGTCGTTCGCCGCCGAGCAGGCGTGGAAGAAGGGGATCGTGGTCGTGGCGGCCGGGGGCAACGCGGGCTTCCAGCGGCACATGAACAACGCGCCGGCCCTCGCCAACCCGGCGAATAACCGCTACCTGCTGGCCGTCGGCTCGACCGACTCGCTCGGCACCGCTGTGCTCGCCGACGACGTCGTCCCGGCGTTCTCGCCGTGGCCGAAGCGCGGCGCGACGAGGGGTGTCGACCTGGTCGCCCCGGGTGTCCGCCTCCAGGGCCTGCGCGTCCCGAACAGCTACATCGACCTCAACTACCCCGCGGGACAGCTCGGTGATCGCTTCTTCCGGGGCAGCGGCACGTCGGAGTCGGCCGCACTCGTTTCGGGCGCCGTGGCGCTCGTCCTGCAGAAGTACCCCGACGCCACGCCGGACCAGGTCAAGGCGCTGCTCATGGGCAGCGGGTACGAGATCAATGCCAAGGCGCAGGCCATCGGCGGCGGTGAGGTCCAACTCACTCAGGCGCTCACCATGAACCTGCCGATCTCCGTGCAGATCTGGCCGTCCTCGGTCGGTACCGGATCGCTCGAGCTGGCCCGCGGCACGGACCACGTCTCCGACGATGGGGTCGTGCTGTCCGGCGAGCAGGACATCTTCGGCCACGAATTCAATTCGCCGGCCATGGCCGCTCTCGAAGCCGCAGGCAACTCGTGGTCCGGTGGCGTCTGGAACGGCAACAGCTGGTCGGGCAACTCGTGGTCCGGCAACTCGTGGTCCGGCAACAGCTGGAGTGGGAACAGCTGGTCGGGCAACTCGTGGTCCGGCAACAGCTGGAGTGGGAACAGCTGGTCGGGCAACTCGTGGTCCGGCAACAGCTGGAGTGGGAACAGCTGGTCGGGCAACTCGTGGTCCGGCAACAGCTGGAGCACGGGCGGCTGGAACTAGGCGGCTCAAGGCCCGGAGTGGGCTGACGACGCTATGAACGGCCGCCTCGGGGAGCGCCTGCGCCACTACCCCGGTCTCGGCCGGGGCAGGACGCTTGGCGCACCGATGGCTCAGGCTGTCGTGGCTCGACTGACCCGGGTGCCGCTCGTATCGCGGGTCTGGGCCTTCGTGTTGCTGATCGACGTCGCCGCGGTGGCGGTGGCCGTCCTGGTGCTCCCCGGGCTGGAGCCCCTGGATCCGTCATGGCAGCTGCCCTGGTTCGTGCTCGCCGGCGGTTTCTGGGCCGCCGAGGCCCGCGTCATCCACTTCCATTTCCGCCGAGGGGCTCACACGTTCTCGTTGAATGAGCTCCCGCTCGTCATCGGCATGTTCCTCGCCGCTCCGCTGGACGTCGTCATCGCGCAGGTGGTGGGATCCGCGGTGGCCCTGGCCTGGAACCGCCGGCAGCCCCCGGTCAAGCTGGCCTTCAACATCGGTTCGTTTGCGCTGTCGTCGAGCATTGGGCTCGCGGTCTTCCACATGGTCGGGTCCGGACCGATGACCGATCCATCTCGTTGGTTGGCGGCCTTCCTCGGCACGGGGATCGCGAACGTGGTGGGCGTCTTCGCGGTGGCTGCCGCGCTCACCGTGTCCGAGGGCAGCCTGGGGTTGGCAAAGCTGCGGCAGATGCTCGGCGTGTCATCGGTCGTCGCCGCCACGAACACGAGCGTGGCCCTGCTGGCGGTCATCATCGTCATCGCCGACCCGCGCGCGGCATGGCTCCTGGTCGTGCCCATCGCCACCCTCTTCTTCGGGTATCGAGCCTTCATCGGAGCGCGACAGCAGCACGAGTCCATGGAGCTCCTGTACGAGTCCACGCGCATCCTCCAGCGCACGCCCGAGCTCGACTCGGCGCTCGTCCAGCTGCTGGTCCATAGCCGGACGATGTTCCGTGCGGAGCGCGCGGAGATCGTCATCTTCCCCGCCGAGCCGTCGGAGGCGTACCTGGTGACATCGGTGGCGGAGGACCGGACGACGGTCATGGCGCCCGGCGACGCCGCCATCTGGAAACCACTCCACGCCTACCTGGCCGAGCACCCGAAAGCGTTCCTCCTGAACTCCACCTCCCTCGAGCTTGGCGAGGACCGCGAAGTCCGAGACGCGATGGTGGCGCCGTTGGGGACCGACGAGGGCATCGTTGGTGCGATGGTCGTGACCAACCGGCTCGGGGACGTGACCACCTTCACCGCGGAAGATCTGCGCCTGTACGCGACGGTCGCCAGCCACGCCGGCACGGCCCTGGAGAATGGGCAGCTGGAGCGCTCGCTGACCAAGCTGTCCGTTCTGCAGGATGAGCTCAAGCACCAGGCATTTCACGACGGGCTGACCCAGCTGGCCAACCGCAGCCTGTTCCGCGAGAACGTCGATGCGCGGCTGGCCGCAATCACGCGCAGCCGGCGATCGGTAGTGATGTTCGTGGACCTCGACGATTTCAAGTTCGTGAACGACACGTACGGACACGAGGTGGGGGACGCCATGCTGGTGGAGGTCGCGCGACGGCTCAACCTCTGCACCCGGACGGCCGATCTGACCGCTCGCCTGGGCGGCGACGAGTTCGCGATCCTGGTGGACGACCATGCCGACCTGTCCAACGCCGAGCAGGTTGCGCAGCGCGTCACCGACTCGATCGGCCAGCCGTTCCTGATCGGGGACATCCAGACCCACGTCACCGCCAGCATCGGAATTGCCGCCGGACGGCAGGGAGGCTCGGCCGAGGACCTCCTCCGCCAGGCCGATATCGCGATGTACAGCGCCAAGGCAGCCGGAAAGGGCCGCTGGGCGGTGTACAAGGCGTCGATGCTGAAAGGCATCCAATCCCGGCATGACGCCGGCGAGGAGCTGCGCCGGGCCGTCGACCTCGGCGAGTTCGAGCTCCGCTACCAGCCGGTCGTCTCGCTCGAGTCGGGGGCGATCGTCGGCGCCGAGGCGCTGCTGCGCTGGAACCATCCCACCCGAGGCGAGGTCGAGCCGGACGAGTTCATCGGGGCCGCCGAAGACGGCGCGATCATCGTGCCCATCGGTCGCTGGGTGCTGGACGAGGCCTGTCGCCAGGCAGCGCGCTGGGGATCCGGCGATGGATCGGGAGCGCCGTGGGTGGCCGTCAACCTCTCAGCGCGCCAGCTGCTTCACCCCACCCTCCTCGACGACGTCCGCGGCGCCATCGCCCGGTCCGGCCTGGCGCCGGCAAGCGTGGTGCTGGAGGTGACCGAGAGCGTGCTCCTGCACGACGCGGAGGCGGCGATCGCCGTCATCAGCGATCTGCGCAGGCTGGGGATCCGGGTTGCCCTCGATGACTTCGGGACCGGATTCTCGTCGCTCAGCTACCTCCATCGGTTCCCGATCGACATCCTGAAGATCGGGCCCGGCTTCGTCGGGGTTGGGGATCGGAGCGACACCCGGTGGATCCTGACCGATGCGATCATCTCCCTCGGCAAGGCGCTTGGCCACCAGGTCGTGGCGGAGGGAGTCGAGCGCCGACATCAGGTCCAGCGCCTGAAAGCCGCCGGCTGTGAGCTGGCCCAGGGCTTCTTCTTCGCTCGGCCGCTGCACCCGGACACCCTCGCCACCCAGTTTGCGCATGACCTGGCCCAACGCCAGGGGTCGGACCGGATGGTGCAGTCGGAGGTCGGCGTAGACCAGGCCGCGTAGCGCGGCGCAGACGGGGCACAACCGGCCGGGTACCCTCTGCCCCGATGCGCTTCGCCCTGATGACCGAGCCCCAGCAGGGGCTGTCCTACGACGAGATCCTCTCCGCCGCGCGGGCGGCCGAGACAGCAGGGTTCGAGGCGTTCTTCCGCTCCGACCACTACGCGAGCTTCCCCGGCCCGCCGGACAACCCGACGACTGACGCGTGGGCCACCCTCGCCGGCCTGGCCCGCGACACGGCGACCATCCACCTCGGGACGCTCGTGTCGCCGGTCACCTTCCGCCATCCGGGCAACCTGGCCAAGGTCGCGGCCACCGTCGACGAGATGAGCGGGGGCCGGGTCGAGGTCGGCCTGGGAGCCGGCTGGAACGACGTGGAGCACGCCGGGTATGGATTCCGTTACCCGGACCTCCCGGAGCGCTACGACATGGTCGAGGAGACGCTCACCATCATCCACGGCCTGTGGACCGAGCCCGACGGTTGGTCGTTCACCGGGACGCACTGGCAGGTCCGCGACGCCCTGTTCCGCCCGCGGCCCACGGCATCGGGGAAGAAGCATCCGAACCTCCTCCTCGGCGGCGAGGGCGGCCCGCGCCAGGCCCGCCTGGTCGCCACCTGGGCCGACGAGTACAACCGCACGTCGGCCTCGCCAACCAATGTCGGCGCGTCCTACGAGCGGGTGCGCGCCGCGTGCGAGGCGATCGGTCGCGATCCGGCCGAGGTCGAGCTGTCCGCCATGGTCGGTGTGCTGGTCGCGGAAACGGCGACGGAGCTGCAGGAGCGCGTCCGGGCCCAGCTGGCGGCATTCGGGTCAGACGCGCGTGGGGATGGCGAAGCCTGGCTGGCCGAGCGGCGGGGGAGATGGATCCTGGGGACCCCGGACGAGGCACGGGAGCAGATCCGGGTCTTCGAGCAGGCGGGGGCGCAGCGGCTGATGCTCCAGGACTTCCTGCCCCGCGATCTCGACATGATTGGTCTGCTCGGGCAGATCGCCCGCAGCCTGAGCGCGGGAGGCGACCACCGGGACCAGTTGGAGTAGAGTACCCGCCACCGATCGTCGGACCGAACCCCGCCCATCGGCTTGACAGACCGTTAACGCGGGCCCTGGCAGGGCACGCCCGGACCTGATCCTCGCTCCTAGAGGAAGGGAGCCATGCCTGAGACCATGGCCGTGGTCGCCATTGCGGTGATCTCCGGCATCCTCGGGGCCATCCTCGGCTACGTCACGCGCCGGGTGTGGACCGCCACCAAGATCCGCAACGCGGAGTCCTACGCCGAGCGACTCGTCTCGGATGCGCGGACCAAGCAGAAGGAGATCGTCCTCGAGGGCAAGGACGAGGTCCTCCAGTCCCAGCGTGCGTCGGAGGAAGAGGCCCGGGAACGACGCGCCGACCTCCAGCGCCAGGAACGCCTGCTGCTCGACCGATCCGAGAGCCTCGACCGCAAGTCGGAGGCCCTCGACCGGCGGGAGGCCATCGCGGAGGAGCGGATCACGGAGGCGGAGGCCGAGAAGCAGCGCCTGGCGGTGCTGCGCGACCAGCAGCTGACCTCGCTCGAGCAGATCGGTGGTCTGTCCGCCGCAGAGGCGCGCGAGAAGCTGATCCACGAGGTCGCGGAAGAGGCGCGGGCCGAGGCCGCCCAACGCGTCCGCGACATCGAGCGACGGGCGATGGAAGATGGGGAGGAGCGCTCCCGCCGGATCCTCACCACCGTCATGCAGCGGATGGCGGCGGACCACACGTCGGAGACGACGGTCACCGTCGTCCACCTGCCGACCGACGAGATGAAGGGGCGGATCATCGGTCGGGAAGGGCGGAACATCCGGGCCCTGGAGCAGGCCACCGGGGTCGACCTGATCATCGACGACACCCCCGAGGCCGTGGTCCTGTCCGGATTCGACCCGGTTCGTCGGGAAGTGGCCCGCATGGCGCTCACCAAGCTCATCGCCGACGGGCGCATCCACCCGGGCCGGATCGAGGAGACGGTCGCGAAGTCCCGGCAGGAGATCGAGGTCGTCATGCGCCAGGCGGGGGAGCAGGCCGCCTACGACGCCGGCGTTCCGGGTCTCCACAACGAGCTCATCCGCCTCCTCGGCCGGCTGAAGTACCGGACCTCGTACGGCCAGAACGTGCTGAACCACTGCATCGAGACCGCCCGCCTGGCGGGGATGCTCGCCGCCGAGGTCGGGGCGAACGTGGCCGAGTCCAAGAAGGGAGGTCTCCTCCACGACATCGGCAAGGCGGTCGATCACGAGGTGGAGGGCCCGCACGCGCAGATCGGGGCAGACATCGCGGCTCGCTACGGCGTGGCGCCGGTGGTGACCAACGCCATCGCCGCCCACCACCAGGAGGTCGAGCAGGAATCGGTCGAGGCCACGGTCGTCCAGATCGCCGACGCCATCAGCGCGTCCCGACCGGGCGCCCGAGGCGAGGCGCTCGACAGCTATATCAAGCGACTCGACGACCTCCAGCAGATCGCGCTGACCTTCCCCGGCGTCGAGCGCTGCTACGCGATCCAGGCCGGGCGCGAGGTCCGCATCCTCGTCCATCCCGAGGAGATCGACGACGCGGCCTCGTCGCGGCTGGCCCGGGACGTCGTGCGCAAGATCGAGGAGCAGCTCCAGTACCCCGGCCAGATCAAGGTCACCGTCATCCGCGAGACGCGAGCCGTGGACTACGCCCGATGACCGCCGCCGGCGCTGCCACCATGCGGTGCCTGGCGATCGGCGACATCATCGGCAAGCCGGGCCGCCTGGCCATCGAGAACGCGCTGCCCGACCTGCGAACCGAGCTGGAGGTCGACTTCGTGATCGCCAACGGCGAGAACGTGGCCGCCGGGGCCGGCCTCACACCGAGCCTGGCCGAAGGGCTGTTCGAGACGGGAATCGACGTCATCACCAGCGGCAACCACATCTGGGACAAACGCGAGATCTACGACTACCTCGACACCGATGCGCCGGTCCTCCGACCGGCGAACTACCCCGATGACGCCCCGGGCCGCGGCTGGCTCATCGCCAACCTGGCCGACGGCACGCCGGTGGCGGTCATCAACCTCATGGGTCGGGTCACCATGAACCAGCTCGACTCACCATTCGTGATGGCCGACACCCTGCTCGACGGGGTGGGGGAGCCGCTGCCGCTCCTGCGATTCGTGGACTTCCACTGCGAGCTCACCTCCGAGAAGAACGCCATGGGCTGGCACCTGGACGGTCGGGTGACCGCGGTGGTGGGCACCCACACCCACGTCCCGACCGCCGACGCCAAGGTCCTGCCCCAGGGGACGGCGTACCTCAGCGACGTCGGGCATGACCGGTCCGCGCGACTCGGTCATCGGCTTCCGGCTGGACACCGTCCTGCCCCGCTTCCTTCGCCACCTGCCGACCCGGTTCGAGGTGGCCGAGGGCCCCGTCAACCTGAACGCCGCGCTGATCGAGGCCGACCGGGCGACTGGCCTGGCGACGAGCATCCAGCTCATCCAACGCCTGGTCGAGGTCTGACCGATCTGACCGATCCGCTCATTCGCGCCTCAGGGCGGCGGACATCCCGACCCGCTCCACTCGGTGCCGTGGTCGGGCCGACAGCCACCGGAAAGACTGACCTCTCGCTGGTGCTCGCCGATCAGCTAGAGCGCGGAGATCCTCGTCGCCGACTCGCGGCAGGTGTACCGCGGCCTGGACATCGGAACCGCCAAGGTGGGCGCCGCGGATCGGAAGCGGGTGCCGCACCACCTCCTCGACCTGGTGGAACCGGGTGAGCCGTTCACGGTTGCCCAGTGGGCCGAGCGGGCGCGGACGCTCGTGCCCGAGATCGCGTCCCGCGGCCGCCTGCCGCTGGTCGTGGGCGGAACGGGCCTGTACGTCACCGCCCTGGTGGACGGCTTCGACTTCGCCAGCCAGCCGTGGAGCCCGGAGGTGCGGGAGCGCCTGGCGGATGAGCTCGAAGCCGAGGGCCTCGCGGTGCTGGCTGAACGGCTCACGATGCTCGATCCGGCGAGCGCGGCCCGGACCGACCTCCGCAACCCCCGCCGCGTGCTCCGCGCTCTCGAGCGGGCGGACCTCATCGGTGCCGCGGCCGCCAACACCGTTGGCGCGAAGCCCTACCCCGGCCGGATCGGGCTCATCGGTCTCACCAGGCCGTTATCGGTCCTCGACCAACGGGTGGGGGAGCGGGCCGAGACCATGTTCCGCGAGGGGATCCTCGGCGAGACCCGCGTCCTCCTCGAGCGCAACCTCGACCCGGCCACGCCGGCCTTGACCGGCCACGGCTATGCGGAGGCTGCCCGTCATCTGGCGGGGGAGTGGAGCCTCGAGGAGGCGATAGCCGTCACCGCGCGCCGGGTCCGTCGCTATGTCCGCCGGCAGCTGAGCTGGTTCCGACGCGATCGGCGCATCGTGTGGCTCGACGCCGGCGACAAACCGGCAGACGATCCGTCGCTCGTGCGGCAGGGGAGTGATCTCCTGCGCAGCCTGACCCTGGGCTAGCATGGCCGCTTCATGAGTCGTTCCACCGCCAAGACCGTGGAGGTTGCCCCGCCGGTCGAGCGCGCATTCCTCGTCGCGCTCGAGTCACCGGCTGCCGAGCGCTGGCCGGTCGATCGTCGCCTGGCGGAGCTCGCGGCCCTCACCGCGGCCGCCGGGGCGGAAGTGGTGGGGAGCGCCTCGCAGAAGCGGGCGCATCCTGACCCAACGTGGTACTTCGGGAAGGGACGCGCAGCCGATCTGGCCGACGAAAAGGCCCTGTCCGGGTTCAGCGTGCTCGTCGTCGACGACGAGTTGAGCCCGGCTCAGCAGCGGACGCTCGAGAAGCTGCTCGACGGCAAAGTCGTTGACCGCAGCGCCCTGATCCTCGACATCTTCGCGCGCCATGCCCGGACCCGCGAGGGCCGGCTCCAGGTCGAGCTGGCCCAGCTCGAGTACCACCTGCCGCGGCTGACCCGGATGTGGACCCACCTCTCGCGCACCGCCGGCGGGATCGGGGCCCGGGGCCCTGGCGAGAGCCAGCTCGAGACCGACCGCCGCCGCATCCGGGAAAAGATCCATCGGCTCCGCGGCGAGATCAGTCGGGTGAAGCGCCATCGCGCGACCGCCGGTCGTCGTCGGGATCGGTCCGAGGTGCCCGTTGTGGCGCTGGTGGGGTACACGAACGCCGGCAAGTCCACGCTCCTGAACGCCCTGACCGATGCCGACGCGTTCGTGGCCGACATGCCATTCGCGACCCTGGATCCGACCTCGCGGCGGATCACGCTCGAATCGCACCGCAAGGTCGTGCTGACCGATACGGTGGGCTTCATCAACAAGCTGCCCCACGACCTCGTCGACGCCTTCCGCGCCACGCTGGAGGAGGTCCTGCGCGCCGATCTGCTGCTCGAGGTGGTCGACGCGTCCGACCCGGACTTCATCGCCCAGCAGGAGACGGTGGCGACCGTCCTCGAGGAGCTCGGAGCGGGCGGCAAGCCGCGCATCCTGGTCTTCAACAAGCTCGACCGCCTGAACGGGGCGGTGGCCACGGCCGGGCCGCCACCATCCGACGACGACGTCGCCTACGTCAGCGCGCTGACCGGTGACGGGCTGGACGCGCTCCGGGATCGAATCGCAACCGCCCTCCGCGGCCGGCTGGTGCCGGTGGATGCGGTCGTGCCCTATCCGCGTGCCGAGCTGCTGGCCCGTGCCCGCTCGGCGGGGGAGGTCACCGAACGCTTCACCGATGACGGCGTCCGGATCATGGGCCGCCTGCCGGAGTCACTCGCCGGCGAGCTCCAGGCTGCCGCCGTGGGCCCGCCACCCCCGTCGCCCCGTCGGCGCGCGTCGCAGGCGGGCTAGACCCACCGCCCAGCGCGACCCTCGCGGCCCGCCTAGCGGCCGAGTGACGCGTCGCCTGCGTGGGACGGCGCCCGCCACGCCGACGCGCAGCGCGCTGCTCGCGCCGTACGAGGAGCTCGACGCCCGACGACGACCCAGCCGCCAGTCAGGACGAAGAGCAGGCCGTAGCGCGCCGGCGAGGAGCGCGCCGCCACCTGCCACGAATGCGCCGATCGCCGGCCGAATGGACTCCAAGGCCACGGTACGCCAACCAGCCGGCAGCGCGCATGACCCTCGCGTCGTCTTCTGCATGACCGAGACGCTACGGCGGCGCTGGATCCAGGCGACATCCATGGCCATTCAGGTCGTCGGCCCGATCCATTAGTCCCCGAACGGCTGCTCGCGCCATCACTTCCGCAAATGGAGGTTATGTTGCGTTAGGCTCGAAACCAAGCGGTGGCGGCTGAGTGCCCATGGCCATGACTCGCGCCCTGACTGGACTGATTCGCAGGATTGGCCCGGGGTTCGGCAGTCAGCGACGCGTCCACGGCGTGCCGGGCATGCCGACCAGCAGGACCCACGCGGCCATGAAGCGACATTCCTTCGTCTCGCAGGCGGAAATGTCCACGGGCTCGGGGGTGAGCTCCAGCTGGTCGCCGTCAACGCGGTACTGAAACTCCTGGCCGTTGATGACGATCGTGTCGTCATCAACTAGGGAGTACTCCCCGTCGTCCACCTGGTCCCCGTTGAAGTCTCGGGATCCGAAAGCTCCGTCTGCCGTGAAGAAATGGGAGTGCTCGCGATCGACCGCTCCGGCGCACGGCTGGCCTGGATCCTGCAGTTCTGACGTGTCAGGTGGCACACCAGGAACCAGCTCGTTCCCATAGATCTGTTCCGCAACGAATTCGTCCAGGCCGGCATCAGTCAGAAGCGCATAGATCGTGTCGCAATCGTGGAGGGCCATCCACTCGCCGACGATTGGGTCGGCCGCGCTCGATGCCACGGCGGCGGGTGACTCGGACGAGAGCACAGAACTCGGCGGAGTCGACGCCGAGGGCGTCGCACCGCCGCATGCAGTGACAGCACTGAGGAGTACGGCAGCCATCATGGATCGGCGTTGCATCGAACGCGCACCTCAACTCGGGTGGGCCTCAGTTGCCGGGGCGTGGCCCCTGTTGGGCGCAGGACCTCAGAGCAAGGCTACTGGAAGTGCCCGATGGTCCATCGGCGGGGATGCGCAGCCTGAGTCAGTCGCCGTTCGGGATCTGGACGCCGAGGGTGATGGCCGCAGCGACCACGGCAGCACGGCGAGCGCAACGGATTCGACGCCCGTGAGGTCGGCGTCACCGCCGAGGGCCTGGAAGATCTCCCACGGGAGCGCGGCGAAGATCACCGGCGCAATGGTCCAGGCCAGCACGACGACGGTGGGAGCGACGGCGCCCGGGAGGCTCATGGCCCGGGTCGCCACGCCGGTCAGGAGTCCCAGGAAGGCCGCCAGGAGCAGGATGAGGATCACGGCCGGTTCCTCGTGCCGCGCCGGAGCCCTGGACGAGCTTCACGAGGCCCTGCTGAACCACGGCGACGACGCCAGTGAGGAGCAGGGTGAGCAGCACCGCTCGGGCGCCTCTCAAGAGATGCCCTCCCCTGCCTGCTCCTCGAGGATTTCGGCGATCCGGGCCGCGATCTTGTGGCTGGAGCCGATCCCGAGCGTGACCACGGCCTCGCCCGGCCGTAGCTTGTGGCCGACGTAGTCGCCGGTCTCGAGCACGTCCCCCGTCGCGATGGCGGGCACGGCCGACACCTCCTCGATGGCATCGGCCAGCTCCTCCGCGCTCACGATCGTGGTGTCGGGGTCGCGGGCGGCGAAGACATCGGCCACCACCACCTCATCGGCCGCACCGAAGGCAGAGGCGTACTCGTCGAACATCGCTCGCGTTCGGGCGAACGTGTGCGGCTCGATGACGGCCCACAGCCGGCGGTTCCCGACCCGCTGCCGGGCGCCCTCGAGCGCGGCCCGCACCTCGGTCGGATGGTGCGCGTAGTCGTCGAACACGAGCACGCCGGCAGTATCCGCGATCAGCTCCAGCCTCCGGGACGCCCCGCTGAAGCCATCCAGAGCCTCGTGGAGGGTCTCAGGATCGATTCCCAGCTCTCGGGCCATGACCAGCGCCCCGACAGCGTTGAGCACGTTGTGCGCGCCGGCCAGGCGCGATCGGTAGCGCAGGCCGAACAGGTCGAAGCTGGTGCCGCCCTGGTCGAAGGTGACGTTGGCCGCCGCGATATCGGTGCCCGGCCCGTACTCAACCAGCCGGCCGTCCCAGCCCTCCAGCCGGGCCAGGACCGCCTCGGTGCCCGCATCCCCTGCCAGGGCCACCAGCAGCCGGCCGCCCACCAGCTCGTGGCTGCTCATCCCGAGCAGGAAGCGGACGAACATGTCGTACACGGCGTCGGTGTCGACGAACACGTCGGGGTGGTCCATCTCGATCGTGGTCAGGAGGACGGCCGATGGGTGGAGGTGGAGGAAGTTGCCGTCGTACTCGTCGGCCTCGGCGATGAACTCCAATCCCCCACCGGTCCGCGCCGATGCGCCCCAGGCCGGGATCAGCGCGCCGACTTCCACCGCCGGGTCGTGGCCGGCGGCGAGGAGGAGGTGGCCAAGGAGGGCGGTCGCGGTCGACTTGCCGTGGGTGCCGGCGACGGCCACCCCGAGCCGACCTCGCTCCCCCATCAGCTCGCCGAGGAGGGTCTGCCAGGGCACGACCGGGATCCCCCGCTCGCGTGCGGCGGCGAGCTCGGGCAGGTCCGGCTCGAGACGCAGGGCTGCGCTGACCGCGACCCGGTCCACGCCTTCCAGGTGGGCTGGGTCATGGCCTGTAACCACTGAGACACCGATACTGGTTAGTGGCTCGGTGTACGCCGACAGCCCGGCGGCATCGCAGCCGTCCACCTGGGCCCCGGCATGGGCGGCGAGCAGAGCGGTCCCTGCGGCTCCGGCGCCGGCGATGCCGATGACGTGGATCCGCTCGCCGGGCGCCACCATCAGGGGGTGGTGATCTCCCTGCGCGCGAGCTCGAGCGCGGCGAGGGCTGCCGCGGCCTTGTTGCCGTCCCGGTCGTGGCTGAACACGTGGCGCTCGACGGTGGCGGGATGTCCCCGACGGGAGGCGGCGACGAAATGGAGGCCGACCGGCTTGTCCACTCCCCCGCCGTCCGGCCCGGCGATCCCGGTCACCGCCACGCCCAGGTCGGCGTCGAACCGGGTCCGGACGCCCACGGCCATGGCGTGCGCCACCTCCTCGCTGACCGCGCCGTGGCTGACGAGCAGGTCCGCCGGAACGTGCAGCTCCCGCTCCTTGGCCAGGTTCGAGTATGCGATCACGCCCCCGAGGTAGTAGCGGCTGGCGCCGGGGATCATGGTGATGACATGACCGATGAGCCCCGCCGTGGAGGACTCGGCGGTGACGAGCGTCCACTCGGCGGCCAGCAACGCCTCCCCCAGGCCGGCCGCGGCCGATTCGAGATCGGTCTCGGCGGGCCCGCTCATCGGTAGTTGATGAACTGGAGGGCGACCGGGTAGTCGAGTGCCCGCAGGTCGGTGATGACCGCCTGCAGGTCGTCCTTCTTGGGCGAGATGACCCGCAGCGCGTCGCCCTGGATCGAGACCTTGACCTTGGGAAAGTGGTCGCGGACGTGCTTCGACAGCTCCTTGGCCTGCTCGGAGGTCAGGCCCCGCTTCAGACCGATGACCTGGCGGACGGTTCCGCCGGCAGCCGGCTCGACCTTCCCCCAGTCGAAGATCTTCAGGGAGAGGCTTCGCTTCACGGCCTTGGACTGGAGCAGGTCCTTGACTGCGGCAGCGCGGAAGTCGTCGTCGGCGATGAGGGTGATATCGGTCTTGCCCAGGTCGAGGGCGCTCTTCGAACCCTTGAAGTCGTATCGGGTCGCGATCTCGCGCCGGACCTGGTCCAGCGCGTTCACCAGCTCCTGCTGATCGAAGTCGCTCACCACGTCGAACGAGAAGTCTGCCATCGGTCCCTATCTTATGGGCTGGTGGGGCTGCCGCTCGGCAGCGCGGCGGGCGGCGCACTCGGGGCCGGGGTCGGTGTTTCGGGCGGCAGGGTGACCGTGATCGTGCGACTCACCGGGCTCGACGGGCGCAGGGTCACCGGGTCGGTCGCGACCAGGGTGATGACGTTCGAGCCGGGCACCAGCTCCACCCGGATCGTGAAGACTCCGGTGTCCGAGGCGGTCGTGCTCGGGTTCTCGCGGAGCCCGTCGACGGTGATCTCGGCATCCGGCACCGTCTCTCCACGGACGAGGTAGGAGGTGCTCCCGTAGGCGGCGATGTCGGTGGGCGGGTCGGTCACGATCAGGCCGGGCGTGCCGGCGAAGGTGAGGAACTGGTAGGCGAGGTACGACACGAACCCGACGACCACCAGCAGGAGCGCCACTCGAACGAGGCGCGCTGTGGTGATGAGGGTCGTTCCCCGGGGCTCGACCGATGTCGGGCGCGGGGCGATGGGGGCGGGTTTCGCCTTCTCGGCCGGGTTCGTCTCCAGGCGGTAGAGATCGAGGCACCACTCGGGGTCGAGACCGAGGTACCGAGCGTAGTTGCGGACGAAGCCGCGGGTGTAGACCGGGTCCGGCAGGTCGCGGTAGTCGCCGGCCTCCAGCGCGGTCAGGTATCGGGCACGGATCCGGGTCTCGCGCTCAACGCGGGCGATGTCCCAGCGCTTCCCCTCGCGGGCCGCCCGGAGCGTCTGCCCCAGCGTGCGGCTCGCATCGGTCATGCCTCATCCTCACCCGGGCCGATCTCCCCGCCCCAGCCGTCGGGCGTGATGAGCACCTCGCGGAAGCGGCTGCCGTCGGCGGGGCCGACGATGCCGCGGTCCTCCATCTGGTCAAGGATGCGGGCCGCGCGGGCGTAACCCACCCGCAGGCGGCGCTGGAGGAGCGACGCCGAGGCCTTGTCCGAGCGGCGGACGATATCGACCGCCTGGCGGAGCAGCGGGTCCGCATCGCCCTCGCCGTCGGTCCCGTCACCGTTGCGGTTGTCGCGGCGAGCCGCGGTGATCTCGGTCCGATAGCGCGGCGCGCCCTGGGCCTTCCAGAAGCGGACGAGGCCCTCGATCTCCGGGTCGGTGACCAGCACACCCTGGAGGCGAACGGCGCGCGGCGCGTCGATGGGCAGGTACAGCATGTCGCCGCGGCCGAGCAGGTCCTCCGCTCCCCCGGCGTCGAGGATCGTCCGCGAGTCGACGCCGCTGGTCATGGCGAACGCGATGCGGGACGGGATGTTGGCCTTGATCAGCCCGGTGACGACCTGGACCGATGGGCGTTGGGTGGCAACGACGAGATGGATGCCGGTCGCCCGCGCCAGCTGGGCGATGCGAGTGATGGTGGCTTCGACCTCGTAGGCGCTCATCATCATCAGGTCCGCCAGCTCGTCGATCACGACCACGATGTACGGCATCCGCGGCTCGTCCGAGCGCAGCGCGGCGTTGTAACCGGCGATGTTCCGCACGCTCCGCAGCGCGAACTCGTGGTAGCGGCTCTCCATCGTGCCGACCGTCCACTTCAGAGCGTTGACCGCCTTCTCGGGCTCGACGATGACCTCGGTCAGGAGGTGCGGCAGGCCGCGGTACTGGGCCAACTCCACGCGCTTGGGGTCGATGAGGATGAGCTTCACCTCGTCGGGCTTGGCGCGCATGACCAGCGAGCAGATGAGCGCGTTCACGCACACGCTCTTGCCCGACCCGGTGGCGCCGGCGATGAGCAGGTGCGGCATCTTGCCGAGGTCCGCGGCCACCGGCTGGCCGGCCACGTCCTGGCCGAGCGCGAAGGCCAGCTCGCCCTCCGAGGCGACCTGGATCAGGACCTTGGAACCGAGCACCTCCTTGAGGGTGACCAGGTCGAAGGCCGCGTTCGGGATCTCGATGCCGACGAACGGCTCGCCCGGGATGGGGGCCTGAATCCGGATCGAGCGGGCGGACAGGGCGAGGGCGAGGTTATCGGCGAGGCCCTGGATGCGGGACAGCTTGATCCCCGGGTCGACGTCGAGTGCGTACTGGGTGACGACCGGGCCCTCCTGGATGCGGGCCACCTTCACCCCGATGTCGAAGCTGGCCAACGTGTCCCTGATCCGGTTTCCCTTGGCCGTGAGGTCCATCTGGGCCGGACCGTTGCCCGGTGCGTCGGCGAGCAGGGTGAGGTCCGGCAGGGCCCACTCCTGGGCAGCCGCCTCGAGGGCGGCATCCACCGCTTCCCGCTCCCCGATCTCGGCCAGGTGCGCTTCCTCGCTGGACTCGATGTCCTCCTCGGTCGCCGGCGGCGGACTGACGATGGGCACGGCCACTGCGCTGGCAGCCGTGGCGGCGGCCATAGGAGCGGGCTCGGCCCGCTGCCGTCGAAGGATGAGGGGCGGATCCTCGGGGACGGGGCGACCGGTTGGCACTGGGGCCACGCCCGCCTTGGACCCCTTGCCACCAGCCGCCGCGGCGGCTGCGGCGGGGCCTACTTCTTCCTGGCGGCGGGACCAGGCGGTGAACACGTCCCCGATGGTCATGTTGAAGAAGAGCAGGAAGCCAACGACCAGCAGCAGGAACAGCACGATGGCCGCGCCAGTGGTGCCGAGCAGCAGCACGAGCGGAGCGCACATCAGGGTGCCGATCACCCCTCCCCCATCGCCCGGCGGCACGACCGCGCCCGCGCCGCCGACCGCCAGTTGGAACAGCCCCAGCAGCGAGAGCGTCACGAGGAGCACGCCGAGGGCGGAGATGATCCGCTCAGTCGGCACGGTGCGCATCCAGAGCAGGAGCGCGGCGAGCAGGAGGAGGGCAGGAGCGAAGAAGATCCCCCACCCGAGCATCGTCTCGAGGAAGTCTCGCCAGAGCGCCACCCCGGCCGCGGCGTCCGGGGTCAGGATGGCCAGCAGCGACACCAGGGCCAGGACGACGAGCACGATGGCGCCGACCTCGCGGACGACGCGGCGGCTGATCCGGATCCCGGTGTTCGCCGCCCTCCGGGCCCGCTTCTGGCGCCGCGAGCGACTCCTCGCCTTGGCCATCGGTGTCAGACCTCGAGCACGATGGGCAGGATCATCGGTCGGCGGTGAGTCTTCTCGTAGAAGAAGCGGCTGAGCACGTCGTGGATCTTCGACTTCAGGTACCCCGGCTCCGCCCGCTGGCCCTCGCCGGTCTGCTCCAGCGCCTTGGCGAGGTGAGCGCGAGCCTCCTCCATCACCGGGTCGTCGGGGTCGGACAGGAAGCCGCGGCCGGTGAGGTCGGGGCCGCTCACGGGCCGTCCGGTGGCCGCGGCCACGGTCAGGGCCACGGTCACTACACCGTCCATGGCGAGCGCCCGCCGGTCACGGAGAATGACCCCGTCCACGCCGTCCACGGCGGCCAGGCCGTCCACCAGCACCGCGCCGGCCGGGACGCTGCCCGCGAGTCGGGCCCGCTGCCCGTCGAACTCGACCACCTGTCCATTCTGCAGGACGAAGATGCGGTCGACGGCCACCCCGGCCCCCTCGGCCAGCAGCGCATGCTGGACGAGCATCCGGTACTCGCCGTGGACCGGGATGAAGTGGCGCGGCTTGGCCAGGCCGAGCATGAGCTTGAGCTCCTCGCGCGAGCCGTGGCCCGAGACGTGGCAGTGGGTCATCGGCTCGTAGTGGACCATCGCGCCTTCCTTGAACAGGTTGTCGATGGTCCGCGCGACCGCCTCCTCGTTGCCGGGGATCGGCGAGGCGGACAGGATCACCGTGTCGCCGGGCACGATCGTGATGCTCCGGTGGTCGCGGTTGCTCATCCGGGTCAGCCCGGACATCGGCTCGCCCTGCGAGCCGGTGGTGACGACCATCAGTCGCGACGGGTCCAGTCGGTCGAGCTGGTCCTTGCGCACGACCGTGCCGTCGCGCCCATCGAGATAGCCCAGCTCGGTGGCGATGGCCGCGTTCTGCTCCATGCTCCGACCGATGAGCACGACCTTGCGGCCGTGCTCCGCGGCGGCATCGATGGCCTGTTGCACGCGACCGATGTTCGACGCGAAGGTGGCCATGATGACCCGGCCTTGGGCGGCCCCGATCAGCTGGCGGAGCGACTCCCCGACCGTGGCCTCGGACAGCGTGTAGCCCTCGCGCTCGGCCCGCGTCGAGTCCGACAGGAGGAAGTCCACGCCCTGCTTCCCCCACTCGGCGATGAGGCCGAGATCGGCGCGCGTCCCGTCCGGTGGGGTGTGGTCGAACTTGAAGTCCCCGGTGTGGATGATCGTCCCCCGCTGATGGCGGATCGCGAACCCGACGCCGCCGGGAATGGAGTGGTTGACCCGGAACGGGGTGATCGCGGAACGCGCCGACCGTGAACTCGACCCCCGGCTCGACCTCGTGGAGGGTGGTCGAGCCGAGCAGCTTGTGCTCCTTGAGCTTGCCGGTGACCAGGCCGATGGTCAGCTTGCTGGCGTAGATCGGGGTGCCGCTGATCCGGGGCAGGACGTACGGCAGGCCGCCGGTATGGTCCTCGTGGCCGTGGGTCAGGACGATGCCGCGGACCTGGTCGCGGTGCTCGGCGAGATAGGTCGCGTCGGGCACGACCAGGTCGATGCCGAGCATGTCCGGATCGGGGAAGGCGAGACCGCAGTCGACGACGACGATCTCGTCATCGGCCTCGATGGCGGTGATGTTCTTGCCGACCTCGCCGACCCCGCCCAGCGGGATGATGCGTAGGGTTCCTGGCATTGGGTCCTTTCAGATAGCTGTGTTCAGAAAAGTGTGAGTTGGTCGTCGTCCCGGGACGCCGGCAGCGGCGCCTCGGCGGGTGAGTCACCCGGCGAGTCACCCGGCCCCACGGGCGTGATTCCCTGGTCTGCCCCCTCCGCCTGCTCGGCGGCGAGCGCCTCGCGCGCCTCCAGGAGCGCCGCCGGCAGCGCCGCGAAGTCTCGGGCCAGCGTCTCGCGCAGGGCCGTGGCCCGGAGCGCGGCAGCGGGATGGTACATCGGCAGCACAAACCGGCTGCCCGATCGGCGGAGGCGGCCGTGGACCTCCGAGATGCGCGCCCCGGGCAGGTAGCGCTGGAGCGAATACCGGCCGAGGGTCACGATCAGGACCGGGTCCAGCGCCCGCTCCTGGCGGTCGAGGTACGGGCCGCACGCGGCGATCTCGGTCGGCTCAGGGTCCCGGTTGCCGGGCGGGCGGCACTTCACCACGTTGGTGATGAACACGTCGCTCCGCCCCCAGCCGATCGAGCCGAGCATCTCCTCGAGGAGCTGTCCAGCGGCGCCCACGAACGGGCGGCCGGTGGCGTCTTCCCGCTGGCCGGGCCCCTCCCCAACGAGCAGGACGTCGCTGATCAGGTTCCCCTCCCCTGGAACGGCCAACGTGCGGCCGTTCGCCAGGGGACAGCGGGTACAGGCTCGCACCTCGGCCGCGACCGCGGCGAGATCGGCCTCCCCGCTCATTCGGGGATTGTCCGCCTTACGAGCGCTCCGCGTCCGACCCGGCCGCAGCCCCGACGCCGGAGTGGGCCATGTGCCGCTCCATCGCCGCGCGCCGGCTGAGGTTGACGCGACCCATGCGGTCGATCTCGGTCACGACCACCATCAGCTCGTCGCCGATGGTCACGACGTCCTCGACGCGAGCCACCCGGTAGTCGGCCAGCTGGCTGATGTGGACCAGCCCCTCCTTGCCCGGCAGGATCTCGACGAAGGCCCCGAAGTTCATGATCCGGGTGACCTTGCCGAGGTACTCCTTGCCGACCTCGACGTCGCGGGTCAGGCCCTCGATCCAGCGGACCGCCTTCTCGGCGGCCTCGCCGTCCACGGCGGCAATCTGGATCGTGCCGTCGTCCTCGACGTTGATCTGGGTTCCGGTCTCGGCCGTGATCTGGCGGATCACCTTGCCGCCGGCGCCAATGACGTCGCGGATCTTGTCGACCGGGATCTTCAGGGTCGTGATCCGTGGCGCGTACGGGCTCAGCTCCGAACGGCTGGCGCTGATGACCGAGGTCATCTTGTCCAGGATGAACAGTCGCGCGGTGCGCGCCTGCTCCAGGGCGTCGCGGAGGATCTCCGCCGTGATGCCGGCCACCTTGATGTCCATCTGGAGGGCGGTCACGCCCTCGGCCGTGCCGGCCACCTTGAAGTCCATGTCGCCGTACGCGTCTTCCTTGCCGGTGATATCGGTCAGGACCGCGTAGCGGTTGGTGTCCGGGTCGGTGATCAGGCCCATGGCCGCGCCGGCCACCGGGGCCGAGATCGGCACGCCGGCGTCCATCAGCGACAGGGTGCTGCCGCAGGTGCTCGCCATCGAGGTCGAGCCGTTGGACGACACCACCTCGCTGACGACGCGGATGACGTACGGGAACTCGTCAACCGAGGGCAGGACCGGCAGCAGCGCCCGCTCGGCGAGCGCGCCGTGGCCGATCTCTCGGCGGCCGGGGCCCCGCATCGGTCGTGACTCACCCACCGAGTACGGCGGGAAGTTGTAGTGGTGGAGGTACCGCTTCTCGGTCTCCGGCCCGATCGTGTCCAGGCGCTGGACGTCGCTCGAGGGACCGAGGGTGGCGATGGACAGGGCCTGGGTCTGGCCGCGGGTGAACAGGCCCGAGCCGTGCGTCCGCGGCAGGACGCCGACCTCGACCGAGATCGGTCGGATGGTCGTCGCGTCGCGGCCGTCGATCCGGATGTTCTCCGACAGGACGAGCTCGCGAGCGCCGGCCTTGGTCAGGACGTCCATCAGGGGCGAGCCGATGCCGTGGCGGCGGCGGACGTCCTCCAGGGCCTGTCCCTGCTCGGCGCGGTTGTACGCTTCCTTGCCCCGCCGAATTTCGGCCGCGATATCGGCCCGGACAGCGTCCAGCCGCTCGATGAGGTTGCCGGTCAGGCTGATGAACAGCTCGGCGGTGGCCTCCGCGTCGGGCATGGCCCGGTGCGCAGCCGGATGGTCCTTGCCGAAGATGAAGCGCATGAGGTCGGCCAGCTTGTAGCCGCCGGCATCGGGGTAGAGCTGGTAGGCCAGCTCGAGGGTGTCGTAGATCGCGCTGGGAGCCCACTCGACGTCATTCGGCAGATGGCGCAGCACGAACGGCAGGTCGAAGGCCACGTTGTGGGCCACCACCGGGGCGTTGCCGACCCACTCGACGAACTTGGGGAGCACCTCGGCCGCGGTCGCGGCGGAGGACACGTCTTCATCGGTCAGGCCGTGGATCTGGTGACCGATGATCGAGCGACCGGGGTTGACCAGCGACTCGAAGCGGTCGACCACTTCGCCGTCCCGCACGCGCAGGGCGGCGATGTCCACGATGTAGCCCTGCTCGGGCTTCATGGCCGTGGTCTCGACGTCGAGGATCACGAACTCGGCGCCCTTCTGGCTGAGGGCGCGGCCGAGCTTGACGATGGAGTCGGCCTTCGGGCCGATGAACGGCGAGCGCTTGGGCGTCCCGGAGTTGGCGACCAGCTTCTCCTGGATGTCGATCGACTTCTGGAGCTCGCTGTGGCCCCAGGTGATCGCGTCGAGCATGACCGCCTCGGGCAGGATCTTCGCCCCGGCCTCGACCATCATGATCGCGTCGCGGGTGCCGGCCACGACCAGGTCCATGTCGCTGTTTTCCAGCTGGCTGGTCGTCGGGTTGGCCACGAACTGGCCGTCGACCCGGCCGACGCGGACGGCGCCCACGGGGCCGAGGAACGGGATGCTGCTCACGCTGAGCGCGGCCGAAGCGCCGTTCACGGCGAGGATGTCGGGGTCGTTCTCCTGGTCCGCGCTGAGGACGGTCAGGACGACCTGGACGTCGTTCTTGTAGCCCTTCGGGAACAGGGGGCGAATCGGCCGGTCCGTGAGGCGCATGGCCAGGATGGCCGCCTCCGACGGGCGCGACTCGCGCTTGATGAAGCCGCCGGGGATCTTGCCCGCGGCGTACATCCGCTCCTCGTAGTCGACGGTGAGCGGGAAGAAGTCGATCCCCTCCCGGGGCTCGGACGAGACGGCGGTGGCGAGCACGACCGTGTCGCCGTAGCGGAGCACGACGGCGCCGTCCGCCTGTTCGGCGAGCTTGCCCGTCTCCATGGACAGGGTCTGCCCGCCGATTTCAGTTTCAACCTTGATGGCCAAGAGTTTCCTCCAATGTGGTGGTCCGCTCCGGCGCGGCAGACCCGGATCGGGTGGCGCGGCACGGACGGGGTGCGTCGCGAAGGACGCGAAATACGGGAATCCCGGCGGAGCCGGGTCAGTGGGTAGGTGACGTTACCTTCGCAGGCCGAGTCGGCCGATGACCGCGCGATAGCGGTCCACGTCCGTGCGGACGAGGTAGGCCAGGAGTCGGCGGCGCTGCCCGACGAGCTTCAACAGCCCGCGGCGCGAGGCATTGTCGTTGGGATAGCTGCGGAGATGATCGGTCAATGACTTGATCCGCTCGGTCAGGAGCGCGATCTGCACCTCGGGCGAACCGGTGTCGCCGTCGTGGGTGGCGAAGTCATTGGCGACAGCGACCTTCGTTGCCGGGTCGAGCGGCATTCATCCTCCAATTTCAAACGTCTTTCGTCCGGCGCATCGTATCAGACGGCCACGTTGAGCGCGGCGCGGGCATCGGATTCGTCCCGTTTCATCTGCTCGATCAGATCGTCGACCGATGCAAATGTGCGTTCCTCGCGCAGGCGGGCCGCGACCTCAACCCGCAGCTCCTGGTCGTACAGGTCGCCGTCCCAGTCGAGGAGATGGGCCTCGAAGACAACGTCGCCATCGGTATGGAACACCGGACGTCGGCCGACGCTGATCAGCGCTGGTTGACCGATGGCCCAGCCGGCGTAGATGCCGAGCGCCGGCAGTGCGGGACGGTAGCCAAAGGCGAGGTTGGCGGTGGGATAGCCGAGCTCGCGGCCGCGACCGTCGCCACGGACCACGGTCCCGGTCACCGCCGACAGGCGACCGAGGAGCCGATGCGCGGTCTCCACGTCACCGTCGGCCAGGGCCTGGCGGATCCGGGACGAGGAGATCACGCCGTCGTCCGTCTCGGGCTCGACGAGCACGACCTCGAACCCGCGCTGGGCGCCAATCTCCGTCAACCGCTCCGGCGTACCGGCTCGGTCCTTCCCGAACGAGCTATCCGGGGTCATGAGCGATGGCAACGGGGCGTAGGCCAGGTCCCAACCGGTCGAGGAACACCTCGGGCGGCAAATCGCGGACGGCGGGGTCGAACCGCACGGCGAGGGGCTGGACGCCCACCGCCGCGATGTGCTCGAGGTTCTCTGCCAGCGGAGCAAGACGCTCCACGGTGCGGTCCGTGCGGATGACCTCGATCGGCGATGGGTCGAAGACGAGCGCCACCGGCTGGGCATCGCGGGCCGCGGCTGCCTCCCGGGTCGCCGAGAGGAGGTACCGATGTCCCCGATGCACTCCGTCGAAGACGCCGAGCGCGAGCGCGACCGGCCCGATCGACAGCTCGGCGACCTCGTCGAGGGCGAGGACGCGGTGGGTGATGGTGGCAGTCATCCGCCTTCGACCAGCACAGTCCGCGGATGGAGGCGGCCGTCCCGCAGCTCCCCGATCCCGAGCAGCCCGGACGGCCCGTGGACCTGGACCCGCCCCTCACCGAACCACGCCAGCTCTCCGCCGTGGGTGAATCGGCTCGCCTGGTCGGCGTCGAGGGTCACCGGCTGCAAGTCGAGCAGGCGCTCGACGGGAATGATTGCCACGTCCAGCCGCCCCTCGGTGGCCAACGACTCCAGCGCATCCGGCGTCCGCCCCTCGGTGGCGGTCAGTCCCGCGGCCTCCGTCCGGCGCAGGGCGTGGAGGTAGCCGCCGCAGCCCAGCTGCTCCCCGAGGTCCCGGGCCACCGAGCGCACGTAGGTTCCCGGACCGGTCTCGAGGTCGAGGCGGACGTCGAGCCAGCCCTCGCCCTGAGTCGTGCCCAGCAGCCTGATCGCGTGGATCGTGACCTCTCGTGGCTCGAGCTCCAGCACCGATCCCCCGCGTGCGGCCTCGTAGGCGACCACACCGCCCGACTTGCGCGCGGAGTAGGCCGGCGGCCGTTGCGCGAACGTGCCGACGAACCCGGGGAGCACCTCCCGGACCGCGTCCTCGCCAGGCGGCTCGGTGCCGGGTTCGATCGGTCCCTCGCCGTCATCGGTCCGTGACCGGAATCCCAGGCGGACCACCGCGTCGTACCGCTTCCGGCCCCCGGTCAGCTCCTGGGACAGCCGGGTAGCGGGCCCGACCAGGATCGGCAGCACGCCTGATGCCAGTGGATCCAGGGTGCCGGCGTGCCCGATTCGGCGCAGCCCGGTCAGCCGTCGGACGAGGCCGACCATGTCGTGCGAGGTGGGACCGACCGGCTTGTCGAGGTTAATGACGCCGATCATCGGCGCGTTTCAGCTCCCGCTCGCACTCGGCGAGGACCTGCACCCGGGCGTCCGCAAGCGGCGCCGCGACCGTGCAGCCCGCCGCGCGGGCATGACCACCCCCGCCGAAGACCGATGCCACCGCCACCGCGTCGGCCACGTCCGTGGTGCGGATGCTGACCCGTGTGGCGTCGGGGCCGTGCTCCTTGAACAGCAGGACGATGTCCGCCTCCTTCGACAGGCTGAGGATGTCGATGAACCCCTCCGAAGCCTCCCGCGTGGCGCCGGTCTCGGTCAGCATGGCCTCGGTCATCGCGGCGTGGACGATGCGTCCTTCAGCGGCGAACCCCACCGTGCCCAGGATCCGGCCCCAGACCGCGATCGTGACGTTGGACTTCTCGGCGTAGATCTTGCGATTGATCTCCGACAGGGAGGCTCCGGCCTCGACCAGGGCGGCGGCCACCCGCAGGGTTCGCGGCGTGACGTTGGGGTGAGCGAAGGTGTGGGTGTCGTTCACCATGCCGGCCAGGAGGACCGTGGCCAGCTCCTGGTCCAGCTCGACGCCCAGGTCCGGTAGAAGCAGGGCGACCATCTCGCACGTCGACGCGGCCTCGGCATCAACGTGGTTCACCGCGCCGAAGCCGGGATTGCTCACGTGGTGGTCGATGTTCACGATCCGCGCCCGCTCGAGCCATGCCCCATGGTCGGTGGCGATCGTTCCGGTCCGCGCCAGGTCGCCAGAATCGACGATCACCGCCACGTCCGGCTCGAACCCGGGCACGCTGGCGCACGTCCGCCACGCCGGGCAGGAATTGGAGGTAGGACGGGACGGGGTCCGCCATCACCACCTCGGTCGGGATACCGAGCCGCTCCCCCACCTTCCGGATGGCGAGCGCGGCCCCCAGGGTGTCCGCGTCGGGATTCTCATGACCGATGACCGTGAGCCGCTGCGCCCCGCGGATGGCGTCGACGACCTCCTTCACTCCTCGTCGTCCTCGTCCGCATCCAGGTCGTGCAGGATGCGCAGCACGTTGTCCCCGCTGGCGATGGAATCGTCGAAGCGGAACTCGAGGCGCGGGACCTTCCGGATGGTGAGCCTCTCGCCCAGCCGGTGCCGAAGCCAACCCGCGGCATCGGTCAGCGCTTTGATCGTCGTCCCCGAGTCCGCTTCTGGGCCGTACACGGACACCCACACCTGCGCCAGGGTCAGGTCGGGAGTGGTGTGGACCCGGGTGACGGTCGCGAAGCCGATGCGCGGATCGGCCATGTCTCGCTGGAAGATCTGCATCAGCTCGGCCCGGATCTGGCTGTCGAGCCGATCGGTGCGCTGGCTCAGGCGGAACCCTCCGACACCATCTGGAAGCACTCGATGACGTCGCCTTCGGCGAACTCCGGCGATCCGGCAAGGCCGATGCCGCACTCGAAGCCCGAGGCCACTTCGCGGACGTCGTCCTTGAACCGACGCAGTGACTCGATCCGTGACTCGACGACGAGCTGCCCGCCGCGCATGAGCCGGGCCTGCCCACCGCGGACCATCTTTCCGTCGACGACATAGGAGCCGGCGATGGTGCCGGCCTTGCCCGCCTTGATCAGCTGCCGGACCTCCGCGTGGCCCTCGATCTGCTCGATCAGCTTCGGGGTCAGCAGGCCCTGCAGCGCGAGCTGGATGTCATCGGTCAGCTTGTAGATGACCTCGTACAGGCGGACGTCCACCCCGGAGGCCTCGACCGCGCGCTCGGCGCCGGGATCGAGCTTGGTGTTGAAGCCGACGACCACCGCCTGGGAGGCGGCCGCGAGCAGGACGTCAGACTCGTTGATGTCGCCCGCCCCCTCGCTGAGGATGTTGATCCGGGTCTCGGTCGTGCTCAGGTTGTCGAGCGCATGGCGGATGGCGCCGAGCGAGCCCTGGACGTCGGTCTTGAGGATGACCCGCAGCTCCTGGACCTCCGAAGACTGGATCTGGGCGCTGAGCTCCTCGAGGCTGGCGGCGCCGGAGCTGGCGGCGTGGCGCTCCACGGCCTCGGCCGCGTCGCGGGCGGCCTTCTCGTCGGCAACGACCCGCAGCAGGTCGCCGGCCTCCGGCAGGTCCTGGAGGCCGAGGATCTCGACCGCGGTCGCCGGCTCGGCGGTCTTGACCCGCCGTCCTGCTGCCGTGACGAGGGCGCGCACCCGACCGAAGGTCTTGCCCACGGTCACGATGTCGCCGACCTTCAGCGTGCCGGTCTGGACCAGGACGGTGGCCACGTTGCCACGGCCCTTGTCGACCTTCGACTCGATGATCGTGCCGTACGCCTCGCGGTCGGGGTTGGCCTTCAGGTCCTGGAGGTCGGCCACCAGGCCAATGACCTCGAGCAGGTCATCGAGCCCGATCCGCTGCTTGGCGGAGACGGCTACCGACGGGATGTCGCCGCCGAACTCCTCGATCAGCACCCCGTTGTCGGCCAGCTCCTGCTTCACGCGGTCCGGGTTGGCATCGGGCTTGTCGATCTTGTTGATGGCGATGATGAGAGGGACGCGGGCGGCGCGGACGTGGTCGATGGCCTCCTTGGTCTGGGGCATGACGCCGTCGTCGGCGGCGACCACGATGATCGCGATGTCGGTGACCTGCGCGCCACGTGCCCGCATGGCGGTGAACGCTTCGTGTCCGGGTGTGTCGAGGAAGACGATCCGCCGGTCGCCATGAACCGCCTCCGAGGCACCGATGTGCTGCGTGATCCCGCCGGATTCCCGTGACGCCACGGCCGTGTCGCGGATGGCGTCCAGCAGGCTCGTCTTGCCGTGGTCGACGTGGCCCATGATCGTGACGATCGGGGCTCGGGTGACGAGGTTCGCGGGGTCATCCTCGCCCCACGGCGTGACCCGCACGCCGTCGTCCCCGATTGCTCCCGGCGCGACCAGGGCCGGCGCCGGCGCCTCGCCGTCAGCCGCGCCCTTGGCGACGAGCTCCATGCCCATCTCCGCCGCGACCAGGGACGCGGTGTCGTAGTCGATCGACTGGTTGATGGTGGCGAAGATCCCGTTCCGGATCAGCTCGCTGATCACGGCCGCGGTGCTGACGCCGAGGGCCGCGGCCAGGTCCTGGACGACGACGGTCTGGCCGACCTCCACCGGCCCGGTCGGGCGCGGCAGCGTGGCGGTCTCGGCGGCCGCGCTGCGCGGCCTCCCGCCGCTTCGGCGGCCGCGGCCCGCGGCGATTCTGGGTGTACCTACGCGGAGGCATGGGTCACTCCGATGCCGAGCGCGCGGGCAATCGCCTTCTCGCGGGCTGGGTTGGCCTGGCAGGCGGGGTCCGCGCACACGTACGTGCCCCGGCCCGGCAGCCGGCCGCTGGCGTCCATCACCGCCTCGCCGTCCGCGGTGCGAACGACGCGCTGCATCTCCCGCTTCGGGCGCACGGTCCGGCAGACCGCGCAGGTGCGCTGCGGCTGGTGATCAGGCCGGCGTTTCGGCATCTTGCACGGCCTCCTCGACGCCAGCCTCGGCGCCGTCTTCGGCGCCATCCGCCGATGTATGCGCGCTGCGGGTGCCACCGGCCCCGGCCGCCGCCACGCCCGCGTCAGAACGGATGTCGATCCGCCAGCCGGTGAGCTTGGCCGCCAGCCGCGCGTTCTGGCCCTCGCGGCCGATGGCCAGCGACAGCTGGCGCTCGGGGACGATGACGTTGGCGATGCGGTGCTCCTCGTCGATGCGGACCTCGATGACCTCTGCCGGCGAGAGCGCCTCCGCCACGAACTGCGACGGATCCTCGTTCCACAGCACGACGTCGACCTTCTCCCCATTCAGCTCGGCGACGATCGCCTGGATCCGCGTCCCCCGCTGGCCGACGGCCGCGCCCTTGGCATCGACGCCGGGCTGGCGGGATTCGACCGCGACCTTCGAGCGGCTGCCGGCCTCGCGAGCGATGCCGCGGATGACGACCGACCCGTTGTAGATCTCGGGGATCTCCATCTCCATCAGGCGGCGCAGGAATCCGCGATGGGTGCGACTGACGACGAGTACCGGACCACGCGTCGTCCGACGCACCTCGAGCACGAAGACCTTCAGGTGCTGACCGATGCGGTAGTGCTCCCCCGGCAGCTGTTCGCTGACCGAGAGCACCGCCTCCACGCCGCGGCTCATGTCGAGCACGACCGCGGACTCGGTGGTGCGGGTCACGACCCCGGTCAGGATCTCCCCCTCTCGGCTCACGTACTGGTGGTAGACGACGTCGCGCTCCGCCTCGCGGAGACGCTGGCGGTAGACCTGACCGGCGGTCTGGGCCGCGATCCGGCCGAGCTGGGCCTGGGTGACGTTCTCCGGCACGCGGACGCGGCCGCCGACCCCGACCCCCTCCTCGATCTCGACGGCTTCCGCGACCGTCTTCTGGAGCTCGGGGTCTTCCACTTCCTCGGCCCCGGCGACGACCTCGTACTCGCGGAAGACGCTGATCTCCCCGGTCTCCGGGTCGATCTTGACCACGACGTTCTCCGGCGCCTCGGCATTTCGTCGGTATGCCGATTCGATCGCCTGCTCGAGGGTCTGGAGCAGGATCTCCTGGGGAACGCCCTTCTCGGCGTTGAGCTGCAGCAGGGCGCCAATGAAGTCGCGGTTCACGCTGGCACCTCCCTGCCGGATCAATAACAGAACGTGGGTTGGCAGACCGACCCACGTTCCGAGTTCAAGTGCCTATCGGTTTGGCCCGCACCGGTCGCTAGACCGTTTCGGAGTATATCAGCGACCCCCGAAACCGCCAATTCCCCGCCTCGTTCGGCCGCTCCGGCACGGGCGGGGGCCCTGTGGCGTGCCGGCTCAGCCGGTCGAGCGCCTGGAGAAGAGCAGCCCGACGACCCCTACCAAACCTGCGAACGCGATCAGACCGACACCGCCCTGGAAATCGCCACCGAAGCTGGCCAGGATTCCCAAGAGACCGATGAGGGCGGCACATCCGATGAAGCAACCGGTCCGGGCCTTGGTGGCGCCGGCGGGCGATAGCCCCGTCGTGAGGGCCCCGCATCGCCGGCACTCGTACCCGCCCTTCGTCGGGCTCCACCACTGCGCGAACAGGGGGCTCCCGCAGTGCTGGCAGACGGTGGGCGGCTGCGGGACTCCCGGTGATGGCGCGTCCGCGGGCGACCGAGGCCATGCGGTGCTGGCTTGGGCGGCGGGTGGAGGGAGCGGGACGGACGTCGGGATGGCATCGGGAATCGGTACGGCGTCCGCCTGGGCGGGCTCGTCGTCTTCGAGGACGGTGAACGCGGCGGCCGATGGGGCGTCGGCGGCGCGCGCCAGCCCGCAATTCGGGCACGCTTCGACGGAATCGTCTGCCGAGGTGAAGCAGCGCTTGCAGATCCATCGTCCCGGCGCGGCCATCAGGGCAAACGCCGGGCGTCTAGAGCTGCCGGAACCGGGTCACGTCGACGGTCACAGGCTGCAGTCTGCGCCGGCGGTACCGCGCAGCGGACCAGGAAATCGCCGGTCAGCGCAGCCTATGACAGGGCGGAGGACAGGGATAAGACCACGTAGACCATGACCCCGATCAGGATCGCCAACCCAATGGCGCCGAAAAGCAGGCGAGCCGCCAACTGACCGCTCACCTCCCTGGCAGGCGGGCGATGTCCCGGATCGAGATCAGTACCACGCACCCTCAGGATACCGATTCGAGCGTGCAGAACGTTCCCTGGCGTCCACGTTCACCCGGAAATCGATCCGCCAAGGGGTCCAGATTGGGTTACAGGGCGGGCTGCGCAGGGCACCGCATGGTCCTATTTTCGAGGCCGCCGCACTAGGCCAGTATGCGACTCCTTCCTATCGAGGGAAGTCCCGAAAGGGAGGTAAGAAGGAGGAATCTGATGGTTAAATATGGTCCGATGGGATGGGTGATGGTGACGGTCGGCGTCTTCCTCGTCGTCCTTGGCCTCGTGCTGGGCGGGGCTACGTGGAACACCACCATTCTCATTGCCGTCCTTGGAATCGTTCTCGTCGGGGTCGGAGCGGTGATGGCAATCCGCGCTCGACGCCAGAGTCCGCCGGCGGCTGAGGGCGAGTCAGGTGCGACCGATTCCGCTAGCAGCAGCGGCGAGTAGAGCCGGCTCCCGACGCCCACCTCGGCTACCGCGGGTCCCGAGAGGTCGAATCGCCGCGAGCCCGGCGGCAGGAGCAGTCCGACGGAGGGCCTCAGGCCGGGGGGCGGGGCAGTGTACGGCCCGCCGAGTGGAGGCGCTCTCGTGCTCAGATCAGGAGCCGGGCAGCCTCGCGATGTCCTGGATCGAGATCAGGATGACGAGGGCGATGAGGACCACGAAGCCTGTGAAGTAGATCAGGGCCTCGCGCTCGGCGGAGAGCTTGCGGCGGCGGATGGCCTCGATCAGCACGATCAGGACACGGCCACCGTCGAGCGGTGGGAATGGCAGCACGTTCAGCACGGCCAGGTTGATCGAGAGCAGGCCGACGAAGAACAGCTGGCTGACGAGTGGGGCGTCGAGCAGGCGACCGGTCTGCTGCGCGATCCCGATCGGGCCGGCCACGTCGCCGGTCGGCGGCGCGAGGCCGAGCATGCCGGCAATGGCTCGCACCAGTCCGCCGGGGATCTCGGCGGCGACACGGGCCGCGGTCGAGAAGCCCTGGGCCAGGGCATCGACCGGTCCATCGGCCAGCGGCGGCCCCATGACCACCTCGGCCGACTCCCATCCGAAACCGACCGCCCCCATTCCGGCCTGCTGCTGCTCCTCGGTGAGCACCCGTGGGGTCACTTCGACGTCGATCTGCTCCGTGCCGCGGGTCACCTGGAGGGTGACCGGCTCACCGGCCTGATCGCGGACGTACTCAGTCAGTTCGGCCGAGAGCTCGAACGTGCGGCCATCGGCTCCGGTGATCACGTCGCCCTCGAAGAGCAGCCCTTCGCCGGGGCTGTCCGCCTGGATGGAGGTGATCGTCACCGGGCCGTGGTACTCCGGCGTGGGCTGGGCGTAGGCCATCGCGAACAGGAGCCCGCCGACCACGAAGTTCATCAGCACCCCGGCCAGGAGCACCGCCAGGCGAACCGGGATCCGGCGCCGGCTGAGGGCGCCATCCATGACCTTCTCGATGGCGGTGTCGGACAGGCCGCGCTCGCGGAGGCGCTCGACCTCGATCTCGCCATCCTCGCCGAGCATCTTCACGAAGCCGCCGAGCGGGATCGCGTTCAGGGAGTAGCGGGTTCCCCGGAAGACGACCGAGGCGATGCGCGGCGGGAACCCGACCCCGAACTCCTGGACGGCCACGCCCGACCACTTGGCGACCGCGAAGTGGCCAAGTTCGTGGACGAGCACGAGGATGACGATGATCGCGAGGAAGGCGACGATGGTGAGCAGGACGTCCATCAGGCAGCCTCACCGATGCCGAGCTCGCCCTCGAGCGAACCGCGCACCTCCGCGTCAAGAGCGGCGATCTCTTCCAGGCCGGGCTCGGCGTCGCTCCCCCATCGCCCGACCGCATGCTCGATGGTGGTCGCGATTCCCGGGAACGGGAGCGCACCGATCAGGAACGCGGAAATGGCCACTTCATCGGCCGCATTGAGCACCGTCCCGCGGTTGCCACCGGCCTCGGCGGCGGCGCGGACCGTGGCGTACGCCGGGAAGCGAGCCGGGACCAGCGGAGCGAAGGTCAGCGGCTGCCAGTCCTCGGGCGCGGCGATCCGCGCGGGGCTCGGATGCCGTTCGGGGTACGACAGCGCGTACTGGATCGGGAGCCGCATGTCGGGCATGCCGAGCTGGGCCTTGAACGAGCCATCGACGAACTCCACCAGGGAGTGGACGATGCTGCCGGGGTGGAGCACGGCGTCGATTCTAGGGTAGGGCAGGTCGTACAGCCATTTGGCCTCGATGGCCTCGAACGCCTTGTTGACCAGGGTGGCGGAGTCGATCGTGATCTTTGGTCCCATCTGCCATGTCGGGTGGGCCAGGGCGTCGGCCGGCGTGACGTCCGCCAGCGTCGCGGGGTCCCGGTCGCGGAACGGGCCGCCGCTGGCGGTGAGGATCAGACGCGCAACGTCCTCGATTCGTTCCCCGCGCAGGCATTGCCAGATGGCCGAGTGCTCGCTGTCGACCGGCCGCAGCCAATCCAGCGCGTCGTTCGTATCCGCGGGCAGGGCCGCGCGGACGAGGTGCCCGCCGGTGACCAGCGCCTCCTTGTTGGCGAGCGCCACCCGGCGTCCGGCGCGCAGCGCGGCGAGCACGGCGGGGAGGGCGGTCATTCCCGTGGTCGCCACGACCACGATGTCCACCCCGTCGGCCGTGGCCAGCTCCTCCAGGCCGCCGTTCGCCCAGCGAGCCCATTCCAGGTCCGGAATGAGCCCCTCCGCGGCCCAGACCGATGTCTCCGGCCACTCCCGGACCTGCGCTTCGAACGCGTCGCCGGCGTGCCCCGCCGCGAGGGCGACCAGCCGATATCGGTCAGGTGCCGCCCGGATCACCTCCAGGGCCTGGGTTCCAATCGAACCGGTCGAGCCGAGCAGGGCGATCCCGGTCACGTCGTGACCCACATGCCCCCCAACACGACCGCGAAGACGACCAGGACCGGCGCCGCGAACAGCAGCGAGTCGATGCGGTCCAGCACCCCTCCGTGGCCGGGAATGATGTGGCCGGAGTCCTTTCGTCCGGCGGTTCGCTTCAGCATCGACTTGGCCAGGTCTCCCCGCTGGGCCACGGCGGCGGTGACCGCGCCGAGGACCAGGCCGATGAGCGGGCTGAGCCCAATGAGCAACCATCCCAGCCCGGCGCTGACCAGGCTCGCCACCACGATCCCGCCGACGTAGCCCTCGACCGTCTTGCCCGGGCTGACCTGGGCGTGGAGTTTGCGCTTCCCGACCGATCTGCCCACGAAGTACGCCCCGGTGTCGCAGCTCCAGACCAGCCCGAACAGGACGAACAGCCAGCCCGTCCCCGCGGCCCAGCCGAACTGCCCGAGGGGGGTGTCCGGGTCTCCCCCGAGTGGGCCCAGGTGACCGACCACCGCGAGCATGGGACCGAGCAGGCCGATCCAGGTCACCACGAACACGGAGCCCATCCAGGACGACAGCCCGGCCTGGGGATCGGGGTGACGCAGGGCGGCCGCGGAGAGGCCGATGACGGCGAGGACGAGGATGACCACCGGCAGGCCGAAGCGGAGGACGTCCGCCGACAACATCCCGCCGGGGTCGATCCCCACTTCGTGGAGGGTCAGCAGCACGGATCCGGCGACCAGGAGGCCGGCAAGCACTGTGGCCAGACGATGAACCGCGAAGCCGGCGGCCTGGAGCAGATCGGTCGCCTCCCACAGGGCGATGCCCACCACCAGGAATACTCCCAGGGACAGCCATGGCTCGCGGAACCAGGCCACCGCCAGGACGAGGGGCCCCAGGACGAGGGCGGAAAGGACGCGAGTTCTCAGCACGGCGTGGTCATCGGTCTTTCAGCTCCCGAACCGCCGATGGCGACTGCGGTACTCCTCGAGCGCGGCATCGAAGTCCGCGGGCTGGAAGTCGGGCCACAGCCGCTCGGATACCACGAGCTCGGCGTAGGCGCCCTGCCACAGCAGGAAGTTGCTCGTCCGGTACTCGCCGCCGGTGCGGATGATGAGGTCCGGGTCGGGCTGGCCGGAGGTATACAGCTGGCTGGCGAGCGTGTCTTCGTCGATCTCGGTTGGCGCCACCCCGGCGGCGACCAGGGCCCGCACCGCATCGATGATCTCCGAGCGGCCCGAGTAGTTGAAGGCGATGTTCAGCTGCATCCGCGCCCCACCGCGGGTGCGCTCCTCGGCATCGCGGATCGATCGCTGCACATCGGTCGGTGCCTCGTGCAGGCGACCGATGACATGGACCGATACGCCTTCGGCGATCAGCTGGTCAGTGTGCTGCCGGACCGCGCTGTCGACCAGCGAGAAGAGGCCGTTGACCTCGGCCTCGGTTCGGGTCCAGTTCTCCTTGCTGAAGACGTACAGGCTCAGGACCTCGATGCCGCAGTCGGGGGCGTGCCGGACGATGGGCACGATGGCGTCCACGCCCTGGACATGGCCCGCAATCCCCGGCAGGCCGCGCGCCGCCGCCCAGCGGCGGTTGCCGTCCATGATGATCGCGACGTGGCGCGGGCCCTCGGTTGTGGACAGGTCCGTCAGACCTCCATGATCTCCGCTTCTTTGCGTTCGCCGCGCGCCTCGGCGGTCTCGATGAACGAATCGGTCAGGCGCTGCAGGGCCTCGAGCTCACGGTGCTCCTCGTCCTGCCCCAGGCTGCCGTCGCGGAGGGCGTGCTTGAGTGCGTCGGCCGCCTCTCGGCGGAAGTTGCGGATCTCGACCCGCGCCTCCTCGAGCCGGCGGCGAACCTGCTTCACGAGCTCGTGGCGCCGTTCCTCCGACAGGGGCGGGACGTGGAGCCGCACGACCGTGCCATCGACGTTCGGCACGAGGCCAATGTCGCTCTTGGTGATGGCCTTCTCGATCGCGGGCAGCGCGCCACGGTCCCACGGCTGGATGAGGATCAGGTGGGGGTCTGGCGTCGAGATGCCCGCCAGCCCGTTCAGCGGGGTGGACGTCCCGTAGTAGTCGACCGCGATCCGCTCCACGATCGACGTCGAGGCCCGGCCGGTGCGGATCCCGGCGAAGTCGCGTTCCATGGCCTCGACCGCCCGCTGCATCTTCGGTTCGACCGCGCGCAGGGCTTCGTGCGTCATGCCGGCACCTCGTCGCTGATGAGAGTCCCGATGTTCTCGCCCCGCAGGGCACGGAGAATGTTGCCATCCACGGTCCCGTCGAAGACGACGATCGGGAGTCGGTTGTCCATGGCCAGGCTGACCGCGGTCGCATCGAGGGCCTGGAGCCGCTGGGCGAGGACGTGGGTGTAGCCGATTTGCGCGTAGCGCTCGGCGGTCGGCTCCTGCTCCGGGTCGGCGGAGTAGACCCCGTCCACCCGGGTGGCCTTGAGGATGACCTCGGCGTTGATCTCGACCGCGCGCAGGGTCGCGGCGGTATCGGTCGTGAAGTACGGGTTGCCGGTGCCCGCCACCATGACGACGGCGCGCCCCTTCTCGAGGTGCCGGACCGCGCGGCGGCGGATGTACGGCTCGCAGATCTCGTTCATGGCGATCGCGCTCATCACGCGGGTCGGGCGCCCCGGCCTGCTCGAGCGCATCCTGCAGGGCGAGGCCGTTCATGACCGTGGCCAGCATGCCCATGTAGTCAGCCTGGGCTCGGTCCATGCCGCTCGAAGCCGCGGCCAGGCCACGGAAGATGTTCCCGCCGCCGACCACGATCGCGACCTGGACGCCCTCGGCGAGAGCGGCGGCCGCCTCCCCGGCAATGCGCCGCGCGACCTCCGGGTCGATGCCGTACGGGCGCGCCGCCCATGAGCGCCTCGCCCGACAGCTTGAGCAGCGCCCGTCGGGGCCCGTCCGCGCCGGCCGCGGCCTGATGGCTCACGCTGCCGGCGACGCCTCTTCCTCGTCGGTCGTGCTCTCCCCCACCGCCATCCGCGCGAAGCGAGCGACCCGGATGTTCTCGCCGAGGGTGGCGATCTTGTCGGTGATGAGCTCCCCGATACGCCGATCCGTGTCGCGGTACGGCAGCTCGAGGAGGCACACCGACTCGAACCACTTGTCGAGCTTGCCCTGGACGATGTCCTCGACCCGATCCGCCGGCTTGCCGCTGGCCGCCGCCTCGTCGGCGAACTTCGCACGCTGCTCGGCGACCGTGTCGGCGGGCACGTCCTCGCGCGCGACCCACTTCGGGGAGAGCCCGGCGACCTGCATCGCGAGCTCGCGGGCAAGCTGCTGGAAGTCGTCGGTGCGGGCCACGAAATCGGTCTCGCAGTTGAGCTCGAGCAGGACGCCGAGTCGCGAGCCGTGGTGGATGTACGACGCGATCACGCCCTCGCGGGCCTCGCGGCTCGCCTTGTCCCGGGCCGTCGCGAGACCCTGCTCGCGCAGGTAGGCGACCGCCGCCTCGACGTCGCCGCCGGAGGCCTCCAGGGCACGCTTGCAGTCCATCACTCCCGCGCCCGTGCGGTCGCGGAGAGCCTTGATCTCAGCCGGGCTGATCATCGGGGTGGTGCCCATGTCAGGCGGTCTCCTCGACCGCTTCAGGCACGTCGGCCACCGCGGTCGCAGCCGTCGCATCGGGCGCCGCCGTCGCATCCGGCGCTGCCGTCACCTCGGTCGCACGCCGTCGGATCTGGAGTCGCCGTCGCATCGGGTGTCGCCGTCGCATCCGGCGCAGCCGTCGCATCCGGCGCAGCCGTCACATCGGTCGCACCCGTCACCTCGGCGATTTCGGCGGCCGTCGCCTCACCCAGCTCGCTCTCCAGCCCCTCGTCGAACTCCATGCTGGCCGCCCGGCGAGCACGCGCCCGTCGCTCGGTCTCCTCGTCCTCCTCCGGCTCCGGCTCGAAGACGAGCGCCTCGCCGGAGGCCAGGGCGGCGCTGTAGTCGGCGTCCGGGCCGAGCGCGGCCTCGTCGACCGGCGGCAGGGCCTCGACCGTCTCCATCTCCTCGTCGATGCGGGCCTTGCGCTCGGCCAGGCCCTCCATGCACGCGTCCGCGACCTGGGCGCACAGGAGGCGCACGGAGCGGATGGCGTCGTCGTTGGCGGGGATGACCCAGTCGATGAGGTCCGGGTCGCAGTTGGTGTCAGTGATCGCGATGACCGGGATCTCGAGCCGGCGCGCCTCTTTGACGGCGATCGCCTCGCGATGGGGATCGACCACGAACACCGCGCCGGGCAGTCGGCGCATGCGGCGAATGCCGCCCATCGCGGCGTTCAGCTTCTCGATCTCCTCGGTGAGCTTGCCGGCTTCCTTCTTCGTGAGCCGCTCGAACTCGCCAGCTTCGCGACGCGCCTCGAGTGCCTCGAGGCGCTGGATGCGGCGCTTGATGGTCATGAAGTTGGTGAGCAGGCCGCCGAGCCAGCGGTTTTCGACGTAGTGCTGGCCGGCGCGGGTCGCTTCTTCGCGGACGGCTTCCTGGGCCTGCTTCTTGGTCCCGACGAACAGGATCGACTCGCTGCGGCGGGTCGTCTCGCGCACGAATTCGAGGGCCTCGTCGAGGCGCGACACGGTCTGGGCCAGGTCGATGATGTGGATCCCGTTGCGCTCGGCGAAGATGTACTCGCGCATCTTGGGATTCCAGCGGCGGGTCTGGTGTCCGAAGTGGACGCCCGCCTCGAGCAGCTGCCGCATGTTTGCAGCCATGGTTCCTCCGGTTGTGGTCCTCGGCCTCCGTCAGCTTCGCATCGGTCCACCTGGCGAACCAGGCACCGGGACCTGCGAATCGGGAGTCCTGTGAGATGGATCGGCCGGCTCGGTGTACCCGGGCCGGACCGCTCGGGAGTATAGCACCGAGCCCGGAAATGGCCCTTTGACCGATCCGGTCCAAACCGGACCGATGGAGGGCCAGTCGCCCGCTTCGCAACGGTACCGAAGTACCCCGCACCCCACCAGATCGGCCAATTGTCCATGTGGGCGGTGCGGCCGAGGATCGGGCCCTGCACCCCTGGAGGCGGCCAGATGCTTCGAATCCCTCGATCGCGCCGCGGGCTGTCCGCACTGCTGGTCACGAGTCTGCTGACGCTGTCGATTGCCACGCCGGCCGCGGCCGGTGACGAGCTGGTCGTCCAGCGCGGGGACACCCTGTGGGACCTGGCCCGCCGCCATGGCGTGAGTGTTGCCGAGCTGGCAGCCTGGAATCGGATCGGGAATCCGTCGCTGATCCGAGTCGGCCAGCGCCTCGTGCTGGAGCCGCCGGTGGCGCCGGCCGCGGCCAATCCTCCGCCCCCATCGGCCCCCGCCCCGTTGGTCCACGTCGTGCGGGCCGGCGACACGCTGTGGGCGATCGCCATCCGATACGGGACGACGGTGGCGGCCATTGCGGCCGCGAATCAGCTCGCGAACCCATCGCTCATCCGCGTCGGCCAGGCGCTGGCCATCCCCCAGGCCGCTCCTTCCCCACCCGCGCCGGCACCGGCTTCAGCACCCACCCTCGCCCCGACGCCGCCCGCTTCGGTCACCCATGTGGTGCAGCGAGGCGAGACGTTGTGGGCCATCTCCGCTCGATATGGCGTGTCGATCGAGGCGATCGTCTCCGCCAACGGACTCGCCAGCGCTTCGTTCATCCGTACCGGGCAGCAGCTGGTCATCCCGAGCAGCGCTGGATCAGCGACCGCGCCTTCGACCGCGCCGACCTCGACGACGGGCATGTCGCCCGACATGGCCGCCAAGGTGGCCGCCCGGGGGGCCGCCCGCGATCTGCTCCTGGCCGCGGCCGGCGAGTTCGGCGTCCCCGTCCCGTTCGTGCTCGCCGTCGCGTGGCACGAATCGGGCTGGCAACCGGGCGCGGTGTCGTCCGCCGGGGCGCTTGGCTTGATGCAGCTCATGCCCTCGACGGCGGACTGGGTGGCAGGGTCCATGCTCCACGAGGCGCCAGCGATCAGCGATCCACGCTGGAACGCACGGGCCGGGGTGCGGCTGCTGGCCTACTACCTCGTCCGCTACCAGGGCGACAAGACAAAGGTGCTCGCCGCCTACCTGCAGGGCATGACCTCAGTCGACCAGATCGGCGTGCTCGTCACGTCGCAGCCGTACATCAACAGCATCCTCGCCCTGGAGGTCATCTTCAGCCGCTGAGCCACCGGGTCACCAGGCGTCCACGCCGGGAAGTCGGGTGAGACGCCAGGTTCGAGGCTCCGGCCCGGGGCTCACCGCAACCAGGTCGACGCGCAGGCCACGATGGTCGATCGGGGTGGCGCGGGCATAGGCAGCGAGTGCCGCTCGCAGGCGGCGCACCTTGTCCGCCTGGACAGATTCGATGGCCTGGCCGCTCCGACCCGAACGACGCAGCTTGACCTCGACCGCGACGAGGACGTGATCGGGGTCGAGGGCCACGAGGTCGATCTCCGCGGTGCCTGAGCGGTGCCGCTCGCCCAGGATTCGCCAACCGGCTTCCGACAGCCAGTCCGCGACCCGGCGCTCCGCCTGCAGCCCCAGCACGTGACGGGGATCCGCCACGGCTCAGTTGTCGTTCGGCTCGAAGGCGTCCTCGTCGACGAGCGGGAACTCCGCGAACTCGAGATCGAGCGGAAGCTGGGTCCCGGCCAGCAGCATGCGGATGGGCGCGAATGAGCGGCGATGCCACTCGCATGGGCCTTCGCGCACCAACGCCGCGTAGTGGCCGCGCGTGCCATATCCCTTGTGCCGGGCGAACCCGTAACCGGGGAAGCGGTCGTCCATCTCGTCGCAGATCCGGTCGCGCGTGACCTTGGCCACGATCGAGGCCGCGGCGATCGACGCGGAGATCGCGTCGCCGTCGATGATCGCCCGCTGCGGGTACATCGCCTCGCGGAGCGTGAGGGCGTCGATCAGCAGGTGGTCCGGCGGCTCGGGGAGGTGGGCCAGCGCCTCGCGCATGGCCAGCTTGGTGGCCTGCAGGATGTTGATCCGGTCGATGACGTCGACCTCCACGCAGCCGACGCCGATGGCGTCCGCGCGGACGATGATCTGCTCGTAGAGGGCCTCGCGACGGCTGCGGGCGAGGACCTTGCTGTCGCGGAGGCCCTTGATCCGCGGCCGCGCTGGCAGGATGACCGCGGCGGCGACCACCGGACCGGCGAGCGAGCCGCGCCCCACCTCGTCGAGGCCCGCGATCCGGCGAAAGCCGGCGCGGCGCAGCTCGTACTCGTGAGCGAGACGGGCGTCGCGGGGTCGGTGGACGGAGCGGCGGCGAGCGGGACGGGCCGGAGCCCAGGCGCTCATCGGTTCAGCGCGAGGGGCGACGCTCGCGGAGAGTGGCAGCCTTGCCGACCCGGTTGCGCAGGTAGTACAGCTGGGCGCGGCGGGCAACACCGTGGCGGACGACCTCGATCTTGTCGACGCGAGGGGCATGCACCGGGAAGGTGCGCTCGACGCCCACGCCGCTGCTGATCCGCCGCACGGTGATGGTCTGGTTCAGGCCGCCGCCACGCATTCGCATGACCGTGCCCTCGAACACCTGGACACGCTCGCGGCTGCCTTCGACGACCTTGACCGAGACCCGGACCGTGTCACCGGGCGCGATCTGCGGGATGTCGGTCCGGAGCTGCTCGCGTTCCAGCTCCTGGATGGGGTCCATGCTCACGATCCTCGATTACCGCCGGCTCAACGCCGGGTTGCCCTTGGGCTGACGCAACGACGCGACCGCCGGAGCGGCCGCGAACGGTGGCGAGTATAGCAGCGGCCGAGTCCATCGGCGCAATCGGCTGATCCGGCGTCAGTCGTTCCCGGCCGATTCCGCGCGCAGCCGCTCGAGCTCGGCGCGGTCCGCATCGGTCAGGGTCGCGCCATCCAGCAAGTCGGGGCGGCGCTCGACCGTCCGACGCAGGGCCTCGCGCCGGCGCCAGGCCGCCACTTCGCCGTGGTTGCCCGAGAGCAGGACGGACGGCACGCGCATGTCCTCGAACTCCTCGGGCCGGGTGAACTGCGGGTGCTCGAGCAGGCCGGTCGAGAAGGAGTCGGCTGCGCTGGAGGCGGCGTCGATGACGCCGGGCACCAGGCGGCTGACCGCGTCGATGACCACCAGCGCCGGGAGCTCCCCGCCGGTGAGGACATAGTCACCGATGCTGATCTCGCGGTCGACCCAGGCGCGGACGCGGTCGTCCACGCCCTCGTAGCGACCACAGACCAGCGCGAACCGCGGCATGGCCGCCAGCTCGCGGGCGAGCGGGTCGGTGAGCTGCTCGCCGGCCGGGTCGAGGAGGAAGACCGGGACGTGCTCCGCCCGCAGCGGGGCCAGGGCGCCGGCCAGCGGTTCGGGACGGAGGACCATGCCCGCTCCCCCGCCGTACGGGGTGTCGTCGACCTGGCGGTGGCGACCGAGGCCGTGCTCGCGCAGGTCGTGGAGCTCCACGGACACGACTCCCCGCTCCACGGCGCGACCCAGCACGCCGGCGGCCAGGGCCGGCCGGAACAGGTCGGGAAACAAGGTCACGACGTCGATCCGGAGCAGCGGCGAGGGGGCCACGATCAGACCTCCTCGAGCCATTCCGCGGGGTCGAGGATCGTCATCTGGCCGGCGCCCAGATCGATCTTGACGACGATGGACTGCAGCGACGGCACGAGAACCTCGCCGTCGGGTCCCACCACGCGGTAGACCTCGTTGGAGCCCGCCCGGAAGACCTCCTCCAGCCGACCGATGGCCCGGCCATTGATCGTGATGACCTCGAGCCCCTCCAGCTCGTGCCACCAGTAGGTCCCGGCCGGAAGGTCGTCTGGAGCGCGGGGGGCCAGGAGATGTCGACCGATGAGCGCGCTCGCCCCGTCCCGATCGGTGATGCCGACCAGGCGCAGCACCGGGCCGTGCTTGGATGTCCCGGCCTCCATGATCTGACGAGGAGCCGTCTCTCCTTCGACGACCACCAGCTCACCCACCAAGAGCCGCTCGGGCGTATCGGTCAGGGACATCACCCGGAGGTCCCCCTTCAGTCCGCGGACGCCCATCACCCGGGCGACCGCGAGCGGTTCACTCGTGGGCTTCGATGTCGAGCTCGACATGCCGGCCGTCTCGCGCGCCCATGACGCGGAGGAGGCTCCGGATGGCGTTGGCGATGCGGCCGTCGCGGCCGATCACGCGACCCATGTCGCGCTCGTCCACTACCAGGGTCAGGGTGACCTCGTCGCCGTCCTCCTCGACCTCGACTTCGACCGCATCGGGGTGGTCGACCAGCGAGCGGGCCACGTATTCGAGGAACGCCTTCATGACTCTGTCTCCTGGCTCTCGGCCTGGGGGGTTTCGGGTTCGTCCGTGGTCTCAGGTTCCGCTTTCGCCTTCCGGCCTCGAGCCGGCTTGGGCGCTGGTTCCGCGGCCGGCTCGGTCTCCGCGGCCGGCTCGCCATCCTCCGAAGCAGCTTCTGGCGCTGCCTCGGCCGCGGCGGCAGGTTCACTCGGCTCCTCGGGCTGAGCCGAATCCTCGAGTTCGGCCGCGGGCTCCGGTTCAGCCACGGGCTCCGGTTCGGCGTCCTGCGACGGCGCTTCGGCTTCAACCTCGGCCTCGGCAGGCGGCGCCGGCTCTGCGGCTGCCTCAACCTCGGGCTCAACTGCTGCCTCGACCGGTGTTTCGGCCTCGGCCTCGGCCTCAGGGGTAGCCTCGGCGGCTGGAACCGCCTCCGGGGCCTCCTCCGCTTCGACGGCCGGCTCAGGCTGGGGTTTCGCCACCGGCTCGGGGCCGGCTTCGGGGCTTCGGCGGCAACCCGATCGGCCTCCGCCTTGGCGGCGGCCTTCTTCGCGGTGCGCGCCTTGGCTCGCGCCTCGTCCTTGGCGCCGGCGGGCCGCGGTCCTTCGGACGCGACCTTCATCAGTCGCTGAACCGCGTCCGACGGTCGAGCGCCATGGGACATCCAGAAGGCGATCCGCTCGTCATCGAGCTTCAGCGTGATCGGATCGGTCAGCGGGTTGTAATAGCCCAGGATCTCCAGGGCGCGGCCGTCGCGCGAGCGGCGGCTGTCAATGGCGATGACGCGGTAGGCCGGGCGCCGTGTGGCACCCACTCGCGTCAGCCGGATGTGAACGGCCACGTGGTGATTCCTTCCGTCAACGGGATGAAACGGCGCTTCGGCGGGCTGCCATGAGGGGCTGACGTGGGGCCGAGCGCCGCGAAAGGATACCGCCTCGGGGCGGCGGTGGCGACTACCGGCCCGGAAGCGGCGGCAGGGACCCGGGTCGGCCACCGGTCCGGCCGGCCGTGTTGCTGAACTGCCGGACGAGCTTCTGCATCTCCTCGAATTGGCGCAGGAGCCGGTTGACGTCGGCGACCGTCGTGCCGCTGCCGGCCGCGATCCGCCGCCGCCGGCTGGCCTTGATGAGGTGCGGATCGCGCCGTTCGGCCGGCGTCATCGAGTCGATGACCGCCTCGATCCGCTTCAGCTCCCCGTCGTCGACCGCAGCCTGCGCGGCACCCGCCAGGTTGCCCGCGCCGGGCATCATCTGCAGGACCTGACCGATGGGGCCCATCTTCTTCACCTGCTGGAGCTGGTCCTTGAAGTCCTCGAGCGTGAACCGGGCTTCCATGAGGCGTTGGGCGGCTCGCTCCGCGTCGGCCCGATCGATGTGCTCCTCGGCGCGTTCGACCAGGGTCACGATGTCCCCCATGCCGAGGATTCGCTGCGCCATGCGGTCCGGGTGGAAGACCTCGAGCGCGTCGACCGCTTCCCCGGTTCCGACGTAGGCGACCGGCAGGCCCGTCACGCTGCGGATGCTGAGCGCCGCTCCTCCCCGCGCATCGCCGTCCAGCTTGGTCAGGACCAGCGCGGTCAGCGGCAGGCGCTCGAGAAACGTCTCGGCCACCCGGACCGCCTCCTGGCCTGTCATCGCGTCGACCACGAGCAGGATCTCCGCGGGCTTCGTGGCGGCCGCGATCTCCGCCAGCTCGGCCATCATCGGGGCGTCTACGTGCTGGCGGCCGGCGCTGTCCACGATGACCACATCGGTCTGGTCGGATCCCGCAGCAGCCAGGGCTCCGGTGACGATGTCGAGCGGCGCCGTCCCGGTGGAGGCGGTCCGCACCGGCACGCCGACCTGCTCTCCGAGGCGCACGAGCTGCTCGACGGCGGCGGGACGATACACGTCGGCTGCCACCAGCGCGGGATGCCGCCCATCACGCTTCAGGCGCCGGGCGAGCTTGGCGGCTGACGTCGTCTTGCCCGAGCCCTGCAGGCCGACCATCAGGATGACCGCCGGGGACTCCGGAGCAGACCCGTCGAGGTGGAGCGGGTACTGCTCGCGGCCCAGGATCTCGACCAGCTCGTCGTGCACCAGCTTCACGATCTGGTGGCCGGGTCGCACCCCGTCGAGGACCGCCGTCCCCAGCGCCTGCTCGCGGACGTGGGCCACGAACGACTTCACGACCCGGAAGTTGACGTCCGCCTCGAGGAGAGCGAGTCGAACCTCGCGCAGCGCGTCGTCGAGGTCGGCCTCGGTCAGCTTGGCCTGACCACGAAGCCGGGTGGCGATGTCCTGGAGGCGGTTGGAGAGGCGGTCGAACATCGAGGATGGGTCCGTTCAGGCGGCGAGGAGCCACTCAAGGTACGCGTCGGGATCGAACGGCGCCAGCGCGTCGAGCTCCTCCCCGAAGCCGGTGAACACGATCGGGATGCCGTACCGATCCGCGATCGCCACCGCTACCCCGCCCTTCGCCGTCCCGTCCAGCTTGGCGAGCACGATCCCGGTCACGCCCGCCTCCGCGAGGAACGCCTCCGCCTGGGAGAGCCCGTTTTGCCCGGTCGTCGCGTCCAGCACGAGCAGGACGTGCCGTGGCTGGTCCGGCAGCTGACGGGTGACGACCCGCCGGATCTTCGCCAGCTCGGCCATCAGGTCCTTCGAGGACTGCAAGCGACCCGCCGTGTCCACGATCACCGCATCGATGCTCCGGGCGACCGCGGCGGCGGTCGCGTCATACGCCACGGCCGCCGGATCAGCCCCCGCGCGCTGGGCAACCACGTTCACCCCGAGCCGGTCGCCCCACAACCGCAGCTGCTCGATGGCGCCCGGTCGATACGTGTCCGCGGCCGCAAGGAGCACGCTCCGGCCCTCCCCGCGCAGCCGCGCCGCGAGCTTGGCGGCGGTTGTCGTCTTTCCGCTGCCGTTGACCCCGACCATGAGCACGATTGCAGGCACATCACCCAGCTCGAACGCGGCGGCCGGTGCCTTCGCCAGCCGCTCCCGCAGGGCGGCGGTCATGGCATCAGTCCCGGACAACCCGGCGGCAACCTGGCCTCGGGCGGCCGCCACGACCTCGGCCGCCAGCACCGGACCCAGGTCCGCGGCGACCAGTGCCTCTTCGGCGGCTTCCCACGCGGCGTCGTCCATCCCCCGCTCGAGGCCCAGGGCCGCGCGCAGTCGTGACCCGAGCCCCCCACCCGATGGCGGTCTGGCCAGCATCGGTCAGGCGGGAACCTCGACCGGCAGATCGGCCAGGCGGAGGGAGAGCACCCGGCTCACGGCGGCATCGGTCATGGTCACCCCGTAGATCGTGTCCGCGGTCTCGATGGTCGCCCGGTTGTGGGTGATGACCACGAAGTCGATGGTCTGGGCCAGGCGACGCAGGGCGTCGGCGAACCGGCCGATGTTCGCCTCGTCGAGGGCGGCGTCCACCTCGTCCAGGACACAGAACGGCACCGGGTTCACGGTCAGCATCGCGAACAGGAGCGCGACCCCGGCGAGCGCCCGCTCCCCGCCCGAGAGCATGGCCAGGCGCTGGAGCCGCTTCCCTGGCGGGCGAACGGCGATCTCGATTCCGCCGGGCGCCTCCACGCCGTTCGAGGATTCGCTGTCCGCCTCCGCCTCGTGGGTCAGCTCCAGCGAGGCGCTCCCCCCGTCGAAGAGGAGACGGCAGTACTCGTCGAACCGCTGACCGATGGCCGCGAAGGCGGCCTGGAACTGGCTCGAGATCTCCTGGTCGAGCCGGGCGATGAGCTCCTCGGTCGAGTCCGCGGCCCCACGCAGGTCGGCCTCCTGGACGGTGAGCTCCTCCAGTCGGGCCGACAGCTCGCGGTGCTCCTCGATGGCGAACGGGTTGACCGATCCGATCTGGTGCAGCGTGCGCCTCGTGCGACGAAGCTCCTCGGCCAGCTCCTCCTCGTTCAGGGCCGTGGGGTCGGCCGCGTCCGGATCAGCCTGCGTGCCCTCTTCGGCCTCGGGCACGCCCTCGAGGGACAGCTCCCGCTCGCGCTCGAGTCCGGCCAGCGCCTCTTCCAGTCGCGAGACCTCGGCGACGGTCTGCCGCTGGTCGGCATCCAGCTCGGCCATCCGGCCGGCTCCGCCTCCCGCATGCCGCTCCGCCTCGAGCAGGGCCTGGCGTGCCGCCTCGCGAGCCTCGTCCGCGCCCGCCCGACGCTCCGTCGATTCCGTCTCGGCGGCGCGCGCGGTCGGTTAGCGTGGCCGCGGCCTCGCGCAGCGACTCGCCCACGACGGCTCGTTCGGTTGCGATGCGGGCGATCGCGCGGTGGAGCTGGTCGGTGCGCTCGGCATGGCGGGCGGCGCTGGCGCGGTGGTCCCCGGCCCCCGCGTCCTGTTCGTCGGCAAGGCGGACCGCGGACTCCCACGCCTGTCGGGCCTCGTCGCGTTCCGCGTCGGCGGCCTCGCGGGCAACCCGAGCCTCGGCGGTGGCGGCCTCCAGGGACGGCGATCTCCCCGCCGACGGCTGCGGACTGGTTCGGAGCCTGGCCCGGGGCCGGCAGATCGGCCAGGGCGGCGGTCAGCCGGTCGCGGTCGGCGGAGAGGCGCTCGGCAGCCGCGTCGGCGGCGATGCCGTCCTCGTCGGCTCGGACCGAGGCCGCGCGTGCCGCTTCCGCGCTCGACTGCGCCACGGAGGCGGCCTCAGTGGCGGCCTCGAGGGCCGCCCGGGCTCCCGTCAGGGTGCGGGCGGCTTCGTCCGCGTCGGTGTTGATCCGGTTGGCGAGCTCGGTCAGCTCGGCCAGCCGGGCAGCGCGGCCGCGGTTCGGGGCGTCAGTGGTTGCGCGGCCGCGGACCGTGACCATGCCGCGGGCGTCGGCCAGGTCCCCGGCGAGGGTCACCGCCGCCCATCCGTCGGGGAGGCGAATCCACCCCGCGAGCAGCGCCTCGATGTCCGGGGCGACCACGGTGCGGTGCAGGATCTCCGGCGCGGCGCGGTCGTTCAGGAGCTCGGCGAGGGTCTGGGTGGCGCCGACCGCAGCCAGCGCCTCGGGCCGACCGGTCGGTTGGCCATCGGCGGGCGCCAGGAGGCGAGCCTCGCCGGCCGTCTCTCCCGATGCCGCCTTCCCGACGCCGGCGCCGGCTCCTGGCTTCCAGCTCAACGCCCGATCAACGTCGCCGAGGACAGCGGCCACGGCCGCTTCGGCCTCCGGGGGGACGTTGCCGAGCGCCTTCGGCTGCTCCCATCCGCCGGATCGCAGCTCCGCCGCCAGATCCGTGGTGCTGTCCGACGGTTGACGCTCGATCTCGACCAGCTCTGCGGTGACGCGCGATCGGCGCTCGTCGAGCTCGGCTGCCGCGACGGCCGCTCGGCCAGCGTCCTCTTCGAGCGCGCCACGGCGGGCGACTGCGGCAGCGGCCGCCTCCTCGAGACGCGCGCAGCTCTGCGGCAGCCACAGTCCGCGCCCCCGCCAGCCGCGAAGCGGTCGCCGTGGCTTCCGATAACCGGGACGCGACATCGGCCAGGTCGCGGTCGGCGGCTTCGCGCCGCGCCTGTGCGCCCGCGGCCTCCTCCGCCCAGCGGCCAGCCTGTGCCAATCGGTCTGCCTCGCGCAGGCGCACCGCTGCCAGGGCCTCCTCGGCGGCCAGCACCTCGGCCGCGGCACCCCGCGCACGTTCGGCAGCCGCGCGCCAGCGTGCCTCTGCGGCGGTCGCGTCCGCGCGGCCGGTCCGTGCCGAGGCGGTGGTCCCAGGTGTCTGCTCATCGGCGCCCACGACCTGCGCCAGCTCCGCCAGCTCGTGCTCGACGCGCCCCGCCTCTGCCCCGAGGTCGAGGTCGCGCTCGACCAGTCCGTCGTGGCGTCCCTCGGCCCGGATCGCCGCCTCACGCGCGGCTTCCCACGCCGCCGACGCCTGCCGGGTCTCCTCTTCCGCGGCCCAGTAAGCCGCTTCGGCATCGGCGACCGCCTGCCGACCGCTTGCCTGCGCGCTCTGCTCCGCCTCCGCGTCGGCGGCCAGCGCCGCCGCCCGACGCCGCGCCTCGCCGAGCGAGGTCTGAAGGACCTGCGCGCGACGGGCGTGGTGCTCGAGGATGAGCGCCCGGGCCCGCAGCCCGAGCCGGTCGTGCGCCTCCTGGTGCTCGGCCTGGAGAGCCAGCCGACGGACCTGCGGCTTCAGCTCGCGCACGAGGTCGGACATGCGGGTCAGGTTGTCGCGTGCCTTGCCGAGCCGAGCCATGGCCTCGTTCCGCCTGACCTGAAGCGCCTTCACCCCGGCCGCCTCCTCGAACAGCTGGCGCCGCTCCTCCGGCCGCAGGGAGAGCGCCGCGTCGACCGTCCCCTGCCCGACCACCACCAGCTCGTTGGCCCCCAGCCGGCCACCGGCGAGCAGCTCGACCACGTCCCGCAGCCGCGCCCGGCTCCCGTTGATCAGGTACTCCGGGTCCCCGGACCGGTACGCCCGGCGCGCGATCGTGACCTCCTCGAACTCGATCGGCAGCCAGCCATCGTGGTTGTCGAAGGTGAGTGTCACCTCCGCCATGCCAATCGGCTTGCGGCTCTCGGAGCCGGCGAAGATCACGTCGTCCGACCGCCGCGTGCGAAGGGATCGGTTCGACTGCTCGCCCAGCACCCAGCGGATCGCGTCGGCCATGTTGCTCTTGCCGCTGCCGTTGGGACCGATGACCGCGGTCACGCCCGGCTCGAACACGAACCGGGTCGGCTCCGCGAAGCTCTTGAAGCCGTGGAGCTTGAGCTCCTTCAGGCGGGTCATGCCCCCACCTCGGCCAGGTGCTCCAGCGCGGCCTGAGCGGCGACTTCCTCGGCCCGCTGGCGGCTGCTGCCCGAGCCGGTGGCGAGGCGTTCGGCGCTGATGACGACCGCGACGGTGAACTGCTGGGCGTGGGCCGGGCCGCGAGATTCCACCAGCTCGTATGCCGGGCGGACGCCGCGATGTCGCTGGCTCCATTCCTGGAGCCGGCTCTTGGCCGACTTCGGCCCGGCCGCATCCGACGGCGGGGCGAGATGAGCGGACAGGATCGGGGCGAAGGCGCTCTCGACGGCGGCCATGCCCTCGCTGAGGTAGACCGCCCCGACGAGGGCCTCGAAGGCGGCGGCCAGGACCGATGGACGGCCGGCGCCGCCGCTGTCCAGCTCCCCGCGGCCGAGACGGAGGTAGCGGTCGAGCTGGAGCTCGCTGGCGAGGCCAGCGAGGGCGGTGCGGTTGACGATCGCCGCCCGGTGGGCGGTCAGGCCGCCCTCATCGGACTCGGGGAAGCGCTGGTACAGGATCCGGCTGACGATCAGGCCGAGGACGGCGTCGCCGAGGAACTCGAGGCGCTCGTTGTTGCCCGTGACCAGGTCGGGGTTCTCGTTGGCGTACGAGGCATGGATGAACGCCTGATCGATGGCGTCTGGATCCTGGAAGACGAGGCCGAGTCGCTCACCCAGCTCGCGGATGGTGGGTGAGGTCACGGGGGAACCTACTGCTGGCGTTCCTCGATGTATTCGACCGCGTCGGAGACCTTCTGGATCTTCTCGGCATCCTCGTCCGAGATCTCCATGCCGAACTCTTCCTCGAGGCTCATGATGAGCTCCACCAGGTCGAGCGAGTCGGCGTTCAGGTCCTCGACGAACGCCGCTTCCAGCGTGACGTCGTCTGGTTCGACGCCGAGCTGCTCAACGATGATCTTCTTGAGCCGCTCGAACGTGGTGCCGTCGGTCACCCTTCGTCTCCCTCAGGTTCGGGTCTGACAGGTTGGGGCTTGGCCACACCTCGGAGGACGCCACCGACGAGTCGGGCCGCCGATTCCCCGGCGTACGTCCGAGCGAGAGAGACCGCGTCGCGGATCGTTCCGCTCGGAATCGCGGCGGAGTATAGCACCTCAAAAAGGGCACTCCGGAGGATCGTCCGTTCGATCCGGCCAAGCTCCGCGACGGGGATCTTCGGGGCGCGGGTGGCGATCTCCGCGTCGAGCTCCTTCACGTGGCTGGCGACGCCGGAGACGATGGCGCGCGCGTGCTCGACGACCCTCGGCTCGGCCTCCCATTCGAGCGGCCAGCCGCTCCAGCGCGGCGGCGGCCTGCTGGGGCGGGAATTCGGCCTCGAACAGGGCCACCATGGCCAGCCGCCGGGCGCGCCGGGCCGGCCGTTCGCGGCCCGCCACCTAGGAGGCGGGCTCCACCGGGATCGGGGTCGGTGCCTCGGCCTCGTCGTCCTCCGAGTCGCCGGTGTCCGCGGCGAGCCCCGGATGCCGGCGGCTCCACTCGGCGATGACCGCGGGCATGTTCGCCGCGGCGGCCTCGGAGCCGACGCGGATCGCGTTCTCCACCATCCTGGCCTTGGCCCGGCCGTGCGTCACGATGCTCACCCCGCGCACCCCGAGCAGCGGCGAGCCGCCGAACTGCTCGTAGTCGAACCGATGCCGGAGGCGATCGATCCCCGGTCGCAGGGCGAGGACCGCGAGCGGCGCCACCGGGCCGCGGAGGAGGTCCTCGCGGATCGAGCGGAAGATGTACGAGGTCAGGCCCTCGGTCAGCTTGATCATGGCGTTGCCCACGAACCCGTCGCACACCACCACGTCGGCGACGTGGCCCGCCAGGTCATGCGGCTCGACGTTGCCGACGAAGTTCAGGTCCGCGGCGCTCAGGCGGACGAACGCCTCGCGGGTCAATGCGTCGCCCTTCTCCGGCTCCTCCCCGATGTTCAGCAGCCCGACCCGCGGCGTCGGGACGTGGAGGACGCGCTCGGCATAGAGCGAGCCCATCGCCGCGAACTGGACGAGGTTGTGCGGCTCGGAGTCGACGTTGGCGCCGACGTCGAGCAGGACGAGCGGGCCCGAGGGGGTCAGGAAGTAGGCGGGCAGGGCCGGGCGGTCGATCCCCTCCAGGCGGCCGAGGCGGAAGATCGCCGCGGCCATCGTGGCGCCGGTCGACCCGGCGCTGACCACCGCATCGGCCGATCCGTCGCGGACGAGGTCGGTCGCGACCCGGATCGAGGACCGGCGGCGGCGGACGCCGGCGGCCGGCGACTCCCCCATCGCAACCACTTCGGGAGCGTCGACGAACGAGACGCTCGCCGGGCGACCGCGGCCGTACTCGTCGGCCTCGCGTTCGAGGCGCGGCACGTCGCCGACGAGGAGCACCTCGTCGGCGTGGGTGGCGGCGTAGTTGATTGCCCCCCGGACGATCTCGCGCGGTGCGAGGTCGCCGCCCATCGCATCGACCGCGATGCGCATCGGGCGGACGGTCAGTCAACCGTCAGCGGCCGGACTCGGTCGGGGTGGGCGCCGGCGGCGGTACCACCTCGCGGCCGTTGTGCCAGCCGCAGGTGGGGCACACGGTGTGAGCGCGCTTCAGCTCGTGGCAGTGGTCGCACTCGACCAGGGTCGGCGCACGCAGCGCGAGATGGGCTCGGCGCTCGTTCTTCCGGGACTTGGAGGCTCTTCGCTTGGGAACGCCCACAGGCTCTCCTGATCTGAATCGGGTTGAGGAGGCCGCAGTATAGCCGCGGCCAATGGCCGGGACCACCACCGGGTCAGTCGGGCGGCGGCTTCCAGTCCGCGAGCGCGGCAAGCCGGGGGTCCACGTCGACACCGCCGTGGTCCTCGTGGCCGGGGTCGTCCAGCCGGCGCCCGCAGACGGGACACAGGCCGCGGCAGTCCGGACGGCAGAGCGGGTGCATCGGCTCGGCCAGGGTGAGCTCATCGGCGAGCAGGGCGGCGAGGTCGATCTCGCGGTGGGCGTCGATCCGGGAGACGTCACCCTCGGCGCCGTCCACCGGCAGAACCGCTCCGGTGGCCGGATCGACGGACGCCAGGAACTCCTCGGCGAGCGCCACCTCCACCGGCTCGTCGAACTCATCGAGGCAGCGGATACAGGTCCTCCGGGCGAGGGTCCGTGCCCGCCCGGTGGCCAGGATGCCCCGGTTCGTGCGCTGGAGGCGGAGCGTGCCCAGCACCCGGCGTGGCGGCTGCCCGTCGATGGGCGCCCACTCCAACTCGCCGAGCTCGACCGTGCGGGTGGTGCCGGCCGGATCCCGCAGCAGACCCGCCACGTTGAGGCGGGTCACCCCGATACGGGCGTTCCGACTGCTCGATCAGCCTCGGGCTGGACGGGAATGGCATCGACCGTGGTCGGCCCGCGGCGCTGGTCGAGCATCTCGATCCCGTGCTTGATGCTGGTCAGCGTCTTGGTGACCTCTCCCTCGAGCCGGATGAGGACGCCGGCGGCGTACTCGTCCGCCCCGTGCCGCACCTCGCCGGCCTCGTGGGTCGCCTGCTCGAGGATCTCCCCCGCCCGCTGCTGGGCGAGGCGCACGAGCTCGCGCTCCTCGAGCATGTGCGCGGCCTGCTCCTGGGCCCGGGCGATGATCGCGTCGCCCTCCTCGCGGGCGTGATCCACGATCCGTCCCGCTTCCCCGGTGATGCGCTGCGCCTGGCGGACCTCTTCCGGCATGGCGACCCGGATCTGGTCCACCAGCTCGAGCACGGCTCCCTGGTCGACGACGACGTTGTTCGTGAGCGGGACCCGCGTGCCGGTGGCGACCAGCACTTCGAGGCGCTCCACAAGGAACAGGATGTCCGTGACATGACCTCCGACGGCGGTTGTGGCCGATACTACACCCGGCCATCGTTGTCGTACAACGTCATACCGCGCCCGGAGGGCGCCAGATCACTCCCTGCCTGGGGAGCTGCTCCCAAAGCGTTCCCGGAGAGCCGCCGCCACGCCGGGCGGCACCATCTCGGACACGTCCCCGCCGAACGTCGCCACCTCCTTGGCCAGGGTCGACGAGACGTAGCCGTACTCCAGCCCGGTCATGAGGAACACGGTGTCGATGTCCGGCGCCAGGCGCCGGTTGGTGTGGGCCATCTGCAGCTCGGCCTCGAAGTCGCTGATCGCGCGCAGGCCGCGGATCACGAAGCCCGCCTCGTGGCGCGCGGCGAACTCCACGGTCAGCCCGTTGAAGGCCTCGACGCTGACCGATGGGCCCAGGTCGCCGACCTCGGCCGTGATCAGCGCCACGCGTTCGGTGGTGGAAAACAGCGGGCTCTTGCGGGTGTTGTCGAGGACGCCGATGACGAGCCGGTCGAAGAGGACCGCACCTCGACGCACGACGTCGAGGTGGGCGTTGGTGATCGGGTCGAAGGACCCGGGGAAGACCGCCACGCGGGTCATCGCTCCTCCTCCAGGAAGGTCAGCGCCGTCTCGCCGAACCGTCGGCTGCGGATGACCGCCAGGCCGGCTCCGGCCGGCATCGGTGTTCGCCAGAAGTGCTTGACCACGACCAGCGCGCCGGGCGCGAGGTGGGGACGCAGCCGTTCCAGCGGCAGGTCGAGTGTACGCTCCGCGTACGGCGGATCGAGGACGACGACGTCCCACGCCGGGGCGTCGGTGCCGGCCAGGAACGCCTCCACCGATCGGGCGTGGACCTCCGCCCCATCCGCCAACCCAGTCGTCGCCAGGTTGTCGCGGATGACCGACACCGCCGACCGAGCCCGCTCGACGAACGTCGCGCTCCCCGCCCCGCGGGACAGGGCCTCGATCCCGATCGCACCGCTCCCCGCGTACAGGTCGAGCACGCGGGCTCCGAGCACCCGCTCGCCGATGGCCCCGAACAGCGACTCCTTCACCTTGTCGCTGATGGGCCGGGTCCGCGGATCCTTCGGCGCGGCGAGGCGCAGCCCGCGAGCCGAGCCGGCGATCACCCGCATCAGGCCGCGTTGCCCTCTTCGTCGGGGACGGTGAAGGCCCGCTGCTCGCGGACGAGCTCCGCGCGCCCGGTGAGGGCCGGGTCCTCCGCCACCAGGGCGCGGGCCAGGGTCCGGGCCTGCGCCGCCAGCTCGAGGTGGCGCGGGTTGAAGAGCGACGCCACCCGCAGCGGAGGCAGCCCCGACTGCCGGGTGCCGAGCACGTTGCCGGAGCCGCGGAGCTCGAGGTCCGCCTCGGCGATGGCGAACCCGTCGCTCGAGCCGCGGACGACCTCCAGCCGGCGTCGAGCCAGCTCGTCGGATGCGTCGGACATGAGGATGCAGTAGGACCGATCCGCTCCCCGGCCGACCCGGCCGCGGAGCTGGTGGAGCTGGGCCAGGCCGAACCGCTCGGCGTCCTCGATGACCATCACCGTCGCGTTCGGGATGTCGATCCCGACCTCGATGACGGTGGTGGCGACCAGGACGTCCGTCTCCCCCGCCGCGAAACGCTGCATCGCCGCCTCGCGGTCGGCGGACCGCTGCTGGCCGTGGACGAGGTCAACCCGGACGTCCGGCAGGGCCTCCCGCAAGCGCTCCGCCTCGGCCTCGGCGGATGCCGCGTCGAGGGCATCGCTCTCGATGACCAGGGGAGCGACGACGAAGGTCTGCCGCCCGGCCCGCGCCTCGTCCGCGATGAACGCCTCGATCTTCGGCAGGGCTGCCCGATCTCGGATCTCGGTCCGGATCGGCTGGCGGCCGGGCGGCGGGTGGCGGAGGGTGCTGATGGCGAGGTCGCCGTACACGGTGAGGGCCAGGGTCCGCGGAATGGGGGTCGCGGTCAGGGCCAGCATGTGCGGCTCGAGCTCACCGGCCTTGGCCTGCAGGGCGCCCCGCTGCGCGACGCCGAACCGGTGCTGTTCGTCGACGACCGCCAGGCCGAGGCGCTCGAAGGCCACGCCTTCGCTGATCACGGCGTGGGTCCCGACCACGACGTCCACCTCACCGCGCGCGAGGCGCTCATGCGCTCGGCGCTTGTCAGCGGCGCGGAGGGACCCGGAGAGGTACTCGACTCGCACGCCCAGCGGGGCAAGGAGCGGGGCGAAGCCCGTCGTGATGCTGGCGGGCGAGGATCTCGGTCGGCGCCATGAGCGCCCCCTGCCGGCCGGAGCGGCAGGCCACGGCCAGGGCGACGGCCGCGACGGCGGTCTTGCCGCTGCCGACGTCGCCCTGGAGCAGCCGTCGCATCGGCACGTCCGACGCCAGGTCCGCGAGCACCTCATCGACCGCCTGCGCCTGGTCCGGGGTCAGCGCGAACGGCAGGCTGGCGACGACCTCCGCTCGGATGTCGTCGGCCACCGCGATCGGTGGCGCCTGGCGCTCGGAGCGCGCCGCCGCCGCCTGGGCGAGGGTGAGCTGGAGGGTGAGCAGCTCGTCGAACGCCAGGCGGTCGAGGGCCGGCTCGAGGTCATCGGCGTCGTCCGGGAAGTGGGCCGTGCGGATGGCGAGCGGCAGGTCGAGGAGCCCGACGCGCTCTCCGGGCCGCAGCGGATCGACCACGGCGGGCAGGCAACGGTCGAGGACCCGAGCCAGCAGCTCGCGGACTCTGCGCAGGGTCACCCCGCCGACGAGGCGGTAGACCGGAACGACCCGGGCGGTGTGCACCGACTCGCGTGACGCGGGCGAGAACTCGGGGTTCGCGAACTGCATCCGCCAGCCCTGGGCAGTCACTTTGCCGCTGACCACGATCTCGTCCCCGGGTCCAAGCCGCTTCTCGATGAAGCGGCGGCCGAACCAGATCGCCTCCGCGCTCCCGGTCAGATCCGACAGCTGGGCGATCGTCCGCGGCGGCCGGCGCCCGAAACCAGGCTCTGCCTTGAGGTCGTCGACCCGGACTCGGGCCGACTGCTTCTCGCCCGGGACGAGATCCGCGATCCGGCGAAGGTTGCTGAAGTCGTCGTAGCGGAACGGGAGATAGAGCAGCGCCTCGCGCGGAGTCTCGATCCCCAGCCGGCGCAGGGTGGCCAACCCACCGCCGAGCTCGGGCAGCGCCTCGCGGAGCGGCAGGTCGAGGCGCTCCGGGGTCACCGCCCGCGGCGCTGGCCCGCCCCGCCGCGATTGCATGGCTCGATCGTAGCGTGCTAGCATCGCCGCCGGTCCGGCTGCCCCGTGGCGGGCTGCCGGCTTCTTCGTGAATGGAGTCCCAAATGGCCCGCGTCTGCGAGATCTGCGGCAAGCGCCCGATCACCGGCTGGAACGCCCAGTCGATCGGCATGAACCGGAAGCGCGCCGGACGACGCTGGCTGCCGAACCTCCAGAGCCTGACCGTCGTCCGCAATGGGCAGTCGGTCACCGTGCGCGCCTGCTCGCGCTGTCGGCGGACCGCCACCAAGGCCTAGCCCGCGGCGGACTCGCTCGAATCCAGCACCAGGGTGAACGGCCCGTCGTTCACCAGCTCGACCTCCATCCGCGCCCCGAACTCCCCCGTCTCGACGGAGACGCCTGCGCCCCGCAGCGCGCTGACGAACCGATCGACCAGCGGCGCCGCCTGCTCGGGGCCGGCCGCATCGGTGAAGCCCGGCCTCCGACCGTGGCGCGTGTCGGCCAGCAGGGTGAACTGGCTCACGACCAGCAGCGCACCGTCGACATCGGCCAGCGCCAGGTTCGTCCGGCCGTCGGCATCGGTGAAATAGCGCAGGCCCACGAGCTTGTCGGCCATCCGGTCGACGACCGCTCCGTCGTCGGTCGCCGCGACCCCGACCAGCACCACCGCCCCTCGCCCGATCGTCCCCAGCTCGCGACCATCGCTGTGGACGGACGCCCGTGTCACGCGCTGGACAACCAGGCGCATCGGCCTACGGGGAGCTGGACGGCGGGGCGCTGGGTCCCGGCTCGTCGTCGGCGCTGGTGATGGGGGCCGATTCCTCGCCCGCCAGCGGTGCGCCGAGCGCGGCCTCCGAGAAGATGGCCGAGGCGTTCCAGATCATCCATCCCGCGCCGCCGTTGTCGGCCACCGCCTGCATCTCCGCGCGCACGTCAGCCGCGTTGTAGGCCCGGAAGCCGCCGTACCCGAAGTCCTGGATCCAGGGCCGGATGCGGAGCGGAAGGCCGGCGGCCTGGGCATTCATGATCTCCAGCGTCCGGTCGATCATCACGTAGGGCGCCTCGTTGGGGACCGCGACGTCGAACACGCCGGGGTAGTAGTGGCTGGGGTAGACCATCGGGCTGAAGTAGTCGACGTACGGCATGATCACCTCCGGTCGCTGACCGATGCCCTGGTCGTCGCTGGCGATGAACGCGATCGGGAAGACGTCCGCCGCGAGGAACGTCCGGGTCCAGGCCAGCTCGTCCGAGATGACCCGCATCACCCGCTGGATGGTCGGCAGCCGGAACGACTGGGTGTGGGGCAGGTTCGTCTCCGCCAGCTCGTACGGGCCGTCGCTGTAGAAGCGGATGTAGTCCAGCTGAACCTCGTCGAAGCCCTTGGCCGCGAGGTCGCCGGCGATGGCGGCGACGTACTCCGCCACGCCCGGGTTGCCGGGGTCGAGCCACGTCCCGCCGCCCCAGTCGGTCCACGGCTCGCCGGTGGCGGTGTTGCGGACCGCCAGCTCGGGTCGTGACCGGCCCAGCGTGTTGTCCTTCATGACCACGACCCGGGCGATGGTGTAGATCCCGCGCTCTTTCAGGGCGGGCAGCAGCTCCTCGAGGCTGAACACCGGCGCGTCCATGAGCGATCCCGCCTCGACCGCCTCGGGCAGGTCCGTCGGGTAGTACAGCCAGCCGCCGGTCTCCTTGACGTCGATGACCATGGCGTTGACCTCGGACCGATCGATCAGCGCCAGCATCGCGTCCAGCCGCCCGGCGCCCTCGAACACCGCAGATGGCGCGTACAGCGCGCGAGCCACGAACGTCGGCAGGGTGACGTCCTTGGTCATCTCCTCGTCGATCGGGATGACCCCCAGCCGATGACCAGCCGCCTTGTAGATCAGCGTGCCTTCCTCGGGCACGCCGGGCAGCGCGTAGGTGCCGTCGGCGGCGGTCCGGACCCCGCTTCCCTGTCCCTCGACGAAGATCCGGGCACCGGCGATCGGAGTGCCCGCCTCGTTGCGGACGGTCCCGCGAACGGTGTTGTTGCGCAGCGCGATCGCGACCTCGTCGTTGCCCGGCACGGTGGCCGAGCCGGCGTCGAACCCGTCCGCGGACGCGTTCACCTCCTGGCCCTCGAGCGCGGTCACCACCGCGACCCCCTCGGCATCGGTGGTCGCTGCACTGTCCGCGGCCGACACCTGGACGCCTGCGAGCGGCTCGTCGGATGCGGCGTCGGTCACCGTCACGGTCACCGGACCGGGCGTCGGCTCGGGCAGGATCGGCAGCTGTCCGGAGCAGGCGGTGATCACCGCCATTCCGGCGAGGAGGAATGGGCCGTGACGCGCGAGGCGCCGGGATGCGGACCTCACGCCACCACCCCGGCGGCGTCGCGGAACGCGGCCACGGCCGGTGCAAGGTCGCCGTCGTGCTCGTAGAGCGCCGACCCGACGACGAGGATCTCGCCGCCTGCCCCGTACGCGGAACCGATGGTCGCGGCGTTGACGCCGCCGTCCACCGCAATCGGCAGGTCCAGTCCGCGAGCCGCGGCCTCGTCGGCCAGTGCCTCAAGCTTGGGCAGCACGTCGGCCAGGAACTCCTGACCGCCGAATCCGGGATGGACGGTCATCACCAGCAGGAGGTCGATTCGGTCGAGGAACGGATGGACCGATTCGGCCGGCGTCTCGGGATTCAGGGCCAGGCCGGCCTGGCGGCCGGCGGCGTGGATGGCCGAGATCACCGCGCCGGGCTCGTCCGCGGACTCGACGTGGAAGGCGATCAGATCGCTCCCCGCCCGGGCGAAGTCGGCAGCGTAGCGCAGCGGCTCGTCGATCATGAGGTGTGCGTGGAACGGGATGTCGCTGTGCGGCCGCAGGGCGGCGACCACCGGCGATCCGAACGAGATGTTGCCCACGAAGTGGCCGTCCATGACGTCGAGGTGGATAGAGTCCACGCCGCCGGCCGTGGCCCGTGTCACTTCGTCGCCGAGCCGGGCGAAATCGGCGTTCAGGATGCTGGCGGAGATGTGCGGCGGCCGGCGGTTCATCGGTGCATTCATGTCCCGACGAGCTCGAGCTCGGCCAGCGGCTCCCGGTTTGCCAGCGAACGTCGGCTCAGCTGGGCGTGGAGCTGTCCACAGGCCGCCTCGATCGACCGGCCGCGGGTATCCCGCACCGTGGTCGCCACCCCAGCGTCACGAAGAATCGTCGCGAACCGCTCGATCCCGGCGCGGGGCGTGCCACCCCACGGCGAGGCGGGCGTCGGGTTCAGCGGGATGAGGTTGACGTGGCACAGCCAGCCGTGGGCGAGGTCCACCAGCCGCTGCGCCTCGGAGGGCGCGTCGTTGATGCCGTCGATCATGACGTACTCGAGGCTGACTCGACGGCGGGTGCGCTCCGCGAAGCGGCGGCCGGCGCCAAGGACCGCCGCGATCGGCCATTTGCGGTTGATCGGCACGAGCTCATCGCGAAGCTCATCGTGGGCGGCGTGCAGGCTGATCGCCAGGTTCACCTGCGGCAGCTCATCGGCCATCCGGTCCATGCCCGGCACCACGCCAGAGGTGCTGACCGTGATGTGCCGGGCGCCGATGGCCAGCCGCGCCGGATCGTTCAAGAGCCGAACGGCGCTGAACACCGGATCGGTGTTGTTGAGCGGCTCGCCCATGCCCATGAACACCACGTTCAGATGGTGCTGGGGGTCGAGGACGCTGGCCCGGGCCCGCCGCCACCACAGAACCTGGTCCACGATCTCGGCCGCGGTCAAGTGCCGGCCGAATCCGGCCTGCCCGGTGGCGCAGAACGGACAGTTGACCGCGCAGCCGGCCTGGCTCGAAATGCAGATCGTCGTCCGTGGCGCCGAGCCGCCTCGGCCCGGGTACCGCATGAGCACCGATTCGATCCGCTGCCCGTCCGCCAGCTCGTGAACCGCCTTCTCGGTGAGGCTCTGGTCCGTGCCGATGACGTGCGTGTCGCCGATGCTCGAGAACCGATACGACGACCCGAGCGTGGCCCGGAGCCGTTTGGGAAGATCGGTCAGCTCGTCGAACGCAGACGCACGACCCGCCGCGACGCCCGCCAGGACCTGGCGGGCGCGATAGGCAGGTTCACGATGGTCGTCGAACCAGGCGACCAGCTGTTCGGTCGCGACCTCGCTGATGGCCGGCAACGGCTCAGCGGGGTTGGGGTCAGTCACGGCGGCCCATGACGAGGCTGAAGTAGTACAGGAAGCTGAGCAGCGCCGTCAGTGCGGCGGCCACGTACGTCCAGGCCGCGGCCTTCAGCACCGCGCGAGCGCCGTCCTGCCGCTCCCCCACCATGCCCAGGCCCTGGACGAAGGCCAGCGCCTTGCCGCTGGCTCCGATCTCGACCGGCAGGGTGATGAGGGTGAATACGAACGCGGCGGCGAAGCCGATGAGGCCGATGATGGCGAGACCGGTCAGGTTCAGCAGCAGCCCGCCGATGATCAGCCATGGGGCCAGGGATGAGCCGAAGCTCGCCACCGGAACGATCACCGATCGGGCCGTCAGCCACACGTCCCGCTCCCGATCCTGGAGGGCGTGGCCCACCTCGTGGGCGATCACCGCGGCGGCGGCGACCGACAGGCGCGGGCCGCCATCGGCCCCGATGCCGGCGACCGTCTGGCTCACGCGCAGCGTCTTCGAGCGCGGATCGTAGTGATCGGTCAGCTGGCCCGGCGTGGGCTCGATCTGGACGTTGGTCAGGTCCTGGCGGTCGAGCAGCCGTCGGGCGAAGTCATAGGCACTCAGGTCGATGCCCGAGTCCACCTTGGACCAGCGGGCATAGGTCGACCGCACGCGCCACGCGGCCCAGCCCGTGATCGCGAGCATGACAACGAAGAGCACAAGGTAAGCGGGGTCGAAGATCATCTTGAGGTGCCACCTCCCGGCACCGCAGGCGAGTATAGCGAAGCGGCCCGCGGACCCCGAATTCGGCGGTCAGTCGGGCGGCGCGTCCCCGCCCAGCAGGAGATGTTCCCGGCTGAGGCCGTGGCGCCAGGCCTCGGCCGGCATCGGTGGCCGTCCCTCGGGCTGCACCATCTCGAGGGCAAGGGCACCGAGGCCGCAGGCCACCACCGGCGGCGTGCCGGGCAGCAGCGACCCGATGGGCAGGCCGGGAAGCCCAGCGACCGGATGCGCGCGGCGGATGTGCAGCCGGCGGCCATCGAGCAGGGTCCACGCCCCGGGCCACGGCTGAAGAGCGCGAACGCGACGGTCGATGGACTCCGCGCTCGTGGTCCAGTCGATCCACCCGTCTGAACGGCGAAAGGCCGGCTGGTAGGTGGCCAGCGCCTCGTCCTGGGGCTCCGGATCGAGCGTGCCGTTCGCCCAGTCGGCCAGCGTGGCGGGCACGACGTCCGCCGCGAGCTCGCCGAGCTGCGCCTCCAGTGCCGGCGTCTGTTCTCGACCATCCAGCGGCACCGTCCACCGTCCGACCACCGGGCCCGCGTCGAGACGCTCGACCATGATCATCAGGCTGACGCCCGCCTCCGCGTCGCCGGCCAGGATGGTGGCCGCCACCGGCGCCGCTCCCCGGTGGCGCGGCAGGAGGGAGGGGTGGACGTTCAGCGGTGGCCGGGGGGCCAGGGCCAGCAGGTCGGCCGGGACGAGCTCGCCATATGAGACGAGCAGCAGCCCGTCCGGCTGGAACTCGGCGATCGCGTGGCGCGCCTCATCCGTGCGCAGCCGGGGCGGGGTCAGGAGCGGCAGGCCGGCGGTCCGGGCCGCCTCGGCCACGGGCGAGGCCCGATGTCGGAGGCCCCGGCCGGCTGGCTGATCGGGTCGGCTGACCACCAGGAGGTCGTCGACAAGGGCCGGGAGCCGCCCGAGGAGCGGGACGCCGAACGCGCCGCTGCCCAGGAACGCGATCCGGCCGAGCACTAGATCCCGGCCGCCGCCTCTTCCCGAACTTCCTCGGACGCCTCGCTCACGCGAACGAGCTCCTCGAGGGACTCGAGGTAGTCGATGTACAGGATCCCGTTGAGGTGGTCGATCTCGTGCTGGAGGGCACGGGCGAACAGCTCGTCACCCTTGACCCGGAACTCGCGGCCATTCCGGTCGCGCGCCTGGACGGTGACCTTCGTCGAGCGCTCGACCTCGGCCACGAACCCTGGGATCGACAGGCATCCCTCCCAGTCGACCGTCTTGCCCGACCGGCGGACGACCTTCGGGTTCACCAGCTCGGTGATCTTGCCCTCGATCTCGATGACCGCGACCTGGAGCGGCACGCCGACCTGGTTCGCGGCCAGGCCGATCCCCGGGGCATCCCGCATCGTCTCGAGCAGGTCGTCGAGGAGCCGATGGAGGGACGCGTCGAAGTCGGTGACCTTCTTCGTCTTCTCGTGGAGGATCGGCTCGTCGGCGGTCAGGATGCGGCGGAGGACCATGGCCGCATTGTAGGACGGTCAGAGCAGGGTCCCGGGGTCGACGTCGATGCCGATTCCGGGTGGCACTCGCTCCATGGCGGCTGCCCGGTCGGCCTCGGCCGCGGTGCGGACCACGACCTGCCAGCGCCAGCGGCCGGCCCGCCGCGGGACCCAGGCCGGCACCGGGCCAAGGACCTCCACCCCCTCGCCGGCGACGGCCGTGGCGACGTCGGCGGCACGGGATTCCGCTCGTTTCGGGTCGGGATCCGCGACCAGGAGGCGCGCGAGCCAGCCGAAGGGTGGGTAGCCGAACGCCTGGCGCCGGGGCAGTTCGCCATCCGCGAAGGCGTCGACATCGAGGCGGGATGCCGCCACGACGGCCGGGTGGTCCGGTGCGTAGGTCTGGATGATGACCTGCCCCGGCTGTGGCCCGCGCCCTGCCCGGCCGGCCACCTGGGCCAGGAGCTGGAACGTCCTTTCCGCAGCCTGGTACTCGGGCAGGTGGAGCGTGACGTCCGCGGCAACCACCGCGGCCAGGGTGACGGCCGGCAGGTCCAGGCCCTTGGCGGCGAGCTGGGTGCCGACCAGCACGTCGGTCCGCCCGGAGGCGAAGTCGTCGTAGATCGACTCGAACCGGCGACGGGCCGCCACCGCATCGCTGTCCAGGCGTCCGACACGCAGGCGCGGAAACCGGGAGCGGACCTCCGCCTCTACCCGCTGGGTGCCCGCCCCGAAGTAGCGGATCCGCGGGCTGCGGCAGCGGGGACAGCGGTCCGGGATGGGCGCAGTGCGGCCGTCGTGGTGGCAGCGCAGCTCGGTGGTGGCGAGGTGGTGGACGAGCGGGAGCTGGCACTCGGGGCAGCGGATCGGCTCGCCGCAGTCGCGGCACAGGATGAAGGTTGCCGCCCCGCGGCGGTTGATGAGCAGGATGGCCTGCTGGCCGGCGGGCAGCGACCCCAGGGCGTCGGACAGCGCCCCCGACAGGACCGACCGGTTGCCCTCCGCCAGCTCGGCGCGCATGTCGACGACGCGGACGGTCGGGGTGGCGCCCACTCGTCGCTCGGCGAGCCTGGCCCGCCGAGCGGACCCGCTCCGGACGCGGTGGATGGTCACGACGTCCGGGGTGGCGGTCGCCTGCACGAACCGGGCGCCGGTCAGGGCCGCGCGCCGGGCGGCCACCCAGCGGGTGTCATAGCGAGGGGTGCGGTCCGCCTTGTACCCGCCGTCATGGGACTCGTCCAGCACGAGGAGGCCGAGAGCGCGGAGCGGCGCGAAGACCGCGGTGCGCGTCCCAACCACCACCCGGGCGTCACCGTCCACCACCCGTTGCCATTCATCGTGCCGCTCCCCGATCGAGAGCCCCGAATGGAGGACAGACAGCAACGGCCCGACCGCCGCGCGCAGCCGGTCGGCGATCTGGGGCACGCCGGTGATCTCCGGCACGAGGACGATCGCGCCGCCGCCGGTCTCGAGCGTGGCCTCGACCGCGGCCAGGACGACGTCCGTCTTGCCCGATGCGGCCACGCCCTGGAGCAGGAGCTCACCGCCGGGCGGAAGGTCCGCGATGTCCCGCAGGGCGGCGGCCTGCTCGGGAGCCATCTCGTCCGCCGCGGATCGCCCGGGGCGGCGGTGGGCCAGCGGGTCGCGGCGGACATCGGCCCAGCCCAGGTCGACCCAGCCGGCGGCCTCCAGCCGGCGGGCGGTGTCGAGCAGCGATCCCGGCTCGCGGCCGAGGCGCTCAGCGAGGGTCGCCAGGGTCATCTCCCCGTCCGCCAGCGCGTCGAGGGCGGCGAGCTGGACGGCCCCACGGACCGGCCGGCCCGGAGTCACGGCGCGCCGGATCACCCGTTCCCGCCGGGGCCCGGCCCGCGGCGGCCGGAGACGCCACGCGGCCCGCAGGGCACCGGCCCGTCTGCGGCTCTCGATCCAGCGGGGCGTGGCCCGGGGCACGATGCGACGGAGCTCCGATTCGGTGAGCACGGTCCCCGCCGGGGCGTCCCCCTCCGGCTGGAGGAGCTCCCAGCGCCGCTCCAGTCGAGACTCGATCCCCGGCGGCAGCATCGCCGCCAGCGTCGTCCCGATCGGCGCGCGGTAGCGGACCGCGATCTCCTCCGCCAGGTCCAGCAGGTCGGGGGTGAGGAGCGGTCCGGAGACGACCGCCTCCACGGCAAGGGCTCCGGAGATCGGCTCGGCGTCCCCCGGCAGGAGGTAGCCGAGGGCCAGGCGGCCGCCGTACGGAACCAGGAGCAGCGAGCCGGCCTCGGCGTCAACCGCGGCCGGTTGCAGGTAGGTGAAGGTGCGCTCGGGGCGGTCGACCTGGGCATCGACCGCGACCCGGACGAACCGGTCGCCGCCGATCCGGGACATCAGGGAGAGCTCACAGGCGCACGCGGCGCGGCGGCTCCCGCCGAGCCTCGGCCTGGATGACCTCCCAGATGCGGTCCGCCGCTTCCCCCGCGTGGCCGGTCTCGTTCACGACCACCTCGTCGTAGTCGGCCGCGGCGGCAATCTCGCCGACCGCGTTGTGCCGGCGGAGGGCCTGATCCACCGGGTCTTCCGACCCGCGGCGTGACAGGCGGTCGTCCAACGCCTCCATCGATGGCGGCATGACGAAGATGAGCAGCGCCCCGGGCACGGCCTCGCGTACGGCACGTGCGCCCTGCGGGTCGATGGTGAGGATCGCGTCCCGCCCGGCTCGGAGGATGCCCCGGATCTGGTCGAGCGGGGTGCCGTACCAGTGGCCGTGGACCTCGGCCGACTCCAGCAACCCGCCTTCGCCTCGGAGCCGATCGAAGGCACTCGGAGGTCATGAAGTGATAGTGCACCCCGTCCTGCTCCCCGGGGCGCCGGTCGCGGGTGGTCGCGGTCACGATCGGGACGACCTGGGGATGGCGCTTGGCGAGCTCGGCGACGATCGTGCTCTTGCCCACGCCGGATGGGCCGCTGACCACGACCAGCATCGGGTTCGGGAAGGTCATCGGCTTGCTCATGCCACCGCTCCCCCGTTCGATTCGGCGCCGTCGACCCGGTAGCCCGCCGTCTGCGGCAGGTCGCTCACCGTGATCCCGCTCGCGGCCAGGCTGGCGGCCAGGTCGTCCGGCAGCGCGGACCAGACCGCGACCCGCGACCCGTCCACCGGTCGGGCGAAGCTCAGCTCCGCGGCATGCAGAAACTGGCGGCGGAGCCCGCCGGGCCCCACCCCGCCGCCATAGCGAAGGTCGCCGGCGATCGGCAGGCCGAGGTAGGCGAGGTGGGCGCGCAGCTGGTGGGTTCGGCCCGTGTGTGGGCGGAGGTGAAGCAACGTGTGGCCTCCAGCGGAGCCGAGCGCCTCGTAGTCGGTCACGGCCGCCCGACCGCCGGACACCACCGCCATCCGCTGCCGGTCTCGAGGATGGCGGCCGACCGGCGCCTCGATCCGTCCACGGGCGGCGGGCGCTTCCCCCTGGACGAGGGCCAGGTACCCCTTATCGATCGAGCGATCGCCGAACTGCGACATGAGCGCGGCCTGCGCCGCATCGGTCTTGGCCACCACCAGCAGGCCGGAGGTGTCGCGGTCGAGCCGATGGACGATCCCCGGCCGGCCGACCCCCGCTACCGACCCGAGCGACTCCCCGCGCGAGGCGGACCGCCCCAGCAGGGCATGGACCAGCGTCCCGGTCGGGTGGCCGGCGGAGGGGTGGACGACCATCCCGGCAGCCTTGTCGACGACGAGCAGGTCATCGTCCTCGTAGACGACCCGGATCGGGATGTCCTCGGGAACGAGGGTCGGGTCCGGTGGGGCGGAGAGCACCACCCGCAGCCGCTCCCCGCCCGCCAGCCGGTCACTCGCCCGCCGCGGCCGGCCGTCGACCAGCGCCCGACCATCGCCCAGCAACCGCTGCGCGTGCGCGCGAGAGATCCCGGCCACCGCGGCCACCGCCACGTCGACGCGTCCGGCGGGGGCGGGGCCTTCCAGGATCCGCTCCCCGCTCGCCATCAGGCGGCGCGTGCGGCGGTTCGCCGGTCGAGGATGGACAGGTAGAGCACCAGGCCGAGGATGCCGCACACGACCGCGGCGTCGGCGACGTTCCAGGTCGGCCAGCGCAGGCTGCCGATGCCGATCGACACCCAGTCGGTGACGCTGCCGTCGATCAGTCGATCGGTCAGGTTCCCGAGTGTGCCGCCGAGCACGAGTCCGAGCAGCACGGCCGCGCTCGCGCCCCGAAGCCGGCCGGTGAGGTGGACCCAGGCGATGACCGCCAGGGTGCCGAACCCGACGAGGAGGAAGACGAATCCGCCGCCCTGGAGCAGCCCGAACGCGGCGCCCTGGTTCTCCGTGTGCCAGATCTGGAGGAAATCGCCGATGACCGGGATCCGCTCCCCGATCTCGACGTTGGCCACCACCCAGGCCTTCGTGATCCGGTCGAGCAGGTACACCACCGCCGCGGTCGCGAGGAGCAGGCCGCTCTCGGCCCAGGTGATGCGCAATGCGGCTCGACTCATGGCCCCCGAGCGTACGCGATCACCCGGCCAGCCGCAGCGCCAGCCGCAGGGCGACGCCGTCCACGGTCTCCTCCGCCCGCCCCGTCGCGTCGGAGACGTCCGCGTCGGGACCGATGACCACCGAGACGGCCAGGGTCTCGGCGGCCAGCCAGGCCTCGTGGGGCGCCAAACGGGTAGCGACCTCGGGGTCCACGCCGATCGCGACCGCGATCCGGTCGCTGATCTCCAGCCCCGCCGCCTTGCGAAGGTTCTGGAGGCGGTGGGCGACCTCGCGAGCCAACCCCTCGGCGGCGAGCCCCTCGTCGATCGAGGTGTCGAGGGCCACCAGCAGATCGCCCTCGTCGGCGATCTCGTGCCCCTCACGGGCCCGCGCACTGAGGGTGAACTCGTCGGCGGCGAGCACGACCCCGCCGGCGACGGCACCGCCGTCGCCGGTCAGCGACCAGTCATCGGAGCGAACTGCGGCCATGATCCGGGCGACGTCCGCCCCGTGTCGCGGACCGATCACCGGCAACAGCGGGTACAGGGTCCGGTCCACGAGCGCCGAGTCGTCCGCGATGAGCTCGACCGCCTTGACGTTCAGCTCGTCGCGGACGTGGGTCTCCAGCTCGGCGGCCACGGCCGGGTCGTCGGCGAAGGCGGCCATGCCCGCCGGCAGGCGAACGCGGACCAGGCGAAGGGGCTGGCGGGTGCGGATCTCGCTGCCGGCGCGCGCCGCCCGGCCGAGGGCCACGACCCGCCGAGTCAGCGCCACGCCACGATCGGTGTCCACGTTGGAGCGGCCGCTCGAGGTTGGGAAGTCGGCCAGGTGCACGCTGTCGGGGGCCGCCGGATCGACGCTCCCCACCAGGTTGTGCCACAGCGCGTCGGCCAAGTGCGGCACGAACGGGGCGAGGACCCGTGACAGGGTCGTCAGCACCTCGTGCAGGGTGGCGTAGGCGGCCCGCTTGTCCGCGTCCAGCTCACCCTTCCAGAACCGACGCCGGTTGCGGCGGACGTACCAGTTCGACAGGTCGTCGACGAAGGCCTCGACCTGGCGCGCGGCCCGCGCGGCCTCGTAGGCGTCGAGCGCGGCGCGGACGTCCTCGACCAGGCCGTCCAGGCGGGACAAGATCCATCGGTCCAGCAATGCGAGTTCCGCGCCAGCGTCCCCGTCAGCCGCCGGCGTCCATCCGTCCAGGCGGGCGTAGGTGACGAGGAAGCTGTAGGTGTTCCACAGCGGCAGGAAGAAGCGGCGCACGACCTCCGCGCCCGGTCCGTATCCGAAGTTGAGGTTGAGCGCCGGGTTGGCCGAGGCATAGAGCCAGCGCATGACGTCGGCGCCGATCCGCTCGGCGGCCTCGTCGAATGGGATCGCGTTTCCCTTGCTCTTGTGCATCTCCTCGCCGTGCTCGTCGTGCACGGTGGCGTAGCCGAAGATGGTCCGCGTCATCGGCGCGCCGGCCAGCACGGTCGACATCGTGAGCAGCGCATAGAACCAGTTGCGAAACTGGCCGGGGAAGCCCTCGGTGATGAAGTCGGCCGGGAACCACTCGGCCCAATAGGCCCGGTCGGTGTTCCATCGGAGCGTGCTGAAGCCCACGATCCCCGCGTCCAGCCACGGATTGCCGACCTCGGCCACGCGACGCGAGCGGCCGCCGCAAGAGGTGCACGCGATCTCGACCTCGTCGATGAACGGCTTGTGGGGCGAGTGGCCGTCGAACGCTTCCCAGCCCGCCACCGCGCGCTCGTGCAGCTCGTCGCGGGACCCGATCACCTCCCACGCGGCACATTCGGCGCACTCCCAGATCGGCAGGGCGAGGCCGTAGTAGCGCTTCTTGCTGATCATCCAGTCGCTCATGTTCCGGAGCCAGTCGAGCTCGCGCTCCTCCAGGCCGATACCTGGCGGCAGCCACGTGATCTGACGCGTCACGGCGCTGATCGGCTCGCGGAGCGGATCCATGGCGATGAACCACTCGTCGACGAGGCGGAACAGGAGCTGGGTGCCGCAGCGCCAGCACACCGGGTAGTGGTGGCGATACATCTCGCGGGCGACGAGGAGTCCCTTCGTGGCCAGGTCCTCGGCGATGGCCGGCGCGAGGTCGTCCGCGGCGTCCGGCGTGGCGCCCGCGAAGCGGCCGGACTGCCAGCCGTAGCCCTCGCGAAACACCCCGGACTCGTCGATCGGGTCGAGCACCGGCAGCCCGTCCCGCTGGGCCAGGTGGAAGTCCTCTTCGCCGCAGCCTGGCGCGATGTGGACGATCCCCGTCCCCTCGTCATCGGTCACCTCGTCCCAGGCGATGACCCAGTGCTGGACACCGGCCTGCGCCGGCAGCTCGTCAAACGGCCCGCGGTAGGTCAGGCCGAGCAGGTCAGACCCGCGCGCCTCCCGGAGGACGGCGGCTTCCGACACGACGCGATGCTTCGAGCCGCGGCTGACCCACCATCGGTCGCCATCATTGCCCTCCACCAGCTCGTACGTCAGGTCCGGGTGGACGGCGGCGGCCACGTTGCTCGACAGCGTCCACGGCGTGGTCGTCCACACCAGGAGCGACTCGCCCTCGTGCCCGGTCGTGGTGATTGGCAGGCGGATGGTCAGCGACAGGTGGCTGAGCTCGCGATAGCCCTCGGTCGCGATCTCCATGTTCGAGAGGCCGGTCCCGCAACGTGGGCACCAGGGCATCACGTCGTGACCCTTGAAGACGAGGCCGCGTGCCTGGCACTCCTTCAGGAACGCCCAGATGGCGTAGTTGTTCTCGTCGCTGTTCGTGAAATAGCTGTGCTCCCAGTCCATCCACATGCCGAGTCGCCTGCTCTGCTCGGTCTGCAGCGCCGCGAATTTGCTGACGCGTGCCTTGCACAGCTCCACGAAGCGGTCGACCCCAAACTCCTCGATCTGCCGCTTGTTGTTGAAGCCAAGCTCCTTCTCGACCTCGACCTCGATCCAGAGCCCTTGGCAGTCGAACCCGTTCTGGTACCGCTGCCGCTCGCCGAGCATGGTGTGGTAGCGCTGGTACAGGTCCTTGTAGGTCCGTCCCCAGGCGTGATGGACGCCCATCGGGTTATTCGCCGTGATCGGCCCGTCGAGGAAGCTGTAGCGCCGCTCGGACGCCTGGTTGCGGGCCAGGTAGCGCGCCTCGGTCTGCTGCTCGCGCCAGCGCTCGATCACCTCCCGCTCGAGGACAGGCACATCCAGGGCCGAGCTCACCGGCTTGAACATCTGCTGGCTCACCTCCCGGACTGGCCTGACATGCACGAATCCCGCCCCGAACGTGCCGGGACGGGATTGCTGATCCCGCGGTACCACCCGCGCTTGGGCGCCGCATGCGGCGCTCCACTCGTCGCGCCACCAGGTCGCGGATGGACCGATGACGCCGCCATGGCTAACGGGCGGCGGGCCCGGGAGGCGTTACGCGCGGCGCCACGAGGGCGTCGCTTGGCGCCTCCGGCTCGGGAGAGATGGCTGCTGGCCGGTCACCGCCCGCTTCCACCGTTCGGGCTCGCTGGGGATGCCGATCGCCAGCTGCGCTGGCTCCGTCAAGGCCGGTCTTCGATTGGACCGATGGTACCCGACCGTCGGCGTCAGCCGATGAGCGCCCGGGCGACCAGGGCAAGGCTGATCACCGCTGCGATCGAGGTCAGCCCCGCCAGCCGCGGCCAGCGGCTGCGCGCCAGCCAGGCAGCCAGCACGGCGATCGGTCCACACAGGAGGAGGGCGGCACCGATGGGATCGAGCCCGGCGGCGGCCGGCCGTGAGCCGACGAACACCGCCAGCGCCCAGACGATGGCCGCCACGGCGAGCGGCCCGCCGAGCAGCGCGACGTCGGGCCATAGGGAAGCTGGCCCGATGCGGCGGCCTGCGGGGCGCTGGGGGCGGCGTCGCGGCAGGGCTCGCGGAATGGCCCGAGCCCTCGCCGGGGCTGTTGCCGCGGGCGGGATCAGGGCGGCGGCGGGGGTTGGGACCGAGGGTGCAGCGGCGGGCACGGCCGCGACCGTGGGCTGGACCGCGGCCGCCGGTGGTGCGGCGGCAATGGTCTGGCGCGACCGGCGGGAAGGCCGCGGCAGCGCGTCCCGGCAGGGTCATCGCCGCCGCGCTGGCGGACAGGCTGGCCGCCGCCTGTTCGCTCTGGGCCCCGGTGATCGCCGCTCGCCGTTCGGAAGCCATGCGCTCCTCGAGCTCCATGCGCTCGATGCCGGTCATCGGCCGCGGGGGCGCGGCGGGCTCCGCGGGACGCGGCAGTGGCATCGCCGCGGGCGGTGGGGCTGGGGCCGGGACTGGAGCCGCAGCTGCCGTGGCCGCGACCGCAGCCGCCGGCGCGAACGGAGCAGACGCGCTTCCGGCCGCTTCCGCTGCCATGTCAGGCGTGGGTGGCGGAGATGGCCGGGCGGCACGGGTCCGGGCAGCGGCGATCAGGGCATCCACCAGCTCCTTCTCCCCGACGCTGGCGATCGCCACCCGTCCCTGCTCGGTGGGGACGAGGATGACCGAGGGCGTGGCGCCGAGCCGGATGACCTCGACCCGCTCCCCGCCACTGAGGGTGGCCCGACCCGCAGCGAACCCGAGGGCAGCCGTTCCGGGTCGCGCCGCGACGCGCCCGATTCCGCTCGACGCCACCCGGCTCAGGTCTCCGCGGACCAGGTGGTATCGGCGATCCACGCCCATCCCGGTCAGATGCAGGTAGTCCGTCTCGACCGCCAGCCGGAGGGAGCGGACGCGCAGCGCGAGAGCGGCGCCGAGCACGGCGAGCGCCAGGCCCACCCCCGCCAGGACGATCATCGGCGCACCGGTCAGGAGGACGAACGCGACGCCGGCGGAGGCCGCTCCAAGGAGCACGAGCAGCGCCGGGATCGCGAGCGTCGTGCGCGCGTCACGCGCGAGCTGCACGCGCGCGAGCGGTGTCGGGGTCGTCGAAGCGGTCACCGAGCCGAGCCCCCACGCCGCGCCATGGCGGCGATCAGTAGACCGGCGTCAGCCAGCCGCGGTAGGTCTCGGACCGGCCTCGTACGGCGTCGAAGTAGATCTTGTGCAGGCGCCGGGTGATCGGTCCCGGCGCTCCGGAGCCGATCGGGCGGTTGTCGACCTCGATGACCGGAGCGAGCTGGGCACCGGTTCCGCACAGGAACAGCTCGTCGGCCTGGTACAGCTCGGTCCGGTCGATGACCCGCTCCACGACGCCAATGCCGAGGTCGCCGGCGACCTCCATGATGTGGCGCCGGGTGATGCCCTCGAGCACGTTGTCGGTCACGGCCGGGGTGATGAGCACGCCGTCGCGGATGATGAACAGGTTCTCCGCGCTGCCCTCGCTGACGTGGCCGTCCTGGGTCAGCATGATCGCCTCGTCGTAGCCGTTGAGCTGGGCTTCCGACTTGGCCAGCGCGCTGTTGACGTAGCCGCCGGTGATCTTGCTGCGCGCCGGAATCGCGTTGTCGTCGTTCCGGCGCCAGCTGCTGACCTGGGCCCGGATGCCGCTCTCGGTGTCGATGTACTTGCCGAACGGCAGGGTGAAGATGACGAGATCGGTCTCGAGGTTGTGCAGCCGGACGCCAACGGCTTCGGTCGACTTGTAGAGGATCGGCCGGATGTAGGCGTCCTCCCGCATCTCGCACCGCCGGAGCATCTCGCAGGTGACGTCGACCAGCTCCTCTGCCGAGTGACGAAGGTCGAGTTGGAGGATCGGCGCCGACCGGTGCAGGCGCTGGTAGTGCGCGAGCAGGTCCAACCCGAACAGCTGCTCCTGCTCGGGGTTCCAGTACGCCCGGACGCCCTCGAACACCGCCGTGCCGTAGTTGAAGGCATGGGTCGTGACGCTGATCTTCGCCTCGTTGAGGGGGACCAGCTCGCCACGGAAGAAGGCCCACAGGCCCTCCGTCGAACGCGGATGGGGATGCATGCCAGTCGAGGGCTCCTGCTTCAGCATCGCACTCACCTCACTGGCCGGGACGCGTGGGCGGGACGAAGTCTCGGCACCGGCGCGAAGTATACGCCCGGCCCATCGCTCAGCCGCTTCCCGGCAGGAAGAGGACCGCGAGGATGTAGATCAGGTAGATCGGTCCACCAATGAGCAGCGCCGCGGCGCGCAGGCGGTGGGTGCGCATCATCGGTCCGAGGATGAGCAGGGTGGCCAGGATTGCGGCTCCGGCGGAGGCGAACGACAGCGCGTTCTCGGCGGTGAACGCCCAGCTCGTGAACAGGATGCCGATGGCGGTCGGGAAGCAGGCCTGGAACACCATCGCCCCGGTGATGTTGCCCATGGCCAGGGTGTCCTTGCGGGTCCGCACCCAGAGCACGCTGTTGAACTTCTCGGGCAGCTCGGTGGCGATGGGGGCCACGATGAGGGCGAACAGCCGCGGGTCGAAGCCAATCGCGAGCGAGATGGTGTCCAGCGCGGTGATGAACATCCGAGCGCCGAGGATGATCATCGCGAGGGCCACCAGCGTCTGGGCCACGATGATCCACAGCCGCGGCTGGCCGTGGTGCTCGACCGGGGTCTCCTCGTCGGGGCGGTGGATACCGATGTCGCCGCCCAGCCAGGGCAGCCGGATCGCGTGCAGCAGCGCGAGCTCCGGGGCTTCTGCCGATCCCTCCTGGCGGAAGTGGGCGCGGACGTAGACCGCGTAGATCACGAACAGCGCGATCACGACCGCATAGTCCGCCCAGCGCCAGTCCTCGGGCAGGAAGGCGGCGCCGATCGCCAGCCCATAGCCGACCAGGAAGAAGACGACGTCCTGGGCCATCACCCCGACGTTGACGTTCATGTCGGAGGTTCGGCTGCCGCGCCGCGTCAGGATGAGCACGGCGAGGCCGGTGATGAACATCGCCAGCGTGGCCAGCGTGAACGGCGCGCCGAGGATGGCGCCGACCCCGATCTCCTCCGAACCGGCCGTCGGCTCGCGCCCGGTGACGATCGGCCCGACGATGGCGATGACCGGGATCAGCGTTTCGGGCAGGGCGGTGGCGACCGCAGCCAGGACGCTTCCAACCGCGCCTTCTCCGAGGTTCAGGCGGTGGCCGAACCACTCGATGCCGTTCGTGAACAGCTCGGCGCCGACCAGGATGACGGCCAGCGCGATGACGAAGACGAGGATTTCCATCGCCGGGGTCAGCCCGTCAGCGGGTCAGGGTCGGACGTGCTGGGGCGCGATGGGCAGGAGCGCGACTTGTCGGGCGCGCTTGAGGGCCACGGTCAGCATGCGCTGGTGGCGGGCGCAGGTCCCGGTCTTGCGGCGGGGTTCGATCTTGGCCCGCTCCGAGAGGTATCGGCGCAGGCGGTTGACCTCCTTGTAGTCGATGGCCTCGACCTTGTCGACGCAGAAGTTGCAGACCTTGCGCCGACGGCGGTCGCGGTAGTAGTCGGCCGTCTCTCGGCGGCGGGGACGTGCGTTGCTGGGTGGCATAAGCGATCGGATCCTCGGGCTCAGAAGGGAATGTCGTCGAGATCAACGGTCTCGGTTGAGGCCTGCTCGCCAGGGCCGGCTGTGGCGCCGGCCGGAGCGCCGCGCGGCACCGCCGCGGGCGGGGCGTCGCTGGCGGAGTCGCCGATCCCGAAGCCCTCGCCCGGGTCGCGGCGCTCGAGCGAGATGACCCGCGCGAAGCGGATCTCGACCGAGGAGCGCTTCTGCCCGTCATTGCCTTCGTACTCGCGAACGCGGAGCTGGCCTTCGGCGAAGACCTTGTTCCCCTTGCGGAACCGCTCGGCGGCGCGCTCGGCGGCCTGGTCCCAGAGCTCCACCCGGAACCACTGGGTCTCCTCGATCCACTCGCCGTCCGGACCCTTGCGGTTGTCGTTCACCGCCACCCGCAGGTTCGTCACGGCCTTGCCGGCTGGCGTGTAGCGCAGCTCCGGGTCCGCGCCCAGGTTGCCGATGATCATCATCTTGTTCAGGGTCATCCCGCCACCTCCTCCGGCGCGCTCACGGCCACCGGTTCGTCTTCTTGGTCGTCGTCCGAGCCTTGGTCGGCGTCCGAGTCGTCAATTTCGAGCGCGGTGCTCGTCTCCTCGCCGGTCCCGGTGCCCGGCTCCACGTCCGGCGGTGGGGCGAGAATCTCCTCGCCCTCGACGGACGAGTCCTCGGCCTCCGCGTCTCCAGCCCGGCGGTGGCGAGGCTCCAGCACCACGACCAGGTGCCGGAGGATCTCCTCGCTGATGAGCAGGCCGCGCTCGATTTCACGGACGGCCGCGGGCTCGATATCGAAGTGGATGAGGAAGTACGACGCGTCCCGATGATGCTGGATGGGATACGCGAGCCGCCGCTTCCCCCACGGCGAGATCTTCGACAGGCTGCCCCCGGCGTTCACGATGGCGCGCGTCACGCGCTCGACCGCCGACTGGAGCTGGTCGTCCTCCATGTCGGGGCGGAACAGGAGCATGAGTTCGTATCGGCGCACGGGCCGGGACTCCTCTCTGTGGGTTTGCGGCACGCGCCGATGCGGTGCGGCAGAAAGGGATGGGACACGACTGCCTCCAGTCGGAGGCGCGAGCCGAGTATAGCCGAGCCCTTCCGGCACCGCGTTTGGCGCGGGAGCCGGTCGCCGACTATCCTGAGGTGCTGGCGTCCCTCGACGCTCGCCATTCCACTGTGAGGCTGCCCGTGTCGCGTCGCCCAACCATTCTCATCTGCGCCCCTGACGAGGCGCTCCGGGCCGCGCTGCACGGCGCCCTGACCGCGTCCGACCAGGACGTCCGCGAGGTGGCCACCGCGGCCGAGGCGATCGTCGCCCTCGGCGACGGCGAAATCGACCTGGTCATCGCCGAGGGGCTCACCGCCTCGGGCGCCATCGACTCCCTTCGTTCGGCGCGCGCCGACGAGAGCATCCCGATCCTGGTCGTCGCGCCGGTGGGCGACGTGGAAGCCCGGATCGCCTTCCTCGAGGCCGGCGCGGACGACGTCATCGAGGGTGGCTTCGCCCGTCGCGAGCTCGAGGCCCGAGTGCACGCGCTCCTCATCCGGGCCGGGACGGTCGCACCCGGGCCGAGCAGCCCGGGCGCGGGCCAGACCATCGCCTTCTTCTCGCCGAAGGGCGGCGTCGGCACCACGGCCCTGGCGGTGAACTGCGCGGCGCTGCTGGCCAGCGGCGGCGGCGGCTCGGAAGTCGTGGGCGCGGGCGTGGTCCTCGTCGACCTCGACCTCCAGTTCGGCCAGGTGGCGACCCACCTCAACCTCACCCCGAAGCTGGACTTCTCCCGACTGGCGACCGACGACGTGGCCCGGACCGATCCCGAGGCGCTGGAGGCGTACCTGACCCCGCACTCCTCCGGGCTCAAGGTGCTTGCCGCACCGACGAGCCCCGACAGCGCGGCCCGCATCAGCGTGGAGGAGGTCGAGCAGGTCATCGGCACGCTGCGCACGACGTTCGACTTCGTGGTGGTCGACTGCGGCACGCGGCTCGACCCGCGGACGATCTGGGTTCTCGAGCAGGCCCAGGAGATCGTGTACGTCGTCTTTCCCGAGCTCGGCTCGCTGCGAGCGATGAGTGACCTCATCCAGTTCCTCGGCGAGGCCGCGGTGCTCCAGGGCCGGACCCACTTCGTGGTCAACCACATCTCCGCCCGCGAGCTGCTGAAGACGCGGGACGTCGAGAACCTGCTCCGCTCCCGGCCCACGGCCGAGATCCCGTTCGCGGACGTGGACATGATCCGCTCGGTGAACGAGGGCGCCCCGATCGTCCTGTCGCGACCGAGCTCGCCGGTCGGGCTCGCGATCCAGCGGCTGGCGGCTGCCCTGGTCGGGGCCGAGGTCCGATCCAGCTCGCGGCCCCCGAAGGCCTCGAAGGAGCGCCGACCGCTCTTCAGCCGCGGCTAGACGATCCAGGTCCTGGTGCCGGAGGAGGGATTCGAACCCCCACGCCCCCGAGAGGGCAGCGGAGTTGAAGACTCAGCCCGACCGTCCGCCGACGTTCGGGATTGTACGGCCCCGACGCGCGCTTCCTTCAGCTGGAGGACTGCGTCGCAACCATATCGCGGCTCCCGAGCAGATCCCCCCAGTGGCCCCGCCGCATGACAAGGAGAAGCACCCACCCGATCGGGATCGGAACGAGCCACTGGGCGATCCGGTACAGCATCACTGCCGCGGTGAGCTGCTCGGTCATCCCTGAACCGGCCACGCTTGACAGGACGCCGATGTACGCGATCTCAGTAACGCCGACGGCCCCCGGAGTGATGGGCACAAGCGTCACGATCCAGACGACCGCCATTGCCGCAAGCACGTCCGACGGCGGGAGCACGTCTGGGCCGACACCGACGCACCAGAGGGCGACCTCGAGGACCACGAACCAGGCGAGCTTGGCGACGACGGCAGCGGCGAACCCCAGCAGGCCGCGCGTCGTGAGCATGGTCTTGGAGCGCTCGCGTAGGTCCAGCATGCCCTCGACGATGCCCGATGGCGGCGTCTTCCGGACCAGCTTCCAGATGCGCCGCGCCATCCGGTCGAGCCAGCCAGCCAGCTTCCGAGCCACGGTCTCCGATCGTGCGGACGAGACCAGCAGAACCGCGGCTGCGACCAGCACGATGAGGACCACGAAGGCAAGGAGGAGCACACGCGACCAGGTCGGGTGGCCGGCGATGATCACCCCGACGGCGGCAATCATTGGCAGCGCAGCGTAAGAGAACACCTCGGACAGCGACGCTAGGGCGATCCCGGCGGTCGCGACCGGGGTCGGGATCGACCACTGACGGTAGAGGACGAACCGGGTGGCGACGTCGGTCGGTCCGGGCACGGTGCTGACGATCGCGCGCGCGGCCAGATCCGAGCCGACCGCGCGCGGCCAGGAGAGCTTGGACACGAGGACGCGGTAGGGACCGGCCCGGGCGACGTACGCCACCGCGCTGGCGGCGCCGAGGAGCGCGAGCTGCCCGGGGCTCAGCGCCGCGAGCGCGGCGCGAACGGCGTCGTAGTCAACCAGTCGGGGGAGCACGATCCCGAACACGAGCACGAGGAGACCGACAAGCACGAGCGCACGACGCACGATCGCTCCACGACTCAGCGTCGGCTGGGCTGGTTCCGTGACCGGCGCGCCCGCGAGCATCCCCGCTGCTCCGTCCGGCATCACCCGGTGGTCTCGGGGTTTGGCTCAACCTTATTGCGGAGCAGGCCCGCCACCCCGCGCGAGGACGGAAACGCCTCGAGGATCATGACCAGCCCGAGCGTCAGCGGGACGGCGAGGAGCGCACCCGGCGCGCCGAGGATCCATACCCACACGATGACCGCGATGAAGACAGCCAGCGGGCTCAGGTTGAGCTCGGTGCCCATGACCACCGGCTGGAGGAACTGGTCCTGGGCGAAGTTGATGAGCGTATAGCCGATGGTCACCGCCACCGCCACCCCAAGCCCGCCGTCGAGGTAGGCGAGGATGGTCGGCGGGATGACGGCGATGAAGGTGCCGATGTTCGGGATGAAGCTGGCGACGAACACGAGGACCGCCCACAAGACGGGGAGCGGCACGTCCAGCACCACCAGCAGCGCGAGCGACAGTGCCGCCGCGAACAGCCCGAGTGCGGTGCGCACGACAAGGTAGCGCCGCAGGTCAGTGCCGAATCCCTCCATGCCGAGCAGGAGCGGATGGCGCTCGCCGAGCGCCGCGGCCGCCCGCGCCCGAACCGACTTCCCGTCTGCCAACGCGTAGATCATGGTGAACGCGAGGACGAACATCGCCCCGCCGGCCCCCGAGACCGCCGACGCCACCGGTCCGACCAAGGCGAAGATCTTTTCCGGCGAGATGATCGCAACCACGGCGTCGGGATCGGCGCTGATCCCGAACTGGGCCAGTTGATCTCTCACTGTCGCGAGTGCTGCGCTCAGTCGGTTCTCGTATTTGGGGATCTGGACCACGAGCTCCCCGACGGAGAGCGCGATGACGCCGGCCGTAGAAACTACGAGGGCGAGAACGACCGCGATCGTGGCCGCCAGAGAGAGCCCATGCCGGATGCCGCGGCGTTCAAGCGAGCCGACCATCGGCCAGGCGATGAGCGCGATGAAGAGACCGAGAATCACCGGGAGGACGAGTGAAGCCACTTCCCGAAGGGCGAGCACCCCGACGAGGATGAGCACAAACCCGGCGATTGCCGTAAGCGAACCGGCGGACCCATTCAGCCCGTCCGCGCCGGCCACACCCACGCCGCCGACTCCCACCGGCGTCGGGGCCGCCCGCTCGTTCTTCGCGGAGATCTCCCATCTTCACTCTCCCGGTCTCGGTCGACTCAGCGGATCAGGCGGCGGCGGGGTTGGCAAGCGCCCGCGTCGATCTCATGGAACCGACACGCGAGGCCGAGGCTTGAACACCCCGAACGCGACCGATCAGATCACGACGAGCCATACGAGCGAGATCAGCCCCTCGCCCGAAAGAGGATAAGCAGCACGCAACGGAGGGGCACGGTCTTCCCGCAGCCAGCCGCCGCCGAGACGAGCGTTACCCGAAACTGACCAGTGGTCCGAAATCGCCAGACTCGTGCCTGGAAAGTGGTGCCGGAGGAGGGATTCGAACCCCCACGCCCCCGAAGGGGCAGCGGAGTTTAAGTCTCGGCCCGACGGTCCGCCGAAGTGCGCGGTTGTTCGGCCCGATCGAGACCATGATGCGGCAGGCGCAATCAGTGCGACAGAGCTGTTCGGCCGTGATGCTGCACCTACTGCTGCAATGAAAGTGCACGTGATCAGCGCGGTGGAGTCACGCCCGCGCGAAGTAGAGGCGCCGAAGTCTTCCTTGCGGGGCCTCCGGTCGAAGGCCCCGACGCCAAGAGGTTGGTGATTCGGCGGCGCATGCCGTCGGCCCCCGCGAGGTGGCCCTTGCGCTCGTAGACATCCGACGCCGCGGCGGAACTCAGCCTCCGCTTCGTCCGGTTTGACGGCCGCCTCGAGAACGGTGGCCAGATCGAGGTGCGCGTCTGCGACCTGGGCAAGCTGGTCCGTAACATCAAGCATCGCCACCGCTTCACGAGCGAGTCGCTCCGGCAGTCTCAAGTTCGCCCCGACGAGACGTGACAACCGCAGGCGTGCCCGCTGCGGGGCCCTGCGATGCGGAATCGTCTTCCGCCGCGAGGTGCTGCGCCGTCTTCGCCCGCTCTTCCGCCTCGTCGTCGCGGCCAAGGGCGAGCATCGCTCGGGCGATGTTCGTGGCCGAGAACGAGGCGAGGCCTCGTTCGCCGCGCGAGGTGCGGCGGGCTCGTAGCCTTCGCGCGACAGCTCGACCGCTGCGTTTGCGTCGCGGGCGAGGCAGCTCCGCCGGCCCGTGATGATGGCTTAGCGGCGTGCCGAGCAGCTTCACCGAGCCCAGCTCCTCCACTAGCGCACGTTCCACCTCGAAGGTCGCTCGCGCTTCCTCGAAGCTGCCCTGCATCGCGAGGAAGGCAGCGATCTGACGAGACGTCAGGTTTAAGTACACCAGTGGATCGCTCATCTTGGCAGCCATGCGCTTAGCGAGGTCGAACCCGTCTGGCGCCGGAGTGGGACCCGAGTACACGAAGGTCACGACCCAACTGCGGATGTTATCTGCGACTCGTCCGATGCGCCCCTCGCGAGAAGTTCCTGCACCATGTCCAACGCGCTCTGGACGTGCCCGATCCAGAACAGGAGCTGGCGACCTCCAGGCCGGCCAGTGCCGCCCCATCCTCATCGCCGAGAGCGCATAGTTTGCGATGTAGGCGCTTGGCCTCCTCGACGAGGACGCTCGTCGGCTCCTCACTCATGGAAACACGTGGATGGAGGCGAAGTACCTCCGCACGCGCAACCGATCGCTCATCCCCGACTTGGTCTACGATGGCCGCGGTTTCCCGCAGGAAGGCGTCCTGGCTACGCATCTCCGCCGTCCGGCTGAGGGCTTGGCCACGCGTAAAGCGCGACGCAATGGTCCGCGCGTCGTTGGGATCCTGAAGGCTGAGCGACCGTTACAGCAGATTGGCGCTGCCAAGGAATTCGTCGCGGTCCAATGCCTCCTTCCCTGCGAGTGCGAGCTGGGCCCAGGCCCGTTCAGCCAGCGGCGCGAGGCTGGGATCAGTGGCGTCGAGATCCCGAGGATGGCGTGCGGCCTGCTCAAGATGGTAGGCGAGGATCGCGCGGTACTCGTCGAGGCGGTTGGCGAGCGAGACCGACGTGACTCGGCGAATCACTCGTGGAGGTCCGCCCGGCTCTGTTTGGCGATGGCGCTGGTAAGGGGCGTCCCGGATGAGCTGGTGCCGGAAGACGAATGCCTCCCGTCCCCAGTTCAGCCAATCAGGAATCACGACCTCGCGCCAGGTGAGCGTGTCGAGCATCGCGCCGACGCGTCCCTCACGTTGCAGCACAGAGCCGCCACGGCGTCGCGGTGGACGCGGTCCTCGACAGCTCCCCCTTCGAGAACAGCCGTTACCGCCTCCAGCCCGTCCAGGCGAGCAGCGAGCGACGCCTGGATCGTCGGCAGGACAGCGAGAGCGCTCCGTCGCGGCGGGCCGTACCGTTGCCGTTCGTTCAGGCCAGCGCCTGGTCGATGACGTTTTCGAGCACTTCTTCGACGAAGAGCGTCCTCCGCGGCGGTTTCCAGTCGCTCGAAGACCATAGGTCGCACGTCGGCCCGTCCCAAGGTCTCGATGAGCTGACCCGCTGCCCTTCAGCGTCGAGCGAGATGCTCGTAGCCGATCGCTTGCCGCCGCCACGCTGGCGTGACTTCGAGCAACTACGACGGCACGATCAGCGGGTTGAAGGCGTCGTCTCCATGGCCGTGTCCTCGACCAGGTGAGAGGCGGCTGCGCCATTGCAGATCATCAAGACAGCGACAAGCGGCTGCTCGTCGCCGCCTCGAAGAAGACGATCCCCACGGATCCTGGTCCGGAGCCAGATCTCCCGCCAGTACGACGATGGTTTGGCTCCCGGCTTGGCGGTCCGGTCACGATCATCGGCCTCCGGGTCCACGCCGACACGCGCGCCACGTCGGCCATCAGGTCCCTACCAACCAGTCCGGTCGCCGCCCTACCCCATCTCCGCGATCGGTCAGGGTGACTTTCCCCATACGATGACAGCGACCGCGAACAACTTTCAGCCAGTAGCCAGCGAGGCCACGAACTCGTTGACCAGTCGGGACTCCCCGACGCCACGGCGCCGAGAATCGTGAATAGGTGACAGACCCACTCGTCATGCGCCTCGGCGAAGGCCTCGTCGAGCAGCCAGCGTGGCCGGTCGCGCCGACCATCGGCGAGGCCATCGTCGTGGCCTGCGGCTGGCTGGTCGACGGTCGCCGGCGCAGGGTCTGGATCGGCGCCTGACGGCCTTGACGAGTGACCTGGCCCAGCAGGCTCAACATAGACCGCGTCGCGAACCAGCCGATACATCTCGGCGGTGATCAGGACCTCGCCCAGGTGCAGCGTGTGTTCGAGACGCGCTGCGACATTGACCGCGTAGCCAGTGCCCAGCCGCTGACCGCGCGTCGCATCACCAGCGACCCACCTGGCCAGTCGCGATGACGGTCTTCCAGGAAGATCAGTTGCCGATACGGCTGAACCCTCGGGATAGGCCAGGTCTTCACGGGTGTCAACGGCAGCACGAACTGCTCGGAGTGCGTCGTCTTCGTGGACGAGTAGGAGGCCGAACACGGCCATCGCCGCATCACCGATGAACTTCTCGACGAAGAGCCGTCGCGGGACCGCGGGGGTGACTCATGGAAAGGGGTCCCCAGGGGACCGGGTCACCTTCAACTCGTTCCAGCCGCTTGATAGGGCCGCGGCGGGGTGCACCTCAGTTGCCGAAGGACCGGGCCAACGCCACCCAGGCGCCGCTAACAGGCGGACGGACTGACAAGTCCAGTGACGCCCACGGGCTTCGCCACCGGGCCAACTGCCTGCGTCGCCACCCCCAGGGCGTGCAACTCGTCGCACATCGCGGCGGCCAGGACGTCTAGATCTGGATACGCGTCGCGGTCGGCGGCGATGCCGATGGTCAATGCCCCGGCGTAGGACAGAGCGCCGACCCCGAGCGGCTCGTTGGCGATGAGCGGCAAAACCGGGAACACCTCGAGCACCGGCGCTCCGGCCAGATAGAGGGGCATCCTGGGTCCAGGGATGCTGGCGCTCATCAGGTTCACGCGCTGGCGCATAACCGCGATCAGCATGAGTCGCCGCAGCACTCGACCGTGAAGAGGACGTCGAGCGACGTGCGGGTCTTCGCCTTGCGCGCTGTGGTCTCCGCTGCAATCGGCCTTGAGGCGGCGATCAGGATCTGCCTCGCGCAAGGCGAGCGGGACGGCCATCTGGGCGATCCGGTTGCCGTGCAGTGGACCGCGCAGTCTCCGCCGCAGCGAGACGGGGACGTAGATCCGCACGGTCGTGTCGTCGACCGGCTCGCCGCGGCGCCGGAGCAGCGCACGCAGACCGCCCGCGGTGACGGTCAGGAGTACGTCGTTCACCGTCGCGTCATGGGCACGGCCAGCCCGCTTGACCGCGTCCAGGCGGCAGCGGATCAGCGCAAGCTCGCGGTCGGGGCCGACCATGCGGTGGAGGCTGGTCTCGGTGGCCGGCTTCTCGGCAAGCAGCTCGCGGAGCGCTGGCCATGCCGCGCGCAGTCGGCGCAGGGTTGCCAGCGGTCGAACGAGCACCGACAGCGCGCCGCGGAATCCGCGCAAGCACCGCCCCACGTTGTCGCCGACAGCGCTGCCGTCGACGGCCAGGGCACCGGGATCCAGCGTGGCGCGGCCGCCGCGGCCGTGATCGGGGCCGGATCCAGGAACGTGACCGCGGTTGCCATGGCCGCGATGCCGTCGCCAATGGTGTGGTGGATCTTCATGAACAGGCCCACCCGCCGCTCGGGGAGCCCGGTCAGGAACCACATCTCCCACAGCGGGCGCGACGGGTCCAGGCTCCGGCGGAGCAGCCGCTCGACGGCCGCCAGCATCTCGGGCTCCCCGGCAGGCGGTTCGAGCCGGAGCTCCTTCACATGTTGGCGCAAGTCAAAGGTCCGGGCTTCCACCCATAGCGGTCCACCCAGCCCCCGCCGTGGGTGGTAGATGAGCTGCCGGAATCGCGGGACGAGGTGGAGCCGCGACTGGATCGCGGCCCGAACGTCGTCGATCTGGAACCGCCCGGCCTCGTCGAAGAGTGGTCCGCCGTCGAGGATGGCCAGCGCGCCGACGTCCTGCGGCCACCGCCTGCTCGCCCACAGCATCATCCGATCGAGCGCGGTCAGCCGGTCAATGGCCATCGTCGGTCTCTTTTCCCGCTACCTGGGATCGATCGGCGTAAGGATGCCAAGCCGGTCCTCGATCGCCTGCGCGGCGTCAAGGCACAGGTCCTCGCGGTACCGGGGACCGATGACCTGCACCGCCTGCGGAAGGCCGTCCCGCACGCCCACCGGGACGGCGACGGCAGGCAGGCCGAGCGCATTGACCGCCATGGCCATCCGCATCGCGTGCACATCCTCGGCCACGCGGCCGTCGTCCAGGTCCGTTCCTGCCAGCGCGGGGATGTCGGTCGCGATCGGGCGACGATCAGCGGGTAGGTCTCGGCGAACTCGCCCACGCCCGCTGCAGGGCGTGTCGCGTGATGAAGGCCCGCTCCGCGGCCACAGAATCCGGCTGCCCCGCCGCAGCGAAGAAGGCGGTCACGAATCGGCGGGTGTCGGCCGGAGATGATGGCCCGATCACCTGCTCCCAGACCGCCCGGACTCCGGGCGTGCTATCCATGACCAGCAGCGCGTTGGCAGCGGCGTCGATGCCCGGCGGCTCAACCTCATCGATGGCGTAGCCGGCCTCCTCAAGGGCTCGTGCCGCCTTCTGAACGCCGTCCTGCACCTGCGGGACGGTCCCCTGTCCGGCCGGATCGAGCACGAGGGCGATCCGGATCGGCTTGCCAAGATCTGGCCCGCGGAGGGGTGCCGGAACGGTCCACGGGTCGCGCCAGGTCGGCCCGGCGATCAGCTCAAATGCGATGCGAAGGTCGGCGACGCGTCGAGCCAGCGGGCCGTTCACGCTCGTCAACTGAACGCCGATCGGGGCCGCATCAGCCGGCTCAACGCTGCTCGCCTGAGGGACCCGGCCGAGACTTGGCTTCAGTGCGCTGATTCCACAGCATTGCGCGGGGTGGCGGAGCGACCCGAGCCCGTCGTTCCCCAGCCCCAGCGGGCTCATGCCCGTCGCGAGCGCGGCGGCCTCGCCAGCGCTTGAGGCGCCAGGCGTGCGGGATCGGTTCCAGGGATTGATGGTCGCGCCCCACAGCTCGCTGTCGCAGTGCCACCGCATGGCACCGCTGGGCAGGTTCGTGCGGCCGATGGGGATGGCGCCAGCTGCCCTCAGGCGCTCGACGATCGGGGCGTCGCGCGTCGGGAAGGACTGAGCCAGGGCCGCGAGCCCGAGGGTTGTCGGAGTACCAGCGACGTCGATATTCTGCTTGACGGTGACCGGGACGCCGAGGAGCGGCGGCAGCTCACCCCCGTCACCCACCGCACGGTCGGCCGCCTTGGCCGCCTCCTCCGCCTGCTCGGCCATGACGATGACGACGGCATTGATCGCTGGATTGACCTCCTCGATCCGCCTCAGGTGCGCATCGACGACCTCGCAACTCGAGGCCTCCCTGGACCTGATGATCTCGGCCAGTCTGGTGGCGCTCATGCGCCAAAGCTCGGTGGCAGTTGCGATCGTCATGGTGGCGCCTCCTTCGACGTGGCGGCACGATGCCGACGGACGGCCGTGATCGCCGCAGCGGCGGTGATGCCGGCTACCACCGGCCTCACCCACAGATTGCCGGTCCTGGCGTCAGGAACCCTGATCAGCGACCACGGTTGACCTCCGAAATCGGTATGGATCGCCGTCGCCCGGCCGTTGATCACCTGCGCGAACACGACTCGCACGGGGGGCATCCCGAACGGCGAGAGGTCGAGCCGGAACACGTGCGGGTCGGCCGGATCGTCGGGTTGGAGCAGCAGCCCGCCGAGCAGCGCCGGAACCGGCGTCAGGAGCCGAAGCATAAGCCGCCCACCGCGGACAAACACATCGGCTCCGCCGCCCAGCAGGAGCCGCTCGCGCAGGTCGGCGATGCGTGGCGGGAGGACATATCGGCCGCACAGCTCCGCCCAGACCTCCGGGTGGTGTGGGGCGTCCAACCGCGAGTCGTCGGCCGATAGCCCGAGCGCGCCACGGAGCAAACGCCTGAGCTCGACGGCCAGCCAAGCGAACGCTCCATTCGAGCCGTTCGTGAAGCCGATGACGCCAATCCCGTCGTCGGGCGCCACGAGGAGCTCCGAGTTGAAGCCCGGCAGGATCCCGTCGTGGAGGACGAGCCGATGGCCGTCGGCCTCGGCGCGGAAGAACCCCAGACCCATGCCGGGAAGCCGCGAGTCCGGCTGGTAATGGGCCTCGAACATCGTGGCGAGTGTCGCAGGCTCGAGAACGCGTCCCTGCTCGTTGACACCGCCGCCGACCAGCGCCGTAACAAAGCGGGCCAAGTCGCGACCCGTCGAGTAGATCCCGGTAGCTCCGGCGCTAATCCAGTCGCGATCCTGCACGGCCTTCGCGCCACGGCGCCGAAGCACGTAACCCGTCGCGAGCCGCGAGGCGATCCGATCTGAACGGACGAGATCGCTGTCCGTCATGCCAAGTGGCTCAAAGATCCGCTCACGGAAGTACGCTCGAGCGGGATCCGACTGACGTCCTCGACGATCTGGCCGAGCGTTGCGTAGCCGTGGTTGCTGTAGGCGAAGGCGGAGCCGGGCTCGACGACCACCCGCAGCCCGCCGCCGTAGTAGTCGGCGAGCGGCGGCAGCCGTTCCCCGAACTCCACGCTGAGGATTGGCGGACGCCCATCAGAAGGGGTGAGGCCGGCGTGGAGCAAGTCAGACGTGGCGCATATCTGGGATCCCAGCCGTATGGGTGAGCAGCTGGCGCACCGTCGCCGGCCGGAAGCTGTCGTCGACAGGGACCAGCGCATACGCACGCAGGTAGTCCCTTGCGGGCGCGTCGAGGTCGACCAGTCCCTCCTCCATCAGCTGCATCACAGCGATCGCGGTGAACAACTTGGTAATGGAGGCGACCCGAAAGACGGTGTCCTCGGTGATCGACCGCCTCGACGCGATGTCGGCGAGGCCATGACCTTGGAATTCGAAGCGCCCGTTGCGAACCACCCCCAACGCCAGGCCGACCGCCGGCCGTCGGTTCAGGATCTCCCGCGCCCCAGCGGACAGATGGAACTCAGGGACATCGGGCACCGCTCGCCCGTCGCGGTCATCCCGTGGCCGCGAAGCAACGCGGCCGTTCGCCACGAGAGTGGTCATGAGGCCTCCACACTGACTCCGCGACCGCCAATGTCGCTCAACTAGAGGGTCGCGCTGACGCACTCCGCCAGCAAGGGCGGTCTGCATCGCCGATACGGGTCAATCGGCCCTATCTGCGGAGTCCGATACGGAGCAGGGTGGCTCAGGCGGGTCGACCGCCCGGCGTTCTTGCCCAGTCCGAGGAACTGAATATGTCAACCATGCGAATCCGAGACGTCTCCCTGTTCGTCGACGTCATCGGACACGGCTACCCGCTGCTCCTGATGCACGGCGGACCCGGCGCCGATCACTGGACGCTGCGGCCGTTCCGGCAGCTGGCCGATCAGTTCACTCTCGTCTTCTACGACCACCGCTGCAACGGACGCTCAGCGGGGGCTCCGGTCACCTCGATGACGTGGGACAACCTGACCGCGGACGCGGACTCGCTGCGCGAGCAGCTGGGCTTCGAGCGTTGGGCGGTGCTCGGGCACTCGTTCGGCGGCCACGTCGCGCTCGAGTACGCGCTCCGCTATCCCGGGCGCCTGTCGCATCTCGTGCTCCTCGATACCGGAGGCGACGGCCACTGGGCGCGCGACAACGCTCCGAAGGTCCTCGCCGAGCGCGGCCACAGCCCCGCGAAGGTGGAGCTGGTCCGGCGCTGGTTCAACGGCGAGTTCGCGCCCGAAGAGATGCTCTCGATCCTCATGCGGATCGGGGACGCGTACTCCTACCATCCGACGATCATCGGCCTGCTCCGCGCCGCGCTCGGCGGCGGCTGGCGGACGAAGTTCCGTGGCGAGGCCCTCGTCTTCGCGGGCCGCCACCTCATGAAGGACTGGACGGTCATGGACCGGCTCGCCGAGGTCACTGCGCCCACCCTCGTGATAGCGGGTCGAGACGACTTCGTCTTCCCGCCGGAGTGCCAGCTCGAGCTGGCGGCTGGGATTCCCAACGCGAGCCTCCAGTTCGTCGAGCACGCTGGCCACAACCCGCACTTGGAGCGCCCTGACGACGTCATGGATAGCGTCCGAGCATTCACCAGCGGAGAGATGGGCGCGGGGGGCGCCGCGGTCGGGATGAACCTCGCGCAGGCCGGCCGATAAGTCGTGGTGCCGGAGGAGGGATTCGAACCCCCACGCCCCCGAAGGGGCAGCGGAGTTTAAGTCCGCCGCGTCTGCCATTCCGCCACACCGGCCCCGCTGAGATCGTGGAGGCGACGACGGGATTCGAACCCGTGTACGCGGTTTTGCAGACCGCTCCCTGGCCACTCGGGCACGTCGCCACCGACGTATCTGGCTGCCCCGCGAGGATTCGAACCTCGGTTCACGGATCCAAAGTCCGCTGTCCTGCCAGCTAGACGACGGGGCATCCCGATCGCGGCGAGGCTAGCAGAGCCCGCGGGGCAAAGAAATGGAGCGGAAGACGGGACTCGAACCCGCGACCCTCACCTTGGCAAGGTGATGCTCTACCAACTGAGCCACTTCCGCCCGGTCAACGCCCTCGGTTGGTGCCGAGGGTCAGATTCGAACTGACGACACCCGCCTCTTCAGGGCGGTGCTCTACCAACTGAGCTACCTCGGCCCACGTCGGGCGCCGCTGGTCAGGATACCGATCGCCTTCGGCGTGGGTCAACTCGCCGAAGGTACGCCGCCCGCCGCATTCGCCGCGCTGGCCCCCGCCAGCGACTCGAGGACGGCGATCCGCTCCGCCAGCGGCGGGTGGGTGTCCCACATCGAGCTCGACCGCTTCTCGAAGGCCTTGATCGGGTTGACGATGTACAGGTGCTGGGTGGCCTTGTTCGCCACCTCGAGCACCTCCGGGTCGTCGGCGATCTTGCGCAGGGCGCCGGCCAGGCCGAGGGGGTTGCGCGTCAGCTCGACGGCGCTGACATCGGCCAGCCCTTCCCGGCGACGGCTGGCGGCGAGCATGCACCAGTCGGCCGGCGATGGGGCTGAGCACTGCCAGCAGCAGCGCGACCACCGCGAGGATCGCCCCGGCGCCTCCGCCACCCTCGCTGCTCCCCCGCCGGCGACCGCTCACCCCGCCCCAGAACGAGATCCGCAGGAACCAATCCGCCAGCAGAGCGATCGTCCCGACCATGACCCCGATGAGGAGCATGAACCGGATGTCGAGGTTGCGGACATGGCTCATCTCGTGCGCGATGACGCCCTGCAGCTCCTCGCGGTCGAGCTTCTCCAGCAGTCCGGTCGTGACCGCGATCGAGGCGTGCTTCGGATCACGGCCGGTGGCGAAGGCATTGGGCGCGGTGTCGGGAATGACGTGGACGCGGGGCATCGGTGCCCCGCTGGCGAGGCGCATCTCCTCGACCACGTTCATCAGCTGGCGGAGGTTGTCCGGCGGGTTGGCGCGGTCGATCTCGTGCGCGTCGCTGGCGGCGAGCACCAGCCGATCCCCGCCGAAGTACGAGGTGGCGGCCAGGATGGCGGCGATGAAGATCGCGAACACGATGCCGTACCACTCGTAGCCGAGCGCGTACCCGGCGGTCCCGGCCAGCGCAACCAGGAGCAGGGTCACGGTGAGCATGAGCAGCCAGCTCGCGCGCCGGTTGGCGGCGATCTGGGCGTGGAAGGTCGGCGCGGATTCGCTCACCGCGGGCGAGGGCCAGCGGTCACGGTCAGACCTGGAGGTTCACCTCGGGCACCGCGGTGTCGGCCTCCTCGATCTGGAAGTAGTCGCGCTCCTTGAACCCGAGCGCGCCGGCGAACAGCACGTTCGGGAATGTCTGGATCGCGGTGTTCATCTCCCGCACCGTGGCGTTGTAGTGCTGGCGGGAGAACCCGATCTGGTTCTCGGTGGTGGTCAGCTCCTCCTGGAGCTGCATGACGTTCTGGTTGGCCTTCAGGTCGGGGTAGTTCTCGACCAGGGCGAACAGCTGGCGCAGGGCGCCGGTCAGGAAGTTCTCGGCTCCCCCGGCCGCGCCGGCGTTGGCGGCACCCTGGGCCGAGGCCTGCACGGCGGCGTTGCGAGCCTCGATGACCTTGGTCAGGGTCTCCTGTTCGAACTCCATGTAGCCGCGCACGGCGTTCACCAGGTTCGGGATCAGGTCGTGGCGGCGCTTCAGCTGGACGCTGATCTGGTTCCAGGCCTCGTCGACCTGGTTGCGCAGGCGGACCAGCCCGTTGTAGATGAGGATGCCGCCGATCACGATGACGGCGATGACGATCAACAGGATGATGGGCAGGAAATCCATCGGGGCGACGTCTCCTCAGGGCACTACGTGTGGGCGGCCATGGTACTCGCGGGACTGGTGGGCGGTGAGGGGCTCGAACCCCCGACCTTCTCGGTGTAAACGAGACGCTCTAACCAGCTGAGCTAACCGCCCGCGGTGGAGGCTACGCCCATCGGTCTGTGGAAGGTGGTGCCCAGGCCGGGACTTGAACCCGGATGAGTTTCCTCATACGCCCCTCAAACGTACGCGTATACCAATTCCGCCACCTGGGCCAGGGTTGGTACCGAGGGAGGGACTTGAACCCACACGACCGTAATGGTCACTAGGTCCTGAACCTAGCGCGTCTGCCTATTCCGCCACCTCGGCCCGGACCGCGATTCTACACGCCGTCCCCCGCCGCGAGAAAACGGGACCTTTGGTCAGACCGTCTGGAGGTACAGCGCCAGCACGGAGAAGATGACCCACAGGCCGGCGAGCACGATCGTGAGGCGGAACAGGGTCCGCTCGATGCCACGACGGCTGCGATAGGCGGTGACCTCGCCACCGAAGGCGCCCCCCACCCCGGCGCCCCGCTGCTGGAGCAGGATGGCGACGGTGAGGGCCACGGCCAGGATCGACTGGACGAGGGTCAGGGCGTTCATGCGGCCGGCAGTATAGGGCACGCTCAGCCGGGAGCGGCTGGGGCCAGCAGGCTGCGACCGGTCATCCGCGGACCGATGTCGATGCCGAGCAGCTCGCACAGCGTCGGGGCGACGTCGGCCAGGGTCCCGTCGCGCAGCCGCGCTCCCCGCCAGGGCTCGCCGATCACGACGATCGGCACGTCGGCCGTCGTGTGCGCGGTGTGCGGCTGGCCGTCGGCGTCCCGCATCCGCTCCACGTTGCCGTGGTCGGCGGTCACGACCAGGGCCCCGCCGGCGGCGAGCACCGCGGCCTCCGCCCGCGCGAGGCAGGCGTCGACGACCCCGAGCGCGGTCTGGGCAGCGTCCCAGGCGCCGGTATGGCCGACCATGTCCGGGTTGGCATAGTTCACGACGATGAACGCGGCGGCGCCGCTCGCCACGGCTTCGACCAGGTGGCCGGTGATCGCGTCGGCGCTCATCTCCGGAGCGAGGTCGTAGGTCGGCACGTCGCGACGGGACGGCACGAGAATCCGATCCTCCCCGGGGAACGGCTCCTCGATCCCGCCGTTGAAGAAGTACGTGACGTGGGCGTATTTCTCGGTTTCGGCCAGGTGGAGCTGGCGCAGGCCGAGGCGCGACAGGTGGGCGGCGAGGCCATCGGCGATCACCGGCCCGAAGGCCACCGCGACTGGCAGCACGGCCGGATCCTGGTACTCGGTCAGGGTCGTGACCGATACCTCCGCCGGCGCCTCGCCCCGGTCGAAGGCGGCGAACGACCGGCTGGGCGAGCGCCTGGGTCAGCTGCCGCGCCCGGTCGGCGCGGAAGTTCAGGTGGACGATGGCGTCGCCGGGGCCGAGCCCTGCACCGGGCAGGATCACGGTGGGCTCGATGAACTCGTCCCCGGTCCCCGAGGCGTAGGCCGCGGCGACCGCGGCCGGGCCGTTGGGCGCGGCGAGGCCCACGCCGTGGACGATCGCTTCGTACGCGCGCTGCGTCCGGTCCCAGCGGCCGTCTCGATCCATCGCCCAGTAGCGGCCCGAGACGGTCGCGAGGGTCGCCCGGCCGTCGAGCTGGCTGAGCAGGGCCGGGAGGAGGACGGCGGCGGAACGGGGTGGCGTGTCACGCCCGTCGGTGAAGGCGTGGAGCAGCACGCGGTCGGGCGCGAGTCCCTCAGCGTGAGCGAGGTCCGCCATGGCCACGATGTGCTCGTCAACGGCATGGATCCCGCCCGGTCCGATGAGCGCGAGCAGGTGCAGCCTGCCCGCATGGTCCAGGGCGTGGCGCACGGCCGCCAGCAGGGCGGGGTTGGCCGCAAACGACCCATCAGCGATCGCGCGGCTGATCCGGGGCAGGTCCTGGAGGACCGGGAAGCCGGCGCCCAGGTTCAGGTGGCCGACCTCGCTGTTCCCCATCTGCCCGGCCGGCAGGCCGACCGCTTCGCCGGCCGCGGCGAGCCGCGCATGGGGCCACTCCGCCCACAGCCGGCGCCAGGTCGGCATGTCGGCGGCCGCCACCGCGTCGGCGGCCGGGTCGTCACCGATCCCGAAGCCGTCAAGGACGCACAGGACGACGGGTCGGACGCCCGCCATCAGGGAAGGCGGCTCCGGCGCGTCACGCGGCCGCGGCGCGGACGATGGCGGCAAATGCCCGAGCATCGAGGGATGCGCCCCCGACCAGCGCCCCGTCGACGTCGGGCCGGGAGAAGTAGTCCGCGGCAAGCTCGGGAGCGACGCTGCCGCCGTACAGGATCCGGGTCTCCGCCGCGCCCGCCGGGTCGACCTCGGCCAGGAGGGAGCGGATGAGGGCCGCGCCGGCCTGGGCGTCCTCGCCGGTCGCGGCGTCGCCGGTGCCGATCGCCCACACCGGCTCGTAGGCCACCACCAGGCGACTGCCGACGATGCCGGACAGTCGCGAGACGGCTGCCCGAACCTGCCGCTCGATCACCGTGGCCGTGTCCTGGATGCGTCGCTCGTCGGCTGTCTCCCCCACCGCGGCAATCGGGCACCAGGCCGTGGGCGACCGCGCTGGCGACCTTGGCCGCCACGTCGGCATCGGACTCGCCGAACAGGTGCCGGCGCTCCGAATGGCCGACGATCGACGTACCGCGCGACGCCCGCCAGCATCGCGGGCGAGATCTCCCCGGTGAAGGCGCCGCTGTCCTCGGCGTGCATCGTCTGGGCGCCGACGCCCACCCCGGACCCATCCAGGGCCGCAGCGACGTCGCGCAGCCAGATCGCCGGCGGGCAGACGACGACCTCCACCCGCTCGTCCGCGGCCACGCTGGCCGTGTGCTCGGCGACGGCCGCGGCCAGGGCAAGCGCGGCGGCGCGATCGGTCGGATGCATCTTCCAGTTGCCGGCGACCAGCGGCCGGCGCGGCGCGGTGGTCATGGGCGGTGCCTCACCCCGCCAGCTGCTCGATGCGCCGCAGGCGATGGTGGACGGCCGACCGGCCCAGGCCAAGCGCGGCGGCGAGGGCCTCGAGGTCGGCCTCGGGATGGGCGCGCCGGGCATCGGCCACGGCCCGCAGGCCGGGCGACAGGTCCGCCAGCCGGCCGTCCGCCTCCAGGCGCTCGATGGCCCGCAGCTGGCGCTCCGCGGCCCGCACCGTCCGGTTCACGTTCGCCGCTTCCGCGTTCAGCAGCCGGTTCAGCCGGTTCTGGACGTCGTGCCCGACCCGCTCCGACTCCAGCTCGAGCAACGCGCCGTGGGCGCCGGTCAGCTGGAGCAGTGCGGCGACCTGCTCGCGCCCCTTGACGTAGACCACGGCCCGACCTCGGCGGTCGTAGGCCGCGCCATGGATCCCGCTCGCCGCCAGGCGGCGCTGGAGGGTCCGCGCCCGGGATCGCGAGCGGAAGACGAACTCGACATGGGGGCCGGTCCGCGCGAACGAGAGCGACCCGCTGCCGAGGACCACGCCGCGGAGAAACGCCTGCCGGTCGTGAGCGGCCGCCGTGGACCAGCTCCATCGGTCGGTGCTGCCCGCGTCGAGGACGGCGAGGTGGTGGCGCGTTCCCGAGCCGCGGTCGGCGGAGCGGGTGACGTCCCGGCCGGCCCCCAGTCGAACCGCGACTCGAACGGTGGACGGGTCCAGCGAACGGATGGCCCCGTCCGCGAACCGAAGGCCGGCGAGCTCCGCCGCGCGACAGCAGGCCCGCGCCGGTTCGATGCGGGCCAGCTCCCCCTTCACGTCACGGGCAGGACGCATCCGCGTCAGCTGGCCGTGGCCACCGGTCGCCGGATGCGGTGTCGCTGGCGGGCGGGACGATCCTCCTGGAGCAGGCGGAGCAGGACGGCCGCCAGCTTGTCGGGGTCGTGGTGGTGGGCGTTCTGGTCGTCGACGACGTCGTCCTCGATGACGACGACCGGCAGCTCCTCGAGGTTGCGGCTGTCGAGCTGGACCGGCTGGCCCTGCCACCCGGACGGTCGGCGGGCGGATCGGTTCCGATTCAGGAGGACCATGTCGACCAGCTCGTCACCGGCATGGTCGAACAGCGCGGTCAGGTGCTGCGAGGCGGTGAAGCCGCCGGTCTCGCCGGGCTGGGTGGCGACGTTGCAGACGTAGACCCGCAGGCCCTCGGCGGCGGAGAGCGCGTCGTGGATGTCGCTGATCAGCAGGTTCGGCATCACGCTGGAGTAGAGGCTGCCCGGACCGATGACCACCAGGTCCGCCTCGAGGATCCGCTCCAGCGCCTCCGGGTTGGCCCGGACGTCGGGCGGGTCGATCTGGACCCGGGTGATCGGCTCCGTGGCCTGGCTCACCGCCGCCTGCCCGCTCAGGAATCGCCCTGACGCGAGGCGGGCCGTGAGGTTGAGCGGCACGCTGGTGGCGGGCAGGACCTGGCCGCGCACGGCGAGGACGCGGTTCGACTCGCGGACCGCCTCGTCGAAGTCGCCGGTGACCGCGGTCATGGCCGCGATGAACAGGTTGCCGAAGGCGTGGTCGTCCAGGCCGGATCCCGGCGGGAATCGGTACTGCATGAGCTGGGTCATGAGCGGCTCCGCATCGGCCAGGGCGGCGATGCAGTTCCGGATGTCCCCGGGAGGTACGATCCCCAGCTGCTGGCGGAGCCGACCGCTGCTGCCCCCGTCGTCGGCCACGGCCACGACCGCGGTGATGTTGGCCGAGTAGGCCTTCAGCCCGCGGAGCAGCGTCGACAGGCCGGTGCCGCCGCCGAGAGCCACGATCCGCGGCCCGCGGGCGAGGTAGCGCTTGGTGTAGAGCACCTCCATCACCGAGTCGCCGCTGGTCACGAATGGCGACACGAGGCTGTGCATGAGCTTCCACAGCCCGAACCCGGTGAGGAATACCCCGACCGTGATCACGATCGCGGCCCGGATCTCGCGCTCCAGCTCGGCGCCGAGGAGGGCGGCGATCTCGGGGAACTCGATGATGGCCTGGCGGTAGACCTCGATCACGAGGATCGCCGCGCCGATGGCCAGGATCGTCAGCCCGACCAGGACGGCACCCAGCCAGCGCTTGATGTGCATGCCGGGGTAGAGCCATGGCGGGAACCGGCGTCCGGTCATCGGCGCAACTCCCGGTGAATGACCGATACCGACGCGCCTTCCAGGCCGCCGAGGCGGCGGGCGAGCTCCTCGGCGAGGGCGATCGACCGGTGGTAGCCGCCGGTGCAGCCGAGGGCCACGACCAGGCGGTCCCGGCCCGCCTCTCGGTATGCCGGCACGGTCAGCTCGAGGAGCTGGACGACGAGGTCGAGGAACCGGCCAGCCTGGGGCTGGTCGAGGACGAAGCGGCGCACCTCGGCCGTCAGCCCGGACAGCGGCTGGAGCTCAGGGATCCAGAACGGGTTGGTCAGGAAGCGGACGTCGAACACGAGGTCGACCTTGGGCGGCAGGCCGTACTTGAAGCCAAACGTCACGATCTCGACCGCGAGCGTGGCGGGCTTGGCGCTGCGAGCGGGCTGTTCCGCCGTCGCGGGCACGGTCGTCGACCGGCGCGGCCGAGAGCGCCGCGTCGGGCGATCTGCGGGAGCCACCGAGGCCCGTCGGGTCGACACCGTTCCGAGTATAGCCCTCAGTTCCCACGATTCCCGTTCGGCAGGGAGGCCAATCCGGCGAGCAGGCCGGTGACGGTGGCCGCGGCCGATGCCCGCAGCGCGTCGAGGTCGTAGCCGCCCTCGAGGGCCACGGCCACGCCGGCCAGGCCCGCCCTGCCGGCTGCCTCCCCCACCGCGTGGGCCACCTCCCCGAAGCCGTGCTCGGTGACCTCCAGCCCGGCCAGCGGGTCGTCGCGATGGGCGTCGTAGCCGGCCGAAACGAGGATCGCGTCCGGGCCAAACGCCTCGACCCGGGGCAGGATCGTGTCGCGCCAGGCGGCCACGAACCCCTCGTCGCCCGTCCCGGCCGCCAGCGGGACGTTGAGCAGCGTCTCGCCCTGGTCGAACGTGGAGCCGGTGCCCGGGTACCACGGGTACTGGTGGGTCGAGGCGTAGAAGACGTCCGGATCGTTCGCGAACAGCGCTTCCGATCCGTCGCCATGGTGCACGTCCCAGTCGAGGACGGCGACCCGCTCCGCGGCGTGGGCGGCGCGGAGCGCGGCCACGGCAACCGCCACGTTGTTCAGGAGGCAGAACCCCTTGCCGCCTTCGCGGCCCGCGTGGTGCCCCGGCGGCCGGACCGCGGCGAACGCAACCGCGGCCTCGCCCCGAGCGGCCGCCAGCGCAGCCTCCACGGTGAGCCCGGCCGCAACCATCGCCGCGGTCGACGACTCCGCGACCACGTACGTGTCGGCATCGAGCCAGCCGGCCGTCTCGACGCCGCCGGCCAGCCAGGCCACGTACCGCGGATCGTGCACCGAGGCCAGCAGATCGATCGGCGCCGGTTCCGCCGTCCGCTGGACGAGATCGGCGCCGGCCGTGCGAGCTCCTTCCGCCACCCCGGCCAGGACGGGAGCGATCCGCTCCGGTCGCTCCGGATGCCCCGGCCAGGCGTGGCCGGCCAGGGCGGAATCGGTCAGCAGGAGGACGGTCGGACGCTCACGGCTCGTCATCGGTTTGGATCCCGCTTGACCGAGGCCGCATGCCTCGGACCACGACCAGGGTGCCCTCGAACAGGCCGTACATCAGGAGGGCCAGGATGACCATCGAGAAGGGGTCGCCACCCGGGGTCGCGACCGCCGACACGATCGCAATGATCAGGATGGCCCACCGCCGGCGGGAAGCGAGCCATTTCGGAGTGACGATCCCGAGTCGGACGAGGACGACGAGCACGACCGGGAACTGGAGCATCAGCCCGAACACGATCAGCAGGGTGGTGACGAAGCCGATGTACTCCTCCAGGATCGGGAATGGCTGGATCCCCTCACCGGCGAACCCGAACAGGAAGGTCAGCGCGTACGGCAGCACGAGGTAGCCGATGACGACTCCGAGGGCGAACAGGAGCAGGCCGGCCACGAGGAACGGCCACAGCAGGCGCTTCTCGCCCGGCATCAGGCCCGGCGTCACGAACTTGTAGAGCTCGAACAGGATCACCGGCATGGCGAGCGCGACGCCGACGAAGCCGGCGATCTTCAGGCGGGCGACAAACGCACCGGCCGGGCTGGTGAAGAAGAGGATGTCGAACTCGGTCGGTAGCGGCGCTCGCAGGATGTTGAGGACCTGCTCCGAGACGATGAAGCCGAGAATGCCGCCGATGAGGATCGCCGCGATGACGATCATCAGCCGCCGGCGCAGCTCCTCGAGGTGCTCGACCATGGTCATGGCCGAGGCGTCCTGGCTCATCGGCTCAGGCAGGCCGGGGCGCCGTCAGGCGGGCGGTCAGCTCTTCGGCGTGGTGGTGTCGGACGGCTTCGCGTCGCCCCGGATCGAGTCCTCGATCTCGGAGGAGGCCTTCCGGAACTCGCGAATCCCCTTGCCGATGGCGTTGCCGATGTCCGGCAACCGTCCCGGGCCGAAGAGGATGAGCACGATCACCAGGACGATGATGAGCTCGGGGGCTCCGATGGTTGGCATCTTGCGGCCGACTCTCCTCAGCTGGTGGCGCCGAGTGTAGCACCCGCCTTTCGGAGGTCGTCCAGCCACGCCCGGGCCGCCGCGGCCACGCCTTCGCGCCAATCCGGACCCGTCGCCGCTTCGGCGATGGCGCGCGAGACGTTGACCAGGCCGGGTGCCGCGGATCCATCGCAGCTCTCGACCGCAGCCTGCAGGTCGCCCCCCTGGGCGCCGACGCCCGGGACGAGGAATCCCGGTGCGGGCACCTCGGACCGCAGGCGGCGGAGCTCCGCGGGATCCGTGGCGCCCACCACCAGGCCGACGCGGCCGTCGGTCCATCGCTCGGCGGCCCAGCGCGCGACGGCCGTCGACAGCGGGACGCCGTCGACGGCGAGGTCCTGGAGCCGGCCCGCGCTCGGGTTCGAGGTTCGCGCCAGCAGGTAGACGAGGCGGCCGGGATAGTCGAGGAACGGCTCGATCGCGTCCTCGCCGAGGTACGGCTGGAGGGTGACCGCGTCCGCTTCCAGGTGACCCATCAGGGCTTCCGCGTAGCGCTCGGCGGACGGACCGATGTCGCCGCGCTTCGCGTCGAGGATGACGATCGGCCCCGTCGGGATCGCAGCGCGCGTGCGCTCGAGGGCTGCCCAGCCCGCGGAGCCAAGTGCCTCGAAGTAGGACGTGTTGAGCTTGACCGCCACGACCAGCTCGGCGGCCGCCTCGACCAGGCCGCGCGCGAAGGACTCGACGCCGGCGGCATCGCGTCCGAGGCCATCGGGCAAGGCGTCGGGGCGCGGATCGATTCCGAGGCACAACGGCGCGCCAATCGCCGCGCGCCGCTCCCGAAGGCGCTCGAGCGGGGTGGGGCCCTCACTCATCCGGCGACCGGGATCGGCTCGAGCGGTGGATGGGCCTTCCGGCGCCGAGCGGCGAGGGGTGAGGCGTCCGCGGTCGCGTAGTCGATCACCCTCAGCTGGAGCCGGGGCTCGCCGTCCAGCATCCGCGACTCGAGGGTCGCCACCAGGTCGAGCGCGGCGCCGGCCTCCGGCGTCTCCTGGTCCTCCGCGACCCCGAATGCGATGGCGTCGATCGTCTCGAGCCCCTTCCGCATCCGCATCGAGAGGTGATTCTCGGCGGCGCCGACCCGTCGTGCGTCGCCGACGGTCAGGCCAGTGACGGCGAGGACCGGCTCGCCATGGCCCGCCCCGTAGGGCGCCAGGCCCTCGAGCTCGGCCAGCAGGGACCAGCCAACGTAGCGCGCCGGCAGGACGAGATCGACGGGGAGCGCGCCCGGCGGCGTCGGGACGACCGCCTGGTCAGGCGGGTACGGCCGCGGGAGGGCGGCGAAGGCGGCGGCGAAGGCGTCCCATTGCTCGGGCGCGGCGCTGAACCCGCCGGCTGCCGCGTGCCCGCCCCGCTTGGCGAGGTGCTCTCCGACGGCATCGAGCCCGAGCGTGACGTCGAAATCGGCCGGGGCGCGGATCGAGCCGCGGACCTCCGGCTCGACCAGGCTTGCGGCCGCCACCGGGCGGGCCAGCTCGTCGGACAGTCGACCGGCCACCAGGCCGAGCAGGCCCGCGGGCCAGGCGTCGTCGCGGAGGGCCAGCGGCCCGCTGCCCGGGCGGTCGGCGGCCATACGGCGCGCGCTTTCGATCGCGATGGTGGTCAGCTCCCGTCGCCGCAGGTGGACCTCCTCCAGCTCGGTGAGCAGGGCCTCGGCCCGTGCCGGGTCGGTGGCGACCAGCAGGTCGAGCGCCAGCTCGGCATCGGCAATGCGCCCTGCGGCGTTCAGCCGCGGAACGATGCCGTATCCGACGTCACGCGCCGTCGGCCGCGACGGTTCCTCCGCGCCCCGCTGGAGCAGGCCCCGCAGTCCGGGATGGGTCGTGGTCGCCAGCTCGGCGAGGCCCATCCGGATGATGGCCCGGCTCTCCCCGATGAGCGGCGCCACGTCGGCGATGGCCCCGATCGCGGCCAGGGCCGCCAGGTCCGCGGCTTCGACGCCCCGGCGGGCGAGAAGCGCGCTCGCGAGGCGGTACGCCAGCCCGGCCCCGGTGAGATCGCGGTTCGGGTACGTGCAGTCCGGGCGGTGCGGATCGACGACGGCGACCGCGGCCGGCAGGACAGCCGGCGGCACGTGATGGTCGGTCACGACCACGTCCATGCCGAGCTCGTTCGCCACCGCCACCTCGGCCGCGTTGCCGACCCCGCAGTCGCAGGTCACGACCAGCCGCACGCCCTGCCCGGCCAGCGTCCGGAGTCCCTCCACCGACAGGCCGTAGCCCTCCGCCAGGCGAGAGGGCACGTACCGGATCGGCTCGACCCCGAGTCGACGAAGGGCGAGCACCCAGATCGCGACCGCGGTCATGCCATCGGCGTCGTAATCGCCCCAGATGGCGATCGTCTCTCCGTGGTCGACGGCGGCCTCGATGCGCTCGAGCGCGGCATGGGCATCGGTCATCAGGTCCAGCGCGGGGAGATCGGCCGAGCCCGCGTGGAGGAAGGCCGCGGCCTCGGCATCGGTCTGGATCCCGCGTCGAACGAGCAGCGTCGCGACCGGGGCGCCGAACCCGGTCAGGGCCGGTGGACGGTCAAGCGGGGGCGGGAGCAACCAGTCGAACCGGGGCCGGATCATGCCCGGCCATGGTAGAGGTGCCCGCTGCTGCCCGACTTACCCCGGCGGCACCGATCGAGAGATGGCGCCGTCAGCGGGTGGCGGACCGCCGCGCCTTGCGCTTCGCGGACCACTCGTCCCAGGTGACGAGGATCTGGCTCGCGTTGAAGATCGACGAGTACGTCCCGCTCACGATCCCGATCAGCAGGGCCAGGGTGAAGGTCTGGATCGTCACCGGGCCGAGGAGCAGCAGGGCAGCGGTGGTCGCGACCACGGTCAGGGAGGTGTTGATCGACCGGCCCATGGTCTGGAGGATCGAGTGGTTCACGATCGCGCCGAACGACTCCCCGGCGTGGCGAAGGCGGTTCTCCCGGATCCGGTCGAAGACCACGATCGAGTCGTGGACGGAGAAGCCGATGACGGTGAGCAGCGCGGTCACGAACAAGGCGTCGAACTCGACACCGAAGAAGTAGCCGAGGATGGCGAACGCGCCCACGACCACGATCACGTCGTGGAGGAGGGCGATGATCGCCGCCGTCCCGAAGCGGATGCTCCGGAACCGGTACCACAGGTACAGCAGGATGAACGCCTCGCCGACGGCGAGGATGATGATCGAGCTCCGGATGAGCTCCGAACCGATGATCGCGCCGACCGTGTCCAGCGAGCGGGTCTCCGAGAAGCCGAACTCGGCCTCCAGCCCCTGGACCAGCTCCTCGATCGGGGTTCCCTCGATCGCTGGCGGAGGCGGCGTGGCCTCAGGGCTGGAAGTCGCCGACGGTGCCGGGGTCGGGCTCGGCGTCGGCGATGGGGTGGGGGTCGCGCTCGGTGCTTGGCTCGGCGACTCGGAAGCGCTGCCACTCGGGGCAGGCGTCTCCGCGGACGAGGCCGACGGGCTGGGGGTCGGCGACGGCGACGAGGTCGGCGCCGGGGTCGGGATGCCGCCGACGATCGGGAACTCGATCGGCTCCAGGCGCACCTCGAGGAATCCGCTGTCCACCTCGACCACGACGGCCTCCGGATGGTCGAGCGCGACCAGGGCGGCCTGGACCTCCGCCGCCGACGGATCGTCCGCGAAGCGGACCTGCCAGACCGTGCCGCCGGTGTAGTCGATCGACGGCTTCAGCCCGCCGAGGGCGATGAAGATGAGCCCCGGGACGGTGATCAGGGCGCTGAAGAGGTAGTACCAGCGGCGCTTGCCGACGATGTCGTACATCGGTCAGCGCTCCACGTGGTAGAGCTCGATCCGGCGTCCCCACTCGCGGTGGATGGCCATCCGGAGCAGGGTCCGGGTCACGACCACGGCGCTGAACATCGAGACCAGGACACCGATGCCGAGCACGAGGGCGAAGCCCTTGATCACGCTGCTGCCCTGCCAGAACAGCCAGCCGGCGATGAGCAGCGAGCTGACGTTCGAGTCGAGGATGCTCGACCAGGCGCGGTTGAAGCCGGCCTCGATGGCCGGTCCGAGCGTCTTGCCGGCGCGGATCTCCTCCTTCATCCGCTCGAAGATGAGGATGTTGGCGTCCACCGCCATGCCGATGCTCAGGATGAAGGCCGCGACCCCGGCCAGCGTCAGGGTGACCGGCACGATCCGGAAGATGGCGTACACCACCAGCGTGTAGAAGAGCAGCGCGAGGGACGCCAGCACGCCGGGCAGGCGGTAGTTCGCGATCATGAAGAACAGGACGAGGGCCAGCCCCACCACCCCGGCGATGAGGGCCTGGGTCAGGAAGTCGCGTCCCAGGGTGGGCTGGATGGCGGTGACCTCCTGGACCTGGAGAGAGACCGGCAGGGCTCCGAACCGGAGCTGGTTGTAGAGCGTCGTCTGCGACACCGACGTCTCGGTCCCCGGCGGCCCCACGGTGATGATCGTGCGGCCGCCGCAGATCGGCTGCTGGATGAGCGGGCTGGTGATGATCTCGCCGTCGAGGGCGATTGGGCCGTACGCGTTCTGGTGGGCGGTGGTGTAGTCGCACCAGATCGCCTCGGCCTCCGGTGAGATCGTGAAGCTGACGCCGAGCTGCCCAGCCTGGCTCGTGTCCGGGACGACCGAGCCCTCCTGGATCTCTCCCCCGTCGAACAGGATCCGGAGCGTGCCATTCGCGACCTGGTCGATGATGTTCTGCCCGCGCTCGAGCTCCGCGCCGGCCGAGTCGATGAAGAACAGCTGTCCCGTCGAGCCGACGAGATCGAGGACCTGGTTCCGATCGCTGACGCCGGGGACCTCGACCACGATCCGGGCCTGGCCGTTGGCGCCGACCTCGGTCCGCACCTGCGGCTCGGTGACCCCGATGCCCGACACGCGGCGCTCGATGATCGTGCGCGCCAGCTCCACGCGCTCGGGCGTCGGCTCCTCGCCGCTGACCGCCTGGACCTCGAGGGTGACGCCGATCCCGCCCTGCAGGTCGAGGCCGAGCACCGTGCGGATGCTGTCGGGAAGCGGGAGGAAGGTGGCCCCGGTGGTCTTGCGCGGAATGACGATGTAGAGGGCCAACAGGGTGATCGCGAGGATCACCCATGGGGCGATGCGGCGCCAGGTCATGCTCGGTGGAGTGTCCCTCCGGCCCTCGGACAATAAACACGCCGCCAATCGGCGGCCGTCGCGAAGTATAGGGGCGCCCCGGGGGAGCGCAAGAACGCCTAGGCCAGCCGGCCTTCCCGCGCCAGGGCGCTCTTCACCCGCTCGGCGAGCTGGACGCTCATCAGCGGAGCCCCGGCGATCTCCTCAACCGAGGCGTCGCGCAGGGCGCGGACGCTGCCGAACCGCCGGAGGAGGGCCGCCCGCCGGGCGGGACCGATGCCGGGCACGTCGTCGAACAGGCTTCCCAGGGCGCTCCGGCCCCGAACCTGGCGGTGGTAGGTGATGGCGAACCGATGCGCCTCGTCACGGATGCGCTGGACCAGGTAGAGCTCCGGCGCCTTGGCCGGCAGGATGATCGGCTCCGAGCGGCCCGGCACGAACAGCTCCTCGAACCGCTTGGCCAGTCCCGCGGCCGGCAAGTGGGTGAGGCCGAGGTCCTTCAGCACCCCGGTGGCGGCCGACAGCTGGCCCTTGCCGCCGTCGACGATCACGAGATCGGGCAGGGCCCATTCCTCGCCGTCGACCGCGTCTTCGTCCACCCCGACCGAGGACGGTTCGAGCGCGCCGGTTTCTCGCCGGAGGCGGGCAGCCCGGGCGAATCGGCGGCGAAGCACCTCGGCCATCATCCGGAAGTCGTCCGGCGTGTCGCCGCTGCGAATCCGGAACCGGCGGTACTGGCGGCTGTCCGGCGCGCCGTCGGTGAAGACGACCATGCTCCCGACCGCGCTCGTGCCCTGGATGTTGCTCATGTCGTAGCACTCGATCCGGTGCGGCGGCTCCTCGAGACCCAGTGCCCGGGCCAGCCCGACGAGTGCCTGGGCGCGCGCCCCGCGGTCCGCCAGCCATTCCGCGCGGTCCTTGGCCAGGGCCTCGGCCGCGTTTTCCGACGCGAGCGCGACGAGGCGCCGCTTCGCGCCCCGGCTCGGGACGTGGAGCCGGACGCCGCTCCCCCGCCGCGTGCTCAGCACCGCGGCCAGCGTCTCCACATCGGCGGGGGCGAACGGGAGGAGGATCGAGCGCGGCGGACGCTCGGTGGCCGGGTAGTACTGCTGCAGGAACGACGCGAGGACGTCCTCGTCGGCCTGGTCACCCGCCCCTTCCGCGATGAAGTGCTCGCGCCCGATCATCTTGCCGTTGCGGATGACGAAGACCTGCATGCAGGCCTCGGTTCCGTCACGGGCGAGACCGATGACGTCGTGCTCCTCCCGGCTGAAGGCGGCCACCTTCTGCTGCTCGATCGTCCACTCCACGGCCTTGAGCTTGTCGCGAGCGACGGCCGCCGCCTCGTAGCGGAGCGAGTCGGAGTGGGCCTCCATCTCGCCGCGCAGCTGGTCGGCGATGCCCTCCTGGCGACCCTCGAGGAAGTCGACCACCTGGTCGATGGTGGCCCGATAGGCATCGGTCTCGATCGCGCCGATGCACGGGCCCTGGCAGCGCTTGATGTGATAGAGGAGACACGGCCGCTCCAGGACCTTCTGGCCGGCGGGGATGTCGAGGTCGCAGGTCCGGAACGGGAAGATCTTGCTCAGCAGGCGGAGCGTCTCGTCCACCGATGACGCCGAGGCATACGGGCCGAAGTAGCGGCTTCCATCCCGGACCAGCTTGCGGGTCCTGACGATCCGCGGGTAGTCCTCGGCCATCGTGATCCGGACGAAGGGATAGCTCTTGTCGTCCTTGAGGCGGATGTTGAACCGGGGCCGATGCTCCTTGATGAGGTTGCCCTCGAGGATGTAGGCCTCGCCGATGGTGTCGGTGACGATGTACTCGATGTCCGCCGTGTCGGCCACCAGCTTCGCGTGCCGGGCCTCGAGCTGGCCGCCCGCCCCAAAGTGGCTGCGAACCCGGCTGCGGAGGGAGTTCGCCTTGCCCACGTACAGCGCGCGCCGGTCGGCGGCGCGGAACAGGTACACGCCGGGAGCGGTGGGGAGATGCCGGAGGATGGCTCGAATGTGAGCGGACGGCGTCGGTGTGGCGGCCACCGGCTAATGGTAGGGCGACCGATGGCGGCGGTCAGGGACTCCCGCTGGGCGCGCCCGGGCTGGGCACGGGCGTCGGGATCGGTTCGGCCAGCCTGGTGGCGAGGTACGCGTGGAGGGGCGAGTAGTCGGCCCCGGTGGCGCGACCGATGACGACCAGGACGTACCGGCCGTCGGTCGTGGTGGTGGCCTGGAGGATCACGCCCTCGGTGAGCTCGATGCGGCGGTCCGGGGACAGGTGCCCGCTCAGGAGCGCGAGGTCGATGGCCGAGAGGTCGGTGGCGAGATGGGTGGACAGGACGTCCATGAGCGCCAGGCCCGGACCGATCGATCCCGGAAAGCCGTTTCCGAGCTTTGCGCGGAGCCCAGCCAGGACCCGTTGCTGGCGGATCGATCGCGCGAAATCGCCTGCCTCGGCGGGCTCGGACGTATAGCGGGCCCGGGCGTAGGCCAGCGCTGATGCGCCATCGAGCTGCAACGGTCCCGGCGGCGAAGGCTCCGCCGTCGAAGAATCGCTGCCTGAAGTTGACCTCGTTCAGGGTGAAGGCGAAGGCACGAGGATTGTCGACCGTGATGCCGCCCACCGCGTCGACGACGCCGGCGAGGCCGTCGAAGTCGAGGGCAATCCAGTGGTCGATCGTGAGCCCGGTGACGTGCTCGAGGACATCGGTCTGGGCCTCGCCCGGCCTCGTGCACCCCGCCGACGTCCCAGCCCGCGGCGAATCCCTCGTTGACCTTGGCGTTCTCCGGGAACAGGGCATGGCCCTCGACCCACAGGTCGCGCGGGACGGCGATCATCGTCGTCGCGTTGGTCGACGGGTCGATCGAGAGGATGTTCAGGGAGTCGGCGAGGTACTGCCCGCCGTGCCCCTCGCGGCCCGCGTACCCGAGGAAGGCGATGTTGACCGGCGGTCCGCCGGCGAGGGGTCCGAGCAGCGCGGTGGACAGGCTCGGAGCCGTGCTGACCGCGCGGTTGAAGGCATCGGCACGCTGCCACAGGAGCACCGCCCCGATGAGCAGGCCGCCGACGACGAGCAGGAGACCCGCGCCCAGCACGCGCCGAATCGGGACGCTACCGCCGACCGGCTCCTCGTAGCCGGCATCCGCCAGGACCGAGGCCTCGTGGGCGGCGACGAGCTGCATGCGCGACGTGCCGGTGTTGATGCCCTTCTTCCGGAGCCGCTCCTCCCGGGCGATGGCGGCCTGGAGCCGCTTCGTGCGCGCCGAGGGGCGCGCCTGGGCACGGGACAGTGAGAAGAATCGAGCCATTGGGCGCCGGTGAGCCGGCAGGTGCACCCTCCCTGACAAATAGCCGGCGGAAGGATAGCGGCATCCTGCCCGCGCCTGCCGGAATCCGGCCGTCAGCCGTCGGTAAGGGGCTGGAGCCACGCTCAGGTGCGATGCCAGTCCCGTATTGCCGACATCCTCGCCAGCCTGGACGACCGGCAGCGGCGGGCCGCGACGCTCGGGGACGGGCCAGCCCAGCTCATCGCGCCGGCCGGCAGCGGCAAGACCGCGACCCTGGTCGCCCGCATCGGTGTGCTGGTCACGTCCGGCGTGCCCGCGGCGCGCATCCTGGTCGTGACCTTCAACCGCGATGCGGCGGCCGAGCTGACGGACCGGATCACGACCCGCCTGGGGATCCGTCCCGGGAGCGACGGACCGGAGGTGCGGACGCTCCACGCGCTGGCCCGCCAGATCGTGCTCGACGGGCCGCGCCCGCCGCGACTCGTCGCCGACCGGCTGCCGCTCCTTCGCCAGGCGCGCCGCAGAGTGCTGGCACGGAACGCGGGCGAGGAAGAGCTGCCGGCGGCGGAGGAGCTCGACGCCATCGTGTCCGCCGCGATCCTCGAGGGAAAGCGACCCGACGGACCCCTGGCCGAAGTGGTGGCAACGTACCGCGACCTCCTCAGCGTTCGCGGCCTGACGGACTTCGACGGGATGCTGGCCGGCGCACTCGCCTCCCTCCGAGACGACCCCGAGCGCCGGCGGCAGTGGCAAGGGCGCTTCAGCCACGTCCTCGTCGACGAGTACCAGGACGTGGACGGCACCCAGGTCGAGCTCGTCGCCCTGCTCGCCGAGCCGGAGCGCAACCTGTTCGTGGTCGGCGACGACGACCAGACGATCTATGCCTGGCGGCTCGCCGACGTCCGGCGCATCCTCCAGTTCCCGGATCGGTACCCCGACGCGGTCCGGATCGTGCTGGAAACCAACTACCGATGTCCGCCGGGCGTCGTGGCGGCCGCCGATCGGCTGATCGCGACGAACCGGGAACGGGTCCCGAAGCGCCTGCGCCCGGCGGCGCGGGCGGGACCGAACGCGGATGGCGGGCCGGCTCCGATCGCGACCTGGGCGCTGCGTGGCCCGGACGCGGCCGATCGGCTCGCGACGGCCCTGCCCGGCTGGGCCGCGGCGCATGGGCGGGTGGCGGTCCTGGCCCGCACCCGAGCCGAGCTCGGGCCGCTCCTGCTGGCCCTGCTCCGCGCCGGAATCCGCCATGCGACGCCGGTGAAGGCTCCGCTGCAGGCCGAGGAGGTAGCCACGCTGCTGGGCGATCTGCAGGGGATCGATCCGGCCCAGCTGCCACTGCCGGTCCTGCTCCGGGCGCGATCGGACCACGGCTGGCGGCGAGGCGATCCATCGGATGCCCTGGGCGAGGAGGCGCACGCGGCGCTCGACGCGGCCATCGGGTGGGCGGTCGGCCATCGCCGGGTGGATGGCTATCTGGCCGCGTTCGCCGAGGCGAAGCATCGGCTGGAGTCGCTCCGCGACCCCGATGCTCCGATCGAGATCACCACGGTGCACGGCGCCAAGGGCCGGGAATGGCCGCTGGTGGTGGTGCTCGGGATGGAGGTCGACCGATTCCCGAACAAGCGGGCCCTGGACGACGCCCTCGACCCGCGCCGCGCGCTCGAGGAGGAACGACGGCTCGCCTACGTGGCGGTTACCCGCGCCCGAGAACGCCTCGTGCTCGCATTCGACCCGGAGCGCCCGTCACCGTTCGTGGCGGAGCTGATGGGTCGCCTGGCTCCGGATCGCGATGCGGACCGGGCTCCGGCCTACAGGCCGACCTCGGCCGCGACCGTGTCGAGGTAGCGGACCATGTTCGCGACGTGCTCGTCGAACTCCAGGCCGATCTCGTCCGCGCCGGCGAGCAGCATCTCGCGCGGCACGGCCCGGGCAAAGGCCTTGTCCTTCATCCGCTTCCGGACGTTGGCCGGCTCCACGTCGGCGAGCTTGCGGCTGGGCCGCATGAGCGCGACGGCGACGAGGAAGCCCGCGAGCTCGTCGCAGGCGTAGACGAGATGGTCCAGCCGGCTGGTGCGGGGAATGCCGAGGGCGTCGTTGTGGGTCCGGACCGCTTGGATCACGTCCTCCGGGTATCCGCGCCGGACGAGCTCGTCGGCGCCGATCGCCCCGTGGGTCGCTGCATCGGGGAATCGCTCGTAATCCAGGTCGTGGAGCAGCCCGGCGATTCCCCACTGCTCCACCGTCTCCGGGTCGAGTCCGTCATCGGTCGCGTAGCCGCGCACGCCAGCTTCGACCAGGATCCCGTGCTTGCGCAGCGACGCGCTCTCGTTCCACTCGTGAAGGAGCGTCAGCGCGTCGTCGCGGGTCGGCATCGAAACGATCTTATCGGTGGGTCAAGCGGAGACGGCGGCCGGACGGCGCGGGGCGCGCGCCCGGCGGGCGCGACGGAGCTCGGCCGGCAGGCCGAGGACGCGGCGCAGGTACTGCCCGGTGAACGAGTCCGGGTCGTCCGCGACCGCCTCGGGCGTCCCGGTGGCAACCAGGCCGCCGCCGGCGTCGCCGCCCTCCGGGCCGAGGTCGACGACCCAGTCCGCGGTCTTGATGACGTCGAGGTTGTGCTCGATGACGATGACCGTGTTCCCGGCGTCCGCCAGCCGGCCGAGGACCTTCAGCAGCCGCGCCACGTCGTCGAAGTGGAGCCCGGTGGTCGGCTCGTCGAGGATGTAGACCGTCCGGCCGGTGGCACGACGCGCGAGCTCGGTGGCGAGCTTGACCCGCTGCGCCTCCCCACCGGAGAGGGTCGTCGCCGGCTGGCCGAGGTGGATGTACCCCATCCCGACGTCCTGGAGGGTCTGGAGCCGGGTGCGGATGGCCGGGATCGGGCCGAAGAACTCGAGCGCCTCGTCCACGGTCATCTCGAGGATCTCCGCCACGTTCTTCCCCTTGTAGTGGATCTCGAGCGTCTCGCGGTTGTAGCGCTGGCCCTTGCACACCTCGCAGGCGACGTACACGTCCGGCAGGAAGTGCATCTCGATCTGGACGATGCCGGCGCCCTCGCACGCCTCGCAGCGGCCGCCCTTCACGTTGAAGCTGAACCGCCCCGGCTTGTAGCCGCGGAGCCGTGCCTCCGGGACCGCGGCCAGCAGCTCGCGGAGCGGCGTCCAGAGGCCGGTGTAGGTGGCCGGGTTCGAGCGCGGAGTGCGGCCGATCGGGCTCTGGTCGATGTCGATCACCTTGTCCACCTCGTCCGCGCCATCCAGGCCCGCGTGCCGTCCCGCCCGCTCCCGGGCGCCGTGCAGCCGCTGGGCGAGGGCCGGGTACAGGATCTGGGTCACCAGGCTCGACTTGCCCGAGCCACTGACCCCGGTCACCGCCACCATCCGGCCGAGCGGGAAGCCGACGTCGATCTCGCGGAGGTTGTTCTCCGCCGCTCCCCGCACGGTGAGCCACGACCCGCTCCCCGTCCGCCGCCGCCGCGGGATCGGGATCGACCGGTCGCCGCGGAGGTAGTCCGCGGTGATGGAGCGCTCGTTGCGGAGCAGGTCATCCAGCGGCCCGGAGTGAATGAGCCGGCCGCCGTGCTCGCCGGCCCGCGGGCCGATGTCGATCACCCAGTCCGCTGCTCGGATCGTCTCCTCGTCGTGCTCGACCACGATCAGGGTGTTGCCCAGGTCGCGAAGCCGCACGAGGGTGGCGATCAGCCGCGCGTTGTCCCGCTGGTGAAGGCCGATGGACGGCTCGTCGAGGATGTACAGGACCCCCATCAGGCTCGACCCGATCTGGGTCGCCAGCCGGATCCGTTGCGCCTCGCCCCCGCTCAGCGTGCCGGAGGTTCGGTCCAGGGTGAGGTAGTCGAGCCCGACGTCGACCAGGAACCCGAGCCGTCCTCGGATCTCCTTCAGCACCTGGCGTGCGATCGTGTTCTCGCGGTCGGTCAGCCGGTTCGGGAGGGATCGGTACCACTCGAGGGCGGTCGTCACCGACAGCTGGGTCGTCTCGATGATGTTCCGGCCGCCGACGGTCACCGCGATCGACTCGGGCCGCAGGCGCAGGCCCCCGCAGGTCGGACAGGGCCGGGTGGCCATATAGCGCTCGATCTCGGCCCGCATCGCCTCCGATCCGGTCTCCCGATAGCGGCGCTCGAGGTTCGGGATGACGCCCTCGAAGGTCGTGGCGAAGTCGTGGGTGGCGCCCGAGCGTGACTGGTACTTGACCACCACCCGCTCCCCGCCATTGCCGTGCAGGAGGATGTCGCGCGCCTGCTCGCTCAGCTCGCCGACCGGCCGTTCGGTAGAGAAGCGGTACCGCTTCGCCACGGCGTCGAGGATCTTCGCGAACCACGAGTCGGTGACCGCCATCCGGCGCCACGGGACGATCGCTCCCTCGCGGATCGAGCGGCTCGGGTCCGGCAGGACGAGGTCGGGATCGATCTCGAGCCGGCTGCCGAGGCCCGTGCAGGCCGGGCACGCCCCGTGCGGGGAGTTGAACGAGAAGTTCCGCGGCGCCGGCTCCTCGAACGAGCCGCCGTGCTCGGGGCAGGCGTAGCGCTCCGAGTACAGGCGATCCGTCCCGTCCTTGCCCTCGTCCGGGAGGTTGACCAGGACCGTGCCCTCCGCCAGCCGGAGCGCGGTCTCGATCGAGTCCGCCAGGCGGGATGCGTCCGGCCGCTCCCCCTCCTCGGTTCCCGCGGCCCCGTGGCGGATCACCAACCGGTCGACCACGACCTCGATCCGGTGCCGGAACTTCTTGTCGAGCGCGATGTCCTCGTCGAGGTCGTGGATCTCCCCGTTGACCCGGACCCGGGCAAACCCGGCCTGTCGAGCGCCGGCAAGGACCTTCTCGTGCTCGCCCTTGCGATCCTTCACCACCGGCGCGAGGACGAGGACGCGGGTCTCCTCCGGCAGCGCGTACAGCTGGTCGACGATCTGCTCCACCGTCTGCCGCTCGATCTCGCGGCCGCAGATCGGGCAGTGCATCCGCCCGATGCGGGCGAACAGGAGGCGGAGGTAGTCGTAGACCTCGGTCACGGTGCCCACCGTCGACCGCGGGTTCCGCGACGCGCCTTTCTGGTCGATGCTGATCGCCGGCGACAGCCCGTCGATCTGGTCGACGTCGGGCTTCTCCATCTGGCCGAGGAACTGGCGGGCGTAGGCCGAAAGCGACTCGACGTAGCGGCGCTGTCCCTCGGCGTAGATCGTGTCGAACGCCAGGCTCGACTTCCCGGACCCGGACAGGCCGGTGATCACGATCAGCCGATCGCGCGGCATCTCCACGTCGATGTTCCGCAGGTTGTGCTCGCGCGCGCCGCGCACGACGATCCGGTCCGAGGGCATCGACCCGATGATAGCAAACCGATATGAACGCCTGTTCGGTTTGACCGATGCGGGTCGCTCAGCCGAAGGGCCCGGTCAGACGACCGGGCCCTTCCATCGGTATGGGTGGTTCGGCTGTCAGATGCGAGCCGCAGGCGGCTCCAGCACGAACTCCCCGATTGATTTCAGCTGGACGATGATCGAGACCACGGCCAGGCCAAGGGCCAGCAGCCACCAGCCGGCGTTGGTCGCGATGATCGCGTTCGCCACGCCGTCCCCGAGATCGGCCACGGCAACCTGACCGAGCAGGACGAGGATGCCCGCGATTAAGGCATGCGCCCCGGCGATGGCGGTGATGACCACCAGCGCGGCGAGCGGCACGCCGGTCACGAACGCCGCCACGGCGAAAATCGCGCCGAGCAGCAGGCCGATGCCAACCGCGAGCAGGCCGGTCTCCGAGAACCCGAGCAGGGTCATGAATCCCCAGCCGAGCCAGTAGCCGACCGATGCGAACAGGATCACGACCGCGACGTACCAGAACAGGTACGACAGGACGGCGAAGACCAGGCCGAGGATGACGCCCACCACCCAGCTGGCGGTGGTCGCCAGGAAGCCGTCGCCGAAGAACTCCTGCAGCATCTGGGCTCCGAAAATGAAGCCGAAGAAGAAGCCCCAGATGGGCAGGAGGATCAGGGCGAGGCGGTAGCCCAGCACCATCATCGCCGCTCCGAGGGCGATCGCGATGATGCCGATCAACAGCGCCTGAAAGTCCATCGAGTCTCCTCCACGCTATTCCGGCCCCCCGGTTCCGGGTAGCCGCCGGATATCTTGCGCGTTCCGTCGGTCCGGGGGAACCCTTTCAGTGCACGAGCCCGTCGACCTCCGACACGACGAACGTGGCCCGGCAGCGGTCGATCTCCGGCGCGGGACAGGCGGCCGCCTCCGGGTCGTCGAAATGTCCGGTCACGATCAGCGGCTCGAGCATGAGATGCCAGCCACCCGGCTCGGGCCGGGGCGGGAACGGCTCGCCGCTGGGGGCCGCCAGCCGCAGGCCGATGGCTTCGAGCGCGTCCTGGGAGGCCGCCGCTGCCGGCTGCTCGGCCAGCAGGAGGCGGAGCGGGCAGGTCCGCGCCAACCAGCCTGCGATCGGTGTCTCGTCCGGAGGCGCCTCGCAGTCGGCATCGAGGTTCGCGTACCAGCCCACGATCTCGATCTCCTCCGAGCCGTAGGTGGCCGCCGGATCGGCGAGGGCCAGGATCTCGGCCACGTCGATCCGCGAGTACTCCGGGCGCGGGCCGCCAAGGCTGCCGACGAGGAGGAAGAGGGCGAGGACGCCGACGAGGAGGACCGGGATCGCGATCCAGGCCGCCCGCTCGGTCACCGCGAGGAGCGGTTCATCGGTCCCGCAGGCGTTCCAGCAGGCGAAGGTCGTCCGCGATCGCGAGGCGAATGGCTCGCCGGACACCGGCGTCGGGGTGGGTGCCGAGGGCGTCGATCAAGCGGTCGCGGGCCGCATAGAGGCGGTCGAGCCCGGTGAGCCCGTCCGGGAGCGAGCCGTCCGCGCCCAGGTCGGCGGCGAGGGCCAGGTCCTGCTCGGCCAGCCCCGCGGTGTGCTCCGCGGCGTCCGGCCGGCTGTCGAGCGCGGTGGCGAGGTCCTCCCGGGCGAGCTCGGCCCAGTGGAGCCAGGTCTGGAGCTCGGTCGCGGAGGGCGGCAGGTCGTCGAGGGAGAAGCTCGCCCGTCGCGTGGCGCCGTCGCGCCGGTCGGCGGCCGCGCGCTCGACCTCGTACCAGTTGCCGACCGGCTCGACGAGGGGCTCCCCGTGGCCGCGAAGCCATGCCACGAACGCGCTCACGCGGGCCGGCACCGCCGCCACCGCGGCCGCGGGGTCGGCGGCCACGGCCGCGCAGCCCGGCAGCTCCCCGGCGAACGCCGCCGCGGCGCCGGTCTCGTCGATATCGGTCTCGACGAAGACGGCGTGGGGCAGGGTGCCGGCCACGTCCTGCGCTCAGCGCCGGCGCGGAGGCCGGCGCCGGGTGCCGGCCGGGATGATGTTCGGGCGAGCCGCGGTGCTGAACACCTCGCGCCGCGGGCGGCCGTCTCCGCCCCACCCGTCCTGCCCGGCCTCCGCCGCCGCGGCGTACACGTCGGCCGGGATCTCGCCCGGGGCGGCGTTCAGCTCCTCGCGGAGCCGGCGCAGGGCGACCAGCTCGTCGCGCAGGGCGGCCGCCCGCTCGAACTCGAGGTTGCGCGCGGCCTCCCGCATCTGGGCCTCCAGTCGGGAGGCGAGCTCGGCGATCTCCTCGCTTCCCCGGCCTTCCAGGTCGAGGGCCTGCCGTTCCTCGGCCACGCGTCGGAGTCCCTCGTGGATGTCGCGGATGGCCTTCGTGATCGTCTCGGGCACGATCCCGTTCTCGGTGTTGTAGGCCTCCTGCTTCGCCCGCCGGCGATCGGTCTCGTCGATCGCCGCCCGCATGGCGGCCGTCTCCTTGTCGGCATACATGATCACCCGGCCGCCGATGTTCCGGGCCGCCCGCCCGATGACCTGGATGAGCGAGCCCCCGCTGCGCAGGAAGCCCTCCTTGTCCGCGTCCAGGATGGCGACCAGCGTCACCTCCGGCAGGTCCAGGCCCTCGCGGAGAAGGTTGATCCCGACCAGCACGTCGTACACCCCGAGGCGCAGGTCGCGGAGGATCTCGACCCGCTCCAGGGTGTCGACCTCGCTGTGGAGCCACTGGACCTTGATGCCGAGCTCGGCGAGGTAGTCGGCGAGGTCCTCCGCCATCTTCTTGGTCAGGGTCGTGACCAGCACCCGCTCCCCGCGCGAGATGGTGTCGCGGATCTCGGCGAGGAGGTCGTCGACCTGGTGGGCCGTCGGCCGGACGGTGATCTGCGGGTCGACCACCCCGGTCGGGCGGATGAACTGCTCCACCACGCGCTCGGCGCGCTCCATCTCGTACGGGCCCGGCGTCGCGCTCATGGAGATCACCTGGTTGAGATGGGCCTCCCACTCGGCGAAGGTCAGCGGCCGGTTGTCGAGCGCCGACTCGAGCCGGAAGCCGAAGTCGACCAGGACCTCCTTCCGCGTCCGGTCGTTCTTGTACATGCCGTGGACCTGCGGGATGGTGATGTGGCTCTCGTCCACGATGAGCAGGAAGTCGGTCGGGAAGTAGTCGATCAGGGTCCACGGCCGGCTGCCCTTCTCCCGGCGCGAGAGGTGGCGCGAGTAGTTCTCGATCCCCGGGCAGAAGCCGACCTCGCGCAGCATCTCGAGGTCGAACAGCGTCCGCTGCCGGAGCCGCGCCGCCTCGAGCATCTGGCCCTTGCTCTCCAGCTCGCGGACCCGGATCTCCATCTCGGCCTCGATGTCGCCGATCGCGACCAGCAGCTTGTCGCGCGGCGTGACGTAGTGGGTGGCCGGGTAGAAGTTCACCTCCTGCCGTTCGGCGAGCACCTCGCCGGTCAGGCCGTCGACCTCCACGATCCGCTCCACCTGGTCCCCGAAGAAGTCGATCCGGGTCACCTCTTCGCCGTGCGGCGGCTGGACCTCCAGCACGTCCCCGCGGACCCGAAACCGTGACCGTTGGAGCGCGGCATCGTTGCGCTGGTACTGGAGGTCGACCAGGTGACGGAGGACCCCGTCCCGCCGGTAGTGGCCGCCGACCTTGAGGTTGATGACCGTCGCCCCGTAGTCGATCGGCGCGCCGAGGCCGTAGATGCACGACACCGACGCCACGATGATCACGTCCTGCCGCTCGAACAGGGCGCGGGTCGCGTTGTGCCGCAGCCGGTCGATCTCGTCGTTGCGGGACGAGTCCTTCTCGATGTACGTGTCCGACCGCGGGAGGTACGCCTCCGGCTGGAAGTAGTCGTAGTAGCTGACGAAGTACTCGACCGCGTTCTCCGGGAAGAACTCGCGGAACTCCTGGTACAGCTGCGCCGCCAGCGTCTTGTTGTGGGCCATGACCAGGGTCGGCCGCTGGGCCGCCTGGATGACCTTGGCCGCGGTGAACGTCTTGCCGGTGCCGGTCGCGCCCAGCAGGACCTGGTGCCGCATGCCGTCGGACAGCCCATCCACCAGCCCGGCGATGGCCGCCGGCTGGTCTCCGGTGGGCTCGAATGGGGCGTGCAGGGTGAATTCGGGCATGTCAGTACCGGCGGACCACTTCGGGGGAGCCGATTCTAGCGGACCCCATCGGTACCGATGCCAAAGCGATCTAACGGGTCATATCCGAACCGCAGGCCCGTTCGTACGCTGGCGGCTCATATGGGTCTCATCGGGTCCCGGCGCCGGAGTGGGCAGGTGGGCGGTCATGCCGTCCACGGTGCCGCTGCGCCTGCCCCTCGCGGGCAGGCGATGGTCGAGTTCGTGGTCGTCCTGACGCCGCTCATCCTGATCGTGGTCGCGATCATCCAGTTCGGCCTGTTCTACGGGGCGCACGTCACCCTCACCAACGCCGCTCGCGAGGGGGCGCGGGCGGGCACGATCTACGTCTACGACCGCAGCCACACCGCGTACTGGAACGACGCGCACCGCTGCGCGGCGATCCTGAACGCGGCAACGGCGTCCTTCGGCATGCTCGATGACGCCAGTCCCCACTTCGCGGCCACGCTGAGCGGCGGGGCCTGCCCGACGCCGACCTCCACGACCCTGGTCAATGGCGACATGACCGTGTCCTACTGCGCGTCGGCCGCGGTGGACGATCCCTGTCCCGATCCGCTCAACGGCCTGACCGCCTGCGTGACCGATACCCGCGAGGCGTGCTTCGTCAGGGTGGAGATCCGATACCACAGCGACGTCGTCGTGCCGCTCATCAGCGATCTGCTGTCGACCGATGGCAACGGGCGATTCCTGCAGCGGGCGACGGCGACGATGGTGGTGAATTGACCGTGCCCACCGACCGCTCGGCGCCGGGCCAGGTGCTCGTGATCGTGGCCCTCACCATGGTCATCCTCCTCGTCTTCACCGGACTGGCCATCGACGTCGGGCGGCAGGTCGCCGAGCAACGTCACGCGCAGAGCGCCGCCGATGCCGGTGCCCTCGCCGCGTGCCGTGCCCTGATCGCCGGCGATTCCGACACCTCCGCCGCGGCGCAGGCGCGGGTCATCGCCGAGGTCAACCTGGAGCAGTCACCCGCCGGGACGCAGGGCGTGATCGCGCCCGACGGGTCCCGCGTCTACACGTCGGGCCACGCCGGCGACCCGGCGCACCTCGTCAGCGGCATCATCGTGAACGGGGCGACCGTGCGGGTCGCGATCGAGTCGCAGGTCGACGCCGTCCTCGCCCGCCTGGTCGGGGTGCCCAGCCTCCAGGCGGTCGGTCGTGCCCACTGCCAGCTGCAGGGCGGACCGGCGGTCCCGATCGTGGCTCGCCGATACGAGGGGCCGCCCGGCCCCGGAGGCGGATTCGTGGACGCCCTGGCAACGTCCGGGACGTCCACCCTCGGCCAGGTGGATGCCACCAGCGTCCTCGGCTACGACGTCCGAACCCCGGCCAGCGAGGCCGATCCGGGCCCCACCTTCGAGCTCTACGGACCCGCTGCCAAGGCAAACAACGACAGTGACTTCCGCGGATTCATCGCCCTCGACGTCAGGAACTACTCCTCCACCACGTCCCGCGTCTACTACAACGGGGTCACCGCCGGGGTCACCGAGAACACCCTGAAGAACATGGAGGGTGACTACCTGCTCACCGGCTATCCGGGGCCCGCATTCCCCCCGATCACGAACCCGGCCGACCCGAACGACCAGGTCGGCGCCCTGTCCGGCAACGACACCGCCATGGTGGTCGGCAACTTCTCCGACGTCTACGCCAATGGCGATCGCATCCTGCTCGCGGTCTACAACGGCACCGTGATGGAGATCCCGGACTTCTCCATCACCCCGCCGACCGCCATCGTGCTGCCGGCGACGACCAGCACCCCAACCGCCGGCCCGAACTTCACCGTCTCGCGGAACGACGCATTCAACAGCACGGTCGCGCTGTCGCTGCACGGCGACCACGCCGCCCCCTTCTCCGGGTACGACCTCATCCCCGGCGAGCCGCCGTCCAACGCCGCTCCGACCACCGGCCACATGAACGAGCCACTGTGGTCGACGAACAACTTCATCCCGGACAAGCACGGGACGACCGTCCAGATGCAGTCGATGTCGACCAACGCCGTCCCGGCCGGCATCTACACCGTCTGGCTCGAGGGCCTGTCCGGCGACCCGTACTACCAGACCCGCAAGAAGCCGACCGCCGTCCGCATCGGCGGCGCCGTTCGCGACTTCAGCCTCAACAACTCCAACACCTCCACCGACATCGCCACGCTCGGCGGGACGGCAAACCTCACCCTGTACGTGTCGACGACCAGCGCGTCGAGCACCCGATGGGGCGCCTCCGGCCTTCCAGTCAGCCTCACCGTCGACGCAGGGTCGTTCACCGATTGCAGCTACGGGGCTGCCTCGATCAACCCCGGCCAGCTCACGATCTCACCGGCCTTCGCCATGCCGTCGGCGAGCGGCAACGGGACGCCGGCCACGTTGACGATCAACTCGCTCGGCCTGGCGCCCGGCTGCTACTCGTTCGTCGTCCGCGGCTCGGGAACGAACGGCGCGAACCAGCCCGTGACCCATCTCCAGCAGATCACCTTCAACGTCGCGACGACCGCCAGCAGCGGCAAGTACGTCGACGTCATCGGCTTCGCCGTGTTCGAGGTCACTGGCCTCGATGCCAATTCGATCACCGGGCACGCCGTGAGTCCAATCGCGGCCGATGCCAACGACCCGTCGCTGCGACGCGCGCAGCGACCCCGCCTCGTCCCGTGGTAACTCGCATCAAGGAGCCTCGTCGTGTCGTTCGAAGACCCAGATAGGAATCGCCGCAGGTCCAGGATCTACGTCGGCGTCGGATTGATCATGGCCGTCCTCGTCGGTGGCGTGGTGCTCGTCGCACTGCAGAGCAGCGCGATGCTCCGTGAGCCGGTGGAGATGCGCGCGGTCGTCGTCGCCGTCCGCGACATCGCCAGCCGCAAGCCGATCGAGGAGGGCGACGTCGCGCTTCGCGAAGTCGTCGCCGACCCGACCAACGAGACCGCGTACACGCTGATCGAGGACGTTCTCGGCCGTGTGAGCGGGGTCCCGATCGCGACGGGCCAGCTCGTCACCCGCAACATGCTCGCCGCATCTACCACCGGCCAGGCGTACTCCATCCTCGAGGCCGGGGAGGAATACGACCCGACTGGACCGGAGCTGCGCGCGGTGTCGATCAACGTTCCCGACGACCGGGCCGTGGCGGGCACCCTCGTCCCCGGCCAGTGGGTCGACCTCGTCGTGACCCTGGCCATCAACCCCTCGATCGGCGTGGTGACGGAAGCGCCGGATCCAGAGGCTGCGGAGCCTGGGGCCGAGACAGGATTCGTCGCCGGCCCGTCCACCAAGGTGACGCTCCAGATGCTCACCGTCCTGGCACGGAACGGGGCGATCTACATCCTCCGGACCGATCTCGCCACCGCCGAGAAGATCGCCGAGCTGACGGCCGCCGGCGGCCAGTTCACCCTGGTCCTCCGGCCGGACGAGGACGACCGCGTGGCCAACACGACGGGGTCGACCCTCGACATGCTGCTCGACGAATTCGGTTTCCCGATCCCGGTGCCGCCGGCCCTCGGAAACGAGCAGGCCGCTCCGGCCAACTGACCAGCCGCGACGAGGCGGTGAGAGCCCCGGCGTCCGCCACGGGCGGGCGTCGGGGTTCGGTTTCTACTCGGCCCCAATAAGCGCCGCGAGCGCGCGTTCGACGTCGCGCCGAGTCTCGGGCAGGGGTGCCGAGCCATCGATCACCACGTCCGCGGCGGCGGCCATCTCTTCCGCCGGCATCTGGCTCGCCATCCGCCGGTCCGCCTCGTCTTTCGGCATCCCTCGCTGCGCGAGCCTGCCCGTCGGCGTCCTCCGGTCGACAGGTGACGACCCAGACCTGGTCGCAGCGCTCGCGCAGCGGTGACTCGAGCAGCTTGATCGCCTCCACCACCGCGACCTCGGTCCCGGCCACGGCCAGGGCCATCGAGGCGGTCGCGGACGCGGTCGCGGACGGCGGGGTGGACGATGGCCTCGAGGTCCGCCAGCGCGCCGGCGTCGCTGAACACGGCGCGAGCCAGGGCGGGCGGTTCGGTGGTGCCGAAGCGGGCCAGGATGGCGGCGCGCACGTTCGGATCCGTCTCGCGGGCGTCTCGCGCGATCTCGTCGGCGTCGAGGGTGGCCGCTCCCAGCTCGTGCAACATCCCGGCGACGGTGGTCTTCCCGCAACCGATGCGCCCGGTCAGCCCGATCACCTTCATGGCCGCTGGTCCGCCGCGGCCGGCCCCACCGGTGCCGGCTCAACTGCCGCGGGTTGGCAGCGCGGGCAGAAATGCGTGGCCCGCAGGTTGACCACGATCCGCTGGATCGGTCGCCCGCAGCGGAAGCACGGCTCGTCGGTCCGGCGGTAGACCCGCATCCGCTCCGCGGCGAGGCCCGGTTCGCCATCGGGGTCCACGTAGTCGCGGTAGGACGCTCCCCCGCCAGCCAGGCCCTCGCGCAGCGCGGCCCGGATGCCGCGGTGCAGGCGCCGGATCTCGTCTTCGGTCAGGGTGTCTGCCCGACGGAGCGGGTGAAGGCGCGCTCGCCACAGTGCCTCATCGGCGTAGATGTTCCCCACGCCGGCGATGAACGACTGGTCCAGGAGCAGCGTCTTCAGGCGGGCGCTCCGGCGCTGCAGCCGAGACGCCAGCCGCGCGGCGGTGAACGACGGGGCCAGGGGCTCCGGCCCGTGGCGCGCGAAGACGTCCGCCACCCGACGCCGGCCGCGTCCCGGGTAGAGGCCGATCCGCCCGAACTTCCGCGCGTCGCGGAACCGGAGCTGCCGCCCGTCGACCAGGTCGAACACGACCCGTGCATGTGGATCCGGGGCGGTCCCCGGCGCGGCGACGATCAGGGCGCCGGTCATCCGCAGGGCCACCGTGAGCACGCGGCCGTCGTCGAGGTACAGGACGACCGATTTCGCCCGCCGCCCGACCCGGCCCACGACCCCGCCGCTCACCTCCATCGCGAACCGCTCCGGTGGCTGCGGGTAGGCGATCGTCCGCGGCCAGAGAACCTCCGCGGCGCGAATCTCCGCGCCCGGCAGCCGTGCCTGGAGGCGACGGGCCACGGTCTCCACCTCGGGCAGCTCAGGCATCGGATTGGCCGGGCATCGGATTCGTCAGGCGTCGGCCAGGGCGAGGACCGGTTCCTCCTCGGCGGTCTCGGTCGGGTCGACTTTGACCACGCGATACCCGGCGCCATCGGCCGACACGAGGCGGTCCATGCGGTCCCAGTCGGTCCCGACTTTGAGATCCACGGTGAGCGGAACGTCGAGCGGCAGCGCCGCCTCCATCGTGGTCGCGGCCAGCGCGGCGAGCTCGTCCCGCTCGTCGGCATCGGTCTCGAACACCAGCTCGTCATGGACCTGGAGCAGCATCTGCGAGCGCAGTTCGCGCTCTCGCATGGCGGCGTCGAGGCGGACCATGGCCAGCTTGATGCCGTCGGCAGCCGTGCCCTGGATCGGCATGTTGATCGCCATCCGCTCCCCCGCGGCCCGCAGCGCGCTGTTGCGGGCGGTGAGCTCCGGAAGGTAGCGCCGGCGGCCGAGCAGGGTCGTGACGTACCCCTGGTCGCGGGCGAGGATCCGGATCTCGACGGTGTAGCGGCGGATGCCCTCGTAGGCCGCGAAGTAGTCGTTGATGAACTGGCGTGCCGTCTCGCGGTCGATGTGCAGCCGCTCGGCGAGGCCGAAGTCGCTCATCCCGTAGGCCACCCCGAAGTTCACCATCTTGGCCATCGACCGCTGCTCGGAGGTCACCTGCTCGGGCGGGATGCCGAGCACCCGGGCCGCAGTCGAACGGTGGATGTCCTCCCCCGCCGCGAACGCGGCCTTCAGCCCGGCGTCGCCCGACACGTGGGCCAGGATCCGCAGCTCGACCTGCGAGTAATCCGCCGCCAACAGGAGCTTTCCCGGCGGCGGCGACGAAGACGCTGCGGATGCGCCGGCCGAGGGCGGTTCGGATCGGGATGTTCTGGAGGTTGGGGTCGGTGCTCGACAGCCGACCGGTGGCGGCCACCGCCTGGGAGTAGGTGGTGTGCAGCCGGCCGTCGGCACCCACCAGGCCCGGCAGCGCATCGGCGTAGGTCGACTTCAGCTTCGCGAGCTGGCGGTGCTCGAGGATCATGGCCACCACCGGGTGCTGCGCCTTCAGCTCCTCGAGGACGGAGGCATCGGTCGATCGGGCGGTCTTCGTGCGCTTCGTCGATGGCAGGCTCAGCTCGTCGAACAGGATCTGCTCCAGCTGGCGCGGCGAACCGATGTTGAACTCGTGCCCGACCGATTCGAAGATCCGCGTCTCGAGCCCGGCGAGCTGCTCCGCGAACTGCTCGGACATGGCCCGCAGCGCGTCGCGGTCGATGAGCACGCCGGCCACCTCCATCCGGGCCAGGACCGGAAGCAGCGGCATCTCGATCTCACGGAACAGTCCTCCCAGACCGATCTCGTCGAGCTCGGCCAAGAGCGCCGGAGCAGCCAGCAAAGCCGTGAGCGCCTCGGCGGCGGCCCGCCGAGCGACCGGAAGCTCCTCCGTCCCCGACTCCGGGGTCACGGCTCGATCGGGCAGGGTCGCCTCGAAGCGGTTCGCGGCAAGGTCGTCGATCGACTGGGCCCGCAGCGCTGGATTGAGGAGGTAGCTGGCGACCAGCGTGTCGCGGTTCTCCCCCGCCACCTCGTGCCCGCGCTGCAGCAGCTTGGTATGCAGCGGCTTCAGGTCGTGACCGATGAGCGGGCGGTCGTCGCGGGTGAACCAGCGCGGCAGTGGGTCATCGCCACCGGCTCGCAGGTACCAGGTCGTGCCGTCCGTCCCGGCCAGGGCGATGCCGAGCAGCGGGCGCTCGACGAGTCTGCCGCTCCCTGCGGCCCAGCCGATGCCGACGTCGTCACCGTGCGCCGCCAGCCAGGCCTCCACCTCGAGCCGGTCCGCGTCGTCGACGACGACCCTCGGGTCGACGTGCTCGATCGCCCCCTTCGCGTCCGATCGCGGGTCCGGGAGGCCGGCCGCGCTCCGTCGCCGCTCGTGCACGACCGGCGTCTCACCGGTCTTCACCACCTGTGCCGGTGGCCGCGCTCCCCCAAGGAGGTCGAGGGACAGCTGCATGCCGCCGTGGTCGTCGCCCTCGTCGGGCATCGACGACCCGCCGATGGTCGGCGGCAGGCGATCGATGAGCGATCGGAACTCCAGCTCGCGGAACCGCTGGGCCAGGGCCCGCCGGTCGTAGCGACCCGTCCGAGCCGCCTCAAGGTCGAGCGTCAGAGGCAGGTCGGTCACGATCCGGCCCACCTCCCGCGAGGTGAACGCGTCGTCCCGGTGCTCCGCCAGCCGCTCGCGGAGCTTGCCCTTCACCTCGTCCAGGCGCTCGTAGATGGCGTCGAGCGTCCCGAACTCCTGGAGCAGGGCAATCGCGGTCTTCTCGCCCACGCCCGGCACGCCGGGGAGGTTGTCCGAGGTGTCCCCCTTGAGCGCCTTGTAGTCGAGCATCTGGTCCGGCCGCAGCCCGTAGCGCTCCGTCACCCGGTCCGGGTCGTACACCACCGTGGAGGCGACGCCCATCCGGGTCGTGAGCAGGCGCACGTGGTCGTTCACCAGCTGCAGCCCGTCGAGGTCCCCCGACACCATGACCGTGTCGACGCCCGCGGCCGTCGCGTGCTGGACGAGGGTGCCGATGACGTCGTCCGCCTCGTAGCCCTCGGCCTCGACGATCGGCATGCCCATCCCGGTCACCACCTCGCGCACGATCGGGAACTGGCTGCGCAGGTCGTCCGGCATCGACGGCCGGCCGGCCTTGTAGTCGGGATAGGCGACGAACCGGAAGTTCGGCCGACCGAGATCGAAGGTGACGATCGCGTAATCGGGCTTCAGGTCCGCCATGCCGCGGAGCACGATCTGGAGGAATCCGAAGGCAGCGTTGACCAGCGTTCCGTCCGAGGTCGTCAGTGGCGGAAGGGCGAAATAGCCGCGATAGACGAGGCTCGGACCGTCGATGAGCATCAGGATCGGACGACGATCCGGCATGGGGGGAGTCTAGACCGCAGCGACCGGTGAGCGGCCCCGGAGCGGCCGGGAAGCGGCCGCTAGAATCCGTGGATGCCCAGCGGAACGGTGCGCGACCCCTACGCGGTGCTCGGCGTCTCCCGCGAGGCCACGACGAAGCAGGTTGCTGCCGCCCACCGGCGGCTCGCCAAGTCGCACCACCCCGACCTCCACGCAGGTGGCCCCGAGGCCGCCGCGCGCATGCGCGAGATCAACGAGGCGTGGGAGGTGCTTTCGTCGGCGCAGCGGCGAGCGGCGTGGGACCTCGAGCACCCGTGGAGCGGCACGGCGGCCACCAGCCACTGGCGTGGAGGCCGTCAGCCGATCGAGACCGGATCCTCGGTGAGCGCCCAGGTTTCGACCCCGTGGCGTACCGCGTCCGGCGACCCGCGCAGCGCGCGTCGCGGTCGGTTGCGGGTGAGCCCGCGGCCCCCGCGGGTCGAGGCGGCGCCGAAGACCTTCCTGGAAACGGGCTGGGCGGCCGTGATCGTCGGCGTGGTGGCGGTGGCTATCCTGACCGCGGCGATTGTGGCCGGGCGGCTGATCGGCGCCTAGCGGGTCACCCGCTTCGGAGCGGCAGCCCGGAGCACGAACGCGAGAACCAACAGACCGAGGCCGACCGCTCCCAGCACGAGCCAGACGGTCGTTCCGGCGGTCTCCATCTCCAGGTCATTGCCGCTCGTGGTCGGCTCTCCTTCGCTCCCCTGGTCATCCTCGCCGGCCGCTTCCTGCCCCGCCGGCGTGGGGCCCATCGCCCCCACCCCGCTGTCAGTGACTCGGTCAGTTGGCGACTCCGCGACCAGCGGTGACGCTCCGCCGTCGTCGGTGGTGATCTCCGGCTCCTCTCCGCCGTCGAGGCGTTGCACGACGGGCGCGAGGTTGAACAGTCGCTGGGCATCGGCCGGCCCGAGCGCGCCGGTGGCCCCCACCCCTCCCACGAGTAGGAGGACCATGCCGGCCACTGCCAGTGGGGCGAACGCCCGGCGGAAGGTGACCCGCCACCCCGATGAGGTGGGAGCGGCAACGGGTGGCACATACTGCAGCGGCCGAGACGGGGTCAGGTCGGGCAGTTGCGCCAGCGCCATGCGCATGGCACCCAACTCGCGGACCTGGCGGTCGCACGTGGCGCAGCTCGCGACGTGCTCCGTCAAACCACGGTCGGCCCGGGCATCGGCATCGTCGCCGCCCAGGGCCGCCAGGCGCTCCGGATCGGGATGGGCAGCGTGCATCATGGTCATCGGTCAGACGCCCTCAGCCTTCGAACAGTTCCCGCTGGTCGGCCAGCAGCTCGCGCAGGCGGAGCCGTCCGCGGTGGATCCGCGATTTCACCGTGCCGACGGGCGACTGAATGACCACCGACACCTCGTGGTAGTCCATGCCGTACACGTCGCACAGGATGACGGCCGTGCGCTGGTCCTCCGGCAGGAGCCGGAGGGCGGCATCCAGCGCGCGATACAGCTCCGATCGCGCGGCCTCCGCGACGGGGTTCACGCCGAACGGGTCGGGAATGTCGGCCTCGCCCTCCTCGGGCTCCGGCAGCGGGCTGGTCGGCCGGCGCTGGGAGCGGCGGAGGATGTCGTAGGCCGCGTTGGCGGTGATCCGCATCAGCCACGATCGAAAGACGCCGCCCCGAAACGACGCGAGGTGGTCGTAGGCATGAATGAAGGCGTCCTGGGTGGCGTCAGCCGCGAGGTCCCGGTCCCCCAGGAGGCGCCAGGCGAGGCCGTAGCAGGCCCCCTGGTAGTGCTCCATCAGGCGGGCGAAGGCGGACCGATCCCCGGCCACGGCGGCGGCCACGACCGCGGGCTCGTCGGCCAACGGGCTGGTCCGCGTGACCGGGCGGCTCGGGTCGGGGTCCGACATCGGCTTTCTATAATCACACCCCGCATGGCCGGAGTGGCGGAACTGGCAGACGCGTCGGTCTCAAACACCGATGTCCGCAAGGACGTGTGAGTTCAAATCTCACCTCCGGCACCATCCAATCTCAGGAGATCACGATGCGCGTCTCGGTCAGCCCGGAGGAGATCAAGTCCGCGTTCGAAGCCGTGAAGGACGATCCCTCGTTCGACGAGAGCCGCGGCCTCTGGGAGCGGGGCCGGCCGCCGGTCGAAATGATCCAGGCCATGTGCCTGCGGCCCGAGATCCTGCGCGCGTTCGCGGGGTTCGGGAACGCCGTCTACCCCGGCGGCATCCTCGAGCGGCGCGTGAAGGAGCTCGTGATCATCACCGCCTCGCAGGCGAACGAATGCCAGTTCTGCACGCTCTCGCACGTCGACCTCGTCGGCATCGCGGACATCATCACGGAGCCGCTGATCGCCATCGAGCAGACCGATTCCCTGGCTCCCCGGGAACGCATCGCCGTCGAATACACGCGCGCCGCGATGGCGGATTCGAATGCCGTTCCGGAACCGCTGGCCGAGCAGCTGCAGGAGCATTTCACCGATCCGGAGATCGTCGAGCTCTCGTTCCTGATCGGCTATATCAACATGCTGAACCTGTTCAACAACCTGCTGGAGGTGCGGTACCACGGCGACTACGCGATCCTGGCCGCCTCCACCTGACCCGCACGGGTGAGCGCACCGGAGTGGGCATCCGAGCTGGCGGCCCGGGTCTGCGCCGACGCCGGCGTGGCGCCTCCGCATCTCTCGTGGCGTCGTCGGACCGGTGAGCATTCGAGCGGGCTCACCCGGCGCGACCGAGGGACGATCGCCGTGCGGGCCGGGACCGACCCGGTCGACCAACGACTGACGCTCCTGCACGAGCTGGCCCACTGGACCTCACCGCCGCCGCGGCGCTCGCGCCGCGGCCGCGCCGAGCATCACGGGCGTGACTTCTACGTCGTGGCATTCGACCTCTATCGCCGTCACGGCATCACGGACGCCGATGCCATACGGCTCGAGTCAGGCCGCTACCGGAGCGCCCTCCGCCATGGCGCCGCCCTCGGCGTTCCGGGCGCCGCGGAGGCCCTCGGCGCCCACACGGCCAGGCTGCGCGCCCGGCCACGCCGGCGCTGGACCGTGCTCGTGGCCGAGCACGCGGTGCGCCTGCGTCGACAGGGACGGTGGCACGTGTGCGAGACCTGCGGTCAGCGCGTGGTCGGGATCACGCTCGCCCGCGTACGCCGCGGCCGACGACCCGTGCGACACGTCCTCCTCGCGCCGTCGACCTAGCGCGTCCTCAGCCGGCGGCGACCGCGGGCACGCCGAGGCGCTCGCGCGCCAGGGCAGCGGCTTCTCCCAGCCGTGCCACCGCGGTGGGCGTGCGCGGGAACAGGTGCACGATCAGGTGGGAGATGTCCAGCTCGGCATAGCCAGTCAGGGCGTCCGCAATCTCCGACGTCGTGCCGCGGATGGCCCGTTCTGGCGCGTCGTCATCGGCGTCCTCGTACGCGACGAAGATGCCCGCGGTCAGCGCCAACGTCGCCGGGTCCCGACCGGCCGCCTCCAGCGCGCCACGGACGTTGGCCAGACGGGTGCGGAGCTCGTCGGCCTGGTCCGGGAACCCGTACCAGGCGCCGTTCCATTGGGCGGCATGCTCCGCGACGAGTCGGAGCATGCGCGGCTGCTTGCCGGCGATGAGGATCGGCGGACCGCCGTCGCGCACGGGGCGCGGGAGGAGCTCCACGTTCTCGACGCGGTGCCAGCGACCCTCGAACGTGACGGACTCCCCTCGCAGGAGCCGAGCGATGATCTTCACGCCCTCCTCGAAGCGACCGACACGGTGATCGAACGGGTAGCCGAACGCGTCGAACTCGGGCTCGTGCCAGCCGCACCCCAGGCCGAGGATGAGCCGGCCACCACTGACCTCGTCCAGCTCCGCAGCCATCTTCGCCGTGAGCGCCGGGCTGCGGAACGGCAGCGCGAGCACCAGCGGACCGATCTCGACCCGCGAGGTCACCGCAGCGACGGCGGTCAGCACGGTCCAGCATTCGTGGATCCCCACCGTCTCGTTTTCATCACGGAAGATGAGGTGGTCGGCTCCCCAGACCGAGTCGAGACCGGACACTTCCGCCTCCAATCGCGAGCGCGCGGAGGTCCTCGAATCCGCCGGTCTCGTCGGCAGCGAGTGGGAGCATGAGCCCGATCTTCATCGGCCCATGCTAATTCGCGTCCCACCCGCGAATTGGCGTTGCCGGGAGGCATCACTTCTTGGCCCGAGGACCTTCCCCTGCACGGAGCGCAGCGCTAGGCTCCGAGCGTCGCCCCGGGAGGAGAACCATGTGCCCGCCCCGTCTCTTTGACTCGCGTCCGTCGAGTCGACCGTCCATGACCCCGACAGCTGTGGCCGCGCCATGACCAGGCACGACCTCGTCGGCATCTCCAGCATCGTCGTCGCTGCCGGCTACGGCATGTTTGCGCTGTTCCTGCTCCGATTCGAAGCGCCGCTGGGCCCGGTGCTCCTCGAGTACGTCCTTCCGGCGACCGTGGCGCTCGGCGCCGGAATCGCCACCGCGAAGGGGCATTACTGGGGACCGATCCTCATCGCCCTCCTGGCCGCCACGCTCGCGATCTGGCTGGTCGCCCCGCTGGCGCCGTTCTTCACCGCCGCTCTGCTGGCAGTGACCGCGTTGGCGGTGCTGGACGCCCTTCTGCTGTGGCGGAGCCGTCCGAAGAGTGCGCCGACGCGGGCGCCGGAGCTCCGACCGGCCCGGGAGCCGGTGGAACCCGCCTGACGTCCCGGCCAGGCCCGGCAGCCCCGGCCGGAGGTACTCGGCGCCGACGAAGATCAGGCTAGGTTGCGCGGCTGGTGGGCCGCAGTAGCGTGGCGCAATGCGCACCTCGATGGCGCCCGTTGCGGACGCCGCCGAAGCGCAGGACCTGCAGCCAATTCGTCTCTACCTGGCCGAAATGGTCCTGGTCGCATCGGTCAGTCCCGGCGAAGAGCGGATGACGGACATCCTGAACCACGGCGGTGAGCTGCGCGTCCTGCCGGCAGGGGCACAACCGTGGGATCCGGACAGCTGGCTCTACGTGCGGATCGACGAGGCACAGCTGATCGTCCCGCCGAGGCACGTCAGCCCGCAACACAAGCGCCAGGAGCGCTACCGGCACCCGGTCCACCTGCGAGTCGGCGAGTGGGACGTTCAGGGCACCGCCCACCTCAAGCCGGGAGCCGAGCAGGATCCGGTCCTCCTCTCGACCCACCCCTTCCTGCCGCTGACCGATGTGACCATGGCGTCCACCGATCACCCGTGGCCGGAGACGTACGAGGTCGTCATCGTCAACCTGCGACACGCGGAGTTCGTCGACGACTGACCTTCCCACGCGGCGGAGGATAAAGGGACCTCAACCGATCCTTCGCCGTGCGCCTGTTGCGCTGGCGCCGTTGCCTCGATAGCCTTACCCGCCGAAATTCAATTCTCGTCGCTGCTGCCCGTCCATCGAGGAGATTCCGTGATCACCCGTACCTCTCTGCACCGCGGCGCCGCTGTGCCGGCCGCGACCCTTCTGCTTCTGCTTGCCCTCGCGCCGGCCATGGCCGGCGGGGGGCTCGTGCTGAGCACCCCGTTCCCGGCCGTGTCGGTCGCCCCCGGCACCGACGTTCGATTCGACATCTCCGTCAGCGCCGCGGCCAACACCCGCGTCGCGCTCGGCGTGTCCGGCACGCCGGACGGCTGGACCTCGACCCTGCGCGGCGGCGGGTTCGTCGTCGACGCGGTCCAGACCGATTCGGCGGGCGCAGCCACGGTCGAGCTCACGGTGGCCGTGCCGGCCGACGCGACGGCCGGAACCTCCCAGATCACCATCACCGGGTCTGGCGGTGGCTCGGCGAGTCTCCCGCTCGACATCCGGGTCAGTGACGAGGCCGCCGGCGCGGTGACCATGGACACCGACTTCCCGTCGCTGCGCGGCGCGGCCGGCACGACGTTCACCTTCAACCTGACCCTCAGCAACGACACCGCCGAGGACCAGACGTTCGCCGTGACGGCCATCGGGCCCGACGGCTGGGGCGTGAACGCGACCCTGACCGGGCAGGCCCAGGCGGCCAGTGCCGTGGTCGAGGCGGGCGGCACGTCCGGGATCACGGTCAGCGCCGTCTCGCCCGAGACGGTCGAGGCCGGCACCTATCCCATCCAGGTGCGGGCCACCGTCGGCGATCAGACGATCGACGGCGAGCTGAGCGTCGAGATCACCGGCACGAACCTGCTGACCCTGACCACGCCCGATGGCTCGCTGAGCAACCGCGGGTCATCTGGCGGGACGATCACCCAGCAGCTGGTCCTCGTGAACGATGGGACGGCCGACCTGACCGACGTCCAGATCACGGCCACGACGCCCCGGGACTGGACGGTGACCTACGACCCCGCCGACACGCTGGCCACCCTGGCCGCCGGGGAGTCGGCCACGGTCACCGCCTCGATCGTGCCCTCCAACGACGCGGTCGCCGGCGACTACGTCGTGACCTTCTCGGCCGCCGGCGGGGACGTTTCGGACGAGATCGAGATCCGGGTCACGATCGAGACCTCGCCGCTGTGGGGCTTCGTCGGCATCGGTCTGATCGTGGCCGTCCTGGCCGGCCTGTGGTGGGTCTTCCGGACCTACGGCCGGCGGTGACCGAGGCGGAGGCGCGGCCCGCGCCGATCGTCACCCGCGGGCTGACGAAGCAGTACGGCGACCTGACCGCCGTCGACGGCCTCGACCTCGAGGTCCGTCGGGGTGAGATCTTCGGCCTGCTGGGCCAGAACGGCGCCGGCAAGACGACCACCATCCTCATGCTGCTCGGCCTGAGCGAGCCGACCGATGGGACCGCCCGGGTCCTGGGCTACGACCCGGCCCACGACGCGCTCCAGGTCAAGCGCCGGGTCGGTTACCTGCCGGACAGCGTCGGCTTCTACGACGACCTCACCGGGCGCGAGAACCTGCGCTACACCGCGCGTCTCAACGGGCTGCGCGGGGAGGACGCGGAGGAGCAGATCCAGCGGGTCACCGAGGCGGTGGAGATGGTCGACCGGATCGACACCCCGACCGGGACGTACTCGCGGGGCATGCTCCAGCGGCTCGGAATCGCGGATGCCCTGGTCAAGGACCCCGAGATCCTCATCCTCGACGAGCCGACGACCGCCATCGACCCCATCGGCGTGGTCGGCATCCTTGCCCTGCTTCGCAACCTCGTCGACGAGCGGGGCGTGACCATCCTGCTGTCGAGCCACCTCCTGGTCCAGGTCCAATCGGTCTGTGACCGGGTCGGCATCTTCGCGGCCGGTCGGATGATCGGCCTCGGGACGGTGCCCGAGCTCGCTGCCGAGTTCGGCGCTGATCAGGCCCGGGTCGAGGTCTCGTTCGAGGGCGCCGACGGGCCGACCTCGGACCGGATCCGAACGACACTGGCAAACATCCCGAACGTGACCTCGGTGGAGGCAGGAGCCGGTCCCGAGGAGCCATGGGTCCTGGCCGTCGAGCCGGCGACCGCCGACCGCCAGGTACGGGAGGCCGTGCTCGGAACGGCGGCCAGCGACCAGCTGGGGCTGACCGCGATCCGCTCGGTCAGCGCCTCGCTCGACGAGATCTATCGACGCGCGCTGCACACCTCGGGTCTGGCCGCATGACCACCGCCGAAGCGAGCCCCCGACGCGACCCCGGCCGCCGAGCCCCAGGTCGCGGCACCGCCAAGCTCCGGCTGGAGGGTGGTCGCGGCGAAGGAGTTCGCGGACCAGCTGCTGAGCCTCCGCTTCATCGTCCTGTTCGTGATCCTCGGCCTGGCCGCTGCCATCCCCCTGTTCATCGCCGCCGAGCAGATTCGGAGCCTGGCCGAGGACGTGAGCGGGGCGCAGGCCGTGTTCATCGCCATGTTCATCATCGGTCCACCCGACTTCGCGATCTTCGGGCTCGACTTCACGGTTGCCGCCTTCGTCGGGCTGGCCGCGCCCCTGCTCGGCATCGCGTTCGCGTTCGATGCGGTCAACGGCGAGCGGGCGCAGGGCACCCTGCCGCGCCTCGTTTCGCAGCCGATCCACCGCGACGCGGTGATCAACGGCAAGTTCGGCGCCGCGCTGGTGACGATCTCGCTGGTCCTGATCTCGGTCGTGGTGATGATCGGTGGATTCGGGCTGCTGCGGCTGGGCGTGGTGCCGACCGCGTCGGAGCTGCTTCGCCTGATCGCGTGGGTCGGCCTCACCCTCGTCTACGTCGCCATGTGGCTGGCCTTCGGGATGCTGCTGTCGGTCGTGTTCCGGCGTGCGGCAACCGCGGCCCTGGTGGGCTTCGGGGTGTGGCTGCTCGTCGCCCTGTTCGGGCGCTTCCTGCTCAACCTCGCCCTGGCCATCGTCTTCCCGGTCAACACCGCCCTGCCCGCCGCCGAGCAGCTGGCCTCCTACCAGTGGCACGCCCTGCTGAACCGGCTCCTGCCGCCGACCCTCTACACGGAGGCGTCGACGGTGCTCCTGAACCCGTCCGTGACACAGACCTCCGTGCCCGCCACCCTGGGCGAGCTCGACCAGGCGCAGCAGCAGATCCCCACCCTCCTGTCCCTGGATCAGAGCCTGCTCCTGGTCTGGCCCCACGTCGTGGCCCTCGTCGCGATCACGGTCATCTGCTTCGCCTACGCCTACATCCGCTTCATGCGGGAGGAGGTTCGGGCCTAGCCGAGCACCGTGCTAGGCTCCCCGCCGATGGCCGAGGGCTCGGTGGAGTGCGCGAACTGCGGCCGCGCCAACCCGGCGTGGGCCACGGTCTGCCGTTCCTGCGGCGCGCCCATGCACCCGGCGGCCGCGGACCCGGCCACCGCCCCCGCCGTGGACCGATCCGTGGCCGGGGTCGACCAGGGATCGCTGATCGCGATCGGAGCGGCGCTCGGGACGATCGTGGCGGCCATCGTCATCGGCATGCTGGTCGGCGGCATCCTGCCGCCCGCGCCGCCGATCGCCGCCGCTACCCCGTCGCCGTCCGCCAGTGCCGAGCCGACCCCGGCCCCGACACCGAACCCGAGCGCCAGCGCCGGGTCGCCAGGGCCGTCGTTGACCCCGGGCCCGGTTCTGCCGGGCACGCTGACCTTCGGCCTGGGCCTGAACACTGAGACCCAGAGAGTGACGAACCCGACGGACACGTTCACCGCCGGCACCACGTTCGCCCACTCGGTCGAGCTCACCACGCCCTTCGGGGTGACTCAGATCGGTGAGGGCGTGTCGCGGGTCAACGAGGACCGGACCGAGACGCTGGTGATCAACGAGGCAGACAACGTGATCACCGGCATCAACCCCAACGCCCTGGTCGACGGGTTCACGGTGGAGACGAACGCGCTCCTCGATGCGCTCGGCCCCGGGACCTACGTCATGCGGGTCTACCGAGGGTCCGAGCTGCTCGCCGAAGGCACCTTCATCCTCGTCGAGTAGCCGCCACCTCGTCCCACGCCTCGGCGTACAGGTCGGCCCGGACCGGCAGGTAGCCGGGGTACGCCACTCGCGCCCGGACGACCTCCTCGCGCTCGAGGGTGACGAGCGCCATCCGGTCGGTCGTCTCGACCAGCGGCGTGCCCGACGGGTCGATCGCCACCGACGGACCACCGATGAGCACGCCGGCCTCCGGATCGGGTCGATTCACCGACAGGACGTACGTGGCGGAGGTCAGCGCGCTGGCCCGGAACACGATCTTCCAGCGCTGATAGGTCTTCTCCTCGGTGGCGCGGGGAATGAGGATCGCCTCGGCGCCGAGGGCGCCGAGCAGGTGCGCTCCCTCCGGCCGGTTGGTGTCAGAGCAGATCTGGATCCCGATCGGCATGCCGAAGGCGTCGATGGGCCGCGCGACCGCCGTCCCAGGGTCGTAGTGGCTCGTCTCCCAGAATCCGGGCTCCTCGGGGAGATGCAGCTTCTCGAAGGTCGAGACCAGCTCGCCCGCCGCGTCGAACACGAGTGCGCGGCTCGTCCGCCGCCCCGCCTCGTCGCGATGGATGATCCCGCCCACCAGGCCGATCCCCGCCCGTCGGGCTGCCTCCGCCTGGGCCGTCATCCGTGGCCCGTCCATCGGCTCCGCGTCGTCGTCGACCGCCTCCTTGGTGGCGGGTCGCCACGGGTGGAGCGGCAGCTCGGGCAGGAGGGCGATGTCCGCTCCCCGGCGAGCGGCCTCGTCCAACCGCTGGTCGAGACGGCCCAGGCCGTCCGGCTGCCAGAACACCTCGCTGACGAGGGCGACGGTCAGCCGCCCGTCGGCCCGTTGCACCGCGCTCATTCCTCTCCCTCCTGCGCCGCGATCACCAGACCAATGAGGTACGAGGCGTTGCGGCTCACGTCGGAGTACTCCTTTGGGCGCAGGCTGCCGAGCTCGTTGTAGCGCTCGACAAACCGCTCGTGGCCCTTGCGGCCCTCGGTCTGGCCCCAGCTACTCGAGGCCGGCGTGAAGAAGATCTCGCCCGTGCGCGAGATCCCGACCGTGAACGACTTCCCGGTGACCGTGGTCAGCGGCCGGCCCTCGAACCGTCGAGCGAGGGCGACCAGGTCGTCGTAGGTCAGTGGCGCCGCCTGAGCAGCGCTCATCGGTCAGCCCCCTCGCCCAGGAACTCGCGGACCAGGTTCTGGAAGTGGTACACGCCGTTCTCGCGCAGGGCGCTGAACCGGCCCCGGTCGTAGGCCCGCGACCGCAGGCCGCGCTGGACCTGCTCGCACAGGACGATGTCCTCCTGCTGGATCTGGTCCGAGAACGCGATCCCCTGCTGCATCGACTCCCACCCGGCTCCGGTCCCCGGCTCGGCGAAGAACCACTCGAAGATCGTCAGCGTCCGCTCGTGGCCGAGCGGCAGGACGAGGTTCGACGACAGGTTGTCGGGGTAGATGTTGAACATCGTGTTCGGGAAGACCCAGTAGTACAGGGCGCTGTCCTCGCCGTCGCCGGTCCGCATGAACCGCCGGTCGCGCCCGACCTCCTCGCCCGGCTTCAGCTCGCGGATGGGGGCGTAGCTGACTTCGAGTAGTAGCGGAACTCCTCGACCCGGTAGGCGTCGTAGTCGACCTCGCGGAACAGGTCCGGGTGGGCAATCGGCAGGTGGTAGCCCTCGAGGTAGTTGTCGACGTAGACCTTCCAGTTGCAGTCGATGACGTACTCGCGCCGCTCGACGAGCCGCATGTGGTCGATGTCGAAGCCGGCCGCGGCAACCTCGGCCGGGATCGCGCCGAGGACGTCACCCAGCGGCGGCGCGTCCGGATCCAGGTTCGCGAAGACGAACGGTCCCCAGCGCTCGACCCGGATCGGGACCAGGCCGTAGTCCTCCTTGCGGAAGTCCTCGGTGGCCTCCATCTCCGGGCAGGCGCGCAGCGTGCCATCCAGCCCGTAGGTCCAGCCGTGGTATCGGCACTGGAGGCTCTTCCGGTTGCCCTTGGCCAGGGCCACCTGCCCCGCCCGGTGGCGGCAGACGTTGTAGAAGCCGCGCAGCTCCCCGTCGATGCCGTGGGTGACGACGATCGGCTCGTCGACGATGCTCCCCGGCACGAAGTCCCCGACCCGGCTCAGGTCCTCGGTGCGCGCCACGAGCTGCCAGGTGCGGGAGAAGATTCGGTCCTTCTCGGCGTCCAGGACGACGGGATCGAGGTAGTAGCGCGACGGGATCGTCGCGGCCCGGGCCAGCGGGACCGATGTTCCTTCGACCGATGCGGGCGGCATGCCCGTCACGGCAGGTCACCGCTCGCGGTCCGCTCTCCCGCGGCGTCGCGACCGTAGGTCAGCTCGCCGCCGGCGTCGGTCTGTGCCGTCAGGCTGAACGTGCCCTCGTCGTCGTTGATGATCGCGTCGCCGGTCAGTGCCAGGCCCTCCGAGAAGGCGCAGTGGTCGAGCGCGACGGCATAGCCGACGTCGTTCGATTCATACGTGATCGTACCGCCGTAGTGACAGCCGTAGGTCAGCGGCGACTGCCCATCCCAGTACCACCAGTCCGGCGAGGTGTGGATCTCGTCGTCGACCGCGCCCAGGGCGTCCAGGGTCGAGGGGTAGTCGTCGACCGACGCCGCCGGGATCGGAACGTAGGGATCGACCCCGATGAACTCGCACTCCACCTCGCGACTGTCGGGCAGCGTCCCGCTCAGCAGGTAGGCGTCGAGGAGCTCGTCGGGGCAGGCCTCGCCTCGATACGAGATGACGTGCGGTCCGCCGGGCTGGGTGATGAGGTACGAGTTGTCGAGGTGAGCGGCCAGCCGTTGCGCGTTGGCGTATGGGGTGTAGGGATCCCACGTGGCGCCCAGGATGAAGACCGGGTACGGCGTGTCGCCGAGGTACGCGGGTCGCGTCTCCGGCCCGTGCGACGGCCAGTAGGCGCACGGGAGATCGAGGAAGTAACCGCTGCCCAGCCGCATCCCGTCAACCCCGGCGGCCGCACCGGCCGCGAAGTAGGCGTCGGCCCGCTGGTCGGCCGTGCCGGAACCGAAGGCGTAGTCCCCGCAGTCGACCGCGAAGTACAGGGCGTCGGACCAGGTCGGGTCGATGAGCGCCTTGAGGGTCTCCGGGTCCTGGCCGAGGGCGCCGTAGAGCAGCCGAGCCATGGGCAGGAGCTGGCCCCGGGAAGCCTGGGCCATCGCCCGCTGGAGGAACATGCGGTCGGTCGACGGACTCAGGTAGCTGCTCGCCGCAATCTCCAGGTCGTTGAGCCCAAACTCGCGGCGCTCCACGTCCCCGGATGCGGTCACGAAGTCGAAGCTCATCGGTCCGTCGCGCAGGGCCTCGGCCAGCCGGTCGTAGGCATCCAGGGCGTCCCCGCCCTCGACGTCGGAGCTGCAGACCGGGCCCGCGGTGCACGTGTCGAGCACGTCCGCCAGCACCGCGCCGGCCGCCTCGGTGGACTCGACGTAGTAGTCGGGGCCATCCACGGTGAGGTCGACTGGTCCGTCGATGAACAGCGCCGCGACCCGCTCGGGGTGGGCGGCCGCAAAGGCCTGGACGTACTGGGTCCCGTAGCTCTCGCCAAACAGGACGACCTCCTCCGCGCCGTGCCACCCGAGGAAGGCCTCCAGGTCCTCGACCGCCTGGGCCGTGCTGTACAGGTCCAGGTCGTCGGGATCGACCCCGGCCTCGGCCACGCAGTCGGCCACGTAGGCCTCGGTGGCGCCGCGGAACGCCTCCGCCTCCGCGGCCGTGCCGGTCGGGATCTCCGGGGTCGTGTACCAGGCCAGGGACGCCGCGGGGCACTGGAGCGGCTGCGACAGGCCGATCCCCCGCTGGTCGAAGAAGATGATGTCGTAGCGCTCGGGAACCTCCGGGTCGAAGTAGGTCGTGTAGTCGTCGGCGACCGCGATGCCGGACGTGCCCGGGCCGCCGGTCGCGTACACGAGGACCCCATCGCGTGTGCCGCTCAGGGCTCGCTGGATGGCGAACGTCACCTCCCACGTCTCGCCGCCCGCGTCGGCGTGATCGCGCGGGACGTTCAGCGTGACGCAGCTGAAGCCGCTGTCCGGGCAGCCTCGTTCGCGGACGAAGGTGGGGTCGCGCTCGATGAGCAGCGTCGCCAGCGCCCAGACCCCGATCCCGAGCGCCACGAGCAGGCCGAACACGAGCAGCGGGCGGCTGGACAGGGCCGACATCCGCGGCATGCTAGCAGCCGGACACCGTGCGGGAATCCTTGCCGCGGAGGCGAGCCTCCGTGGTACACCACGGCCTACATATCGGCGCGCCGTCCTGCCCGACGGCCTGCGCTCCCGAAGGAGGGTTCATGAGCACATTGCGACGTGGTTTGGCCCTGCTGGCCGGCCTCCTTGTCGTCGCGGCCTGCCAGGGCGGAACGGCGGAGATTCCGGCCACCGTCTGTGTCGGCGAGGCGACGACCTACCTCGACTGGTTGAACGGTGACCTGCTGCCGGACGTACCCGACGAGATCGTCGAGCCGGCGGATCCGACCGGCGACCTGCTCGAGGATATCCAGGAAGCTGGTGTCCTCCGGATCGCAACCGAGGCGAACTACGAGCCGCAGTCCTTCCGTGACCCGGACGGCAACTGGGTCGGCTTCGACATCGACGTCGGGACGGCGATCGCCGAGGGCCTGGGCGTCGAGCCCGAGTTCCAGCACCAGGACTGGGACATCATCACCGCCGGTAGCTGGGCGGAGCGCTGGGACGTCAGCGTCGGTTCGATGACGATCACGACTGACCGAAAGGAGCTCTTCGGCTTCGCCACGCCGTACTACTTCACGCCGGCGTACATGGCGGCGAGTGAGCGGTCGGGTGTCACCAGCGTGGACGACCTGCCGTTCGACGTACCGGATGGCGTCGAGGCGATCACGCGCCCGGTCGATGGGAACTGCATCGAGGACATCGAGGCCGGTCGAACCGAGTTCGACCTTCTCATGACCTCGGGCACCGTCATCGATTCGGCCGTCGACGACGGCCTGCCGATCGTGAAGATCGGCGAGCCGGTCTACACCGAGAACCTGTCCATCGCCCTCGACAAGGCCGGCCCTGAGCAGGCGGCGCTCCTCTACGAGATCGACCAGATCATCCAAGGGATGCACGAGGATGGAACCCTCACCGCCCTCAGCGAGGAGTGGTTCGGCGCCGACCTCACCCAGGATCCAAGCGGCGAGTGAGCCGGGAAGGCTGACACCGGCGACCCACAAGGGCGGGGATCGCAAGGGTCCCCGCCCTTTGCCTTTGCATGAGGAGCCGCCATGACCGTCGCCGTCGGAACCCCGGAGCCCGGTTCACTCCTCGCCCAGATCGAGGCCAGCCAGGCGCGATATCGGTCGATCTTCCGCCTGAAGTTCTTCCTCACCTGGGCAGCCCTGATCGGTCTGCTCCTCGTCGGCCTGTATGCGACCGGCAACATCGACACCGCGTTCATCGCCGAGTGGGGTCCGTTCATCATCGGCGGAGCCGGGCTCACCGTCTTCGTCTCGGCGGTGTCGATCGTGTTCGCCACGATCCTGGCCCTGATCGGCGCCATCGGACGGATGTCCCGCAACCCGTACATCAACGGCATCGCCTCGCTCTACGTGTCGCTCGTGCGGGGCACGCCGCTGATCGTCCAGATCTACTTCATCTACCTCGCCCTGCCGCAGCTCGGCATCGTGCTCGCGGCCATCCCGTCGGGGATCATCGCCCTGAGCTTCAACTACGGCGCGTACATGACCGAGGTGTTCCGGGCCGGTATCCAGGCCGTGCCGCGCGGCCAGCGCGAGGCGGCCCAGTCGTTGGGTCTCACCGAGCGGCTGGTGATGTGGCGGATCGTCATGCCGCAGGCGTTCCGGATCGTGATCCCGGCCATCGGCAACGACTTCGTGGCCATGCTGAAGGACTCCTCGCTGGTCTCGATCCTGGCCGTCGAGGAGCTGCTGTTCCGCTCCCAGCTGGTGGGTCGGCAGAACTTCCGAAGCCTCGAGGCACTCGTCATCGCCGCCGCCATGTACTGGATCCTGACCATCGTGTTCAGCTACTTCCAGCAGCGGCTCGAGCAGCGCATGGCCCGGGGTGACCGATGACCGAATCGACTCCGCCGGCGCCAAGCCACGGACACCGGCATCACGAGGTCATTGCCCCGCATCTCGGCGAGCCCATCGTCCGGGCCGAGGCCATCGAGAAGTATTACGGGCGGAACCACGTCCTGAAGGGAATGGACCTCACCGTCCGCAAAGGCGAGGCGGTCATGCTCATCGGTCGCTCGGGAAGCGGCAAGACCACGTTCCTGCGCTGCGTGAACTTCCTCGAGGAGCCCTCGGCCGGCTCGGTCGAGATCGATGGCCTGCGGGTGGCGGCCGATCCGCTGCACGCGCGAAGCAAGGCCCACCTTGAGCAGATCCGCCAGATCCGGATCCGCGCCGGGATGGTGTTCCAGGACTTCAACCTGTTCCCGCACATGAGCGTCCTCGCACAACCTCATCGAGGCGCCGACGCGGGTCCTGAAGGTTCCCCGGGCAGAGGCCGTGGAGCGGGCGGAGGCATACCTCGACAAGGTGGGCCTTGCCGAGAAGCGGGACGAATACCCCGCTCGGCTGTCCGGTGGCCAGAAGCAGCGGGTGGCCATCGCTCGCGCCCTGTGCATGGAGCCCAAGGTCCTCCTCTTCGACGAGCCGACCAGCGCCCTGGATCCGGACCTCATCGGTGAGGTGCTGAAGGTGATGGAGCAGCTCGCCCACGAAGGCGCGACGATGATCGTGGTCACCCACGAGCTGCATTTCGCGCGGGAGGCGGCCGACCGGGTCGTGTTCCTCGAGGAAGGCGGCGTGGCGGAGGAAGGGCCGCCCGAGAAAATGCTCCACGACCCGGACGACGAGCGGACCCGCCAGTTCCTCAGGCGATTCCTGGCCGGCTAGCCGGGCGCGCCTGGGAGGTCCTAGGCGGTCACCGCCGCACGCCGTAGACCTGGGCTCGCGGCAGTCGTGCCGCCTCGTCCTCCGCCCGCACCCGGTCCGTCGCCGGCTTGAACGCCACCGGCGTGTCGCGAGGCTTTCCGCCCTCGTGGGCAATCAACCACTGCAGGCCGACCTGGGTGAGCTTGGCCCCGCCGGCCTGACCAGGCTCGATGAACGGAGCGATCAGGAATCGGCGCTGGTGGAGGCGCTCGACCGAGACCTGGAGCTCCACCGGGTCGATCCCAAGCTCCGCCGCCAGCGCGTCGAGGTCCAGCTCCCGGTTCGGATACCGGCGCAGGTGGCGCAGGATGGCGGCTGTCAGCTCGTCCCCGCGCTTGGCGGACGCCTTGGTCGGACTCACGGAACGGATGATACCGATGCGCTCGACGCGACGGCCGCCGGGCGGGAGCGGAAGTCGACTACGCCGGATCGGGGGCCGGCGCCTCGGCTTCTGCCTGGCGAGCGGCCAGGTAGGCGGCCCGGCGAGCCTGTTCGCGCGCCTCGGCCCGCCGCCGCATGGGGATGACCACGCCGCGCAGCCCGACGCCGATGAGCGCGGCGATGGGGATGGCGATGATGCCGCCGACCAGCCCGCCGAGCGTGATCCCGGCCGTCACGCCGAGCATGACGACCAGCGGCGAGATGTTGATCGCCTTGCCCTGGACGGTGGGCGTGATGACCGACCCCTCGATCTGCTGGATGATGATCTGCCAGCCGATCATCAGCAGCACCGCCCCGGGGCCGACCTCGATGCCGGCGATGATCAGGATGGGCACGAGGGCGAACAGTCCGCCGATGTACGGGATGGCCGCCGTGAAGAAGGCGATGATCCCCATCGGGATGGCGTACGGGATCCCGATCAGCCACATCCCCACTGCGGTGGCGACGCCGATGAAGGCCATCGAGATGAACAGGCCCGCGCAGGTACTTGCCGAGGCTGTCGATGCCGGTGGTGAGGATGTAGCGCGTCGCCGGGCGGTCCTCGGTGTCCATGAACTCGAGCACGCCGTTCAGCAGGTGGCGGCGCTCGATGAGCAGGAAGATCTCGATGATCACGATGATCACGACGTTGGCAATGACCGCGATCGTGGACAACGGTGAGGTCGAGGAGGCCGCCGAGCAGGAACGAGAGGTCCACGCCGTCCGGGAACAGCTGGTCGTAGGCCTCGCTCCCGATCAGCCCTCGAGCCAGGTCGCGAAACGACTCGACGATGCCGGGGATCGCCTCCACGAACGCTCCGATCGCGGCCAGGGCCGGGCGAGCCGCCAGCAGGATGACGCCGATCACCACGGCGATGACGACGACATTGACCGTGATGGCGGCGGCCGGCCGTGACATCCGCTGCTCGAACCGGCGGGCGGTCCCGAGCAGACCTGCGGCGAAGAGGAGCGCCAGGAACACGTTCAGGACGAGCCCGCGCAGGAGCCACAGCAAGCCGAGCACGAGCACGACGGTGACGACCACGGCCACCACCCGGATCGTGATCGCGATCGGCCCCATGGGCTCCGGTGGGACTTCGATCTCGTCCGGTGGCAGGGCCTGCGACATGTCCGCGCCGATGTCGGCCGATGAGCCCTCGACCGTGAACCGGTCGCGCAGGCCGGTCATCGCACGGCGGATCTGCTGGGTCATGACGAACGGGTCGCCGTCACGCTCCGGATGATACCGACGGACCTGTCGGCTCGGGCCTCCGCTCCACGCTGAGCGCGCCGGTCACCTCCCGACGCAGCACCGCCTCGATCGCCTCATCCCAGCCGGTCGCCTGCGGCAGGCGAACCTGGCGGGTCGCGCCGGCCACGGGCACGGCCAGGACCACGGGCAGGGCTCCGGGGCGCTGCTTGACGATGGACGTCACCGACTCGATCGCGTCGAGCAGGCTGTCGGCCGTCAGGTCCGCCCCGAACGAGATCCACAGCGAGCCCGCCGCGCCCTCGGCGACGGCGGGGATGGGGCGGGCGTCCGCCGGCGGCGGCGCCTCGTCCGCGTCCACTTCGGACAGGGCGGCATCGCCCGGCGCGGCCGGCGCAGCCGACGGCTCGACCCCGCGGGGACGCACGAGCGGGACCACGGCGCTCGCCCGACGCCGCGGCAGTAGGCTGGGGCGGCGGCGGGCCGCCCTGAGCGGCACCGAACGGGCGTGGGCCGCCGCGGCCGCGGGTCAGGCGGTCTCGTTCGGCCGCGTACGCGGCCGGCCCGAGCCGCGCCGCGTCGTCCCAGGCGTGCACGACGTCGCACAGGAGCTTGGCCTCCTCGTCGCGGTGATCGACGCGGCCGCTGACCAGGACCACGGCATCCTCGGCCCACGCGTTGGCGGTGTCGGCGAAGACCTTGGGGAAGACGACCACCTCCACGCTGCCCTGGAGGTCCTCCAGCTGAACGACGAGCATCGTCGACCCGGCGCGGGTGACCACGCGGCGGGCGCTCTGGATGATCCCGCCCAGGGTGACCCGCGACTGGTCCGACTCCTCCGCCAGCTCCCCGGTGTAGGCGGTCACGTACTCGGGCAGCTGGTCGGCGATGTCGCCCAGGGGGTGCTCGGTCAGGTACAGGCCCAGCAGCTCCTTCTCCCAGCGCAGCCGCTCGCGACGGGAGATCTCGCCACGGGCGCCATCGGTCTGCAGCGTGCCGGCCGGGGCCGTTCCGGCCCCGTCGGCCGCCATCGGTACCGCGAACAGGTCGAACAGGGTGGACTGGCCGGCAGCGACGTCGCGGTGATGCCGGGCCGCGGCGTCGAGCGCGGAGTCCAGCCGGTCGAGCAGCGAGGTCATCGGTCCGAGCGACGTCAGGGCGTTCACCTTGATCAGCGACTCGAACACGCGCTTGTTGACCCGCTGCGGGTCCACGCGTCGGCACAGGTCGTCGAGCGAGGTGAAGGGGCCGCCGTCCTCCGCCGCCTCCCGCGCGGCGACGATGCTCTCCACCGCGCCCTCGCCGACGTTCTTCACCGCCGCCAGGCCGAAGCGGATGGCGCGCGTGTCGTCGGCATCGGTCTCCACCGCGAACAGGGCGTGGGAGGACTGGACGTCCGGCGGGCGGACCTCGATCCCCAGCCGCCGGCACTCGGCGACGACGGCGGCCACCTTCTCCGCGCGCTCCCGGAAGCCGTTGAGGACCGCGGTCATGAACTCCACCGGGTAGTTCGCCTTGAGGTACGCCGTCTGGTAGGCGATCAGCCCGTAGCAGGTGGCGTGGGCCTTGTTGAAGCCGTAGCGGGCGAACGGCTCGAAGGCGGCAAAGACCTGGTCCACGACGCCGGGCGGGATGCCCTTCTTCTTCGCCCCGGCCTTGAACTTCGCCTCGTGCTCGCGGAGGACCTGGGCGTTCTTCTTCCGGATCGCGTAGCACAGGTTGTCGGCCTCGGGGCCGGTGTAGTCGGCCATCGCGATGGCCGCGGTCATGATGTCCTCCTGGTACACGAAGATCCCGTACGTCTCGCGCAGGGCGGGCTCCAGGGCGGGGTGCAGGTAGGTGACCGGCTCCTCGCCGTGCTTGCGGCGGATGTAGGCCGGGATGTTGGCCATCGGTCCGGGGCGGAAGAGGGCGACCATGGCCGCCAGGTCGCGGAGCTCGGTCGGGCGCAGGTCCTTCACGTAGCGGCGCATCCCCGACCCCTCGAGCTGGAAGATGCCGGTCGTCTCCCCGGTCGACAGCAGCTCGAAGGTCTTCGCGTCGTCCAGCGGCAGGTGGTCGACGTCGATCTCCACGCCCCGGTGGCGGCGGATGAGGTCGACCGCGTCGGCGAGGATGGTGAGGTTGATGAGCCCGAGGAAGTCGAACTTCAGCAGGCCGAGCTGCTCGCAGGCGTGCATCTCGAACTGGGTCATCGTCGTCTCGCCATCGGTCGCGCGCTGGAGGGGCATGATCTCGGTCAGCGGCTCGCGGCTGATGACGATCCCCGCGGCGTGGGTCGACGCGTGGCGGGCGATCCCTTCCAGCTGGCGCGCGGTCCCGATCAGCTTTTCCACGCGCTCGTCGGCGGCCATCTGCTCACGGAGCTGCGGTGACGTCTCGATCGCCCGCTCGAGGCTGATGTTCAGCTCGTTGGGCACGGCCTTGGCCACCCGGTCCGCCTCGGCATAGGTCAGGCCCATCGCCCGGCCCGTGTCCCGGATGGCGGCCTTCGCGCCCAGCGTCCCGAAGGTGATGATCTGCGCCACCCGGTCCGCGCCGTATTTGCGGGTGACGTAGTCGATGACCTCGTTCCGCCGGCTGTCCTGGAAGTCGATGTCGATGTCCGGCAGCGTCACCCGGTCCGGGTTGAGGAACCGCTCGAACGGCAGCCCGTAGGCCAGCGGGTCGACGGGCGTGATCCCGAGGGAGTAGGTCACGATGCTCCCCGGCGCCGATCCCCGGCAGGTGGTCATGATCCCCTGCTCGCGGGCGAAGCGGGTGAAGTCGGCCACGATCAGGAAGTAGGCCGAGTACCCCATCCGGTCGATGATTCCCAGCTCGTACTCGAGCCGGTCGCGGATCGCCGGAGTGACGTCGCCGTACCGATCCGCCAGCCCGCGCTCACACTCGCGGCGGAGCCAGCTGGCGGCCGTGTCGCCCTCCGGTACCGGGAAGTCCGGCAGGCGAAGGCGGTCGAACTCGAGCTTGAGGTCGACCATCTCGGCCACCCGCAGGGTGTTGTCGAACGCCTCCGGCAGCTCCCCGTTGAACAGGCGCCGCATCTCGTCCGCCGGCTTGATCGCGAACTCGGTGGTGTCGAAGCGGAGGCGGTTCGGCGTCTGCAGGTTGGAGCCGGTCTGGATGCAGAGGAGCAGGTCGTGGGCCTCGGCCTGCTCTGGCCGGGTGTAGTGCGTGTCGTTGGTCGCCAGCAGCGGCAGGTCCAGGTCGCGGGCCAGGTCCACGAGCTTGGGGTGGAGCATCCGCTGCTCGGTCAGTCCGTGATCCTGGACCTCCACGAAGAAGTTCCCCGCGCCGAGGATGGACCGATAGTCGTCCGCCGCCTGGCGGGCGCCCTTTTCATCCCCCTCGCGCCAGCTTCTTCAGCACCTCTCCGCCGAGGCAGGCGGAGGTCCCGATCAGCCCCTCGGCGTGCTGGGCCAGCAGCTCCTTGTCGATCCGCGGCTTGTAGTAGTAACCGTCGAGATGCGCCTTCGTCACCAGGGCCAGCAGGTTGCGGTAGCCGGTCGCGTTGCGGGCCAGCAGGATGAGGTGACTCGGGTTGGCGTCCAGCCGCGGGTCGCGCTCGGTGTGGCCCCGCGGGGCGACATAGGTCTCGACCCCGATGATGGGCTTGACCCCGGCATTCATGGCCGCCCGGTAGAAGGCGACCGCCCCGTACAGCGCCCCGTGGTCGGTGAGCCCGACCGCCGGCATGCCCAGCTCCGCGACCCGGGCCGTGAGCTCCGACAGCCGGGACATCCCGTCCAGCAGGCTGAACTCCGAGTGGACGTGGAGGTGGACGAACGAGTCGGAGGCCGGATTTTCGGGTCGCAGGGTCACCAGCCGATGGTAGTCGCCGGGTCAGGTCACCGCCGGGTCTGCTGACCAACACCGTGGAGCCCGACTTGACAGGATGTCCATACAACCGTATGGTTGTATCAATGCAGATCGTTCCTCCCGACTTCGACCGCATGTTCGGCGCCCTGGGCGATGCCACGCGCCGGGACATCGTCCGTCGCGCGATCGACGGTGAGGAGGGCGTCGCCGAGCTGGCGGTCCACTACCCCATGAGCTTCGCCGCCGTGCAGAAGCACGTCGCGATCCTCGAGCGGGCCGGGCTCGTCACCAAGGAACGCATCGGACGACGCAAGGTCGTCCGCACCAACCTCGAGGGGCTGCTCCAGGCCCGTCGCCTGCTGGACCGATACGAGGAGCTGTGGCTCGGGCGGATCGACCGCATGACCGAGCTCGTCACCGAGAACCCGAAGGAGACCGACCGATGACCGTCACCGCCGTCCGCAAGGACCTCGACGCCCTGACCATGACCCTCGATGCCGAGTTCGACGCCAGCCCGGAGCGGGTCTGGCAGCTGTGGGCCGATCCACGCCAGCTCGAGCGCTGGTGGGGCCCGCCCAACTACCCCGCCACCTTCACGACCCACGACCTGGCCCCCGGAAGCCACGTCGCGTACCACATGACCACGCCCGAGTGGCGACCAGCCCAGGGGCTACTGGGACATCGTCGAGGCAGATCCGCCGCATCGGCTCGTCTTGCGCGATGGCTTCGCCAACGACGACGGCATCGCCGAACACGGAGATGCCGGCGGGCGAGATGCAAGTGACGATCGAGGAGATCGGTGCCGGACGCACCCGGATGTCGATCGAGAGCCGCTTCCCGAGCACCGCGGTGATGGAGCAGCTGCTTGCCATGGGCAGGAGGAGGGCATGATCGATGCGGTTGGCCAGATCGACGCCATCCTGGCCGAGACCGCGATTCCCCAGGCCTGACCCGGGGACCGAGAAGGAGTGCACGGATGACCGCGACGACGACCGAACCGACGACCCACAGCCTGGACGTGTCCCGGGCGCCACCCTGACCTACGACATCCGGCGCAACGACACCAGCGCGGAGCCGATCCTGTTCCTGATCGGTTCACCGATGGGCGCCGCCGGCTTCGGCAGCCTGTTGAAGCATTTCCCCGACCGCACGATCGTGACCTACGACCCGCGCGGATCGGAGCGCAGCCCGAAGGACGACCCGACCACCGCGTCGACGCCCGACCAGCATGCCGAGGACCTGCATCGGATCATCCAGGAACTGGGCGGCGGGCCGGTGGACCTCTTCGCCAGCAGCGGGGGCGCCACGAACGCCCTCGCGCTGGTCGCCGCCCATCCGGGCGACGTCGGAACCCTGGTCGCACACGAGCCGCCTGTGGCGACGGTCCTTCCCGACCGCGAAAACGCCCTCGCCGCGGCCCGCGCGATCCACGAGACGTACATGGCGAAGGGATGGGGTGCCGCGATGGCGCATTTCATCGCGGTCGTCAGCCACGAGGGTCCGTTCCCCGACGACTACGCCGCGCAGCCTGCTCCGGATCCGGCGATGTTCGGGATGCCGACCGAGGATGACGGCACCCGGACCGACGTCCTGTTCGCCCAGAACATGATCTCCGGCAGCCACTACGAGCTCGATTTCGATGCCCTGCGCGCGGCTTCGACCCGAGTCGTCCTGGCCGCCGGCGTCGAGTCGGAGCGGGTGATGACCGGCCGCGAGGCGAAGGCCGTGGCGGAGCGGCTCGGGACCGAGCTCGTCGTCTTCCCCAGCGACCACGCCGGGTTCATGGGTGGCGAGTACGGCCAGACCGGCGACCCGGATGCCTTCGCGGCGAAGCTGCGCGAGGTGTTAGCCACCGCAACCTGACCGCGCGGTAGGCTCCCGCCGTGCATCGGCTGACGAGGGAGCAGGCGCGGCGGGTGGCGTCCGGGCGCAGCTGCTCGACGCCGCGCGCCCGACGGACCTGGTCTCCATGGTGGACCGCCTGACGCTCCTCCAGCTGGATCCGACCGCGGCGATCGCCCCGAGCGCGGACCTCGTTGCCTGGAGCCGCCTCGGCCCTTCGTACCGGCCCGAGTACCTCAAGCAGGCCCACGAGCAGGACCGGACGCTGTTCGAGCTCGACGCGGTCGTGCGCCCGATCCGCGACCTCGGCCTCCACCTGGCGGGCGCGTCCGAGCGGCCGCACTACGAGCATTCGCGCAACTGGCTGCGCGCCAACGACCGGTTTCGGCGCGACATCCTCAAGCGCCTGGCGTCAGGTCCGTTGCGGTCGCGCGACATCCCGGACACCTCGGTCGTGCCGTGGCCGTCGACCGGGTGGACGAACGACCGCAACGTCACCCAGATGCTGGAGTTCCTGATGGTGCGCGGCGAGGTCGCGATCACCGCCCGTGTCGGCCGGGAACGAATCTGGGATCTCCCCGAGCGGGTCTACCCGCCCGATGTCGAGGTGCCGTCGGTGGAGGAGGCAACGCGTCGCCTGAACGTGCGGCGGCTCGGCGCGCTCGGCATCGCCCGGGCCAGGACGCGCGCGGTCTCGATGGAACCATACGAGGTGGGCGATGCCGGCGAGCCCGCCGTGGTCGAGGGCGTCAAGGGGGAGTGGCGGGTCGACCCCGCCGCGCTCGGTGACGATTTCGAGGGCCGGACGGCGCTCCTCTCCCCCTTCGACCGGCTCGTGCACGACCGCGTCCGCGCCCTCGAGCTGTTCGAGTTCGAGTACACGATCGAGATGTACAAGCCCGCGGCCGCGCGGCGCTGGGGCTACTACGCCCTGCCCATCCTCCACGGAGACCGGCTGGTCGGGAAGCTCGACGCGGCCGCGGATCGCAAGGCATCGGTCCTGCGCATCAACGCGATCCACGAGGACGTGCCGTTCACTCGGGGCATGCGGGCGGCCGTGGAGGCCGAGATCGACGAGCCTGGCCGCATGGCTCGGGCTCGCCGTCGAGGTGCCCTGAGGACTACTCCTCGCGCCAGAGGTCGATCTGCGGGAGGCCGTGGATGCCGAGGGTCTGCGACAGCTCCCCGCAGTGATAGGCATCGTGGCTGAACATCCGCTGGAGGACCGATGTCCGCGTGTGCGTCGACACCACGCCGCCGTACTCGCGCGTGAACGCCTCGGCGAGCATGTCCGGGGTCCATCGGTCCAGGCAGCCCTCGACGATGCGCCACGTCGACTCCAGGGCGGTCACGAGCTCGTCCGCCGAGCGCGGGACGCTCTCGTCATCCTCCCATCCCGGGCCCGTGCGGGATCCGGAAAGGGCGTGGTCTCCGCGCCGGGCTCGCCGAACACGCCGCAGAGCCAGTAGACCCGCATGCCCGCGGTGTGGCCCACCGTCGCCCAGATCGGCGGACGGTCGGGTGCGGGGCGGATCGCGAGCTGCTCCGGCGTCATCGGGCGCACGACCTCCACCAGGCGCCGGTTGTACTGCGGCCAGTGGTCGTAGGACGAGCCGGATCGAGCCAGGCGCGGTCACGACCCGATGGTAGCGACCTCGGTGGGGTCCTGGTACTCGCCGGCCGTCGCGCGCACCGCGGCGTCGAGGGGCTCGCACGCGGGCATGACCCGATGGTCCCTATGGGTCATGGCCCCGGGATGGCCCCGTCCGTAGCCTCACCGCAGCATGACCGCGCGACCGGGGGTGTTGCGACCCGATCGGGCGACGGCTGCCCCTGTCCAGGAGGCAGCCGGCGCCCTTGAGCTGCCGCGCCTGGACCGGCTGAACCGCCGCGCGGTGTTGGGCCTCGGCATCGTCATCCTGTTCGCCGCCGCGGGTGCGATGGGCGCAGCGAGCGCGATCTCGTGGTGGAACCAGGCGGGCATGACCATCGCCGCCGGCCTGATGATGCTCATCGTCGTCGAGGGCCGGCGCGCCGCATCCGCCGACGACCTGCCGTTCCGCCGCGTGGTCGTCGTGGGCGGGAGCCTGTGGTTCCTGATCCAGCTCCTCGTCTTCTTCGAGCAGGTCACCGGGACCGAGTTCGGCCCGATCATCGAGTACCCGCTGGTCATCATCTTCGCCGGGGCCTGCGCCATGCTGTGGCGCGCCGCGGTCCGGGGCCGGCTGTCCGGGATCGAGGCATCGGCGGTGTACCTCGACTCGTCCATCGTCTTCGCCGCGGTCGCCGCCGGGGGTCTGCTCGCCCTCGGCGGATCGGTGCTCGACGGCGCGCAGACCGTCTACGCCCTGCTGTTCGCGGCCCTGTTCTTCGGCATGATCGGCGCGACGGCCGTCCTCAACCTGGCCCTCGCCCCGGTGCGCAGCGCCGGTGGGTGGGTGGCCGCCGTCGTCGGCCTGTTCATCGCGGGCATCGGCCTGTCCGCGTGGCTCAGCGACCCAGCCGCACCCGGCTGGAGCGCCGGCCTGGCCGCCGCCTCGGTCGGGGCCATCGTGACCGGCTATGGCGGGGCCACCTGGACCCGCGCCCCGGACCCGAGCGAGTCGTACCGCCGGAGCGCCAACCAGGTTCGCGAGGCGCTGCCACTCCTGGCCGCCGCCCTGTCCCCGCTGCTGTGGGTCCTGGGCGAGATCCTTCGCGACCAGATCCAGCGCGAGGTGAGCGCCGCCGTGGCGGGGTCCGTGGCGGCGGTGCTCATCCTGTGCGTGCTGCGCCAGACGATCCTCCTCCGGGAGCGGGACCGGGTCGTCGGCCTCGCGACATCCGCCGCCAACCGCGAGCGGGTCCTCCATGGCGAGCTGGAGTCCAGCGAGCGGCGGTTCCGGACCCTGGTCACGAACTCCACCGACGTGGTCCTGATCGTCGGCCGCGACGGCCGGATCGCGTACCAGAGCCCGTCCGTCGAGCGGGTGCTCGGCCACAGTCCGACCAGTCGTCTCGGCCACCCGGTCGGCGTGCTCGCCCATCCGCACGACGCGGAGTACTTCCGCACCTCGCTCTCCGAGCTCGGCGCCCAGCCGGGGGCCGAACGGACGCTCGAGCTGCGGACGCGACATGCCGACGGGTCGTGGCGAATCCTGGAGGCCACCGCCAAGAACCTGCTCGACGACCCGGCGGTGGCGGGCATCGTGATCAACTGCCGTGACGTCACCGAGCGGCGGGCACTCGAGGAGCAGCTCAAGCACGAAGCCCTGCACGACCCCCTGACCACGCTGGCCAACCGCGCCCTGTTCGTGGACCGCGTGGGCCACGCCCTCTCGCGGCGTGACAAGCCGGATGCCACGGGCGTCCTGTTCATGGACCTCGACGACTTCAAGACGATCAACGACTCCCTGGGCCACGCGGCCGGCGATGAGCTGCTGCAGGCCGTCGCCCAGCGCCTGCGCGGCAACCTCCGGCTGGAGGACACCGTCGCGCGGCTGGGCGGCGACGAGTTCGCGGTCCTGGTCGAGGACGCGGACATCGAGATGGTCGAGCACGTCGGCAGTCGCCTGTTGGGCGCCCTGCGGGCCCCGTTCGAGATCGCCGGCAAGCAGGTCCACATCGGCGCCAGCGCGGGCGCGGCCATGAGCAGCGCCGACAACCGCGAGGCGGAGGTCCTCCTCCGCAACGCCGACGTGGCGATGTACACCGCCAAGTCCCGCGGGAAGGGCCGGCTCGAGGTGTTCGAGGCCAGCATGCACGCCGCGGCGGTCACCCGCCTCGAGCTCAAGGCGGACCTCGAGCGCGCCCTCGAGCGGGGCGAGATGCGCGTCCGCTACCAGCCCATCTTCCGCCTGTCGGACGGCGCGCTCGACGGCTTCGAGACGCTCGTCCGCTGGCGCCACCCGGATCGCGGCGAGGTGGGTCCCGGCGATTTCGTGCCCCTCGCGGAGGAGACGGGCCTGATCGTGCCCATCGGTCGCTGGGTGCTGGCCCAGGCGTGTCGCCAGGCGCAGGCATGGCGCATGGCCGGCAGCAACGGGATCAAGGTCAGCGTGAACCTCGCCGCCCGCCAGCTCCGCGACCCGGAGGTGGTGTTGATGGTCCAGGACGTGCTCGCGGAGACCGGCCTCGAGCCGGACGTCCTGACCCTGGAGCTGACCGAGTCGAGCATCATGCAGGACGACGAAGGGCGCCTCCAGGAGCTGCGCGGCCTCGGCATCCACCTCGGCCTGGACGACTTCGGCACCGGCTACTCGTCGTTGAGCTACCTCTCGAAGTTCCCGATCGAGACGCTGAAGATCGACCGGTCGTTCACCTCCCGTCTCGGCGGACCGGACGAGGAGACCGCGCTCGTGCGCTCGGTCATCCAGCTCGCCACCTCGATGGGGATGGAGACGGTGGGCGAGGGCATCGAGCGGCCCGAGCAGCTGGAGCGCCTCCGCGAGCTGGGATGCACGTACGGGCAGGGCTTCCTGCTCGCGCGACCGATGGACGCCATCCGGGCCACCACCCTGGCCACGACCGGGCAGCTGGACGCCACCGCCGCCGAGGCCTGATCGGCCCCAGGTCGCCGGGTACCATCCCGGCGTGCGCTACGACTACACCACCGCCAGCGTCGAATCGGTCCGCCAGGAGACCGATGCCGGCCTGGCCGATGCCGACGCGCTCGTCGACCAGGCACTGGGCGCGGACGAGGTCTCGTTCGCGGCACGGGTCGCACCGCTGGAGCTGGCCAATGCCCGCCTGACGGCGGCGTACGGTCGGGGCGCGATCCTGGGGCAGGCGCACCCGGACTCCGCCGTCCGGGACGCCGGGTCGGAGGCCGAGGAGCGGATCACGAAGTGGCGGGCGGCGCTTCCCTTCCGCGAGGACCTCTACCACGCCGTCCGAGCCGTGGCCGATGCGCCGGAGGCGGAGTCGCTGACGCCGGAGCAGAAGCGCGTCCTGTTCCTGTGGATGCGTGACTTCCGCCGGGCCGGCCACGCCCTGGAGCCCGCGGCCCGCGCCGAGCTCGAGCAGCTCCGCGCTCGCCTGGTCGAGCTCGAGATCGCGTTCAACCGCAACGTCAACGAGTACGAGGACGCGATCGAGCTGACCCGGGACGAGCTGGAGGGGATGCCGGACGAGTTCGTGGAGCGGCTGTCACCGGGGAGCCGGGACGGGACGCTGCGGGTCAGCCTCGACTACCCCGAGGTGTACCCGTTCCTCGCCCAGTCCCCGAACCGCCCGGCCCGCGAGGCGCTGTTCCGCAAGCACTGGCGCCGGTGCGTGGACGCCAACCGACCGTTGATGGAGGAGGCGATCCGTCTGCGGCAGCGCGCCGCCGAGCTGCTCGGCCATCCGACCTGGGCGCACTACGCGATCGAGGTGAAGATGGCCGAGACGCCCGAGGCGGTGGCCGCGTTCTACGAGTCCCTCGTGCCCCGCCTCACGGCCGTCCGCGATCGCGAGCTCGACGTGCTGACCGAACGCTTCCGCGCCGACGGCCACGAGGGCCTGCTCCAGGCCTGGGACTGGACCTACTACGACGAGCAGATGCGCCGGTCGGACTTCGGGGTCGACGCCAACCTCGTCGCCGAGTACCTGCCCATGGAGGCCAGCCTGGAGGGCATGTTCGCCCTGACCGGCGAGGTCCTGGGTCTTGACTTCCGGCGCGTGCCCGAGGCCCACGGGTGGCACCCATCGGTCGAGCTGTACGAGATCCTCGACCGCGCCTCCGGGGAACCGATCGCCTCGTTCTACGCGGACTGGTTCCCCCGCGAGGGCAAGTTCGGGCACGCGGCCGCGTTCCCGCTGGTCGTCGGCCATCGGCGCGCGGACGGCGACCTACGAGCAGCCGGTGAGCACCATCCTCGCCAACTTCACCCCGCCCGCCGGGGATCGGCCGTCACTCCTCCAGCACAACGAGCTGGAGACCCTGTTCCACGAGTTCGGCCACATCCTCCACATGTCCCTCACCCGGGCCGAGTACGCGCGGACGAGTGGCAGCGAGACGGAGATCGACTTCGTCGAGGCCCCGTCCCAGATCATGGAGCACTGGGCGTGGGACCCCGGCGTCCTGGGTCGCTTCGCGCGGCACTACCGGACCCGGGAGCCGATCCCCGCCGAGCTGGTCGACCAGATGATCGCGGCGCGGTACGTGAACATCGGTCTGAAGACGCTCGTCCAGGTGTTCTACGGTCAGCTCGACCTCGGCCTCCACGATGGGCAGGCGGAGCCGGATCTCGACGAGGTCCTGCGAACGGCCCACGTTCACGTCGGCACGCCGTACCCGGAGGGCACGTTCCTCCTGTCCGGCTTCGCCCATCCGATGGGCGGCTACGACGCGGGCTACTACGGCTACCTGTGGTCGGAGGTCATCGGCGACGACCTGTTCGGGCGGTTCACGGCCGAGGGCGTGACGTCCCCGGCCGTCGGCGCCGACTACCGGCGCGAGATCCTCGAGCCGAACGGCAGCCGGCCCGCGGCGGAGCTGGTGCGCGCCTTCCTCGGTCGGGACCCGACGCCCGATACGTGGCTTCGGCTGCGCGGGATGGCCCAGGAGGGCTAGGCCTAGGCCTCGGCGAGGACCCGGACGAGCTCCTCGTGGAGATGGCCGTTGGTGGCCAGCGCGGTCGGGCCGGCATAGCCCGGGCTGCCGGCCACGTCCGTGAAGCGGCCGCCGGCCTCGGTGACGATCATGGCCGGGGCGGCCAGGTCCCAGGGCTTGACCTTCGTCTCGACCATGACGTCGGCCGAGCCCTGGGCGACGAGCATGTAGCCCAGCGCGTCGCCGAACCCGCGGTCCCGTTTCGACTGGTGCAGCGCCTGCCACAGGCCGGGACCCATGCCCCTCCCGCTGCATCGCTCCCACGCCGGCATGGACGACCTGCGCCTCGGCCAGGCGGCGGACGTCGGAGACGCGGATCGGTCGCTCGCGGCCGAAATGGACGGTCGTCGCCCCGAGGCCGCGCGCCGCGGACCAGCGCTGGGAGAGCGCCGGCGAGGAGACGACGGCGGCCACCAGGTCCCCGTCCTGCTCGACGGCGATGAGCGTGGCCCACACGGCAATCCGCCGGGTGAAGTTCACCGTCCCGTCGATCGGATCGATGATCCAGCGCGCCTCGCCGCTCTCCGGGTTCCGCGCCCATCTCCTCGCCCAGGATGCCGTGGTCCGGGAACGCCGCCCCGATTCGTTCCCGGATCGCCTGCTCGACGGCCGTGTCGGCCACCGTGACCGGCGTCCCATCGGCCTTGGCATGCGCTTCGACGCCATCGAGGAAGGCCGGCAGGGTGATGGCATCGGCCTCGTCGGCCAGTTGGAGGGCGAACGCGAGCAGGTCTGCCGGGTCAGCCACTCCCGACCTCGTCCAGCCGCCGCCGGAGCTCTTCGTTGACCAGGCGGGCATCGGCCTTGCCATCCAGCCGGGCCATGACCCGGCCCACCAGGAAGCCGTAGACCTGCTTCTTGCCGGACCGATACTCCCCGACCGCGGTCGCTTCGGCCGCCAGCACGGCGTCCACCGCCTCGCCGATGACAACCCCGTCGCTGACCTGGGCCAGGCCCTCGGCCACGATGACGACCCGCGGCATCTCCCCGCTCTCGAAGCAGCGAGCCAGGACCTGCTTCGCGGTGCTCGCCGAGACGCGTCCCGCCTCGACCTCCTCGATGAGCTCGGCCAGGCCTTCCGGGGGCAGGGCCACGTCCCGCGCGCGGAGCCCCTCCGCGGCGTGCTGGTTCAGGAGCCGGCTGAACTCGCCGCTCACCCAGTTGGCCGCCGCCTTGGGCGGCACGCCGGTCGCCACGACCGCGTCGAAGTAGTCCCCCAGGCTCACCTCCGCGCTCAGGACCCCGGCGTCGTACGGCGTGAGCCCCAGCTCGGCGACGTACCGCGCCCGGCGCGCGGCGGGCAGCTCCGGCAGCGATGCCCGCAGCTCCGCCACCCATTCCGGCGAGGGACGCAGCGGCGGAAGGTCCGGCTCGGGGAAGTATCGGTAGTCGTTCGCCTCCTCCTTCGAGCGCTGGGGCATCGTGCGGCCGCCGGTCTCGTCCCAGCCGCGCGTCTCCTGGGTCAGCGGCACGCCGGCGGCCAGCGACTCGGTCATCCGCTCGACCTCGAACTCCATCGCCCGCTCCAGCGAGCGGAACGAGTTCAGGTTCTTGACCTCGACCTTCGTCCCGAACAGCTCGCTCCCCACCTCGCGCAGGCTGACGTTGCCCTCGATCCGCATCGAACCGGCTTCCATGTCCGCGTCCGACGCCCCGATGAAGCGGAGGAGGTCGCGCAGGGTCTCGCCGTAGGCCCGTGCCTGGGCCGGCGAGCGGAGGTCAGGCTCGGTCACGACCTCCATCAGCGGCACGCCAGCCCGGTTGAAGTCCACCAGGGAGTGGTCCCGCCCGCCGTGGAGCAGCCGGGCGGTGTCCTCCTCCAGGTGGGCGCGGGTGATCTGGACCATGATCTCGCGCTCCTCGGCCGTGACCGGCACCGCCAGCCGGCCGTTGGCGGTCAGCGGCAGCGCGTACTGGCTGATCTGGTAGCCCTTCGGCAGGTCGGGGTAGAAGTAGTTCTTCCGCTCGAAGCGGACCGCCTCGGTCTGGACCTCCGCCTCCAGGGCGAGCCCGGTGAGCATCACCAGCTCGACCGCGCGGCGGTTGATGACCGGGAGCGTGCCGGGCATGCCCATGCAGATGGGGCAGACCCGCGTGTTCGGCTCGTCCGCCTCGCCGGGGAGTGGCGCCGTGCGGCAGCGGCAGAACATCTTCGAGGCCGTTCGCAGCTGAGCGTGGACCTCGATCCCGATCACGGTCTCGTAAGCGACGGCGGCGACCACGGCCGGATTGTATGCTCCGGCCCGTGCGCATCGGCGAATGGGAGCAGATCGGTCGCTCGCGCGCCCTCGTCCAGCGCCAGCTGGGCGAGCTGGGCGCGGTCGAGCTGGCGGCCCACGTCACGATCAACCCCGACAGCGAACGGCAGCGGGTGCTGATCGCGACCGATATCGGTCTGCTCGACTACAACTTCGCGCCGCAGTCCGTCGGATCGGCGACCTACGAGCTGCGCGGCGGGCTGTACCGATGGCCGTCCATCCGGAGCATGCGCCTCCAGAGCGACGCCCAATGGGATGACAACTCGAAGACCGCCCGCTCCGTGTGGCGGCTCATCGCGGAGGAGCCCAAGATCGAGCTGGCGGCCGAGTCGAACGAGCAGGACAAGAGCCAGGTCTCCGCGCTGCTCGACTTCGCCCGCGCCTGCTTCAGCTCCCTGGACAAGTAGCGGCGATACTGGCGCCCCTCTGTTCCGCCAAATGAGGTTGACTGACCGATGACCTCGCGTGCCCTGCGTCCAGGCGCGATCCTGCTGGTCGCCATGCTGGCCGCCTGCTCGCCGTCGGCGTCGGCCTCACCATCCCATTCGGCACATCCGACCGACCACGAACCGTCACCGGTTCCCTCCGAATCCGCCGCCGCACTCTGCGACCCGGGCGTCGTCTGCAACGGCCCGCTGGCGGCGGGCGACTACGTGTCGGAGACGACCGGGACCCACATCGAGTTCAGCCTGGACGACCACGACTGGTCGGGCCTGGCGGACACGCCCGGCGTCGGCTTCGGCCTGCTCCTGGCCGACGTGGAGGATGCGGCCATCAGCGCCCTCGCGTTCGGGGGTGAGTACTTCACCGACGCCTGCGACCCGGAGGCCGGCACCAGCACGACCGGCACCACGCCGGCCGAGTTCATGGCCATGCTGGCCGGTCGCACCGGGGTCACCGCCGGTGCGCCGGTCGAGGTCGAGGTCGGCGGCCGGCCCGCGCTCCAGGTGGACCTGACCACGGCCATCGACGCTGCATGCGCGGCGACCGGTGACGGCCAGATCTCGGTGTGGCCCCTACCGCCCGGGGGTCCGTTTGACTTCGAGGACATGGAACAGGCCCGGATCATTGCCGTCGACGGAGGGAGCGCCACCGTGATCCTCGTGGCCGAGGCACGATCGGAAATCGAGGACTACGACCACTTCCTCGAGCACGCCACGGAAGTCTTCGACTCCATGACGATCACGCCGCTCGTCACGCCTCTCTAGGCGCCTCTAGGCGGCGTTCCTCCGCCGGGCGCCCACGAACCGCTCGATGCGGTCCATCGCTTCCTCGATCTGCTCGTAGGCGGTCGCGTAGCAGGCCCGCACGTGGCCGGCGCCCGAAGGCCCGAAGGCCTCGCCCGGGACCACCGCGACGTGCTCCTCGGCGAGGAGCTGCTGGGCGAAGTCCTCGGCTGACAGGCCGGTGGCGGCGGTCACCTCGGGGAAGGCGTAGAACGCGCCCATCGGTTCGAAGCAGAGCAGACCGATCTCGTTCAGCCGCCGGACCATGAGCTGCCGGCGGCGGTCGTACTCGGCCAGCATGTCCTGGACGAACGGCTCCCCCACCTCGAGCGCGGCGATGGCCGCGTGCTGGGCGGCGGTGGGGGCGCACATGATCCCGTACTGGTGGACCTTGGCGATCCCGGCCATGAGGTCCGCCGGCGCCGCCACGTAGCCGATCCGCCAGCCGGTCATGGCGTACGCCTTCGAAAAGCCGCCGATGAGGACCGTTCGGTCCCGCATCCGCGGCAGGGCGCTGAAGGCGGTGTGGCGATGCCCGCCGTACACCAGCCGGTCGTAGATCTCGTCGCTGATGACCAGCAGGTCGTGGCGCTCGGCGACATCCCCGATCGCCGCCAGCTCGTCGGCATCCAGGACCGCCCCGGTCGGGTTGTTCGGGTAGCCGAGGAAGATCGCCTTGGTGCGGGGCGTGATGGCGGCCTCGATCTGGTCGGCGGTGACGCGGAAGTCGGTGGCGTCGGACGTGGACAGCGCGACCGGCACGCCGCCGGCGAGGGTGATGCACGGGCGCGTAGGCCACGAAGCACGGCTCGTGGTAGATCACCTCGTCCCCGGGGTTGATCACCGCCCGCAGGGTGGCGTCCAGGCCCTCGCTGGCGCCGACGGTGATGACCAGCTCCCCGCGGGGCTCGTAGCGGACCCCGTACCGATCCGCCAGGTTCGCGGCCACCAGCTCGCGCAGCTCGATCATCCCGCCGTTCGCGGTGTAGTGCGTCTCCCCCGCCTCGAGGGCGGCGATCGCCGCCCGGGTGAGGGGCTCGGGCGTCGTGAAGTCCGGCTCCCCGATGGTCAGGCTGATGACGTCCTTCATCTCCGCCAGCATGTCGAAGAAGCGGCGGATGCCCGAGGGCTGGATGTGCCGAACGGTGTCGTTCAGGAACTCGGCCGGAGCCCGGACGGTGCCGGTCGCGTCGGTGGTCATCGGTCCATCCAGTCTATCTGTCCGACTGTGCCGGCATCCGCTCCCCCGCCCGTACCGCCACCGGCAGGACGTTGGCCGGCCACGGGAGGGGGCAGGTGGCATACGGACTGAACACGCAGGGCGGGTTGTACGCCAGGTTGAAGTCGACCACGACCGATCCGTCCTCCGCCACGGGCTCGCTCACCAGGAAGCGGCCGCCGGAGTAGGTCTCCTGCCCGTTCGTCGTGTCGCCGAAGATGAGCCACAGGGCGTTCGTCGTCCTCCTGGAGCGCGTCGAGGGTGAGGTCTCTGCCGTCGATCGTGAAGTGGACGACGCCGGGCGACTCCTCCTGGCGGACGTCGCCCAGGACGTCGGGCACGTCCACCGTCCGCAGGCCCGGCGGCCGCTCGAGGCGTCCCGTGACCCGCCATGCCGGATCCACCGGGAAGCGCGGGACGCCGGGGAAGGATTTGAGGATTGGTGCCTCCGTGTCGCGGACCCGGAGGCCGAGCGCGGTCGCCGCGCCGAATCAGGTGAAATCGCAGCGAGCCCGAGCTCGACGATCGTGGGCGCTCCCGCCAGGTCGTCGGTGAGCGGGACCTCCGCCGCCGATGCGAACTCCGGGCTCGGCCGGTAGGTCGCCTCGCCGTCGGTCACTTCCAGGCTCCCGGCGTGCGGCGGCACGCCGCGGCCGATCAGATGGATCGGGTTCGCTGGATCGGAACCTACGGCCTGCGATCCCTCGGTCAGCCAGTGGAGGCCGACCAGCGCGAGCCAGCCTTTCGGCGACCGCAGCCGCGCATCACGCTCCGCGTCCCACGCCGCGATGCTCGCCGCGTATTCGCCGGGCTCGTCCCCCATCAGGCGCTGGCGGGCAGGAAGATGAGGGTCGGGGCGTCGTCCTCGCCGAGGCGGACGTAGCGGGCCGGGCCGTCGCTCACCGGGTTGGCGGCCGCTTCGCGGCCGACCGATGTCGTCCCGTCCAGGGCGACCGCGACCGGTCCCTCCCCGAAGCGGGCCAGGCAGGCCGCCACGTACCCCTCGGCCGTGGGCTCGGCGAGGACCAGCACGCTCCGGCCGAGGGTCGTCCGGCGGCAGCTCGCCTTCAGCAGCGGGTCCTCCCCCGTCTCCCACCACTTCGCATCGGCGCCGACGACCGGCTTCAGATCCTCGACGGCGCGGGCCGCGTCGACCGTGGCCAGGATCACGCCCCGGGGCGGCTCGGTCCAGTCGTCCACCGGGCGGGGCCACAGGCCCTCGCGGGCGGGGTCATCGGGCGGCTCGACGTTCAGCAGTCAGGGCGCCTCGGATCCCGTACCACTCGATTTGGGCACGGTCCGCGTAGTCGGTCGACAGCCACTGCGGAAAGGACTGGGCGCCGCCCTCGCGGAATGACGCGGTTGAGGGTCGTCAGGTCGGGCACGGCGAGGTGGACGTGGCTGATCTCGGGCATCGGTTTCGCAGTCTAGCGGTAGGATCGGCGCATGGAGAAGAGCGGATTCATCCCGGTCAACGGTGGTCGGCTGTACTACGAAGAGGCGGGCGAGGGGCCACCCCTCGTGCTGCTCCATGCCGGCGTGGCGAACCTCCGGCAGTGGGATCCGCACGTCCCCGCCTTCGCCGAGCGCTACCGCGTGATCCGCTACGACTCGCGCGGCTATGGCGCGTCCGAGAGCGAGCACGTCGAGTTCTCGAACCACGGTGACCTGGAGCAGGCGCTCGACCACCTGAACGTGGAGTCGACCCATCTGCTGGGCACCTCGCGCTCGGCGTCGATCGCCCTGAACTTCACCGTCACCAACCCGAACCGGGTGACCAGCCTGATCGAGGTCGCCGGTGGCGGCGTGGGCGAGCCCGCGGATCTGTCCGAAGCAGAGGTCGCCCTGGGCGACGCCATGGAGAAGGCAAGCGAGGAGGCGCTGGAGGCGAAGGACTGGGCGCGGCTGGCCGAGCTGGAGACCGCGTTCTGGGGCGACGGCCCGGGGCAGCCCGATAGGGCGCCTGGATGCCGCCATCCGCGACCAGCTGCACGACTGGATCCTCACCACCTACGCCGCCGAGAAGGAGGAGGCCATCCCGCAACGGCTCGATCCGCCGGCCGACGATCGCATCGACCAGGTCACGATGCCGCTCCTCGTGGTCATCGGCTCCCTCGACGAGGCGTACACCAACGCCACCTGCCGCATCCTGGCCGAGACCGTGCCCGGCGCCCGGCTCGAGGTCTTCGAGGGCGCGGCCCACATGCTCAACCTCGAGCAGCCCGAGCGGTTCACGAAGCTGGTGCTGGAGTTCCTCGGCCTCGACTTCGGCCTAGCTAGGCGCCGGGCGCCTGGGCCTTCGCCACGTCACCGATGATCGCGGCGAGCTCGCGGGGGCGCGACCACATCGGCCAGTGGCTGGTCGGCAGGTCGATCCAGGTGGTGTTGCGGAGCTCGGGGATGCCGGCGAGGAATGCCCAATCGGGGTGCTCCCTGGCGTAGGTCTGGTACTGCTCGGCGGTGAACCCGGTGCAGATCAGGGTGCTCGGGATGTCGCGGCGGGCGTCGTTCGTCAGCTCGACGTTCTCGCGCAGGACGCCGGCAGGTTCGGGGACCGCTCGCTCCCGGAACGTCGCCTTCTGCTCGTCGCTGAGCCCGTCGAGGTTCTCCTCTTCCTCGATCTCCGCCCAGACCATGGGCTTGTCCGCCCCTTCGATCTCCGGATCCAGCGCGCCCACGCCCGGGGCGGTGTCGACGTAGACCATGGCCGCGATCCGCTCGGGGACCCGGTCGCTGGCGGCGTAGCCGGAGAAGCCGGCCGCGCTGTGGACGACGAGGACCGCCGGGTCACCCGCCGCCTGAACGGCATCGACGATCGCCTGGATGTGGTCCGACAGGGTGATCGCGGAGCGGTCGGCGTCGGCCGACTCCAGGCCGGGGAGGGTCAGGGCGGTGACCTGGTGGCCGTCGGCGCGCAGCAGCTCGGCGACCTCGTCCCAGGCCCAGGCGCCGAGCCAGAAGCCGGGAACGAGCACGATCGGTGAGGTGCATTTGTCGATCCTCCTGATGCTAGTCGTGGGCGGTTGGTGGACGGAGGGCTGTGAAGCCGGCGCGGCGCTCGTAGGCGTCGGCCACGCGGAGCACGGTCGCTTCGTCGAAGGCACGACCGATGACCTGGAACCCGACCGGCAGCTCGCCCGGAGAGCCCGCACGGGACCGAGATGCCCGGCAGGCCGGCGATGTTCACCGGCAGGGTGCAGGCGTCGTTGAGGTACATGAGCAGCGGGTCATCGGTCTTGGCCCCGATCTTGAACGCGACCGATGGCGAGGTGGGCGCGAGCAGGGCGTCGACATCGGTCAGGACCTCGTCGAACTCGGCCTTGATCAGGGTCCGGACCTGCTGGGCCTTGAGGTAGTACGCGTCGTAGTAACCGGCCGATAACGCGTAGGTACCGAGGATGATGCGACGCTTGACCTCGGGACCGAATCCCGCTCCCCGGGTGAGGCGGTAGTTGTCGAGGAGCTCGTCCACGCCCGCCGAGGCGCCGTAGCGGATCCCGTCGTAGCGGGCCAGGTTCGCGCTGGCCTCGGCCGGGGTGATGATGTAGTAGGTGGCCAGGCCCTTGTCGGTGGACGGCAGCGAGACGTCGACGATGTCCGCCCCGGCCGAGGCGAGGACCTCGATCGCGGCCCGAACCGCGGTCTCGACCCCCGGCTCCATGCCGGAGACGAAGAACTCGCGCGGAACACCGAGCCGCAGGCCGCGCACCTCCCCGTCGAGGGCGGCAACGTAGTCGGGAACGGGCTCCTCGACGGAGGTCGCGTCTCGCTGGTCGTGCCCCGCCAGGGCGCCCAGGACGATGGCCGCGTCCCGCACCGACCGGGTGAGCGGCCCGCCGCAGTCGAGCGAGGAGGCGAAGGCCACCATCCCGTATCGGCTCACCCGCCCGTAGGTCGGCTTCAGGCCCACCACGCCACTCAGGGCGCCGGGCTGGCGGATGCTGCCCCCGGTGTCGGTGCCGGTCGCGAAGAAGGCCTGCCCGGCGGCCACCGCGACGGCGGACCCGCCGCTCGACCCACCCGGCACCGTGCTCTCGTCCCACGGGTTGCGCACCGGCCCGAAGGCGCTGTTCTCGTTCGAGGAGCCCATCGCGAACTCGTCGAGGTTCGTCTTGCCCAGCAGCACCGCCCCGGCGGCGGCCATCCGATCCTCCGCGTCGCTCGCATACGGAGACCGATAGCCCTCCAGGATCCTCGACCCGGCCGTGGTCGGCAGACCTCCGTCCGGCTGCCCGTCGGCATCGAGGGCGCGGGTCACGAAGATGTCCTTCAGCGCGTACGGGATCCCGAGGAGGGGCGCCTTCACGCCGTCCCGGCGGGCCTGATCGGCAACGTCGGCATCGGTCAGTGCCCGCTCGGCGCCCACCGCCAGGAAGGTGTTCAGCCGGCTGCCGTCACGCTCGATCCGAGCCAGGCAGGCCTCCACCAGCTCGCGGCTGGACAGCTCCCCGCGCTCCAGGAACGGGACGACCTCCGAGATGGTGCGGTCGGCGAGCGGCAGCTCAGGCATCGGTCAACGCCTACCTGCCCTCCTTGAGGATCAGGGGCACGCGGAGGTGGTCCCCCTCGCGCACTGGCGCGTTGGCGAGCGCCGCCTCGCGCGAGATGCCGTCCGACGGGATGTCATCGCGCATGACGTTTTCGAGCGCGAGCACGCTGGCGGTCGGCCCGACCTGGCTGGTGTCGACGTCGCGCAGGGCCTCGATCGCCACCAGGATCCGCGACAGCTGGCCCTCCATCAGGGCGAGCTCCTCATCGGTCAGGTGGAGGCGGGCGAGCGCGGCGACGTTCTCGACGTCCGCGCGGGTGATCATGAGCCGATGCTAGCAGGCCACAATGCGCCGATGACCGAGGCCCCCCGGGTCGAGTCCCTGACCATCCCCAAGGGTCGGATCGAGCGACTGCGGATCCCCGGCGGACCGGGGAGGCCGCTGGTCGTGCTCGGCGGGGTCGAGACCGGCCTGCGGCCGCTCGCCGGCGCCGAGTCCGTGCATCTCCGACGCTGGGCGGACCGATCCCGGGCCCGGCCGGTGACGGTCGTCGGCCGACCGATTCCCGACGATCCGGCCGATGCGGACGTCCTCCTCCACCCGCGGTGGTCGGCCGCGGCGGTGGCGGTCGCGCTGGGCGACATGGCCGGCCCGTTCGCGGTCGAGGCCGAATCCGGCGGCGGCCGCATCTCGCTGTGGCTCACGGTCGACTACCCGGAGCTGATCTCGCGGCTCGTCCTCGCCGCCTCGTCTGCCGAGACACCACTGGATTCACCGATGGCGGTGCGCATGCGGGAGTGGATCGAGCTGGGCGAGCGGGACGACTGGGGCACGCTGTTCGGCCTCCAGGCCGAACAGCTCAAGGCCGGCGGTCCGGAAAGCACGGCGCCGGCGGCCGGGTCCTTCGCCGCGGTCGCGGCCCTCCAGCCTCGGCCGTCGACCCCGGAGCGGTTCCTGGCCGAGCTGCGGACGACGCTGGATCCGACGTCGTTCGTGACCGACCGGCTGGGGGAGATCACGGTGCCGGTGCTGGTGCTGATCGGCGGCGGGGATCGGGTCGTCCCGACGGCGTCGTCGGAGCTGCTCGCCTCCCGCATCCCGGGGGCGCGGATCGAGCGTGACCCGGCGTCGGGCCACACCGTCCGGGTCTCGTTCCGCGACTACGACCGGATCGTCGAAGCGTTCCTGGCCGAAGGCGACGCCGCGTGACGGCCCCTGCTCCGGTCGCGGAGCCGGCAGGCCGCTGGAGCCAGCTCGCGATCCTGGCGGCCGCGGTGCTGCTCGCCAGCTCCCCGTGGTTCAGCGGCTCGGCCGTCGCGCCGAGCCTGACCGCGGAGTGGGGCCTGTCCGGGCTCGACACCGCCCTCCTGACCGTGGCCGTCCAGCTCGGGTTCGTGGTGGGAGCGCTCACCGTGGCGATCAGCGGCGCGGCCGACGTCCTGCCCGCGCGGTGGCTGATCGGAGTCGGCGCGGCGATCGCCGCCCTCGCCAACCTGGGATTCGCCCTCCTGGCCACCGACCTCGGCTCCGCCCTGCCGTGGCGGGCGCTCACCGGTTTCGGGGTCGCGGCCGTCTATCCGGTGGCGCTGCGGCACCTCGCGGGATGGTTCCGCGCCCAGCGAGGCCTCGCCGTCGGGGTGCTGGTGGGGGCGATCACCGGCGGCGCCTCGCTTCCCCACCTGTTCCGAGCCATCGGCGCCACGTCGGCGGTGGACTGGCAGCCGGTGGTCATCGCCGCCTCGGTCGCCACCGTGATCGGTGGGGTCATCGGTTTGGTCGGCGTGCGCGAGGGACCGCTGCACATCGGCGCCCAGCGCTTCTCGATGCAGCTCGCGGCCAGCGCGTTCCGCGAGCACTCCGTCCGGCTCGCGAACCTCGGCTACCTCGGGCACATGTGGGAGCTGTACGCGATGTGGACCTGGGTGCCGGCGTTCCTGGCCGCCTCGTTCCTCGCGTTCGGCACGGAAGACCCGGCCCTCGCGTCCGCGGCCGCCTTCCTGATCGTCGCGGCCGGGGCGGTGGGGTGCGTCGTGGCCGGTGCCCTCGCCGACCGGGTCGGGCGAACAACGCTGACCATCGCCGCCATGGCGGGGAGCGGCGCCTGTGCCGTGCTCATCGGCCTGCTGTTCGGGGCGGCGCCCGCGTTGACCGTGGCCCTGGGCCTGGTGTGGGGGGTGACCGTGGTGGCGGACTCGGCCCAGTTCTCGACCGCGGTGAGCGAGCTCTCCCCGCCGGGCACCGCGGGGTCCGCGCTCGCGCTCCAGACGGCGAGTGGCTTCCTGCTGACCGGGATCACGATCCTGGGGATCGGGCTCCTCGCTCCGGTCACCGGGGCGACATGGCAGGTGGCGTTCGCGTTGCTCGCGATCGGCCCGGCGCTGGGAATCGTGGCCATGTGGCGCCTGCGGCAGCGGCCGGAGGCGGTGAAGATGGCCGGGGGAAACCGCTAGGCGGCGCTCGCCTCCGGCTCCTGTTCCGCGGTCGCGGCGCGGGAACGGTAGCCCACGAGCAGCAGCACGAGACCCACCCCGGCGATGACGGCCGACACCACGAAGGTCACCGGGTAGCCCGCGCCGTTGGCCACCAACCCGAGGGTGATCGGCGCCACGCCGAACCCGAGGTCGATGAAGGCGCTCGTGGTCCCGATCAGGGTCCCGCGCTCGAGGGCCGGGATGCCGACCTGGGCCATGGTCAGGATGGCCGGCGGGAAGAAGGCGACGCCCAGCGCCATGACGATGGTGCCCGCGTACAGCCCGACCGGGCTGCCGACCGCGCCCATGACCACGAGCCCGGCGATGATGAACACGAGCGCGGCGCCGGCCAGCCGACGTCCGCCGAATCGGTCCGGCGCCCACGGCATCAGGGCGCGGATGACGATCACGATGCCCGCGTAGAGGAGGAAGAGCGGGGCGACGCCCGCGAGGCCGAGCTCCTGCCCATAGGGCTTGGCGAACACGAAGAAGCCGGCCATCCCCCACGTCCCGGCCAGCACGATGAAGCCCGGCAGCACGCCACGCGGGTGGATGAGCCGGTACCGGCCCGGCTGCCCGACGGCTTCGGCACTGCCCTCCACCGGCCGCGTTTCCGGCACCCGCAGACCGATGACGATGGCGACCACCGCCAGCGCGGCTGCCGTCGCCCAGGCCAGCGCGAATCGGTCCTCGCCGAGGACGAGCTCACCGATGAACGGGCCGATCGCGATTCCGGCGTACAGCGAGAGCGAGATCAGGCTCAGGGCCTCTCCGCGACGGTCCTCCGGGGTGAGGTCACTGGCCATGGTGAACGCGGCCACGAAGAACGCGGCCTCCGAGATCCCCATCACCAGCCGCATCACGATGAGCATCTCGACGGAGGAGACGAGGATATGGCCGAGCATGGCGACCACCAGCAGGACCGCTCCCCCGAGCAGGAGCGGCCGGCGGCCGCGACGGTCGGCGAAGGTGCCGGACCACGGTCGCAGGAGGAGGGCGGTCACGCTGAAGGCGCCGAAGACGAGGCCGAGGGCGGCCGCGTCGCCACCGAGCGGACCGGCGACGAACACCGGGTAGATGGGCAGGGTCAGGCCGTCGGCCACGAAGTAGAGCAGGCTGGCCGCCGCCACCGCCAGGAAGGGCCCGGTCATGATCCGGGGCCGGGCGGCCTGGGCTTCGGCCAGCGGATCGGTCATCGACATGGGTCGGGGCAGTCTAGACTCCCGACCGAATGTCCGGCCCAAACCCCGAGCCCTGCCCGTGCCCGCCCGAAGCGCCGAAGAGCGATGCGCAGCGCATCGGTGAGCATTTCGACGACCGCTTCCAGGACTGGGAGCCGATTGGGCCCGAGGCGACGGACATGATGTTCAGCTGGCTCCAGGAGGCGGGGCTCGCCGGGTCCACGCTCATGGATCTCGGCTGTGGCTCGGGGGAGTTCCTCGTCCGCGCGCTCGAAGCGGGCGCGACGCGGGCCACCGGCGCCGATCTATCGTCGGAGGCGATCGCCCTCGCGTCGGAGCTGGTCGAGGAGGCGGGCCTCACCGATCGCGCGGACCTGTGGGTCGGCGACGCGGCGGTCGAGCCGCTCGATCCGCACGACGTGGTCGTGCTCGACAAGGTGATCTGCTGCTACCCGGACGCGGATGCGCTCATCGCCCGCTCCACCGGCGCCGCGCGCCGCCTCTATGCGTTCGCGATGCCGGAGTCCCGGGGCTTCTGGGGCCTGCTCGCGCGCACCCGGTGGTTCGTCTTCGGCCTGTGGGAGCGGCTCCAGGGAGATCCGTTGCCCCGGTTCATCCACGATCGGGCAGAGGTCGAGGCCAAGGTCCGCGCCGCGGGTTTCCAGCCGATTCGGACTGGCCGGCAGTTCGTCTGGTTCGTCGGGGTCTACGCCCGGACCTGACTGACGCGACTAGGCCAGCGTCTCCTCGTGCGACCAGCGGTACACGGCCGTGCCGACGGTGATCAGCATCAGGGCCAGTGCGACGAGGACGCCCTCGGCCAACGGTCGGGCGTCGGTTGCGGCGGACGCTTCCGCGCCCGTGCTCAGGGCGGGCACGATGGCGAACGCGGCGGTCAGGTACAGGGCGGCGACGAGGGCTCGCGTCACGATCCGGGCCGCCATCCGGCCGATCTGCTTGGGCGTGGTGTTCATGGCCGGGAGTGTCGGGCCCGATGCATCGCAATCCGACACCACCGCGCCGATCCTGGCGGCTACAGATGCGTATCAGCTCCGCTTCATTCCTGGAGGAGTGCGCGGAAGGCTTCCTCGTCCAGGATCGGTACGCCGAGCGACTCCGCCTTGGCCAGCTTGGAGCCGGCCTTCTCGCCGGCGACCAGGTAATCGGTCTTCGCGCTGACCGATCCTGCCGCGTGCCCGCCGGCGGCCCGGATGGCGGCTTCCGCCTCCTCGCGACTGAAGGTGGGCAGCGTGCCGGTCACGACCAACGTTTTCCCGGCCAGCGGACCCTCCCCGGCGGCCGTTGCGGCTCCCGGTTCGGGGGCCTCGGCGGTGACGCCGGCGTCGACCAGGTGGCGGAGCACCTCCCCGGTGTGCTCGTCATCGAAGAAGCGAGCGATGCTCTCCGCCACCACGGCCCCGACGCCGTAGACCCCGGTCAGCTCCTCCGCCGTGGCCGTTGACAGCCGCTCGACGACGCGGCGCGTCCAGTCGGCGTCCGACTCACCCGGTGTCGGCGGAACGTCCTCCGCCAGCCAGCGGGCGAGGTCGATGGCGGTCTGCTCCCCGACATGGCGGATGCCGAGCCCGGCCAGGATCCGATACAGGGGCCGCTGTCGCGACCGCTCGATGGAGTTGTGGAGGTTCTCCGCGCTCTTCGCGGCAAATCGGTCCAGGCCTTCGAGCGTCTCCGTCGTGAGGCGATAGACGTCAGCCGGCTCGCTTACCAGCTCCTTATCGACGAGTTGGACCATGACCTTGTAGCCGAGCCCCTCGACGTCCATCCCGCCTCGGCCGGTGAAGTGGAGCAGGCCGCCCAGGCGCTGGGCGGGGCAGAACGGGTTCGGGCAGCGGGCGACGACCTCGCCCTCCTCGCGGACCGCCTCCGTGCCGCACGCCGGGCAGGTGGTGGGCATGTCCCACACCCGCTCCTTGCCGGTCCTGGCCTCGACGCACCGGCCCCAGCACCTCGGGGATGACGTCCCCGGCCCGCTGGAGACGCACGAGGTCCCCGACCCGCAGGTCCTTGCGCCGGATCTCGTCGATGTTGTGGAGCGTCGCGTTCCGCACCGTCGTCCCGCCCACGAACACCGGCTCCACGTGCGCCACCGGGGTCAGGGCCCCGGTGCGCCCGACGTAGACCTCGATCGACTCCAGCCGGGTCGTCACCTGCTCTGCCGGGAACTTGTAGGCGACCGCCCACCGCGGGGAGCGGGAGACGAACCCCAGCCGCTCCTGCTCGGCGACGTCGTCCACCTTGACGACCACGCCATCGGTCTCGTACTCGAGCTCGTGACGCTTGTCCTGCCACTCCGCGACGAACGCCAGCACCTCGTCCACGCCGGTCGCAACCTGGACGTGCGGGTTGACCGCGAAGCCGAGCTCGCGCAGGAGCGCGAGCGAGGCGGTCTGGCTCGGAATCCCCGGCACGCCAACCAGGGAATAGGTCCAGACCGATAGGCGGCGGCTCGCCGTCACCCGCGGGTCCTTCTGCCGAACCGATCCGGCAGCCGTGTTCCGCGCGTTCGCGTACCGCGGCTTGCCCTCCGCCTCGAGCTGCTCGTTCAGCTTCCGGAACGCGGTCCGCGGCATGAACACCTCGCCCCGCACCTCGAGCATCTCCCCGGGCGGGTCCGACCGCAGGGTGAGCGGGATGGCCCGGACCGTCCGCAGGTTCGCGGTCACGTCCTCGCCGGTGTAGCCGTCCCCCCGCGTCGCGGCCCGCGCGAGCGAGCGGCCCTCGTAGCGGAGGCTGACCGCCAGGCCGTCGATCTTCAGCTCGCAGACGTAGCGCACGCCCGGGTCGGCATCGGTCAGGCCCAAGCCCTCTGCGCACCCGGCGGTCGAACTCGCGCAGCTCATCGGCGCCGAAGGCGTTGCCCAGCGACAGCATCGGTACTGCGTGGCGCACCTCCGCGAAGCCCGCCGACGGGGTGGCGCCCACCCGCTGCGTGGGCGAGTCGGGGGTCTGGAGCTCGGGATGCGCCGCCTCGAGCTCGTCCAGCTCACGCAGGAGGCGGTCGTACTCCGCGTCCTCGATCGTCGGCGCGTCGAGGACGTGGTACCGATAGTTCGCGTCCTCCAGCGCCTCGCGCAGCTCCGCCGCACGTTCGGCCGGTGCCTTCTCCGGCGCCCGGGCCTTGCCCTTCACCGCGGGCCGACCTTTAGTCATCGGCCGTTTCGGGCTCACCTCCGGCGGCGAACCAGGCGCGAATGTCGTTGGTGTGCTCCCGGAAGTGATCGACCCCGTCGTACTTGATGATGTCCTCGAGCGTGTCGCCGTCCGCGTCGCGCTCGGTCAGCCACTCCGGGTCGACGGTCAGGATCCGCTTGCGGAAGGCTTCGAACGCCAGCTCCTCGCGAGATCGGACCGTCCCCATGTCCGTCTCTCCTGCCACTCGGGCCACGACCGCGTTCCGCTCGTCCACGCTCGGGACGTCGACCTCGAACTCGTCCAGCCGTCCCTCCTCGGCGAGATGGATGGCCTCGGCGGCGTGCCCCGCCCAGTAGCCCATGTGCGCCACCAGCTCGCGGGCCGACCACTCCCCGACCAGGCCCGGGCTGGTCAGCAGCGCCGGGTCGATGTCCGCCAGCGCCTCCTCGAAGGCGTTTCGCGCCTCCACCAGCTCGTCCGCCAGCGCCTGGACCTTCGGATCCGCCTCGTCCGCCATGGCCCGATGGTAGCGCGTGTAGTGGCGGCCGCCCCTGCGTGCGGTCACCCGCCAAGGCTGAGGTCCATCGAAGACCAGTCGCATGGGAGGGCCCGTGCCATGAACATGTTTCGTGCTAAGAGACCGAGCGCCACCCTAATGCGTTAGCACGAAATCCGTCCATACCGACCCCCAGCGTCGTCTCGACGCCTACCACTCGCTGGAACGGCGGCGCCTCGCCTCGTCATTCAGGTCGCGGGGACGGATCGGCCGGGGGAATCGCGGCCTGGGGAGGCGCCGCCGGCGGGCCGAAGGAGGCACTCCGGCGTACTCGGCGAGGTGGTCCTCGAGAACAGCGTTGATCGAAGTTCCTTCTCGGCGTGCGCCGCCAGTCGGCTCGAAGGAGAACGAGGTACTCAACCTTGATGGTCAGATTCGACAGGGGGAGCCTTCGGTTTGGCTCTGCGAACATCCGAGCGAGTACATCATCGGCATCTGACACGCGCGGAGGCTACGGCCCAGCCGTGCGGCGAGCGCTTACCGCTCGGTGATCAGAGGCGCTCGAGGCCCGCGTAGGAGCCGAGGAGGCGGCGGACGCCCTGGCCGGCGAACGCGACCGTGACCTCCTCGTCGCCGCTGACCCACTGGGAGCTCACGACGATGCCGTCGCCGAAACGGCGGTGCCGGACCTTGTCGCCCGCCCGCCAGGCGAGCTCGGTGGGATTGGCGTCGGCGTCCGCCGATCCGTTGCCGTGGTGGCCGAACGTGCCGGACCCGAGGTCGACGTCGGGAAGGGCCGGTCGGTCGGGGACGGACAGGTCGGGCAGGCGCTCGGGGCGAAGCGGCTCGAGGCCGGGGCGGACGCGGCCCCAGATAGCTCGGCGAGGAGCTCGACTCGTCGTCCAGGCCACCGCCCCGCCAGGACGGGGCGCCGGACCAGGTCGCGCCCGATCCGCGTGGCTCGCGCCGGGCACGGGAACCGGCCTCGTCGCGGACCCAACCCAGCCCGGTCGGGCCCGCGGCGGCCGGCGCCGACCTCGAGCAGGTCCTCGGGGAGGTCGGCGAGGAAGCGGGAGGGCTCGACCTCGACGCCGCCACTCCCCCACGCCGAGCGGTGCCGGGCGTGGACGAGGTACAGCCGGTCCTTGGCCCGGGTCATGCCGACGTACGTCAGGCGGCGCTCCTCCTCGAGCTCGCGCTCGTCGTCGAGGGCCCGGGCATACGGCAGCAGCCCCTCCTCCAGCCCGACCATGAACACAACGGGAAACTCGAGGCCCTTCGCCGCGTGCAGCGTGATCAGGGTCACGCGCTCGGGACGCTCCTCGAGGGTGTCCTGGTCCGAGACGAGCGCCACTTCCTCGAGGAAGCGGGCAAGGCCCTCGGGCGCGCGCAATCTCGTCGAACTCCGCCGCGTGGTTCCGCAGCTCGACCAGGTTCGCCCAGCGCTCCGTCCCCTCCTCGGTCCCGTCCTCCAGCACGGCCCGCAGCCCGCTTCGCTCGAGGGACGCCTCCAGGACCGATGAGGCAGGCTCCGCGGCGGCAATCGCGGCCAGGCCGCGGACGAGCTCGGCGAAGCCGGCGAGGGACGTCCGTGCCCGCGTCGCGAGGTTGGCGTTCGACTCGGCGGCCTCGACCGCCCCCCACAGCGTCCCGCCCCGGGCATCGGCCCAGGCCCGCAGCTCGGACACGGTCTTGTCCCCAATGCCGCGGGTCGGGACGTTGATCACCCGCTCCAGCGCGACACGGTCGCCGGGGTTGCGGGCCAGCCGGGCGTAGGCCAGGGCGTCCTTCACCTCGCGCCGCTCGTAGAACCGGACCCCGCCCACCAGCTGGTACGGGATCCCGAACCGCATGAACGCCTCCTCCAGGACGCGGCTCTGGGCGTTGACCCGGTAGGCGACCGCGATGTCGCCGAAGCGCATCGGTCCGGACGCGCCGGCCGCCGCCGTCGGGGCGTCGGCCTTGCCTCCCTCGTCATCGGTCCCGTCGTCATCGGTCCCGTCGTCCGGCCCGTCCTCCGCCCGAGTCGTCAGCAGCGAGGCCCAGCCCCGTCGCCGATCCGCCGACGAGGCCAGCCGCTCGACCTGGCGCGCGACGAACTCCGCCTCCTCGTACTCGTTGTAGGCATCGAACACCTGGACCGCGGCCCCCGCTCCGCGATCGGTCCACAGCCGCTTGTCCTTGCGACCCTCGACCCGGGAGACGACCGCGTGGGCGGCGTCGAGGATCGTCTGGGTGGATCGGTAGTTCTGCTCGAGCTTGACGACCTTCGCGTCTGGCCAGTCCCGCTCGAAGTCGAGGATGTTCCGCAGGTCGGCCCCGCGCCAGGAGTAGATGCTCTGGTCGTCGTCTCCCACCACGGCCAGGTTGTGGTGGACCGCGGCGAGCAGGGCGCAGAGGCGGTACTGGGCGCGGTTGGTGTCCTGGTACTCGTCGACGAGGACGTACTGCCAGCGGCGCTGGTAGCGGGCCAGCACCTCGGGGTGCTGCTCGAACAGGAACACGACCCGCAGCAGCAGGTCGTCGAAGTCGGCCGCGTCGCTCTCGGCCAGGTCCCGCTGGTAGGCCTCATAGACCTGGGCCGCGGTCTCCTCCCAGAAGTTGTCCGCCTGCCGTTTGGCGGTGGCCGGGTCCGCCAGCTCGTCCTTGCGCTGACCGATGAACGCGAGCAGGGCCGAGGGCGCGAACCGCTTGTCGTCGAGGTCCAGCCGCCGAATCGCCTCCTTGATGACCGCCAGCTGGTCGGCCCGGTCGTAGATCGTGAAGCTCGAGGTCAGACCGATGCGATCACCCTCGCGTCGCAGGATCCGGGCGCAGATCGAATGGAAGGTGCCGATCGTCGCCTCGCGGGTCGCCTCCGGACCGATGAGCCCCGCGATCCGGTCGCGCATCTCCCCGGCCGCCTTGTTCGTGAAGGTGACCGCCACGATCCGGTACGGGGGCACGCCGCTCGCGACCAGGTGCGCGACCCGGTGGGCGAGGACCCGGGTCTTGCCGCTCCCCGCACCGGCCAGGATGAGCAGGGGTCCGTCGACGTGCTCCACCGCTTCCCGCTGGGGCGGGTTCAGGGCGGCGAGAATCGCCTCGGTGGTCGGTGGTATCGCGCGCTCGGGTGGATTCTTCGCCGGTGATTCCACCCGCGGAGCGGGCTTGCGGGGCATAGCCCGATTCTAGCCGCGGCCCGCGGCGAGCCCGTTACTCGGTGAGCTCAGCGCAGGCGGTGTACGTCTCCCAGTCATTCGACGAGGCGTGCAGGTTGAGCGCGAACTCGCCTGTGAACAGGTCTTCCAGGCTGGCCTCGATCTCGGTTTCGGACGAGCCGTCGACCACGTTGGCCAGCGGGTACGTCGGCTGCGGCACGAGGTCGGTACAGGTGCCGGGGTGGATGTGCGCGGGCATGTCGGGATACTCCCCGGGCTCGACCTCGACCTCGACCCGGGTCGTCCCGTCCCCGAGATCGGTCAGCACCGCGGTACCGGTCACCTCGGAGTCGTTGAGCGTCTCGAGCTCGACGGTGCGCGTCGACTCCTGGGCCCCACTGCAGGCGGTGGCGACGAAGAGGAGGATGGCGAGGCCGAGGACCGGGGCGGAGGCGGGTCGGCGCACTCTCACGGGCGCAGCGTAGCCGATGGCCCCGCGGCCGGATGGGCATGGGACCCCAGCGACGCGCGCTCCGGCGTGGGCGTCCACCCGGACGCGAGACGCCGGCGCATGGCGGTCACGAAGGCCATGGCCAGCTCCGGGTCGAGCTGGTTGCCCGCCGCCTGGGCCATGCGGGCCAGCGCGTCCTCCGGGCTGAGGGCCTTGCGGTACGGGCGGGTCGTGGTCATCGCCGAGTAGGCATCGGCCACGGCGAGGATGCGGGCCAGGCGGGGGATGGCCTCGCCCCGTAGCCCGTCGAGGTACCCGGTGCCGTCCCAGCGTTCGTGGTGGTGGCGCACCCCGGCCCGGACCTCGGCCAACTGCGGGACGGCGCCGACGATGGCGTCGCCCAGGGCCACGTGTTGCTTGACGATGTCGAACTCCGCGTCGTTGAGTGGCGCAGGCTTGCGGAGGATCGCGTCGGGGATCCCGATCTTGCCGATGTCGTGGAGCAGGCCGGCGAGCCGCAGCAGGCGGCGTTCCTCATCGGAAAGGCGCAGCTCATCGGCCAGGAACAGGGCATGGCCGGTGACGTCCTCCGAGTGCGACCGGGTGTAGTGGTCCTTGGTGTCGACCGAGACGAGGAGACCCTCGAACACGCCGAACACCGTGTTCTGGGCTGCCAGCGAGCCGATGGTCGCCTGGTCGGCGACTTTGGTGGCCTGCCCGCCCGACGTCTTCGCTTCGCGGAGGGCGGCCTCGGCGACAGCGAGCAGGTCGAGGGCATTGCGGCCGTCCTGCGGAACACGCGCCACGCCGATCGAGACGCTCAACGGCAGGCGCTCCGAATCTCCGAAGCGCAGGTCGACCTCGGCGAGCGCGGCCCTCAGGGCCGTCAGCGTGCTGAAGAGCTGGTCTTCATCCACGAAGCAGGCGAGAAGGAACTCATCGGGGCCGAAGCGACCATACAGCTGACCCGGCTGAGCGATGCCGGCCACCACGGCTGCGGTCTTTCGGAGGGCCTCGTCGCCGGCCCGATGGCCGTGACCCGCGTTCAGCAGGCGGAAGTTGTCGATGTCGAGGAGCGCGATCGCCCCGCGCGGTTCGGACCGGTCGAGATGGCGGTTCAGCTCCTCGAGCAGGAAGCCGTGGTTCGCCAGTCCCGTCAGCCCGTCGCGCACCGCCCGCTCGCGGAGGAGCCGGTTCTGGCGGGCGAGGAGGCGTGACGCGCCGGCGAACGAGAGCCACAGGACCGCGAACAGGATGCCGGCGGCGGCCAGCGCAAGGACGAGGACATCACCGCGGGTCTGGACCACCAGCAGCTCGATTGGTCGCGCGTCCTGATAGACCTCGAACACGCCGATCGGCGTGCCGTCCACCGCCCCCCGAATCGGGACGTACAGCTCGAGGAACGGATCGGGGAGGGCGTCGGCGCCGGGGACGTCACCAGCTTCGTCGTCCGCCTCGGCCCCGTACTCGGCGATCGAGGTGTTTGCGAACGCGCGGGCCAGGTTCGGACCAATGTCGAAGCGCCGGCCGCGCAGCGCCGGGTCGGACGAGTAGACCGCACGTCCGTCCCGCGACCAGACGATGATCCGGCTCATCTCACCGCCCTGGACCAGGCGGGCGAGCTGGTCGTCGAGCTCATCACTGAGCGCCACGTTCATGTCCAGGGCGTTGGCGTCGACCGCGGGATCGAGGTTGGTGCGGACGATCGCCTCGGCGTGCTGGAGCGCGGCCTCGACGGCGAGTTCGCGGAGCCGCTCAGCGAACAGGTTGGCGCTGACCACCGCGGTGGCGACCACGATCGCGACGCCGCCGAGCGTGACCCAGATCCGCAGACCCGGCCGCCAGATCGAGGCGGCGCCGTTCAAGCGGCGCGCGTAGGGCAGATCGATCGGGTCAGGCGGCAGCGTGCCGCCGGTGCCCGTCTCCTCCCGGATGGCCATCGGACCGACCCTAACCAGACCAATCCGGGACCTGAATAGCCCGTAGGTACCGCGATTTGTGCCGCGGGCTCGCGATTTCGCGACAGCAGAGGTGTCATAGGGACGTTCCACGCTGCGGGCATGAACAAGAACGCCTCCCTTCTCCCAGCTCCGGATCGGCCCGTCCTGCACGTGGTCGAGGACCGGATCATCGTCAACAACCTCGAGCTGACCGATGCCGGCCTGGCCGGCTACGTCGCCGAGGTGCCAGAGCCCGAACGGCCGGGCCTCGCCGCCAACGCGCTCCGTGTGGGACTCCAGGCCCTCGCCCACGCCGGCACCGGCGCAAACGTCGACCTGGTGCGCGCCGAGTTCGGCCGGATGGTCGAGCAGATGGCAGCCACCCAGGCCCGCGCCGCCGAGGCACTGGACGCGTCCCTGCGTGCCGCATTCGCCGACGGCGAGGGAAAGCTGCCACGCACCCTGGAGGACTTCCTCGGTGACTCGGGCAAGCTCCAGCGGCTGACGGGGGCGCTGTTCGACCCGAATCGCCGGGACAGCGCCATCGGCCAGCTCAACGACACGTTGGGCAAGTACTTCGACGGCGACGGCTCCCGGCTGGCGCAGCTGCTGGATCCCACCCGGGAAGCGAGCCCGCTGTACCAGTTCCGGAACGAGGTCAGCGGGGAGTTCCGCTCACTCGGGGAGCGGATCACGGCACTGGAAGCCGCCAGTCGGGCCCGGGCGGACGAGCGAGCCCGCGGCACGGCCAAGGGCGTCGAGTTCGAGGACGAGGTGGAAGCCGGCCTGGCTGAGCTGGCCCGCGGCGTCGGGGACTTCCTCGAGCGCACCGGGACCGAAGCCGGAGACGCCCTGCGCTCCAAGAAGGGCGACTTCGTGCTCACCGTCGACCCCAGCCGGACCAATGGCCGAGAGCTGCGGGTCGTCATCGAGGCCAAGGACCGCTCGCTCAGTCGCCGCGTACTTGCGGAGGAGCTGACCGCGGCCCGGGCCAACCGGGGAGCGGCGATCGCGCTGGCGGTCTTCACTCCCGAACATGCGCCGGCCGGCGTATCCCCATTCGCCCTGGTCGGCTCGGACGTGTACGCGGTCTACGATCCGGAGGTGGATGGGGGCGTCGGCCTCGAAGCCGCCTTCCGGGTCGCCCGCGTCATGGCCCTCCTCACCCTGCGCGAGACCGGCGGCCAGGTGGACGTCGCCGCCATCGGTGAGGCCCTGCAAGACGTCCAGTTCGCGGTGGACAACGTCCGGAAGATGAAGGCCCGCCTCACGACCATCGGATCGGCCGCGCAGGAAGTCTCGGGGCTGCTGGATGAGCTGCGCGAACGGGTCCTGTCATCGGTCCGCGACATCGACGATCTGGTCCGCGCCGTGGAGCCGCCCGCCGTGGAGCAGCTGCCGCTCTCGGCGTAGAGCCGCCCATGACTCAGCTCGGCGTCCTCTCCCGCCGGGCATGACAAGAGCCCCGGCCTTGCGGCCGGGGCTCTGTCGGAGCTGGGGCAGTCAGCGCGAACGCTGAATGTCAGGATCCGTATCCGTACCCGGGAACGTCTGGCGCTCCTCCTTCGGCAGGATGGACTCGTCGATGTCGTCCTCGACATCTTCCTCGGTCTTGTCGCCGACACCGGCTCCCGCGCCGGCGCCGACAGCGCCACCGACCACGGCACCAGGAGGTCCAGCCACGGCGCCGCCAACAGCGGCCCCAATGACTGTGCCCGCGCCGGCGCCTGCACCCGCACCGGCCTCCTCGTCACCTTCGGTGGATTCGCCGATGGCCGCGCCTGCGGCTGCCCCGGCGACGCCACCGATCACGGCTCCAGGCGGGCCCGCGACCGCGCCACCCAGGGCGGCCCCGGCAAGGGCACCCCCGGCCGCCCCGACGGCCTCCGCGCCGCTCTCGTCGTCGGTCGTCTGGTTCGTTGTCCCCTTGAGGCCGTCGTCCTCGGGGTCCAGAGGCTGCTCCCCCAACTTGGGATCGTATGTGCGACTCATGTTGCCGCTCCTTCACTCTGGCCCAGCTAAGGTCGTGGGCCCGGGACACTGTCGTCGCAGTGCAATCTCGCGTCGGTGACGGCTCTCGTCTCCGGCATTCCATTCGCGTATCACCAGCGACATTCGCCGTGCGGCGGTCGGCGCGGAAACCGTTCGATCGATGGTCGACTTGTAGTCCGCAGGCCCGGCCATGTCACCTTTCGGCCGGATATCGCCTCTAGCGGGTCATGGACAGTCGGATTGGGAATTGAATGCTGAGGCACTTCCGGGCCTCATACAGAGTGAACGCACGACCGCAGAAGGAAGGTCTCACCTGGAGTCAGCTCTTCTGGAACCCGCCACCCGGCACAGCCTGGACAGTTGAGGAGAAATCTCATGACGACCAAGACAGCGCGCCAGGCGATTCGCAGTCCGTTCCTGGCGCTGGCGCTCTTCGCGCTACTGGCAGGTACGGTGCTTGCGACGCCTTCGAACCTCTTCGTTGGGACGCCGTTGGCGCGGGGAACCACGAGCGAGTCGGTGCATTTCAACACCGGCGAGGTCAAATTTCAGACGAAGGGGCCGGTGCTGTTGGCCACGAACTCGGTCACGATCCAGCCTGGCGGCTCATCCGGGTGGCATTTCCACCCCGGTGTCACCCTGGTTAGCGTGGCCTCGGGCACCGTGGTCCGCTATGACGCCCACTGCATGGCCACCGTGTTTCCCGCAGGCACTGCGTTCATCGAGTCGGGCAACCACCCGCTCAACGTTCGCAACGAGGGCACCGAGCCGGCGGTCAACATCGTCACCTTCATCGTTGCGGCTGGGACGACAAATGCTGGCTTGCGGATCGACAGTCCCAACCCCGGCTGTCCACAGAACTAGGGATCCTGAGAAGGAGGCGGGCCCACGGACTGGAAGGCCCGCCTTCCGGAATGGGTAGAGCCCCGGCCTCGCGGCCGGGGCTCTACCCGTTGGATCGGAGTGGACTAGTAGTCCATGCCGCCCGGGGGCATGCCCGGCATGACCTTGTCCTTCTCGGGAATGTCTGTGATCACCGTCTCGGTCTCCAGCAGGAGGCCGGCGACCGACGCGGCGTTCTGAAGGGCGGAGCGAGTGACCTTGGCCGGATCGATGATCCCGGCTACGAACAGGTCGGTGTACTCGCCCTTCTCCGCGTCATAGCCGCTGCCCGCCTTCATCTTGCGGACCGCCTCCACGACGACGGAGCCCTCGAGCCCGGCGTTGGTCGCGATCTGGCGGAGCGGCTCCTCCAGCGCGCGGCGGAGGATGGAGACACCCACCGCCTCGTCGCCGAGGACCTCGAGCTTGTCGAGCGCCGGGATGGCGTGGATGAGGACCGAGCCGCCACCGGCGACCATGCCCTCCTCGACCCCGGCCCGGGCCGCAGACAGCGCGTCCTCGATCCGGTGCTTCTTCTCCTTCAGCTCGACTTCGGTTGCGGCGCCCACCTTGAGCACGGCAACGCCACCGGAGAGCTTGGCCAGGCGCTCCTGGAGCTTCTCACGGTCGAAGTCGGAGGTCGTGTCCTCGATCTGAAGCTTGATCTGGCTCATCCGGGCCTTGATGGCCGCGGCGTCGCCCTTACCGTCCACCACCGTGGTGGTGTCCTTGTTGGCGGTCACCCGACGCGCCTGGCCAAGGTCCTCGAGCTGGACGCTTTCGAGCTTGCGACCGACTTCCTCGCTGATCACCTGCGCCCCAGTCAGGGTCGCGATGTCCTCGAGCATGGCCTTGCGGCGATCGCCGAAGCCCGGAGCCTTGACGGCGAGGACGTTGATGATCCCCTTCAGCTTGTTCACGATGATTGTGGCGAGCGCTTCTCCGTCCACGTCCTCGGCGATGATCAGGAGCGGGCGGCCGACCTGCACGACCTTCTCGAGGGCCGGCAGCATGTCCGCCACGGAGCTGATCTTCTTGTCGGTGACGAGAATGTACGGGTTGTCGAGGTTGGCCTCGAGCTTGCCGCTGTCGGAGCTGGTTGCCATGTACAGGCTGATGTAGCCGCGGTCGAGCTGCATCCCGTCGACGTACTCGACCTCGGTCTTCAGGCCCTGCGACTCTTCGACGGTGACGACGCCGTCCTTGCCGACCTTGCCCATCACTTCGCTGATGAGCTGGCCGATCTCCTGGTCGCGGGCGCTGATGGCCGCGATGTGGGCGATGTCGTCGGGCGTGGCGACCGGCTTGGACAGCCGCTTGATCTCATCAACGATGGCGTTGACGCCCTTCTCGATGCCGTGCTTGATGCCCATCGGGCTGGCACCGGCAGTTACGTTCTTCATGCCCTCGGTGATGATGGCCTGGGCCAGCACGATCGAGGTGGTGGTGCCGTCGCCGGCAATGTCGTTGGTCTTGGTGGCGACTTCCTCGAGCAGCTGGGCGCCCATATTCTCGTACGGGTCCTCGAGCTCGATGTCACGGGCGATGGTGACGCCGTCGTTGGTGATCGTCGGCGCGCCGAACTTCTTGTCGAGGACGGCGTAGCGGCCCTTCGGGCCGAGCGTCACCTTGACCGCGTCGGACATCTTGTCGATGCCGCGCTTGAGAGAGCGACGCGCTTCCTCACTGAACTGGAGCTGTTTGGCCATGGTGGTGGGGATTCCTCCGAAACTGTGTAGGCGAACTACTCGATGACGGCGAGGATGTCCTTCTGGGACAGGATCAACAGCTCTTCCTCGTCGAGCTTGAACTCGGTGCCGGCGTACTTCTGGAACAGGATCTTCTGGCCCACGCTGAGCTCCATCGGCTCGCGGGTGCCGTCGTCGAGCGTCCGTCCCGGGCCGACGGCCACGACCGTCCCCTCCTGGGGACGCTCCTTGGCGGTGTCGGGTATGACGATGCCGCTCTTGGTCATCTCCTCCCGCTCGGATGGCTTGACGACCAATCGGTCCCCGAGGGGCTTGAGCTGAGTCGCGGTGGCTTTGACCTTTGTGGCCATGGAAGCAGGTTCCCTCCAGTTGTTCTCGCAGACCGATGCCGGGCCGGCACCGATCGGGATGGCTTGTTTCACACTGACGCTGGGATTGCCGGATGGACCGATACGATCCGTTTCCCCGTTGGGGGTTCTGGCACTCAACCAGCGAGAGTGCTAATGCCAAGGTATCAGGTGCGACGAGCGACTGTCAAGGCGAACCGATCGCACCGATGCGCCACAGGCGCTGGTAGGCGCCGCGCGTCGCGGCGCCTACGTCCTCCGGCTCCTCGCCGCGGAGGCGGGCAATCACCGCGGCGGTCCGCAGGACGGTGGTCGGTTCGTTGCGCTCGTCCTTCGAGACGCCGAGGTACGGGGAGTCGGTCTCGACCAGAAGGTTGGTCGGCGGGATGGCGGCCGCGGCGTCTCGTGGGCCGGTGTTCTTCGGGAAGCTGACCGGCAGCGCGAAGGAGATGAGGTAGCCGGCTCCAACCAGGGCCGCCGCCATCGCCGCGTCGCCGGAGAAGGCATGGAGGATGCCGGGCACCGCGGCTCCGTGCGTGGCGTGGTCGACGAGTGCGCCCGTCACCTCGGCGTGGGCCTCGCGATCGTGGACGAGGACCGGCTTCCGGACCCGCGCGGCCAGGTCCAGCTGGCGAGCCAGGGCGTCCCGCTGGACGTCCGGCGGGGAGAGGTTGCGATAGAAGTCCAGCCCGATCTCCCCGACCGCGATGACACCGGGATCGGCGGCGAGAGCCTCCACCGCCGCCCAGTCGGCATCTGTGGCGGCTGCCACGTAATGAGGATGGATGCCGGCTGCCGCGTCGATGAGGTCGGGATGCCGTGCAGCCAGCGCAAGCGCGGCCTCGGACGACGCGCGGTCCCAACCCGGGACGAGCATTCGATCGATGCCGGCCGAACGGGCACGGTCCAGGACCGCATCGAGGTCGAGGGCGAATACCTCGTGCTGGAGGTGAGCGTGGGAATCGACGATCCCCGGCAGCCGCTCCGGGACGACGAGGCGGCTCAGGAGGCGGTTGCCTCGCCGGCCGGCTCCTCGGCCGCGGGTTCGTCCTCGATGCGCGGGAAGAGCGGAACGGGCGGGCCGGTCCGACGCTCCCCCGCCTCGGCGCCCCACGCCAGCAGGATGTCCAGGCCGGGGCCACCTATCCCACGGTGGTCGTATGGGGGCGGGGTCCCGACCTGGCGGAGGAGGTCAGCGGAGGCGGTGGGGCAGAACGGTGCGAGGAGGTGTCCGAGGATGCGACAGGCCTCACCCATCGTGGCCAGCACGACCGCCACGCGGTCCGACTCGCCCGCTTTGTGCAGCGCCCACGGGGCCTGAGACTCGGCATAGCCGTTCGCGGCCCGGGTGAGCGAGGAGAGGGCGTGCAGCGCCTCGTCGAAATGAAGACGCTCCACGGCAGCCCGGTAGTCGGCCACCGCACTCTCGGCCACCCGCTGGAGCTCCCCATCGGCATCGGTCTGGACGGAGTCCGGTCCGATCCCGGCCAGGTCCGGCAGGGTGCCGCCCAGATATCGGTCCGCCATGGAGACCGTCCGGTTCACGAGGTTGCCGAGGTCGTTGGCGAGGTCGGCGTTGTAGCGGCGGACCATTCCGTCAACGGTGACGTCGCCGTCGCGGTCGAACGAGATCTCGCGCAGGACGAGGTATCGCACACCGTCCACGCCAAAGGTCGCGATCGCCTGGTCCGGGTCGAGGATGTTGCCCCGCGTCTTGGACATCTTCTCGCCGCGCATGAGCATGAAGCCGTGGGCGAAGACCTTCCGCGGGAGCGGAAGGTCCGCGCTCATGAGCATCGCCGGCCAGTACAGGCAGTGGAAGCGGGTGATGTTCTTGCCGATGACGTGGACGTCGGCCGGCCACCAATGCTCGAACGCCTCCGGGTCCCCGGGAAAGCCGGCGCCGGTGACGTAGTTGGTGAGGGCGTCGAACCAAACGTAGATCCGATGCGCCTCGTCGCCGGGGAACGGGATCCCCCACCCCGTGCCCGACCGGCTCACCGAGAAGTCCTGGAGCCCTTCCGAGAGCCAGCCGAGGACCTCGTTGCGGAAGTGCTCCGGCTCGCAGAAGTCCGGATTCGACCGATAGAGCTCCTCGAGCGGCGCCTGGTACTTGCTCAGGGCGAAAAACCAGTTCTCCTCCTCCAGCCACTGGAGCTCGAGGGTGGGATGGTCCGGGCATCGTCCGTCGACGATCTGCTGATCGGTCTTGAACTCGTTGTCGCCGGTGCAGTACCAGCCGGCGTACGTGCCGCGGTAGATGTCGCCGGCGGCCTGGGCGCGGCGGACCATTTCGATCGAGGCCTCCCGGTGGTCGGCGTCGGTGGTCCGGATGAATCGGTCGTAGCTGATGTCGAACTTGTCGAACCCGGCCTGCCAGTTGGCGGCCCAGCCGTCGACCAGCGCCCGCGGGTCCGTGTTGCGCTCCGAGGCGAGCCGCTCGACATTGGCCGAGTGCTCGTCCATGCCGGTCAGGAAGCGCACCTCTTTGCCTGTAAGCCGCTGGTAACGGGCCAGTACGTCGGCGCCGACCGCTTCGAACAGGGAGTGAAGGGCCGGTCCGGGGGTGGGATAGAAGATGGCGGTGGTGAGGTAGAACCGATCGGTCACGCCGCCGTTTCCTCGGTTGGTCCGTCCGCCGGTGCCTCAGCCTCGCTCGCCGGCCCGTGAGGGCGTGCCTTTGGCCAGTACAGCTCCTTCCGGACCTGCTCGGGCGGGAATCCACGCTCGGTCGCGATCTCGTCGATGGCGGTGATCATGTCCGGGTTCCCGCAGAGATACAGCGTGGTGTTGGCGGCGGTCAGGCCACGGCGATCCAGCTCCGCCGCCACGACCGTTTCCACCCGACCCGTCAACCCGGTCCAGTTCGGGTTCTCGTTCGGTCGCGACACGGTCCCCGCGTAGTGGAGGGGCAGCCGCTGATCGACCTCGATCTCGGTCAGCCATTCCCGCCACGCCAGGTCGTGCTCGTGGCTCACGCCGTGGAGGAGATGGATCTCGCGGGACTCCCCGGTGGCGAGCAAGGTCTCGATCATGCTCATGAACGGGGCGAGACCGGTCCCCGACGCGATGAACAGGCACTTCTTCCCGTCGTCCTGGAGGATGAACTTGCCCTTCGCGCCCTTCATGAACAGGGGATCACCGAGCTTGAGATCCCAGAAGAGTGGGGTGAACTCGCCCTCCGGGACGTGACGGATGAAGAACTCGTACTCGCTCAGGTCGGTGGATGGCGAGGAGATGGACATGGGCCGGAGGATCGTCTTCCCGTCGGGGAGGTCCAGCCCCAGGGTGTTGTACTGGCCCGGAAGGAACGGGAATGGCTCCGCGTCCAGGGCCACGGCGCAGATGACGAGACCGTCGGACACGACCTCCCATCGACTCAGCCGCGCGTTGTACGGGTATCGCTCGCTCATCGCCGTTCCGGATCATCGCGGCGCGTCGGCGAGCCGCCCTGGGGGCGGACCGATGGCCGCGGGCGGCCAGTATATCGGCGCCGGCTGCGAACTCAGGCCGGGACCTTTCGCGAGCTCCGCTTCGATGCGCTCTTGCTCTGCCGATCGGCAGGCCCGGAATCCGCGACGCTTCAGGCGCGTGTCCTCTGGGTCGTGGGGCCACGCGCCGCCGTAGACCAGTGGGGTGCCGTTCGGCCCGGCGGCGGTGGCTTCCACGGTGGACGAGAACTCCGGCGTTTCGCCCTCGTCCTCGATCGTGAACGCCGTCACCGACCTGCGGGACGGCGGACTTATCCGCCTCCCGACAGAGAAGCTCGCCGCCGCGGTCGACGACCAGAATGACCTTCATCGGCGTCACCCGGACGACGAAGCCCTCGACCGATCCGCGCCACGCCCCGGTCGGCGCGCCGCGGGACTCGATGAACTCCTTGAAGCGCTTCAGGTCGCCCTCCACCGTTTGGTCGAGGACGCCGAGGAAGTCACCGAGATTCTCGATTGGCGTCTCCGGATCGACGTCCATCTCGAGCGTGATGCGTGTCACGCCGTCGGAGACGCGGTCGAAGCGCACGACTCCGGCGTTCCGCGCGCCGCTTGTGCTCGTCCACGCCACCATCTCATCCGGACGCTGGGCCACGATCCTTGCGTCCCAATCCTTTTGCTGCCCGGCGATCTCTGCCTTCCAGTGCAGGTGCGCATCGTCCAGCTGCTGGACCGACTTCACCCCTTCCATGAAGCGCGGGAACTCCTCGAACTGCGTCCACTGGTCATATGCCACCCTGACAGGGACGTTGACCTCAAGGGTCTTCTCGACTCGGCTCATCAGATTCTCCTCGGCTTGGGCGGGGGCCTCTCGCAGCATCGGTGGCAGCTCGCGCTTCGGACGTAACGACCGCGAACGCCCACATTCCAGCTTGGTATCAACCGATAGCCGTCGCCATGTCCCGGCCGCGGCCCGACCTCGCCGAGGCGCCAAGGATTCTTGCTCGCCAGATCGAGTTACGGCTCGATGCGAACCGAGTCCGAGACTCGCTGGAAAGGCGCCAAGGAATCGGGGTCTTAGGCGACGGCGATCAGGAACCGGGCCCCATGCCCGTTCCGGTAGCGCCGGCTGGGGCTCATTGGTCCCCAGGGTCGTACGTCTCGGCTGAGCGGTCATCACCGCCTGCCACCAGCACGGTCCCGTCGTCCAGGAGGGTGGCGGTGTGCCCGTGCCGCGGCGTGGTCATGTTCGCCGCAATCGTCCAGGTGCCCGTGCCCGGGTCGTACAGCTCGGCCCCGAGCCCCTCGTCTGGGCGCGTGCCACTGATGATCGAGCCGACGACGAGCACCCGGCCGTCGGGCAGCAGGGTGGCTGGCGCTCCGTAGCGCGCTTGCGTCATGTCTGGAGTTGCAGCCCATCTTCCTGTGATCGGGTCGTACAACTCCGCAGACCTCGTCGCGCTCTCGGATGCGGCGAAGAGAACCCTTCCGTCCAGCAGCAGGGTGGCGCTGGCTTCGGCGTGTCCAAAGACCATCGGCTCGGTGGCGGTCCACGTTCCGGTGCTCGGGTCGTACACCTCGGCGGTACCCGCACCCCCACCCATGAAGCCGCCTGCGACGAGCACGGTGCCATCTGGAAGCAGCACAGCGGCGTGGTATGCATGGGGAGTGATCATCGACCCGGTCGCGGTCCACGACCCGTTCCGCGGGTCGTACAGCTCGGCGGACACCTCGGGCGGGCCGCCGCTGCCGTGATCGACGCTGATGCCGCCGGCTACCAGCACGCGGCCGTCGGGCAGCAGCGTGGCGGTATGGGCGCCGCGACCGGCGGCCAGGTTCGGGGCTGTGGTCCATGACCCGGAGTTCGGGTCGTACAGCTCGGCGGAGTCCAGCGGGGTCGTGCCGCCACTGCCCTGAGCGTCGGGCACCGGGTCAATTCCGCCGGCCACCAGCACCGTGCCATCGGGCAGCAGCGTCGCCGTGTGCCGATATCTCACGTTGGTCATCGACTGGGTGGCGGCCCACGACCGAGTGCTCGGGTCGTAGAGCTCGGCGGCGCTGGCGTTTTCCAAGTCGCTGCCCGCCACCAGCACCCGACCGTCGAGCAGCAGGGTTGCGGTGTGCAACCAGTGCGGTGTCACCAGATCTCCAGTAGGCGTCCAGGTGCCGACGGGGGCGGCCGACTCGGACGTTGGCGAGGCGTCGGGCGTCGGCGTGGCTTCGGGCGTTCCGATCGTCGGCCCCCACAGCAAGCCGAGTCCCACGATGAGCGTGATGACAATCGCAGCCGTCGCCAGACTCAGCGGCAGCATGTAGTTGGTCCTGATCTGAGACGCGGGCTCGGCGACCGCGCGAGCCATGGCCTCGCCCCACAGCTCGGGCATCTGCACTCGATCAAGGCTTCGGAATCGGTCGTTCACGTCAGTCATCGCGATTCACCCAGGAGATGCTTGAGCCGCCTTCGTCCGCGGCTGAGGTTGGCTCGCACCGCAAGCTGCGACATGCCGGTCTTGTTGGCGATCTCGCGGATCGGTGCGTCGACGTAGTAGAAGAGGATGACGGCGGTGCGCTGCTTCTCGGGCAGTCCGGCCAGGGCGTCTAGCAGGTCCGCATCGACCTCGGTGTCGACATAGCCGGTGTCCGGCATGTGCGAGCTCGTGCGCGACCGCTGCTTGAGCTCGCCTGCGGCGATGCGGAAGCCCGTACGCCAGACCCAGGCTCGCGGATCGCGGATGGCGGCGCGGCCGCGAATGGCCCGCGCGAAGGCCTCCGCGACGGCGTCGCTGGCGATGTCCGGGTCGCGGCTGAATGCGAGGAGGGCGCGCCACAAGCGCTCGGCTTCCTGGCGGTAGACCGCCTCCAGCTGAGCGAGGTCGTCGGCGACTGCCGTCACTGTCACCACTATGTCCTGTTAGAGCCGAAATCCGGCAGAAAGGTGACATTTGAGGGGAGACCGCCAGGGCCCCGGCGCCCAACGACCACCGCGGCTCGCGAGGCCCCCAGAGAGGTCGATACTGCCCGCGAGACCCAATTAGCTTGAGGCGGAGCCGAAATGAAATCCAACCCTTTGATGGCCGTGTCCGGGTGGGAGGCGTTCATGCACGGCGTCTTCGCGATCGCGGTCACGCTCCTGGTGCTCGATATTCGCGTTCCCGACGCCGCCGAGATTGACAGCGGGGCGGCGCTCATCGACGCCCTCGTCGAGGAGATGCCGCGTTATCTCGCCTACGCATTCGGCTTCCTCTTCGTGGGCACCTACTGGCTCGCTACGCACCGATTCAATGGCTGGATGCGTGGCGTCGACCATTGGGGCCTCGTCTTGGGGCTCCTGTACCTGATGGTCATCTCGGCGGTACCGTTCGTGACTGCGCTGCTCGCTGAGTACATCGGCTTGGACGACGGTCGGGACAAGGTTGGGCTCGTCGTCTTCGCCTCCTGGCAGTTGGTCCTCTCGCTCTTGGCCATCGCCAACTTTCGTTACGGAGCGCACAGAGGGCGACTCCTCAAGCCGACGATCGAGGAGGCGGCACTACGGACGTATTTCCGCTTCGCCATCATCGGTCCAGTGACCTGGATCGCTGCGATCCTGACCGCTCTCTTTATTGGTAGCGCCGCGACGTTGATCCTGATGGCGGTCAGCCTGGTGATCTTCCTTGTGGTCGAGCTACCCGCGCCGGTCGGTGACCAGGAGGGCGCCGCGACCTAGGACGTCGGCTCGGGAGGGGGCGGACATCACATCGCGACCACGGCTTCCAGCGGCTCGTCTGAGGCGCCGTTGACCGGGGTTTCGGTCTCGTCCTGCGCGGCCTGGGCCTCCTTGGCGTATTCCTTCTTGCCGCGGCCGGAGAGCATCTCAAGCTGACTGACCACGACCTCGGTCTTCCAGTGCCTCTTGCGCCACTGTAAGCATCTGCCACACCGATTCGTAGCGGCGCCCTTGACCGTTATCTATTGGCGCGTCCATCTTGGGCCCATCAATTCGCTGCGATCACGATGGAGGAGGGCTCGACCCCAATGGAGCGTGACGACCCCGCCTACGAGGGCCAGCGTGAGTACACCCCGCTCTTCCTCAAGATCTACGACCCCTTGATTCTTGGCTTCTTCATGCCAGTCGTGTGGCGGTGCCCGACGACTCGCCTCGTGGAGGGATACCGGGAGCACCTCGGCCACCGGCACCTCGACGTGGGTCCGGGTACTGGCTACTTTCTGGCGCGAGCCGGTATGCCGGACGGCAGCCCTGTCACCCTCCTCGACCCCAACGTGCACGTCCTCGATCACGCATCCCGGCGGTTGAAACGCCTGGACCTCACGACCATCGAGGCCGACGTGCGCAAACCACTTCCCGTCGACGGGCTGTTCGACTCCGCCGCGCTCAATGGCGTGCTCCATTGCCTGCCAGGACCGCTCCTTCGCAAGGCTGCTGCCGTTGCCAACGTGGCCGCCGTCCTCGCTCCGACTGGCGTCCTCTTCGGTGCATCGATCCTCGGGCTTTCCGGGCGACATACCTGGTTGTCTCGGAGCATTCTCGAGGCCAACAACCGGCGGGGCACCTTCGACAACCTCGGCGACACCCAGGCGGGCCTCGGCGAGATCCTCGAGGCATCGTTCGAGCGGGTGGAGCTGGAGACTGTCGGCTCAATGGCGATCTTCGCAGCCACGAATCCGCGCATGAAGCCGTCGACTGGCATGCCACGCTAGCTACCGCGACCTGGCGACCTCGGGCGCTTCCGCCACCAGGCGACGATGCCGATGATCGCCCCGACCAGGAGAATCCCGAGGCTGATCCCGACGAACCCCACGGTGCCCGAGCTGATGTCGCAGGTCGGGTCAGACGAGCAATTCAACGCGACGCCAACCATCAACCAGAGCCACACCGCCCCGATCCCGCTGACCCAACCGGACACGAACACCAACTGCCATCGACCCACGATTCCGAAGGCGAGCGCGAGCCCTGCGATCAGGTACGCGATCAGCCCAACCACGAAGAAGGCGTAACCAAGGGCCAGCCCGAAGGCGAACCCCGCGAGCCAGCGCACCCATCCACGACTCCAGAGCTGGATCATGTTTGGAGCCGCTCCATTTCTCGAGGATACCGAGACAATCGGATCGCGAGCTCCCGACGCCCACCTCGGATCCTGTAGGCTCCCCGAGAGGTCGAATCGCCGGCTGCGCAGCTTTCTTCGTGCCCTCCCGTCGGGGTACCGTAGCTCGAGCATGGCGCAGACAGGCATCGCCCTGGCCTTCGTGGCGGTCGTCCTTGCCGCCTGCACGAGTGGTAGCGCGTCCCCGACCCCTTCGGGATCGGACGCTAGCCCGGCGGTACCCGAACCCTCCCCCAGCGCCTCGGCGAGCGCACCCGAATCCACGTCAGCAAGCCCACTCGCGGGTTCCTGCAGCGGGAACATGCTGGTGGTGGATTGCTTTGGCCGGGTGACCGCCGACGCGGTCAAGCTGCGCACGGGGCCGGGCCTCGACGCACCTCAGGTCCTTGAGCACGTGGCGGATGGGTCACCCGTCCCGGTGTTCGTCGGTCGAACCAATGGACGCGAGCAGGTCTACGTCATCGACGGGCCGCGTCAGGCCGACGGCCTCGACTGGTACCAGGTGGGGGTCATGAACACCGGGCAGGAGCGGTCAGTTGGGCCGCTGTACGTCGGCTGGGCGGCGAGTGGCGACGGAACCGATCCGTGGCTCGTCCCCGAGGATCTGTGCCCACCAGCCGGCCCGGTCGAACTCGCCGACATGACCTATGCCCGGTGGGACTCGACGTGGGCGATCCACCTCGGTTGCTTCCGTGATCAGGTGCTCACCCTCCGCGGCTGGTTCCCGATTCTGCCGCCCGGATCAGGGTTCGAGATTCCCTATGACGTGGACGGCAGCTGTTTCGCGGAGCCCGCGTTCCTGCAGTGCGGCCCGTACAACAAGGACATTCGCACGAGTGAGATGGGCTTCTTTGATGAGAGAAACACCGACCGCCTGAACTTCACGGTGGACCCAGCCACGGGCCTTGAGCTACCTGAGCGTGGCCAATGGATCGAGATCACTGGCTCGTTCGACCATCCGGCTTCGCAGCAATGCGGCCCCGAGGCCGGGGGCATCCTGCACTGTCGTGCCGTGTTCGTCGCTACCGCTGTTTCGGTCAGTAACTAGCGGCTGGCACCTCGACGCCGGCTCCCGACGCCCACCTCGGTTCCCTAGGCTCCCCGAGTTGTCGATTCGCCGCGAGTCCGGCCGGGGCGAACTATGCGTTATGGGAGATGAGCGCAGTTCTCAGCGTCGTTCGGCCTCGCTTCGGGCAAGCGCCTCAAGGATCGCAGTGATGACCTCGGTCGTGGAGGCCCCAGGCAGGTCCAGACGGATCGTCGCCGACTCGGCTATGAGCGGGTTGTACCGTCCGGCCGTGGCGGCAGCATCGCGGGAGTCGGTCCGGACCAGCACGATCGGCTTCTGGCTCCGGTACGCGTAGCCGACCTCCCAGCTCGTGCCAGAGTCCGGGTCAGGCCCGTCCATGATCGCCACCAGCCCATCGGCCCAGTCGATCCCGCCGACGTCCCTTGCGAAGATGCCGGCGGCGTCCCGGCCGGGCTCCTGCTCCTGCGGCACGAAGATCTCGTATCCGGCCGCTCGCAGGCCCGCGACGACCTCAGCGTTCCAGGCGCGCTCGGGCGTCGTGAACAGGGGTCCCGCGAAGTAGAGCTTCATCGGGCGAGTATCGCGGACGGCACTCACCCGCGACAGTCGCGGTGCCGCCCAGCCACTAGCCATCGTTCGGTTGATCCGCCGGGGCGAACTTGCGTTTATGGGGTACGCGGCCGGCGGGGTGTCTATCATCGGGTGGGGCGGCGATAGCTCAGCTAGGAAGAGCGCGGCTCTGCTTCGGCAACCGAGGTCGCCGGATCGTTCCCGGCTCGCCGCGCCATTCACGAGTCGGGTCGCCGGGGCGAATATCCGCGATTGGGGTTTGAGCCGGGACCCGTGGGACTCCCAGCGGCGCTTGTGCCACCGTCAAGTTCGGCCCAGGGTGGCTTCACTGGCCGCGCGACGCTAGCCCGGACCCATGCGGAGGCTTACCACCTCGGTCGTGTCGTGCTTGCCCTTGAGCTCCAGGTTGCGCGGCTCGAGGTTCGGGTCCAGGCCGGCCGCGACGGCGGCATCGGTCGAGACGATGATCTCGCCGGTCGCGGCCTGGGCCGCCAGGCGGGCGGTGGTGTTGACGACGTCACCGACCACCGTGATCTCGACGTGGCCCCCCTCGCCGATGGCCCCGAACCACACCTTCCCGGTATGGACTCCGGCGCCCACCGGCACCCACGGCCCGGCCGGATCGGTGTGGCCGGTGGCTGCCAGCAGCTCCTCCGCCGCCGCAACCGCGCGCCCGGCGTGATTCTGCCCCAGGAAAGGAGGAAAGGCCGCGACCAGCTCGTCCCCCACGAACTTGTCGACGATGCCGCCCTGCGCGAATACCGCCTTTGCCGCAACGGTGTAAAAGCGGTCGAGGGTCGCGCGGAACGCGGTCGGGGTCATGCCTTCGGCCAGCGTGGTCGATCCGCGGATATCCGCGAACAGCAGCGAGGCGTCGACTTCTGCCCCGCCGTGATGCTTCAGCAGCACGTTCTCGCACGAGGTGCACACGGTCGGGTTGACCCGCGACTGACGCTTGCCAAAGAGTCGAAGGACGCGCCCGCCGGGGCCCGCGAACGGGAATGCGCACAACTGACAGCGGGGATTCGCCGGAATGCGGCTGATGATCGGCCGGACGGAGCGGAATGACGAGTCGGGGCTCTCGAGGTAGTCGCGCCAGAACTGCTCTTCAGATGGATCGCTGGATGCTGCCGGTGGTGCGCCTCCGCTTCTCACCGCCGCATTATCCGGGGTCCCGAGGAATCAGGTACTTCCGACGCCCACCGCGGCTACCGCGGGTCCTATGAGGTCGATCGCCCGGGAACTACGCCGGGGCGAACCTAGCTAATGGGGGGTATGGTGCCGCGACTTCTGAGGACGGGACGCCAGCCGCTCGCCATCCGAGGATGGCGCTGCCACGGAGCACCGGCCCGACGCCTTCGGCCTCCTAGCGGCGCTAGCCGTTAGGCCAACCCCGGATGACCTGATCCACGAATTCCGCGATGTCGTTGGCGAGTCTTTCGGGTTGCTCCCACAGGACCAAGTGGCCTGTCGATTCATAGGTCACCATGCGCGATCGCGGAATCGCAGCCGCGAGCTTGAGCTCCTCGCCGTGCGGTAGCCCCTTGTCACGGTCACCCCAGATGATGAGCGTCGGCGCCTGAATCGTGCCGGTCTCAGTCGGCACGGCGGCTTCAACAAGACCCGCGAGGGCAAGCTTCCACACGCGTGCCGGCATTCGCACCCCGTCATCGATGCGGTCCGCCAGGTACTCCGCCGGGACCGGCTGGTGGAACTCGAACCAGTCCAACGAGGACCGAACCCATTCGCGATCGATCGGATCGGTCAGACGGTCCACCTCGTCCGCGAACGGGGGGCGCCCCCCATGAAGACTGCGTGGCGTGCCTACCAGGACGAGCCCCAGCGTGCGCGATGGCTCATCGACGGCAAATCGCTGGGCCACGTACCCACCGCTCGAGCTGCCCACCAAGATGCAAGGCCCGAGTCCCAAGGTGTCCTGGAAGGCGATCAGATCCGCGACGAAGTCGGCCATTGCGTAGCCATCCGCTGGCTTGTCGGCGTCGCCGTGGCCGCGCTGATCCATCGCGAAGGCGTGAACGGTGCGCGGCAGAAGTGGTAGCAGACGGCTAAAACTGCCCCGCGACTCGCCCCACGCGTGAATGAGGAGCAGCGGCACTCCGGACTTGCCACCCTCCTCCATGTATGGGAGGGAGACGCCAGTCGAAAGGCGAGTGATCTCCACGCTGCTCACCATGGAGTTGTACGCGGCACCCATTGCGGGCGCAAGGCCGGCGACGCCAGGCGCTCGCCATCCAGCGGCAGATCGGCTGGGGCGAATATCGCGCCGTGGTGACAGGTACGACGGGTTCCTGGGACGCTTCGCGTTCAGCCGGGTCCGCGAAGGAAGCCATCGAAATAATCTGGCTGAACAGTCAACTTGACCCCCGACGCCGAGGCAGCCTCGCGCATCTGCTCGAGCGCGGCATTGCTAGGCGTTCCATAGATCTCCCAGCCGAGGGGTACCAGGACCTCAAATGCCACTCGGCTTCTCTCCTCCGATCCGTGGCCATGAAGGTCCATCGACTCCGCATCGGGGAAGACGTGGACTATCGTCGCCTCGCTCCCGTTAGGGCTGAGGTAGAAGAGGTACGCGAGGGTGCGGGGCTTCTCCGCGTGCAGCTGCTGGGTAACTGTGTGTGCTAGGTCCTTGTAGGCCTTAAGCATGCGCTGCTTGACCCGGAAGTGGCTGATGAAGACGATCGGGTCAGCCATTTGTCACCGTCGATTCCTCCTAGCCCGATGCTGGTCCCCTAGTGGTTCCCTCGGGAGATACGGCGGAAAGTACAACGACCGATGTTGGCTCAGACTTGCCTTTCAACACGAGGCTGCGCCGTTTGAGGCCTTCGGCCGCAAGGCGTGCCTTGTGGGCGGCAGCATCGGACACGAGGAGCTCTCCGGCTGCCGCCGCGGTTGCTAGGCGGGCTGTCGTGTTCACCGCGTCTCCCATGGCCGTGAGCTCAGTGTCGCTGGCGCTCCCGATTGATCCGACGTAAGCGATGCCTGTGTTGACGCCGGCCCCGATTGGAATCCACGGTTCGTCAGGGTATCCGGCACGACGCAGGAGCGATTGCGCCGCGGTGATCGCCCGTCCCGCGTGATCCGCTCCCGCCATCGCTGGCACGAAGACGCCGATGATCTCGTCGCCGACGAACTTGTCGACGAAGGCATCGAACTCGACGAGTACGCTGACGGCCGTGTCATAAAAGCGGCTCATCAATCGGGTGAACTCCATCGGCGACAACTTTTCCGCAAGCGATGTGGAGCCGCGGACATCTGCAAAGAGGAGGGAGCACTCCACCTCTGCGCCACCGTGGTGGGTACTCAGCATGCCGAAGCACCCGGCGCAGTACTTGGGGTTCCGAGGCCAGCGCCGATGTCCGAGCCACGGCATCACCAATCCCCCGATTCCGCCGAATGGCGCTGCGCACAGCTTGCACCGAGGCTCGCTCGGGATGCGGGCGTGGAGTCGTCGCCGACGTCGGCGCGGCGACTCATTCGTCAGCATCGTCCGCCAAAATTCGTCAGCCTGGGCTGTCCTTGGGAGCCCCACTGCCAAATAGTAATGGCCCCTACGCCGGCGCTCGACCGACCGGGGTCGCCTGCACGCTACCAATACGCAGCCCGCTCCCCACCGTCCATCTCGGCTTCCGCGGGTGCCTAGAGGTCAATCGCCGGGAGTCCCGCTGGGGCGAATGTCGCGTTGTGGTAACAGAGCGCGTCGGGTTCTAGGCGGTCTGCAAGCCACGTGGCAGCGTAGCCTCAGCTGATAGCCAAGCCTGCGCGTGCGCGCCGAGCGGTGGCATCGCTCGCTAAACGTCCATTTCTGACGGTGCTGACGGCCGCAGAAAGCCCGACGTGAACTCCGGGTAGACCCTCAGGGGAACGCCCGCCTGCTTTGCTGCCGCTTCGAGCGCCGCCCGCGTCGCTGCGCCGGGACTTCCGTAGATCTCCCAGCCGAGAGGCTCGAACAGCGGCATCGCCCGCGGACTGTGGGCTTTGGCTCGCTCAGCATGAATGTCCATCGCGTCGGCATCGCCGAACACGTGGATGATGGTCAGCTCGTCGCCCGGTCCGAGGAATTGGAGGTACACGAGGGTCCGCGGCCAATCCGCCTCGATCCTTGGCGTCACTTCGGCGGCCAGCTGCTGGTAGGCGTCGCGCTGGCCAGGCCTGATGCGGAAACGACTGATGAAGGCAACCGGTTCGGCCATGCTTCATGATAACGGCCGGGATCGGGTGCACCGCCCGATCCCTTCCGGATTAGCCACTCATTGGCCGCTTACGGACACATTGGCAGGGGCGAGTATTGAGTTATGGGCGTTGTTCTGCTGTCGCACCGGCGGTATCCGGTGGCGCTTAGGCCACCGTCAGGATCTGCCCACGCACTGGCGATCTAGACGGCAGCCTCGTCTCGCAGAACGAGCACCTCGGGCGCCAGCGGTCCCCGCCCTCGGCTGGCGTCGCCAGTAGCTCGACGGCGCATGTCCGGGCCAGTCAGTCAGCCCGCTCCAGGACGAGCGGATCCGGGCAGTAGGAGCCCGGGTCCGGGCAGCGCGGTCCGAGCACCATCGGTTCGCGATCCTCACGCAGGAAGATCTCACCCGCGGCGCCGAACTCGATGAGCATCCGCAGAGGGGAGTAGGGTGTCGCCGGGAGGCCCCCTGGCCCCAGCATCAAGATCTCCCCGGTGATCACGAAGTCGGACCCGATCACACCGCTGAGGCCCTGAACCTGGTCCGGCCGCTGACCGATGGGTCGGGTCTCGACGTCCTCGACCTGCCCATCGCCCCACACGCAGTCTCCCTGCGTGCGAATCCACCAGGTCATCGGCTCTCCGACGCGGTCGACTTCGATCCACTGCCCGTCGAGCACGATGCGCTCCCCGTCCGGACCGCGCAGGTCCATCGCCTCGCACCCGGGCGGCAGGCCGCTCAGTGCGGCCTCCGAGGGGCTTGCGGAGGGCTGGTCCGATGGCGACGGCGACGTCGACGGTCCGCAGCCGGACATCAACAGCAGGAGCCCAAGCAAGGGAAGGGTTCGAAATCCGGCGAGATTCAGCACCGACGGAAGATAACCGCTGCGCCAGGCGGGCGAGCCCAGCCCCCGACGCCCACCCGGGCTACCGCGCGGGCCCCGAGAGGCCGAATCGCCGGGAGTCCGGCTGGGGCGAACCTACGTTATGGGGGTACCGCCAGCATCAGCCCGAGGGCTGAGGCCACCCATCGTCCTCGCGTCATGGGCGGAACCCTAGTGAGTCCAACGCTTCTCGCCCATCCCCCAACCGATGGTCGACGCGACTCCCATCCGTTCA
>CAWHAZ010000006.1:0-53794 GCA_963827475.1 uncultured Chloroflexia bacterium
ACGGGATCTGATCCAGCTTCCTGGATCCACCGCCGCCCGACGAGTCAGCTCCGGGCGGCGGTGACCTGTTCGACCGCGGCGAGGATCGGGGCGCTGCCAAAACGCATCGGGTCCGCAGCAGATCACGTGGATAGGGCGCTCGGAGTAGGTCTTCACGACGTGCCAGAGCAGCGGCTGCCCCCGATTTCGATCATCGGCTTGGGTTTCAGATGGGCTCCTCCGAGATCCGGGTACCCATCCCGCCAGCGAGAATGACGGCCTTCACTAGGCGGCCTCCTCGACCTGCCACTGCAGCAGCGGACGGACCGCGCCCGGGGATGCGCCCACCCCAGCCCGACGCTGCCCGGAGGCTCGTTCTCGTCGATGCCGATCGACGATGTTGAAACTCAGCGCGCCTTGTTCGAAGAACGCCGGTGTGCAGGCCACGGTCGAGGTGGCTGACGGCCACCCGACCGAGTACATGCCGTCGTTGAGGAAGTGGCCGGGATCTCAACCGTGGCCTGATAGTCGCCTGGATCCCGCGCGCGTTCGTCGCCCCAGTCGTGAGGGACTGGTGACGAAGACGTAGTTGCCCGCGCTGTCGGTCACGTGGAGGCTGGGGATCGGCGATGACCCTGAGACGCTCGTGCACCCGGTACTTCACGCAGATCCGGACTGGGTCCATCAGGGAGTGCTCGAATGCGCGCTCGCCCGCACTGTTCTCGACCCAGGCCGAGAGGAGGCTGAGCACCCCGTCGTCCGGGGCAGCTGCCCCTCGTGCGTAGTCGACGCTCGCTGCATTGACGCCCAGGCCGGCCCGGTACTGGTAGATGACGTCCGATGTCGATGCCGCTGGCGATCAGCTGGCCATGGTCGAGCAGCAGGCAGTGGTCGCACAGGGACGCGATCATCGGCAGCTGGTGGCTGACGAACAGGATCGTCCGGCCGCTGGTGGTCACCTCGTTCATCTTGCCCAGGCAGCGCTTCTGGAACTCCATGTCGCCGACGGCGAGGACCTCGTCGACGAGCAGGATCTCGGACTCGAGATGCGCGGCCACCGCGAAGCCGAGGCGCACCTGCATCCCGCTCGAGTAGCGCTTGACGGGTGTGTCCAGGAACATCGTGTCGATCCCGGAGAACTCGACGATCTCGTCGAAGTTGCGCTGGATCTCCGCCCGCCGCATGCCGAGGACGGATCCGGAGAGGAAGATGTTCTCGGTTCCGCTCAGCTCAGGGTGGAATCCCGTTCCGACCTCCAGCAGCGAGGCGATCCTCCCGTTCAGCGTGGCGCTACCTGCGTCCGGCCAGGTGATCCGGGAGAGGATCTTCAGGAGGGTGGACTTGCCGGCACCGTTCCGGCCGATCACGCCAAGCGCGGCGCCGACTGGGACCTCGAACGAGACGTCGCGCAGCGCCCAGAACTCGGTGTCGTGGGATCCCGATCTTCGAAAGGGCGCCCGAATCGTGTTCGTGAGCACCTCGGTGAGGCGGCGTCCGTACGATTCGTGCTGCCCCAGGTAGTAGCGCTTTCCGAGGCCCTCGGCGCTGATCGCGATCTCCGTCATCAAGCGCGGATGATATCCCGGCATGAACGCGACATCGGGAATCGGCGGCTCCGCCCATCCGACCGATCGCGTTGACAGCAGCCGGTCGGCCCGATACCGTCCGCCAGGCACATCACTCGCAGGCGAAAGGAGACGCACGATGACGACGCCCGTTGTCCACCGGTCGCGCCCGCGCCTGCCCGGAGCGCCTCTTCAAGCCTGACCCGGGCTTCGGCCGCTCCCCGCGCGCACGGGCGCGCTCCTGACGTGGATTCTCATCCCTTCGCTGGAGTTGCTCCCTTGCCTGCACCCACCCTCAGCGGAACCGTGCTGCGCTCGCGCAGCGGGTTCTACACCGTGACAACCGAATCGGGCACGTACGAGTGCCAGCTCCGCGGCCGCCTGAAGCGCGAGCGCCAGTCGGAGGATCTCGTCGTTCCCGGCGACCAGGTGACCCTGACCCCGCTCGATGGCGGGAATGGCGTCGGCCAGGGCGTGATCGAAGAGATCGCTCCCCGGCGGACCCGCTTCTCGCGCCGCCAACCCGGCAACCGCGGCTCGTGGAAGGAGGACCTCCTGGTCGCGAACCTCGACCAGCTGGTCGTCGTGTTCGCCTGCGCGGACCCGGTTCCCCACGTGCGCATGATCGACCGCTACCTCGTCATCGCCGAGCACAACGAGATCGACGCGGTGGTAGTGGCCAACAAGGTCGACCTGTGCGGCCTCGAGGCCGCGCGGGCCACGTTCGAGCTCTACGAGCGCATCGGGTACCCGGTCATCTACGCCAGCGCCCTGACCGGGGAAGGCGTGGACGCGCTCCGCGAGCGCCTGGGCGGCCGGACGAGCCTGCTCAGCGGTCCGTCAGGCGTCGGCAAGAGCACCCTGCTGAACGCCGTCCAGCCGAACCTCATGCTCGCGACCGGGGAGGTCAGCGAGGCGCTGCACAAGGGTCGCCACACCACGACCCTGGCCGAGCTGCTCCCCGTGGATGGACCGATGGGCGGGCACGTCGTCGACTCCCCGGGCCTGCGCCAGATCGGGCTGTGGGAGATTCCGGTCGAGGAGATCGCGTGGTGCTACCCGGACCTGCGGCCGTACCTCGGGGCGTGCCGCTTCGCGGACTGCAGCCACGGCCCGGAGCCGGGATGCGCGATCACTGCAGCCGCTGCGGCAGGGACCATCAGCGCCGCCCGCCTGGACTCCTACCAGAGGCTCGTCGCGACCAACTAGTCGCGAGCACCTAGAGAATGTCGCGGGCCTCGAACGCGGCCTGGACGACGGCAGCGGCGGCGGCACCGTTCAGCTGGTTCGCCGCGGCGACGGTTGCGAGAGCCGCGTCCGCCATCGTGGTGTCGGCCGCGAACGCGAACTGCGCCTCCAGGATGATCCGGTCGGCAACCGACGGCCCCAGCGCGTTCCGGATGTCCCACAGCGCCCGCGACCAGACCTGGCCGTCATGGTGGACCAGCCCGTTGAGATCCCCGTACGTCAGATTGGTGTCGACCCGACGCAGGCAGTGGGGCGTGGTGGAGGTGTACGAGACCGAATCCCAGTCCGCGACGCAGGCCGCCGGCGCAGACGGCATCCCGGCCACGACCAGGCCGACGGTCACCGCCCAGTAATCCCCGAATGCCTCGCCGATGGCGCCGGCCTCTGCTCCCACCCCGAACCCGGCGACCTGGCTGTCATGGATCGCGTGGCCGTACTCGTGGAGGATGACGTCCGCGTCCTCCGCGTCGTCGACGCCGCCCTTGCCGAAGCGGAGGAGGTCGTGCTTGTCCCAGCTGAAGCTGTTGTCCGCGCCCCAGGTGTTGATCCGCACGTCCTGCGACTCCATGTTGACCGGCCGCAGCGTGCTGCCGAAGCCGAGGGACTGGAGGTAGAGCTGCGACTGGGTGACCCAGTAGTAGGCCATCACCTGCTCGAAGCGGTCGTCGCTCCGGGTGTACAGGAATGACTCGTCAGTCTCGAACGCAAGCGGACCGGTGCTGCTGCGCACGTTCGCCCAGTCTCCGGTCAGGTACCCGTCGCCGTCGAGGTTGGTGAGGACCACGGCCGTCAGTTCGGCGGTCAGCGCGGCGGAATCGGCGTCCTTGTTGTCGAGCAGGCCCTGGTTGCCGCTCGAGGCCACCGGGTTGGGGGCGAACACCCACGCGTCTGCCGTGGAGCCGCTGCCGGCCGGCTTCCTGGCCAGAGCTCCAGTGGGTGCCGACGACCAGCACGGTCAGGGCGAGCAGCACGATCAGGAGGCGGCGCGGGCGACGGTTCATGGCCCGTCACCCTAGCCCCGGTCCCAGGCGCGGTCAACCGCGGCAGGCCGATTTCGCGGTTCCTCCAGGCACCGCCACCGCAGCCGGACCGCAGTGGCACGGCCCCTACAATCGCCGGACCGATGGAGATTGCCCCCCACGTCCATGCCGTCTCGCTCCGGGGCGCCAACGGCTTCCTGCTGACCGATGACGGGCTGAACCTGATCGACGCCGGTCTCGCTGGCTCGAAGCCGGTGTTCGAGCGCTACCTGGCGAAGATCGGGCGCGAGATCACGCGAGCTGGACCGGATCGTGTGCACCCACGGCCACCCCGACCACGTCGGTGGGGCACGGGAGATCGCCGATGCCGCGGGAGCCGAGATCTACATCCACCCCACCGACCTCGAGGGGGTGGGGCTCACGGTGCGCCAGGCGCTCGCCACGCCCGCAGGGCGAGAGCCTCCGAGGACGGCTGCTCCAGGCGATGACCCCGCACCCGGGGACGGCCGTCGCCCTCAACGACGGGGACGTCCTCCCGGTCCTCGGTGGGTTGGAGGTGATCCATACCCCGGGCCACACGCCGGGCAGCGTGTGCCTGTTCGCGCGGGGCCCACGGATCCTGTTCACCGGCGACGTCCTGCAGGTCAGGCGCGGAAACCTCGCCTTCGCCAGCCCGATCTTCAGCCACGACCACGCCCAGGCGCGCGCTTCGGTACAGCGTCTGGCGCGGTTGGAGGTGGATATGATCGTGTTCAGCCACTTCCAGCCGATGCGAGACGGCGCCTCCGATGCCCTGGCCGATCTCGCGCGCCAGGCCGCCGCCCGGACCTGAGGAGCCGCCGTGGAGACCGTCCTCGAGCTGATGCAGGATGCGGTGCGACGCTACGACCGCAAGCCGTTCCTGCTGATCAAGCCCGGCTTCCGGACCCGCATCACCCGCTACCGCGACCTCGGCCGGATCGTGCCGCGGGTCGCCCGCGTCCTCCATGACCGCGGCCTGCAGAAGGGGGACCGGGCCATCATCTGGGCGGTCAACCGCCCCGAATGGGGCATCACCCTGCTCGGCGCCGTCCACGCCGGGGTGATCCTGGTCCCGCTCGACGTTCGCAGCGCGCAGGAGTTCGCGGTGAAGGTCGCCGCCAAGACGCGGGCCAGCCTTGTCCTCGCCTCGCAGCAGACCGCGGCCCAGGCGGAGGCGCTGGGTCTGCCGGTCCTCCTCATCGAGCGGATCCCGGATCTGGCGCGCAACGCGGAGCCGCTGCCGGCCGCGGACATCGGTCCGGACGACATCGTCGAGATCCTGTTCACCTCGGGGACCACGGGCGAGCCCAAGGGCGCGATGCTGACCCACCGCAACCTGGCGTCCAACGCCCAGGAGCTGCCCAAGGTCTTCCCCATCGGACCGAAGGAGCGGATGCTCTCGGTCCTCCCGCTGTCCCACATCTTCGAGCAGTCACCCGGTTTCCTGGTCCCCATGCACGCCGGGGCCAGCGTGGTCTACCCGGTCAGCCGCCAGCCATCGGTCCTGCTCCGGACCTTCAGGGACTTCAAGGTGAGCATCCTGCTCATCGTGCCGCAGGGCCTGAAGCTGCTCGACAACGCGATCGAGCGGAAGGTCGACCAGGGCGGCAAGCGGGCGACGTTCGAGAAGCTCCACCGCTGGGCGGCGGGCTCGCCGTGGTTCGTCAGGCGTTTGCTGTTCCGGCCGGTGCTCTCCAGCTTCGGCGGGCGCCTGCACACCGTGGGAATCGGTGGTTCGGCCCTCGATCCGGAGCTCGGACGGCGCTGGGAGGAGATGGGGATCAACGTCCTCCAGGGCTACGGAGCCACCGAGCTCGGGCCGCTGGTGAGCTTCACCCGCAAGGAGAACAACCGGCTGGGAACGGTCGGGCAGGCGGTCGGCGGGGTGGAGATGCGGATCGCCGAGGACGGCGAGGTGATGGTCCGCAGCCCGGGCGTGTTCGCCGGCTACTGGGAGGATCCGGAGCGGACGGCGGAGGTGCTCGAGCCCGACGGCTGGTACCACACCGGCGACATCGGGGAGATCAGCCCCGATGGGTTCCTGACCCTGCGCGGCCGGAAGAAGGACATGCTGGCCATGCCCGACGGCACCAAGGTCTACCCCGAGGACATCGAGGCCGTGCTCGTCAAGGACGACCGCGTGCGGGACGCGACGGTGGTTGGTTTCCCGGTCGGTCCGGACCTGAAGATCCACGCGGTCCTGCTGACCGATGACGGAGCCGACGCCACGGCCCAGGCGGAGGCGGTCATCCGGGACGCCAACGCGCTGGTCGGCGCCCACCAGCAGATCCGGGCCCACTCGATCTGGCCGGAGGAGGACTTCCCGCGAACCCACACCCTCAAGGTGAAGAAGCGCGAGGTCATCGCCCGCCTGGAGGCCGACGCGGCCGCCGCTGCGGCGGCGGCGTCTGCGGCCGTGCCCTCCGCCCGGTCCAATGGGAGCGAGCCGGACGCGGCCTCGGCGGTGGGTGGCACGCTCGGGATGGTCATCGGCCTGGTGGCGAGCATCGCGGAGATCGACCCCGACCAGGTCAAGCCCACGGCGCGCCTGTCGTCCGACCTGAACATGGATTCGCTGCATCGGGTCGAGCTGCTCGGCGTCATCGAGGAAGAGCTCGGCGTGTTCGTGGATGACACGGCCCTCGACCCGGAGGCGACCGTGGCGCAGATCGCCGCCCTGGTCGATGCCTCGCGCGAGGCGAAGCACGAGACCGGCATCCTCGCCTGGCCGCTCCACCCGGTCACCCGGGCCGTGGGCATGACCGTCCAGGAGCTGCTCACCGCACCGATCCTCAACCTGTTCTACCGGATCGGGATCCGCGGCCAGGAGAACCTGGCCGGGCTCGAGGGACCGGTCCTGTTCGCGTCGAACCACTGCCTCCATACCGATAACCAGATCGTGATGTCGTCCATGCCCTTCGTCTGGCGCTGGCGCCTCTCGGTGGCGGCGTCGGCGGAGCGGGTCTGGAGCAATCCGGCGATGGCCGTGGCCGGCGGGATGCTGGCCAACGCCTTCCCGATCGCCCGGGAGGGCGGTGCGCGGCGCAGCTTCGAGCTGCTCGGCGCGCGGCTCGACCGGCGGTTCAGCATCCTCATCTACCCCGAAGGCGAGCTGACCGTGGGTGGACCGATGAAGCCGTTCCTGGCCGGGACGGGGCTTGTGGCGGTGGAATCGGCCACCGCCGTCGTGCCCACCAAGCTGCGGATCAACCGGATGTCGTGGCTCGACAAGCACTGGCCCGGCGGGGAGAACGGGACGCACAACGGGACCGCCAGCGCGCTGCGCGGCGACGTGGAGGTCGTCTTCGGAGAGCCGATGTGGTTCCCATCCGACACCAGCCCGGCCCAGGCCACCGCCCGCCTGGAAGAGGCGCTCGCCGCCCTCTAGCCGGTGCCCGGCCGCACCTGGTGGCGGTTGGACGACGCGGCGATCCGGTCGGTAAGGTTCGTGGTTCCAGACGCCGTGGCCTCCCGTCCACGTCGCGGCGAAGCGTTTCGCACGCGAAAGGAGGCCAGCCATTGGCTGCACCACGATCCACGGGACGTCCGATCGTCATCGCCGTCCTGGCGGCATTGCTTGCCGGTTCGAGTCTTGCTCCGGCGACGATTGGGCGCCAATCCAACATCGGAGATCAAGCAGACCCAGGGATTCCGGAAGGCCGTCACGGTCGCTGGGATTCGTGAGCACCAGGCCGCATTCCAGGCCTTTGCCGATGCCAACAGCGGCACGCCGGGTCGCAGGCCTCGGTGGCTACGATGACTCGGCGCAGTACGTGTACGACCGCGCGGTCGCGGCCGGCTACGAAGTCAGCTTCCAGGAGTTCGAGTTCCTCTTCGTCGGGGACGCGAGCTCTACCGGTCCTCGAGCGGGTGACCGCTCCCGCGGCGAGCTTCGTGGACGGCGTCGACTTCGCCACGATCAGCTACTCGGGGAGTGGCGACATCACGGCGCCATTGACGGCGGTGGACCTCGTGGTCCCGCCGAGCACGTCCCATCGACTGATCCGCTACGTCGCTCGACCAGCGGTTGCGAGGCGGCTGATTTCGCCGCGTTCACGCCTGGGCACATCGCGCTGCTGCAGCGCGGGACGTGCACGTTCCGCGTGAAGGCGGGGAACGCAATCGCCGCGGGCGCGGTCGGGATGATCGTCTTCAACGAGGGAAATCCCGACCGCAACGGGCTCAATTTCGGGACGATGAACCCGCCGCCAGTGGACTTCCCCGCGGTGACGACCTCGTTCGCCGTCGGGGATAACCTGCGCAATGGCGTCGTGAACGGACCGACCGGTGTGACCGCTCACCTCAAGAGCGATCAGCTGGCCGAGGTGCGGAGCACCCGCAACGTCATCGCCGAGACGCCGGGTGGTGACCCGAATCGGGTCGTCGTCATCGGAGCCCACCTGGACAGCGTGGCAGCCGGCCCGGGGATCAATGACAACGGGTCCGGGTCGGGCACGATCCTGGAGATCGCCGAGACGTTCGCGGCACAGGGCCGCGAGCCCCGCAACAAGCTGCGGTTCATGTGGTACTCCGCCGAGGAAGGCGGCCTGATCGGGTCCGACTTCTACGTCGACAGCCTCAGTCCGGCCGAGCGCGACCAGATCGAGATGATGCTGAACTTCGACATGGTCGGCTCACCGAACATGGTCCGCTTCGTGTATGACGGAGACAACTCGGCCTTCCCGCCGGTCCCGAGTCAGGTCCAGGCCGGACCGCCAGGTTCGGGCGAGATCGAACGGGTCTTCAGGGACTACTTCGCCTCGCAGGGCCTTGCCTCGGAGCCGACGCCCTTCAGCGGGCGGTCCGACTACGGGCCGTTCATCACCGCCACGCCGGGCATCCCGGCCGGTGGATTGTTCACCGGGGCGGAAGGCATCAAGACGGCAGCGCAGGTAGCTGATATACGGCGGGGTGGCCGGGCAGCAGTACGACCCGTGCTACCACATCGCCTGTGACACCTTCGCCGGAACTGGCGGAGGGACTGTGGGCGGGTTGGGCCTGATCGGCCTCGATCAGATGTCCGACGCGGCGGCTCATGCCGTGCTGCTCTTCTCGAAGCGGAACTTCGCCAGCGAGCCGCTGTCCACGACCTCGGCGTCCGCGGACGCGTCGTTGAGGCCGTTCAGCGTGGGTGGCGCAACTGACGCTCCGGCGCCCGCGAGCGACTACCGGCTGGACCGCTAGGAACGGTTCTCGCCAACCAGACGCCCGGGAGGGGCGGCGCGAATCGCGCCGCCCCTCCTTCATGCCTGAGCGCGGCGGCGTCGCGACCTCTATTCCGTCTCCGTCGGGAGCAGCTCCCCGGTCAGCAGCAGCATCAGGACGTGGGCGGCGGCGTCCGACATCTCGTCCAGGGCGTCGTGATTGATCTGGTCCGGCGCGTCGCAGGACAGGTGGTAGCACCGATCCATCGGCTCGCCGGCTTCACCGCCGAACAGCTCGGCCTGCTCCGCAGACTTCTCCTCCGACGCGCCGCTGAACAGGCCACCGGTCGGGATCTCGAAGTCCTCGAACGCGGCATGGTCCGAGGCCCCGCCGAGGTCGGCCGCCGTCCACGTCAGCCCCACCGCGTCGAAGTACGCGCCAAAGGCCGCGGTGATGTCGCGCGAGTCGAACGCGCCGCTCGACGAGTCGTAGATCTCCCGGACGTAGTTCGACGACCCGAGCATGTCGAGGTTGATGTAGGCCACGATCCGCGCCAGATCGTCACCGTCCTGGGTCGTGACCCAGTGGTAGGAGCCGAACAGGCCGAGCTCCTCGGTCGCCCAGAACGCGAAGCGCACCGCTCGGGGCGTCGGTTCGAGCGCGGCCAGCTGCACCGCGATCTCGAGGATGGTCATCGTCCCCGAGCCGTTGTCGTTGATCCCCGGCCCATCGATCACCGAGTCGAGGTGCCCGCCCATCATCACCACCTCCTCGGCCGTCGGCAGATCGCCGCTGCCGGGGCGGTCGGCGATGACGTTGACCGTGAGCCGGTCCTGGATCATGGTCTCGACCGACAGCTGGACCGATCCGCCCGCGTTGGCGGCTTGCAGGAGCGCCGCGCCGGCCTCGTTGGAGGCGTACAGCGCCGGGATCTCGACCGCGTCAGGGTCGAGCAGGGTGGGCCGCCGAACGGCGCCCGGCTGGTAGTCGGGGGACGAGACGATCAGCGCCGCGGCCCCCGCGTCCTGGGCCTGCTCCACCATCTGGAGCCGGAAGCACGGCCCGGGGCCGGCCAGCGCGATGGCCCCGGTCGGGAAGTCGCTCCAGTCCGCCCGCTGGCAGCCACCGGATCCGGTGACATTCCCCTGGTCGTCAGTGCCGACGGTCACGATGGGCGCTTCGAACTCGCCGGACCGGCTGAAAATGAGCGCTCGCAGGTGCTCTCCGCCGGCGAAGCTCTCGCCGCCGACGATCGTCACCCGGGGCTCCGCCGTCTCCGCGAAGTACGGGAAGGTGAACTCGTCCAGCGTGACCTCGTAGCCGGCCTCGGTCAGAACCTCGACCACGTACTCCTGCGAGCCGGTGTACCCCTCCACGCCAGATGCGCGCGTCCCGTCGCCGGCGGTGGCCGCGGCGAACAGCTCGTCGAGGTGGTCGCTGATGGCATCCGGGTCGACCGCCGAGCGCAGCGCCTCGCTGATCCCGAGATCGGCCGCCGGGCTGCTACCAGGGCTCTCGCCGGCACCCGCGCTGGTTCCCGGGGAGCCGCTGGGCTCGGGCGAAGGGGAATCGGTCTGGCACCCGGTCGCGACGAGCAGGGCGGCGACAAGGGCAAGTGCCGCTCGGTGACGGGGTCGACGGGCCATTCGATCAACCATAGCGGCGCAGGCTCCGGGGGGTTCGAATCGAGCACTGACGTTGCTATGCTGCGGCCATGTCCGACCAGAAACGCGACCTGCTGAAGTCGGTCCCCCTCTTCGCCACCTGCGGCAACCGCGAGCTCGAGCGACTGGGAATGCTCGTCGACGAGGTCAGCCTGCCCGCTGGACGAGTGCTGTTCAACCAGGGAGACAACGCGTCCGAGCTGTTCATCGTGGTCGAGGGACAGGTCCGTGTGGATCGGAACGGCGAGAACATCGCCACGCGCGGCCCGGGCGAGTTCTTCGGGGAGATGGCCCTCGTGTCCGAGGGGACGCGAATGGCGACCGCCACGTGCGAGTCGGACTGCCGGTTCCTGGTTCTCGGACACCGCGAGTTCCACAGCCTGATGGACGAGTTCCCGGCGCTGAAGATGCGGGTTCTCGAGACCCTCGCCGAGCGAGTTCGGTCGCTCGACACGGCGTCGGTCCACTAGGTAGGATTCGGGGGCGCTGCGCGCCACCGGGCGGGAGTAACTCAGCCGGTAGAGTGTCTGCTTCCCAAGCAGAATGTCGCGGGTTCGAGCCCCGTCTCCCGCTCCACGAAACGACGGTGGCCGCGGTCCCGGTTCATGCGGTACAAAGGCCGTCCGATGATCACCCTGCGACCGAGGGCCTCGATCCACCTCAAAGCCCGAAACGGCGGAGCCGAGCTCCTCCTGGTCGAGACAAGTTCGGCTGGGCGCCGAGGGCTGAACTGACCGATGCCCAGGCAGGATCTCCCAACCGGCACCGTGACCCTCCTCTTCACCGACGTCGAGGGCTCGACCCGACTACTGGGGGAGCTGGGCGAGACGCGGTACGCCGAGGCCTTGAACGCCCATCGTCGACTGCTGCGCGAGGCCATCGCGGAGCAGGCGGGCATCGAGGTCGACACCCAGGGCGACGCGATCTTCGCCGCCTTTCCGACTGCCGTCGGCGCACTCGCCGCCGCGCAGCGTTCCCAGGAGGCGCTCGCGTCTGGCCCCATCCGCGTCCGGATGGGGATCCACACCGGCACGCCGCTGCGGACTGCCGAGGGCTACGTGGGTGTCGACGTGCATCGCGCTGCGCGGATCGCAGCGGCGGGGCACGGCGGGCAGGTCCTGATGAGCTCGGCGACCTGGGACCTCCTCGAAGACTACGGCGCCACGACGATGGACCTCGGGGAGCATCGGCTCAAGGACCTGGCCGGCGCGGAGCGCCTCTTCCAACTCGGGGATCAACCATTCCCGCCATTGCGCAGCTTGTCGCCGTCGACCCTGCCGGAGCCGGCCGGCACCTTCGTCGGCCGCGATGCGGAGCTCAGGGAGGTGGGAGAGCTGCTGCGCGATCCCGCGGTCCGGCTGCTGACCCTGGTCGGCCCTGGCGGCATCGGCAAGACGCGCCTCGCACTGCGGGCAGCCGCCGAGGCCGCCGTCTCGTTCCCGGACGGTCGGTGGTGGGTGCCACTTGCATCCATCGGCGAAGTCGAGGAAGCGGTGCGTGCGATCGGACAAGAGCTCGGTCTCGGAGGGGAGGCGACCCCGGACGCGATCGCGAGCCACCTCGCGAGCCGCCGGGCGCTTGTCCTCCTTGACAACTCCGAGCACCTCCTGCCGGACCTGGCCGAGGCGCTGGCAACGCTCGTCCCGCAGACCGGCGGGTCGACGCTGTTCGTCACCAGCCGCGAGCCGCTCAGCCTCGCCGCGGAACGCCTGGTCCGCGTGCCGGTGATGACCCAGACCGACGCCGAGGATCTCCTTCTCTCGCGGGCTGTCGGCCTGGGCGTTGCGGTCGCGCCGTCCGGTGCGCTGAGCACCCTCGCCGAACGCCTCGATCGGCTTCCGCTTGCGCTCACCTTGGCCGCTTCGCGCTTATCGGTGCTGTCGGCCGATCAGATCCTCGAGCGCCTCTCGCAGCGCCTGGACCTCTTCGCGGGTGCGCGTGACGCCGATCCCCGCCAGCGCACCCTGCGCGACACGATCGAGTGGAGCCACGACCTCCTGACCGATGCGGAGCGCGTGCTCTTCCGGCGCCTGAGCGTCTTCGCCGGGGGCTGCACGTTCGAGGCGGCCGAGGCGGTCTGCAACGCCGACCTCGATGCGCTCCAGGGCCTCGTCGACCGCTCCCTCGTCGAGCGGTTGGATGTCGCCGATGGACCGCCGCGTTTCGCCATGCTCGACACGATTCGGCAGTTCGCTTCGGAGCAGCTCGCGGCGTCGGGCGAGGAGACGATGCTTCAAGCGCGTCACGCGGACTGGATCCGCGACCTCGCGGAGCGAGTCGACGAGCAACTGCTGGCGGGGGAGCCGGAGGAGCAGTGGGTCCGGTTGCTCGAACCGGAGGTCGACAACCTGCGCGCCGCTGTCGCGTATGGGCTTCGCGCCGGCGATACCGCCCTGGTACGGGCGATTGCGGTTGCGCTCCCGATGTTCTGGGTCATGCGCGGCCGCGTTGCCGAGGGTCGCGCCTGGATCGAGCGCGCCCTCGACCTCGACCCGTCCGAGGATGACACGCGACGGCGGCTCCTGAGCGGGCTCGCCATGCTCGCCTACATGGCCGGCGACTACGCGGCCGCCACCGGCGCCGCCGATGACGCCGCCGCGCTCGCCACCCAGCTCGGCCCGTCGATTGGGCGCACGGCCCAGCTTCGCACGCAGATTGCGGCCGCGATGGCGCACGAGGACTACGCCACCGCAGAGCCGCTCTACGAAGAGCTCCTGGAGGTCGCCCGCGCGGAAGGCAACGGAGTGCGGACATCGGCATGCCGAATCAACCTGGCCTACATCGCCAACCGGACCGGCCGCCACGAGCGGGCGGAGGCCCTCATGCTCGAGAACCTGCCTTTCGTGCGCAGCCGCGGTCAGGCCAGATGCGAGGCGAACACCCTCGTCACCCTTGCCGAGACAAACACCTACCTCGACCGTCCGGCGACCTCGGCGAACTATGCCGTTGCTGCTGCCGAGGTCGCGCCGCGGGCTGCCGATGCGGCGCTCCTCGTCGAGGACCTGCGCTGGTACGCAACGGCCGCAAGCCAGCTCGGCGAGGCGGAGACGGCGGCCATCATCCTGGGCGCCTGCGAGACGGCCGAGGCTGAGCTCGAAGCCGCGCTCGAACCCCACGAGCTCACCGTCCGCGCAGAGCTCGAGGCGGCCCTCCGCGCCTCCCTGACCGATGCCGGCCTCGAGGCTGCCCGTGCCAGCGGACGCAGCCTGGGCCTGGCCGCCGCCGCGGCCCTGATGCAGGTCGGCAGTCCAGTTACCGGCTGAGCAGTGCCGCGTGACATCCATGGCGTCCCAGCTTCCCAACCGGAATGTCGCGGGTTCGAGCTCCGTCTGCCAGTGATTATCCGTGCTGCAACGACCGCGACCCGTTGCGCACTGGCCGCCTAAGCGACACAGTGACGCCTCAGCCAGCACGAGGAATACGGAGTCGAATGGACGACCCAGCTGCCATCATCGCGACACAAACGAAGTCGACGTTTCGACAGGAAACCGCGGTCTCGGCGGTCATCGCGGCCGAGCCGTCGAAGATCTGGCGGCTCCTGACCGACGTCAATGACCAGGCCCGATGGAACTCCACCCTCTCGAGCATGGAGGGCCGTGCCGAGCTCGGCGGAGTGGTGAAGATGACGGTCCCCGAGGCCGGCGATCGGGTCTTCAAGGTCAAGGTCACCGCCTACGACGCGGACCGCGAGATGGTCTGGACCGACGGCAATCCGGTCATGTTCCAGGGGGTTCGGACCTACCGCCTCACGCCTAACCCCGACGGCACGACGACCTTCTCCATGACCGAGGTGTTCTCGGGGCTGATGCTCCCGATGATCGGCGGCCGGCTGCCCGATTTCGGACCGATTTTCGAGCGCTACGCCGCCGACTTGAAGAAGGAAGCTGAAGCCGCGATCAGCTGAACGACTACTTCGCCCGCATCTGGTTGTTGCGCGCGTCGTGGGTCAGCTCGGCGAGGCCCAGCGCCTCGAGCAGCGGCGGCATGTACATCCCGAACCGGCCGCGATAACCCTTCCGCAGCCCGTACCAGCCACCGACCGGGTTGTCCGCCGCACGGCCCCAGGCCTCGACCGTCCCCGGCGCCGCATCCTTGCTTTCATCGGCGGCGCCGAGCGGAATCCAGTCGCCATGCGCCTTGAGCATGGCGTGGAGGTCCTCGATGGCGCGCAGGTGGTACTTCAGCTGGGTGGACCCAACCTGGCAGACGATGGCCGGCGGGTCGGCCGACTCGTCGCGCCACATCTGGTAGTCCGAGGTGCCGGGCGGTGTCTTCAGAACCCAGGGATCGTCCTTCGTTCCGCTGCCGGTAGCTGGTGACATCGGTCTGACCTCTCGCGTCGAATGGGTGGGGCCGAAAGTGTAGGGCGGGCGTCCGGCGAAGGCTAGGATTGGACCGATGGTCGACGCGGTGACCGGAGCCTTCAGCTTCACCGGGCGGGCCATCGCGGCCCAGCTGCTGGCTGAGGGTCGGGAGGTCGTGACCCTGGTCCGGCGGTCGCCCCCGCCGGACGCAGATCCGCGCATCCGGACCGCGTCCCTGGCCTTCGACGACCCAGCCTCCCTGGCGGCGGCGTTCGCCGGGGTGGACACGTTCTACAACACGTACTGGATCCGCTTCGAGCGGGGCGGCCTGACCTTCGAGGAGATCATCGCCCGGACGCGGAAGCTGCTCACCGCCGCGACCCAGGCCGGGGTGCGGCGGATCGTCCACGTCAGCGTGGTGAACGCCGGAACGGACGCGCCGACGAAGTACTTCGTGGCCAAGGCGCGCCTCGACGACGTCATCCGCGCCTCGGGGATGTCCCACGCCATCGTGCGCCCGACGCTGACCTTCGGACCGGGCGACATCCTGGTCAACAACCTGAGCTGGGTCCTCCGTCGCTTCCCGCTGTTTGCGATCCCGGGCGACGGCGAGTACCGGCTGCAGCCGGTGCATGTCGAGGACGTGGCCCGGATCGCGGTGGAGGCCGGCCGCCAGTCAGTCGACATGGACATCGACGCGGCGGGACCCGATGTACTGACCTTCAACCGCTTCGTCCGGCTGCTGGCCGATGCGGTGGACAGCCGGACGTGGATCTTCCACGCGCCGCGGGCCGTGTCTCATCTCGGCGCCCGCGGCCTGGGGCTGCTCGTGCGCGACGTGATGCTGACCGGGGACGAGATCACCGAGCTGACGGCCAGCCTGCTCGTCTCCGCCCAGCCGCCGGCTGGGCGTATCGGTCTTCCGGCCTGGGCCGCGGCCCATGCCGACGAGCTGGGCCGGAGATACCACTCGGAGCTCGACCGCCACTACCGATGACGGACCGGGGTCGCTCCCGTCAGGCCTCGTCCTCTGCGGCGTCGTCGTCGGCGATCTCGTCGGCAGGCGGTCCGGAGCCGTCCAGGGCGAGCACCGCGCCCTCCTCGCCGGTCGCGACGTCGACCAGCTCCGAGGACTCGCGGAGGTCGCCGGTGATCTCCTCTTCGACGTCATCGATGCGGACGATCGCGAAGCTGACCTGGGGCGGGATGGCGGCGGAAATGACGACCTCGCCAATCCGGTAGGGCGACCGTTTGGCGCGCAGCGCGCTGTTCGCCTTTTCCTGGAGGGCCGTGGCCTTGATCACGACGTCGGCGAGCAGGCCGGGATCGATCTTCTCGACGATGGTGGTGATCCCGCGCCGGGCCTTGCCGGCGACGCGACGGGCCTCGACCCCCGCCTTGGCCATCTGCACTCGGGCCTGGGCCTGGGTGGTCGGATCGCCGATCTTCTGCTGGGCCTGGGCGGCCGCGTCCGAGGCTGCCTGCTGGGCCTGCTCCATGGCCTTCTTGAAGGCGTCCATCGCCGCAGTATCGGTCCTTGGCGCGGCCGCCGTCTCCCCGGATTGAGCGGACTCAGCTGAGGTACGGGTCTCCGAGGACGAGGTCGTTCTCGCCACGGTCGAACTCGACCCGCAGCAGGCGGGCTGGCGCGTCCAGCGCGGTCAGGGTCAGGCGGCGTTCGGCCTTGTCGCTCCAGGCGATCGCGAGATCGCCCGGTCCCTCGGGATGGACCGATTCCTCCGCGTCGAGCACCAGCTCATCGGCACCCGGCCGGGTGACGCGGATGCGCCCGTCCACCGGGTACAGAAGCAGCCCACGGTTCGGCTCCAGGGTGATCTCGATCGTGGCGCCATCGGTCAGGGACGAGTCGGTGTAGCGACGCAGGCCGCTGTGGTTGACGCGGAACTGCGACATCGGTCCGATCAGCTCCAGGGTCTCGACTCCGGGGCCCTCGTTGAGGGGAACCTTGTCGGCGGCCTTCAGCAAAGCGAACTCTGCAACGGGAATGGGCGGGTGGGTGTCGGGGTGGTAGACGAGGATGAAGGCCCGGGTCACCTGCTCGGCGCCGTTCCACTCCTGGTGGTACATCCCGCGCACGCCTTCGGTCAGGCGGCCCAGGTCGCCCTCCTCCATCGTGCCCCGGATGTGGTTCAGCGCGTCGTCGTGCTCGACCTGGCCGGTGAGGATGTAGAACAGCCGCTCGTTGGTGCGGTGCGGGTGGTGGCCGATCCCGAATCCCGGCTGGAAGAACCCGTCGTGGATCATCAGAAACGGACCGAGGTGCTGGACCGGGACGTACGGGCCGACGCTCTCGATCGCGATCAGGCCGCGAACCCCGAACTCGGCCTCGCCGACCCGATGGAAGTGGCCCGATCCCACCACCGTGAGGTCGGTGTCGAGCTGGATGTCCGCGAACGGCTCCATGGGCGCCAAAGCCTAGCGGAGGGCGCCCGGGTGCGCAGAATGCGGGTTGGCGGTATCGTCCGGCCACCGATGGCGATCACGACCCTCGAGCAGCTTCTCGACGAGTCTCGCGATCACGACTGCGCGGATCCACGCTGTGTCGCGATGTCGGCGCTGGCCGACCTGCCGACCCGGTTCGGCCATTTCGCGATCGTGGCCTTCGCCGAGCGCAGCGGCCCGGAGCATGCCGCGCTGCTGAAAGGCCAGCCCTGGGGCCGCGACGACGTCCCGGTCCGGCTCCACTCCGAGTGCCTGACCGGGGACGCGATCGGCTCGCTGCGCTGCGACTGCCGCGACCAGCTCGAGGCCTCGCTGCGGTTCATCGGGGAGCAGGAGCACGGCATCGTCCTGTACCTGCGCCAGGAAGGTCGCGGGATCGGCCTGGTGAACAAGATCCGGGCCTACGCCCTCCAGGACGACGGGCTCGACACGGTGGAGGCCAACCAGGCGCTCGGGTTCCGGGATGACGAGCGTGACTACGGCGTGGCGGCCCACATCCTGCGGCTGCTCCGGGTGCGGTCGATTCGGATCATCACCAACAACCCGCGCAAGATCGCCGGCCTCGAGGAGCATGGCATCCGGATCAGCGATCGCATCCCGTTGGTCGTCCCGCCCAACGAGCACAACGTGTTCTACCTCTCGACCAAGGCCCGGCGGTCCGGCCACTACATCGACCTGGCCGGATACGAGCACCTGCCCGAGCAGCTGGACCGGCCGATCGTGGACGGCATGAGCCCGGCAGCCATCGCGGCGCTCGAGGGCGCGGAGGACGCGGCCGAGGCGGAGGAGGCGGAGAACGGCGCCGCCTGAACGGGTCGCCATCATCACCGGGGCCGCCGGAGGTCTCGGGAAAGTGGTCAGCCGCGACCTCGCGGCGGCAGGCATGCGGCTCGCCCTGGTCGGCTCCCGGCGGGCTCCACTCGACCAGCTCGGAACCGAGCTGGGCCTCGCGCCGGACCGATGGATGGCGGTCGACGCCGATCTTCGCGACCGGGCGGCGGCAGAGGGGGTAGCCGAGGCGGTGGCCGATCGGTTCGGGCGAACCGACGTGCTCGTCCACCTGATCGGCGGCTATCACGGCGGCCACCCCGTGGTCGAGGTCCCCGACGCCGAGGTGCAGGCCATGCTGTCCCAACACCTGTGGACCACGCTGCACATGGTCCGCGCGGCGGTCCCGCGGATGACCGAAGCGGGCTGGGGGCGCGTCGCGGCGGTCTCGTCGCCGATGGCCTCCACGCCGGGCAAGTCGGTGGCGCCGTACGCGGTGGGCAAGGCGGCGCAGGAGGCACTGCTCGGCACCCTCGCTCGAGAGGTGGCCGGGACCGGGGTCACGGTCAACCTGGTCCTGGTCCGGCAGATCGACGTCGATCACGAGCGGGATGCCGACCCTAGCCCGAAGAACGCGTGGTGGACGACTCCGGAGGAGATCTCGGCCACCATCCGCCACCTCGTGAGCGAGGAAGCGGCCGCCATCAACGGCGCGAAGATCCCGCTCTTTGGGAATGCCTAGGCGCCTGCTGGCGGTCGCCGCGCTGGGCGCCGCCGTGGTGGGCGCCTGCACGCCGAGTGCCTCCGCCCCCAGTCCCAGCCCCTCGGCGACGCTGAGCGCGGATCCATCCGGCGCCGCCTCGACCGGACCAGGTCCATCTCCCAGCGACGTCGTCACCGCCTGGAGGCAGCTCGCTCCCGCCGGCTCCGCTCCGGTCCCGCGCGAGGACCACACGTGGACCGTTGACGCCGACGGAGGCGTCGCGTACCTGTTCGGGGGCCGCGGTGAGTCCGGCACCCTCGACGACTTCTGGGCGTTCGACCTCGAGGATGAAACGTGGGATGAGCTGGCGGCGGGGCCGGCGGGCCGCTTCGGGCACAACGCGGCCTGGGTGCCGGAGGTCGGCGTGGTGATCTTCGCCGGGCAGGGGGATGGCGGCTTCTTCAACGACCTGTGGGCGTTCGACCCGGACGTCCGCGCGTGGCGCGAGCTCCCCGCCTCCGGTGCCATCCCCGTCCGGCGCTACGGAAGCTGCGCGGCGCTCGGGCCGGACGGCAGGCTGTGGATCAGCCACGGCTTCACCGGCGAAGGGGCGGGCCGCTTCTCCGACACCAAGGCCTATGACTTCGCGACCGGGATGTGGACGGACGAGACGCCGGTGGGCGCGGCGCCGATCGTCCGCTGCCTCCACGGCTGCTGGTGGACCGATGCCGGCCAGCTGGCCCTGTACGCGGGACAGACGACCGGCACCACGAGCCTAGACGACTGGTGGGAGCTGACCGTCGGCGAGCGGCCGGGGACCAACGCCTGGGCTCAGGTCTCCGCCGAGCTTCCCCCGGCGCGGAACCTCTACGCCGCCACCCGCTGGGGGCCGTCGACCGTCGTATTCGGTGGCCAGGCGCTCGACGGCTCCAGGCTCGGCGACGTGTGGCGGCTGGCGGACGACGGCACCGCCTCGGCCATCAGTCCCGTCGCGGGCGCGGAACCCGCCGCCCGCTCAGGAAGCGAGCTCGTGGCCGACGCGGCGCGCCAACGCGTCCTCCTCTTCGGGGGCATCGCCGGCGGGACCGTGTTCGGTGACGTGTGGGAATTGACCCTTCCGTGACGGTCAGGGCCGGTCCTGTACCATGGCCCCTCGCCAACCACTGTCGGGCCGGTGGTAGACCGTGCGCCCGCTTGAAATTTCACAGGAGATTTCACACCGCATGAACGTGGTCGCCGACCCGGCGCACGCCCCCGCGGGACCCCACGGGACCCGCCTCCCGACCGCCAGATCGGTCATCTACGACCCCACACCGGCCGAGCTCCAGGCCCTCACCGCCCGGATGCCGCAGGCCCGCCGCACGGAGTACGGGAACTACAACGTCCAGACCCGGGTGGTGAGCCGATCCAAGGGCTCCACCTACCTCGTCACCGACGACCCGGCGGTCACCAACGACCAGACCATCACCCGCGACGAGGGCGCCCGGGTGGCGGCCCTCCAGGACGCGTACATCGCCGAGCGCGAGATGGTGGTGGTCGACGGGTTCATCGGGAACGACCCCGAATACCGATCCCGGGCGCGGCTCTACATCGAGAGCGCGAACGCGAACATCGCCGGCATGCAGCAGCAGCTGTACTTCGAGCCCGATCGGCTGTCGGCCGACTGGGCGCCCGAGCTGGTGATGATCTACACGCCCAACCTGCCTATGCCCGGCTATCCGGACGATCGGCTCATCGCCGTCGACCTCGACGCCGGGGTGACCCGGGTGTTCAACTCGGACTACTTCGGGGAGTCGAAGAAGGGCGGCCTGCGGATGTGGAACGCGAAGGTGTTCCACGCCGGTGGCCTGGCGATGCACGCCGGCTGCAAGGTGGTCCCGACCGATGCCGGGGAGCGGACGATCCTGATCATCGGCCTGTCCGGCACCGGGAAGACGACCACGACCTTCACCCGCCAGAACGGGTCGCAGCCGGTGCAGGACGACTTCATCGGCCTCTTCCCGGGCGGCAAGGTGGTCGGCACCGAGAACGGATGCTTCGCGAAGACGTTCGCCCTCGACCCGCGCCACGAGCCGGCGATCCACGGCGCGGTGACCAAGCCCGACGCGTACCTCGAGAACGTGTCCCAGAAGGCGGTCGACGGGCCGGTCGACTTCTTCGACGAGGCATACACCAAGAACGGCCGGGCCACCTTCCCGATGGCCTCGCTCGGGATCTGGCGCGACCCGCGCCACATCGGCCCGGTCAACGAGCTGCTGATCCTGAACCGCAACGACAACATCATCCCCGGCGTGGCGCGGCTCTCCCGGGAGCAGGCGGCCGCGTACTTCATGCTCGGCGAGACGAAGGGGACGTCGGCCGGTGGCGCGGCCGAGGAGGGGGTCGCCCTCCGGGTGCCGGGCACCAACCCGTTCTACCCTGGCCGCGACGAGGACCAGGGCAATCGGTTCTGGGAGCTGATGGGCACCCACCCGTTCGACGTGTACCTCGTCAACACCGGTCGAGTGGGCGGCACTGACGACGACCCGAACTCGAAGAAGCTCCAGATCGAGGACTCGGGGGCCATCGTCAAGGCCATCGCCGAGGGGACGATCACCTGGGAGCGCGACCCGGACTTCGGCTACGACGTGGCGACCTCGGTGCCCGGGATCGACGATCCGGAGCTGCTCCAGCCTCGCCTGCTGTACGAGCGGACGGGCCGCGCGGAGGAGTACCGAACCTGGGTCGAGCGCCTGAAGCGCGAGCGAGCCGAGTTCCTGGCCGGCTTCCCCGGCCTGCGTTCCGAGATCGCGGAGGCGATCGCCTAGCTCTTCAGGCCGGTCACCCGATAGGCGGAGACCGCGTGGCTGAAGCCCTTCAGGCTGAGCTCATCGGTCGGCTCGGCCGTCACCTGGTCCTCGACCGCGGCAAACGCGCGCTGGCTGAGGAGCGTCTCCCCGGCTGCCGCGGCTGAGCTGAGCCGGGCGGCCATGTTCGTGACCGCACCCACCCCGGCGTAGTCGTATCGGCCTTCGAAGCCGATCCGGCCCAGGGTCGCGTAGCCGACCGAGATCCCGATCCCGAGGCCGAGGTCGTACCCACGGCGATGCCAGCCTTCCGCCAGCTCGGCGAACCGTTCGTGCATGGCGAGCGCCGACCGGACGGCGGCCAGCGGGTGGTTGTCGATGGGCTTGGGGTCGTTGAAGAAGATCATGAAGCCGTCGCCCGCGAAGTGCTCCACCGTGCCGCCGTTGCCCAGCGCGATGCGGCCAACCTCGGAGTGGTACTCGCGCAGGACGCTGAACAGCTCCTCGGGCTCAGCGGTCTCGGCGAAGGCCGTGAAGCCGCGCATGTCGCAGAACAGGGCACTGATCTCGCGGCGGTGTCCGGTCAGGAGCGCTTCGCCCTCCGGGCTCGACAGCAGCCCCGCGACGTGCGGTGCGAAGCTGGCCAGCGCGGCCCGTTGGCGCTCGACCGTTTCGTACAGCTCGATGTTGGCGATTGCCAGAGCAGCCTGGTCCGCGAAGGTAGCGACCAGGGCGATCTCCTGGTCGTTGAACGGCCGGACCTCGGAACGCTGCATGACCAGCACACCGGCGGGCTCACCCTCGCGCATCAGCGGAACGCCGAGCAGGGTGCGGAACCCGTGGGTCTGTTGCATCTCGATCTGGGTGTACTCAGGATCCGCCAGCACGTCGGGGATCTGGACCGGGCGCCGTTCGAGGGTCACCCGACCGACAAGCGAGCCTCGGTCGAGCGCGATGCGGGATTCCTCGAATGCCTTTGCCAGCTCCTGGGACCGCTCGCCATAGGACGCGGCGATCCGATAGCTCCCGTCCTCGATGAGCGCCATGTTGCCGGAGTCCGCCCGAGACAGACGAGCGGCGCTTTCGGTGACCGTGTTCAGCACGCGCTGAAGCTCGAACTTCGACCGTGCGATCGAGGCCAGCACTTGTGAGATGGCGGATTCGCGCTCGTAGCCCTCACGAGTCTCGTCCAGGACGCGCGCGAGGCGCATGGTGACCGCGGCCTGCTCCGCGAACGTGGTCAGGAGGCGGATCTCGGCATCACTGAACGGGTCAACCCTGGTTCGCCACATCGACAGCACGCCGATCGGATTGCCCTCGTTCATGAGCGGGATGGCGAGGATGGTTCGGAAACCTGCTTCCCGCTGTGCGTCGAGCAGCGCGTACTCGGGATCGGCCAGGACATCCGCGATCTGAACCGGCTGAAGCTCCATCAGCGCCCGGCCCATCGCTGATTCGCGCTCCGGCCCGAATCGGCGTGCGCCGATGATCTCGCGGAACGAGACAGGAACGCCGGCGGTGAAGACCGCGAGCCCGAACGAGCCGGCGTCCTCGCGAACGATGTTTCCGTCATCGGCGCGGGTCAGCCGGGTGGCGGTGTCGATGATCGCCTGCAGCACGCCGGTGAGGTCGAAATCGGCGCGGGCGATGGCCTGCAGCACCCCGCGAACCGCGGACTCCCGCTCCACGGCCTCGCGGGACTCGCTCAGCAGGCGCGCAAGCCGGATCGCGATCGCGGCCTGGTCGGCAAAGACCGTCACCAGGGCGACCTCGTCGTCGGTGAAGGGGTTCACCTCCATGCGGCCGAGACCGAAGGAGCCGATCAGTCCGTCGTCGGTACGGATCGGCACGCCGAGGAGTGACCTGACCCCGCCGACCCGATAGGCAGCTGACTCATACTCCGGATCCGCCGGGACGTCGTCGATGCGCTCCGCCTTCCCGCTGAGCGCGACGCGACCGTTGATCGAATGGCGATCGATGGGATCGGGGTGCTCCCGCTCGTGGGCCCAGTGCTCGGGCCTCCCGCCGCTCGCGGCGACGAAACGCAGGACGTCGCCATCCCGGAGGAACACGAATCCCGCATCGGCCCCGCACAGGCTGGCGGCCTCCTCGGCCAGCGCGTCGAGCACCGGCTGCAGCTCGAAACCGGCCCCGCCGATGGCAGCCAGCACGCGGCCGACCGCGGCCAGGGCAGATCGGTCCGCGCGCTCGACGTTCGCGGCGTTGGTCATCGGCTGCGGCTACGCGCCTTCGGTGTCCGGGTCCTCGAGCGAGGCGTCCACGCTGACCTCGACGTTGCCGGCCAGGGCACGGCTGATCGGACATCCGTCCTTGGCTTCGATCGCCAGGCGCTCGAAGTCTTCGTGCGAACAATCCGGGACGCTGCCAATGACCTGCAGCGAGGATGCGGTCACCGTCCAGCCGCCCTCGAGCTTCTCGAACGCGACCTCGGCCTCCACGTGGAGATGGTCCGGCGTGAAGCCGGCGGTCGCCAGTCCGTTCGAGAACGCCATGCAGTAGCAGGCGGCATGGGCAGCGGCCAGGAGCTCCTCGGGGGACGTGCGACCCTGGGGTTCCTCGGTCCGGGACGCCCAGCTGACCGGGAGGTCGCTGAACAGCCCACTCGAGTAGCCGGTGACGGTGCCCGAGCCGGAGAGCAGGTCGCCGCTCCAGGAAGCGGTCGCGCGCCGCGTGGTCATCGGTATCGGTCCTCCTTGTATGCTCGGGCGCAGAGCCGAATGCCCTGTCGGCAAGCCTAGCGCAGCGGATCGACCGATGACCGAGCCACGCCCCAGCGAGCGGCCCCTGCCCATGATCCGAGGCGAGACGGTGTACCTCCGCCCCGCCGACCGGACCGACCTGCCGTTGTTCGTGCGCTGGTTCGCCGATGCCGAGACGGCTCGCGGGCTGATGGTCCGCGCCCCGTTCAGCCTGGCGGCGGAGGAGCAGTGGTTCGCGGACATGGCAACCCGGCAGGGCAAGACCGACTACCACTTCGTGATCTGCCGCCTGACCGATAACCAGCCGATCGGCACCGCCGGGCTGCACGACCTCGACTTCGTGAACGGCAACGCCGAGTTCGGGATCAGCATCGGCGAGAAGGCCGAATGGAACCAGGGCTACGGCACCGACGCCCTGCACGCGATCTGCGACTTCGGCTTCGGGGAGCTGCGGCTGGAGCGGATCGAGCTGGAGGTGTACGCCTCGAACGCCCGCGCCCAGCGGTCCTACGAGAAAGCGGGCTTCGTGCTGGAGGGAACGCTGCGCCGGCGCCACTACGGCCAGGGCCGCCACGAGGACGTGCTGATCATGGCGCTGCTGCGCGAGGAGTGGGCGGCGCAGGACCGGCGCCGCGCCTGGGAGCTGAACGAGCTCGGCTGACTGCCGGGCTTCGCGGCATGTTCGAACTGCGCCGCGACCCGGTCACCGGCTGGTGGTCGGCCATCGTCGTCGACCGCGCGTTCGAGCATGCCTCGTTCACGGTGGAGGCGGCGCCTGTCGAGGGCACGCATTGCCGCCACTGCGACGAGGCGCCGACCGATGACGAGGAGTCGGTGCGTCGCATCGCGCTGCGATCCAGGGTGTTCGAGATCGTGCCGCCTGGACGCGAGTGGGATCCGCAGGTCGAACTGCTGCCAGACGAGCGGGCCGACAAACGCGGGTCGTGGGAGATCGTGGTCGGGCCGCTCGAGCACCACGAGCGGTTTGCCGACGCGGGGCCGCACCTGGCCGAGAAGCTGCTGCGTCACGCCCGTGACGCAATGCGCGAGCTGGGGGCGGAGGCGCAGCCACCGGATGACCCGGTCTACATCCAGGTCCTCCAGACCCACGGCCGGCAGGCCGGGGCACGGACCTCGCACCTGAACTTCGAGCTCTACGCCATTCCCCAGGTCCCGCACCGGGTGGCGGAGGAGATCGGCGGGGCGGCGCGGCACATGATCAGCCGCGGGAGCTGTGCGTGGTGCGCGATGGCCGAGGCGGAGGAAGCGAGCGGCACTCGTCTCGTGCTCGCCGACGAGCGGTTCGTGGTGGTAGCCCCCGCGGCCAGCCGCTCCGCATTCGAGCTGTGGGTCATCCCCCGCGAGCACGCGGCTGACTTCAGCCAGCTCGACGACGAGGCGCTCGGCGCGTGCCGCGCCACACTGCAGCGGGCCCTCGGCTCGCTCGGCGCCCTGGGCGACCCCCCGTACAACCTGTTCCTGCACTCGGCCCCGGCCGGGGAGCGCCTCGACCAGACGTTCCACTGGCACTGGGAGCTCCATCCCCGGCTGCGGGTCATCGCCGGCCTGGAGAGCGCGACCGCCCTCGCGGTCAACCCGGCGGCGCCGGAGTTCGCGGCCGAGATCCTGCGCGCCCACCTCGCCTCGGCGGTCCCTGGCGGCCATTGACGGCCCGGCGGTCGGCATCGGTATACTCGCGGTCCAGATTCGAGTGCCCCTTTAACGCGGTCCGGAGAGGCCGCCAAGGAGCCCATGCCCATGTCAGCTGAGCGCAGCATCCTCGACGCCGACGATCTCCGCCGGTCCCTGGTGCGGATTGCGCACGAGATCGTGGAGGGCCACGGCGGGACCGATGACCTCGTCCTCATCGGGCTGCGAACCCGCGGCCACCCGCTCGCCGAGCGCCTCGCCAACCTGATCGAGGAGCACGAGCAGGTCCGTCTGCCGGTCGGCTCGCTGGACATCACGTTCTACCGCGACGACCTGACCCGCCTGGCCCACGCCCCCATCGTCAAGCGCTCCGACCTGGGCCCAGACGTCACGGACCGGACAGTGGTCCTCGTCGACGACGTCCTGTACACCGGGCGCACCATCCGTGCCGCGCTCGACGCGCTGACCGATCACGGCCGGCCGCGAGCCGTGCGCCTGGCGGTGGTCATCGACCGCGGCCATCGCGAGCTGCCCATCCGGCCCGACTACGTGGGCAAGAACCTGCCAACCAGCGCTGACGAGGTGGTCCACGTCCGACTGGTCGAGACCGACGGCGCCGACGAGGTGGTCCTGACCCGGGCCGAGGTGCCGGTCGCATGACGATCAGCCGGCCGGCGGTGTGGACGAGGCGCCACCTGCTCGACGTCGACGAGCTGTCGCGCGCCGATCTCGAGGGCGTGCTCGACCTGGCCACCGAGCTCCGGGCGCGGCGGGAGGCCGGGGAGCTGCCCGACCCGCTGCGGGGCGTCGCGGTCGGCCTCGCCTTCTACGAGGCCTCGACTCGGACCCGGGTGTCGTTCGAACTTGCCGCCCGCGAGCTGGGCGCGACCGTGAGCGACCTGTCGGTGGCCGGCAGCAGCGTGGCCAAGGGCGAGTCCCTGGTCGACACCCTGCGGACCCTGGAGCGGACCGGGATCCGCGTGATCGTTCTGCGCCATGCGTCCAGTGGAGCGCCGTACCTCGCCGCCCGCTCCGTGGAGCACGCGGCCATCGTCAACGCCGGGGACGGCAGTCATGCCCATCCGACGCAGGCCCTGCTCGACGCGCTGACCCTGCGCCAGGCCATTGGCACGCTGGACGGGGCGCGGGTCGTGATCGTGGGCGACGCGGCGCATTCGCGGGTCGCCCGCTCCAACCTCCATTCCCTCATCACGCTGGGGGCGTCGGTGGTCCTCTCCGGTCCCCCGGCTTGGGTCGCGCCCTTCGCCGGCTGGCCGGGAGTCACCGTCCTTGGCGACCTCGAGCGTGCGCTGGACGGCGCCGACGCGGTGATGGCCCTGCGCGTCCAGGTCGAGCGCGCGGCGGGGAGCGGCGTGCCGTCGCAAGGCGAGTACGTCGCCCGCTGGGGGCTGACCGCCGAGCGGCTGGCGCGGTGGTGTCCCGAAGCGTGGGTCATGCATCCCGGACCGGCCAATGAGGGCGTGGAGATTGCCGCGGAGCTGTCCACCGCTCCCCGCTCATTGATCGGACGCCAGGTCGAGAACGGCGTGCCGATCCGGATGGCGATCCTGTCCCTGCTGGCAGCGGAGTCTGCAGGCCGATGAACGGCTGCTCCGATGAACGGCTGCTCCCGATGAACGGCTCAGCCAGGTTCGGCTCCCTGGCCGATGCACCGGCCAGCTTCGTCCTCCGTGGCGTCCGGATCATCGACCCGACCGAGGGGACCGACATCGTCCGGGACCTCGCGGTGGTCGACGGGGTGCTGCGCGACGACCTCGCCCCGTTCGAGGTGCCACGGGTCGACGCTTTCGGCCTGGTCGCGGCGCCGGGGTTCTGTGACCTGCACACCCACCTGCGAACCCCCGGCGGAGAGGGCGCGGAGACGCTCGAGTCCGGCACCCGGGCCGCGGCCCACGGCGGGTTCACGACCGTCTGCGCGATGCCGAACACCGATCCGCCGCTCGACGACCCGTGGCGCATCCGCGGCCTGGCGGCTGCGGCGGCGGGAGCGGCCGCCCGCGTGCGGGTCATCGCCGCCGCCACCCGCGAGCGCGCGGGCGAGACGCTGACCGACCACGGTGCGCTGGCCGACGCGGACGTGGTGGCGGTGAGCGACGACGGCGCGGCCATCGCGAGCGCGGCGGTCGCCCGCCGGGCGCTGGCCTATCTGCGCCCCCTGGGCCTGCCCCTGGTCGAACACGCGGAGGAGCCGAGCCTGGCCGCCGGCAACGTCATGCGCGCCGGCCCGGTCGCCACCCGGCTGGGCCTCGGCGGTTGGCCGTCGAGCGCGGAAACGACCATCGTGGAGCGGGACCTCGCGCTCGCCGCGGAGACCGGCGGCTGGATCCACTTCACCCACCTGTCGACCTCCGCCGCGCTGGGAGCGATCCGTCGCGCCCGCCAGAGCGGGGTCCACGTGACGTGCGACGTGACGCCGCACCACCTGGCGCTCACCGACGGCTGGGTGGCCGGGGATCGCACCTTCGCCTGGGACGTGGAGAGCGACGACCCGCCACCGCTCGATCCCGCGCTCGCCTACGACGGGACGTGCCGAGTCAATCCCCCCCTCGCGCCGGCCGCCGAGGCGATGGCCCTCATGGCGGGGATTGCCGACGGCTCGATCGACGCCATCGCCACCGACCATGCTCCCCATCCACCCGAGCGCAAGACGGTGCCGTTCGACGAGGCGGCGCCCGGCATGGTGGGCCTGGAGACGGCCCTCGGCCTTGGCCTGCTGGCGGTCGCCGCCGGCCGGCTGCGGCTGAGCGCCCTGGTCTCCGCCCTCTCGACCCGGCCGGCGGCGATCATCGGGGAGTCGCGGTCACTGGCGGATGGTGCGGTGGCCGACCTGGTCATCTTCGACCCCACGCGGCGCTGGCAGGTCGGGCCCGAGACGCTGGAGAGCGCATCGGCCAACACGCCGCTGATCGGCATGGAGCTGCCGGGGGTCGTCCGCCTCACCGTGGCCAACGGTCGCGTGACCTACGACGATGGACTGCTCGGCCCGGCGGAGGGGGCGGTTCGGATCACGGCGCGGTGAGCCGGATCGGCTTGTGTCAGGATGCGGGGCCGCATGGCCATCCGCACGAACGAGGAGCTCGACCCCAACGAGGGCCCGGGCCTGGGCTGCTTCACCGTTCAGGCGGTCCTGTTCGCGGTCATTCTCCTGCTCATCCCGGTCGGGGTCTTTTCACTGGGCTGGCCGGTCTGGCTGCTCACCATCCTGCTGGTGGTGGCCATCTTCCTGTTGTTCTTCATCTCGATGACATCGGTTTTCCTGCTCCGGGTGTTCTTCGCCTCCCGCCGGTCGGGGCGCGGCCGAACGTACGGGGCGACCGCCGCGCCGCTGACCATCGATACTGAGTCCGCCCCCGAAACGGAGAGCAGCCCGCCCGAATCGGTCAGCCCGACCGCGGACGAGAAGGAGGAGTAACGCCGGTGCCCCTGATGGTCACCTTCTTCAACGTCCGCAAGGGCCGCGACACGGTCTTCAAGCGCGGGATGCGCCACTTCTTCCCCAAGCGGGCGAAGGAGTACGAGGCCCGCCACGGGATCCGGTTCATCGGCTGGTTCAACGTGACCGAAGGGTCGGAGTGGAACAACGTGATCATCTTCGATCTGCCCAACTACGCCGTCCTCGACGAGCTGTACCAGGATCCGGGGATGCGGCGCATCGGTCACACGGTGGCCGAGTCGGTGTTCGACACGAAGTACACGATCTTCCTGCGGGAGCGGATGGGTCCCGACCTGGTGTACAAGCCGTGACCTCGCCGCGCCTGGTGGCCCTCCGCGAGCTGGCGGAGGAGGCGGAGCTCGAGCGTCGCGACTTCATCTCCGAGGCGACCGAGCAGCTCCGCCGCTTCCTCGAGGGCAACCGCGAGCGGCTGCGGGAGATCGGCCAGGTCACCCTCGTCGACGACGAGCAGGACTTCCTGCGCTATCACCCGGTCGACCAGCTGTGGGTCACCCGGCTCACCTACCAGGATCCGGCCGACGGCGAGTGGTACGACCAGGAGCAGGAGGTCGACACCATCTCGGAGCTGGTCGAGCTGTACAACCCGGCCGACATCCTGGCCTGGCTGATCGAGGCGGCCCGCAACCCGATCGACCACCTGGCTCCGGCCGATCAGCTCACCGACGAGGAGGCGCCCCCTGCCGAGGCGGAGGACGACTGGCAGAACGAGCTGCCGGCCGAACAGCGGGAGACGCTCGCCGCCCAGCGGCTGTGGCAGCTGGCCGACGCCTACCGCTCCCAGCTCCAGGAGCAGCAGGCGGCGCTCCTGCGCGAGTTCGTCGGCAACGCGGAGGACGCGCTGCGCCTGACCGGCGACCTCGTCCTGCTCGAGGAGTCCGATGACGCGCTCGTCCTCCGCGGTGACGGCCGGTTCGAGACGACCCTGAACCTCGCCGACCTGCCTCCGCGTTCGGCCGAGCCGACGGAGGCTCACCGGGACGGCCTGACGGTGACCGATGCGAAGACGGTGGCCGAGTTCTACGACCCCGCGGACGTCCTCCAATGGGTGACCGAGGCGCTGTCCGAGCGATACCCGGCGGTCGACTTCAGCGCCGTGTACGACTGACCGATGGTTCGCGGCGTTCCGGCTCCGGCCGACCTGGCGGCGGCCTCCACCGAGGACCTGTTCCTCGGCGCCGGCGCGCTGCGTGAGGGCCACTTTCGGCTGAAGAGCGGGCTCCACTCGCCGCGCTACCTCGAGAAGTTCCTCGTCTTCCAGTACCCGACCCTGGCGTCCGAGCTGTGCCGCCGGATGGCGGTGGAGGTGGCCCGCCTCGCGCCCAACGTGGTCGTCGGCCCGACCACCGGCGGCGTGCTGCTGGCGTTCGAGACGGCGCGCCACCTGTCGACCATCCTGGGCTGGGAGGTCCGCGACCTGTTCGCCGAGCCCACGGTGCTGGCCGGGGGTCGGGAGCTGCGACGCGGGTTCGAGGTCAGCCGCGCGGACACGATCGTGCTGGTCGACGACATCCTCACCACCGGCGCCTCGCTGCGAGAGACGCGCGAGGCCGTCGAACATGCCGGCGGCCAGCCGGTCGCCGCGGTCGTGATCGTCGACCGCTCCTCCGAGCCGGTGGACATCGGTCTGCCGATCCTGCCGGTGGGCAGGATCGAGATCCCCGTCTGGGAGCCGCGGGACTGCCCGCTGTGCGACGCGGGGGACTGGCTCGAGACCCCGGGGAGCGCCGGCGCGACCTGAGGACGGGGGCGTCTACGGGAGCGTCGGCTCCTGCCAGGTGACCTCGGTGATGCGGGCCGGCGGGAACTCCCCGTCGGCGGGGACGATCCCCGCCTCCGCCTCCAGCGGGATCCCGATCGGGGCGACCAGGTAGCGGCCCGCGAGCCGGCGAGCCTCCGGGTCGAGCGCGAACCCGGCCTTCGCCCGGTGGAAGGTGACGGTGATGTCGGCGGTCACGACCGGATCGGACTGCTCCCCGCCAGTGAGGTCGATCAGGGTCGGGGTGTCCACGGCCAGCACCCGGCACGGACGCCCGGCCGCGGCGGCGTGGGTCCGGATGGCGTTCACCAGCTGGACCGCGCTGGCCACCGGCTCGCGCAGCGGACCGGCGGCCCCGCTCCCGAGCAGGGCGTCCACCATGAGCGACGCCGGGGAGAGGCGGGCCCGCAGGCTGGTCAGCAGCTCGGTGGTCGGCGCCACGAACAGCTCGAGCGATCCGGCTGACGCCATGGCCTGGAGGACCATCCAGTTGTGCGCCGCCGCCGTCCCGCCGATGCGGCTCGCCTCCCCGACGAGAACGGCGATGACCCGCTGGCCGCCAGCCGCCAGGCGGCGTGCGACGACAAACCCATCCCCGCCGTTGTTCCCGGTCCCGCACAGGACCACGCTCAGCAGCCGCTCGGCCAGCGGCCCGCCCGGGCCGAGTACCGGCTCGGCGAGCCGCGTGAGCTCGGTGAACGCGACCTCGGCCACGGCGGCGCCGGCGCTCTCCATCAGCGCGTCCTCGGCGAGACCGAGCCGGCGGGCCGCCTCGTCGATCTCGGCCATCTCCGCCGCCCCGATGAGCACCGACCGGCTGCGGGACTCGGTGGTGGGCGCGGATGCGGGCGCGCCGGCGCCCGGGTCGGTCATTCGAGGGTCAGCAGGTAGTCGACGATGATCGCGATCTCTTCGGTCGTGAGCTGGCCGCCGGGCCCGCCGAACGCCGGCATGCCGCCGCGGTCGAGGCCCTCGACCTCCGGTCCGGTGCCGTCGATCCACAGGTTGGCCCAGGTGTCGGGGAAGTCCTCGCCCAGCTGCTGGAGGTTCTCGCTCACCGGCCCTCCCGACACGCCGTGCAGGCTCGGGAAGTTGCCCTGGCCCGAGAGGTCCTCGCCATGGCAGGCCTGGCAGCCGGCCTCCTCGATGAGCGCGACGGCGTCCTGTGGGGCTTCGCTCGGCGGCGGCTCCCCCGACGGTGGCGGTTCGCCGGACGGTGGCGCTCCCGACGGCGGCGGCTCGCCCGAGGGCGGAGGCTCACCGGAAGCTGGCGGCTCGCTCGGCCCGCCTCCCACCAGGTCGGGGTTCTCGCCCTCCAGGTTGCCCGCCAGGGAGACCACGCCGACCAGGACGATGGCCGCCCCGATGGCGATCAGCCAGCGCGGGATCGGCTCGTTCCCGGTCTCGACCGGTGGCGGCCCCGAGGTCATCCCGTCAGTGCCCCGCAGGGGCCGCGGCCGGAGCGGCTCCCGGCGTCGTGGCCTTGACCGGGCGGCCGTGGGCGGCGAGGAGATACGCCGTCGTCGCGTGACCGATCGCGGCCAGCCCGGTGAGGCCGAGACCGGCCCACGCCACGAGGTGGATCGGCAGCAGGGCCGTGTTGATCTCGGAGGTGGTCAACCCATCGGCGACCAACCCGACGTGGAACAGGCCGGCAGCGATGAGCGCGGTGCCGGCCACCGCCGCTCCCCCAACCGCGGACCACGTGACGACGTACGCCAGCAGCCCGCCGCGATGCGCGCGATGGAGCATCCGCGGCCAGGCGTGCTCGGCCACGGCCAGCAGGCCGATGGTGGCCGCTCCGCCGAGGCCGAACGCAGCCACCCCGAACGGCCACTCGGTGCGGGCGACGGCCTCCTGGACCGTCCGCAGCGACCCGATGCCGAGCAGCAGGACGCTGCCGCCGAGGAACACCAGGGACGCGACGGCCAGGGCGGCCGGTCCCGGGGACAGGACCAGGCTCCATCGGCCGCGGAGGGTCATGGCCAGGTTGGCGATGATCGCGGTCGCGGGCAGGAGCAGCATCATCGTCGCCGCGTTGCCGGCGCTGACCAGGGCGTACGGCAGCGAGGGATGGACGGCCGCGCCGAAGCAGGACAGCAGGCCCAGGATCGCCCACGACCCGAGCCCGAACCAGGCCAGCGAGCCGGAGGCGAGTGGCTGCCCGGTGAGCCGTGGGATGAGGTAGTGGAGCGCGCCGATCGGAACGCCCAGCAGCCAGACCAGGGAGATGCCGCGCACCCACCATGCCTCGGCGATGGCGTCCAGAGTCGGATCGAGGTCGAGCACGCCGACGATCGTGGCCTCCACGGTCATGCCCAGCAGCGAGAACATCCCGACCCCGAACCAGGCCAGCCCCACGAACGGCGGATCGGAGTCGCGCAACGTCGGCCAGAACGAGATGTTGATCAGGATCAATCCGAGGATGAGGACGAGGTTCACCGGCAGCGGGAACCCGGTCAGCGTCCCGGTGTCCGCCAGCTGCGGGATGTAGAGCAGGGTCAGGCCGGCGGCGAACCCCACGTTCCAGGTGGCCATCCCCAGCATCCCGATCCGCCCGTTCGAGATCGGCCGGCCCGTCACGCGGGGGGTGATGAAGAAGATCGCGCCCAGGGCAGCATTGGTCAGCCAGCCCCAGACGAACGCGTGCCGGAACCCGGCGGCCACCGTGGTCGGAGTCAGCTCGAAGGAGATGCCGAAGGGCAGGGCGAGCACGATCTCGAACTCGGACATGACCAGCTGGAGCGCGGCGAACGTGCCCAGCCCGGTGGCCGTCACCAGCCAGAACACCGCGAACCCGAAATAGCCCATCGCGGCGGCGTCGCCACTGGACGGGAGCAGTTCCGAGCGCTTCTTCGGTGGCTCGTCGTACGGTCGCAGCCGCTTCAGGTTGCCGGTCATCCGGGCGTGGAGCCTCCTGTGGGGGCCGCGGCGGGCGACCCGGCCGCATTGTAGCGGGCACAATCCGCGAATGACCGATTCGGGCTCCGCTCGCGAGGTGGTCCGCCCGCTGCTCCGCGCGCGGCAGGTTCGCGAGTTCACCGACGAGCCGCTGACCGATGATCAGCTCGCCGCCATCACCGATGTCGCCCGCTGGACCGGGAGCAGCCGAAACACCCAACCCTGGCGGTTCCTCGTCATCCGCGACCCCGACGCCATCGGCCGCCTCGAGGCTGCCGGGCTGCCCCAGACTCGAGCGTTGAAGACGGCCACCGCGGTCGTCGCCATCGTCCTGCCGGTGGACCCGGAGCGGACCCTGTCCCACGCCTACGACGACGGGCGGGCCGCGGAGCGGATGCTCATCGCCGCGGGCATGCTCGGCGTGGCGGCGGGGATTGCCTGGGTCCGGCCCGACGTCCTGCCCGCCGTGCGCGAGATCCTCGAGCTGCCGGAGGACCGCATGATCCGGACCCTGATGGCGCTCGGCCACCCCACCGACGAGGCCCTCCAGCCAAAGTCCCCGCCTGGCGAGGCGCGGCTTCCGCGGGAACAGTCGATTTTCAGCGAGCGCCTGCCGCCGGACTGAGGCCGCTACTTGGGCGGGAGGCTCTCCGCGAAGGCGAGGCCGCGGTCGACCCACGCGGCCAGGTCGTCGTCAGTCACCAACCCGGCCGGCGACACCAGCAGCCAGCCGCGCGACGGCCGGCCGGTCGTGTCGAACTCGTGCGCTCCGGGCAGTGCGATCGCCTCGTCGTGACCCTGCGGCCCCACCCGGACCATCAGCTCGTCGCCGACCACCCCCACCGCCATGTTGCCGCCGACCATGAAGCCGATGCCGCCGAACATCTGCCGCTCGACGAGAGCCGGGTGGTCGCCGAGCCGGGCGCGGATCCGATCGGCGAGCGCGGCGTCGTAGGCCATGGCCAGACTCTACCCGGAAAGGCGAAAGCCGCCCGGTCGGAGGCGGCTCTCGCGCGTGGTAAGCGAATTGGTTGACCATTCTACGCGGGGAGTGCCGGAATGGCCAGTAGCCCGAGTGGGACCATCGTGTCGCTGGCCTCGGGGTCGCACGACCGGTAGTCTGCTTCCGATGGGAAAGACCCCGATCGGCCGCTCCCTCGTCGCTCCTCGTTCCCTCGTCCTGGCCAGCAACCTGGTCCTCACCGCCCCGGCGGCCGCCGCGACCGTCCCCGCGGGCTTTACCGACGCCATCGTCGCGAGCGGGATGCCGAACCCAACAGCCATGGCGTTCGCGCCCGACGGCCGGCTGTTCGTCGCGCAGCAGGGCGGTGCCCTGCGGGTGATCAAGAACGGGTCACTGCTCGCGACGCCGTTCCTGACCGTGACCGTCAACTCGTCAGGCGAGCGCGGGCTGCTGGGCGTCGCCTTCGATCCCGACTTCCCGATCAACCAGTACGTGTACGTCTACTACACGGCGACGACCCCGGCCATCCACAACCGGGTCAGTCGGTTTACCGCGAACGGCGACGTCGCGGTGCCGGGGAGCGAGGTGGTGATCCTCGACCTCCCCAACCTCTCGGCGACGAATCACAACGGAGGGGCGATCCACTTTGGGCCCGACGGCAAGCTCTACGTCGCCGTCGGCGAGAATGCCGTTCCGTCCAACTCCCAAAGCCTGGCCAATCCCCTCGGGAAGCTGCTCAGGATCAACCGCGACGGCTCGATCCCGACCGACAACCCGTTCTACGGCTCGACCAGCGGCATCAACCGGTCGATCTGGGCGCTGGGCCTTCGGAATCCGTTCACATTCGCGTTCCAGTCGAGCACGGGTCGGTTGTTCATCAACGACGTCGGGGCGGGCACGTGGGAGGAGATCAACGACGGAATCGCGGGCTCGAACTACGGCTGGCCGGCCTCTGAAGGTCCAACGAGCACGCCGGGGCAGCGCGGGCCCGTGTTCGCCTATGGCCATGGCAATGGCCCGGTTGGCGGGTGCGCGATCGCCGGCGGCGCTTTCTACAACCCCGTCGCCGTCCAGTTCCCGGCGTCCTACGTCGGGAGCTACTTCTTCGCCGACTTGTGCGCCGGCTCGATCTATCGGATCGAGCCGGCCAACGGCTATGCGATCAGCACCTTCGCCACGGGGATCGACTCGCCGGTCGACCTGCAGGTCGGACCTGACGGCAACCTCTACTACCTCGCCCGCGGGGGTGGAGGCGTCGTGGGCCGGATCGCCCACCCGAACAGCCCGCCGCCGCCGATGGAGACCACGTTCGTCGCGGTCAGCCCCGTGCGCGGCTGCTGGACAGTCGGTTCGGGACCGGGCTGTCGGGCCGTTCGCGGCCGGTGTGCCCCGGACCTGGCAGGTGGCCGGCGTCGGCGGGTTGCCGGCCGATGCGGTGGCGGTGACCGGCAACATTGACGGTGACCGCCCAGACGCGGCTCGGCTGCGTGTAACCGTCGTCTCCGACTCCCAGCGCTCAACGCCTCGACCAGCTCGACGGTGAATTTCCCGGTCGGCGACACCCGGGCCACCAACGTCACGATCGCGCTCGGGGCCGGCGGCAGCCTGTCGGCGCGATCTATGCGGCTGCGCCCGGGCGGACGTCCCAGCTCGTCTTCGACGTGACCGGCTACTTCCTCGCCTCGAACGCCGGGGCCACCTACCGGCCGCTGCCGCCGGTCCGCAGCCTCGACACTCGGTTCGGGAACGGGCTGACCGGGACGTTCGCGACCACCGTGCCGCGGACCTGGCAGGTCGCCGGCCGAGACGGGATCCCGGCCGGCGCGGTGGCGGTCACCGGGAACGTCACCGTCACCGGCCAGACGAGCCGCGGCTGGGTGACCGTCGACCCCGGACCCGGTCGCTCAACCCGACCACCTCCACCCTGAACTTCCCGGCCGCCGACACGAGGGCCAACGGGCTCACCGTCGCGCTGGGATCAGGCGGGACGCTCAGCGCGGTCTACCACGGCGAGTTCGGGCGCGTCGACCCACCTGGTCTTCGACGTGACCGGCTACTACATGGCGGATCTCGCCGGGACGCGATTTCGTGCCGCTCGTCCCGGTCCGGGTGCTGGACAGCCGCGTCATCACCGGACTGGCCGGGCCGTTCGTCTCGGGCGACCCCCAGGGTGCTGACCCTCGTCCCGGGCGGCGCCGGGTCCCGCCAACCGCGGCCGCGATCACCGGCAATCTGACCGTCACCAACGCGCGCTCGGCCGGCTGGGTCGCCCTCGACCGAGCAGCCGACCGCCAGCCCGGGCACGCTCGACCCTGAACTTCCCGGCCGCCGACACGAGAGCCAACGGGATCACCGCGCCCTGTCGCCGAGCGGGACGGTCGCCCTGATCCATCGGCGGGTACGAGCGGCATCACCACCGACCTCATCCTCGACGTCACCGGCTACTTCCAGTAACGGGCCAGGCTCCGAACAACACAAAAGCCGCCCGGTCGGAGGCGGCTTTCGCGCGTGGTAAGCGGATTGGTTGCGGGGGACAGATTCGAACTGCCGACCTTCGGGTTATGAGCCCGACGAGCTACCGCTGCTCCACCCCGCGACCTACAAGGTTACGCGCCGCGCGCGCATCGGTCAATCGGGTCAGCGCCCGGCGAGCGTCTTCACCACCGAGCGGACGACGAGCAGGAACACGATGGCCACTACCATCCCGCGCAGGCCGAGCTTGGTGGCATCCACCGCCGGCTCCCAGTGGACGGCCTCGCCGCGGATGACCCACATCCCGACCGGTCGGGCGCTGACGCCGAAGCCGCCGCCCCCATTCTTGGCCTCGTCGCTCCCGCCTCCCGCACCACCCATGACCTCCGCCACGGGAATGAGGGTGACTCCGTTCTTCTGGATCGGCTCTCCGTAGACCCGGGACACCGCGATGGCGTTCTGTGCCCCCTGGATCATCTCGTCGACGTTCATCGGTTTGTCTCCTCGCCTGGTCAGGTCGGCCGGTGGGCTCCCGGCTCCATCTCGTGCATCGCCCAGTGGATGCCGTCACGGTCAAGGATGGCCAGATATGGGTCGGCGTCAAATGCCTCGGGCCCGAGGACCCCGGAACCGCTCCACGTTCCGCTGGCCAGCAGCTCCATCGCGACCACCGGGTTGAAGCCGGTCTGCCAGCCCACGACCTGGACCCCGTACCGCTGCCAGGTGTCGGCGGCATCCGCCCGCTGGTACAGGAAGACCTCGCGAGGCTTCCCATCCTTGCGACCGATGATCCAGGTCCCCACGATCGCCCGCCCCACCATCCGGTCACCGAGGTTGATCGGATCGGGGGTGATCGCGGCGAGGACGTCACGCGGGGCGACCTCGACCCCCTTGACGCTCACTTTGTCGGTCCGATCCAACCCCAGATCGCGGATCGTCTTCAGCTTGTCGATGAAGTCACTGCCAAGCGCGTACTTGAAACTCACCCGGCGGACCTCCGGCAGCCAGCGCGGCACGAGCAGGACCTCCTCGTGCTCGACGTTCACGCACTCCATCGGTCCCACGCCCTCGGGGAAGGGGAAATCCTCCGGCGCGCTGAACGGCTCGGTGGTGTGCCAGCCGCCGCGGTCCGCGTCCCACAGGATCGGCGGGTTCAGGCACTCCTCGATCGTGGTCCAGATGCTGAACACCGGGGCGAAGGCGTAGCCCGGGATCTGGAGGTCGCCCCCGTCGCGGACGTGGACCTCGTGGACCTCGTCGAACAGGTGGTCGCGCGCATAGCGGGCGAACAGGTCGGACAGGCCGGGATCCATGCCCATCCCGAGCAGGGCCAGCTTCCCCGACTGCTCCCACGCCTCGTGGCGGGCGAACTGCTCATCGCCCAGCTTCACGCCGGGGGTGTCGAACGGATCGGTCGGGTGCGGCGCCGACAGGCTGTTGGCCATGTCCATGTAGTGGGTCCCCGCTTCGAGAGCGCCCTCGAACAGCGGCATCACGAACTGGGGGTCGACCGCATTCATGACCAGGTCAGACCGATGGCGCCGCGCGAGCGCGGCGACGGCTCCACGATCACGGGCGTCGATGTGCTCGACCGGAAACCGTTCCGCATCCGCCAACGAGGCCTGGAGCGCTTCCGCCCGCGTGGCGTCGTAATCGGCCAGCACCATGGACTCGCACCATGCATGGGGTGCCGCTAGCCGGGCGATCGACTCGCCGACGGTTCCCACACCCACTAGGAGAATGCGCAACTTGCGGCCCTCCTTCTCCGTGGAACCGTCACGGCCCGCCCAAGCGGAACGCGCCGCCAGCGGCGGCGCGTTCGCAGTCTATCGGTACGGGAGTGGGGCTATTCGACGTCGAAGGTGGTGCGCATGCCCTCGGCGTAGTGCGCCTCGTCCTCATCCGCGCTGTAGATGTTGCACAGGAGGACGTAGCTGCCGGCTTCCAGGTCGGCGGTGACCTCCTGGGTCTCACCCACGGGAATGTCCTCGATCTCGTCGATGACTTCCATACCCTCGCCGCTCTCGTCGACCGCGCCAGTCTCATCAGTCGGGAGATCCGCCGGGTCGAGATCGGTTCGGATGATGACGAACTCGTGAATGTCGTCCGGTCCGTCGTTGGTGACCGAGAACGTCACCTCGCCGGCGGGCGCCGACGCTTCAGACACCACGACGGCCCACTCCTGCAGGGTCACGTCGATGGTCGATCCGCCTCCGGCCGCGCTCGGGCTTGAGCTGGCACTGGGGCTGCAGGCGGGCAGGAGCAGGAGGGCGAGCACGACCGTTGATGCCGCGACTCGCCTGAATCGTCCGTTCATGGGGTTACCTCCTTGGCGACGTCTAGTGTCCCGAATCGGCCTGCGCGTGTCGAACCGGGTCGGATCCGTCCCGCAGCAGGGCGCCGCAGCCCAGGAGCATGGACAGGCCGTTGAACCAGATCACGGGCAGGGCGAGGAGGCACGCGGCGGGGACGAGCCACGGCCGGTCGTTTCGGGCGGCCCACCACAGCATCGCGACCGCCAGCGGCAGGCGAATGAACAGCGGCACGGGGACGGACGACGCATACGGTCCGCCCGGGTCCTCACCGAAGACGATGGACAGCCAGTCGCCCCACAGCGCAGGCGCGGCGATGAACGAGAGCGCGGCGCCCGCGGCGGTCACGATCACGGCCAGGCCGAACTCCGGCCAGCGGCCGCTGAAGCCGTGCCACAGGGCTCCGATGCCGGGCGTCACCTTGGTGAGCGCCAGGCCCGCCCAGGCGACCGGGTAGGTCAGCGCCACGACCGCGCCAAGGGCGAGGAACAGGTTCATGTTCCCGGCCCAGATGTCCGCTCCGGCGAGGAACGCGAGGAGCGGCCACATCGTGCGGTATCGGCGCGGGACCCGCCACAGCATGTACACCGCCGCCGAGGTCAGCAGGGTCGTCCAGGCGAACAGGAAGACCGGCCACGGCAGCTGGCCGAAGGGGCCGAGGACCTGGAGGAACGGTGGCGGGTAGAGGAACGATCCGATGTCGCCGACCGCCGCCCCCGCATACGGATCGGCGCTGCGGAGGGCGTCGTAGTAGGCCCGCGTGTCCCAGGCCAGGTACTCGACGCGGAGGTTCGACACCACCGCGGCATAGGTGAACGTCGACGCGATGATCAGCACCACGGCAATCGGGGCGAGACGCAGCCCCCATCGGGCCGGTGCGCGATCAGCCGCCAGCCACCGATCGCGGTATGCCGCGACGGTCTCCTCCATCGGACCCCGATCCTAAACAAGACCGCCGGAAAGCGGAAGAGCCACTTGGCCCGGATTTGACGGTCCATTGCCCGTGGCCCGCTGCTGGCTGGGTGTTGGAACCCTCTGGCAGACTAGCCTCGTGCGAGAACGGCTGAACTGGATCGACTGGCTGAAGGTGCTGGTGGTCGTCGGCGCGTTCCTGTTCCACGCGGCCCAGCCGTTCGTGGCCACCACGTGGCTGATCAACGACACCGAGAAGAGCCTGCCCCTCAGCGTGGCCTCCGGGTTCGGCTACCTGTTCGGCATGCCGCTGATGTTCTTCCTGGCCGGGGCCGCCACGTGGCTCGCCGTCGAGCGGCGAGGCATCGGCGGTCATACCGGGCTCCGCCTGCGGCGGCTGCTCATCCCGCTGGTGCTGGGCCTCGTGATCCTCGGCCCGCCCCAGGCCTGGGTGGCCTACGTGGCCGGCGGCGGCGAGGCGGGGCCGCTCGGGTTCCTGGCCACCTACGTGGCGGAGCTCAACCCCATCCTGAACCCGCGGTGGTTCGGCGACGTCGGCCACCACCTGTGGTTCCTCGCCTTCCTGTTCCTGTACGTGCTGGTCACCCTCCCCCTGCTGTCGTGGCTCCGCTCACGGCGCGCGGCCGGCCGGGACCTGCTGCGTCGGCCGGGTGGCGGAAGGTCGGTTCGGCTTGCTATGGCTCGTCGTGCCCATCGCCGCGGCACAGGTCGTTCTCCGGCCGCTATTCCCGGAGTACCGCGACTGGGCCGACTTCGCGCTGTGGCTCGGATACTTCGTGATCGGCATCGGCGCGATGGCCGACTCGCGGGTCATGCCCGCCATCCTCCGGCGCCGGCGGGTCACGCTGTGGATCACCCCGCTGGTCGCCGTCGCCTACCTGCCGGTCGTGGCCTTCGGGTCGCCGGTCGACATCGAGCATGACCCGGGTTTCACGGCCGCTGGACTGGCGTACGTCGTCTGGCGGACCGGCCTGGCCTGGGTCATGACCCTGGTCCTGGTCGGGTTCGCGGCCACCTACTTCACCGCCCGACCCCGCTTCCTGGGCTGGGCGAGCGCGATGGTCCTGCCGTTCTACGTCCTCCACCACCCGGTGACCGTGCTGGTCGCCGCGCTGGTCGTGCCCCTGTCGCTCGGGCTCTACCTGAAGTTCGGGCTCATCGTGCTCATCGCGGGCACGGTGACGGTCGGCCTGTGCCTGGCCCTCGACCTGGCGACGTCGGCGATCGGCAGCCGACTGCGCTCGCGCGAACCGCTCCCCCGGCCGAGCGGGGAGCCGGCGGCGGAGTCCCCGCCATGACGGTCGTCCGCGGCGATCCCCTGGCCGTCCCGGCTGCCGACCTGCCGGCCAGCGTGGTGGCCCTCGTCCAGCGCAGCGTCGAGCGCAACCCCGACCGGGAGGCCATCCGCTGGAAGGCGCCCGGTGGCTGGTCGAGCTGGACCTACCGCCAGCTGTGGGACCAGGTCGCGGCCGCGTCGATCGGCCTGCGCGGACTCGGCATGGGCGCCGGGGACCGGGTCGTGATCCTCAGCCGCTCGCGCCCCGAGTGGCTCGTCGCGGACCTCGCCTGCCAGGCGCTCGGCGCGGTGACCTGCCCGCTGTACCCCGGCGATCCGCCGGCCCGCCTCGCCAGCCTGTCCCGGGCGGTCGGCGCCCGATGGTTCATCGTCGAGGACGCGCGGCTCCTCGCCCGGCTCCGCTCCGGGATGGGCGACGCGCCGCTGCCCGGCCCGGTCGTGCTGTTCGACGCCCACGACGGGGGTGGCCTGCCCGCCCTCGCGGACCTCGCCGTCGCCCCGTCGTCCGCGGCGCTGGACAGTTGGGAGCGACGTGGCGTGCGATCCATCCCGCCCAGGTCTCGACCATCGTCCACACCATCGGTACCGACGGTGTCCCCCTCGGGGTGGTGGTGGCCCACGGCAACCTCGTTCACTCGTTCCACGCCATCATCCAGGCCATTCCGATCACCACCGACGACACCGTCCTCTCGGTGCTGCCGATGAGCCACATGTTCGAGCGCGGGGCGGGAATCCTGGCGCCCATCGGCGTCGGCGCCACGGTGGCGTTCGCGGAGCGCCAGATCGAGCGCTGGGCCGCCGACATGGCCGAGGTGAAGCCCACCCTGATGGCCACCATCCCGCTCTTCTTCGAGCGTCTCGAGCAGCGGGTCCTGGCCGACCTCGCCGCGGGGCCCGGGCTACCGCCGGGCGCTGTTCGGATGGGCGGCCGGGCTCGGCCGCCGCCACTATGCCAACCACCTCGCCGGTCGGACCGACGGCCCATGGCTCCGCCTGCGCCGATGGGTGGCGGCCCGAACGGTGCTCGCACCACTGCGGGGAGCGCTCGGTGGACGTCTGCGCTACCTCCTGTCAGGCGGCGCGGCGCTCCCCGAGTCCACCGGCCTGTTCTTCGAGTCGATCGGCATCCCGATCCTGGAGGGCTACGGATTGACCGAGACGGCGCCGATCCTGACCGCCAACGACCCGGCGTCGTACCGATACGGAACCGTCGGCAAGGCGGTGGCGGGCACCGAGCTGCGGCTCGATCCGGTCCAGCGGCGAGATCCAGGCCCGCGGCCCGCAGCTGATGCTCGGCTATCTGGATCGGCCCGCCGAGACTGCGCGCGTGCTCGATGCCGAGGGTTGGCTCCACACCGGCGACGTGGGCGAGTTCGATGACGCCGGCCGGCTGCGCATCACCGGGCGCGTGAAGAACCTGCTCGTCCTGGCCACCGGCAAGAACGTGGCCCCGGCCCCGATCGAGGACGCGGTCGCCGAGTCGCCGTTCATCCGCCAGGCCGTGCTGCTGGGTGACGGGCGGGACGCCACCGGGATCCTGCTCGTGCCCGACCTCGAGGCGCTGGAGGGCCGGGCAGAGGTGACGGCGCTGCTGCGGCAGGAGGTCGAGCGTCTGACCGTGGATTTCGCGAGCTACGAGCGGCCACGCCGCACGGTGGTCATGCCCCGTCCCCTGTCGGCGGAGCACGGTGAGCTCGACGCCGCCGGACGTCCGGTCCGCGCGGTGGTCATCGAGCACTTCCCGGACCAGGTCGCGGAGCTGTACGAACGCTCCGCGCGGGAGGGTCAGCGGCCCGAGTCGCCCGCGGCGCGCCACCGAGAGGCGAGCGCAGACCAGCAACCCGAGTCTACGGCCAACGCGCCGGGCTGACCGCCAACGCGCCGGGCCGGCGGCCGCCGCCGTACGATGGGGCGGGCCGTTAGCTCAGCGGCAGAGCAGGGGACTTTTAATCCTCGTGTCGTGGGTTCGAATCCCACACGGCCCTCTTCAAAAAATGCCGGTTTGCAAAAGGACTTTTTCGAGCGTACGGTGGAGCAACTCGCAACAGAATACGGAGTTGACCATGACCACCCGGTCACCGCGATCTCAGATCAGGCGAGCGCCGCCTGTTCGAGCGGCCGTCGTGTTGGCAGTCCTCACCCTAGTAGCGATGATGGCCCTGGCACCGGGGGTCATGGCTGGGGGGACGGTCGTGGTCACGACCATTCCGGGCGGGGGATGGATCAACAGCATGGACAACACCGGCGGGGGAAGCACGTCGCTCGTCGCGGGCCCTGGCCCCGGGACCCTGGGAACCGGCAGTCTCCAGCTCACAATCGCCACGAACACGGACTTCGCCGGCTTGGAGCACCCCTACCTGCCTGCCGGCATCGCATTCGCCGATCTGACCGGCGCGAGCTGGCGAACGTTCGTGACCGGCGCGACGGGCAACCCCGATGCGGAACCAGCCGCGCTGAAGTTCACCGGCTACCAGGACGGGGTCTTCCCGTTCAAGGGCTTTCACGACCCTCGTCGTGGAACTGGTCTACAACGGGGGCGCCACGCCGAACGTCTGGCAGGACAACGTGCTCGCAGGTCCGACGATGGTCTGGCAAACCACCGACAGCGGGGATGGCTTCCGCGTTCTGCAGCCGACACCTTGTTCTGCACCTTCGCCGAATTCAAAGCGACGTACCCGACCGCGCGATTCATTGGCGTTCAGGTTGCGAGTCGGCACCGGCGTCCCGGCAGTGACGAGTTTCGCCGACGGCGTGTCGGTGACCACCTCGTGACGGGACGCCGGTGACGGAGGCGTGGGACTTCGAGGTTGCAGGAGCTCCGGCTGCCACTCCGGCTGCCAGCATTCCGAGTACCGGCATGGACCCGCTGGGCCTGCAGTCTGGCTCCGGACTCGTCATTGCGTTCGGATCGCTAACGCTGCTGTCGGCCCTGGCGATCGCGGTCGTCCGGGTCCAGGGGCGCCGCCTCAGCCGCTGAGGGCAACGTCTCCCTCCGTTAACGCCGGTCCAGCGGGGCCGGCGTTACGGAATACGAGCGAACCAGGCGAGCGAGCCGAGCGCGGCCAGCGCTGCCGCCACGAGCGCGGCAAGGGCGAGGCCATCGGTGATCTCGCGCGGCTCCGTCCGCGTGCCGACGCCCTCGCCGAGGTCCTCGAACACGGACACGATCTCCTCGGCCGAGTCCGCCTCGAACACCGTGCCACCGGTGGTTTCGGCGATGTCGCGCAGCGCCTCGCGATCGACCGGGACGGGGACCGTCATGAAGTCGACCACCACCGACCCGTGATCGGTGCCGAAGGCCACGGTGCTGACCTTGACGCCGCGGCGCTGCGCCTCGCGGGCAGCCTCGTCGTCCGGTCGCCCCACCGTCGTGTCGCCGTCCGACATCAGCACGATCGACCCTGCGCCGTCCTGCGCGTCGGCGGGCATGTCCGACTCGAGCACGTCCGACTCGAGCAGATCCAGCGAGGTGTAGATGGCTTCGCCGATCGCCGTTCCCTGGCCCAATGACAGTCGGTCGATCGCGCGGTCGAGGACCGTCTTCGACGTCGTCGGAGGGATGACCACCCGCGCCGTCTGGTCGAACGCGACCAGGCCCACCCGAACACCGGCTGGAACGACCTCGATGAACCGATGGGCCGCCTCACGGGCGGCCACGATGCGGCTGGGCGTGACGTCCGTCGCCTCCATCGAGATCGAGGTGTCGAACGCGAGAACGACCGTCGGCTCGTTCGCGACCTCGGTCGCCATGGCGGGGCGGGCAGCCGCGACGACGATCAGGGCCGTCGCCGCCAGGTAGACCGCGGCGACGACATGGCGCCGAAGACCTGGGCGCCGCGGGGCCACCGCGTCGATCAGGTCCGGATCGGTGAATCGAACCACGTAGGCCTGGCGTCGGCGCTGCCTGACGAGATACAGCACCGCAAGCAACAGCGGCACGAGCAGGAGGGCGAAGCGCTCGGGCGCCAGGAACGTGAGATCTGGCGCGAACGGGATCATCGGGCAGCTCCGGTGGTGGGGTGGGACGCCGCCTGCCGACCGAGCGCTCGGGAGCGACGGCGCCGGTCCAGGCAGGCCGCGAGCGGACCAATCCACTCCCTGTCCGTCCGGAGTCGCAGGTGCGTCGCGCCGGCTCGCCGAATCGCGGACGACCTCGCGGCGCTGCGACGATCGGCAACCTCGGCCAGGCGGACGCGGAAGCGCTCGTCACTCGTGTCGATCGTCCGCTGGCGGCCGGTCTCGGGATCCTCGATCACCAGCAGGCCGACATCAGGCAGTCGGAGCTCGCGCGGGTCGAGGACCTCGACCGCGATGACCTCGCTTCGGCGCCCCAGCCGCGCAAGCGCCGGGCTCCAGGTGTCGATGGGAGCGATGAAGTCCGAGACCACGATCGCGAGCCCACCTCGTCGCAGGACGTGGCGGAGACCGTCGATGGCGCGACCGAGGTCGACCTGTCCCCCGAGCGGTGACCGCGCGACGCTGCCCAAGACGCCCGCCAGATGCCGTCGACCGCCGCGGATCGGCACGATCCGTGGCCCATCGGCGGTCGCCACCACCGCGCCGATCCGGTCGCCGCCGAGCGACGGCGAGCGCAGATATGGCCGATGCGACGGTGACCGCCAGATCGGCCTTCCGCCAGCCGACCGTCCCGAAATCGAGGCTGCCGGACCGGTCGACGAGGACGGCGACGTCGAGGTCGCGCTCCTGGATCGCGTCGCGGACGTGCGGTTCGCCGGTCCGGGCCAGGATCGACCAGTCCATCCGGCGGACGTCGTCGCCCGGCTCGTACGGGCGTGCTTCTCCGGGCTCGACACCGTGGCCGAGCACCAGCGAGGCATGGCGACCGTCTCGACGGCCGAAGACCTTGTGGCTGACCGCGAGCTCGATGCGGCGGATCCGTGCCGGCAGGTCGATCCCGGCACCCGGCGCGGAGGTCACCTCGCGGCCGGTTGGTCGCCCGGCATGACGAGCGGTGGCGTCGCCCCGGGCGCGCCCGAGGACGTGCTGAAGGCCGGAACGGGTTCCGGCATCGGCTGCGCCGACTGGGCCTGCGCCGCGAAGGTTGGCGTATCGCACGGTATCGCCGGGAGCCGGGACCGTCGTGAGCAGCTCGACGAGGACGTCGTCGATCGTGAACCCCTCGGCCAGTGCCCGGTAGGACAGCGCCAGCCGCGCATTGAGGATGTCGTACGCGACGTCGTACACGTCCTGCGCCACGGCACGCTCCCGTCCGCGCAGGAGCGCCATGGCCCGGGCGCTCCGGACCAGCCCGAGCGATGCGCGCGGGCTGGCGCCGTACTCGAGCAGACCCACCAGCTTCGGCAGCCCATGCGCCGCAGGATCACGGGTCGCGAGCACCAGCCGGATCGCGTAGTCGATCGTTGCCTCATCGACCGCGATTCGCCGAGCCGCCTGCTGGAGGCCAACCACGTCGGCAGGATCGAGCAGGCGGGCCGCCTGGGGTGGCTGGTCGGCCATCCGGGCGACGATCGCGCGCTCCTCGGTCGGGGTCGGATAGTCGACCGGGACGCGCATCAGGAACCGATCGCGCTGCGCCTCGGCGAGCGGATAGACGCCCTCCGACTCGACGGGATTCTGGGTGGCAACCACCAGGAACGGCTGCGGCATCGGGAAGGTGCGCCCGCCGACCGTGACCTGCCGCTCGGCCATCGCCTCCAGCAGCGCCGACTGGACGCGTGCTGGGGCGCGGTTGATCTCGTCAACGAGGACCACGTTGGCCAGGATCGGCCCGGGTTCCACGTCGAACGCCTCAGTCGAGGGCCGGAAGATCCGAGTCCCGACGATGTCGGATGGGATCAGGTCCGGCGTGAACTGGATGCGATTGAAGGAGCCGCCAAGGATCCGCGCCAGGGTCGCCAGCAGCAGCGTCTTGCCGAGGCCCGGCGCGCCCTCGAGCAGGACGTGCCCGTCTGCCATGACGGCGACGAGGAGCCGATCGACGACCCGATCCTGGCCGACGATGACCCGGCCCAGCTCGTGGCGGACCTGGGCGAGGCGGGTGGTGGAGAGATCGATGTTCAAGTTCATATTCCCTGGCCATCCGTGTCGGTGTCTGGGGCGAATGGGTCCGGCATCCCGTCTTGGCTCAGCCCGCCGAACAGCTCGTCCATGAGCTGCTGCATCAGGTCGTCGAACGCCTCAACGGACGGGTCATCCGCACCATCGGGCGCAGGAGCCGGGTCCTGTTCCGGCGCCGGCTGAGGCACCGCGGCGTCCAGCTCATTCAGGAGCTCATCGAGCAGCTGGCGGAGGAGCTGGTCGGCCATCTCGGAGCCGCCGGAGGGCCCATCCGGCGCCTGCGATCCGTCGGGCCCGAGGAACTGGTCGAACAGGTCGTCGAGACCGTCCAGCCCGTCAGGACCGAGGAACTGGTCGAACATCCCACCCAGCGGGTCCATGCTGTCGGCGGGGTTGTTGTCCTCGGGCCTCCACGTGCCGTCCTTGACCTTTTCCAGGATCTGGGCGGCCTGGTCGACCGGCACGGCGAAGCCGATGCCGTCGCTGCCGCCCGAGGCGCTGGCGATGGCGGTGTTGATGCCGATCGCCCGACCTTCCCCGTCGATCAGCGGACCGCCGGAGTTGCCGGAGTTGATGGCCGCATCGGTCTGGATCAGGTCGTGCAGCTCGCCCATCGGCGTCGGGACGGTGCGACCGAGCGCGCTCACGATGCCGGTGGTGACCGTCTGGCTCAGGCCGAACGGGCTCCCGATGGCGATCGTCATCTCGCCCACCTGCACCTCGGCGAGGGCGCCGAGGTCGAGGGGCTGCAGGTCGGTCGCGCTCTCCTCGGCCTGGATGACTGCGGTGTCGATCGATTTGTCGACCGCGACCACCGTGCCGGAGATGGTCGTCCCGTCGTGGAGCGTGAGGGTGACGACGTCCGAGCCGCCGACGACATGCGAGGCGGTGAGGATGAGTCCCCCGTCACCGGCCACGAAGCCGGAGCCCATGGCACCGCCGGCCTCGATCTGCACGACCGAGGGCAGGAGCCTGGCGGTCATGTCCGCGAGCGGCTCATCGCTCGATGGGGGCAGCACCGCGCCCGCCTGGTCCGGCCCGGCTGCGCCACCGCCCGTCGCGGCCAGCAGCGCCCCGAGGTTGTCGCCGATGGCGAGCAGCCCGGTGCCGACGAGCGCGATGGCGGAGACCAGGATGGCCGTACCAACGATCAGCCGGCGCCGGGGCCACCGCCCCGAGGGATCGACAGTGGGCATCGGCGATGCGCCGGCACCGGCCGTCGCGGCCACGAACGATGGGGTGGTGGGCCAGACGAGGGGCGGCGTTGGCGGAAGGTCGCGCCAGCTCTTGTGCTGGCGATCGTCGCTGGCGAAGGGGTCGTCCACGGGAGCGGGCCTCCGGATCGGTACGGTCGGATGTAGGTCGGACCGATGCCGGTCCGGCTTGTGATCCGGAGGCTAGGGAATGGCCGATAACGCGGGCATTCGGACGGTATAAGCGCGACCTAAAGATCCGGTCAGGTGGTCGCGCCCACCGTCCAGAGCGGGTCGGCCATCGCTCGGAGCTCAGTGACCGGGACCGCCTCCGCATCCGCCGTTCGGTCCGGCAGCCAGACGACGAAGCTTGCGCCGTGTCCGGGGACCGAGGCCACGCTGACCGTGCCGCCATGCGCCTCGGCGATCTGGCGAACGAGGGCCAGCCCCAGGCCCTGCCCGTCGCCTTCGGCCGTCGGAGACCCGTCGCGCCAGGCGCGGCGGAAGACGAGGGCCTGGTCGTCGGGCGCGATACCACGCCCAACGTCGCGTACCCCCAACCAGAGCCAGCCGCCGGCGCGTCCGGCGCGGCAGTGGACCACCGAACCGGCGGGAGCCACTCGGAGCGCGTTCGAGACGAGGTTCGCCTGGGCGCGCTTCAGCGCGGACCGGTCTCCGTCGACGACCAGGCCGGACGGAGCGAGCCACGACAGCCGCACGCCGCGGGTCGAGGCCTCCGCGTCGTACTCCTGGGCGACCTCGGCCACCACCTCGGCAAGGTCGACCGACGTGCGCCGTTCGGGCTGCGCACTCGTCCGGGCGAGCGCCATGAGCTCGTCGACCGTGGTCGACATCCGGTCGGCCGTGCGACGAGCCACCTCCGCGGCGCGGAGCAGGCCCTCGGTGTCCTCGGGTTCCGAGAGCGCGACATCGAGGGTCGTCCGGATGACCGCCAGTGGGTTCCGCAGCTCGTGCGACGCGTCCTCGACGAAGCGGCGCTGGGTCAGCACACCCTGATCGAGCCGGTCGAGCATCGCGTCGAACGTGTCGGCCAGATCGCGCATCTCGTCGGGTGGACCGCCGAGCCGGATGCGCCGCGAGAGATCGGTCGCCTCGATCTCGCGCGCGACGGCGGCCATCGTGCCCACGGGTCGCAGGACGCGGCCCGCGACCGCCCAACCGATGGCAAGGCCGACCGGGATCAGCGCGATGAGCGCCACGAGCGAAAGATCGCGAACCTGCTGGAGCGTCTGCTCCCGGACGGCCTGTTCCACCTGCCGCAGTGCATCGGTCGCCCCGGAGTCGCCGCTTCCCAGGAGCTCGTCGAGGCTCATGCCGAGCACCCGCAGCACCTCCTCCTCGAGTGTCGTCGGCTGCTCCTCCGGGATCGTCGCGGCCACCGTGTCGAGGGCCAGGTTCATCCCCAGCACGAGCACGCCCGCCGTGACGATCAGGGCTGCGGTCACCAGCATCGCCAGCCGGAAGCGGACCGATCGAACGGAGGCGGCGAAACGCCGGGAGGGAGGGCGACCACTCATGGGACGCTCTCCGCGAGGCGATACCCCACCCCCACGACGGTCTCGATCGGCTGCCCGGCGCCCGCCGCGGCAAGCTTGCGGCGAAGGTTGCTGATCGTGACCCGGACCGTGTTGGTGAACGGGTCGGCGCGGTCGTCCCACACGTGCTCGAGCAGGCGCTCCGGGGTCAGGACCTCGCTCGGATGGAGCATGAAGTAGCGGAGGAGCGCAAATTCCTTGGGGGACAGGTCGAGACGCTGGTCGTTGCGGTGGGCCTCGTGCCGCGCGGCGTCGAGCTCGAGGCTCCCCAGCCGGATCGCCGCCCCACCGTTGATCGTCGGGCGGCGGGCCAGGGCACGAACCCGTGCCGCGAGCTCCGCGAAGCTGAATGGCTTGACCAGGTAGTCGTCGGCCCCGTCGTCCAGACCACCGACTCGATCGTCGAGGCCGTCCCGGGCGGTCAGCATCAGGACGCGCGGAGGCGTGGCACCCGGCAGCAGCAGCGCGCCGGCGCGAAGCTCGCGGCAGACCTCGCGACCGTCGCCGTCCGGCAGCCCGAGGTCCAGGCACACCACGTCGTACGGAACGTCCTCGAGGCGCTCGCGGGCCTCGGCAGCATTCGCGGCCAGGTCGATCGCATAGCCTTCGCGGCGCAATCCGGTGGCAAGCGCAGTGGCGAGGTCGAGCTCGTCCTCGACGATGAGCAGTCGCACGGCGCCGCAGGATAGCGTGGTCTCGCGAAGTCGTCCAGACGAGACCGTGCGCCGCGGAGTCCGTCAGGCAGGCACCAGGGAGCCCTCGCCATGGCCAGAACCAAGGAACCCGAGGTCCGCACCCAGGACGCCGTCGGCGCCGACTGGCCGGTCGACATGCCGTACACCCTGTACTTCCCGCGACGCGGAGGCTTCGCCGCGGCCGACATCGAGTACTCCTCGCCCCTCCCTCGGGTGGGCGACACGATCGAGTACATCGACACCCAGGCGATCAGCCACCGCTACCGGGTGATCGACGTGGTCCACACCTTCCAGGACAGCCCCGCGGCGCAGGGGCCGGAGGCGATCCGCCTGCTCCGTGCCGGCCTGCCCGCGGTCTACCTCGCCCGCGATCGGCGCAAGCCCAAACCCGGCCGGTGCCGGCCTGCCCGCGGTCTACCTCGCGCGCGACCGTCGCAAGCCGAAGTCTGGCCGCCGCTGACGAGTCTCCTGGAGAGGCGACAACGCGAGAGGGCCGCCCCGACGGGGCGGCCCTCTTATCGGTCAGGTTTGGCTGGTCAGCTGCCGGGGATCTGCATCAGCAGCAGTTGGCCGTCCTCTCGCCGGAGCGAGTAGACCGTCCCGTTGGCCGGGCCAAGCGGCGGATAGATCGGCTCGTGCTGCGGATCGTCTCCCCATGTTCCCGCCGGAACGGTCCCCGGCAGGTTCTCGTGGGACTGGACGTCGAGGATCCACCAGCCCGGCGCCAAGCCACTCCGAGGCATCGATGATCCCGCTCGTCTCCGCGTTCGCTTGGTTGGTGGTGGCAACGTGCCTCCACGTGCCGGTAGCGAACAGGTACTGCCAGACCTTCGCGCCACCGGTCTGGTCCTCCTGGACCATGAGGCTGTTCGCGCTCACGTCGATGTTGTCCGGGCGCCGCAGCGTCTTGTTCGACGCCGGGCTGGTCGGGTCGTTGACGAGCGCCCCGTCGGCCAGGACGGTCAGCGAGTCGACGACGGTCGGATCCGAGGCGTTCAGCACCATCTTGAAGATCCGGCCCTGCTGGGCCATGCCGCCGGCGATCAGCACGACCTGCCTGCGGGTGCCCGACCGGATGCAGGCGCCACGCCCGTCCCGGTGTCCGCGAAGTACACGGTGCGCGGGTCGTCCGGGTCATAGGCGATGTCTTCGACCCGGATGAACTGGAAGACGTTGTTGGCGTTCGACCAGTTCTCGAGCGCGGTCTGAGGCGGGTCCGCCGTCGTCCCCGCGGGCGATTTCCGATCGACCTCGATGAACTCACCGCGAAGTACCAGCAGTCGTACCCTGGCTGGGCGATGTCGAGATAGTCGTTGGCGCCGTTGAACGGGTCGTCGGCATCGACTGCGGTGCCGTTCTTGTGGGTGACCCGGAACGCCAACAGCGTCCCGTCGTCGCTGCACCAGGGCGTCGGGCTGGCGGCGTTGTACAGGTACAGCTGGGAGGACGGGGCTGCGAACGTGTCGTCACCCGAGAGCGACACGATGTCATCCCAGCCCCCGGGCACGATCACCGTGTTCTCGTGGTTGTGGCGTCCCATGCCGGCGATCGGCGGGAAATCGCCGTGCTTCGCGTCGATGGCTACCGAGTAGCCCGCCTGCCGGAATGGGGTCGGAGTCGGAGACGGGTCCGCGCCGTAGGTGGCGCCGTCCGGGACTCGGAAGCCAGTCGACGGACTCCTCGTTGACGAAGAAGGTGTAGTCCGCGAACCCTTGTTCGGGCCCGGCCATGAAGGCGGAGCAGAACCGGACGAAGCCGGCCGACGGCGGCAGGACCTCGTCAAGCCGCGCGATCTGATTGGTCTTCAGGTCGAGCCGAGCCTTCTGGACCGAGGAGTCCTCGAAGTCGGCGAAGCCGCCGAAGGGCACGTGAGATTGCTCGAAGGCGATGAAGATGTCGATGAACCGATTCCCGCTGCCGACCGGAACGACGCCCAGTCCGTCCGGGATCCCCTCGAAGGTCACACCGTCGAACGTGTCCCCGCTGTTGATCAGCGCGACGGCGGACCCACCGGTGGCGTGGACCGTCACCTTCAGTGCCGGGTTTGGGTGGCTCGGTGGGGCGCCGGCCACGCCGAGCGGTAATGCAAAGACCAGAACGAGGGCAGCGACGAGCGCTCGTGAGGAGCGTCGGGGCCGCCCGAAAGCCGGAGTCATGGGGCACGCCTCCTAGTCACAAGTCGGTAGGACGGGTCCAGACCCCCCG
>CAWHAZ010000007.1:0-159775 GCA_963827475.1 uncultured Chloroflexia bacterium
GGGCCGACCGGGTGCTGTCAACGCGATCGGTCGGATGGCCGGAGCCGCCGATTCCCGATGTCGCGTTCATGCCGGGATATCATCCGCGCTTGATGACGGAGATCGCGATCAGCGCCGAGGGGCTCGGAAAGCGCTACTACCTGGGCCAGCACGAATCCTACGGACGCCGCCTCACCGAGGTGCTCACGAACACGATTCGGGCGCCCTTTCGACGATCGGGATCCCACGACACCGAGTTCTGGGCGCTGCGCGACGTCTCGTTCGAGGTCCCGGTCGGCGCCGCGCTCGGCGTGATCGGCCGGAACGGCGCCGGCAAGTCCACCCTCCTGAAGATCCTCTCCCGGATCACCTGGCCCGACCGCGGGCAGCGCCACGCTGAACGGGCGGATCGGCTCGCTGCTGGAGGTGGGAACGGGATTCCATCCCGGAGCTGAGCGGGACCGAGAACATCTTCCTCTCCGGGTCCGTGCTCGGCATGCGGCGGGCGGAGATCCAGCGCAACTTCGACGAGATCGTCGAGTTCTCCGGGATCGACACGATGTTCCTGGACACGCCCGTCAAGCGGTACTCGAGCGGGATGCAGGTGCGCCTCGGCTTCGCGGTGGCCGCGCATCTCGAGCCCGAGATCCTGCTCGTCGACGAGGTCCTCGCCGTCGGCGACATGGAGTTCCAGAAGCGCTGCCTGGGCAAGATGAACGAGGTGACGACCAGCGGCCGGACGATCCTGTTCGTCAGCCACCAGCTGCCGATGATCGCGTCCCTGTGCGACCACTGCCTGCTGTTCGACCATGGGCAGCTGCTCGCCAGCGGCTCGACGTCGGACGTCATCCTGCAATACCGGGACGGCCTGGGGACCAATGCGGCGAGCGTCGATTACAGCGACAAGGAGCAGCGCCCCGGAGACGGCGTCATCAGCCTCCTGTCCGCCTGGATCGAGAACAAGGCCGGCGAGCGGGTCTTCGAGCATTCCCTGATGGATCCGGTGCTGATTCGCGTGAAGTACCGGATCCACGATCGCCTCAACGTCACGCCGCAACCCAGCCTGCACGTGACCGACAGCGCAGGGAACACCGTCTTCGTCACCAGTCCCCACGACTGGGGCGACGAGCGGGCCCGGGATCCGGGTGACTACGTCGCCACGGTCGAGATTCCGGCGCACTTCCTCAATGACGGCATGTACTCGGTGAGTGTCTCGGTGAGCCACTTCGACCGTGGCGGGATCCAGGGAGCGTTCTTCGAGCAGGGCGCGCTGAGCTTCAACATCGTCGATCGCATCGAGGAAAACGAGTATCGGGCGGTGTCCCGCTGGGGCGGGCGGATCCCCGGGGCGGTCAGGCCATTGCTTCGATGGGAAGTCGAGGAAGCCGGCGAATGAAGGCGGTCATCCTGGCCGGCGGGATGGGCACCCGGATCTCGGAGGAGACCCACCTGCGACCCAAGCCGATGATCGAGATCGGCGGGCGAGCCGCTCCTGTGGCACATCATGAAGATCTACTCGGCCCACGGAATCAACGACTTCGTGATCTGCTGCGGCTACAAGGGCTACCTGATCAAGGAGTACTTCGCCAACTACTTCCTGCACACGTCGGACGTGACGTTCGACATGGCGCAGCAACCAGATGGACGTCCACGAGAAGCACGCCGAGCCGTGGCGGGTCACGCTGGTGGATACCGGCGACGACACGATGACCGGTGGGCGTCTGAAGCGCGTGGCCGACTACGTGTCAGGACGACGATGCCTTCTGCTTCACGTACGGCGACGGCGTGGCTGACGTCGACGTGACGGCGAGCATCGCCTTCCACCGGGACCATGGAAAGCTGGCGACGGTGACGGCCGTCGAGCCGCCCGGCCGATACGGCGCCCTGCAGCTCGACGGCAGCCGGGTCGCCGGCTTCACCGGAGAAGCCGCGGCGGCGAAGGCGGGCTGATCAACGGCGGGTTCTTCGTCCTCTCGCCCGGTGCCTCGATCGGATCGTGGGCGACGAGACCGCCTGGGAGGCGGAGCCGCTGACCGGGCTGGCCGCGAATGGCGAGCTGATGGCCTTCCCGCACCGCGGCTTCTGGCAGCCGATGGACACCCTCCGCGACAAGATGCTGCTCGAGAACCTCTGGGAATCCGACAGGGCACCGTGGAAGGTCTGGTAGGCCTCCGCGACCGCTCGGTACTGGTCACGGGACACACGGGCTTCAAGGGCGGCTGGCTGTCCCTCTGGCTCGCGTCGCTCGGAGCCCGGGTGCACGGGTATGCCCTCGAGCCCCCGACCCAGCCGAACGTGTTCGAATCGGCCCGGGTGGCGGAGGTCCTGGCGTCCGACACGCGGGCCGATCTCGCTGACCGGGCCGCGCTTTCGGCGACGCTGCTCGCGCCACCAGCCTGACCTCGTGCTCCACCTTGCCGCCCAGCCCCTCGTGAGCGAGGGGCTGCGGGACCCGCTCGGGACGCTGGCCACCAACGTCATCGGCACGGCGAACCTGCTCGAGGCCATTCGGGCGACCGAGTCCGTGCGGGCGGTGGTGGTCGTGGCGACCGACAAGGTCTACGAGAACCCGGAGACCGGGCAGCCTCTCGCCGAGCCCGATCCGCTGGGTGGGCATGACCCGTACAGCGCCAGCAAGGCCGCGGCCGAGCTCGTCGTCGCCAGCTTCCGCGCGAGCTACTTCGGAGATGGGCAGCACCACGCTCGGATCGCCAGTGCCCGCGCCGGCAACGTCATCGGGGGCGGGGACTGGGCCGCCGACCGGCTCGTGCCCGACTGCCTGCGGGCATTCGCCGCGGGTGAACCGGTTCGCCTCCGCGCGCCCGATGCGGTGCGACCCTGGCAGCACGTGCTGGGTCCGCTGGCGGGATACCTGGCCCTCGCCACCCGCCTGCTGGACGATGACGGCCCGCGATTTGCCCGCGCCTGGAACTTCGGCCCGGACGCCACGGATGACGCGACCGTCTTCGACGTCGCTTCACGGGTCGCAGCGCTGTGGGGTGACGACGCGCGCGTCGAACCGAGCCCGGACAGCACATGGCGGGAGGCCGGCCTGCTCCGACTCGACAGCACCCTGGCCCGGGATCAGCTCGGCTGGATGCCCGCGCTGGCCGCTCGATACGGCGCTCGAGCAGACCGTCGCGTGGCACCGGGCATGGCAACGTGGAGAGGACATGCAGCAGGTCAGCTACGGCCAGATCGCGGATTACACCAGGGCGGCGTCGTGAGTGAACGATTCGGGATCTCGGACACGACGCTCCCCGGGGTGCGCATCCTCCAGCGCGAGCCACTCGAGGACGAACGCGGGTGGCTGGAGCGGATGTATGGCGCCGACGACCTTGCCGAGGTGATCGGCTCGCGATCGCTGGCGCAGGTAAACCGCACGCTGACCCGGAGGAAGGGCACGGTCCGCGGTCTGCACTTCCAGGTCCCGCCATCGGCCGAAACCAAGATCGTGAGCTGCCTGCGCGGATCCGTGTTCGACGTTGCGGTCGACGTGCGCCGAGGCTCGCCGACGCTGCTGCGGTGGCATGGCGAGGTCCTCAGCGCGGAGAACTCGCGCTCACTCGTCATCCCCGAGGGATTCGCCCACGGCGTCCAGACCCTGACCGATGACGTGGAGCTGCTGTACTTCCACACCGCCCTGTACGACTCGCCCAACGAGCGCGGCATCCACCCTCAGGATCCACTGGTGGGGATTGCGTGGCCCCTCCCCGTGGTGCAGTTGTCGGAGCGGGACACGTCCCACGCCAGGCTCACGCCGCAGTTCGACGGCATCGACCTATGAATTGCCGCCACTGCGCTGCGCCGGTCACCCTGCAGCTCGTCGACCTCGGCAGCGCGCCGCCATCAAACGCGTACCTGACGGAGGACGCCCTCCGCGGGCCAGAGACGTGGTGGCCGCTCCGCGTGCTCGTCTGCGAGCGCTGCTGGCTCGTCCAGACCGCGGACGTCCTGGAAGCCGATCGACCTGTTCAGCCCCGACTACGCGTACTTCAGCGGGTATTCGAGCAGCTGGCTCGCGCAATGCGAACGCTACGTCTCGGACATGGTCGAGCGGTTTGGCCTGGGACCCGACAGCCATGTCGTCGAGGTGGCGGCCAACGACGGCTACCTCCTGCAATACGTCCGGGCGCTCGGCATTCCCTGCACCGGCATCGAGCCCACCGCCAGCGCTGCCGCGGCGGCCCGCGAACGCGGAGTACCGATCATCGAGGCATTCTTCGGAACCGCGCTGGCGGAGGAGATGGTGCGCAACGGCCAGCAGGCCGACCTGATGCCCGCGAACAACGTCCTGGCCCACGTCCCGGACATCAATGACTTCGCTCGCGGCTTCACCCTGCTTCTCAAGCCGCAGGGCGTGGCGACGTTCGAGTTCCATCACGTGAAGCGCCTGATCGACGGCGCGCAGTTCGATGCCATCTACCACGAGCACTTCTCGTACCTGTCGCTCACCGCCGCGACGCGCATCCTCGCGGAAGCCGGCCTGGACGTGTTCGACGTGGAGGAGCTGCCCACCCACGGCGGCAGCCTCCGGATCTACGCGCAGCGGAGTGACGGCGGGAGCCACCCACGGACGCCGAGGGTCGACGCACTGCTGGCGACCGAAGCCGACGCCGGCCTTCTGGGTGCGGCGTACTACGCCGGATTCCAGGACCGGATCCTCCAGATCAAGCACGACTTCGTGGCGTTCCTCTTGACGGCGCGGTCAGAGGGACGCGCGGTCGCCGGCTACGGGGCCGCGGCGAAGGGCAACACCATGCTCAACTTCGGTGGCGTCCGCCGCGACCTGCTGTCGTTCGTCGTCGACGCCAACCCCGCCAAGCAGGGCAAATACCTGCCCGGCAGCCGCATCCCGATCGTCGAGGTTTCTCAGCTCCGCGACGCGCGGCCCGAGTTCATCGTGATCCTCCCGTGGAACCTCCGCGACGAGGTCATGCGCGAGCACGCCTACGTTCGCGAGTGGGGAGGGCAGTTCGTGACCGCGGTGCCCCAGCTCACCATCCACCCGTGAAGGTGGCCGTTACCGGGGCAACGGGTTTCGTCGGTCGGCACGTCGTCGCAGCGCTCCAGCAGCGCGGTGCGCCAATGCACCTTGGCGCTCCGCCCCGGGTCCGTGGTTCCACCAGGCGTGTCCGATGAGCGGGTGGTCCGCATGGACCTGGCCAACCCGCCGGATGATGCCTACCAGCGGTTGGGCCGGCCCGATGTGCTCATGCACCTGGCCTGGGGTGGGCTGCCGAACTACGGAGCGACCCATCACCTCGAACAGGAGCTCCCGGCGCAGGCCTCGTTCCTGGAGTCGCTCCTCCGGCAGGGACTGGGCAGCTTGACCGTGACCGGGACCTGCCTCGAGTACGGGATGCAGTCCGGCGCGCTCCGCGAAGACCTGGCCACCGAGCCGGTCACCGCGTACGGCAAGGCAAAGGACGAGCTGCGGAAGCACCTCGAGAAGCTGCACCGGGCGGCCCCGTTCAGGTTCACGTGGGCGCGCCTGTTCTACCTTCATGGGGAAGGGCAGGCTCCCGGGGCCCTGGTCCCGGCGCTCGAGAGCGCAATCGCCGCGGGCGCGGAGTCGTTCGACATGTCCGGCGGGGAGCAGCTGCGGGACTATCTGCCGGTCGAGGAAGCTGCGGGTTATCTCGTTGCGCTCGCCACGAACGAGAGGGACAACGGCATCGTGAACGTGTGCTCGGGCCAGACGATTTCCATCCGGGCGCTGGCGCAGCGCGTCGTGGCCAAGCACGGCGCATCGATCACCTTGAACCTGGGGCACTATCCATATCCGGACTACGAGCCGATGGCGTTCTGGGGTGATCGCCGAAAGCTCGATCAGACGCTGGGGCTGGACGCATGAGCTCGTTCGACGAGGAAGTACGGGAGCGCATCGCCGCCAACGGGCGCAACGAGGCTCTCCGCGAGGCGGCGGCCGCGTTCATGCGCGAGTCCACTCGCCCGCAGTACTCCTACAACTTCTCCTGGCTGGGCCGACCGATCATCCAGTACCCGCAGGACATCGTGGCGATGCAGGAACTGGTCTGGGAGGTCCAGCCGGAGCTCATCATCGAAGCCGGAATTGCCCACGGCGGCTCGCTCATCCTGTGGGCTTCGCTGCTGGAGCTGAACGCCGCCTGCGGCGGGCCGCCGGATGCACAGGTCATCGGTATCGACATCGAGATCCGTGCCCACAACCGCGCGGCGATCGAGGCGCACCCGCTGTCGCGCCGGATCACGATGATCGAGGGATCGAGCATCGACGCGGGAATCATCCAGCGGGTTCGTGACGCGGCCGCCGGGAGCCAGCGAACCATGGTCTGCCTCGACAGCAACCACACCCATGACCACGTCCTGGCCGAGCTCGAGGCATATGCGCCGCTGACGTCGGTCGGCAGCTATTGCGTGGTGTTCGACACCATCATCGAGGACCTGCCGGAAGACACGTACGCCGATCGCCCGTGGGGCCCGGGCGACAACCCAAAGACCGCCGTTCGCTCGTTCCTGCAGACCCACCCGGAGTTCGAGGTGGATCGGCAGATCGACCACAAGCTCTTGATCAGCGTGTCCCCGGGTGGCTACCTGAAACGCGTGCGGTGACGGCCCGCTTCTCCTTCGTCTATCCGACGAGGCACCGTCCGGAGTTCATCCGCCAGGCGCTTGCGGGTCCTCGAGCTGAGTGCGGACGACGACGTCCAGGTGGTCGTCTGCGACAACTACGTTGACCCCGCGCTCGGATGTGAATCGGTCTGTCGCGAGTCCGGGCTCGCCAACCTCGTCTACGTCCGCCCCCCGCGTCCGCTGGGCATGATCGAGAACTGGCGCCATGCGCTCGGGTTCGCCACTGGCGAGTACATCTCATTCCTGACCGACAAGATGTTCGTCCTGCCCGATGCCGTTGAACGGATTGGGCGAGCCATCGATGCGGCTGGGGGCCCCGAGATCGTCAGCTGGCTGAGCGACGCGTGGCATCCGGAGACCTATGCGGATTACTTCGGCAATGGTCGCTACTGGAGTATTCCGTCCCAGCCGAGCCCGGCGCCGTACGAGTCCTACTCACCCATGGAGGAGCTCAACCGTCGCGGTCGAGCGGAGGTCTCCCGCACCGAGGACAGCTCGGCCGACTATGCCCGTGGCAAGCTGGCGTTCGGCGCGTACCGGCGCGAGCTGGTGCAGCGGATCGAGGAACGCTTCGGGCTGTTCCACAACATCAGTCCCGACTACACCTCGATGGTGCTGGGGCTGTCCCAGGCGCGAGACGCGATCGAGCTGCCAGGCAGCTGCGTGGTCAGCGTCAACACCGACATCTCCAACGGCCGGCTGGTCGACACCGACGACGCCTTTGCGCTCGAGTTCCTGAACTCGCTCGAGGGTGGCGCCGAGGCGATCCTGCCGAACCTGTTGGTGCCCGGGCTCTACTCGTCCCTCCACAACCTGGTCGCCCACGACTACCTCAGTCTGATGAGGGCGTGGGACCTGTCGTTCGAGTTCGACGCGGTGAATTGGCTCACGTATTGCGTCGAGGACATCCACCGTTCCGAGCGGCGCTGGTCATCGGCGCAGGCGGAGACGGAGCAGAAGGAGATCCTTCGAACCCATCTGGCGTCGCTGGATCCCGTCCTCTCGGACGCGGTCCGTGCCCGCGTCGCCTCGCGTGCCGCGGCGCGACAGGCGCGCCCGCCGCGACATGTTCCGTTTCAGCGCACCTGGCAGCGCCTCACCGGCACCCAGCCGCCTCCCCCGGACACGTCCGGGGACCCGGTGCATTTCGCGGCGCCCTCGATCCTCGCCGCGGTCGAACAGGTCACCGCCGCCCGGAGCTGACTCGTCGGGCGGCGGCGGATCCAGGAAGCTGGGTCAGGTCCCGTTTGTCAGGCCTGCGGCTCGCTCCCCATGCCGAAGGCTGCCTTCACCTCATCGGTGTTCAGGTACCACAGGATCAGCGCCGGCATCAGAGCCTGCACCAAACCGGCTCCCGATCCGGCATAGGCCACCATCAGGAAGAAGGCGTTGACCAGCGCGAAGACCGCGATGATCGCGGCAAACATCCAGGCCCACGGCTGCAGAGCCCACAGGCCAAGGCCGGCCAGGATCCAGGCCACGCCGACGACCAGGGACACGATGCCCCAGATGCCGACGTTGTCGTAGGCGGGCAGGTCGCCCAGGAACGAGCCGAACTCGACCCCAGGCCGCGAAGACCGACCACGATCCACACGAAGCCGGCGGCCACGGCGAAGAAGCCGAGGACCGATATCAGAATGGGGGGACCTCTCATGTACGCACCTCAAACCACGCGGTATGCATTGCCTGACGGATGGCAGCACCGCCGTACCGGCAGAATACGGCGGGGCGCGACCCGAGGGCGACCATTCGCGCCACTCCCCCGGTACCGCCCATTGGTTGACCGACCGATGGGATCGGAGGATGATGGTCCCAACACCGACTGAAAAAGTCGGATTAGGCTGACAAACTGGAGATCAATTGGCCCTTCCCACGACCCCCAATCCCGCGCTGAGCCAGGTCCCCGCCGGCTACAAGTACGGCTGGCACGACTCGGAGATGAAGCCCCTGCACGTCATGAAGAAGGGGCTCAATGCGGACGTCGTGGAGGAGATCAGCCGGATCAAGGGTGAGCCGGACTGGATGCGCCAGCGGCGGCTGAAGGCGTACCGCCACTTCGAGGAGCGGCCGATGCCGACCTGGGGCGGCAACCTGGGCGAGATCGACTTCCAGGACATCTACTACTACGTGACCGCCACCGACAAGGCGGTCCAGTCCTGGGACGACGTGCCCGACTACATCAAGCGCACCTACGACCGGCTGGGCATCCCGGAGGCCGAGAAGAAGTACCTCGCCGGCGTCGGCGGCCAGTACGACTCCGAGGTCGTGTACCACAACATCCAGGCCGATCTGGAACGGCAGGGCGTGATCTTCCTGGGCACCGACCAGGCGCTCCAGGAGCACGAGGAGATCTTCCGCGAGTACTACGGGACGGTCATCCCGGCCAACGACAACAAGCTCGCCGCCCTGAACACGGCCGTCTGGTCCGGCGGAAGCTTCATCTACGTCCCGCCGGGCGTCCATGTCGAGCTCCCGCTGCAGGCCTACTTCCGGATCAACACCGAGAACATGGGCCAGTTCGAGCGGACCCTGATCATCGCGGACGAAGGATCGAGCGTGCACTACGTCGAGGGCTGCACCGCCCCGTCGTACACCACCGCCAGCCTCCACAGCGCGGTGGTCGAGATCATCGTCAAGAAGGGCGCCCGGGTCCGCTACACGACCATCCAGAACTGGTCGCACAACGTCTACAACCTCGTGACCAAGCGGGCGGTGGCCCACGAGGACGCGGTGATGGAGTGGGTGGACGGCAACCTCGGCTCGCACCTGACCATGAAGTACCCCAGCATCTACCTCGTCGGCGAGCGCGCCCACGGTGAGGTGCTGAGCATCGCCTTCGCCGGGAGCGGACAGCACCAGGACGCCGGCGGGAAGATCATCCATGCGGCGCCCAACACGACGAGCCTGATCACGAGCAAGTCCATCAGCCACGGCACGGGCCGGACCTCCTACCGGGGCCTGATCAAGGTCTACCCCGGCAGCAAGAAGTCCAAGTCCACCGTTCGCTGTGATGCGCTGATCCTGTCGGACGAGGCGCGCTCGGACACGTACCCGTACATGGAGATCGACGAGGAGGACGTGACCATCGGTCACGAGGCCAGCGTGTCGAAGGTCGGATCCGAGCAGCTGTTCTACCTCATGAGCCGCGGCCTGACGGAGGCCGAGGCCAGCGCCATGATCGTGAACGGCTTCATCGAGCCCATCGTCAAGGAGCTGCCGATGGAGTACGCGGTCGAGATGAACCGGCTCATCCAGCTCCAGATGGAGGGCGCGGTCGGCTAGACCGATGACCTCCGGCACCCAAACCTCCACGCCGATCCGGGTGAGCCCCGGCAGCCTGACGACCGATGTCCTGGCGGCGCTGTCGGCCGCCCGCGGCGAGCCGGACTGGCTGCGGGACGTCCGCCTGGCGCACGGCGCGCTCTACGACGAAACGCCGTGGCCGACCGGCTCCGAGGAGGAGTGGCGCCGGACCTCGCTGAAGGACCTGCCGGTCGAGGCCGCGCTCGACGAGACGGTCACGACCGAGGTCTCCGACCTGGATCCGGCCTCCGACGAGGCGGGCGTCGTGTTCGCCCCGCTGGGAGAGGCCGCGGAATCCCATCCCGACCTCGTCCGGCCTCTGCTCATCGATCCCGCGCCAGGGTCCGCCACACACGCGACGTTCTGGCACCTGGCCAAGGCCGCCTGGACGACCGGCACGTTCCTCTACGTCCCGCCGCGGACGAAAGTGGATCTCGTGCTCCGGGCCCGGACGGCCGCGGGGCAGGCGGACGGCGCCACGTTCCCCGTCACGCTGGTCGTCGCCGGGGAGGACTCCGAAGTCACGCTGCTGGAGGAGTTCAGCTCTCCCGACGGCGCCGCGAGCTGGTTCGGTGGCATCGTGGACATCCGCGCCGAGCGCGGCGCTCGGCTCCGGTACGCCAGCCTCCAGCTTCTCGGCGACCAGGCGTGGCGCGTGTCCGCGCAGCGGGTCGTGGTCGGCCAGGACGCCATCGTCACCACCCTGAACGCGGAGATCGGCTCCCGGATCACCAAGCTCGGGCTGGATGTCCAAATGGCCGGCCCCGGCGGCACGAGCAGGCTGTTGGGCTTGCTGGCGGCGGGCGACGAGCAGCGGATCGACATCAACTCGGTCCAGGACCTGATGGCATCCCATACGACCTCGGACCTGCTGTACCTGTCCGCCCTGTACGAGAAATCCCGCGCGGCGTTCTACGGCCTGACCCGGGTCCGGCCCGAGGCCAAGCAGACCAGCTCGTACCAGGAATGCCGCAACCTGCTCCTGTCGCCGGAGGCGGGCGCCGAACCGATCCCCGTCCTCGAGATCGAGACCAACGACATCCTGCGCTGCGGCCATGGGGCGACCGCCGGCGCCATCGACCCGACCCAGATGTTCTACGCCCAGACTCGTGGCCTGACCGCCGACGATGCGGAGCGGATGATCGTCCGCGGCTTCTTCGAGCGGGCCGTGGCCGACATCGGCTCGGAGCCCATCCGAGCCCGAGTCCTGGCGGCGCTCGCCACTCGCATCGGCCAGGAGGCGGCGTGAGCGAGCCGGCTGAAGTGCTGACCGATGCCCACGCCGATGCCGGCGTCAGTCGCCGGGGCTTCGCGACGGGCCTGACGGCGAGCGACGTGGAGCCGGGGACGGTGGTCACGGTCACGGTCCAGGGCACGCCGCTGTGCGTCGGGCCGGACGGTGGACGACCGCTGGGGCGCGATCGACGACGTGTGCACCCACGACGAGGGCGACCTCGGCGACGGGGAGCTGGACGGCACCGCGGTCGAGTGCCCGCGGCACGGAGGCCGGTTCGACCTGTTCACCGGCCGCGTCCTCGCCCTGCCGCCGGTCGTCCCGGTCCGGGCGTACCCTGTGCACGTGGAGGACGACGTGGTCATGGTGGACCTCCCATGAGCGTGCAGCGATGAAGATCAGCACCAGGTCCGAGTACGGCATCCGCGTTCTCCTTGCCCTCGCGCGGGCGGAGGACCAGGAGCCGCTGTCCCTGACCACGATCGCCCGCAGCGAGCGCCTGCCGCACGCCTACCTGGAGCAGCTCGTCGCCGACCTCCGTCGCGCGGGCCTCGTCACCGCGACGCGGGGACAGGCCGGCGGCTATCGGCTCGCACGAGCGCCCGAGCAGATCAGCCTGGCCACCGCCATTCGGACGCTCGATGGCCCGTTGCTGGAGATGCCATGCGCCGGGGTCGAGAGCGCGGAGCGCTGCGACCGTCGCGAGCCATGCTCGGTCCACGAGGCGTACGAGCGCCTGTTCGCCTCCATTGATTCCACCCTGGGCACGACGACCCTCGCCGAGCTGGCCGAGCAGGCCGCGAACGCCGGCGGGCCGCCCTACTCCCCGGACGTCCGGCGCCGCATTCGCGCCGCGGCCGAGGCGACGGCCACCGCCCAGGCCACCCAGGCCAGTGCCCAGTCCCAGACCGTGAACGGAGCCTCATGACCGACCAACTCGTCATCAAGGACCTCGAAGTCAGCGCCGGGGATCGCAAGATCCTCAAGGGCCTGTCGCTGACCGTCGCCCAGGGCGAGGTCCATGCCCTGATGGGCCCCAACGGCTCGGGCAAGACGTCCCTCGCCTACGCCCTGCTGGGCCATCCCCGAGTACCGGGTCACGGCCGGCGACATCAGCTGGCAGGGCGAGAGCATCGTCAAGCTCTCCCCGGACAAGCGGGCACGGGCCGGGCTGTTCCTCGCGTTCCAGTACCCGAGCGCCATCCCCGGCGTGACGGTCGCCAGCTTCCTGCGCAACATCTACAACGCCGTCCATCACCCGGCCCAGCCCTCGGCCGAGGACAACGGCTCCGCCATGCCGAAGTACACCGGCATCCCGCTCGCCAAGTTCCGCAAGATGCTCGAGGAGAAGATGGCGCTCCTGAAGATGGATCCTGCGTTCGCGACCCGATACGTGAACGACGGGTTCTCCGGCGGCGAGAAGAAGCGCCTCGAGATGCTCCAGCTCGCCATCCAGTCCCCGAAGATGGCGATCCTCGACGAGACCGACTCCGGGCTGGACATCGACGCCCTGCGGAACGTTGCCGACGGGATCAACGCCACCCTCTCGCCGGAGATGGGAGTGCTGATGATCACCCACTACCAGCGGATGCTGAACTACGTGAAGCCCGACCAGGTCCACGTCCTCCTCGACGGGCGGGTCGTGATGTCCGGCGGCGAGGAGCTCAGCCATCAGCTCGAGGCCAACGGCTACGACTGGGTCCGCGAGCAGGTCGGCCTGCCGGCCGGGACCGGCGACGAGGCCGTCGAGCAGCCCGCCGAGGCGGCAGCGCACTAGGCACGCAGGAGGCAGACCGATGGCCGTCCGCACCGAGCCAACCGCTGTACCCACAGCGATTCCCGGCGCCTTCAGCGGCACCGAGAAGCGCGCCGACTTCCCGGTCTTCGAGCGACCAACCGGCAGCGGCAACCGCCTGACCTATCTCGACTCGGCCGCGTCCGCTCCCAAGCCCAGGGTCGTGATCGACGCCATGGCGGACGCGTACTCCCACCACTACGCGAACGTGCACCGCGGCATCTACGAGCTGAGCGAGGACGCGACCCAGCGCTTCGAGGCCGCCCGGCGCAAGGTGACCCAGTTCCTCCACGCCCCGAGCGACAAGGAGATCGTCTTCGTCCGCAACGCGACCGAGGCCATCAACCTGGTCGCGTACTCGTGGGGCCGGACGAACCTGGGCACGGGCGACGTGATGGTCACCACCCAGCTCGAGCACCACGCGAACATCGTCCCGTGGCAGCAGCTGACCAAGGAGGTCGGCGCGGAGCTGCGCTACGTCCTGATCACGGATGACGGCCGGCTGGACCTCGACGACCTCGACCGCCACCTGGCTGCCAAGCCGAAGCTCCTCGCCGTCGCGGCCGTGTCGAACGCACTCGGCACGATCAACCCGATCCGCGAGATCACCGAGCGGGCCCATGCCGCCGGCGCCCTGGTCCTCGTCGACGCCGCGCAGGCCGCGCCGCACATGCCCATCGACATCCAGGCCATCGGCTGCGACTTCCTGGCCATCAGCGGCCACAAGATGCTCGGCCCGTCCGGCATCGGCGCGCTGTGGGCCCGCCGCGAGCTGCTCGAGGCCATGCCGCCGTTCCTGACCGGGGGCAACATGATCATCCGGGTCACGATGGACGGCGCCGAGTGGAACGAGGTGCCGCAGAAGTTCGAGGCCGGAACGCCCGCCATCGTGGAGGCCATCGGCCTGGGCGCCGCCGTCGACTACCTGACCGATATCGGTATGGCGAACGTGCGCGAGCACGAACGCTACCTGTTCGAGCACGCGTGGGCCGCGCTGGGGGAGATCCCCGGCATCCGCCGGCTCGGGCCGGACGATCCCGAGATCCACGCCGGGGTGATCAGCTTCGTCAACGACACCGTGCACCCGCACGACATGGCGACCGTGCTCGACCACCATGGCGTGGCCGTGCGGGCCGGCCACCACTGCGCCCAGCCGGTCATGCAGCGGTACGACATCCCGGCCACGACGCGGGCCAGCTTCTACGTCTACAACGACCTCGACGACGTGACCGCCCTGGCGGACGCGGTGCGGGCCGCGGTCACCCTGTTCGGGGCCTGAGCCCGGGGAGCGACATGGACAACCTGTACCGCGACTTCATCCTCGAGCACTACAAGAACCCCCACAACGCGGGGGTTCTGGATCCCCACGACCTGCACGCCGCCGACTCGAACCCGACCTGCGGCGACGAGCTGTCCATGACCCTGCTCCTGACCGATGACCGGTCGGGCATCGCCGACGTCGCCTTCGAGGGCCGCGGCTGCGCGATCAGCCAGGCATCGGCCTCGATCCTGACCGATTCGCTGCGCGGCATGTCCCTCGACGAGGTGCGGGCCATCGACCCCAAGGTCGTGCTGGACGACCTCGGCGTGCCCATCGGTCCGGCGCGGCTCAAGTGCGCGCTGCTCGGCTACAAGGTCCTGCAGGGCGCCGTGACCGGCTCGGCCGTGGACTGGCCGGCGGAAGCGGAGGCGGTCTGATGCCGGAGCCCGGAACCTTTCTGGAGGTCTCGGTTCCCGACGCCCTGAAGCTGGCGGACGGGCGGCGGATCATCGACGTCCGCGAGCTGGTGGAGTGGAACGAGGGCCACATTCCGTCCGCCACGCTCGTCCCGCTGGCCGACCTTGCGGCCACCATCGAGACGGTCGTCCCGGACAAGTCGACGCCGCTGCTCGTCCATTGCGCGGTCGGCGCCCGGTCGCGGCGGGCCTCGCAGTACCTGGCAGAGAACGGGTACACCGACGTCCTGAACATCCAGGGTCGCCTCGCCGAGTGGAAGGCGCTCGGTGGCGCCTGGGAGGAGCCCACCCAGCTGCTGACCGACGCCGAGCGGGCCCGCTACTCGCGCCAGCTCCTGATCCCGGAGATCGGGCAGGAGGGGCAGCGGCGGATGCTCGACGCCCGCGTCCTGCTGATCGGAGCCGGCGGCCTGGGCTCGCCGGCGGCCCTCTACCTGGCCGCGGCCGGGATCGGCACGCTGGGGATCGTGGACGACGACGTGGTCGACGAGTCCAACCTCCAGCGCCAGATCCTGCACACCGCCGACCGAGTCGGGATGCCGAAGACGCAGAGCGCGGAGCTGACGCTCGCCGCCCTGAACCCCGCCGTCACCATCGTCCGCCATCCGGTCCGCCTCGACGCGTCCAACGTCGACGACCTGGTCGCCTCGTATGACGTGATCGTGGACGGGACAGACAACTTCGAGACCCGCTACCTGCTCAACGACGCATCGGTGCGGTACCGCAAGCCGGTGGTTCACGGCTCGATCTATCGCTGGGACGGCCAGCTCACGACCTTCATCCCCTTCGACGGCCCGTGCTACCGCTGCCTGTACCCCACCCAGCCACCGCCCGAGCTCGCGCCGGACTGCGCCGTCGCCGGAGTGCTGGGCGTGCTGCCGGGGATCATCGGCCTGCTCCAGGCAAACGAGACGATCAAGCTCGTGCTGGGCGTGGGGGAGACGCTCGCCGGGCGGATGCTGCTGTTCGATGCCATGAGCACCTCGTTCGACGAGATCCGCCTGTGGCGCGACCCGGCCTGCCCGGCCTGCGGCGACGCGGTCGCAGATCCGCGAGGCGGACCGGGCCCCGGCCGTCGTGGCCGCGTCATGAGCCAGGTCCGGATCCCGCCCGTCCTGCGCGAAACGGTCGGCGGCCAACGCGACCTGGAGGCCACCGGCTCGACGGTGAGCGAGGTCCTCGCCGACCTCTTCGCCCGCCACCCCGCCCTCCGCGAGCGGGTGACTGCCGACGGCGCCCTGTCCGAGTTCGTGAACGTCTACGTCAACGGGCGCGATGTCCGGTACGGCGACGGGCTGGCGACGAGCGGTCGGGCCGAACGACCAGGTCATCCTGCTGCCGGCCATGGCCGGAGGCTCGGCCTAGACCGATGGCGGCCGCCCGGCCGCCCACGCGCATCCTGGCCGACATCGTCGAGGCCATCGGCCATACGCCGATGGTCGAGCTCCGCCGGCTGGCGCCGACGCCCAGGGTCCGGCTCTTCGCCAAGATCGAGGGGGCCAACCCGACCGGATCGGTCAAGGACCGGATCGCGCGGTCGATGCTGGCCGAGGCGGCGGCCAGCGGGGCGCTGCAGCCGCGGCAGACCATCCTCGAACCGTCCAGCGGGAACACCGGGATCAGCCTGGCGATGGTCGCCGGGCGAACGGGCCACCCGGTGCGGATCGTGATGCCGGACAACACCACGCCGGAGCGGGAGCAGCTGCTGCGCCTGTACGGGGCCGAGATCGTGTTCTCGCCCGGCGTCGAGGGCTCGAACGGCGCGATCCGCATGGCCGAGCGGATGGCGGAGGCCGATCCATCGCTCTTCATGCCGTTCCAGTACGGGAACGATGCCAATCCGGGCGCCCACGAGGAGACGACCGGGCCGGAGATCCTGGACGCCGTCCCTGACGTGGACGTGTTCGTGGCCGGGTTGGGGACCGGAGGCACCCTGACCGGTGTCGGGCGTGCCCTGAAGCGGGCGCGGCCCGCCGTGCGGATCGTGGCCGCGGAGCCGCTCCCCGGGGAGCAGGTCCAGGGCCTCCGCTCCCTGGAGGAGGGCTACGTGCCCCCGGTCCTCGACCAGTCGATCCTCGATGACCGGTTCCTGGTCAGCAACCGCGAGGCCGTCCTCGGCGTCCGGCGGCTGATGCGCGAGGAGGGCATCTTCGCCGGCCTCTCGTCCGGCGCCGCGCTGGCCATCGCCCTCCGCGTGGCGGAGGACCTGGACAGCGGCTCGGTCGTGGTGCTGCTGGCGGATGGCGGTTGGAAATACCTCTCCACCGGCCTGTGGGACCGCGACCTCGATGCCCTCGAATCCGACATGGAGCGCCAGGTCCTGTGGTGAGCGGCCCCGACCCAGGCCTGATCATCAGTCCAGGCCTGGCGGACGAGCTCCTGGCCCACGCTCGTGCCGAGGTCCCGAACGAGGCGTGCGGCATCCTCTCCGGCTCCGCGGCCGAGGGTCGCGCGACCACATACCACCCCGCCCGCAATGCGGACGCCTCTCCCTACGTCTACACCGTCCATCCCGACGACCTGGTCCGCATCGTGCTGGGCATCGAGGACGCCGGCGAAGACCTGGTCGCCATCTTCCACTCCCACACACGCACCCCGGCCGAGCCCTCGCCCACCGACCGCCGCCAGGCGATGTACCCCGACGCCATCTACCTCCTGGCCACCCTCATGGACCCGTCCGCCGAATCGATGCAGGCGCTCCGCGCCTGGCGCATCCACGACGGCGAGTCGAGCGAAGTCCCGCTCGCCATCGAACCCTGACCTCGGTCGGCTACGCTGCGCTGCCCATGCCACCGTTTCCCGCATCGGTCCATCGCGATCGCCTGGCGCGCGCGGGCCGCGAGGCGGGCGAGCGCGAGATGGACGCCATCCTGGTCACCCCGTCGTCCGACTACCGGTATCTCCTCGGGTATGACGCACCACCCCTCGAGCGGCTGACCTGCCTGATCGTGCGGCCGAACGCGGCGCCGACGCTGGTCCTGCCCCACCTCGAGGAGCCGCTGGCACGTCACGAGCTGGGGCCCTTGGCCGACGAGATGGAGCTGCGGACGTGGGAGGAGACCGAGGACCCCTTCGCGCTCGTCGGGGAGGTGCTCGACGCGCGAAGCCGGGTGGCGGTCCAGGACCAGATGTGGGCGCGGTTCGTCCTCCGCCTGCGGGCATCCCTCGACGGGGCGGACCTGGTCGAAGCCGGTCCTGCGCTGAGCGCGCTGCGCCGGACCAAGAGCCCCGAGGAGATCGAGCGACTCCGGACCGCCGCCGAGGCGGCCGACCGGGCGATGGACGCCATCACCTCCCAGCGGCTGAGCGGCCGCACCGAGGCGGCGGTGGCGGCGGTCATTCGCGAGCTGCTGCGCTCCGCCGGCCACGACGAGGCGGACTGGGCGATCGTGGCCTCCGGCCCGAACGCCGCCAGCCCGCATCACACGCCGGGAGATCGGCTCATCGCCGAGGGTGACTCGATCGTGCTCGACATCGGCGGCACCGCAAACGGGTATGCCAGCGACACGACCCGGACCGCCTTCGTGGGCATTCCCTCCGAGGAGTTCCAGGACCTGTACGCCACTCTCCAGCAGGCCCAGGCCGCCGCCTGTGATGCGGTCCGACCCGGGATCGCTGCCCGCGATGTGGACCGCGTGGCGCGCGAGATCATCACCGACGCCGGCTACGGCCCGCTGTTCACCCATCGAACCGGCCACGGCATCGGCCTCGAGACCCACGAGGAGCCGTACCTGGTCGAGTCCAACCCGGAGCCGCTCCGCGAGGGCGACGCGTTCAGCGTCGAGCCGGGGATCTACGTCGACGGCCGGTGGGGGGCGCGGATCGAGGACATCGTGGTCTGCACCGCGGACGGCGGGGAGCGTCTCAACCGCTCGTCCCGCGACCTCCGGGTCGTGGCCTAGGGCCTCAGGCCTCGCCCCGCATCTCGGCGGCCGTCATGCGGCCGATCTCGTCCCACAGGTGCACGATGGCATCCATCCCGCCGCGGTAGTTGGCCATCGGCATCCACTCGTTCGGGGCGTGGAAGTTCCCGTTCGGTGACGCCCAGCCGACCATCACGCTCTTGATCCCGGTCTTCTGCTCGAGCGCCGGCACGTACGGAATGCTGCCGCCGGACCGATGGAAGACCGGTTCCTTGCCGAACGCCTTCTCCGACGCTCGGGCCGCGGCCCCCACCGCCGGATGGTCGATGGGGGTGATCGCCGGCCAGCCGTTCGACAGCGACTTCACGCTCACCCGGCAGGTGGACGGGCCCATCGCTGTGAGGTGCTCGATCATGTGCGCCTCGATCTTGCGTGGATCCTGGTTGGGCACCAGCCGCGTGCTCAGCTTGGCGGCCGCCCAGCCGGGGATGATCGTCTTCGACCCCTCGCCCTGGTAGCCGCCCCAGATGCCGTTGATGTCGAACGTCGGCCGCCCGGAGAGGCGCTCGACCAGGGTCCAGCCGCGCTCGCCGGTCATCGGCTCGGCGACCCCGGTCGCCTTCATGAACCCCTCGTGGTCGAAGGGGACCGCGGCATACGCCTCCCGCTCGGCATCGGTCAGGTCCACGACGTCGTCGTAGAAGCCGGGGCAGGTGACCCGCCCGTCCTCGTCGACCAGGGAGGCGAGCATCTTGACCAGGATGTTGGCCGGGTTGTCGACCCCGCCGCCGTACGAGCCGGAGTGGACGTCCTGGAACGGGCCCTGGACGCGCACTTCCCAGTAGGCGATGCCGCGCAGGCCGTAGGTGATGGCCGGGGTGCCCTCGTCGTCCTGCATGTCGGAGTCGGAGACGATGCACACGTCGGCGGTCAGCAGCTCGGGGTGGGCATCGATGAACTCGGTGACCGGCTCGCTGATGTGCTCCTCGTCGCCCTCGAAGATGACGCGCATGTTGATCGGCAGGTGGCCGACGCCCTTGAGCCACGCCTCGGCGGCGCGGAGGTGCATGTAGAGCTGGCCCTTGTCGTCGCCGGAGCCCCGCGCGTACAGGATGTCGTCCTCGTACCGCGGCTCGAATGGCGGCCGGACCCACTCGTCGAGCGGATCGGGCGGCTGGACGTCGTAGTGGCAGTAGACCAGGACGGTGGGCTTGTCCGGCCCGGCATGGAGCCAGTCGGCGGTGACCACCGGATGGCTGCGGGTATCGGTCAGGCGGGCGTTGTCGAAGCCGATCTCGGTGAAGTGGTCCGCGATCCACTGCGCCGTCCGGCGCATCTCGTCCTTCTTGGTCGGGTCGGCACTGACCGATTCCATCCGGAGGAACTCGTCGAGGCCCTTCAGGTGGTCATCGGCATGCTCGCGCAGGTAGGCGAGCGCGGTCTCGACTCCTGGCCGGCTGTCCACGGTGGTCATTGCCCGATGGTATCCGGCAGGGCCTAGCCGAGGGCGCCGAAGACGAAAAGCAGGAAGAGGAGCAGCGCCACTCCCGGAATGAAGGCGGCGACCTTGAGCAGGGGCGGCCACTGCGGCCCGCCGACCAGGGCATAGAGGGGGATCGAGATCGGGAAGACGAGGATGCCGGCCGACCAGCCCATCCTGGCGCGCGGTTTGAGGTCGACCCGATCCTGGACGTCGAGCCAGTAGGCCACGATCATCACGAACCCGCCGACGACGGCGAAGACCATCAGCGCCCAGACGAACGGGAGCACGGGCTGATCCTAGTCAGCCACCGGCTGGCCCATCTCGGCCATGTACTTCCGCCAGCGCACCCGCTCGCCGGGGCCATTGAAGAGGTCGGTCAGCAACCGGCTTCCCGGACGGCGTGGGGGGTACGTCGGCTCCTCGGCGGGGAGCAGGGCGGCCATGCCGGCCCGAACCTGCTCGGCGACCGCGGCGCGGGATGCCTTGTCGCCGCCGCGGGGAACCGCGATGGGCTGGCCGAATCGGACGACGACCTGCTTCCGCCACCACAGGGTCGAGCTGCCGACGATGGCGCACGGCACGACCGGCACCCCGGACAGGGCGGCGAACACGGTGGCCCCGTCCTGGAGCGGCAGCAGCTCCGACTCACGAAAACCGAGGGTCCCCTCGGAGGCAATGGCCAGCACCCCACCGGCGTCGAACACCCGCTGCACCGCCTTGACCGATGAGCCCAGGTTCGACTTGGACGGGTTGAACGGGATCATCCCGCCGAAGAAGCCCATCACCCGGTTCCGGAAGCCCTTCGAGAAGTCCACTTCCTTCGGTCCGAACCAGGTGACCCGGGGTCGGAGCGGGCTGATGGCCATGACCAGCAATGGATCCCAGCCGGAGTGGTGGTTGGACGAGATCTGGAACGGCGCCGGCGGCCAGTTCCGAGACCCTCCCCGCGGACGCGGAAGAGCAGGCCGACGATGAGCCGGACGCCGATCCACTCCAGCCGGTAGCGCCAGGTGACGTTCACGCCGAGCAGGTGGGTGCCGATCTCCCTCCCGCCGCTGGCGCCGGGCTGGGTCACGCGGCGGCGAGCTCCGGCTCCGCCGACGTTGGCTCGCCCAGCTCACGCCGTCGGGCATCGACCTGGCGCAGCGCCAGGGCGGCGAGCGCGACGAACCCGATGGCCACGTACATGGCGGCCACCGGCCCCGCCGCCTCCCCGACCGCGCGACCGACGAAGTCCATCGTCAGCCCGCCCACGATCAGGAACACCGGGGTCGCCAGGGCCGTTCCCACGTTCAGGATGCCCATGTAGCGGGCCGACGTGTGCTTGGGGATGACATCGGTCATCAGCGCCCAGTCGACCGACAGGAACGCGCCGATCCCGATCCCGGCCGGCACGAACACCGCGATCGCGATCTCGGGGGTGGGCGCGAGGGTCCACCCGAACAGCCCGACCGCCATGAGGCCCATGCCGGCGTAGATGACGGCCTTGCGCCCGTATCGGTCAGAGAGCCGCGCGCCCGGCATGCGAGGCGAGGGCGGACATGCCGGCGACGATCACCGTCGCGATGAAGACGAATGGCTCGCGTCGTCCCTGGGCAGCCCGTGGGTCCGCTGGAAGTAGTAGAGGCCCAGCGAGGTCGCTGCGGCCGAGCCGCCCAGGAACAGCAGGCGGACGGCGAGCAGCCACAGGACGCTCTTCTCGCGGAGGATGTCGGTACCCCATGCCGACAAGGCGACCCGCGGCCAGGACATCGTCCGCTTCGGCCCGATCGTCCCCTCGTGCACCCGCAGGACCACGATGAGCATGGCCACGATCTCCACCGCACCCAGGGCCAGGGTGGCGACGAACATCGAGCCCCCCTCCTGCAACCCGAACATCGCGATCCCGGCCCCGACGATCGACCCCATCACGATCATCAGGCCCATCAGCCCGCTGGCCAGACCCACCTGACGAGCGGGAACCAGGTCCGGGACGTAGCCCTGGAACGGCCCCTGGGCGAAGTTCGAGGACACCTGGATCAGGAAGAAGAACGCCACCAGCGCGACGAAGGTGTTCGAGGTGGCGATGCCGTACAGGAACAGCATGTCCAGCAGGCCGCCGATGAAGATGTACGGCTTGCGGCGCCCCCAGCGGGTGATGGTGTAGTCGCTGATCACCCCGACCGTGGGCTGGACGAAGATGGACGCGATCACGGCCACCCCGTTGATGATCGGCCAGGCCAACCCCGGAATTGTCCCGGCCGACGAAGTCCTCGACCATGGCCGGCACGATCTGGGTCCCGAGCCCGAACTGGATGGTGAGGATCCCGAGCCAGTAGACCGACAGGGTCACCAGCGTTCGCAGTGGTAGCGCGGCCCGGTCAGCAGTCACGGCGGCCACCTTACTCGTCGCGGATTGGTGCGCATAGGGTCGCGCAGGCGGACTGCGGAAGGACTGCGGGTAGAATCCGCGCGCATGTTCATCGATCCGGTCGCCTTCCGCATCGGTCCCATCGCCATTCACTGGTACGGCATCATCTTTGCGGTCGCCGCGGTGGCGGCCGCGTGGCTGGCCACCCGTGAGGCGCGCCGCCGGGGCGAGGACCCCGACCGGGTGTGGACCATGCTCCTGGTCGCGGCGATCGGCGGCATCATCGGCTCGCGGCTCTACCACGTCATCCACGAGTGGGACCTCATCTACTCCCAGCGCCCGGAGCTGATCCCGCAGATCTGGATGGGCGGCCTGGGCATCCCCGGCGGGGTGGCCGGCGGGATGATCGCGCTGGCGATCTACACCCGGGTCCAGGGCCTGAAGTTCTGGCGCTGGCTGGACGTCGCGGCGCCGGCCATGCTCCTGGCCCAGGCCATCGGTCGGTTCGGCAACTTCGTCAACCAGGAGCTGTACGGCCCGCCGACGGACCTGCCCTGGGGCATCCCGATCGATGCGGCCCACCGAGATCCCGCCCTGGGACAACCTCGACCAATACCCGGTGGAGTCGACCTTCTTCCACCCCCTGTTCCTGTACGAGTCGCTCCTCAACCTGCTCGGGATGTTCGTCCTGCTGCTCATCGGCCGCCGATACGCCCGGCGCCTGTACGACGGCGACATCGCGATGATGTACTTCATCTGGTACGGCTCGGTCCGCACCGTGCTCGAGGGGTTCCGGACCGGGAACTGGCTGATCGGGGGCGTGCCCACCGCGGTGCTCATCGGCGTCAGCGTGGTCGTGGTCGGGGCGGCGGTGATCATCATTCGCCACCTCAAGGGCTGGGGCGTGCCCGGCGCGTACCTCCGCGAGATGGAGGAGCGCGAAGCGGCCGCCGCTGCGGCCGAGGCGGAGGCTGCGGACGCCGCCACGGAGCCCGAGCCGCCCGCCACGGAGCCCCAGGCTGGCTGAGCGGCCGGGCGTCTCGCCCGACATCACCGCGGCGGTCGGCGGGACACCGCTCGTCGCCCTCGACCGCCTTGGCGCGGGTCTCACCCCTCGACTGGTCGCCAAGCTGGAGGCCATGAACCCGGGCGGATCGGTCAAGGACCGGATCGCGTTGCCCATGATCGAGGCGGCGGAGCGTGCCGGACTCCTCCAGCCGGGCGGAACGATCGTGGAGCCGACCAGCGGCAACACCGGGGTCGGGCTGGCCATGGCGGCGGCGGTGAAGGGCTATCGGTGCATCTTCGTCATGCCCGACAAGCAGTCGGAGGAGAAGCGGGCCGTTACTGCGCGCTTACGGGGCCGAGATCGTGGTCTGCCCCACCGACGTGAAGCCGGACGACGAGCGCAGTTACTACCGGGTCAGCGACCGATTAGCGCGCGAGACCCCCGGCGCGTGGAAGCCGGACCAGTACGCCAACCCGGCCAACCCCCAGGCTCACTACCTGGCGACCGGGCCTGAGATCTGGGAGGCGACCGAGGGGCGGATCACCCACTTCGTGGCCGGTGTCGGGACTGGCGGCACGATCAGCGGCGTTGGCCGCTACCTTCGCGAGCGGCGGGCTGATGTCGTGATCGTCGGCGCCGACACCGAGGGCTCGGTCTTCAGCGGTGGACCGATCCACCCCTACCTGACCGAAGGCATCGGCGAGGACTTCTGGCCGGAAACGTACGACACCGATGTCGCCGACCTCATCGTCCGCGTGCCGGATCGGGACGCGTTCCTCACCGCGCGGGCGACGATGGCGACCGAGGGCCTGCTGGTCGGGGAGTCGGGGGGTACGGCGCTTTGGGCCGCGCTGCAAGTCGCCCGGGACGTGGACGACGCCGACGCCCTGATCGTGGTCCTGCTCCCCGACTCGGGGCGGAACTACCTGGCCAAGCTGTACAACGACGACTGGCTGCGCGAGGTTGGCCTCATCGGTCCGGAGGAGGCCGTGTCCGACTACGACTGGAGCGCCACCCGTCCCGAGGTCGTCGTCAGTCGGGAGGTCTAGCCGGGAATCGAGCGGACCCTGCGGTCACGCGGCGGAAACCCGGCCTCCACCAGCCGCCACGCGTCCTCGTCCAGCACCTCGTACGCCGCGAACGCGGTCGCCAGCCCGGTGGCGGTGGCCGGGTTGGGGCCATCCATGAGCTGGAAATGGAGGTGCGGCGCGGTCGAGTTGCCGTTGTGGCCCACCCGACCGACGCGGTCGCCCTTGCGAACGGCATCACCCGCCTTTACCGGCACCGATTCGTGGGCCAGGTGGGCGTACGCCGCGTACACGTCGTCTCGCTCGACGCTCCTGAGGACGACGTGATTGCCGATGAACAGCCACGGGTCCGTGCGCCCGAGGAAGCTGAACGCGATCGAGTTCCACACGACCTTCACCAGGTCGAGGAATGGCTGGAGATGGCGCCGGTCAGGCGTGGCGTCCGAGGCGCGGACGACGGTGCCGTCGAACACCGCGTGGACGGGATCGCCGTACCCGTAGCAGTCGTCGAGGGAGACGCCGCGCGTCCAGTACCGCAGCCCGCTGCGCCGGTGGAACACGTCCCAGCGGTCTGGGTCCGTCCGCCACAGGTCGTAGGCGTAGGTCTGGGCGAACAGGTCCGTCCCGTGGCTCGGCACCCGCTGGGCGGGGGTGTGGACGGCGACCCACTCCCCGCGCAACGGGAATGCGACGACGATCGGTTCGTTCAGCGACGCGATGGTCGCGTCAGGGTAGGCGATGGGCCGCGCTCAGGCGGCGACCTGTGAACCCTCGTTGACCTCGTTCTTGTGGGCGGCGAACGCGGCGAGCACCTCGCCCTTTTCCTGCTCCGGCACGCCGACCGTGTCCAGGGTGCGGGCCAGCTCCGCGGCCACTTCGTCGAATTCGGCCGGCGTGATCTTGAACTCGCGGTGCGCCTCCTCCAGCCCGAGCGCGGTGCGACCCGGCTCCGTTCCCTGGTAGGTGAACGGTCCGCCACTGACCTGCGCGACCCACAGGGTCCGCATGAACTTCAGCCCCGGCAGCCGATCCAGCTGCTCGGTATGCCACTGGCGCAACGCCGGGTTCGCCGACTCCTGTCCGACGATGGGGTTCTTGATCAGCGCGTCGCTGAAGTGGTTCACGACCGCGGCGATCGCAAAGATCCCTCCCAGTCGGTCGTAGAGACTCTTCTCTTCCATCGAGCTTCCACCTTTCGCTCATCGCGTAGGCCGGCGCCCGGTACGCCACGGCCGTGCACTCAGGTTTCTAAAGTACACCAACGCTAGTAATAGAGACAACCCCTCGAGTGCCGGGACCAGCCGCGCGTAGCCAGACGCTGACCGGAGGCGTACCCTGCCCCCGTGACGACCACCGCCCAGCCTCCGCAGGCCGCCTCGGCTGCGCGCTCCGAACTGCCCCGAGTCAACCACTGGATCGGGGGCAGGAGGGTGGCCGGGACGAGCGGCCGCCAGGGCCCGGTCTATAACCCGGCGACGGGCGAGGTCGCGCGCGAGGTCGACTTCGCATCGGTCGAGGAGGTTGATGCCGCCGTCAAGGCGGCGCACGACGCCTTCCCCGCGTGGCGGGCGACCTCTCTCAGCAGGCGGACCGAGATCATGTTCCGGATCCGGAACCTGGTCGACCAGCACCGGGCCGACATCGCCGCTCACCTCACCGCGGAGCACGGCAAGGTCCCGTCCGACGCCCTGGGCGAGGTCGCCCGCGGCCTGGAGAACCTGGAGTTCGCGACTGGCATCCCCCAGCTGATGAAGGGCTCGTTCAGCGAGCAGGCCTCGACCGGGATCGACGTCTACCAGATTCGCCAGCCGCTGGGCGTGGCGGCGGGGATCACCCCGTTCAACTTCCCGGCCATGGTCCCGATGTGGATGTTCGCCAACGCCATCGCCTGCGGAAACACCTTCATCCTCAAGCCGTCGGAGAAGGACCCGTCCGCATCGGTCTACCTCGCGGAGCTGCTGGCGGAAGCGGGAGTGCCGGACGGCGTGTTCAACGTGGTCCACGGCGACAAGGTGGCGGTCGACCGCATCCTCGAGCACCCCGACATCGCATCGGTCAGTTTCGTGGGCTCCACGCCGGTCGCGCGCTACATCTACGAGAACGGGACGAAGGCCGGCAAGCGGGTCCAGGCCCTCGGTGGCGCCAAGAACCACATGATCGTGCTGCCGGACGCCGATATCGACATGGCGGCCGATGCCGCGGTCTCCGCCGCGTACGGCTCGGCCGGCGAGCGTTGCATGGCCATCAGCGTGGTCGTGGCGGTGGGGGACGTGGGCGAGCCACTGGTGGAGGCCATCAAGGAGCGGCTGCCGAAGATCAAGGTCGGCCCGGGCAGCGACCCCGACGCGGAGATGGGCCCGCTCATCACCCGCGAGCACCGGGACAAGGTCGCTTCCTTCCTCGACAGCGGACCCCACCAGGGCGCGGACCTGGTCGTCGACGGCCGCGAGCACCCGCTGTACCAGGATGGGCAGGGCTTCTTCCTCGGCGTGTCGCTGCTGGACAAGGTCAAGCCACACATGGACTGCTACCAGAACGAGATCTTCGGCCCCGTGCTGGAGGTCGTCCGCGCGGACAGCTACGCCGATGCGGTCGACATCATCCACGACAACCCCTACGCCAACGGGACGGCGATCTTCACCCGTGACGGCGGGGCGGCGCGGCAATTCCAGTTCGACATCGGCGTCGGGATGGTGGGCATCAACGTCCCGATCCCGGTCCCGGTGGCGTACTACTCGTTCGGCGGCTGGAAGAGCTCGCTGTTCGGGGACCTGCACATGTACGGGCCGGAAGGCATCCAGTTCTTCACCCGGGCCAAGGTGGTCACCGCTCGCTGGCCAGACCCGGGCACCAGCAAGGTCGATCTCGGCTTCCCGCGCACCCGCTAGCCTGCTCCGCTGACCCGAGCACCCGCTAGCATCCGGGGGTGACCGACCGGGGCCAGCGCCGATTCGAGACGCTCACCGTCCACGCCGGCTTCGACTCGGACCCGACGACCGGTGCCGTGGTGCCGGGGATCGAGCTGGCGGCCACCTTCGAGCAGGACGCGGTCGGCCAGCCGCGGAACGGGTACGAGTACTCGCGGACCGGCAACCCAACCCGCGTGGTGCTCGAGCGGGCGGTGGCCGAGCTCGAGGGCGGGACCCACGGCGTCGCCTTTGCCAGCGGCCTGGCGGCCACCCAGAACCTGCTCTACCTCCTCGAGCCGGGGCAGCGGATCCTGCTCGCCGACGACGTGTACGGCGGGACGTGGCGGCTGGCCCAGAAGGTATGGGCCCGCTACGGCGTGCACGTGGACGTCGCCGACCTGCGCGACCTCGATGCGCTGGCCTTCGCCCTGACCGACCAGACCGGCATCATCTGGCTCGAGAGCCCGACCAACCCGCTGATGAAGGTCGTCGACATCCGGGCCGTGGCCCGGGTAGCCGCCACCATCGGCGCGCTGACCGTGGTCGACAACACGTTCGCCACGCCCTACCTCCAGCGGCCGCTCGACTTCGGGGCCGATGTCGTCCTTCACTCGGCGACGAAATACCTGGGCGGCCACTCGGACGTGGTCAGTGGCGTGGTCGTCACCCGCAGCGACGAGGTCGCCGAGAAGCTTCGCTTCCACCAGAACGCCGCCGGGGCGGTCCCCAGCCCGTTCGACTGCTGGCTCGTCCTGCGCGGCCTGCGGACGCTCGCCATCCGCATGGACCGTGCCTGCGCCAACGCCGCGATCCTGGCCGACTGGCTGGCGACACGACCCGAGGTCAGCGCGGTGCACTATCCCGGCCTGGCCAACCATCCGCAGGAGGACCTGATCCGTCGCCAGATGCGCCTTCCCGGGGCGATGGTTTCGTTCCAGGTCCGCGGCGGCGGCCCGGTCGCCAACGCGGTGGCCAACGCCACGCGCGTCTTCACCCTGGCCGAGTCGCTCGGCGCGGTCGAGTCGCTGATCGAGGTGCCGGCGGTCATGACCCACGCCTCGGTGGCCGGGTCACCGCTGGAGGTCCCGCCCGACCTCATTCGCCTGTCGGTGGGGATCGAGGCGGTCGAGGACCTGGTCGCCGACCTGGAGCAGGCACTGGCCGCCGGCGCGGCGGTCCCGAAGGCAGCCGACTGACCGATGGGCACCGAGCCCGAGCCGCCGGAAACCAATCCCGACCCGAACCCCGAGGGCCCGACCGAGCTGGTAGAGACCGATTCCGGCGAGCTGGTCGAACGACTGTCGGCGGGCACCGCCACCCTGCTCCTGGTCTGGCTGGTCATGATCGGGGCCGGCACGGCTCTCCTCGGAGCGTGGGTCGTCGCCGCGCTCGTCCTCGGGGAGCGGCTCGGCGTCGAGCAGCTCATCAGCGACTTCGGGTTCTACGTCGCCCTCTACGGCGCGATCGGTCCGACCACCCTGTGGCTGACGGGACGTGCCCAGGGCCACGGCGCCCGCTGGTTCATCTGGACCGCGGCCCGCATCGGTCTGTTCATGTCCGTGCTGACCATCATCTTCGGCGCCTCGGCGACGATGATGCTGGGCCGCGGCCTCGGTCCCGGGGCGCTGATCCTCGGCGTCGCCGTCCTGGTCACGACCCTGGTGATCAGCGTCGCGTGGGGCCTCGCCACCTGGGCCGCTGACCGCTGGATCGCGCAGGCGAGGGTCTCCCCCTAGAGGCTGCCTAGAGGCGCAGCGGCTTCGTGGACGCCAGCACGGCGGTGGGGTCGTCCCGCCAGATCTCGGGCTGGACGTCGATGTACAGCTCGATCTCGTTGCCGTCCGGGTCGGCGATGTAGAGGCTGTGGGTGACCCCGTGGTCGGTCATCCCGATGATCGGGACGTCTTCGCGCCGGAGCGTCTCGAGCGCCTCGCGCAGCTCGTCATCGGTTTCGCCGACCTTGAGCCCGAAGTGGTACAGCCCGAGCCGCCGACCGGCGGGGACCGATGCCGCGGTGTCTCCGACCTCGATCAGCAGCAGCTCATGGTGGGTCCGCCCCGACGAGAAGAGGGCGGCCATGCCGCCCATCTCCGCGATCTCCTTCCAACCGAGGACCTCCCCGTAGAACCGCCGCGAACGTTCGCAGGTTGCGAACGTACAGGACGATGTGTCCCAGCTCCTTGACTTCCATGGTCAGACCTCCCAGACCTTGAGCGTGTCGGCCACCTCCACCGGCCCCTCGTAGGTGGTGGCGGCCTGGGTCACGGCCCACGCCCCGCCGTCCGAGTTCACCGGCAGGTGGGTCAGCACCATTCGGCCCACGCCGCCGCGCTGGGCGACCTCGCCCGCCTCCTCGGGGACGAGGTGCCCCCGCCGCTCGGGCGGCGGCGCGTCATCGGTCACCTTGCGCAGGGCTGACTCGCAGATGAACAGGTCCGCGCGGTCGGCGAGGATGTCGAGGTTCGGCGTCGGCGAGGAGTCGGCCGAGTAGGCGATCGTCCGTCCGCCGTTTTCGCCGGTGCCCTTGGCTTCCATCCGAAATCCCCAGGTCGGGACGAAGTGGACGGTGGGCGTGGGCTCGAAGCGCATGTTGCGGACGTCCAGCGGCGACACCCCGTCGTGCTCCTCGAACACGAACGAGCGGGCGAAGTAATCCGGCAACCCGGCGCCCAGGGCGACGTGCTCCATCTGCTCGGTGGCGCCCGGCGGGAGGTAGACCTTCAGCTTGGGATTCGCCTCGTCCTTCCAGGGAAACGAGTAGCGGAGGGTCACCAGGTCGAGGAAGTGGTCGGTGTGCATGTGGCTGATCACGATCGCGTCCAGCTCGTACGGGTTGCACAGGCGCAGGAGCTGGGCGACGGTCCCCGGACCGATGTCGACCATGACCCGGGTTCCGCCACCCTCGACCAGGTAGCCGGCGCAGGCCTCGCCCGGGTTCGGGACGGCGGGCGAGCGCCCGAGGACGGTGAAGCGCACGGCGGGCGGTCGGCGTCCGGGTGCTAGCGGGACTCGATCGGGACGAAGTCGCGCGCGCCGACGCCTGTGTACACCTGGCGCGGGCGGGCGATCTTCGTCTCGGGGTCTTCGATCATCTCCTTCCACTGCGCGATCCAGCCGGGCAGCCGGCCCATCGCGAACAGCGCGGTGAACATGTTCTTCGGGAAGCCGATGGCGCGGTAGATGAGGCCGGAGTAGAAATCGACGTTGGGGTAGAGCTTGCGCTCGACGAAGTACGAGTCGCTCAGCGCCGTCTCCTCCAGCCGCTTGGCGATGTCGAACAGCTCCCCGTCGGCGCCCAGGGCGGTCAAGCACCCGGTCGGCGGTGGCCTTGATCAGCTTGGCCCGCGGGTCGAAGTTGCGGTAGACCGGATGGCCGAAGCCGGGGAGCTTGAATCGGTCGTTCGGATCCTTGGCCTTGGCCACCCACTTCGCGACGTCGCCGCCGTCGGCCGCGATCCGCTCCAGGGTCTTGATGACCGATTCGTTCGCGCCGCCGTGGAGCGGGCCCCACAGGGCGCTCATGCCGGCGCTGATGCAGGCGTACAGGTTGGCCTGGCCGCTCCCCGCGTTGCGGACCGTGGCGGTGGACAGGTTCTGCTCGTGGTCGGCATGCATGATCAGCAGCTGCTCGAGCGCGGCGCTGACCACCGAGCTGACCTCGTACGGCTCGGCCGGCACCGCGAACATCATGTGCAGGAAGTTCCCGACGTAGTCGAGGTCGTTGCGGGGGTAGACGTACGGCTGACCGATGCTCTTCTTGTAGGCCCACGCGGCGAGGGTCGGGATCTTGGCGATCAGCCGCCGGATGGTCAGCTCCACCGCGTCCCGGTCGAACGGGTCGTGGCTGTCCTGGTAGAACGTCGACAGCCCCACCGTTCCGCTGGCCAGGACGGCCATCGGGTGGGCGTCGTAGGGGAACGAGTCGAAGAAGCGGCGCATCTCCTCGTGGATGAGGGTGTGGTGGACGATGTCGTCCAGCCAGCGCTCGTACTCGGCCTGGGTCGGCAGCTCCCCGTAGATCAGCAGGTACGACGTCTCGAGGAAGCTCGAGCGGGCCGCGATCTGCTCGATCGGGTAGCCCCGGTAGCGGAGCACGCCCTCCTCCCCGTCGAGGAAGGTGATGGCCGAGGCGGAGGCCGCGGTGTTCTTGTAGCCGGGGTCGAAGGTGACCAGCCCGGTCTGGTTTCGCAGCTCACCGATGTCGGCTGCGTCGTCGCCATCGGTCCCGCGCACGATCGGCAGCTCCGCCGACTGATCGCCAACGTTGAGCGAGGCCGATGCGGGCGTTCCGGCCGGCGCTCCCGGCGCCGCCGGCTCCGGCGCCTCGGGCCGAGCCAGGGTCTCGCCGCCGGTGCGGCCGTCGGTCGTCATGCGACCAGCGCTCCGACCGCGTCCCGCTCCTCGACCAGCTCGGCCAGGGTGGCGGCCATCCGCTCCGCGGCCCACGGCTCGTGGCTGATGCCCTGCACGATCTCGATGGTGCCAGGTTCGGTCCCGCGCAGCGGATAGCCGAACACGATTCCGGCCGGCACCCCGTAGCCCGCGTCTTCGCCCGGGGAGGGCACGGCGGCGGAGAAGATCTGGCCGGTGGGGGCGGCCACGTTGCGGACGGTCTCGATCACCGCGTTGGCGGCGGAGGCCGCGGACGACAGGCCGCGGGCGGCGATGATCGCCGCGCCCCGCTGCTGGACGGTGGTGATGAAGTCGCCCTGCAGCCACGCGTCGTCGTCGATGACCTCGGCCGCGGCCCGCCCGCCGATCGTGGCGTGGTACGCATCGGGGAACTGGGTCGAGGAGTGGTTGCCCCAGATCACGAGGTCGCGCACCTGGGCCACGGTGACCCCGGCCCGTCGGGCGAGCAGGGCCCGACCCCGCGTTTCGTCGAGCATGGTCATCGCGAACCATCGGTCCCGCGGGATGTCCGGCGCCGACCGGGAGGCGATCAGGCAGTTCGTGTTGCAGGGATTGCCCACGACCAGGACCCGGACGTCGTCGGCGGCATTGGCCGCGATCGATCGGCCCTGGGCCCCGAAGATCCCGGCGTTGATCTCGAGCAGGTCCTTGCGCTCCATCCCCGCCTTGCGCGGCACCGCGCCGACCAGCAACGCCCAGTTCGCGCCGCGGAATGCCTCGTCCGCGTTCGAGGTGGTGACGATGCCGCGCAGGAGCGGGAAGGCGCAGTCCTCGAGCTCCATGGCCACGCCCTCAAGGGAGGGAAGCGCCGCCTCGAGCTCCAGGAGGCGCAGCTCGACCGAGGTCGACGGTCCGAACATCTGGCCCGACGCGATGCGGAACACGAGCGCGTAGCCGATCTGGCCGGCAGCGCCGGTCACGGCCACGGTCACGTGCTGGTCGGGCATCAGACCTCCTTGCGAGGCCCGAGTGTAGACCGTTTCAGACCTCGGTCTTGTACCCGTACCTGCGCTTGTTTCCCTGCCATGCGCTGCCACCCCACGACAGGGCGTCGGCCAGGACTCCGAGACCGATGAGGATCCACTCGGTGCCCTCGATCGCCGGACCGACCAGGACGTACATCACCAGCGTCCACGGCAGGAAGAGGAAGCCGAGGAGCGGGAGCAGGATGCCGCCCGGGAACATCTCGTTCCAGCGGACCTGGTCGGCCAGGTACCACACGATCGAGACCAGGCGAGGTCCGCCGAACAGCAGGACGATGAGCAGACACATGGACGGAGACCTCCAGGTGGGGGCTTACGGCGGCGTGCCGTAGCCGGGAAGACGGTCGCGCTGCTGCCAGCCGCCGCCGAACAGCGAGCCGATGTCGGCCACCACGGCCAGGACCATGGCGATCACGTCAATGGTGTCGAGGCCCTGCGGGAAGACGAGGACGTACATCAGCGTCGTCCATGGCAGGAACAGGAAGCCGAGGATGGGCAGGATCGCGTTATCGAACGTCGCCGCCCAGCGGACCTGTTCCGCCAGCCACCAGATGATGATGGCCGCGCGGGGCCCGAACAGGAACAGGCACCCAACGGCTAGGCACATATCGGATCAACCCACATGGCGCTGCCCATAATGCGGCCTGACGTGGCGCCGGGCAATGGGGATTCGGTGTGGACAATTGTCAACGGTCGGCCCCAAAGTCGGGGATAAGCCGGTTGCGCTGGGCGGCCGATTCTCGGTACCTTGTTGGAGTCCCGAAGGGGCAGCCACCGATGCCGATGAGTCACATCAGCGGCCCGGGGGCGGTCACTTCGGGACCTTTCGTTGTCCCCGTCAGTCGTCGCCGGAGGCCGCTCCCGAGGCCGGCGGAAACGTCCCGAACTGGCGGTCGCCGGCATCCCCCAGGCCGGGCATGATGTAGCCCCGCTCGTTCAGCTGGCGGTCCACCGCCCCGACGTGGATCTCGACATCCGGATGGGCCGCGGTCAGGGTGGCGATGCCCTCCGGGGCGGCGATGAGCGACACCTGCTTGATCCGGATCGCGCCCCAGGCCTTGAGGAGATCGACCGTCGCCGCACTCGAGCCGCCGGTGGCGAGCATCGGGTCGAGGATCAGGCACGCCTGGACCGTCGCCGCGTCCGGCAGCTTGTTGTAGTACTCGACCGGCTTCAGGGTTCGCTCGTCGCGGTACAGGCCGATGTGCCACACCTCGGCCATCGGCATCAGCTCGAGCATGGCCTCGACCATGCCCAGGCCCGCGCGCAGGACCGGCACCAGGCCGACCTTGGTCGCCAGGCGGGTGCCGTCCATCGGTTCGATCGGCGTCTCCAGCCGATAGGCCTCCGTGTCGAGGTCGGCCATCGCCTCGTAGCCGAGCAGCCACGACAGCTCGCGGACGAGCTCACGGAACTTCTTGGGCTCCGTCGTGCGGTCACGCAGCAGCGACAGCTTGTGCGCGACCAGCGGATGAGTCGATGGATGGACGTTCGGCGGCATGGCCTCGGGCATCGGTCGCGATTCTATCGGCCGCCGGGTCGCGGACTTCCGCTCATTGGCACGGGCTGATAGGCTATCGGTCCCAAGTTGACATCGCGTGCGCGCGTCTCGCGTGCCCGCCGCCGCACGAGAGGTGTGCATATGGTTTTTGGGAAGCGGGGCGACGCCCCCCAGGAGGAGCTCATCGGCACCCTGTACTCCGAGACGCCGAACGAGCCCGCTCCGACCAACTCCGGTTCGCCACCGGCGCCGGGCTCCGCCGAGCATCGCCGGGAACCCACCGAGGGCATCCTGGACTCGCACGCGCGCTTCAACGGCAAGTTCGTCAGCGACCGCGACCTGCGGATCGACGGCGAGGCGCAGGGCGAGATCGAGTGCCAGGGCACGCTCGTGCTGAGCCCGCAGGCTCGCGTCCGCGCCAGCATCAAGGCGCACAACGTGGTGATCAACGGGGACTACGAGGGCAACGTGGACTCCGGCGGCCGATTCGAGATCGGATCCACCGGGCGCGTGAAAGGCGAGGTCAAGACCCAGGTGCTGGTCATCAAGGAAGGCGCCTTCTTCGAGGGCACCGTGGCGATGACCCGCAAGCCGACCACTGAGGGAGGCGCAGCCGGGCCACCGACCGCATCGAGCACCGAGTCGAGCTCAGGCTCGTCGGCCAAGGCAAGCGGCGGATCGTCCGCCGCTTCCGCCAAGGCCGCCGCCGCGGCTGCGGTGGACAGCGGCATCTTCTCCAGCGAGGTGATCGCCGAGCCGACACCTGCCGCCGCCGGCAGCAGCCGGCAGCCCACCGGTCCCGGCGACGCCGACTGACCAGCCTGGCGCCCCGCCCCTGATCGTCGAGGTCACGCGGGGAGACCGGGTCGAGTCCCGGCACCGCGGGACCATCGCCGTCACCGACGTCGACGGCCACCTCGTCGCCCATCTCGGAGATCCCGACGAGGTCGCCTTCCTCCGCTCGTCGGCCAAGCCCTTCCAGCTGGCGCCGTTCGTCGCGTCCGGGCACTTCGACGCGTACGACTTCCCCGATCCGGTCCAGATGCTGGCGGTCATGGCCGCCTCGCACGCCGGGGAGGACCGCCACGTCCGCCTGGTCCAGGCCGCGTTGCGCACGGGCGGGCTCACGCGGGACGCGCTTGCAGTGCGGAACCCACACCCCGTTCGACGCCGAGACGGCCCAGCGGCTGGCGCGAGACGGGGAGCCGCCGAACGAGCTGCGCCACAACTGCTCCGGCAAGCACGCGGCGATGGTCCTCCACGCCAAGGCTGCCGGCTGGGACATCGACGACTACCGGCAGCCCGACCATCCATGCCAGCAGCTCGCCCTCGAGACGGTCGCGGCGGTCTCCGGCATCCGCAAGGGCCGGATCGGCACCGCGACCGATGGCTGCGGGGTCGTCAGCTTTGCGCTTCCCCTGCATGCCATCGCCCGGGCATTCGCCCGCCTGGCGGACCCGTCCGGACTGACCGATGTGCCCCTTCGCGGCGCGCTTACCCGGATCCGCGACGCGATGCTCGCCTACCCGGAGCTGATCTCCGGCGAACGGCGCCAGTTCGACACCGACCTCATGCGCGCCGCACCCGGGCGGCTGGTGGCCAAGGGCGGAGCGGAGGGCCTGCGGTCGGTCGGTGCCCTGTCGGGGGCTGTGGCCGATGGCGGCGCGCTCGGGGTGGCGGTGAAGGTCGAGGACGGGGATGCCGCCCGTCGCGCGGGGCCGGCCGCGACCTGTGAAGCGCTCCGCCAGGCCGGGGTCCTCGGCGAGGTGGAGCTCAGTCAGCTGGAGGCCTATGCCGCGGCGCCGGTCCGGGACCTGTCCCGTGGTGATGTCGTGGGGGAGGTTCGGGCCGCCTTCACGCTGGAGCGGCCCTAGCCCAGCCAGCCGCGAACGAGCTCGGCGACCCGGACGAAGATCGGGGCCAGGACCAGCGCCGGCAGGAAGTTCGCCAACCGAACCGGCTTCAGGTCGAGAAGGCGGAACGCCACTCCCAGGAGGATGATCCCGCCGGTGGCGGTGATGGCGAGAATGGTCACCTCGTCGAGGAGCGGCTCGAGGAGGGAGGCGAAGGCCGCGATCCCGCCCTGGATGACGAAGATGGTGATGGCCGACAGGCCCACGCCCCACCCCAGCGCCGCGGCGAAGGCGATGGCCGCCACGCCGTCGAGCAGCGACTTGATGGCCAGCAGCTGCGCGTCGCCGGTCAGCCCGTTCTGCAGCGAGCCGAGGATGGTGAGTGGCCCGACGCAGAACACCAGGCTGGCGGTGACGAACCCCTCGGCCACACTCGACCCGGATCTCGGCTCCCCCTCGACGGCCTCCCCCCGGCCGCCCAGCCGCTCCTGGAACCAGGCGCCGAGCGCCTCGAGCCCGTCCTGCAGCCGCAGGAACTCCCCGATGGCCACCCCCGCGAGGATCGCGGCCAGGACCGCCAGCTCGTCACCCGGCTGAGCCAGCGGGTCGGTGAAGATGCGCAGTCCGAGCGAGATCGAGATCAGGATGGTGAAGAAGCCGAGCCCGGTAACCAGGCTCTCCTGCATCTTCTCCGGCATCCGACGGCCAATGAGCAGGCCGATCCCGGTGCCCAGCAGAACGGTGATGACGTTCAGGATCGTGCCGCTCAGGAACACCGCCGTATTGTGGATGGTGGCGAGCGTCGTGCTCGTCCTGTGCGAGGCTATGCCTGACCCCTGAGCCCGGTGCCGCGGTCGACTCTCACGGAGCCACGTAACTGCGCACGGGGTCCGTCCGGGATCGGGCGGTACCATCGCGATACCGATGAGCATGCCCACACCCTCAGCTTTCGACGGCAAACCGATCCGCGTCCGGATGGCGCCCAGCCCAACCGGGCCGCTGCATATCGGTACCGCGCGAACGAGCCTGTACAACTACCTGTTCGCGCGGCACGTCGGCGGCACCTACGTCCTGCGCATCGAGGACACCGATCTCGCCCGCAGCACGTCCGACTTCGAGCGCGACATCCTGGACAACCTCCACTGGCTGGGAATCACCTGGGACGAGGGGCCGCAGCACGCCGGTGTGGACGCCGGCGGGGAGGACATCGGTCCGTTCGGGCCCTACCGCCAGAGCCTGCGGATGGACCGATACGCCCGCGAGGCGGATCGGCTCCTCCAGAGCGGCGCCGCGTACCACTGCTGGTGCACGACCGAGGAGCTCGACGCCGTCCGCCGCGAGCAGGAGGCAAGGAAGGAAGCACCCCGCTACAACGGTCGCTGCCTGAACCTGACCGATGCCGATCGGGCGCAGTTCGAGGCCGAGGGGCGCCGGCCGGCGGTTCGCTTCCGGGTCCCGCCGGACACGATCCGCTTCGACGACCTCATCCGAGGCGAGGTGGAGTTCGACAACAGCCTGCTCGGCGACTTCGTGATCGTGCGTGCCGATGGGGTCCCGCTCTACCACTTCGTGGTCGTCATCGACGACGAGCAGATGGAGATCAGCCACGTCGTCCGGGGCGAGGACCACCTGTCCAACACGCCCAAGCACATCGCCCTGATCCGGGCGCTGGGCTATCGCGAGCCGGTGTTCGGGCACATCCCGCTCATCCTCAACCCGGATCGGTCGAAGATGAGCAAGCGCAAGTCGCAGACCGCGATCAGCGACTACCGCGCCCAGGGCTACCTGCCCGAGGCGATGGTCAACTTCCTCGCGTTCCTGGGCTGGTCCCCGGGACCGAGGAGGAGCTGTTCTCCCTGGACGAGCTGGCGGAGCGGTTCGAGATCGGGGAGGTCCACAAGGCTGGCGCCGTGTTCGACCGCGACCGGCTCGATTACCTGAACGGCGTCTACATCCGCCGACTGACCGATGCGGAGCTGGCGCTCCGGCTTCGGCCGTTCCTGCCGGATGCCCTCGACGATCCAACGCTCGCCGGGCTCGTACCGTTGGTGAAGGAGCGCATGGTGCGCCTGACCGATGCGGTCGACCTGTCGGGCTTTCTGTCGGAGCTCGACGACGTCGTCGCCAGCTGGTGGAGCGTGGAAGACCTGCTCCCCAAGGGCCGCAACGTGACGGAGGTCTCCGGAGCGCTGGGCGTGGCCCGCGATGCGCTGGCTGAGTGCCCAGATTGGTCTGCCGAGGACCTGGAGACCGCGGCGCGGGCCGCCGCAGACGCGCTGGAGTGGAAGGCGGGCGACTTCTTCCGCCCGATTCGGATCGCGGTGACGGGGAAGGCCGTTTCGCCGCCGCTCTTCGGCTCCATGGTCCTCCTCGGCCGCGACCTTTCCCTCGCCCGGCTGGATGGAGCGCTGGAGCGGCTCCGGGCAGGAGCGCCGGCATGACCGAGACCGCGACGTCCCTCACCTGTCCGGCGTGCGGGGCCTCGAACCAGCCCGGGTCGCGGTTCTGCTCGTCCTGCGCAACGCCGATGGGAGCGGCGGCCGAGCCGGCGGCCGAGACCCGGAAGACGGTCACCGTCCTCTTCTGCGACGCCACGTCGTCGACCGCCCTCGGGGAACGGCTCGATCCGGAGTCCCTGCGCTCGGTCATGACCCGCTACTTCGACGTCATGCGCGAGGTCGATCGAGTTCCACGGTGGCGTGGTCGAGAAGTTCATCGGTGACGCGGTCATGGCCGTCTTCGGCGTGCCCACCGTCCACGAGGACGATGCGCTCCGGGCGTGCCGGGCCGCGATCGAGATCCACGACCGCCTGGGCGAGCTGGACGAGGCCATCCGGTCCGAACGCGGCGCCAGCGTGGAGTGGCGAATGGGGATTAACACCGGCGAAGTTGTCACCGGCGACGCCGTGAGCGGTCAGCGGATCGTCACCGGCGATGCGGTGAACGTGGCGGCTCGCCTGGAGAGCGCGGCTGCTCCAGGCGAGATCCTTCTCGGTCCCGATACCTACGCCCTGGTCCGCGACGACGTCACCGCCGAGGCGGTGGAGGCGCTCTCGCTGAAGGGCAAGGCGGAGCCGGTGCCGGCCTGGCGGCTGACGGCGGTGATTGGCGCCGTCGGCCGTCGAGCACGCCCGCTGGAGGCTCCACTTGTGGGCCGCCGCCGGCCGCTGCGCCTGCTCGACGATGCGTTCCGCGAGGCGGTCGAGGAACGGGTGTGCCACCTGTTCACGATTCTTGGCGTCGCCGGTGTGGGCAAGTCGCGGCTGGTCGACGAATTCGTGGCCTCGCTCGGCGATCAGGCCCAGGTGGCGATGGGTCGATGCCTGGCGTACGGACACGGCATCACCTACTGGCCCGTGGCGGAGGCGATCCGACATGGCGCCGGAATTGCCGAGCGTGACGCGCCGGGAGCGACCGTGGCTCGGCTCCAGGAGGTGTTGGGCGAGGAGCCGGAAGCCGAGCGGATCGCAGTCATCGTGGGTGGTCTACTCGGGATCGAGGACAGCCCGCCGGCACCGGACGAGATGTTCTGGGCCATCCGGAAGACCTTCGAGGCCCTGGCCCGCAGCCGACCCCTGATCCTCGTCTTCGACGACGTGCATTGGGGCGAGCCCACCTTCCTCGACCTGGTCGACCACATCGCCGAGTGGACGCGCGACGCCCCGATCCTCCTCATCGCCATGGCGCGCGCCGAGCTCCTCGAGAAGCGGCCGACGTGGGGTGGCGGCAAGCGCTGGGTGACGACCATGTCGCTGGAACCGCTCTCCGACGTCGAGAGCGACGAGCTGGTCGCCAGCCTGCTGGGGCGCGCCGAGCTGCCGACCGAGCTGCGCTCCCAGATCAGCCACGCCGCGGAGGGGAATCCGCTCTTCGTGGAGGAGCTGCTCGGCAAGCTCATCGACGACGGTTTCCTCGTGACCTCCGGCGGCGGTTGGTCCGCGACCGGAGACCTGGCCGAACTGACTATCCCGCCCAGCATCAACGCCCTGCTCGCCGCTCGGCTGGACGGGCTCAACGGCGAAGAGCGGACGGTCATCGAGCGAGCATCGGTGGAGGGCAAGATCTTCCACCGGGGTGCTGTCACCGAGCTGGCACCCGAACCGATGCGAGGGCAGGTCCGCGACCGGCTGGCCAGCCTGATGCGGATGGAGCTGGTCCGTCCCGACCAGGCCTCGTTCGCGGGCGAGGAGGCCTATCGGTTCCGCCATCTGCTGATCCGCGACGCGGCCTACCAGGCGCTCGCCAAGCAGACGCGCTCTGAGCTGCACGAGCGGTTTGCCGGCTGGCTGGAGCGCGTGGCGGCCGACCGATTGGCCGAGTACGAGGAGATCGTCGCCTACCACCTCGAGCAGGCATACCGATATCGAATCGAGCTGGGTCCGCCTGACGCCCACGCCCAGGAACTCGCCCTGCGGGCCGGGACGCTGCTCGCCGACGCCGGCGAGCGGGCCAACACGCGCGCGGACGTGTCGGCGACTGTCGACCTGCTGGGTCGCGCGGTCGAACTGCTGCCCGAGGACCTCCCCCGACGGCGACGGCTTCTCTACCCGCTCGGCATGCGGCTGCTACGACGCTGGCGATGGGCCGCGAGCCGAACGCATCCTGACCGATGCGATCGCGGAGGGCGATCGCGCCGGCGATGAAGCGGGGAGTGCGCTGGCCGCGCTCGGCTTGGCGATGGTTCGCATGTCGACGCATGCGACCGAGATGTCGGAGACGATCCGCGAAATCGAACGCGCTGGCGGGCATCCTGGAACGCGTCGGTGATGACGACGGAGCGCGCCTCGCGCGGGCCTCGATGGCCTGTTCAGCCTGTTCGCCATGGGCCGGGCGGGCGAGGCGATGCGCCGGGCACAGGCCCTCCTCGATCTCGGCGAAGGTGACGCGGAATGGGTCGCGTTGGGCGCAGAATGCGCGAGGAGGGTATCCCTGGTCTGGGGCCCACCCCCGCGGCCGAAGCAATCGCCGAGCTTCAGCTCGCAGATGGACCGCGCCGATGGATCCGTTCGCGTTAGGCGCCAACCGCGGCCTCGGCTCGCCTGCATCTGCTTCAGGGACGGTTCGATGAGGCCCGAAGACTGAACGCGATCGCTCGCGACGCTTTCGAGGAGCTCGGGGATCGGCATGAGCTTGCCTCGTGCCTTTGGCGTCGGAAGGCCAGATCGAGCACGCGGCTGGCAACCTCGCCGAGGCCGCTCGCCTGCTCCGGCAGGCATATGAGACCATGGCCGCCACCGGGGACCAGACGTTCGCATCGACGCTTCGCCGTGGAGCTCGGCGAGGTCCTCGTCGACCTCGCCGAATACGACGAGGCCTGGCGCTTCGGGACGATCGCCCGCGAAACCTCGTCGACCGATGACGTGACCTCACAGGCGGGCGGGCGGGCGGTGCAGGCGCGGGTGCTGTCTGCGCGCGGTGACCATGCAGGCTGCGGAGGTGCTCGCCCGCGAAGCGGTGGCCATCATGGCCGCAGACCGACTACCTCGCCCAGCACGGCGATGTCCTGGTCCACCTTGGCGCGCGTTCTCCAGCGAAGCCGGGAAAGACGGACGAGGCGGTGACCGCCGCCGCGAGGCCGTGGCGCTGTACGAGCAGAAAGGGGCGAGCCTTCTTCGTCGAGCGCACGCAGCGCCTGATCGACGAGTGGGCGAGCTGATGGACTGACGGCGGCGTGACCGAGACGCCGGCAACCATCGTCTGCCCTTCCTGCGGGACGCAGAACCCCGCCGGGTCGCGGTTCTGCAACTCCTGCGGCACCACGCTCGAGGCGCCCGCTTCGGCGGCGGCGGAAACGCGGAAGACGGTCACCGTCCTGTTCATCGACGCCACCTCGTCGACCGCGCTCGGGGAGCGGCTCGACCCCGAGTCCCTTCGGGCGGTGATGACCCGCTACTTCGACGTCATGCGCGAGGTCATCGAGTTCCATGGCGGATCGGTCGAGAAGTTCATCGGTGACGCGGTCATGGCCGTGTTCGGCGTGCCCACCGTCCACGAGGACGACGCGCTGCGCGCGTGCCGGGCCGCGATCGAGATCCACGAGCGGCTGGGGGAGCTGGACGCGGCGATTCGGTCGGAGCGTGGCGCCAGCGTGGAGTGGCGCATCGGGATCAACACCGGTGAGGTGGTGGCCGGGGATCCGACCGCCGGCCAGCGGATCGTGACCGGCGACGCCGTGAACGTCGCCGCTCGGCTGGAGGCCGCCGCCGCGCCAGGGGAGATCCTGCTCGGCGCCGAAACCCACGCCCTCGTCCGCGAGGACGTGACCGCAGACCCGGTGGAGGCGCTGGCCCTGAAGGGGAAAGCCGAGCCCGTTCCTGCCTGGCGCCTGACCGCGGTCAGCGGCGCGGTCGGTCGGCGCGTCCGACCGCTGGAGGCGCCGCTCGTCGGTCGGCGCCGGCCGTTGCGGCTCCTGGACGAGGCGTACCAGGAGGCGGTCGAGGAGCGGATCTGCCACCTGTTCACCATCATCGGCGTGGCCGGGGTCGGAAAGTCGCGGCTGGTGGACGAGTTCGTCGGCATCCCTGGGCGATCAGGCGCAGGTCGACGACCGGTCGCTGTCTTGCCTACGGGCACGGGATCACCTACTGGCCGATCGCCGAGGCGATCCGCCACGGGGCCGGCATCGGCGAGGACGACCCTGCCGACCAGGCGCGGGCGCGCCTGCGAGAAGTGCTCGTCGCCGAGCCCGAGGCGGACCGGGTCCTCGCCGTCATCGAGCACCTGCTCGGCGTCACCGAGTCCGTGCCGGCACCGGAGGAGATCTTCTGGGCCATCCGCCGCACCTTCGAGGCCATGGCTCGGCAGAAGCCACTGATCCTGGTCTTCGACGACCTGCACTGGGGCGAGCCCACGTTCCTCGACCTGGTCGATCACATTGCGGACTGGACGCGGGACGCACCGATCCTGCTGGTCGCCATGGCGCGCCCGGATCTGCTCGAGAAGCGCCCGGCCTGGGGCGGCGGGAAGAAGTGGGTCACCACCATCCAGCTGGAGGCGCTGTCGGAGGAGGAGAGCGAGGAGCTGGTCGGCGGTCTGCTCGGCCGCGCGGAGCTCCCGACCGAGGTCCGCGCCCAGATCAGCCGCGCCTCTGAGGGGAATCCACTGTTCGTGGAGGAGCTGCTCGGCAAGCTCATCGACGACGGCTTTCTCGTCCGCGAGGACGACACGTGGGCCGACGCTCGGGGACCCGAGCCAGCTCGCCGTCCCACCGACGATCCAGGCGCTGCTCGCCGCGCGGCTGGACGGGCTGGGCGCCGAAGAGCGGACCGTGATCGAGCGGGCGGCCGTGGAGGGCAAGACCTTCCACCGCGGGGCGGTGACCGAGCTTGCTCCCGAGCCGATGCGATCTCACGTCCCCGACCGGCTGGCGAGCCTGATGCGGATGGAGCTGGTGCGGCCTGACCAGGCGTCGTTCGCCGGGGACGAGGCGTACCGGTTCCGCCATCTGCTCATCCGCGACGCCGCCTACCAGGCGCTGGCAAAGCAGACTCGCTCGGAGCTGCACGAGCGATTCGCCGCCTGGCTGGAGCGAGTCGCCGTGGATCGGCTGGCGGAGTACGAGGAGATCGTCGCCTATCACCTCGAGCAGGCCTACCGATACCGAGCCGAGCTGGGTCCGCCCGATGCGCACGCGCAAGAGCTCGCAGCGCGGGCCGGAAGCCTCCTGGCCCAGGCAGCCCACCGCGCCGACAGCCGGAAGGACATCGCCGCCGTCCTCGAGCTGCTCGAGCGGGCGATGGACCTCCTGCCCCACGAGAGCGCCGAACGGCGGCTGCTGGTGGCGCAGCTCGCGTTTTCGTACCTCGACGGCGGGGACGCGCCGAAGGGTGAGCGACTGTTGATGGACGTCCTGGAGGAGTCGCGAGCGGCCAGAGACGACCGGGCCGCGGCCTGGGCGGAGCTGGGCCTGAACGTCGTCCGCGTCATCAACCCAGTCGACCGAGATCGAGGAGCAGATTCGCGATGCCGAGCGGCTCCGCGCCGAGTTCGAGCGCCTTGGCGACGAGTCCGGCGCCGCACAGGCGGAGATCGTCCTGGCCTTCGCCCTGTTCACCATCGGTCGAGCAGCGGAGGGTGCCGCGAGAGCCCGGGCGATTCGCGACCGCGAGGGGATCCGGCCGTCATTGCGGGCCGAGGCAGCCAGGACCGCGGGCGCCTCATCGGTGTGGGGACCGCTGCCGGCGGCGGAGGCGATCTCGATGATCGGCGATCAGCGCGAAATGCTCGCGCGTCTCGGGTGCGCGCCTTGGGCTGGGCCGCGTGCTCGCGATGGAGGGTCGTTTCGCCGAGGCGTTCGACATGGTCGCTACTGCACAGCAGGAGCGTCGCCGACCGGGGTGACCGATTCTTGATGGCCGAAGCGGCCTCGATCGAGGGCCAGATCGCACTCATGTCCGGCGATGTCGCACGGGCCGTCTCCCAGCTGCAGGCTGGCTACGACGGAAAGATTGCGCTGGGCGACCGCGCTTTCGCGTCCACCAGCGCATATTCGCTGGGCCAGGCGCTACCTTGCCGCCGGGAACCTGGACGAGGCGATGCGCTACGCAACCATCGCTCTCGAGACATCGGCCACCGATGACATCGCTTCTCAGGCCGGCGGCCGGATGGTCAAGGCCCAGGTCCTCTCCCGCCGGGGGGATCATTCCGAAGCCGAGCGGCTGGCCGGCGAAGCCGTGGGCATCATGGCCGCGACCGACTACCTGTGGATCCATGGCCAGACTCTTCAGGCGCAGGCTGAAGTGCTCCACGCGGCAGGAAAGGTCGATGAGGCCCGCACCGCGGCTGACGCAGCGATCGCGGTATTCGAGCGCAAGGGCGCAACGTTCAGCGTCGAAGAGACCCGTCGGATGATCGCGAGCTGGGACCGATGACGGTCGTGCCGGGTCGAACGTGTGCCAGCTGCGGGACTGAGAACCCGGCGGAGGCCCGGTTCTGCTTCTCGTGCGGCTCTCCGCTCGAGGCGGCAGCCGCGTCCGACATCTGAGTCACGCAAGACGGTGACGGTCCTGTTCTGCGACCTCGTGGGTTCGACGGCGATGGGCGAGCAGCTGGATCCCGAGACCCTGCGGGGCCTGCTCAGCCGCTCGTTCGATCGTGTTCAGTCCATCGTCGAGGGGCACGGCGGCGTGGTCGAGAAGTTCATCGGCGACGCGGCCATGGCCGTCTTCGGCATCCCGCGCTTGCACGAGGATGACGCCCTGCGTGCGGTGCGCGCCGCGGCCGACATCCGCGCAGCCCTGGCGACATGCTCCGGGCCGTCCATTGCGACGGCCGTGGCCTGGCGGACGGGGATCGCGACCGGCGAAGTGGTGGCCGGCGATGCGACCGGCGGCCAGCGGCTGGTCACCGGTGACGCGGTGAACGTCGCCGCCCGGCTCCAGCAGTCGGCCCAGCCGGGCGAGATCTTGATTGCCGCCGAGACGCACCAGCTGGTCAGAGACGCGGTGCACGTGGAGCCGATGGGTGAGGTGGCGGTCAAGGGGCGGCAGGCACCGATCGAGACCTTCCGACTTCTGGATGTCGACCTATCCGCGGCGGGTCACGAACGGCGGTTGGATTCACCGATGATCGGCCGCGAGCGCCCACGTCGGCAGCTGGACGAGGCCTTCGCCGAAGCCCGAGACGAACGGGTCTGCCACCTGTTCACCATCCTGGGTGCGGCCGGGGTCGGGAAGTCGCGACTGGTCAACGAGTTCATCACCTCGATCGGTGACGAGGCATTGGTCGTCAGCGGACGATGCCTGTCCTACGGCGAGGGCATCACCTACTGGCCGATCGCGGAGATCGTGCGGCAGGCGACCGGCATCGGCCCGGGACTCGGGGACCAGGCCGCCGACGTGACCCGCGTGTCGGATCGGTTGCCGGAAACCGCCGATCGCGAACGGATCACCGAGCTGGTGAGCCAGGCCATCGGTCTGACCCGCGGCGAACCAGCGCCGGACGAGACGCCGTGGGCGATCCGGTCATTCTTCGAGTCCCTTGCTGCCGAACGGCCGCTCGTCCTTGTCCTCGATGATTTGCAGTGGGCGCAGCCGCCACTCCTGGACCTGGTCGAGCACATCGCCGATTGGTCGCACGACGCACCCATCCTCCTCATCGTGCTCGCTCGCCAGGAACTGCTCGAACTTCGCCCGGCGTGGGGAGGCGGCAAGCGGTCGGCCACGATCATCTCCCTCGAGCCGCTGAATGCCGACGAGACGGCGCAGCTGATCGACAACCTGCTGGGCCAGGCAGAGCTGCCCGAGACGATCTTCGACCGGATCCGCACGGCGGCCGAGGGAAACCCGCTTTTCGTCGAGGAGCTCCTCGAGATGCTCATCGACGACGGTGCCCTAGCACGGACGAATGGCAGCTGGACCGCAAGCCGTGACCTCGCCAGCCTTGCTGTTCCGCCGACGATCCAGGCGCTGCTGTCGGCCCGCCTCGACGGCCTGGCTGGCACCGAGCGCGCCATTCTCGAGCGAGGGTCGGTCGAGGGAACCGTCTTTCATCGCGACGCGGTCGCGGCACTGGCGCCCGACGGCCTGCGCGAGTCGCTCGGCCCAAGCCTCCAGACCCTGACCCGGCGGGAGTTCGTGGCCCCCGACCGGGCCGAGCTGACTGGGCGCGAAGCGTTCCGCTTCCGGCATCAGCTCATTCGGGATGCCGCCTACCAGGCCATCGCCAAGCAGAGCCGAGCCGAGCTCCATGAGCGTTTCGCGGACTGGCTCGAACCGGCGCTCGCGGGACGAATTGACGAGTACCGCCCGATCCTCGGCTACCACCTCGAACAGGCCGTGCGCTATCGAAGGGAGCTGTCCGGGGATGATCCTCGCTTGCCCGAGCTCGCCGGTCGGGCGGCGATGCACCTCGGCGAGGCTGGAGCCGCCGCGCTGGACCGCGGAGATGCCACGGCCGCGTCGAATCTGCTGCAGCGAGCGGTTGAGGTGCTCGATACCAATGTCGCCTCGGCGCTGCCGTGGCGCCTCATGGCGGGTGAGGCGATGGTCACCGGGGCCAGCTCAGAGGAAGCCGACGCATTTCTCGAGAAGACACGGGCGGTGGCGGAGAAGGTCGGCGACCGGCGCTCCGCGGCCTTCTCCGAGGCGCTACGGCTCCACACTCGGGTTTCGATGGGTAAGGAGCCAGTCCAGGCGCTCGTCGCGGACGCCGAACGACTGCGCCATGAGCTCCGCGCTGTCGGCGACCAGCCTGGTGCCGAGCGCGCCACCGCGGAGCTGGCCAAGCTCCGATTCTTCGCCGGGCAGGCCGCGAGCGGGCTCGAGCTGGCGCAGGAGTTGCTCCCCACGATTTCGTCACAAAGCAGGATGCGCGACGAGCTCTTGGGATGGCTTGCGGCCTTCGCGTACTGGGGTCCCATGCCGGTCCCGGAGGCCCTGGAACTCGTCGACGAGCTGGGCCCCCAGATTCGAGCGTCGCAATGGGCCGCGAATCGCATTTCGCGAGTCCGCGGCGCGCTCCTGGCCGAACAGGGACGGTTCGACGAGGCCCGTTCACAGCTGGAGTCAGCGAAGCACATCGCCGAAGAGCTCGGCGCTGGATACGTCATCTCGGCACTCCAGGGTCACTTCATGGGTCCGGTCGAGCTTCTTGCGGGCAACGCGGCGCGTGCCGTGGAGCTCGAGCTCGTCGCCTATGAATGGATGACCAAGCATGGTTTCCTCGGGTTCGCCAACACGGTGGCCGCGCACCTCGCGCAAGCGACGCTCGCCCTGGACCGCGACGAGGAGGCCGAGCGATTGGGCGACCGCCGCTCGAGAGCTTGCGACCGGGGACGACCCTGCCGCGATCGGACCTGCGCTGGGAGTTGCCGCCCGCGTGCGCGCGCGGCGAGGGGAGTTCGAGGAGGCCGAGCGCCTGGGAAGGGAGGCCGTGGCCTCGTTCGATGGGACCGACTTCCTCGACTGGATCGCTGACGCGCACGCGGACCTTGGCGATGTGCTCCACCTCGCCGGCCGGGACGCCGAGGCGTCCGATGAAGCCCGTCGCGCCCTCGAGCTGTACGAGCAAAAGGGACACCTTGTGGGCGCCGACCGGATGCGCAAGCGCCTCGTCGAGCTCGGGGCAGCCTCCGCCTAGGGGACGAGGACCAGCCTGCCCGCGAACCTTGCCGGCCGCCAGTCGGTCGTGGGCGGCCGCGGCCTCGGAGAGCGGCATGCGCTCCACCGACCAGTGCAAGGAGTGGCGCCGGGCAAGCTGGACGACGTCGCGCAGGTCGTCGTGCGAGCCCCAGGACGTCGTCGTCAGCGACGCCTCCGGCGGCAGCGCCTCGAACGAGAAACCGAGCTCACCGCCGGCCTCGCCGACGAGGGACACCAGGCCGCCGGGCGCCACGAAGCGGGCCGCCAGGGCCAACGTCTCGTCGGAACCGACGAAGTCGAACACCACGTCCGCATGCCCGCCCAGGCCGGTGAAGATCAGCTCCTCCTCGCCCGACAGGAACGCCACGTCGGCGCCCAACTCCCCAGCCCGCTGGACCTTGTCCGGGTCGATCTCCCGCACGCCCACGAACACCTCCGGCAGCCGGCGCAGGTACTGGAGCGCGAACTGACCGACGCCGCCAAGGCCGATGAGCAAGGCTCGTGAGCCCTCGGCCAGCCACGGCGCGGCGCGGCGGACGGCACGGAACGAGGTCACCCCCGCGTCCGCCAGCGGAGCGGCCTCGACCGGGTCGAGCTTGCCCAGCGAGACGAGGTGGCGGGGATGGGGCACGAGCAGGTACTCGGCGTATCCGCCGTCGACCTGGAACCCCGGCGCGCGACTGTTCTCGCAGCGTTGCTCCTCGCCGCGCCGGCACTCGGCGCATTCCCCGCACCCCCAGCCGCCGGCGACGACCACCGGCTCGTCCTCCTTCAGGCGCGCCTTGCGCAGGGAAGCGCCCGCATCGGCGCCCATACCCGCGATCCAGCCGGCGACCTCGTGGCCGAGGGTGACCGGTCGCTCGACCCGGATCCGATCGGTCCGCGCGATATGGAGATCGGTATGGCACACCCCCGCCCCGGCGACCCGGACGAGGACCTCGGTCCCGCGAGGAGCGGGCACCGGGACATCCTCCAGCCGCAGTGGCTCGCCGGCGGCATACGTCCGGACGGCCAGCATCGGTCTAGGCCGGCAGGGGCTCTCGGAAGATCTCGAGGACGATGGCCGCCGCCAGTCGCGGGTCGGGGTCGTGGTAGATCCCGCGCACGAGGCCGGCCTCGTCGACGGCGACCATGACCGGGGAGGCGACGTTCGTGTTGCCGCGCCGTTCCACGAGTGGGATGCCCAGTGCCTGCGACGCGATCTGGCGCTCGTCGCTGAGCAGGAGGAACGGCAGCTCCAGCCCCTTCACGAAGTCAGCCTGCTGGCGCTCGTTGTCGGTCGTGACCCCGGTGATGGCAACCCCCGCCGCGTCCAGTCGCGGCACATCGAGGGCGACAGCGCGGGCCGCGGCCTCGGCTGCGGTGCGCGCGGCGCCGGTCAGGGTCGGCCCGGCGAAGAACAGGTGGGCGACCGGCGACTTGCCAACCCACGAGCGGAGGTTCAGCAGGTAGCCATCGGTGGCGCGCAGACCGATGGACGGAATCGGGTCTCCGATCCCGATCTTCAGGCTGGCGGTGGCGCGACTCACCGCCGGATTGTATCCGGGTAGCGCGCGGATCCCGAGCCGCGCGCCCCTCCCGGACGTGCCATGCGTGATGGCCTAGGTGCGAACGTCCTCCCAGCCGGCAGGCGGCACCCGGGTCAGGGAGCCGACCAGGCGGCGGAGGGAGACGACCATCGGCCGCGCTTCGCGATGGGGGACCGGCTCGGCGGTGCGGACCGGCTTCCACGAGGTGGCGAGCTCGCGGCGTCGCTCCGCTTCGAGCTCGAATGAGGTGACGGGCATTGTTCCGAACATTTCCGCTGGCTCCTGGATCGAAAAGAACTTCGAGATCGAACTAACTGGGGCCAGCATACGAGGTAGATAGTTCGATGTCAAGCAATACGATGACAAAAGGCTTGACATGGAACTAACATGACACCAATACTGTCGCCGTGACGACACCAGCAGAGGAACGCGACCGGCTCGACGACATGCTGCTCGTCTGGGCGCGGGAGATTCCCGACCTCGACCCGCTGACCGAGGGCATCGTCGAGCGGATCCAGTTCCTGGCCAAGAAGTTCAACCAGTCCATGGACCAGACCCTCGAGGAGTACGGCCTCGAGCCGCGCTTCTACCACCTGCTCGGCAAGCTCCGCAGCTTCGGCCCGCCGTACCAGCGCACCCCGGGCCAGCTTGCCGAGGACATGCACCTGTCCGGCGGCGCCATGACCAACCGCCTCGACCGCGCCGAGGAGGCCGGCCTCATCCGGCGCCTCCCCGATCCGAGCGACCGCCGGGGGACGCTCATCGAGCCCACCGAGGCCGGCCACGCGGCGTGGGACAAGACGGTGGGCACCCAGGCCCAGACCGAGTCCCTGTTCGCGGGCACCCTGACCGAATCCGAGCGCGAGGAGCTCCACCGCCTGCTTCGGCGACTGATGCGCGCCTTCCCGGCGAAGGATGGGTGGGCCACGCCGTCGACGGCAGATGGCTCGGCCGAGGCCGGGGACCTAGCCGGGGCCGAGGATGAGGCTCCGGCCCGAGCGATGGAGAAGGCCGTCTCGCGCTAACCGCTCGATAAGGGCGTCGTAATCCGATTCCGCCAGGGTGGCGGCGACCGTCCGACGTGCCCTGGTGTGCGAAAGCCGATGGCCGGGCGCCTCGGCCAGCGCCCTGAGCAGCGCGCCGCGCGCGGCGCGGGTGGCGGCGGTCGAGTCGGACTGGCGCGGGACCGGGACGCGGCGCGGGTCGCGTCGTGACGGGCAGCCGCGGGACACCGGGCAGGCGGTGCAGCGGGGCGCACGGGCCGAGCAGACCCGCGCTCCGAACTCCATCGTGGCGTGCGTCCACGTTCCCGCCTGTTCGGGGTCGGGTCGGCCCGCGATCGCCAGCCGATCGGCGAGCGCCTGCAGTGCCCGCCCATCGTGCGGATCGACGGCGAAACGACGCACGAGCCAGCGCCGCACGTTGGTATCGACCGCTCCCACCGGCTGGCCGAGAGCGATCGCGGCGATCGCCCGCGCCGAGTAGGGGCCGATCCCCGGCAGGCGCTGGAGCTCATCCACCGTCTGCGGCCAGCCGGCGGTGGTGATCTGCGTCGCGGCGGCGTGGAGGTTGAGGGCTCGCCGGTTGTAGCCCATCCCGCTCCACGCGACGAGCACATCGGCCGGCGTCGCGGCGGCCATGGCCGCCGGCGACGGGAATCGGCTCATGAACGCGTCGAATCGCTCGGCGATCCGCCCGGCCTGGGTCTGCTGGAGCATGACCTCGGCCACCAGGACCGGCCACGGCTCGCGGCTGCGACGGAAGGGCAGATCCCGGTGATCGGCCTCGTACCAGGCCAGGATCCGGCGTCGGACCGAGCTCACCGCGGCCGTGGTGACGGGCGAAGGCACCCGGCGAGGGTACTGCCTGCCCATCGGTCGGTCGTCTAGAGTCCGCGCCATGCGCAGCGCGCGGCCGATCGTGGTCGACAAGTTCGGCGGGTCGGTCCTGACCCGGCCGGAGGACATCGCGGCTGCGGTGGAAGTCGTCGTCGGGCAGCGGGCCGACGGCCTGCGCCCGGTGGTCGTCGTCTCCGCATTCGAGGGCGTCACCGACGCCATCCTGTCGTCGGCGGCCGTGCTCCTTCCCGACGGCGGCGCGTCGCTGCGTGGAGACGGGGCCCATGCTCCGGACTCGTCGCTGGCGCGCGAGACGGACCGCGCGCTGGCCACCGGGGAGGCCCTCTCGGCCGCGCTGTTCGCGCTGGGGCTCGAGGCCCATGGTCTGCCCGCTCGTTCGTTCAGCGGGGCGGAAGCGGGGATTCGGACCGCGGCCGCTCACCTCGGGGCGGCGGTGCGGCGGGTCTACTCCCGTCCTTTGCGCCTGGCCGTCGCCGACGGCCTGGTCCCGGTCGTCGCCGGATTCCAGGGCATCGGGGCCCATGGCGAGCTGACCACGCTCGGTCGCGGCGGCACGGACCTTTCGGCGGTGGCCCTCGCCGTTGCCCTCCGCGCGGACCGGTGCGAGCTGTTCAAGGACGTGGGCGGCGTGTGGGAGGCGGATCCGCACCTCGTCCCGTCGGCGCGGCTGCTGCCCTCGGTCGGCGCGCTCCAGCTCGAGCTGCTCGGGGAGCTGGGGGCCGAGGTGGTCCACCCGGTCGCGGTGCGGCGGGCGCGCCGCGGCCGGCTCCGGATGATCGTGCGCTCAGCTGGACGGCGGCGCGCCCGCCACCGAGGTCGTGCCACGCCCCGCACGGGACGCGCCGGAGGCGCTGATCCTGGCTGTCGACCGCAAGGAACGCATTGCTCGGATCAGCCTCGTCGGGCCGGCGGATCGGATGCCGGAGCTGCTGCCCCTGCCCGCCCACGGGGAGGGCTCGTTCGACGAGGGCGGCCTGCGGGTGGTGTGGGCCGAGGTGCCGGTCGGGTTCGCGGCGCAGGCCGCGCGGGCGGTGCACGCCGCCCTGATGGCCTAGGTGCTGCAGGGAACCTGGTTGTCCTCGACCACGATGATCTGGCCCGCCCCGGCGGCCGGGATCTGGATCCGGGAGATGGTGCAGTTATCGGCGTCGTTGGTCTCGAGGAAGTCATTCGGCTCGTCGACGGTGGCGGTCAGGGTGTAGGTGCCGCCGGCCATGCCGGTGATGTCGACCCACTGGTACTCGAAGCTCCACTGGTATCGGTCACCCCAGCCCAGCGACAACCCCATCCGGACGGTGAGGTCGTCCGGCTCGCCGCACCAGGCGAACCGATAGAAGCTGCTGACCGGAGACCCGGGGATGGCGGCGTTGGTCCGCATGTTGTCGAAGAAGCAGAAGTCGAGCTTGCTGCCGAACCGCGAGGTCCCCGGGTCGAGGACCGGGGTGAGCTCCATGGTCACCACCCGCTGGGAGTGCCAGTGGTCGTGCCCGTCGCCGGCGTACTCGGCGCGAACGGGAGTCGGCACCTGGACGGTGCCGCCAGCGGGCAGGGCCACGATCTGGGTCATGCTCATCGTCGGCTGATTGGTATCCGCCCGGCTGCCGATCAGCTCCATCGGTCCGACCCCGTCGTTGCTGAAGATCGTCGTCACCCGCAGCAACCGGCGGTCGTTGCGGAACTCCACCCGCCATTCGGCCAGCGGCTCCATGACCAGGTTCGGCAGCAGGGCATCGGCGGGAACCACCGGGGTGGGGACCGGAGTCGGTGGCACGCTGGGTGGCGGCTCGGAGTCGGGGGCCGGGCTCTCGCCCTCGGTGGGGCTCACGCTGGGTCCGGCGGAGACGCCACCAGAGCCTCCGACCGAACCCGCCGGGCTCGGCGAACAGGCGGCCAGCACCACGCAGAGCACGGCGGCGAGGCTGAGCCAGCGGCGGGTCGTCACCGCGGCAGGATAGATCGATCCGCCGATGCGTCGGGCTCGACCGCCTCGGCGTCCGCCATCGCGGGCTCGACTGCCTCGTGCTCGGCGGCCTCGACTCCCGGCCGGCGCTGGACGACGATGGCGGCGACCACGATGCAGGCGCCGCCCACGATCTGGAGGGGCGTCGGCAGCTCGGCCAGCAGGAGCGCCGCGAGCACGATGCCGACCACCGGCTCGAGGGTCGAGATGATGGCCGCCCGCGGCGCGCCGAGGATCCGGATGCCCATGATCCAGGCCATGGTCGGGATCCCGGCCCCGATCACCCCGGCGAACAGGACCGGGACCAGCGCGGCGCTCGAATCCAGTGGCTGCCCCAGTGCGCCGAGCTGGCCGATGACCAGCAACACGACCAGGTAGGTGGCTCCCGCCACCGCGAAGGTCCCGCCCGCGGCCTGCGGGGAGGGGATCGACGGGAAGCCATGTCGCGCGGTCAGGGCGTAGGCCACCTGGCACAGGGCGCCGAGGAAGGCGAGGCCCACCCCGAGCGCGTCGAGCTGCCCGACCTGCCCGGCGCCGACCAGGACGAGGACCAGGCCGACCAGGCTCACGGCCAGTGCCGCCCAGCGGGTCCGATCCAGCCGCTCCCCGAAGAACAGCGTCGACACGACCGCGACCATGGCCGGGTAGGTGTAGAAGACCAGCAGCGCGAGACCGATGCTGATCCGGGTGATGGCCACCAGCACGGTGATGTTCAGGGCGGCATTGATGAGACCCGCCACCACGTTCATCACCGCGTGGCGGCGTGGGATCTCGCGCCACGGCCGGGCGACGACCTGACCCAGCCGGAACAGGATGGCGGCCACCACGATCACGACCAGGCCGCCGATCACCGCCCGCCAGGTGACGAGCACCAGCGGATCGACCCCGGCCGCGAAGGCGAAGCGCGAGGCCGGTCCCAGGGTGGCGAATCCGAACGCGGCGATGACGACCAGGCCAGCGCCCAACCCCTCGCCGATCGGTCGATCGGCCCTCATCCAGCGGGCTCGGCGGTGGCCAGCTCGGCAGCGAGCCGATCGCGGTCGGCGGTGAGGGCGGTGGAGCGGTCGAGCGCGGCGTTGTGGGCATCGATCAGCCGGCGCACCAGCGCCGAATCGGTGTAGGTGGCGGGATCACCCAGGCGCGCGGTCAGGTCGGCCAGCTCGGACTCGACGGCCGCCAGATCGGCCTCGGTGCGGTCCAGCTCCGCGCGCGCTCCGCGCGTCTCGCGGTGCCGCGCGTTGCGGGCCTCGGCCTCCGCCCGTTTGCGGGACGTAGCCTGGTCCGCCGTCTCGTGGCGAGGGGTCGGGGTGACCACGCCGCGGGGAGTCGCGACCCCCTCCGATGCCCCCGGCCGCTCGATGTCGATCCCGCGGGCTTCGGCGTACGACTCGAAGTCGTCGGGGTACAGGATTGCCGTGCCGCCGTTGCACCTCGATGATCGTGTTGGCCACGGTGCGGATCAGGTATCGGTCATGGGTGATCAGGACCAGGGTCCCGCCGAAGGCGGTCAGCGCGTCCTCGAGGACGTCGCGGCTCTGGATGTCGAGGTGGTTGGTCGGCTCGTCGAGGCAGAGCAGGTTGGCCGGGTCGGCCAGCATCTTGGCCAGCGCCAGGCGGGTCTGCTCCCCGCCGGACAGGACCTTGACCGGCTTGGTGATGTCGGCGCCCGAGAACAGGAACGCCCCCAGCAGCCGCCGTTGCTCGGCCGAGGTCATTCGCGGCGCGGCCTCCTCGAGCTCCTCGAGCACCGTGTGGCGCGGGTTCAGGGCCTCGATCTGGTGCTGGGCGAAGTAGGCGACCTGCACGTTGTGGCCCAGCTGGCGGTCGCCGGACTGGAACTCGAGGACACCGGCCAGGATCTTCAGCAGCGTGCTCTTGCCGGCGCCGTTGGGACCGATGAGCGCGACCTTCTGGCCGCGCTCCAGCGTGAGATCGAGCCCGTCGTACACCGTGTGGTCGCCGTACCGCTTGGTGACCCCGTCGAGGGTGATCACCGTCCGGCCGCTGCGGATCGGCTGCGGGAAGCGGAAGCGGATGGACTTCGTCCGCGTCTCGGGCACGACTACCCGATCCATGCGCTCGAGGTACTTGATCTTGGCCTGGGCCTGGCGCGCCTTCGACTTCTTGTAGCGGAAGCGCTCGATGAAGCGCTCGATGCGGACGACCTCGCGGCCCTGGACCCGGGCGTGGCGCGCCAGCTCGGCCAGCCGGATGTCGCGCTGCTCGACGAAATCGGCGTAGTCGCCGACGTACTCGGTCAGGGAGTTGCGGGCCAGCTCCGCCACCCGGTTGGCGACGACGTTGATGAAGTCACGGTCGTGGCTGACCAGGATGACCGCACCGGCGTACTCGGCCAGGAAGCCCTGCAGCCATTCGACCGATGCCAGGTCGAGGTGGTTCGACGGCTCGTCGAGGAGCAGCAGGTCGGGGTTGGCCAGCAGGAGGCGGGCGAGGGCGACCCGCATCATCCAGCCACCCGAGAACTCACCGATGTCGCGCTCGGCGTCACCCTCGGCGAAGCCCAGGCCGGCCAGGATGCGACGAGCCTCCGCCTCGATCGACCAGCCGCCGAGCTGCTCGAACCGATGCTGGAGGCGCCCGTACTCGTCCATCAGCTCGGCCAGCTCGGTCTCGGCATCCGGGCCGGAGCCGGCCTCGGCCATCTCCTGCTCGATGTGCGTCATCCGCCGGCCGATGCCGGCCACCGTGCCGGCTCCGGCCAGCACCTCGGCCAGGACCGAGCGACCCCGCGACTCGGCGACCTCCTGGCGCAGGTACCCGATCACCACGTCCTTGCCCCGGGCCACGGCACCGGTGTCCGGATCCTGCTCGCCGGTGATGATCTCGAGCAGGGTCGTCTTGCCCGTCCCGTTGGCGCCGACGATGGCGATCCGCCGCCCGGCGCTGACCTGGAGCGAGACGTCACTGAACAGGTGCTGGGCGCCGTGGCTCTTCGACACCCCCGACAGCGAGACGAGGCTCATGCGCGGCAGCTCACTCCCGCGGCTCGGCGGAACTCAGCCGCGCACCGTCGAGATCGAACCGGAGCCGGGTGGCCATGCCCGCGTGGCCGTCGGCGTTCCACGCCTTCTCCACCGAGTGCGCCGTGAGCGGGGAGTCGCAGATGGCCAGCACCGACGGCCCGGCGCCCGACAGGCATGCCCCGGCGGCACCGATGTCGTACGCGGTCTGAATCAGCCGCGCGGCGCCGGGGAGCAGTGGCAGGCGGTAGGGCTGGTGCAGCCGGTCGTCCATGGCCACCCGGAGCAGGGCCGCGTCCGAGGTGAGCACCGCGGTCGCCAGCAGCGCCGCCCGGGCGGCCTGGTTTACGGCATCGGGGAGCGGGACGCGGCCGGGCAAGGCGGCCCGCATGTCCGCCGTGTGGCTCTCCGCCTGGGCGATGAACAGCACCGGGATCCACGCCTCCGGCACCCGGAAGCGGCGGACGGTGACGTCGCGCGGTTCCATGACGGCCAGGGTGAATCCGCCGTACAGGGCAGCCGCGACGTTGTCCGGGTGGCCCTCGAGGCGGGCGGCGAGGGCCAGCAGCTGATCGGCGGTGGTCGGCAGCCGTCCGGCGCTCGCGCCGAGCAGGAGGCCGGCCACGATGGCCGCGGCGCTGCTGCCGAGGCCACGGGCCGCGGGGATCATCGACGACACCTCGATCCGCCACGCCCCGTTCCCGCCCGGCGGCCCGCCGGCGACGCGCAACCCCTCGCGGAACGCGCGCACCACCAGGCTGTCGGACCCGGCCGACTCGGCCTCCGCCGCCCCCTCGCCGTGGGCGGTCAGCACGATCCCGGGCAGGTTCCCCGCGTGCAGCTCCGCCCGCAGCTTCAGGCTGAGGGCGGCGGCGAAGCAGTCGAACCCGCTGCCGAGGTTGGCGGTGCTGGCCGGTACGTCGACCGAGGCGATGGGCGTGGCCACGGCGCCGAGTGTATCGGTCAGGCCAGCCGAGCCACCTCGTCGTACCGGAAGCAGTCGACCGTGTGGTCGTTCACCAGGCCGGCGCTCTGCATGAAGGCGTACACGATCGTCGGTCCGACGAACGAGAAGCCGCGCCGCTTCAGGTCCTTCGACATGGCCCGCGAGATCATCCGTCTCGGCCGGGATCTCTTCCATGGCCTGCCATCGGTTCTGGATCGGCCGTCCGTCCACGAACGACCAGAGGTACCGATCGAGGCTGCCCGCCTCACCGATGACCTCCAACGCGGTGCGCGCGTTGCCGATGGCGGAGGCCACCTTGGCCCGGTTGCGGATGATTCCCGCGTCGGCGAGCAGCCGCGCCTCGTCGTCCGGCCCAAAGGCGGCAACGGTCGCGAGGTCGAACCTGGCGAAGGCGCGGCGGTAGCCGTCTCGCCGGTTGAGGATGGTTGTCCAGCTCAGCCCGGCCTGTGCTCCCTCCAGGATGAGCAGCTCGAAGAGGGCACGGTCGTCGTGGAGCGGGACGCCCCACTCGTCGTCGTGGTACGCGAGCATGTTGGCCGCCGAGCCGGTGGTCCACCGGCAGCGGACGAGGTCCCGCTCAGTCACCGAGCGCTTCGCGAATGGCGTCCGCGGTGGGTTCGACCGGCTTCGTGGCCGGGAGCTCACCGGGTGCCGTATCCGGGTCCTTGAGGCCGTGCCCGGTGAGGATGCAGACCACGGTTGCCGAGCGTTCGAGGCGGCCGCTCGCCGCCAGCTGCCTGACCCCGGCGACCCCGGCCGCGGACGCCGGCTCGCAGAAGATGCCCTCGAGCCGGGCGATGTCCGCCTGCGCGCCCAGGATCTGCTCGTCGGTGACCGATTCGATCAGGCCGCCGGACTCGTCGCGGGCGGCCGTGGCCCCGGACCACGAGGCGGGGTTCCCGATCCGAATGGCGGTGGCCACCGTCTCCGGCTCGGCCACCGGGGCGTCGTTCACGATCGGGGCCGCGCCGGCGGCCTGGAACCCGAGCATCCGCGGCCGTCGGCCCTGCGTCCGTCCCGCCGCGTCGTAGGCGACGAAGCCGCGCCAGGAAGCGGTGATATTGCCCGCGTTGCCGACCGGCAGCGCGACCGCGTCGGGCGCGCCGTCGAGCGCGTCGCAGATCTCCCACGCCACGGTCTGTTGGCCCTCGAGCCGATCCGGGTTGATGGAGTTCACGACCACGGCTTCCCCGGACGCACCGAGCTCGCGCACGGCGTCCAGCGCGGCATCGAAGTTGCCCTCGACCATGACCGTCCGCGCGCCGGCGGCGAGGGCCTGGGCCAGCTTGCCGCGGGCCACCTTGCCCTGGGGCAGGACCACGCCACAGGTCAGGCCGGCGGCCGCCGCGTAGGCCGCTGCCGAGGCGCTCGTGTTCCCGGTGGAGGCGCACACCACCAACCGGGCGCCGGAGGCCACGGCCCGGTTGACGGCCAGGACCATGCCCCGGTCCTTGAACGACCCGGTCGGGTTGGTGCCCTCGAACTTCAGGTAGAGGTGGTCGAGCCCGACGGCGGCCCCCAGGCGTCGCGCCTCCACCAGCGGCGTTCCGCCCTCGCCCAGGGTGAGCGGGAACGCCTCATCGGGGCGGGCGAGGAGGTCTCGGTACCGTTCGAGCAGGGGCGGTGGCGCCACCGGACCGTCAGGCGAAGGCGTCGCGGACGATGCGAGCCTGCTCCGCGGCGTGAGCGGCGGGGTAGCCCTCGGCCGGGCGCGAGCGCTCCGGACGGGAGACGTCGCCCAGCGGAATCTTGAGCGCGACGATGGAGCGGATCTTGGGCAGCACGAACTTGCGCGCGCCCATGTTCCGCGGCTCCTCCTGCACCCAGCTCACCTTGCGCACCCGCGCGTAGCGGGCCAGCACGGCGGCCAGCGTCTCGCTGGGGAAGGGGTAGAGCTGCTCGACCCGGATGAGGGCCACGTCGGCGGCGGCCGCCCGCTCCTCCGACAGGGCCAGGTCGTAGTAGATCTTGCCGCTGCACAGGATGACCCGCCGCACGGCGGCCGCCGCCGCATCGGTCTGGCGCTCCGGGTCATCCACCACCGGCGCCCAGCCGCCGCTCGCCAGCTCGGACGGTCGTGACGCTGCCTCCGGCAGGCGGAGCAGGGACTTCGGGGTCATGACCACCAGGGGGCGAAGCTCCGCATGGAGGCCCTGGCGGCGGAGGAGGTGGAAGTACTGGGCCGCGGTGGTCGGGTAGGCGACCCGGATGTTGCCCTCCGCCCCGAGGGCGAGGAACCGCTCCAGGCGGGCGCTCGAATGCTCCGGCCCCTGGCCCTCGTAGCCGTGGGGCAGCAGAAGCGTCAGGCGGGACGTCTGCCGCCACTTCGCCAGCCCGGCGATGATGAACTGGTCGACCACGATCTCGGCCCCGTTGACGAAGTCGCCGTACTGCGCTTCCCACAGGACGAGGGCCTCGGGCACGGTCACCGCGTAGCCGTACTCGAAGGCGAGGCACGCGTACTCGCTCAGCGGGGAGTTGTGGACCTCGAAGCTGGCCTTCGCCTCGGCGAGGTGTTGCATCGGCGACCACGTGGCGTCGGTCGCGGCGTCGACCAGGACGGCGTGGCGCTGGCCGAAGGTGCCACGGACCGTGTCCTGGCCGGTGAGGCGGATCGGGACGCCGTCGCGCAGCAGGGCGGCGAACGCGAGGGCCTCCGCATGGCCCCACTCGACACCCGGGTCGTCGCTGCCCATCGCGTCGCGGCGGCGGCCGATCTGGCGCACGAGCTTGGGATGGACGGTGAACTCCGCCGGCGTGGCGTTGAGCTCGCCGTTCAGCGCGAGAAGCGTATCCATGCCCACTGCGGTCGATGGCTCGGCCGGATGCTCGATGGTCAGCGCGTCCTCGCCCCGGTCGAGCGGCGGCTCGGCGTGGGCCTTGCGGACGGCGGCCTGGGCCGATCACCAGCACGCGCCGCACTTCGTCGGCCATGGCCGCGGCCTGCTTGGCCGAGAGGACTCGCGCCTCGACCAGCCGATCCGCGTACTGGGCCCGGACCGATGGTTGGCGGGCGATCCGCTCGTACATCAGCGGCTGGGTGTAGGACGGCTCATCCGCCTCGTTGTGCCCGTACCTGCGGTAGCCGACCAGGTCGATGACCACGTCGCCGTCGAATTCGGCCCGGTAGGCCATCGCCAGGCGGACCGCGTCCAGGCAGGCTTCCGGATCGTCGGCGTTGACGTGGATGATCGGTACGTCGAAGCCCTTGGCCAGGTCGGAGGCCCATGTCGTGCTTCGCGCCTCGCCGACCGCGGTGGTGAAGCCGATCTGGTTGTTGGCGATGAGGTGGACGGTGCCCCCGTTGGCATATCCCGCCAGGCGGGACAGGTTGAAGGTCTCCGCCACCACGCCCTGGGCGGCGAACGCCGCGTCCCCGTGGATGAGGATCGGGATCGTCCGGCTGGTGTCGACGCGGACCAGGGGGCCGCGGTGATCCGCCTGCTCGCCGCGGGCGCGGCCCTCCACCACCGGCCCCACCGCCTCCAGGTGCGAGGGGTTCGGCATGAGGTTGACCTCCACCGTGCCATGCCGCGTCTCGTGCGTGCCCCCGGCGCCGAGGTGGTACTTCACGTCGTCGATCTCACGCCCCTCGGAACGCGCCCGGTGCCCGCTCCGGCCCGCCTCGAACTCGGCCAGGACCGATTGGAGCGGCAGCCCGACGATATGGGCGAGAACATTCAGCCGGCCGCGGTGGGCCATCCCGATGACCGCCCGCCGGGTGCCCTGCTCGGCGACCAGCTCGAGGACGAGGTCGAGCATGGGGACCATCGTGTCCAGCCCCTCGATGCTGAACCGCTTCTGGCCGAGGTACGCCTTGTGCAGGAACTGCTCGAGCCCCTCCACCGCGGTCAGCCGGGCGAGCAGGCGCTTGCGCTCCTTCCGCTTCAGGCCTGACCGATATCGGCCCGACTCGATCGCCTCCCGGAGCCACGTCCGCTCGGCGTGGTTGGCGATGTGCTCGACCTCGTAGGCGATCGTCCCGCTGTAGGTCCGGCGCAGGCTCTCGAGGACTTCCGCCAGGGTGTCGCCGGAGACGTGGACGTTGAGCAGGTCGGCGCTGATCCGTCCCGCGGCGGCCGGGTCGAGGCCGTGGAACGCCGGGTCGAGGGCGGGGTCGCCCGGCGGGTCTGTCCCGAGCGGGTCGAGCCGGGCGGCGAGGTGGCCGTAGAGGCGGTGGGCGTCGATGAGGGCCATGGCCGAGGCCATGCGGGCCAGGTCCGCGCCGGAGACGGTCACCGCGGGCCCCGACGGTCCGCTGACCACGGGCTCGCCGGGTGCGGCTGTCGGGGCTGACGTGGTCTCGGCCGTGCTGGCCGGGGTGCCGGCGGCCGACAGGTCGGCCAGCGGTCCGACAGCCAGAGAGGTGGCCACCGCCTCGTAGAAGCCGTCGGCGCCGCCGACCAGGTCCGCCACGCGGCGCAGGAAGGCGCCCGATTCCGCGCCCTGGATCACGCGGTGGTCGTAGGTGGACGTGACGGTCATCACGCGGGAGGTGCCCACGTCCCGGATGGCGCCGGTGGCCACGATGCAGCCCTGACCGACCATCAGCCGGGGCAGCGAGGCGGTCGTGCCCAGGGTTCCGGGATTGGTCAGGGTGATCGTCGCGCCCGCGTAGTCGTCGGGACCGAGGCTTCCGTCCCGGGCGCCGGCCACCAGCTCCTCGTAGCGGGCATGGAACGCGGCGAACTCCATGTCCTGTGCTCCCTTGATGACCGGCACCACCAGGAAGCGGCCACCGTCCGGCCGCTCGACGTCCACCGCCAGCCCGAGGTTGACGGCCCCCGGATCGACGACGTGGGCTTTGCCCCCGACGTCCGCGAACGCTCGCGTCATGCCCGGCTGCTCCCCGGCGGCGCGGGCGACCGCGTACCCGACCAGGTGGGTGAAGCTGACCTTGCGCGGCGCGACGAGCTCGTTCAGCTGGCGTCGTCGCGCCTCGAGGACCTCGGTCGGGACGTCCCGGAACGACGTGGCGGTGGGAACCGTGAGCGAGGCCGCCATGTTGGCCGCCAGCCGGGCGGAGGGCCCGCGGAGCGCGGTGGCGCCCGGCGGCGGCTCCTCGGCTTGCTCCGGGGCGGCCGCCGGCTCCGGTGGGCGGATCGGTTCAAACCCCCCCAGCCCGGCGTCGAACAGGCGCCGCCACTCGGTCTCGACGCTGGTCGGATCGGATCTGTATTGCTCGTAGACCGATGCGACGTAGCCCGCGTTCAGCCCTTCGAGGGCGTCGTCGAGCGCCTTGTCGATCGGGGAGCGGCCGTTGCCGTCGTCGGGGGGCACGCCGTAAGAATAGAGGCGGCCGCGGTGGCGGGCGGCGTCTATCGTTCAGCCACCATCCCCAATGGGAGCCGGCACCATGATCGCTCGCATCTGGCGCGGTCGGACCCGCGCCGAGCAGTCCGATGACTACCTCACCTTCCTCGAGCAAACCGGGTTCGCGGAGTACCGGGCCACGGACGGCAACCGCGGCGTGCTCTGCCTCAGGCGCGAAGTCGACGGGGCGTCCGAGTTCACCCTGATCACGCTGTGGGACTCCATGGACGCGATTCGACGCTTCGCCGGCGACGAGCCCGAGCTCGCGAAGTACTACCCCGACGATCCGACCTACCTGCTCGAGATGACCCGGTTCGTCGACCACTACGAGGTGGCCTGGCGCGACCTCGACGCGGTCTAGCTCAGCTCCAGGCGGACGATCGGCCGGCCCTCGGCCCGGCGTTCGACCTCGGTAAAGCCCACGCGGGTGAACATGGCCAGCGTGCCGGTGAACACGTTCGACTGCGGGTGGCGCTCCCCGCCAGTGTCGATCGGGTAACCCTCCAGCACGCGGGCGCCGCCGGCCCGAGCATGGTCGATCGCCGCCCGGAGAAGGGTCATGGCGATCCCCTTCCCTCGCTGCGCCCGTGGCATCCAGAAGCACACGATGGACCACACGCCCTCGTCGGCGGCCTCCGGGTTGCGCCGGCCCGGACCGATGCTCGGCGAGCGGATGACTCGCCCGTAGTCCGGGCGCGGCGCGACGCTGATCCAGCCCACCGGTTTGCCGTCGCGGTAGGCGACCAGCCCCGGCTGCCGGTTCGCCGCGGTCAGCTCGCCCAGGAGCGCCTTGTTCCCGGCGCCCTTGTCGCGGATCCCGCGGTCGAACTCGGCGCCCGTCTGCCGCCACCACGTGCACCAGCAGTTCGAGAACGCCCCGCTCGGCCCGAACAGCTCCACCAGGTCGGGCCACCGCTCGGCGGTGAGCGGCCGGACCTCGACATCGCTCACGTCCGGAGGTCCTCGGCCATCCGGCGCGTCTGCTCGGCATGCCATGCCAGGCCCATGTCCTCGAAGCGAGCGATCGCATCGGCCAACAGGTCGCGGTCCCTGCGGACGACGCCCAGAGCCCGCACCGCGAATGGGGCGATGTACGAGTCGGGCCGGACCCACCGCGGGGCATCGGCCTCGATCCGCTCCCGATCGCCGAGCAGCGTGAGGCCATCAAGCATGGCGACCCATATGCTCCCAGCGGGTCAGGTACAGCCACGCTGGCTGGACCGAATCCACCACTCGGCGTACCTCCCCGAGATCGCCACGCGCGACGCGCCAAGCGCCAACCTCCATGACGAGTCGCATCCTTCCGTAGCCGACCATGCCGATCGACGTCGGCTTTGGCCTCCAGCCGCGACGCTTCTTCCTCGTCGCCGCCATGCACCACGCCAATCGCGGTCATCAGCAGGACCCCGACGTTGAACGGGCAGGGCGTGGCGAGGTTGGGCTCGACCCAGTCCTCGGCTTGACGCCACCAAGGCCCGCGACCGCTTCCCAGGCCCCGGCGGCGTATTCCAACCGCAGCCGCATCCCGAGGCCGTGCACTCGATGGTGTGGAGTCAGGCCAGCGACGGTTTCCTCCATGCGGACCGCCATGTCCCGCGCGTCGTCCAGCCGGCCGACGTTCACGTAGAAATCCGCGCGGCTCATCAGTGCGTCCGCAATGTGATCCGGATCGCCGATCGTCGGGGAGCAGCGTGGTGCGCGCGGCCGCCACCTCCAGGGCGCTCACCGAACTGATCGTTCTCCGCCAGAGCGCTCATGCAATGGCCCGAGGCTCTCGAAACGCAGCTCGACGTCGCCCAGCTGGTCGGCTTCGGTCACCGCCGCGCGGGCAGCGTCCAGGTCATCGTGCCAGTAGGCGTTCGCCGCGAGCGCCCTCACGCGTGCGGGCGTGCCGGACGGAGCCGCTGTCAACGCCCGCTCGATCCAGCCTTCGACCAGGCTGTCGTCCAGGCGTTGCTTCCACATGCCGGCTCGCTGCGACGGTCTGGATAGGCGAGCTCCGGATAGACGAGCCCCTCCGGCGCACCCAGGTCGAGCGCTTTCTCCATGGCCGCCACGAACCCCTCGCCGTCGTACTTCAGCGCGCTGGCGTGCCCGATGTCGTACCACAGCTCGGCCTGCTGCGCCACGATCCGGCTCCAGCGCGACCGCGCGGCGGAGGAGCGCCAACGCCTCGTCGATTTCGTAGCGACCTACAGCCAGCTCGGCCGCCCGGCGGGCCCAGCCACGGCAGCGGCCCGCAGCCGCTCCACCTCGGCGTCCTCGCCGGCCCACGCCAGGTCCTGGTTCTCGGGTCGGACCGCCTCGACGATAGTGGTGGGCGAGCAGCGGAGCCAGCTCGTCACGTCCCTCGGCGCTCCGCTCGAGCCAAGCCGCGAAGGCGGCATGCATCCGCGCCCGTCTGGCCTTGGGCAGGCTCCCGTACGCCACCTCCCGGGTCAGCGCGTGCTTGATGACGTACTCGCGCTCGCCCGCCAGCGGTGGAGCCGGCGCGGCGTCGGACGAAGTCCCGCTCCTCCAGGAGACCGATGTTGGGGCTCTCCCCGGCAACCAGCTCGTACACCGGCCCGGTCCAGAACGTGCGCCCGATGACCGATGCCGCCTGCAGGGCCGCCTTCTCCGCCTCCGGAAGCAGGTCGATGCGCGCGGCGAGCACGGCCTGGATCGAGTCGGGGACCTGAATCCCGGCCGGCAGCTCCCCGAACGCCCAAGCTGCCGTTGCTGCGCGTCAGCACGCCGCGGTCGATGAGGGTCCCCACCAGCTCCTCGACGAAGAACGGGTTGCCCTCGGCGCGCTCCACTACCAGGTCGCGGATCGGATCCGGAACCTCGGCCCCGAGTAGCTCGGCGCACCAGGCGATCGGTATCGGTGGCGGGCAGCGCCTCGAGGCGCATGGCCGAGGTGCGCTGCCACGCGCCGCCCCAGGCCGGGCGGCGGTCGAGCATCTCGGGGCGAGCAGTGACCAGGACGAGCAAGTGGGCCCTGGACCTGCGCAACCAGGGTGTCGAGGAGATCGCACAGGTCGTCCTCGGCCCAGTGCATGTCCTCGACCAGCAGGACCACCGGGCGCTCGCGGACCAGCTCGCCCAGGAACTCGACCCACGCGTCGTGGAGGCGTTCTCGCGCCACCAGCGGGTGGAGCTCCTCGTCGAGCGTCAGGCCGAGGGTCAGGCCAAGGTAGGGTCGGTCGGCCAGCGCTGCGGCGACGGCTTCGGGCGGGTCGCTCTCGGCGATCCCGAAGTGCTCCTTGAGCACCTCGGCCAGGGGCCAGTAGGTCGTGCCCTGGCCGTATGACAGCGTGCGCCCGGTCCGTCGGATCGGCTCGGGAGCCTGCTGCTCAGCCAGCTCCAGATCTCGCGCGTGAGGCGGGTCTTGCCCACCCCGGCATCGCCCAGGATGGCCACCAGGTGGGGCTCGCGTTCGGCAACGACGCGCTGCGGTATCGGTTCTGGAGCTCCTGGAACTCGGCGTCGCGACCGACAAAGACCGATGGCATGGCCGCGGACGCCGCGTGGCCGCATGAGGGTGAGCGCGCGCACGACTCGCCGAGCGACGATCCCGCCCGGCTTCCCCTTGGCCTCGATGGTCGCCGGGTCGCCGAACTCGAACGCGCCCTGCGGCGGCAGTGACCGTCCTCCCTCCGGCCAGGATCTCGCCCGGCGCAGCAGCCTGTTCCAGCCGGGCGGCGACGTTGACCGCGTCGCCGGTGACGAACGAGCTTCCCTCGCGCGGGCGCCCCACGACCACGTCGCCGGTGTTGACCCCGATCCGGAGGGCCAGCTGGTCCCCGAACAGCTCGGTCAGGCGGCGCTCCATGGCGAGGGCGGCGTGGAGCGCCCGCTCGGCGTGGTCCTCGAGCGCGGCCGGCGCGCCGAACGCGGCCATCACCGCGTCGCCGACGAATTTCTCGACCGTTCCTCCGCAGCGCTCGATCTCCTCGGTCATGGCGTCGTAGAAGCGGTTCAGGACGAGGCGGGTTCGCTCCGGGTCCTCCTCATCGGCGAGGGCCGTCGAGCCGACCAGGTCGGCGAACAGGACGGTCGCGAGCTTGCGTTCCTCGCTCGCGGGCTCGGCGTCGGGCACGTCGGCATCGTAGTCCCGCCGGGACCGGCGGGATGCACTGGCTCAGGCCGGCTGGTCGGTCTCCCTGGGCCCGAAGAAGCCGCGGGCCAGAACCAGCAGGCCGAGCCCGATGAGGACGGCGGGCATGGCCCACTCCGGCAGCGGGATCAGGCCCCCGGACAGGCCGATGACCTCCTCGAAGAACAGGTAGAAGCCAGCCAGCAGGGCCAGGCCGATGACGATCTGCCACAGGCCGGAGCTTCGCTCCTCGGCGCTCCCGGTCCGCACCCCGCCCAGGAACGAACCGATACCGGCGGCGGTCGGAATGAGCGCCCAGATCCACGCCCATGTCGCCCACAGCCCGGTCGCGTTCTGCCAGGCCAGGATGAGACCGATGGTGGCGACCACGCTGCCGCCGATCAGCATCCCGGTGTTGGGCAGGACCAGCCCGAGCACGAACAGCACCGCGCCGGGGGCGATGACGAACCACGGCCACAGGTCCATGCCCTCGAACGCGTCGAGGTAGCGCATCGCCAGGAAGGCGAGACCGATGACGATCAGCAGCGCGCCCGAGGACGACGCCCGGCGGTGCCTGGCGCTGGGCGGTCATGGGCTGATGCTACCGCCCACCACCCCCTCGAAGGAAGCGTCGTCCACGTTGCCGCCGGTGACGACGACCGCTACCCGACGCCCGGTCAGGGTCCCGAGCTTCCCCTGCTGGAGGGCGGCGATGCCGAGCGCGGCACTGCCTTCCAGTCGCTGCCGCGGTCCGCTCCAGGCCCAGCGCATGGCCGCCGCGATCGGCTCCTCGCCGACGACGACCACCTCGTCGACCAGGCGCCGGACGAGGCGGAAGGTGATCGAGCCGCGCTCGATGTTGCCCGCGACCCCGTCGGCGAGGGTCGGCCCGATCGGGACCCATTTCGCGCGCCCGGTGCCCAGGTACGCGTGCATCGGGGGCGAGGCCTCCGGCTGGACGCCGACCAGCCGAATCTTCGGGTTGACGGTCTTGACCCACAGGCCGATGCCGCTGATCAGCCCGCCGCCACCGACCGGCACGACCACGGTGTCGACGTCCGGCCACTCCTCGACGATCTCCAGGCCCACCGTGCCCTGGCCGGCCACGACATCGGGGTGGTTGTACGGGGGGACGTACACGGCCGCTCCCAGGTCGTGGCGGCGGCGCGCCTCGGGCTCGGTGTCATCGGTGTCGCGGCCGAAGATCTCGACCGTGCATCGGTCTGTTTCCAGCTCGCGCAGGCGCTCGAGCTTGGCGGGGGAGACCGATCCACCGACGAGGATCGTGACCGGCAGGCCGTGGCGGCCGGCCGCGCGTGCCATGGCGATGCCGTGGTTGCCGCTGCTGGCGGTGACCAGGGGCAGACCCGTCCCGCCGGCCGCAATGGCGGCCACGGCCGATTCCGCGCCGCGGACCTTGAACGAGCCGGTCGGCTGGAGGTTCTCGAGCTTCAGACGGACCTCGTCCGCGCCCGCGTACTGCGCGAGGGGCGGCGAGGCGAGGAGCGGCGTCCGGCTGGCGGCGTCGCCGATGCGGCGTCGCGCGCGGAGGACGTCGAGAGCGATCGGCAACGGGGGTGGTGCCACCCCCGCAGTCTATGCGGGCTCTGGAACCTTCTCGGCGATGTCCCCGAGCCGGTGGGCAATGCGCATCAGCGATGAGATCCGGTCTTCGGCGCGTGCCCGCTCGGCGGGCGTGGCCCAGTAGCGCAGCGCGTAGTCGATCTCCTGCTTGTGCCGGGTCGCGAGCATGAACAGCTCCTCGACCTCGGGCGGCGGGAGATCGTCGGCGGCGAGCGCCAGGCGGCGGAATTCCAGGACGTCGACGTAATACGACGTTGCCAACCGATCCAGGTCCCGTTGGGCGTCACGCGGCCACGGCTCGGGCGGTCCGCCGAATCCATAGCGGCGCCAGGTCTGGGGCTCCACGGAGGTCGGCATGGTTGCAGGACTCCCCTTTCCTCAATATTCGGCTGCTTCAGTTCAGCGCCCTGACGGTACCGATGTCTCTCCGGGGCGCGAAGTCGCCCTCTCGGGCTACGAGTGACGGGACGATCGGCGCCCGGGACCCGCATGGCCCATTCGGGGTCCTCCGCGGGCCCTTTGTTAGAATCGGCCGGCCTCGTTGGGGTGTGGCCAAGTGGTAAGGCGCCTGACTCTGGATCAGGAGATCGAAGGTTCGAATCCTTCCGCCCCAGCCAACTCTGCAGAGCGAAATGGATGACTGAGCAGGCCGTTCGCGAACACGCGCAGGCATTCTGTGACGCGCTCATCGCCGGCGACATCGGCCAGGCGGCCGAACAGATGAGCCGTGAGCTGCGCGCGAACCTCGGCCCGATCGTGGCCATGCTGCCGCTCCCGCTGACCGAAGGCACGATTGCATCGGTCGAAACGACCGGCTCCGGATACCGCGCTGTGCTGAGCCTGGTTGGGGAGAGTGAAACCGTTCAGCTCGAAACTCGATGGAAGGAGCGGGACGGTCGGCAGACCATGGTCGAGGCCAGCCGTGTTCACGAGGAGCCGGCTCCGGAGGCGGCTCTCGCCGAAGACGATGTCGGGACAGCCCCGTCCGGTTGACCCGGCTGTCCTTGAGCAAACCAGATAGCGATCCCGCCCGGATCACCGCGTCCGCGGTGTCACTCAACGTCGCCGACCCCGAGGCATCCGCCGCGTTCGCCCGGGACCACCTTGGCTTTCTCGGTCGAGATGTCCGCTGAAGGATTCACGTCGCTCTCGAGGCCCGACGCCGGGCTTCAACCTGGTCTTCCTGCGCACTCGGGCTGGAGACGTTCAAGCCACCCGCACTGGCCGGGCGATCAGCCGATGGCCTGCTCGTCGTGTTCGTGGTCGACGACGTGGACGCGGAGTACGAGCGCCTTCAGGCCGAGACGTCCCGATCACGACCCCGATCGAGACCGAGCCGTGGGGCGAGCGCTACTTCCAGGTGACCGATCCGAACGGCGTGACCTACCAGCTCGTCCAGTGGGTCACGGAGCCAGCCAGATCCTTGACCCGATTTCCCGAGGTCCATATGCTGGAACCATGTCCAGACATCCGGAACGCTGCGACGTGGACGGGGGCGCCGGAAGGCCGATGGCGCAACGAGGCCCGTTGGCTGACCTCCGGGTTCTGGAACTCGGCACCCTGATTGCCGGACCCCTCGCCGGCCGCATCTTCGCGGACTTCGGCGCGGAGGTCATCAAGATCGAGCACCCGGACCGGGGAGACCCGCTCCGGAAGTGGGGGATGACGTGGGACGGCACCGACTCGCTGTGGCACCTCGTCCAATCGCGCGGCAAGCTGTCGGTGGCCGCCGATCTCCATGACCCGGCCGACCAGGACTTCGTCCGCCAGCTCGCCGCGGAGAGCGACATCCTCATCGAGAACTTCCGGCCCGGTCGGCTCGAGTCGTGGAACCTGGACCCCGAGGACCTGATCGGGCTCAATCCCCGCCTCATCGTGATGCGGATTTCGGGGTACGGCCAGACGGGGCCTTTGCGGAATCAACCGGCGTTCGGGACGATTGCCGAGGCGGCCGGGGGACTGCGCTTCATCACCGGGGAGCCGGACCGCCCGCCGGCGAGGGTGGGGCTCAGCCTGGGCGATTCGATCGCGTCGCTGCAGGCGGTGGTCGGATGCCTGATCGCCCTCCACGAGCGAGGAATCTCCGGCCGAGGGCAGGTGGTGGACGTCGCGCTGACCGAGGCCCTCTTCTCTATTGCTCGAGGGGATCCTCCCGGAGTACGGCTACTTCGGGGTCGTGCGCGAGCGCACCGGAAACATCGCCCACAACTCGGCGCCGACCAACGTGTACGCATGCGCCGACGGGGAATCGGTATGCATCGCGGCCAACACCGCCCGGCTGTTCCGATCGCTCTTCACGATCATCGGTCGAGAAGACGCCGCTTCCGACCCGGTCCTGGCCACCAACGAAGGGCGCGTGGAGCGCGCTGCCGAGCTCGATGCCGCCATCGCGGCCTGGACAAGATCAAGGACTGCCGACGAGGTCGTTGAGACGCTGCGCGCCCACCAGGTGCCCGTGAGCCGGATCAACACCGTCGCCGACATCGCTGCGGACCCGCAGTTCCTGGCTCGGGACATGCTTGTCCAGGTGGAAGACGACCGCCTCGAGCGTCCGCTCCTCGTCCCCGGCGTGGTGCCCAAGCTGTCCCGGACACCCGGGCGCGTCCCGCACCTGGCCCAGGAGCTGGGAGCCTCCACGGAGGCGATTCGCCGCCGGACTCGGACGGCGAGGCGACGCGGAGGCTCCGCGGAGCCGGCCGCCTCGGAAGCGACTCGCTAGCGTTCCCTCGAGTGGGAATCGTCCAGACATTCCGCGGGCCGATCGACTCGGCCGGTCTGGGGCCAACCTTGATCCACGAGCACGTCTTCGTGCGCAATTTCGAGCTCGAGGTGAACCTTCCCGATCCGGAGTGGGATCGGCAGCAGGCGGTCGCGGCCGCCGTCGCCGGCCTCACCGATCTGTTCAGCCTCGGGGTTGGCACCGTGGTCGACCTCACGGTCCCGGGACTGGGCCGCGACGTTTCGCTCGTCGGCGAGGTCGCCGACCAGGTCCCCGTCCACCTGGTCGCGTCGACCGGGTGGTACACGCCGAACGTCCTGCCGACGTATTTCCAGTTCCACGGACCGGGGCGCGCGATCGAGGGACCCGACCGGCTCACCGAGCTGTTCGTGCGCGACATCACCGAGGGGATCGGTGGGACGCGCGTGCGAGCCGGCATGCTGAAGGTCATGACCGATGGCGACGGGATCACACCGGACGTCGCCCGGGTGATGGCGGCAGCCGCGCTGGCCCACCAGGAAACCGGCGTGGCCATCACCACGCATTCCCTCCCCGCGTCGCGGAACGGGATCGACCAGCAGTCGTTTCTCGTTGCGCGCGGCGTGCCGCCAGACCGCATCATCATCGGCCACTCCGGCGACAGCGAGGACCTCGACTACCTGAGGGCGCTCATGGACAACGGCTCGACGATCGGGATGGACCGCTTCGGGATGGAGCAGGTCCTGCCCGATGATCGGCGCATCAGGACGGTGCTCACCCTCCTCGAATCGGGATACGCCGACCGGATGGTTCTCTCCCACGACGCGGCCTTCTACAGCCACGTCACGCCGCCATCCTGGCGGGCGGCATCCGCGCCCCGGTGGCGGATGGACACCATCCACCGCGAGATCCTGCCGGGCCTTCGGGATGCCGGTGTTGCCGAGGACGCGATCGAGCAGATGCTCACGCGTCAATCCTCGGCGTCTGCTGGAGCCACAGGCATGAAGGCTGCCCTGCTCGTCCGTCCCGGTGAACTCACGGTCGACGACATCCCGGACCCATCGGTCGGCCCCGATGACGTCGAGATCGCCGTCGGCGGCGTCGGTCTGTGTGGATCGGACCTGAGCGTCTTCAGTGGTCACTGGCAGGCCCCGGAGTACCCCTGGGTGATGGGGCACGAGATCTTCGGCACGGTGGTCGGCGTTGGACCCGGAGTTTCGCCGGAGCGGGTGGGAGAAACGGTCGTCGTCGAGCCCAACATCGCCTGCCTCACCTGCGCCCAGTGCCAGCGTGGGTGGACCTCGGCCTGCGTGTCTCGACAGTCAATCGGCATGAATCGCCAGGGTGGCCTTGCCGAACGGCTCGTCGTACCCGCTCGCTTCGCGTGGGCGATCCGAGGGCTGGGGCCCACGGACCTCGTCTGCGTCGAGCCAGCGACGGTGGCCCTCGCCGCCCTGCGACGCCTGGGCTCGCCGTTGCCGTCCTCCGCCCTGGTCGTCGGCGCGGGCGCCCAGGGGCTGCTGATGTCGCTCGTTCTCCAGCACCGCGGGACCGGCGTCGACGTGTTCGACATCAACCCAGATCGCCTTGCCTTCGCGGCCGATCTCGGCGCCCGTCCGCTCGATCTGCAGCCGGATCGCCGGTTCGACCTGGTCGTCGACACGGTCGGCTCTCCCGGATCGATCGAGACCGCGCTGGGTTCCATCGCGGTGGGCGGGACGCTGCTGATCCTCGGCCTGGACGACCGCCCGTTGGGCCTCACCGCCCAGACCCTGGTCCGCCGCCAGCTCGTGGTCCGCGGCTCGCTGACGTACGACCACCCCGAGGACTTCGCTGCCTCGGTCGCGGCCATCTCGGAGCGCCGCCTGGTGCCAGGTCGAATCGTCCGCCACGCGTACGCGCTGGAGGAGGTCCAGGCGGCCTTCGAGCAGGGCGCTTCCGTTGCCGGGAAATCGTGGATTCGCATCGGCGGAGAGGGATGACGAATCCTTGACCCGGGCCTCGCCCGTCCCGTATCCTAGTCCGGTGTCCAACTATGCGGAACGATCGTTCCGCGCGACACAGGCGCTCAGATGTCCCAGAGCCGTGTGCCCTCGCAAGCTTGTCCAGGCGGTTCCGTGACCAGTGCATCAAGGAAGGGAGATTCCATGAGCAGGCGTAACCGATCCCTCATCTTCGTGGTGACCGCGCTCCTCGTGCTGACGGCCTGCCAGAGCAGCGCCAGCGGGGAGCCCTCGGCCGACGCCAGCAGCGCGGCCAGCGAGCCCGCGGCGTCGGAAGCGGCGCAGGAGCCCTTCGAGCTCAGCCTCGCGCACTCGTACCAGCCCGCCCAGCCCCAGGTCGTCTGTGGCGCCGACATCATCAAGGAAGAGGTCGAGGCCGCGGACGTTGGGATCACGATCGAGATCTTCGGGGCCAGCGAGCTGGGCCCAGACGCCGACCGCATCCAGTCGGTCATCGCCGGTGACATCGACATGGACATCCAGGGCGCATCGGCCCTGAGTGCCGTCTACGCGCCGATGAGTGCCGTCGACGGCGCGTTCGTCTTCGACGACAGCGCGCACATGTACACGTTCTTCTCGGGCGACGCCTCGGATCCACTGACGGAGGGCTTCGAGGAGGAGACCGGCGTCCACATCCTCGGTGCGTGGAATACAGGCGCCCGGCAGTTCACGGCGAACGTTCCGATTCGATCTCCCGCCGACCTCGAGGGGCTCCGGATGCGGTTCCCGCCGTCGCCGCAGTTCCTCATGAATGCGGCCGCGATGGGCGCCGAGCCCGTCGAGGTTGCCTTCGAGGACCTATACCTCGCTCTCCAGCAGGGCACGGTGGATGGCCAGGAGAACCCGATCACGAACATCGACGCCATCAACCTCGATGAGGTTCAGAGCCACATCAGTCTGTCGAGCCACCAGCTCAGCTCGAACCTCGTGATCATTGGCGAGGTGTGGAACGAGCTCAGCACGGTCCAGCAGGACGCTCTGGCCGCCGCCGTGGAGGAGGCGATGGTTGAGGAGCCGGTGTGCGCCGCGGAGACCGAGGACGAGATCAAGGCTACGTGGGAAGCAGACGGAACGATGGAGATCGTGGATGACGTCGACCGCGACGCCTTCCGCGAAATGGCAGAGCCGTACCTGCGGGAGAACTTCACTCCTGAGCAGGTCGAGGTTCTGGACGCCATCCGCTCGACCGCGGAGTAGCATCGGCACTCGGTGTCCGGGGACCCAACCCCGGGCACCGAGTCCACCTCCAGGCCCGGCATCTCACTATGGGGTGAAGCCGGTCACGGTCACCGGAGGAAGGTGAGCTCCTGATGGCCCCTGACGATCGCCGCCCTGATGACCCTGCCGACGTGTCGGTCGAGTCAGTTTTCGAGTCAGAGCCGCCGACCGAAACCGAGCTTTTCGAGGAGAACCTGCACCCGGAGATCCTGCCCGGGCGGGAGCCGTGGCGCTCGATCGTGCATGGGATCGGCATCGTCGAGCAGGCGGTCGGGGCGTTCCTCATCCTCGTCATCCTGGTCCTGGTCGTATCCCTCGTCGCCCAGCGGTATCTCCCCGGTGTCAGCCTGCCGTGGACCGGGGAGGTCGCGCGGCTCTCGATGGTGTGGGCCACGTTCGTCATGTCCGGCTACCTCGCCTCGCGCGACCGGCACATCGCCATCCACCTCGTCGACTACGTGCTGAAGGGACGAGCGTTGGCGGCGATCAAGCTCGCCGCCAACGTCGTCGTGTTCGTCACCTGCGTGGGCCTCGTCTACGCCACGATCCAGCTGCTGGCCGATGACGTGGGCCAGGTCACACCGGCGGCCGAGATCCCCCTGCTGATCGTGAATTCGGTACCGATCGTCGGGTTCAGCCTCACCGCGCTGCGAGCGGCGCTCGCCATGGCGGTCATCGACCTCCCGGCCCTGCGACGACCGTCAGAGAGCGCCCCCGCGTGACCCTGCCCCTCCTGCTGATCGCGATCCTCCTTCTCTTCCTGCTGCGTGTCCCGATGGCCTTCGCCATCCTCGGGCCGTCGCTCGTTTACCTCCTGGTGGAGGACTACACCCTCCACCTGGGGGTTCGGACCGTCATGCAGGGCATCAACAGCTGGCCGCTGCTGGCAGTCCCGCTCTTCATCCTGGTCGGGACGGTGGCGACCCGGACGGAGATCGCCGACCGGCTCTACGAAGCTGCGGTCCTGCTGCTCGGACCGCTTCGAGCCGGTCTCGCCTACGTGAACATCGCGGTCAGCCTGGGCTTCTCCTGGATGAGCGGGGCCGCCCTGGCCGACGCGGCCGGCATCGGCTCCATCGAAGTGAACCACATGCGGAAAAAGGGATATCCGGCCGAGTTCTCGGTAGGCCTCAGCGCGAGCTCGGCCCTGATCAGCCCAATCATGCCGCCCAGCATCCCGGCCGTGGTGTATGCGTCGGTGGCTGCCGTCTCGACCGGTGCGTTATTCGCGGCGGCCGTGATCCCAGCCCTGCTCATGACTCTGTCGCTGGTGGTGGTGGTCTATCTCTGGGCCCGCCGCCGGCCCGACCTCGTCGGTGACCCCTACAGCTGGAGCGCGGTCCGACGGTCGCTCCTGCGCGCGCTCCCGGCGCTGGGTGCCCCAGTTCTCATCCTCGGCGGCATCCTCGAGCGGCATTTTCACGCCCACCGAGGCCGCCGGCATCGCCGCCCTGTATATGCTCCTGCTGGCGTTCTCCTACCGGTCGGTGACGGTCCGTGACACGGCGCTCATCTTCCGCGACACGGCGGTGATCACCGGTCAGATCATGCTCATCATCGGCGCGTCTGCCCTCCTAAGCTGGATCCTGGCCCGGGAGCAGGTGCCGCAGACTGTGGCCACCGGACTGCTGGAGCTGACCGACAACCCGGTCGTCTTCCTGCTCATCGTGAACGTCCTGCTGCTCGTCTGCGGGATGATCCTCGAGCCGACGTCGGCGCTGCTGATCATCACACCCATCCTGTTGCCGATCGCGGTCCAGTACGGGATCGACCCCGTGCACCTCGGGTCGATCATCATCTTCAACCTGATGATCGGACTGTTGACCCCGCCGATGGGCGGAGTGGCCTTCGTGCTGAGCTCGGTGACCGGCATCCCGGTGGAGCGTGTCTTCCGGGGCGCCGCGATGTACCTCCCGGCGATGATCATCGTCCTGCTGCTGATCACGTACATCCCGGCCCTCACCCTGTGGCTGCCGGAAGCTCTGGGACTCTGAGCGACGAAGACGACATGTCCGTCCTCGAGAAGACCAGCGAACTGATCGACTGCCTCGGCCGGGCCGGGGAGCCGGTGACGCTGACGTACGTTCGCTCCGCACTCGGGATGCCGAAGTCGTCGACGCATCGACTGCTGGCCGATCTCGCCGGCCTCGGCATCGTCCGGCGAACCGACGATGGTCGGTACTCGCTCGGGCCCCGGCTGCTGTACTGGGGCGAGGCCGCCGCCGACACCTTCGAGATGCGCGATGTGGCCGAGCAGCCCATGCGCCGACTGCGGGATGAGCTGGGCGAGAGCGTTCACCTCTACGTCCGGGAGCACGACACGCGCATCTGCATCGCCGCGGTCGAGGCACGGCACGAGCTCCGTCCGTTCATCCAGCTGGGCCGGCCGCTGCCGCTCCGTGCCGGCGCCGCGGGGAAGCTCCTGCTCGCCTTTGCCGATCAGGAGGTCCAGGATCTCGAGCTGGCCAGGGCGCTCGAGGACGCCTCGACCATGCCCAACGCCCCCGGCAGCCAGTTGGGCGCTCAGCTGGAGGAGATCCGCATGAGCCGATGGGCCACGTCGGTTGGGGAGCGTGAGGAGGGCGTCTCCGCCGTGGCGACACCGATCGTCGACTCGCGCGACCATGTCGTGGCCGCCCTCTCCATTTCGGCGCCCACGACGCGGCTCGGGTCCGACCGGTTCGAGGACATGCGGCGCCCGCTGGTCGAGAGCGCGGCCGAGGTGAGCGCCCTCCTCAGGCGCGGCTGAGCGAGCCCACCGCCGCGTCGTCGTCGGCTGGCGGAGCGCCTCTCGGCGTCGGTGTCCAGCCCTGCGCGGCGCTGATCTCGTCCGCCGCCGCCGACAGGAGCGGTCGGAGGTCCACCAGGCGCTCGGCGGTGAGCCGGCCGGTTGGCCCGGAGATCGCGAGCGCGGCGTGGACGGCGCCAGCGACGTTCCGAATGGGGACCGCGGCCGCGGCCAGTCCCTCCTCGCGTTCTCCGAATGACATCGACCACCCGGTGGCGCGGATCTCCTCGAGCTGGGCCGTCAGCTCGTCCAGCCCCGGTGCGCGCGGTGAAATCGGTGCCCGGGCGACGCGGCGAAGCTCGATGGCCTGGGTCCCCGGGTCGGCGAACGCGAGCAGCAGCTTGCCGGATGCCCCGGCCGACAGGGGGAGCGGCTTGCCCACCTCGGTGAAATGGCGGAGCTCGTAGTTGCCTTCGACGGCCGCCACGCACACCCGCCGATCGCGCTGGCGCACGTAGAGGTGGACGCTTTCCCCTTCCGCGTCACGGAGACGAACCATGGATGCCTTCGAGATCCGGACGATGTCGTTGACGCCGCTCGCGACGTCGCCCCACCGCGTCAGCCGCGGTCCCGGCACGTAGTTCGCCGTCCCCACCCGGAAGAGCAGGCCGAGCCTGACCAGCTCCGAGAGCAGCCGATGCGTCGACGACCGCGGCTGGCCCAGGCGCTGGGCGATCGAGGTGAGCGTCGCTTCGTCGGGCGCGTCCGCGACCAGGTCCAGGATCTCCGTGGCCTTGGCAAGGACCGACATCAGCTGACCGGCGTTCCGTAGAACTCGCCGAACAGCTCCTGCTCCGACGGCCGGTCCTCGGCGATGGGCCGGCTCACCCAGGTCGTGTTCATGTAGTGCTTGAGATGGATGTTCTCCGAGGTGATGTTCCCGCCCCAGGTGCCGCAGCCCAGGCTGGACGTCATGGGCATGCCATTGGTGAATGCCCCCGCATTCGCCTTCGACTGCGGCTGGCGAACCATGATTCGGCTCACCGGCGCCAGGCGGGCCAGGCGATCGATGTGATCGTCGTCGAACGAGTAGATGCCGCAGGAATGGCCCTTGCCGCCGACCTCGTAGATGGCCTCCACCATCTCGAGGGCCTGGTCGAACCCCGCATAGCGGTACATCGACAGGACCACGCTCAGCTTCTCGGAGCTGAACGGGTGCTCCCTGCCGATCTCCGTCTGCTCAACCACGAGGAACCTGACCTCGCGTCCAATCTCGAATCCGGCCTTCTCGGCCAGCGCCTGGGGTGAGATGGCGATGGTGTCCGGCGTGCGCCGGCCGTCGTCGTGCCACAGCACCGCGCGCAGCTGGTTCGCCTCCTCGGGCGTGACGACACGGCCCCCCTCTGCCTCCAGGGCGGCGCGCAGCGCGTCGTAGACCGTCTCCTCGACGACGAGGTTGCCGTCCGCCGAGCATCCGGACCCGAAGTCGGAGGTCTTGCTGATTCGCGTGTTGCGGGCCGCATCGGCGACATCGGCCGTCTCGTCGATGACCATGGTCGAGTTGCCGGCGCCGACGCCGTAGGCCGGCGTGCCCGAGCTGTACGCGGCCTTCACCATGTCGCGCCCGCCGGTGGCCTGGACCATGTCCGCCTGGCTCATGAGGTACTGGGCGGTGGGAATGCTCGGCCGCTCGATGCACCCGATGAGATCCACGGGGGCATCGACGCGCGCCAGCGCGCGACGCATGATCTCGACGGTCTCGCGGGTCGTCCGCTGGCTGCGGGGGTGGGGCGAGAAGATGACCGCATCCCGACACTTGATGGCAAAGAGACCCGACGCCAGGCGGCGTCAGCTCCGGGTTCGTGGTCGGCACCAATGAGGCGACCAGCCCGACGGGCTTGGCGTACTTGACGATGCCCTTCTCGGGGAGCTCCTCGATCACCCCGACGCTCTTCTGGCGAAGGACGTCGCGGAGGATGCCCATGACCTTGAACCGCTTCGCCACGCGGCTCTCCGGGTCGCCGATGCCACTCTCCTCCACGCCCATGTGGGCGAGCCGGGTGAACGTGGTCTCGTTGGCGACCGCCCAGGCGACCGCCTGGCAAACGCGGTCCACGTCCTCCTGGGTCGCACCCTCGAACGATCGGAGCGCGGCGCGCCCACGAGCGACGAGCTCGTCGACGTGGTCTGTTTCTTCAGGTGTGATCGTTCGCGGCATGAGTTCTCCGGATGGGTTGTTGGACGGGCCGGGAGGCTACACTTGGCATCTGTTCGAACCCAATCATGTCCGTCATGATGGACTCGACTATCCAGTATGTGGAAGTGTACCGACATCGGCTGCGGCGCGATGCGGGCTGACCGCCCAGGGAGGTAGGAGATGAAGCCGACCGTGGCCGACCACATCGCGTCGTTCCTGGCGGACCGTGGCGTCGATCGCGTGTTCGGCCTCTGCGGTCACACGAACATCTCCCTCATCGCGGCTCTCGAGCGTCACGGATCCGTGCGCTTCGTCACCACAAGGCACGAGCAGGTGGCCGCCCATGCCGCGGACGGGTACGCCCGCGTGTCGGGACGACCCGGCGTCGTCCTGCTCCACGTGGGTCCGGGCATCACGAACGCGACGACCGGCGTCGCAACAGCCGCCTTCGACTCGGTGCCGCTCCTCGTCATCGCCGGAGATGTGCCGTCCTACTACGAAGGGCGCGGACCACACCAGGAGTTCAACCTCCGCCGGGACGCGGACCAGACCTCGGTGTACGAACCGTTCGTGAAACGGGCGTGGCGCGCTCGCCGCGCTGACCAGGTTCCCCGCATCCTCGCGCGCGCCTGGGACATCGCGATCGCGGGGCGCCCGGGCCCGGTCCTCGTCTCGGTCCCCATGGACGTCCTCGCCGAGGCCCTCGATGCCGAGGTCCTCCCTGCTACCCGCGTGCTCCCACCTGCGCTGACTCCGGCGACCGCCCACGCCGTGGCCCAGGAGCTGCGCCATGCCGAGCGGCCGCTGATTCTGGCCGGCGGCGGGACACGGCGTGCCGCCGTGGAGGTCCAGGAACTGGCCGAACGAACCGGGGCGCCAGTGGCCCACACCCTGATGGGAACCGGGGTCCTCCCGCCGGACCATCCACAGCTGGCCGGGATGATCGGTTTCTGGGGGTTGCCGACGGCCAACCGGCTGGCGCGGGAGGCCGACGTCATCTTGGCGGTCGGGACGCGCTTCCCCGAAACCGACAGCAGCAGCTGGGAGGCCGGGGTCACGTTCCAGATTCCCCCGACCCGTCTGCTGCATGTGGATCTCGACCCGCACGAGCCGGGGCGCAACTACCCCGCCTTCATCGCCGCCACCGCCGACGCCGCGCAGGCGCTGCGCGCAATCGCCGACGCCTACGGAGACCCGACGCCCGAGCGCGGATACGACTGGGCGGGCCTCCGCCGCGAGCGCGACGCCTTCCTCGCGCCCAGCCGCGAAAACGCCACCTCGGACGATTTCCCGCTCCTCCCCGAGCGAATCCTCGCCGACGTCCGGCGCGCCGTGCCCGACGCGATCCTGGTCACGGACGTGGGCTGGAATAAGAACGGTGTGGGTCAGCAGTACCCGGTGGATACACCGGACTCGTTCCTCACCCCCGGCGGCTTCTCCACGATGGGGTTCGGCCCTGCGGCTGTCCTGGGCGTGGCATCGGCCTCGACCAGGCCGCCCATCGCACTGGTCGGCGACGGCGCCTTCGGCTCGAATCCCAGTGTCGTGGCGACCGCCGTGGAAATGGGCGTGCGCCCGATATGGGTGGTCATGAACAACTCCGCCTTCGGCACCATCGCGGGCCTCCAGCGAAAGCACTATGGCACCGGCTACGGGTGCGAGTTCGAGGCCGATGGGGCCCCGTACACCGTGGACTTCGCCGCGATGGCCCGCGCCTTTGGAGCCGAGGGCATCGCCATCGGCAGCGCGGCCGAGCTCGAGCCGGCACTTCGCGGGGCCTTGCAATCCACACGGCCGGTCGTGGTGGACATCCCCATGCGGAATACGCCGGTGCTGACGCCAGGCGAATGGGACATCGAACGGATCTACCAGGTGGCCCAATGACCGAGCAGCCGACCAGGGCCCATCAGGGAACGGCCGCCGGCAAGGCGCACCGAGCGGAAGCCTGGTCCACGGCGATCACCGCCACCACGGACGAGCGGGTCTTCGTGCGCGGCGTCGCGCTGGACGAAGCCATCGGCCGCGAGCCCTTCCCGGCCGTGCTCCTCAGACTGTGGCGCGGTGACGCGCCCACCGAGATGGAAGCGGGCCTCCTCGGCGCCTGCCTGGTGGCATCGATCGATCACGGGCCGCTCGCCCCCTCGGCCCTGGTGACTCGGACGATTGCGTCCACCCAGGCGACGCCGATGGCCGGATTGGCGGGCGGGGTGCTGGCCTTCGGTGAGCTGCACGGAGCCGTCGTCAGTCGCGCGATGCGGATCCTGGCCAGCGCACCCGCCGAGGGAGCGCTGGACCAGTGGGCCGACGAGGTCTTCGAGGCCGAGCGGGCCGCGGGGCGACGGATCCCCGGCGTCGGTCACCGCTGGCACCGACACGATCTTCGGGTGGAGCGGCTCCTCGAGGTCGCCTCAGGCGTGTCCGACAGCAACCACGAGGCCGCCATTCGCGCCCTCGCCGCGCGGGTGAGTACGCACACCGGCAATCCAACCCCGGTGAACATCGACGGGGCGCTGGCGGTGGCACTGACCCGCCTCCGATTGGATCCGATCTATGGCGACTTCCTGTTCGCCATCGCGAGGAGCTTCGGCCTCGCAGCCCATTTCGTGGAGGAGCAGGCCCGGCAGCGGCCAATGCGGACGATCGATCCCACGGCGGCGGAATACGACGGCGCGCCGCTTCCCGCGGTCGAGCCAGAGGAGGCAGGTGCATGAAGGTCCGATTGATCTCGCCGTTCCTCGATGGCGAGCAGATCTGGATTGGTCTCGACGAGCCCGGCATGCGGCGCAAGGCGTTCAGGTTCGTCTCGCCCGATATCGGCTCGGAGGAGTTCATGGCCGGCATCACCCTGTTCGAGCCGGGGGAGGCGAGCTCGTATCACGTCCACCCTGACTCCGAGGAGATCAACCTCGTGCTCGAGGGATCCGGCATCCTCGTGTCGGAGGAAGAGGAGGTCGCGTTCGAGGCCGGCCAGGCAATGTGGGTTCCGAGGGGCGTCCACCATCAGCACCGGAATACCGGCTCGAGCTCGCTGAAGCTGTTCTGGGTGTATTCGCCTCAAGCGCCCCTCCCCAGCACCTAGGGCCGCCTGGCGCTCGGTCAGCCGAACGTGACGCCGTGCTCCTCGATCAGCGCAGGGATGCTGCTCGGATCGGTCTCGAGCCCATAGCGTTCTCGAATCTCGGCCAGCGCTTCCTGGGGCGGCCGTCCGCCGCCGAAGAGGGCAACCAGCTCCTCGAAGTACCGCTCGAAGCCGGCCGGGGAAATGATCTCGAGCACCCTGGCTTCCGCGTCGCCCGCGTTCCAGAACGTGTGCCATTCGTTCCGCGGCTTGACGATCAGGTCGCCTGGCTCGCCGACCACCACCCGGTCACCGAGTTTGGCCCCGACTCGTCCCTCCAGGATGAAGCTGTACTCGTCCTCGCGGGTGTGCCGATGCAAAGGTGCAGCCAACGCGCGCGGGGCGAGGGGATGCTCGACAACGGCGAACCCTCCGCCTGACGCGTCACCGCCGATCAGGAAGCGGACCCCGAGACCACCGATGCTCCCACCCGGACCCTCGCCTGATCCAACGACCCGGCCCTGGCCGGCCTCCATCACCTGCCCTCAGGCTGGCTGCGGCGCCTGCTCGACGAGTGCCTCTTCCTCCTCGACGTCCCAGATCCGCTTGCGGACCTCGGAGACCGGGATGATGAGCAGTCCGACCACGATGCAGACGGCCCATTGCTCGAGCGTCAGGCCAGTCGTGTCGAGGACGCGGTTGAGGAAGTCCAGCTCGGCCATGAGGATGATCGTCACGATCGAGGCGAGGGAGCCCAGGAAGAACGGCCGGTCGCCCAGGAGATCGATGCTCAACGCCGACTTCCGCTCGTCCTTGGTGGCCAGCGAGAACGCGACGTTGGAAAGGCTGAACACGACCATGCCCATCGTGCGGGACACCTCGTCGTTGAACTCATTGGCTGCCCAGGCATTGACCGCGAGCGTCCCGCCGCCCATCACCAGGCCCGCGATGGCGAGCCATGCCAGGAGCTTCCGCGAGAGAAGAGGCTCGTTGGACGGCCGTGGCTTGCGCTCCATGAGCCCCTCGGCCGGCTTGCCGTAGCCGAGGCCGATTGCCTGGAAGATCTGGATCGTGAAGTTCATGAACAGGGTCTGGAGCGGCACGAAGGGGACGCCGCCGAGGACGTTGAGGATGGACGACCCCAGGAACAGGGTGATGTAGCCGATCAGGACGCCGATCTGGAAGCGGATGTACTTCTTCAGGTTGTCGTAGAGGCCACGGCCGAGCTCGACCGCGTTCACGATCGTGGCGAAGTTGTCATCGGTCAGGATCATGTTGGCGGCCTCTTTCGAGACCTCGGTGCCGGTGATGCCCATCGCCACGCCGATGTCGGCGCGCTTCAGGGCCGGGGCGTCGTTCACGCCATCGCCGGTCATGGCCACGATGTGGCCCTTCTTGCGCAGGAGGTCGACGAGGTGGACTTTGTCCTCCGGCGCGACGCGGGCGATGACCCCGATGCCGTCGAGCTCGCGCAGGGCCTCGTCCTCGGGCATGGCCCGGAACTCGGCGCCGGTGATCGCCCGGCCGCGGATGCCCAGCTCCTGGGCGATGGCCTCGGCGGTCACGGCGTGGTCGCCGGTGATCATTCGGACCTGCATGCCCGCGTCGTGCGCCTCGGCAATCGACTTCTTGGCCGATGGTCGCGGGGGATCGACGATGCCAATGAGGGCGAGCAGGGTCATGCCGTCGAGCAAGGGCAGCAGGTCTGCATTGGGATCGAAGGTGGCGGGGTCGAAGTCCTTGCGGCCGGTGGCAAGGACCCGCAGCCCTTTTCCGCCGAGCCGCAGGTTTTCCGCGTTGACCCGCTCGCGGATCTCGTCGTCCACCGCGGTGGTCGAGGCCAGGTCCGGGGTGATGACGTTGGCGCCGCGCTTCAGCAGCTGGTCGGGCGCCCCCTTCACGAAGCAGCGGACCACGTCTTTCCCGGACTCGTCGGGCATGCGGTGGAAGGTCGCCATCATCTTGTACTCGGAGTCGAACGGCAGGGTCGCGACCCGTGGGTACTGCTCGCGGGTCGCGCTGGGTGCTGAGGCCACCTTTCTCGGCCAGGACCACGAGGGCCGCCTCGGTCGGGTCTCCGATGATCTCGCCGTCCTTCACCACCGCGTCCGAGGCGAGCAGGCCGGGGAGCAGGAAGGCGTCCAGCGGGACGTCCGAGTCCCCGCCGACGCGCTCGATCTTGCCGTCGAAGCCGTATCCGGTGCCGCTGACCGTGTGCCGGCGACCGGGGATGCTCAGCTCGACGGCCGTCATCTCGTTCAGGGTCAGGGTGCCGGTCTTGTCCGAGTTGATGGCGGAGGTCGAGCCGAGGGTTTCGACCGAGCGCAGCTGCTTCACGATCGCATGCGCCTTGGCCAGGGTCTGGCTGCCGTAGGACAGGATGGTGGTGATGACCGCCGGCAGACCGGTGGGGATGGCCGACACGGCGAAGGCGATGGCCGTCACGAACAAGACGTCGAACGTCTGGCCGTGCACGAAGTAGCCGATGGAAATGGAGGCGACCAGGGCCAGGCCGGCGATGACCAGCAGCTGCTGGGTGAGGACGTTGATCTGCCGGGTGAGCGGCGTCGCCTCTTCCTCAGATGCCTGGAGCATGCCGGAGATGTGTCCGACCTCGGTGCTCATGCCGGTGGCGACCACGATCATCTCTCCCGCGCCGCGGGTGACGTTGGTGTTCATGAACGCCATGTTGGTGCGGTCGCCGAGCGGGGCATCCTCCGCCACGGGGTCCAGCTGCTTGGGCACCGGCAGGCTCTCGCCGGTCAGCGCGGCCTCGTCGATCTCGACCGTGGCGGCCTTCAGGATCCGCCCGTCGGCGGTGACCACGTCACCCGCCTCGAAGGCCACGATGTCGCCGGGCACGAGCTCCTCGGCCGGGATCTGCTCGAGCTGGCCGTCACGCCGGACGCGGGCCTTGACGACCATCATCTGCTGCAGCGCGGCGACGGCCGCTGCCGCCTTGCCCTCCTGGCTGAGGCCGAGGTAGGCGTTGAAGACCGTCAGCAGGATCAGCATCACGCCGGTTGGCACCTGGCGCACGACGACGATGCTCGCGATTCCGGCCACCAGCAGGACGATCTGCATGATGTCGGCGTACTGGCGGAGGAATGCGTGCCAGCGCGACTCCGTCTCCTGCTCGGTGAACTTGTTCGGCCCGACCTTCGCCCGCCGAGCGGTGACCTCGGAGGCGCTCAGGCCGGATTCGGCCGTCACGCCCTGGGCGGCGAGCGCATCGGCGGCTGAGAGGGTGTGCCAGGCCTGGGCCGAGCCTGAGGTCGGGGCGGGATCGGACAACAGAGGTCTCCTCGGCGACGGGGCTATCGGGCTTCGCAGCATAGGCTTCCTGCCCGGTGGGAGCAATAATGATCCGCCCGCTGGGGCATCCCGGATCCGCCCAGGAGGAGAGCCCGTGGCCACGATCATCCCGCGCTGGGAATGGCGCACGTTCGGCACCCGCTTCGGGGCAGCTGACGTGGTCTTCCGCGCGCTGACTCCGACCGGCATCCAGGAGAGCGACGAGCTGTACCTGCTGTCCGGGGTTGGGGACAACGTCAAGGTGCGCGACGACCTCATGGACATCAAGGTCCTGAAGGAGGTCAACGCCGACGGGCTCGAGCAGTGGACTCCGGTCATGAAGGCCGGATTCCCGCTCCCCGCAGCCGAGGTCACGAAGGTGTTCGAGGCGCTCCGGCGAGAGGTCCCGCACCTCGCCCGCGAGGCCTACACCCTCGACCAGTTCGTCGACGAATTGGTTCCCACGGCCGACGGTCTTCGCACCGTGACCGTCCACAAGCGACGCGTCCGGTACATGATCGGCGGCTGCATCTCGGAGCTCTCGGACGTCTCCGCGGCCGGGAAGGAGACAGCGACGGTGGCGATCGAATCCGAGGATGCGGCTGCAGTCATCGCCGCGGTCCGCTCGATCGGCCTGGGCGACTACGTGAACACCAGCTACCCACGGGGTCTGGCGGATCTCATCGACGGGACGCCACAGCGATTCGCGGTCATCGACGTCGGGACCAACTCGATCAAGTTCCACCTCGCGGAGCGCCATGCCGACGGCACCTGGAAGACGCTGGCCGATCGGTCCGAGGTGACGCGCATCGGCGAGGGGCTCGAGGATACCGGGCGAGATCGGTCCGGAACCGCTCGAGCGGGCTGCGACGGCGATCGCGGGGATGGTGGAAGAGGCGCGGTCGCACGACGCGCGGGCGATCGCCGCGGTGGGGACCGCCGGCCTGCGCATGGCGGGCAACCAACAGGCGGTGGTCGACGCCATCCGGGATCGGGCGGGGGTCACGGTCGAGGTCATCCCCGGCGACGAGGAGAGCCGGCTGGCCTACCTCGCCGTCAAGAACGGGATCGGGCTTGCTGCCGGCTCACTGGTCGTGTTCGACACGGGCGGCGGCAGCTCCCAGTTCACCTTCGGCCAGGGCGACCGGGTGGACGAGCGGTTCAGCGTCGACGTCGGAGCCGTCCGGTTCACGGAGCGGTTCGGGCTCGACGGCGTCGTCTCCGAACGAGGTGCTGCGGGAGGCGCTCGATGCCATAGCCGCGGACCTGTCGAGCCTCGAGGGCCGACCGACCCCCGATGCCCTGGTCGGGATGGGCGGCGCGATCACGAACATCACTGCCGTGAAGCACGAGCTGGCCACCTACGACCCGGACGTCGTGCAGGGAACGGTCCTCGACCGGGCCGAGATCGACCGGCAGATCGAGCTGTACCGATCGCGGGACGCGGAGGCGCGTCGCCAGATCGTCGGTCTTCAGCCCAAGCGGGCCGAGGTGATCCTGGCCGGGGCCTGCATCGTCAGGACCGTGATGGACAAGCTGGGCCGCGACGACCTCACGGTCAGCGACCGCGGTCTCCGCCACGGCCTGCTGGTGGAGCGCTTCGGCGCATAGGTCGCCGCCCGCGACTCTCTAGCCGGGGACGAGCACGGCGGTACCTGCGCCGATGTTTCCACCCGCCAGATCGGCGAGGGCTAGGTTGGCATCGGCCAGGGGATACGGCCTGACTGAGGTGCGGATGGGGATGGCGGCCGCGAGCTCGAGGAACTCGGCCGCGTCGGCACGGGTGACGTTCGCCACGCTGCGCAGGACGCGCTCCTCCCACAGCAGGCGGTACGGGAAGGCAGGCACCTGGTCGAGGTGGATGGCGTTGATGACGACCGTGCCGCCGGGGGCCACGTCGCCCAGCGCGAACACGGCCACCGTCCCGACCGGGGCGAACGAGATGGCCGCGTCCAGCGGGCGGGCCGGCGGCTCGGCGTAGCCGCCCGCGGATACAGCACCCAGCTCGAGCGCCCGCTCCCGTTCCTCCGCGGAACGGGAGGCGACGTGGACCTCACAGCCGAGGTGGACGGCCTCCTGGATGGCCAGCGCAGCTGAGGCCCCGAAGCCGTACAGGCCCAGGCGGAAGGGCCCGGACCGATGCCCGGCCGCGTCCGGGCCCCCGGCCGCGAGCGCAGGCACGCCCGCCAGCCGCAGGGCCCGGTGGCCGATCACTCCACCGCACAGCAGCGGGGCCGCCTCGGCATCCGTGAACGCCTCAGGCAGGCGGACGGAGAACGGCTGCGGCCACGGTGACCTCGTCCGCGAACCCGCCGTCGCGGTCCCAGCCGGTGAAGGTGGCGCTGGGGCACAGGTTCTCCCGACCGCCCAGGCAGTAGTCGCAGGTGCCGTCGGCACCTGCCAGCCAGATGACGCCGGCGCGGTCGCCAACGGACCAGTCCGTCACGCCCTCGCCGACGGCGGTGACCTTCCCCACGACCTGGTGCCCCGGCACGATCGGCAGGCGCCTGGCCGGGAGGTCACCCTCGACGATCTGCAGATCGGTCCGGCACACCGCGGTCGCGGCCACCCGCAGGGTGAGCTCGCCCGCACCCGGCGCGACGGGGTCGCGATCGGCGAGTGTCAGCCGGCCGGCGGAGGGGCGCCCCGGCTGGCGCAGCTCCATCGCCTGCATCGGTCAGTCGCCGAGCTCCTGTGCGGCCTGCATGAACACCCCGCCCATGACCCGGGACAGGGTCGGGAAGGCGTGGATGGTGTCGGCCAGGACCGCCAGCGGGGTCCGCAGCTTCACGGCCAGCACCGCCTCGTGGATGGCCTCCGACGCGCCCGGCCCGGCGAGGAACACGCCCACCACCGTGCGCCTTGCCCGGTCCACGATCACGATCACGTGTCCCTCCGCCTCGGCCGTGTAGCCCTTGGCGCTGGTGGCGATGTCCTCCGCGAACTCGATCGCGTCGATGTCGGCCTTCAGGGCTTCCTCGAGCTGGAGACCGACCGATGCCGTCTCCGGATCGGTGTAGGTCGCTCGCGGGATGGCCCGGAAGTCGGGCCGGACGTCGTCGCCCAGCGCCATGCGGACCACCATCTCGCCCTCGTAGTGGGCGACGTGGGTATGGAGCTCGGGACCTGCCGGGTCGCCGGCCACCCACACGCCCTCGGCGATCCGCAGCTGCGGGTCGGGGCGGAGGCGGCCGTCGGACACGTCCACGCCGACGGTCTCCAGTCCCAGGCCGTCGAGCGGGACCACCCGGCCGATGGCGAGCAGCACCGCCGATCCTTCCACGCTGCTCCCGTCGTTCAGCTCGACCCGGTGGCGGCCGTTCTGTCCGTCGCCGGGATGGACACGGATGGCCCGCGCCCCGGTGTGGATGGTCGCCCCCGCCTGCTCCAGGGCGCGCTGGAGGATGGCCGAGTTCCGGGGGTGGTCGCGGGCCAGGATTCGCGGGTTGGAGTCGACGATGGTGACCGGTACCCCGTAGCGCGCATAGACCTGGGCCAGTTCGATGCCGGTCGGCCCGCCGCCGAGGACGAGCAGGCTCTCCGGCAGCTCGCTGGCCGACGTCGCCTCGCGGTTGGTCCAGTACGGGATCTGGTCCAGCCCGGGCAGGTTCGGAATGCGCGACTGCGAGCCGACAGCCACGACCACGTGGGTGCCCTCCAGCTCGTGGGTGACGTCCTCGTGGGTCACCACCACCCGTCCCGGTCCATCCAGGCGCGCCGTGCCGCGGACGATCACCGCCCCCACGTCCTGCAGCCGCTGGACGTGGAACGCGTCGTCGGGGTAGGGGATGCCGATCCGGTTGATGTTGTAGTCGCGGCGATCCGCGGCCTTCGGCCACGGGTAGTCGCCACCGCCGGCGTGGACCGCCGCCGAGTGGAGCAGGGACTTCGACGGGATGCAGGCCCAGAACGAGCAGGAGCCGCCGACGAGGTCGCGGTCGACGATCGCGACCGTGGCGCCGCGCTGACGGGCCTTGTTGGCCGCCGCCTCACCGGCTGCTCCGGCGCCGATCACGACGAAGTCAAACCGATCCATGTCCCCGCTCCTCGCCCCCGATCCAGATCCGCAGCGGGGCGACCGCGCCCATGTGCAGGGCGAACGCCCCCTCGTGCTCAGCGTCCCAGGCCACGAGGTCGGCCGCCAGCCCCTCGCGGATGACTCCGGTCTCGGTGGACAGACCGATGGCGGCGGCCCCGCCCGCGGTGGCCGCCGCGACCGCCTCGTCGACGGTCATGTCCAGGTCGGTCGCCCCGAGGCCGACGACCAGCGGCATGGACGGGTTGGCGTAGGTGCCCGCGTTCGCGTCGCTGGCCAGGGCCACGGTGGCGCCCCCGTCGAGCAGGGCGCGGGCAGGCGGGCGACGGTCGCCCAGCAGCAGGGCCGGCCCGGGGAGGAGGGTCGCCACCGTGCGCGACGCGGCCAGGATCGCGACCCCGTCGTGGTCGAGCCGTTCGAGGTGGTCGACCGAGACGGCGCCGATCCGTCACCCCGAGCTCGGTGGCCCCGGTCCGCGCCAGCTGCTCGGCATGGAGCTTGGCTCCCATCCCGTGGGCTCCGGCGGCGGAGAGCACCCGCTCCGCCTGGGCCACCGTGAAGAAGCCCTCGTCACAAAAGACGTCGGCGAACTCGGCGTCACCGGCGACGGCCGGGATCATGTTGTGGACGACCTCGTCGACGTACTCCTCGGTCGAGGCCGCCTCGGGCGGCACGGCGTGGGCGCCGAGGAACGTGCGGACGACCCGAATGCCGACCCGCTCGCCGGCGGCCCGGATGATGCGCAGGCTGCGCAGCTCATCGGCGAGCTCGAGCCCGTAGCCCGACTTCGCTTCCAGAGTGGTAGTGCCGCCGTCGAGCGCGGCCTGGAACCGCTCCTCGACCAGGGCCTCCAGCAGGTCGTCCGATGCCGCGCGGGTGGCCGCCACCGTGCGCAGGATGCCGCCCGCGGCATACGGCTGACCCGCCAGCCGCGCCGCGGCCTCGTCCGAGCGGTCACCGACGAAGACCGGATGGGTGTGGGCGTCCACCAGGCCGGGGCTGACCAGTGCGCTGCCGAGGTCCTCGAACCGGTCGGTGGCCGGGGCCTCGTCCGGTGTCCCGACCCACGCCACCCGCCCGTCGCGGACGAGGACGGCCCACGGCGAGAGGGTGCCGGGGGCATCGACCGCGTGGACCTGCGCCATCAGCAGCCGCCCGGTCCCGGTCAGGAGCAGCGGCTCGTCGGTCATGGCGCGAACCATAGCCGACCCTCTACGGCCCCTCCGCCGCCTCGGCTCCGGCCGCCTGCCGCATCCGCGGAGCACGCGCCGTGGCGAGGACAACCCCGCCGACCACCATCGCCACGCCGAGCAGCTGGGTGGGGGACGGCGACTCGCCGAGGATGAGCATGGCCAGCCCGACCGCCGCCACCGGCTGGATGAGGAGGACGATGGACGTGACGGCCGACGGGAGTCGCGGCAGGGCAACGCTGATCAACAGGTAGCCCACCACCTGGGCGCTGAGGGCGAGGATGAGCAGCCAGGCGGCGGACGGCCAGGTGGGCAGGAACGAGATCTCGCCGAGGACCAGGCCGGCCGCCGCCGAGGCCACGGCCGCCGACGCAGTGGCGTCGAGCAGCGGGCCTGCCGGTCGCCGGGGGTCGCGGTTGCCGCGCCGCTGGACGAGGAGGAACCCGGCGTAGGCGGCGCCGGTGAACAGGCCCAGGAGCACCCCGCCGACCGGGTTCTCGCCGTACGCCCCCTCACCGACCACCCCCGAGATCAGGACGACGCCGCTGAGCGCGATCAGGAGGGCTACCACGAGGCGGGCGGTCAGGCGCTCCCCGAAGAACAGCCAGGCGGCGACGGCCACGAACACGACCTGGGTATTGCCCAGGACGGTGGCCAGCCCGGCCCCGACCATCGCGATCGCGTAGTGCCAGGCCACCAGGTCGGCGGCGAAGAACAGGCCGGCGATGATCGCCAGCCGACGCTGGCCCGGCGCCCGCGGACCGAAGCGGCGCTCCTCCGCCCGAGCCAGGAACCAGAGCACCGGCAGCGCATAGACGCAGCGGAAGACGGCTGCCGTCGCCGGTTCCACGTTGGCCAGGCGGACGAGGACCCCGGTGAACGAGATGACCAGCGCCGCGAGAACGGCCGCGGTGACGGGCCGCGAGCCGAGCCGGTCGAGGGGCGCGGCCAGCTCGCTGCTCATCGGTCGTACGGTATCCGTTCTGCCTTGCCGCAGCCCAAGCGAAGCCCGAAACTAGGCAGCCCGATGACAACCCTGCCCACCGGCACCGTCACGTTCCTCTTCACCGACATCGAGGGCAGCACCCGCCTCGTCCAGTCGCTCGGGGCCGGATGGACCGCTGTCCTCGAGCGGCATCACGCCCTGCTCCGCGAGGCGATCGCCATCGGCGAAGGCACCGAGGTCAGCACCGAGGGCGATGCCTTCTTCGCGGTCTTTCCATCGGCCCAGCGGGCCGTCGCAGCGGCGTGCAGCGCTCAGCGAGCGCTTGCCGCGGAGCCCTGGCCGGAGGACGCGACCATCCGCGTGCGAATGGGGCTCCACACCGGGGAGGGGAGACTGGGCGGTGACAGCTACGTTGGATTGGACGTGCACCGAGCGGCTCGGGTGGCCGCTGCCGGCCACGGGGGCCAGGTCCTGATCTCGGAGGCGACGCAGGCCCTGGCCGCCGGAGACCTTCCAGCGGGGGTCGGACTCTCCGATCTCGGCCAGCATCGGCTCAAGGATCTTTCGCGGCCCGAGCACCTGTGGCAGCTGACCATCGAGGGCCTGCCAGCCGACTTTCCGCCGCCGCGATCGCTGGACGCCACCCCGAACAACCTCCCACTCCAGCTGACCTCGTTCCTCGGCCGACGACGGGAGGTGCAGCAGGTCCTCGGCCTGCTCGCCGACCACCGGCTGGTGACCCTCACCGGGCCGGGCGGCACGGGCAAGACCCGGCTGGCGTTGCAGGTCGCCGCCGAGGCTGCTGAGCTCTTCGCGGACGGCGTCTACTTCGTGGCCCTCGAGCCCATCTCCAACCCCGATCTGTTCGTGCCGACCATGGCGCAGGCGCTGGCCATGCCCGATCCGGGTTCGGCGTCGCTCCAGCGCCTGGCCGAGCACCTGGGGAACCGGGCGTACCTGCTGGTGCTCGACAACTTCGAGCAGGTGGACGCCGCGGCGCCGCAGGTCGGTGACCTGCTGGCCCTCGCTCCCCGGACGGCGGTGCTGGCCACCAGCCGCAGCCCGCTTCGCGTCTACGGCGAGCGGGAGTACCCGGTCCCGCCCCTGGAAGTGCCCGATCCCCGGCACCTGCCCGACCTGGAGCGGTTCACCCAGTTCGAATCGGTCGCCCTCTTCACCGAGCGGGCGGTGGCGGTCCGACCTGACTTCGCGGTCGACAACGACAACGCCCCGGCCGTGGCCGAGATCTGCGTCCGCCTCGACGGGCTGCCGCTCGCCATCGAGCTCGCCGCGGCCCGCGTGCGGGTGCTCAGCCCGCAGGCCATCCTCGACCGCCTCAACGACCGGTTTGCGCTGCTGTCCAGCGGTGCCCGCGACCTGCCGGAGCGGCAGCAGACGCTGCGCGGCGCGATCGCGTGGAGCCACGATCTGCTCGAGGAGTCGGACCGCCGGGCGTTTGCCCGCCTGTCGGTCTTCGCCGGAGGCGCGAGCCTGGAGCAGATCGAGGAGGTCTGCTTCGAGCCGGACGAGCGGGCACAGGCCCTGGACGTGGTTGCCTCGCTCGTGGACAAGAGCCTCCTGCGCGAGGAGTCGATGAGCGACGAGCCGCGGTTCCGGATGCTGGAGTCCATTCGCCAGTTCGCCGCTGAACAGCTGGCGGCCGGCGGCGAGGCGGAGACCCTGCGCGAACGGCACGCGGCGGCCATCGTGGCCTTCACGGAACGCGCCGCGGCAGAAGTCCTCGGCGCCGACAGCCGGGACTGGCTGGACCGATACGAGCTGGAGCGGGACAACATCCGCGCCGCGATGCGCTGGGCTCTGGACGGGCCGCACACCGAGACCGCGCTTCGCCTGCTCACGGCCTGTTGGCGGTACTGGCAGATCCGCGGCTATCTGACCGAGGCGCGCAGCCTCGCGGAGCAGGCGCTCGCGCTCCAGGACGCCACCGCGTTTCCCGGGCCCCGGGAGCAGGCCCTGGAGGCCGCGGGAGGTATCGCCTACTGGCAGGGGGACGCCGACGCCGCGCGGGTCTGGTACCAGGAGACCCTGGACCTGGCACGTGCGCGGCACGACGACCGAGCCGAGGCCAACGCCCTGTACAACATGACCTTCACCTACGTCTGGCAGCCGGAGGCCCAGGCCGAGGCGCGTCAGGTGGCGCAGGAGTCGCTGGCGGTCAACCAGCGGCTGAACGACCGACAGGGCATCGGTCGGGCGCTGTGGGCGATCGCCAGCACCTACTACTTCGAGAGCGACCTGAACGAGGCGCAGAGGATCAACGGCGAGGCGCTCGACGTCTTCCGCGAGGTCGGTGACCAATTCATGATCGGGTGGACGCTGTACATGCGCGGCCTGATCAGCCTGCGCGACGACCTCCAGGCAGCGCGCACGGATCTCACGGAGGCATACGGGATCTTTCGATCGACCGATGACGTCACTGGCTACGCGCTGGTGTTCGACGCGTTCGCGGCGATCGCCCATCTCGGCGGCGATGACGTGGCGGCGGCTCGGCTGGCCGGTTACGCGACCGCCACCGAGCGCCTCGCCGGCTCGGGCCTCGGCGCCGCCAACCGCGACCTGGCTCGCTTCGATCCCGATCGGTTGCGCGCGGAGAGCCCGGAGTTTGCCGCTGACTTCGCGATCGGTCAGCGCATGGAGCTCGCGGAGGTCGAGCGGCTCGCGCTGGGTGCCGACGCGCCGGGCGCCGACGCGCCGGCGCCGCCGGCCTAGGCCGGGGCCGCCAGGTCGCGGCGGGGGAAGACGACCAGCGCCCAGATGACGGGCAGCACGATGGCAACGCCGAAGATCACGAGATCGATCGGATCGAGGTTGCCGGTCACGATCTCGCCGGGGTTGAAGTGGTGGAACAGCGAGTACTCCTGGGTCCACTCCAGGTCCGGCAGGAACGAGCCCAGGATCTCGAAGAAGTAGTTGATGCCGAGGTACGCGAGCGCGAGACCGATGGCCGGGCCGCGGCGGTCGAAGGACACGCTGGCGGCCAATGAGAAGGCAGCGAACGCCGCCCACAGCATGAGGCCGACCACCCACACCACCGGCATCATCACCATGTCGATCTCGTCGTCGACGCCAAGCAGGTAGATGCTGAGCACCTGGCCGACCAGCAGCAGGGCCAGGACCACCGCGATCGCGATCTTCACCGCGGCTCCCACCGAGACGTAGAACCGGCGGCGCGACAGCGGTCGGGCGAGCACGACCTCGAGGGTCCCGGACTCCCGCTCGCCGGCGACCGCGCTGGCGGCCGCTCCAACCGCGAAGACCGCCACCAGACCGATACCGAGCGGGTGCTGGAAGCCGATCGTCATCGCCCCGCCGAGGGTGAACAGGCTGCCCGAGCCGAAGTTCAGCAGGTCCTCCGGGAAGCCCGCACCGATCAACCCTTCGAACAGGTCCTGGAAGGTCACGTAGAAGGTCGGAATCAGGGCCCCCCAGGCGAGCGCGGCCAGGCCGACGGCGATCAGGCGACCGCGCTGCCAGTACAGGGACTGGCGCAGGACCCTCAGGCTCACGCCGCCCCTCGCGGCTCATCACGATCCTCGCCGGCGTAGAACTCGTAGAAGACCTCCTCCAGCCGGGCCGGCTCGATGAGCAGGTCGACGAGTGACGGGGAGGCGACCGCGCGCACGAACGGAGCTACGTCGCCCGAAAGAGTGGCCGTGATCCGATCGCGGGTGGTCACGATGTCGGCGATGCCGGGAACCTCCGACAGGTCGGGAGCCGCGCCTCGCCAGCGGAGGCTCACCCGCCGCTTCCGACGCGCCAGCAGCTCGTCCACGTGCTGGACGGCCATCAGGTGACCGGCACGGATGATCGCGACGCGGCTGCAGATGCGTTCTACCTCGCCGAGGTAGTGGGAGCTCATGAAGATCGTTCGGCCCGCTTCGCGGAGGTCCTCGAGGACCTCGTAGAACGCCAGCTGCATGAGCGGGTCGAGCCCCTCGGTCGGTTCGTCGAGGATGGCCAGCTCCGGGTCGTGCTGGAGCGCCTGGATGACGCCGATCTTCTGCCGCATCCCGCGGCTGTAGTCGCGCACCCTGCGGCCCAGGTCGCTGCGCGACAGCTGCAGCCGCTCGGCGAGCTCGTCCCGGCGCACCGGCTCTCGCTGCTGGATGTCGGCGTAGTACTCGAGTGACGCGGCCCCGGTGAGGGATCCATACACCGCCATGCCGCCGGGGAGGTATCCAACCTTGCGACGCAGGGCGACCGAATCGGTCGCGATGTCGTGGCCGAGGACGGTGGCGCTCCCGCTGCTGGCGTGGAGGAAGCCGAGCAGGGTGCGGATCATCGTCGTCTTGCCGGCGCCATTCGGGCCAAGGAAGCCGAAGATCTCGCCCGGCTCGACGTCCAGGCTGACGTCATTCAGGGCCCGGATCGGCCCGCTGCCGCGACCGGGACGGTGGAGCCCAGCGCCGTAGTGCTTGGTGAGGTGCTCGGCGCGGATGACCGGCTCGGCGGGGGGCGTGGTCAACACACCCCGAGCCTACTGCATCAGGATCGGCTCGGGGCTCACGCCGAGGTCGGCGAATCGCTGGAGGGCTGTCAGGTCGCTGGCGCTGGTGAGGACGGTCCGGGCGCGATCCATGGACACCCAGCGCAGCTCATCGACCTCGTCACTGGCGGCGAAGGCACCCGAGGTGGCCTGCATCGCCCACCAGCGCACGACCTTCGGCCGGTCCACGCCGTTCACGGGTTTTCGGTAGCGCGTCGTCCCGAGCGGCTCACCGACACGGACGTGGAACCCGGTTTCCTCGAGCACCTCGCGGATGGCGGCGTCCAGGTCCGACTCGCCCTGCGCCAGCTTCCCCTTGGGGAGGCACCAGTCGTCGTAGCGCGGCCGGTGCACGACCGCCAGCTCAATGTCCCAGGCGTCACCTTCGGCAGGGGCGGGACGCCACAGGACGCCGCCCGCCGCCCGGATGAGCGATCCGTTCACGGCTCCATCCAGCGCCGGTTACGTGGCCGGCTGACGGACCGCCACGTGTCGGCGAATCGGCTGCGCCCGTCATGCGCGGCCTGCATCTCCCGCTCGATGACCCGGCCCGCGGCGACGATGAGCTCGAGGTCACCGTCGTGAGCGGCCGCCGCGGCGTGGGTCTCGGCAACGGCCACCACCGCGTCCTGGTGAGCGCCGAGCAGATCCTGCAGGCCCGCGAGCTCGCCGGCGAAGCCCTGCGCTCCCTCGGCCCGGTCCGGCGGGAGGCCGCGTGCCGCCAGCTCGGCGCCATACCGCGCGCGCTTGGCGGCGATGCGCACCGCGTGCAGCTCGGCATCGGTCGGATGCGGGCGAGCGGCGATCTTGTCCGCCCGGCGCTCGAGGCGGCGCCACGACTTTTCGGCGAGCGCCGGCAGGACGTCGCCCGCAGGCTCCATGCCGGCCGCGCTCAGCTCGGGGTCGCGGGCCAGGACGACGAGGCGCTCGAGGAGCTGGGCATATCGGTCGGAGCGCATTTCTTCAAGAAGCACCGTGCGGGCGGTGGCGTGCCGCCGGCGCAGGTCGGTGAGCATCGGACCCAGCGGAGTCATCAGGTCGCCGTGAGTAGACACCAGGTGGGTCAAAAGCACGTCAAGGTCGCGCACCGTGCCCAGCAGCCCGGCCAGCCGCTTCAGGTCTCCGTTCAAGCCGGGCGCCCAGTCCGGGCCGAGGAGGCGGCGCACGGTCCGCAGGTCGCTGCGCAGGCGGCGCACGCCGACCCGCAACTGGTGGAGTGCCTCCTCGTCGCCGAGCCGGGTGCCGGGGTCGTGCTTCACGATCCGCAGCAGTGCGTCGGCCAGGGCGGCCCGGACCGCCCATCCGGCGGCGTCCTCGGGGAGGAACTCGCGGAGGACCACGTCCGGGAGCCCGCTGGCGCCCGGGCCGAGCGCCCGAATGGCCTTGGGGACGGGCGCCGCTCCGACCGCGCCGGCTGCGATCAGCCTGGCGCTCACTGCGGCCGAGGTCGTCGGGCGACGCGCGTCGAGCCTCCAGCTCCAACTCGGTGAATTGGGACGTCACCTCCTCACCGTCCATGACCAGCACGTCGTCGGTCGTGAGCTCGGCCAGGACCTGGCCGTCGAAGGCCACCAGCCGCCATCCGGTGCGCTGGGTGGCCAGGAACGCGGCAGCCGTGAGCGGGTGCGAACGGGCGTGGGCCGTGACGAGGTCCGCGAGCATGCCGGGCACGACATCGGGCGGCCCCTCGACCTCGATCTCGGACCGCGACCCTGGCCGGACACCGTCGCCCGCGGCCGCAGCCGCGGTGGTGCTCAGCGGCAGTCGCAGCGTCCACGGCAGCCGATCCCCGTCGCCGGTGCGGTGCCGGATGGTGATGCCCCAGCGCGCGAGGCGGCGGTCCACGGTGTCGTAGTACGTCGAGCGCAGCTCGCGGCTGGGCACGGCCTGCATCCGCGCAACCGATCCGGCTCCCGTGAGGTCCGGCAGGACGAATGCCGGACCGACCGCGAATTTCAGCTCGAGGTCGTGGCTCACGCCTGGAGGGTTTGGCGCATCAGCTCCTCCTGGAGGCTGATCGGTTCACGCCCGCGGGCGACTCGGGCCCACTTGCCGCCCGGCCGCAGCGACCAGGCCTGCAACGTGTCCGCCCAGGCCAGGTCCAGGATGCCGTCCAGCCGCTCCTGGAGCGCGGGGTCGTCGACGCGGACCAGCGCCTCGAACCGGCGGTCGAGGTTGCGATCCATCATGTCGGCGCTGCCAATCCAGAACTCGGACGCGTCGCCGCTCCCGAAGCGGTAGATCCTGGAGTGCTCCAGGAATCGGCCGACGATCGAGCGGACGCGGATCGTCTCGGACAGTCCCACCACGCCGGGCCGAAGAATGCACGGCCCCCGCACCAGGAGGTCCACCTCGACACCGCGCTGGGACGCGGCGTACAGCGCATCCACGATCCCCACGTCGACCAGCGCGTTCATCTTCATCGAGATCCGTCCTGGTCGCTTCGCGGTCGAGCGCTCGCCCTCGCGCTCGATCATCTCCACCATCCGCCGCCGCAGGTTGAGCGGCGCAACGATCAGGGCGTCGTATTCCGAGCGGCGCGAGTAGCCGGTCAGCATGTTGAAGAGGTGGGTGACGTCCTCGGTCAACTGCTCGTCCGCGGTCAGCAGGCCGAGGTCCTCGTAGATCCGGGCCGTGGCAGGGTGGTAGTTGCCGGTGCCGATGTGGACATAGCGACGGACGAGGCTGCCCTCCTGGCGCACGACCAGGCTGACCTTGCAGTGGGTCTTCAGACCGATGAGTCCGTACACGACATGGCAGCCGGCCTGCTCCAGCTTCCGGGCCCAGGCGATGTTCGCCTCCTCGTCCAGGCGGGCCTTGAGCTCGACCAGGACCACGACCTGCTTGCCGGCCGCGGCCGCCCGGATCAGGGCGTCCACGATCGGGCTTTCGCCCGACGTTCGGTACAGCGTCTGCTTGATGGCCAAGACCGATGGGTCCGTCGCTGCCTGGGCGATGAACGCCTGAACGGTGCCGGCGAAGGAGTCGTACGGGTGGTGGACGAGGATGTCGCCGGCGCGCAGGGCGCCGAAAACATCGGCCGGGCCTTCGGTGGTCGGGGCCAGCTCTCGGGGAATGACCGGATGGAACGGCGCGGGCTTGAGATCCGGCCGCTCGAGATTGACCAGGCTCCACAGGTCGGCCAGACCCAACGGCGCGGGAAGCTCGTGGACGTCCGCCGTCCCCATCTGCATCTCCCGCGTCAGCAGCGCGATGACGTGGTCGGGCATCCCCTGCTCGACCTCGAGCCGGACGGCTCGCGAGAACCGGAGCCGGCGCAGCTCCTCCTCGATCGTCTCCAGCAGGTCCTCCGCCTCGTCGTCGTCGATCTCGAGGTCGGAGTGGCGGGTCACACGGAAGCTCCACGACTCGGCGATGACCATGCCGGGGAACAGGCTGTCGAGGTTGGCGGCGATCACGTCCTCGAGAGGCACCCAGGCCGGCCCGTGCCCGTTGCCCTCAGCGAACATGAAGCGCGGCAGGAGCGGCGGCACCTTGATCCGGGCGAACAGCCGGCGGCGACTCGCCTGGTCGCGCACGAGCACGGCCAGGTTGAGCGACAGGTTCGAGATGTACGGGAACGGGTGCGCGGGGTCGACCGCCAGCGGGGTGAGGACCGGGAAGATCTGGACCTCGAACGTCTCGCGCAGCGCGGCCTGCGCGTCGTCGTCGAGATCGGACCAGTGGACGATCGGGATCCCGGCTTCCGCGAGCGCCGGCCGGAGCTCATCGGTGAACAGTGCCGCATGACGGGCGGCGAGCTTTCGCACGCGCCGGTCGATGCGGGCCAGCTGCTGGGCAGCAGTGAGGCCGTCGGGCGAGGCGGTGAGCGTTCCGGCGGCGACCTGCCGTTTCAGGCCGGCAACCCGGACCTGGTAGAACTCGTCGAGGCTGCCGGCCACGATGGCGGCGAACTTCGCCCGCTCCAGCACGGGCGAGTCGGGATTCTCGGCCTGCGCCAGCACGCGCTCCAGGAACTGGAGGGTGGACAGCTCACGGTTGAGGTACCGATCCGGGGCAGCCGGCTCCGATCGGGTCGCGGCAGCTGGGCGTGCCCCGACCGCCGGGCTCCGCGGTCGTGTGAGGGTGGCCATTGGGCTCCGTAGCGTACGCAGCCGGTGGGAAGGGGTCAATGAACGGCGGTCCGGGGGACAACCGTCCCCCGGACCAGCGGGGTTTGCGGCGGGTCCGGCCCGCGGCGGCTATCCCTGGGCGGAAGCTTCCCGCCGTCGGTTCCTGGCCACGATCCCCCCACCGAGCGCGGCGGCCAGCGTGGCGATTGCGGCCAGCGCCACCCACGGCAGGACGGGGAGCCCCGGGATCGCCGACGGGGCCCCAGCGGGTGGTGCCGCCCGAGGCCCGACCAGGATCGGGTCGAGGGTCAAGCTGCCGGCGAAGTCCGGACCGGCAATGTCGGCGGCGAGCGCCCAGGTTCCTCCGGCCGGCAGCTCGACGGTCGCCTCCCAGCGGCCGACGAGCGACGTCGGCGTGGCGTCGACCCGCAGCACGGTGCCGTCGCCCACACTGCTGAACACGATCGCGACGTGGTCCGCCGCGTACGGCACCTCGCCGTCGTGGATCCAGACCCCCACCGTCTCGGTCGAGCCGGCGGTCACGGATCCGCCGGGATCGAAGGTCGCAACCACGCCAGCCGGGCAGACCTCTTCCGGATTGTGCTGGCACTTGCCCAGCACGCCCCCGGCCGTGGCCAGGACCAGGCCGGTGGCGGCGACCAGCGGCACGAGCGCTCGCCGGACGAGCGCGAGCTGGCGAATGGAATGTGACACGGCAGGCTCCTCATCGGTGCAGAGGTGGTGATGCGACCCATACACCGGGGCCTCGCCCCCGGTTCCCCGGAGGGCGAACTCCATACTGCCCCGATGCGCGGTGTCGGGAACCGGTCGGGACCCAGCGGTGTATCGGTCCTGCCGGGTGGAGGGCTGTCCACTGTCCGACAGTGAGTTGATGGAACGGGCGCGGCGCGGAGACGTCGCGGCCTACGAGGAGCTCGTGCGCCGATACGAGGAAGTCGCCTTTCGGACCGCCTTCCTGGTGTGCGGCGATGCCGACGAGGCTCGCGACGCCGCCCAGGAAGGGTTCGTCCGTGCCTGGCGGGCGCTGCCGCGCTTTCGGAGCGGGGCGGAGCCGCGTCCGTGGCTGCTGCGCATCGTGGCCAACGCCGCTCGCAACCGTCGGCGTGGCTCGTCGCGGCAGGCCGCGCTGGGCCTCCGCCTGGCGGAGGACCCCCTCTCGGGCGGTGCAGCCCCATCGCCCGAGGGGTCGGTCCTGGCCGGGGAGCGGCGCGAGGCGCTGCTGGCCGCCATCGAGCGGCTGCGTCCCGAGGACCGGCTGGTGATCAGCCTTCGCTGGTTCGTGGAGCTCGACGAGGCGGAAATGGCGGCCGCGCTCGACGTCCCGCGGGGGACGGTGAAGTCCCGGCTGTCACGGGCCATGGGCCGGCTGCGGAACGAGGTCGGGACCGATGTCTGACCGATTCGCGCGCTCGCCGGAGGCCGCCCGTGAGGCCGCCCTGGCGTCCGCCCTGACCGACCTCGCCGCCACGGTGCTCTTCCCGCCGACGCCGCGGCTGTCCGACGTCCGTGGTCGCGGAGCTGCTGCAGCCCGCCCGCGGCGGATGGTGGCCGCGACCCGCGTCCATCGGCCGTGCCCTCGTCCTCGGCTCGGCGGCGGCCGTCCTGGCCGTCGGCGTGGTCGGTGCGATCGGCATCGGTCTCGGTGCGATCCGGATCAACTTCGCGGACGGGACACCGCTGCCCACCCCGGTTGGATCGGTCCCCAACCGGGGTTTCGGGCAGCCCGTCACCCTGGACGAGGCGCAGGCCGCGGTCCCGTTCGACATCCGGCTGCCCGACGATCCGGAGCTCGGCGACCCGGACGGCGTGTATCTCGCCCCGGTCCCGGCCGGCGGAACGGTGACCCTGGCCTGGGGCGATCGGCCCTCCTTCCCGGCGGACGAGGACGGCATCGGGCTGGTCATCACCCAGTTCCGCGCCGACATCGGTCCGGAGACCTTCGAGAAGCTGATCCTGGAGGGAACGAGCGTCGAGAAGGTGACGGTCAACGGCCAGCCGGGCTGGTGGGTGGAAGGCGGCGTCCACGCGTTCTTCTACCGCGACGCCACCGGCGAGATCGTGGACACCACCCTGCGACTGGTCGGCTCGACGCTGCTGTGGGAGGAGGCCGGCGTCGCCTACCGGGTCGAGGGGGCGCCGAGCCTGCAGGCCGCGCAGAAGGTCGCCGCGTCCCTCCGCTGACGCCGTCCTCGCCGATGCCCGGAGGCGGCAGAGGCCCATGCTAGACTCCGAACCACCGGCCGCCATCCCGCTTCGGAGGCGGTCGTCCGTCTGCCTTCCACCTTCCAGGGATCCTGTCCTTCATGAAGATCGCCGTCCCGCGCGAAACCGCCGAAGGCGAGGCACGCGCGGCCCTCACTCCGCAGATCGCCGGCCAGCTCGTCGCGGCCGGCAACGAGGTGCTGGTCCAGGCCCGCGCCGGTGAGGCGGCACACTTCTCGGACGCGGCATATGCCGAGGCGGGCGCCACCATCGTTCCCGACGTCGCCGCCCTGTACGGCCAGGCGGAGCTCGTGCTGCGCGTCGGCCGGCCGACCGACGAGGAGATCGACATGCTGCGGCCGGATGCGGTGCTGATCGGCACGCTGGGAACCCTCTCCAACCCGAAGCTGGCCGAGCGGCTGGCGGAGCGGGGGATCACCGCCATCAGCATGGATGCCATTCCCCGCATCACCCGCGCCCAGTCCATGGACTCGCTCTCGTCGCAGAGCACGGTCGGCGGGTACAAGGCGGTTCTCCTGGCCGCGACCCGGCTGCCGAAGTTCTTCCCGCTGCTCACCACCGCGGCGGGCACCGTCCGTCCGGCTCGGGGACTGATCATGGGGGCGGGGGTGGCAGGGCTGATGGCCATCGGTACCGCCCGGCGGCTGGGTGCGGTGGTGGAGGCGTTCGACGTGCGGCCGGTGGTCAAGGAGCAGGTCGAAAGCCTGGGGGCCACCTTCGTCGAGGTGCCGATGACCGACGAGGAGAAGGCGTCGGCCCAGACCGCGGGTGGCTACGCCCGCGAGATGAGCGAGGACTACCAGCGGCGGCAGCGGGAGCTGATCGCCGAGCGGGTGCAGGCTGCCGACTTCGTCATCACCACCGCCCTCATCCCCGGCCGCCCCGCGCCCAAGCTCATCACCGCCGACATGGTGCGGACCATGCAGGCGGGGAGCGTGATCGTGGACATGGCCGCCGAGGCAGGAGGCAACACCGAGCTGACCGAGCCCGGCAAGGAGGTCGTGGTCGACGGGGTGACGATCATCGGCCTCACCAACCTGCCGGCCACGGTCCCGACCCACGCCACCCAGATGTACGCCAAGAACGTCCAGACCCTGGTCGACCACCTCGTGCACGAGGGCAAGCTGACCCTGGACCTGGAAGACGAGATCACGAAGGGCGCGACGATCACCCACGGCGGCAAGGTCGTCCACGAGGCGACCGCGGCCGCCCTGGCCGCGCAGTCGGGGGAGGCCAGGCCATGACCGAGACCCTCGAGCCCCAGGCCCTGGTCGACGCCCTGTTCATCCTCGTCCTGGCCGCCTTCGTCGGCTACGAGATCGTGAGCAAGGTCCCGACCATGCTCCACACCCCGCTGATGTCGGGGGCGAACGCGGTCCACGGCGTGATCGTGGTCGGGGCGATCATCGTGACCGCCACCGCGGAGTCGCCGCTCCAGCTGGGCCTCGGCCTGGCCGGCGTCATCCTGGGCACGATCAACGTGGTCGGCGGATTCGTCGTCACCGATCGGATGCTCGAGATGTTCCGCGGCCGACGGGACGGCGAGAAGAAGCCATGACCGAGGACATGACCATCCTCGACCTGGCGACCTACGCGGTCTACCTCGTCGCATCGGTCAGCTTCATCCTGGCCCTGAAGTTCCTCGCCTCGCCGAAGACCGCCCGGACCGGGAACCTGCTCGGCGCGGCCGGCATGGCGCTGGTCGTGGGCTGGACGATCGCGACCACCGAGGGGCTGCTCGACAACTGGTGGGTGATCGCCGTCGGCGGCCTGATCGGGACCGTGATCGGCGTGATCGGTGCTCGCCGGGTCCCGATGACGGCCATGCCCCAGATGGTCGCCATCTTCAACGGCGCCGGGGGTGGGGCTGCGGCGGTGGTGGCGGTCTCCGAGTTCCTGACGGCTACCGGCGAAGGCGGCCCTGGCGCGGGCCTGTTGCCGACCATTCCCATGATCGCCACCCTGCTCGGCGCAGTCATCGGTTCGGTGTCCCTCACCGGATCGGTCATTGCCTTCGGCAAGCTCCAGGGCTTCATCGCCGCCCGGCCGGTGACCTATCCCGGCTCGCGACTGGTGGCCGGGATCCTGCTGGCGGCGCTGCTGGTGATGGCCGTCGCGCTCGCCTTCGTCACCAACGACGTGACCCTGTTCCTCGTCTTCGTCGCCCTGGCCCTCGTGGCCGGGGTGCTGATCGTGATGCCCATCGGCGGGGCGGACATGCCGGTCGTGATCAGCCTCCTGAACTCGTACACCGGCATCGCGGTGGCGGCCACCGGGTTCGTGCTCGGCAACTACGCCCTGCTCATCGCCGGAACCCTGGTCGGAGCTTCGGGCGCGATCCTCACCCAGCTCATGTGCCGGGCCATGAACCGCTCGCTGCTCAACGTCCTGTTCGGGGCGTTCGGGACCGGGGGCGGGGCACAGGTCGCCGGCGCGGCGGGAGAGCAGAACGTCCGCACCATCAACGCGGAGGACGCCGCGGTGCTGATGGCGTATGGCAAGAGCGTGATCATCGTTCCCGGCTACGGGATGGCGGTGGCCCAGGCCCAGACCCCGGTCCGCGAGCTGATGGACCTGCTGCTGGCGAAGGGCGTAGACGTCCAGTTCGCCATCCACCCGGTCGCCGGGCGGATGCCGGGCCACATGAACGTGCTGCTGGCCGAGGCCAACGTCCCGTACGAGCGGCTCAAGGAGATGGACGAGATCAACGACGACTTTACGAACGCCGATGTCGCACTCGTGATCGGCGCCAACGACGTCACCAACCCGGCGGCCCGGACCGATACGACCTCACCGATCTACGGCATGCCGATCCTCAACGTGGACCATGCCCAGAACGTGATCGTCCTGAAGCGGTCGATGGCGGCCGGTTTCGCGGGCATCGACAACCCGCTGTACGGCGATCCGAAGACGGCGATGCTGTTCGGGGACGCCAAGTCGACGGTCCAGGCCCTGGTCGCCGGGGTCAAGTCCGCCTGACCAATCAGCGGTTGACGCGGACCGCCTTCCACACGCTCCGCAACCCGGCCTTCTGGCCGTAGAGCAGGACGCCAGCCGAGTAGATGCGGGCCGCGACCCACAGCGCGATGAACGCACCCAGCATGAGGAACGCGAACGACAGGGCGATCTCCCATGGCTCGATGAGGCCGAACACCAGGCGAGTGGGGATGAGGTACGGCGAGAAGAACGGGACGAACGACAGGACCTGGACCCAGTCCGCGTCCGGCGCGTTCAGCGCGGCGAACGCGATGAGGTACCCCGCCACCCCGACGATGATCATCGGTCCGGTGATGGTCTGGACGTCATCCACCCGATTGGCCGTCGAGCCGAGGGCGGCGTAGAGGGTCGCGTACAGCCCGAACCCGCCGACGAAGAACAGGCCGACCACGAACAGCACGCCGATGGTCAGGCCCTGCAGCTCGAGGGGCTCACCGCTGGACTCGCCGAGGATGAGCCGGCTGATGGTGCCCTGCAGCACGAGACCGCCGAGCGCCGCCGCGACGATGACGACGTACTGGAGCAGGCCGGCGCCACCGGCGCCCACGACCTTGCCCAGGAGCAGCTGGCGGGGGGTGGCGGCGGTGATCAGCAGCTCCATGACCCGGCTCGACTTCTCCTCCGCCACCGAGGTGGCCACCCACTGGCCGTAGGTGATGATCGCCATGAACATCAGCACCAGCAGGGCGGTGGCCAGCAGGTAGCGCGGGCCGAAGTTCTCCTCCGGGTTGACGGCATCGGGGTCGACCGGCGTGACCACGAACGCGGTGGGGCCGAGCATCTCGCCCACGTCGTCCGGGATCGATCCCCGCCCGGATCAGCCGGTCGGCGGCCACGACCTGCTGCGCGGCGGCCTGGACGCCAAAGACCAGGCTGCTGACCTGACCCTCGGCGGTGAACAGGTCGAAGGTCAGGTCATCGTCCTCGCCGCGATCCACCGTCACCAGCCCGTCGCGCTCTCCCGCCTCGACCGCGTCCCGCTCGGCGTCCGGATCGGTGACCAGCTCCGCGGTCACGCCGGACTGCTCCATCGCGTTGAGGGTCGCGACCAGGGCGGCGGCCCCCTCCTCGGCCTCGGGGACGGCGGCGTAGACCGACACCGATGAGGGCTCGTCCAGGCCGAGCGCGCTGACCCCGATCGGCAGCAGGGCCAGCCCGAGGCCGACCAGGGCCAGGATCAGGGTCACGACCTGGAAGGCGCGGCTTCGGACCCGCAGCTGGAACTCCCGAACGGTCACGGTCCAGGCATTCGGGAACAGGCCGAGCATCACGTCCGCTCCTGCGCCGGGGCCAGGTGTCGCTCCTCGGATTCCTCCGCGGGGCGCCCGACATGCTCGATGAACACCTCTTCCAGCGAGGGATCGGTGATCTCGAATCGGGTCACCCGCTCGCCGCGCTCGAGGGCGGCCGTCAGCAGGGAGGCTGGATCGGTTTCGCGGCTGACATGCAGCTCGAGATAGTCCTCGCCGCGACGGGTCAGCGACACGCCCGGCATCGACTCGACCCACGCCAGGCCGTCGGTTCCATCGGCTCCGTCGGTCGACAGGCGGACGACCTGCCGGTTCATGGCCCGCTTCACGTCGCGAACGTGGCCGCCGACCACCACCTTGCCGCGGTCGACGATCACGATCGACTCGCACAGCTCCTCGACCGTCTCCATCTGGTGGGTCGAGAAGATCAGCGCCTTGCCCCGACGCCGCATCTCGAGGAATGCCTCCTTGAGCAGCTGGACGTTGACCGGGTCGAGGCCGTTGAACGGCTCGTCCATGATCAGCACGTCGGGGTCGTGGAGGATGGCGGCGATGAACTGGATCTTCTGCTGGTTGCCCTTGGACAGCTCCTGGACCCTGCGGTCGCGGTAGTCCGGGATCCGGAACCGCTCCAGCCAGTCCTCGACGTCACGCGTCGCCTCCTGGCTGGGCACGCCGTACAGCCGCGCGAAGAAGCGCAGGACGTCCATCACCGCATGTTCAGGTAGAGGCCGCGCTCCTCGGGAAGGTAGCCCCAGGTCCGGCGCGGGACCTCGGTGTTCGGCCTGCCCTGCCAGGTCACGGAGCCGGAGTCCGCACGCAGGATGTCGAGCACGATCCGCATCGACGTCGTCTTGCCGGCGCCGTTCGCCCCCAGCAGGCCGAAGACCCGGCCCGGCTCCGCGGTGAAGCTCACCCCGTCCAGGGCCACGATCTCGCCGAACCGCTTGCTGATGGTATCGACGACCAGGCTCATGGACGACCGATGCTACCCGCTGTCGGTTCAGCCCGTGTCAACCGCAACAGCCAACCGGTAGAGTCCGCGGATGGACCGATGGAACGGCCGATGGGTGGTCTTCGACGTCGGCGAGACCCTCGTCGACGAGACCCGGGTGTGGTCCACGTGGGCCGATGTCGTCGGCATTCCGCGCCTGACCTTCATGGCCGTCCTCGGCGCGGTGATCGCCCGCGGCGGCGGTCACCAGGAGGTCTTCCGGGAGCTCGGCCTGCCCCACTGGGAGCACTACCGCGACGAGCTCGAGGCCTCGTACGGACCGATCCGCGACGACGACCTGTACCCCGACGTCCGGCCTGCATTGACCGCGATCAGCGTCCTCGGGTACCGCATCGCCGTCTTCGGCAACCAACCAGCCCGCCGCACGGCCGATCTGCGGGCCCTGGACCTGCCGGTCGAGGTCATCGCCATGTCCGACGAGATGGGCGTGGCCAAGCCCGCGCCGGAGTACTTCGCGCGGGTCCTCGAGCTGCTCGATGACCCTGACGCAGCGGCTGTCGTCCACGTCGGCGATCGGGTGGACAACGACGTCCTGCCTGCCGCCGCCGCCGGGCTCGGATCGGTGTGGATCAGGCGCGGGCCGTGGGGCAAGATCCAGCGCCTCCCCGACGGGTTCGACCCGCCGCTGGTCATCGATGCGCTCGTCGAGCTCCCCGAAGGGCTGGAACGGGTCTTCGGGACCTTGCCCCGCTCGACGACATCGGTCTAGACTCGGCCTCGGGCCGGACCGGGCCCGTATCGCCGGTCGAGGTGGAGACTGCGCAGCCGGTGCGCAGTTTTTCTGCATGTGGACGAGGTTCAGCCCGTGGATGACCTGGCCCAGGTCCTGTTCCAGCTGTTCGTCCTGCTCGCGGCCACCAAGATCGGGGACGAGCTGTTCAAGCGGCTCGGCCAGCCGACGCTGGTGGGCGAGATCCTGGCCGGCGTCATCGTCGGACCCGCCCTGCTGGGCTTGTACCAGGTCACGCCCGAGACCGAGCTGTTCGCCCAGATCGGTGCCGTGCTGCTGCTGTTCGAGGTCGGGGTCCGCACCCGTGTGGGCGATCTCGTGCGCGTCGGCGGCACGGCCGCCCTGGTCGCGGTCCTCGGGGTCGCGCTGCCTTTCGCCGGCGGATTCGCGATCGCGACCGCCTTTGGCTTCTCCCTCGAGGGCAGCGTCTTCCTCGCCGCCGCCTTGACCGCGACCTCGGTCGGCATCACCTCGCGCGCACTCGACCAGCTCGGGGCGCTGCGGACGGATTCGGGTCGAATCGTGCTGGGCGCCGCGGTCATCGACGACGTGCTGGCCATGTTGATCGTGGCGGTCGCGGTTGGCATGTCCAGCGGCGGCGTGGACGCGGGCGACATCCTGCTGACCCTGGCTCTGGCCGCCGCGTTCATCGTCATCGTGCTGGTGGCCGGCACCGGCATCCTCTCGCGGCGCCCCTCGCTGCTCACCGAGCCGCGGTTCGCGGAGACCCCGCTTCTGCCGGGGATGATCGTCATGCTCGGCCTGGCCGCGCTCAGCGCGGCCATCGGCCTGGCGGCCATCATCGGCGCATTCCTGGCCGGGATGGTGGTCGGCGAGTCGTCCGAGAAGGACGCCCTCGAGAAGGAGACCGCGCCGATCGCCGCGCTCTTCACCCCGTTCTTCTTCGGGTTCGTCGGCGCTCAGATCGACCCGCTGGTGTTCGCCACCCCGCTGACCGTGGCCCTGCTGGTGCTCGTCACCGCCGTGGCCATCGCCACCAAGTTCGCCGGCGCCTTCCTCGGGGCGCTGCGCGTCGGTCGCGACCGGGCCCTGCTGATCGGCTGGGCCATGGTCCCGCGCGGGGAGGTGGAGATCATCGTGGCCGGGCTCGCCCTGGCCGCCGGGGCGTTTGGACCGGACCTCTACGCGGTCGTGGTTGGGATGGTGGTGATCACGAGCATGCTGGTCCCGCCCCTCCTTCCACCGCTCGTCCGCCGGGCGGAGCCGGGGATCGCCCGCGACTCGCCGCGGAGGAAGCGGCCGGATAGCCGGAGGCCCCTCGCGGACGAGGGGCCTCCATCGGTCAGGTTGGCGGGTGATCCCGCCGGTGGCTCAGTCGCCGCCGGGCGTGATCTCCACCGTCGGAGGCTCCCAGTCCTCGCCGGTCGTGTCGCCGTCGATCCCCGCCAACGCGGCAAGGCGCTCGTCGGAGTTGATCGCGGCCTCGTCCGGCGCCGCGGTGAGGATCCCCGCCGCAGTGGCGGTGTCAATGGTCTGGCCCAGGACGTCCTGGTCCAGGGCACCGATCCCGTCGGGCGCCGGCCAGACCAGCTTGTTGATCTCGTTCATCATCCAGGCCAGGTGGCCCCGACCCCAGATGCTGCCGCGGTCGATGGAGTACTGCACGCAGTCATCGGGGTTGTCCCGGCAGTACATCCAGCCCCGGAACGAGGCCTGGAGGAATCGCGTGGCGACTTCCCTGTTGTTGCCCTCGTCCAGCCACGACTGCCGGGCGAAGATCGCGTCCTGCAGCATGGCCGTGCCGAGCTCGTTGTAGTCGAACACGAAGAACTGGTCCGGCTGGAACAGCTCGCCCGTGTTCGGGATCCTCTAGCTCCAGGAGCTGCGCCCACTCGTTGTAGATCATCGCCTCGGCGACGTCGACGCAGTCCTGGTCGCTCGCCGCGCACCCGTCCTGGGCGGCGATGAGCTCGTTCATGTCGAAGTCCTGCTCGACGCGGGTGAAGTCCACCCCGTCCTGGAGGTCGGCCAGGATCTGGGCCGAGGCCAGGACCTCGAGCTCGTTGCCGAACGGCCACGCGCCGATGCGCTTGCCTTCCCAGTCGGACACCTCGGTGATGCCGGCGTCGGCCCACGCCACCGAGAGGGTGGCGGACCGCTGGAAGACCTGCGCCAGGTGGACGAGGTCGGACCCGGCCTCGCGCGCCTGGAGCACCTTCGGCACCCAGGCGATGGTGAACTCCGGACCGTCGGGCTGTGAGCCCACCTCCTGCGGAACGATGGTGCCGCCGCCGGGGAGGATCTCCACGGTCAGGGCAACGTCGTCGTAGTACCCCTGCTCGACGGCCGCGAAGTACCCGCCGAACTGTGCTTGGTCCAGCCACTGCAGCTGGAGCTGGACGGTGGCCGGCTCGTAGCTGACCTGGCTCTCGGCCGCGCTCGGCGCAGCGCTCTCGCCTCCGCTCGGGCTCTCACTGGCGCTCGACTGGCAGGCGGCCAAGGTGAGCATGCCGGCTATTGCCAGCACGCCAAAGACACGCGTAACCCTCATCTCCACTCCTCGATTTGCTGGCCCAGGGCCGGACCATCCGTGACTGCTGATTCTACGGAGGGACCGATGTTCGCGGGCGCGGGCCCTGCGCGGGTCCTGCGCGGAGGCTGCCCGATCAGGCGGGCTGGTCTCCGCGCAACGAGGCGTGCCACGGGATCAGGAGTCGCTCGAGCAGAACGACCCCGAGATACAGCGCGATGCCCATCAGCGACACGACGAGGATGGCGGCCCAGGTCACGTCGAATCGGAGCGAGCTGGCCGCGGCCACCACCACCCGCCCGAGGGTCGCGGTGAGGCCCCCGAAGTACTCGCCCACGACCGCTCCGATCAGGCTCAGCGTGGTCGCGATCTTCAGGCCGGTGAGGAAGTAGGGCAGGGCATTCGGGATCCGCACCTCGCGGGTGACCGTCAACGGTGCGGCCGCGTAGGAGCGCATGAGCTCGAGGGCCGATGGCTCGACCTGGGTGAGGCCACGCAGGGTGTTGATCATGATCGGGAAGTAGACGAGCGTGGCGGCGATCGCCATCTTCGACAGCGGGCTGAGGATGCCGAACCAGTTGTTGGCGACCGGGGCAAACGCGATGATCGGAATCGCGTTGACGGCGATCGCCAGCGGCAGGACCGTGTCCTGCGAAGCGGGGAAACGGGACACGATGAAGGCGGTGGCCACCCCCAGGACGGTGCCGATCACCAGCCCGCCGATGGCCTCGAAGAAGGTCACGCGCGCCGCGGCGAAGATCGCGTGGCCCTCGGTCCAGTTCTCGCCGAGGGCCGCCCAGATCGCGGACGGGGCCGGCAGGGTGAACACCTGGGCTCCGGAAGCTTTGACGAGGACCTCCCAGGCGACGAGGACCCCGACGAGGATCAGCGCGGCGGGCAGGTAGCGGCGAATCGCGTTCATGTGGCTAGCCGACCACGCCCTCGGCCGCGGTCCGCTCGGCGGACGCGACATCGGCCTCCGGGCCTTCGCCGGCGCGGAGTGCCTCGCGGACCTCGGTGATGAACGAGAAGTAGGCCGGGCTCTCCCGCGTGTCGAGCCCGCGCGGGCGGGGGAGATCCACCTCGACCAGCCGCGTGATGCGGCCGGGCCGAGCGCTCATGACCGCCACCCGGCTCGAGAGGAAGACCGCCTCGGGGATCGAGTGGGTGACGAACACGACCGTGATCCCGGTCCGCGCCCAGATGCTCAGGACCTCCGAGTTCATCCGCTCGCGGGTCATCTCGTCGAGGGCCCCGAACGGCTCGTCCATGAGCAACAGCGACGGGGAGAAGGCCAGGGCCCGGGCGATGGCCACCCGCTGCTGCATGCCGCCCGAGAGCTGGTACGGCCGGTGGCGGGCGAAATCGGTCAGGCCGACCAGCGCGAGCATCTCGTGTGTCCGCTCCGCCTGCGCCTTCTTGTCGTATCCGAACAGCTCGAGCGGCAGCCGGACGTTGTCCTCGATCGTCCGCCAGTCGAAGAGCACGGGGGCCTGGAAGACCATCCCGTACTCGCGATCAAGGCGCGCGCGTTCGGCCGACTTGCCGTTGACCTCCGCGGTCCCGGTGGTCGGCTTGGTGAGGTCACCGATCACCCGCAGGAGCGTCGACTTGCCGCACCCGGAGGGCCCGATCAGCGAGACGAACTCGCCCCGACCGATGTCGAGCGAGATGTCGGTGAGGGCGACCGTCTCGCCGTCGCCCTTCTTGCCGCCGGTCCGGAACGTCTTTCCGATGCCGGCGAGCCGGACGACCGGGGCGCTGGCGTCGGCGACGCTCATACGACGTCTCCGGTGGGGCTCCCGCGGACGACGCCCATCTCGACCAGCCGGACCAGCCCGAAGCACAGGATGCCCACCACCGATGCGACCAGGATCGCGCCCCACAGCTTCTCCGGCGCGACGGTATAGCTGCTGGAGAAGAAGACCAGGGCCCGTCCGAGGCCGGCCTGCAGGCTGCCGGCTCCCTCCCCCACGATGGCGCCCACGATGGCGGCGGTGGCCGTGATCTTCATGGCGGTGAACAGGTACGGGAGGGAGGCGGGGAAGCGCACCTTCCACAGGACGGCCCGCCGTGACGCCGCGTACGAGCGCATGAGCTCCAGCGCCCGCGGGTCGGGCGAGCGGAGGCCGCGCAGCATGGCGATGGTGACCGGGAAGAAGCTCAGGTAGGTGGCGACGATCACGACGCTCCCCACGTCCCGCCCCGCGAGGAACACGATGAGCGGTGCGAGGGCGATGATCGGGATCGTCTGGCTGGCCACCACGTACGGCAGGAACGCCCGCTCGATGAGCCCGGAGTGGACGAACAGGACGGCCAGGCCGATCCCCAGCAGGCCGCCGATGGTGAAGCCGATGAACGCCGAGCGCAGGGTGTACAGCGTCTGGTCGAGCAGGTAGCCGAGCAGCGTCTGCTCCGCGCCCGAGGTCAGCGGCTCGAACAGGCGCGTGAAGATGACCCAGAAGTGGGGCATGTTGATGTCGCTGGCCAGGCCGATGTCGAGCGGGGGCGTCCACACCACGACCCCGTCCATCCGGAACGGGTCACCACCCAGCACCTTGACGCCCTCCCACAGGGCCGCGATCCCGACGATGAACAGGGCGAAGAACGCGATGCGCACCCGCCGGCTGGCGCCGGCGGACCGGGCCCGTGATGGCGGGGCGCCGGCCGTCATCGGTACGGGAGGTTGCTGGGCGGTCGGTCAGGCGACCGCGGCATCGGTCTCGTCCAGGGCGCGGTCGATGATCCCGAATGCCTCGCGGAGCTGCTCCTCGGTGATGCACAGCGGCGGGTTGGTGAAGACCTGGTGCCAGTGCTGCATGGTGTACAGGCCGTCCGCCCGCAACCGCGCGTCGAGTGCCGCCATCTCCGGGGAGCTGGCGTTGAACGCGGTCATCGGCTCCTTCGTCTCCGGGTTGCGGACGAGCTCGATCACGCCGAACAGACCGATGTTGCGGGTCGTGCCCACGCTTGGATGGCGTGACTCCAGGTCGGTCAGCAGTTCGCGCATGATCGGGCCCAGGCGGGCGGCGTTGCCCACCAGGTCGTCGTCGCGGAGGACGCCGACGGCGGCGATGGCCGCCGCGCAGCTGACCGGGTGGGCCGAGTAGGTCAGCCCCCCGTAGTAGACGCGGTCGTTGAAGTAGTCCGCGATCTCCGGCTTCATGGCCACCGCCCCGAGCGGGAGGTACGAGCTGGTCAGGCCCTTGGCCATGGTCAGCAGGTCGGGCACGACGTCCCAGTGGTCGACCGCGAACCAGCGGCCCGTCCGGCCGAAGCCGGCCATCACCTCGTCGGTGATCATCAGGATCCCGTGCCGGTCGCAGATGTCGCGGATGCCCTGCAGGTAGCCGTCGGGCGGGATGAGGATGCCGTTGGTGCCGGTCACCGTCTCGAGGATGAAGGCGGCGATGGTGTGCGGGCCCTCGTACTGGATGACCTCCTCCAGGTACTCGAGCTGGCGGTCGACCGGCTCAGGCTCGGTCTGGCCCCAGCGCCATGGGTCGAGGACGCGAATGACCCCCGGGATGCCCGGCTCGTTCGCCCAACGGCGCGGGTCGCCGGTGACGCTGATGCTGCCCGCGGTGGCGCCGTGGTACGACCGATGGTGGGCCACGACCTTCTGCCGCCCGGTCACGATCCGGGCCAGGCGCAGCGCGTTCTCGTTGGCCTCCGCCCCGCCCAGGGTGAAGAAGAACTTGTCGAGGTTCCCCGGGGTGAGCGTGGCCAGCAGCTCCCCGAGGCGGCCGCGGACCTCGGTCGCGAACTGGGGGGCGGCGAACGCGAGCTGGTGGGCCTGCTCGGCGATGGCGTCGGCCACTCGTCGGTCGCCGTGACCGATGTTCACGCTCATCAGCTGCGAGTTGAAGTCGATGTACCGCTTGCCGTCGGGGTCCCAGAAGTAGATTCCCTCGCCCCGCTCGATGGCGATCGGATTGATCTTGGCCTGGGCCGACCAGCTGAAGAAGGTGTACTGCCGGTTGAGGGCGACGACCTCCTCGGCGGTGAGGCGGCGGGTGGGCGTGACGGTCATGAGTACCTCGGGCATCGGGCCTGACTCGGGAGCCGATTACACCACAACCCGCCCGCCGCGGGCACCCCCGCCAACTCGCTGTTCGTCCCGCGCCCGAAGTCGGATGATGGGGCGATGGAGGACCCAGCGCTGAGCGAACCGCCGGTCGAGGCCGAGCCGTCGAGGCCGAGCCGTCCGAGCTCGAGCACCGGGTGACGGCGCTCGAGCTGTTCTTCGACCTCGTCTTCGTCTTCGCCATCACCCAGGTCACCGGCTACCTGGCCGACCACACGACCTGGGAGGGACTGCTCCAGGGGCTGTTGATCCTGGCCGCGCTGTGGTGGGCATGGGCCGCGTACGCATGGCTGACCAACGCGCTCGACCCGGAGGAGGGAGCCGTCCGGCTGGCGGTCTTCGGCTCGATGGCCGCCATGCTCGTCGTCGCGCTGGCCGTGCCGAACGCGTTCGGCGCCGACGGGGTGATCTTCGCCGCCGCCTATTTCGTCGTCCGAGCCCTGCACCTCGTCCTGTTCGGGATCGGGGCCCGTTCCGATCCGGAGCTGCTCGGCGCGGTGATCCGGATCGGTCCGACCGCGATCCTCGGTCCCACCCTGCTGCTGGTCGCCGGCTTCCTGGACGGCACCGTCCAGCTGGCGATCTGGGTCGTGGCCATCCTGGTCGACTACCTCGGCGGGCTGGTCGGCCGGGCACGGGGCTGGCGCGTGGCGCCGGAACACTTCGTCGAGCGCCACGGGCTGATCGTCATCATCGCCCTGGGTGAGTCCATCGTCGCCATCGGCCTGGGCGCCGCCGGCATCCCGCTGGATGCCGGCCTGATCGCGGCTGCCCTGCTCGGCGTCCTCGTCGCCTGCATGCTGTGGTGGTCGTACTTCGACTGGGTCACCTACATCGCCCAGGCTCGGCTGGCCGAGACGTCCGGCCCGGAGCGGGCGGCCCTCGCGCGCGATCTGTACTCGTACCTCCACCTGCCCATGGTCGCGGGGATCGTCCTGTTCGCCCTCGGGCTGAAGACGACCATGGCCCACCTCGACGAGCCGCTTCCGGCCATTCCCGCGCTCGGGCTGTGCGGAGGGCTGGCGCTGTACCTGGCCGCCCATGTCGCGTTCCGCCTGCGGCTGGGTGGCGGGCTGGGCCGCGGGCGGCCGGTCGCCACCATCGTGCTCGTCGCCCTCATCCCGGTGGCGACGGTCGTGCCCGCCCTGCCGGCGCTGGCGATGGTCGCGGCGGTGCTCGTGGCCCTCATTGCCTACGAGGCCGTCCGCTACCGATCCTCGCGCGCCTGGATCCGAAACCATCGCGGCGCCTTCACCCTCGAAGAAGCTCGGCGCAACCTCAACGCACCTCCTGAGCCCTGAGGATCTGTCGCAGAAACGGGACCCTTGGGCCTCCCCAGCTTGCGCCGCCACGCCGCTTGACGCGTCCGGATACTGGTCGGACCGATGTCCACGCGGTCGCCCGACGGGTCCTGGTCCTGCTGCTCGCCACGAGCCTGATCCCCCTTGCCCTGGCGCAGGCCACCCACAGCCCGACGGTCGAGCAGGTCGTGGCCGTGGCGGTGGAACTGGGCATGAGATGCACTTCGGGCGCCACCCAGGTGGACTGCGACGGCCCCGATCAGTTTTATTTCCGCGAGCCACATTCGGTCATCCGGCCCGCGACCGGTCCGCTGCTGGTCGTGGCATCGCAGGTCAATGCCCACAGCAACGGGATCCACGACTTCCTCGTCGAGGATCGGGGCTGGATCAGGATGCTCCATGCGGCCGGGTGCGCGGACGACGAGGTCGAGGTCACGGCGATCGCCGCCTTCCTCGACAGCGTGGCAACCCAGCTCGAGGAGTCGGACGGCGGGACGGTCGGACCGGCCCTGGTCGGGGAGTGCAGCATGACCGGGACGCTGTTCCGGGCCGCTCCCACGGCACCGTGGCGCTGGCAGATCACCAGCCAGGTGACGGCGGGAGCGTTCCCGACCCCGACCCCGGCGCCAACGCCGCCACCCGCGCCTTCGCCCAGGGTGGCGCCGACCCCCCGCCGACCCCAACGCCCAGCCCGACCCGACGCCGACCCCGACGCCGTCGCCCAGCCCGACGGAGAGCGCGACGGACTCGGTCGAACCGAGCCCCGAGGGGAACGTGGGAGGGATCGTCTTTTCGCCGCCGCCTTCCGTCCCGCCGCCGGACAACGCGCCCGACGCCGGCGAGGGCTGGGTCGCATCGGTCCCGGGCCCGGCTGACGTGAGCACCGAGCCGGCGGCACTCGTCTCCAGCGCGCTCCTCGCCTTCCTCCTCCTGTTGTTCATGGGCTTCGTCGGGGAGCTGTTCAACAACACCGCCAAGGCGAACTACGACGTCCTGGTCGGCTGGTGGTCGGGCAGCTGGCTCGGTCGACACGTCCGCCGCTTCACCGACTTCTGGAAGGTCTGATGAAACGCGTGCTGCTGGCCGTCGTGGTGGTGGCGTTGATCAGCGCCTTCCTGAACCCTGACCTGGCCCTGAATGCCGAGGGTCTGGCGATCTTCCTCGGGTTCCTGGCCGCTATCGGGGTCGTGCTCGTCGCCTTCGAGCTGCCCGCCCTCCTCGTCCACCACCGCGGGACCGGCGAGACAGGGCGCATGCGCGTCCTGCCCTGGGCCATCTCCTGGCCGCGGTCTTCGTCGTCATCTCCCGCCTGTTCAACCTGCAGCCGGGCTACCTGTACGGCGTCATCCTCGCGGTCGTTTTCCTGCAAGCGGTCGCGCCCCAGCAGGAGGGACGCGAGGCCGCCGTCGGCGCGGCCATCACCCTGGTCCTGGCGGTGATCGCATGGGTGCTGCTGACCGTGGTGCGCGGCGCCGGCCTGCCGCCGGGCGACCTCGTCGCGCTGGCGGTGGAGACCGCCCTGGCTGCCATCGTGGTGGCCGCCCTCGAGGCGGTGGCCTTTGGGCTCATGCCGCTCAGGTTCATGCCCGGCTACCTGATCTACCGATGGCACCGCCCGGTGTGGGCCGTCCTGTGGGGCCTCTCCCTGTTCGGGTTCATCCACATCCTCATTGGCCCCAACGCCGGGTACCTGTCGGACCTGTCGATCCCGGCGCTCGTGGCGGCACTCGGCGTGTTCGCCCTGTTCGGCGCCATCTCGGTCCTGTTCTGGGCCTACTTCCGGTTCGTCTACCGCGCCTCCGGCCGAGGAGGCGTCAGCCGCCGAGGGCTGACCGATCAGGCCGGGCTCGCTCCGCCACCGGCCGCGCGGAGGATGGCGTCCACGGTTCGGTCGGCGTCCGCCTCGGTCGTCGACCAGTTGCTGACGCTGATCCGCATGGCGTCCATCCCGTGCCACGTGGTCCCGCCCATCCACGTCTCGCCTTCGTCCTGGACGCGGCGAATGACCTCGCGGGTGAAGGCACCCGGATCGCCGGCGCCAGTCGGGTGGAAGCGGACGAGGACCTGGTTCAGCACCACCTCATTGAGGACCTCCACGCCTTCGGCCGCGGCGAGGCGGTCCGCCATGTGGCGCGCGAGGTCGCAGCACCGCTCGATGAGCGCTCGGACGCCGGAGCGCCCGAGCGAGCGGAGCGCGGCATACAGCGTGAAGCCCCGCGCCCGACGGGAGCTGTCCAGCACGTACTCCCATGACTCGCGCTGGGCCTGGTTCTGCATGAGGTACGGGGCGAAGGCCGACATCGCCGCGCGGTGCGCCTCGCTGTCCCGAACGGCGACGAAGCCGCAGTCGTAGCCCAGGTTGAGCCACTTGTGGGCGTCGGTCGCCCAGGAATCCGCGCGGTCGACACCGGCCACCAGCGGCCGCAGCCGCGGGGAGACCGCGGCCCACAGGCCGAATGCGCCGTCGACGTGGATCCAGGCATTCGGGTGTGCCGCCACCGCGTCCGCGATGGCCGGCATCGGGTCGAAGCCCCCGGTGTTCACGTTGCCTGCCTGGGCGACCACCATGAGCGGTCCGGCGACGTCCGCAATTCGGTCGGCGAGCGCGTCGGCCCGCATCCGGCCCTGCTCATCGGCGGGGACCTTGACCACCCGGTCCCGGCCCAGGCCCAGGTACTGGAGCGCGGTCAGGACCGTGGCGTGGGCCTCCTCGCCGATGACGACCGTGATCTCCGGTGCCCCATACAGGCCGCGCGCCTCGACGTCCCACCCCTCGCGCGCCAGCACCGCGTGGCGACCGGCCGCCAGGCCCACCGTGTTGGCGAGGCCCGCTCCCGTCGGCAGGCCGACGCTGGCCGAGGGCGGCAGCCCGAGCAGGTCGAGCATCCAGCCGGCGGCCACCTGCTCCGCCCCGGCCGCCGCCGGCGACAGCGCGTGCAGGTTGGCATTCTGGTCCCAGGCCGCCGTCAGCCAGTCGGCGCCCACCGCGGCCGGGATCGCGCCACCGATCACGAATCCGAAGTACCGCGGTCCGGCCGTCGCGACGAGACCCGGGTCCAGCCGCTCGGCCATGTCTTCGAGGACGGCGATCGGATCCTCACCGTCCTCGGGCATCGGCCCGCCGAGTGCGGCGGCGATCGCGTTCCCATCGGTCCGCGCCCCGACGTGACGCTCGGCGAGCCCGGCGAGGAACGCGATGCTCAGCTCGGTCGCCCGACGGAGGGTCCGCTCCATGTCGTCCATCGGTCGTCCCAGCCTGTGCCTACGCCTGGACCGGGTCGCGCAGCGGCTGGCCGACGAGCTTGGCCAGGCGATCGGCCAGCGCCATCCAGTCGTAGTCCTCGGTGACCTGGCTGGCGGGAAGCCGCAGGCATCGGTCCTCCGCCAGGTAGATCGGGACGATGCGGTCGAGGATGGCCTCGATCTCGTCGCGGAACGCGTCGCTGGTGGAGCGGATGCCGTCGGGGAGGAGCGCCACGTCGGGGAGCAGCCGCACGACCAGGTCGTAGGACTGCGACCAGCGCCGGACGAGCGGCTCGACCCCGAACGGGTCCGCGCCGTCGGTCACGCGCAGGAAGTAGGCGAAGTTGTCGACCACCGACCGGTCGGTGACGAGGATGTCGGCTTGGCCGGCCAGCTCCAGCTCCTGCTGGATCTGGGCCATGAGGGCCCACAGCTGCGCCTCGGCCGAGGCGCCCTCGTTGCGGCCCAGCGGGTTGAACCGGATGACTTCGCGCCCGACCTCCACACTCCGTCCGGCCCGACCCACGGCGGAGGCAAAGGCGTGCACCGCGTTCGTCTTGCGGACCGAGTGCGAGCCGATGAACGCGATCTTCGCCGGCCGGCTCCACGTCACCCTCACAGCGTAAACATTTCCTTCATCGGTTTGGCTGTAGCCTCTGCGCATGACCGATGAAGCCCCGACCGAGACACCGCCTGAGGCCCCCGCGCTCCCGCCCGACCCGACGCCTCCCGCCCGACCGGTCGGGGAGCGCCCGCCTCTCCCGGGCCGGGTGACCGCCGCGGCCATCATCCTGCTCGTGTTCGGGACCCTCTCGGCCCTGGGCAGCGCCTTCGGCGTGCTGTGGTCCCTGCTGGTCATCGGTCGGATGGGCGGAGGCTTTGGTCGCTTCGGCGGCCCGTTCGAGGGCGGGTTCGGCGCCAACTTCAACGGTGGTGGGACCGGGTGGGCCGGTTTCATGTTCTTCGTCCTCGCCCTGGCCATCGCCGCCGCGGTGGTCGGCGGTCATCTCGCCGCCGGCTGGGGCATCCTCCAGCGGCTGGCCTGGGGCCGAATCCTCGGCCTGGTGGTCAGCGGCGCCGCGCTGGTGGTGATCGTCCTCGGCGTCCTCGGAACGGTGGTCTGGGTCGCGACCCTGCCCGACCTGCGCGAGTTCGACCGCGTCCCGGAATGGTTCGCCGACTGGTTCCGCTCGGTGATGACCGCCGGCGTCGGGTTGGGCGTCCTCGTCAGCCTGGTGGTGGGCGGCGCGTACGCCTACGTCCTGTGGGTCCTGGCCCGCGCGGACGAGGTCTTCGACTGACCGATCGCCGCGCCCTGGGCGGTGCCGGCTGGGCGGGGAACGGGGTGTAGAGTATCGGCTCTCTTCCCGATCAAACTGCCCGCACGGAGGGTTGATCAGACCAATGGCGCGCATCGTCAAGGCCGCCCTGCTGCAGGCCGAGTGGACCGGCGACAAGGACACCATGATCGAGAAGCACGAGCGCTACGCGCGCGAGGCCGCCAAGCAGGGCGCCCAGGTCATGTGCTTCCAGGAGCTGTTCTACGGGCCCTACTTCTGCCAGGTCCAGGATCCGCAGTACTACAGCTACACCGAGAAGATCCCGGGCGGGCCGACCACCGAGCGGATGCAGGCCCTGGCCAAGGAGACCGGCATGGTCCTCGTCGTACCGATGTACGAGGAGGACGAGGAGACCGCCGGGATCTACTACAACACCGCCGCTGTCATCGACGCCGACGGGTCGTACCTCGGCAAGTACCGGAAGACCCACATCCCCCACGTCAAGGGCTTCTGGGAGAAGTTCTACTTCCGGCCCGGCAACCTGGGATATCCGGTGTTCGACACCGCCGTCGGCAAGGTCGGCGTCTACATCTGCTACGACCGCCACTTCCCGGAGGGCGCGCGCGCCCTCGGCCTGAACGGGGCGGAGCTGGTGTTCATCCCCTCGGCCACGTCCCGCGGGCTTGAGCGAGTACCTGTGGCGCGTCGAGCAGGTCAGCCATGCGGTGGCCAACGGCTACTTCGTGGGCACCATCAACCGGGTCGGGATCGAGCACCTGGGTGACGACGACTTCTACGGGCAGTCGTACTTCGTCGACCCGCGCGGCCAGTTCATCGGCGACGTCGGAGACGCCCACGAGGAGGAGCTCCTCGTCCGCGAGCTCGACCTGGACCAGATCAACGAGGTGCGCCAGACGTGGCAGTTCTTCCGCGACCGGCGCCCCGACGCCTACGAGGACCTCGTCCGACCGTAGGTCGGCGCCGGGACGGTTGACTGCCTGACCGATGGACTTCGGGTTCACCCTCAAGCTCGAGAACACCACCGACCGCACGCTCGACCTGACCCGCCGGGCGGAGGCAGCCGGGTTCACCCACGGCTGGGTGTTCGACAGCCACGTCCTGTGGCGTGACCCCTATCCCGCCCTGACCCTGATGGCGCAGGCCACGACGGCGATGCGGCTGGGGACCTGCGTCACGAACCCGGCCACCCGCGAGCCGTCGGTCACCGCGTCGACATTGGCGGAGCTGAACGAGATGAGCGGCGGCCGAATGGACCTCGGGATCGGGCGCGGGGACAGCGCCCGGCGCGTGCTCGGCAAGCCACCGACCACGATGAAGACCCTCGAAGAGGCGATCACCGTCATCCGCGACCTGGTCGAGGGACGGGCCGTCACCTACGAGGGGACGGAGATCCAGCTCACCTGGGCCGGCTCATGGACGCTGCCCGTGTGGGTCGCCGGCTACGGGCCGATGGCCCTGGCCATGACCGGACGGGTCGCCGACGGCCTGATCCTCCAGCTCGCCGATCCCGACCTCATCCGCTGGTTCGTCGGCCAGCTCCGCGAGGCGGAGGCGGCGGCCGGACGGCCGCCAGGCACGATCAAGGTCCAGGCCGCGGCGCCCGCCCACGTCGGTCCGCGCGACATCGGCCAGGATCGGACCCGCTGGTTCCCGGCGCTCGTGTCAAACCACGTCGTGGACCTCGTCAACAAGTACCCGCGCGAACAGCTGCCGGACGCGCTGACCGGCTACATCACCGACCGCGAGGGATACGACTACCACCACCACGCGGAGGTGGGCTCGACGAACGCCGCGTTCGTCGGCGACGAGGTGACCGACCGCTTCTGCATCCTCGGTGAGCCGGCCGAGCACGTCGCCAAGCTCCACGAGCTGGCCGATGCCGGCGTCGACCAGTTCAACTTCTACCTCATGAACGGCGACGAGGAGGAGCAGCTGGACCGATACGGCCGCGAGGTCGTGCCCGCTCTCCGTAACGTGGCCGCCAACCGACACGGAGCAACGACATGAAGGTCTCGTTCATCGCCGGGTATGGACCGATTACGCCCGATTCGGTGGCCAGCCTGAAGTTCTGGCGGGACGACGTCGGGCTGCCCATGACCGAGATCGCGCCCGACTACTGGGGGACCGATGACGTCCCCGGCGTGAACGCCTTCGCCGCGTGGCCGCTCGGCCAGGCCGCGGAGTCGTGTTTCGGGTCGAAGACCTGGCCGGAGCACATCACGGCACCCCAGGCCTGGTTGGAGCTCGACGTGGAGTCGCCGGAAGCGGTGAGCAGTGCCGCCGCCGAGCTCGAGGCAGCCGGCAATGAGATCCTCAAGCCACCGACCACCGAGCCGTGGGGCCAGACTGTTGCCCGCCTCTTGAGCCCGGAAGGGCTGCTCGTCGGCATCACCTACACCCAGTGGATGCATCGCGACGAGCATCGCGACCACGAGCATGACCACGACGAGCACGGCCACGACGATCACGAGGGCCACGAGCACGGCGACCACTGAGGACCGGCTGCTCTTCCTTGGCCCCGACGAGGGCACCGTTGACATGTAGCGCTCCGCGATATATCGTGTGACGATATAGAACCGACAAGGAGCGCAATCGCATGCCCAAGCAGTCGCCAGCCGAGGACCTCAGCCCGTTTGCCGCACCCGCTCTCCTGGTGCTTGCCACCCTGGCCGATGGCCCAAAGCACGGGTACGCGATCATGCAGGACGCCGAGACGATCAGCGGACAGCCGCTGGGCCCCGGCACGTTGTACGCGGCGCTGGCGCGGCTCGAACGGCGCGGCCTGATCGAGGCGCTCCCGGCTGAAGAGCGTCGCCGGCCGTACCGCCTCTCCGCCCTCGGCGCATCCACCCTCGAGGCGCACCTGACCCAGCTGCAGCGGTTCGCCGGTCGTGCCCTGAGTCGTCTCGAGGAGGGTGCGGCGTGAGCCCGAAGCGCCTGGTCGGCTTCTACCCCGCGCCCTGGCGTATCGCTATGGCGACGAGTTCCTCGCGCTGCTCGAGGAGCGGCCCCCGACAGCGGTCCAGGTCCTGGACGTCCTCTGGGGTGCGATCGACGCGCACCTGTTTCCCCAAGCGCCCGAAGGGAGGTTCCGCATGTTCACCCGAGTGGCTGGCCTTGCCGCGATTGGTGCCGGAGCCGCGTTGCTGGTTGGCTTCGCGGGACTGAACGAGATCACCGGCCCGGTCTTCTACGTTCTCGCCATCGTCGGGCTGGTGGGGATCCACCTGCGGCAGGTCTCCGTTCGCCCCGGCCTCGCCTGGTTCGGGTTCGTCGTGCCGCTCCTCGCTCTGGCGTGGGGCATCGGCTTCGTCCTGCTCACCCGCATCGGCGTGCTGCCCACCAGTGGGGGCGAGTTCGGGTACTTCGCCAACATTGCCCTGTGGATCGGTTCGGCCACCCTGGGCGCCGTGATCCTTACCATCCGGGTCTTTCCGGTGGTGGTGGGGCTCGCGTTCACGATCACCGCGCCGGTGGCGATGATCGGTTTGCTGGCAGGCGGCGCCATTGCACCCGGGGGCGCGCTGGCCATCCTCTCCCAGTTGGGGCTGGTGGCCTACGCGCTGGGCTGGCTCGTGGTCGGGTGGAGCCTGCTCGCCGCCCAGCCGCAGGAGGGCGTGCTCGGCGCGACCGGCTGAGCCCTTTCGCGGCGCCGATCGGCGGTACCCTTCGGTCGTGACGAGCGAGGTCATCGACCCGATCGAAGAGCTCCAGCAGAGCGCCGAGGCCCGTTGGGTCGAGGGATGGCTGGCCGGCCCCACCTGGACGCGCTACGACGAGCTTCCCGCGCAACCTGGCGACGAAGCCCCGGACCTCGAGCTGCCGGATACCTCCGGCGGGAACCGGCGGCTGAGCGAGTTCTGGGCCTACGGACCGGCCCTCGTCATCTTCATGCGCCACTTCGGCTGCTCGTGCCTGATGGAGCGCTGGGAGGCCCTTCGCGACGAGCTGGACAGCTACACCGAGGCGGGGGCGACGGTGGTCGCGGTGTGCCAGGCCGAGCCGGAGCGGGCGGCGGCGGTCGCGACCAGGCGTGGCTATCGGTTTCCGTTGCTCTGTGACCCGGAACGGAAGGCATACCGCGCCTACGGGTTGCTGGAGGGAACGCCGGCCCAGATCCTGCACGACTTCCCGTGGCGGCCGAACGACATGGACACTGCCCAGACGATGTTCTGCGAGCCCAGGCGCGGCACGGAGCGGGCGGTCGTCGACTCCCCGTGGCAGCTCCCCGGGGAGTTCGTGGTGGCCGTCGATAGCCGCATCCAGCTCGCCCATCGCTATCAGTACTGCGAGGACTTCCCGCCCAAGACGGTCCTGCTCGGTGCCATCGCGGCCGCCCAGCGCTAAGGTCCCCACATGACCACGACCTCGGCCCGCCAGATCGACGCGCTCCGCGACAGCATCCAAGGCTTCCTGGACTTCTTCAACGGTCCGTTCTCCAAGTTGAACGAGAACCCCGAGGTCGCGAACTTCGCGGTCGGCAACCCGCTCGAGAAGCCGATGCCGGCATACGTGGATACCCTCCGCCGCCACCTCGAGCCTCGTCGGCGGAACTGGTTTGCCTACCAGGTCAGCGATCCGAAGGCCCGGATCGCGGTGGCGAAGAGCCTGAGTGCATCCACCGGGATGCCATGGGACCCCGAGGATGTGGCGATGACCAACGGCGGTTTTGCCGCCCTGGCCGTCTCGATGCGGGCGCTGATCGAGCCGGGTGACGAGGTCATTTTCTTCTCGCCGCCGTGGTTCTTCTACGAGTTCATGATCCTGGCCGCCGCCGCGACCCCGGTTCGCGTCCATCTCCCCCCGCCGGCCTTTGAACCCGACCTGGACGAGCTGGCCGCCGCGATCACGCCTCGAACCCGGGCGCTGATCTTCAACTCCCCGCAGAACCCCAGCGGACGCGTCTACCCGCTCGAGACGTTGAAGGCGCTGGCACGGACTCTGACGGATGCATCCGAGCGGATCGGCCACCCCATCTTCCTCATCAGCGACGAGCCGTACCGCCGCATCCTGTTCGACGGGATCACGTTCCACTCGCCGGCCGAGGTGTATCCCGACACGGTCGTCACCTACTCGTATGGAAAGCAGCTCCTGGCCCCAGGGCAGCGGGTCGGCTACCTGGCCGTCCCGCCGACGATGCCGGACCGGGAAGCGTTCCGGGAGACGGTGCTGGTCGCGCAGCTGGCGACCGGGTATGCGTTCCCGAATGCCCTGCTCCAACACGCGCTGCCGGATCTCGAGCCGCTGATCATCGACATGCCCGCGATGGAGCGGCGCCGGGATCGGCTGGTGGGCGCGCTCCGAGAGATGGGCTACGAGGCGACCATGCCGGAAGGCACCTTCTACCTCATGGCCCGCTCGCCGATCGCCGACGACGTGGCCTTCACCGACATCCTGGCCAAGCACCGGGTGCTCGTCCTGCCCGGCTCGATCGTCGAGGTGCCCGGGTGGTTCCGGATCAGCCTGACCGCCACCGACGACATGGTCGAGCCCGGAATTGCCGGCTTCGCCGCCGCCTACGCGGAGGCCGTCGCCGGGTAGACCCTGGGCCGTCTGGCAGCGGCCGAACCCGGTGATCGATGGCACCACAAAACGCGATGCCCGAGTTGCGCGGCAGCGCAATTCGGGGCTATGGTCCGCGCGTTGGGGTCGCTTCGCTTGGGGGTTGACAAGGCGATTCGTCCGGGGGACGCCGTACCCCACCGCACGCGTGACACTGGTCACTCTTCTTCCCGTCCGCCACTCGCCCGTCGCGTGGCAGGAGTCACAGCTTTGACAGGAGGACGCAATCGTGCATTCCGGGTCACAGACCGTGAGTTGGCGCCTGCTCGCTCCGATCGTGGTGTTCTCGCTGGTCGCGAGCGCCATGCTCGTGGCGGCCCGAGCGCCGCAACCTGAGCCAGGCGGGCGCGTCAGCGACGCCGTCGAGACATCCGCCCGCGACTACTACTACACGCTCGCCGCGCCACGGGTCCAATCCGATGTCTCGGTCGACCGGTCCGTCGACCAGAACGCAACAACGCAGGGGTCGACGCCTACGGGCCGCTGACCGACCTCCAGGCGTGGTGGCAGCAGCAGCAGCGAAAGCACTCGCAGGGCTTCCCCCGCGCCGCGGAGGGCCTGGCCCAGGCCGAGGCGCAGGCGGTGGCGACCGGGCAGAACCCGCGCGCCATCAAGGAGGCCAAGCAGACCCAGCAGGCCCGCCTGCTGACCGTGCTGGTCGAGTTCAACCCCGAGGCCAATGACGACTTCAGCGGCTTTGAGCGGCTGACCGACATCAACGGCGTGGCCGGCGCGGACTGCGTCGTCGAGCCCGCGGGCACGCTCATCAACGGGCCGCTCCATGACGGCCTGCCGAACCCTGCGACGAACGGGAACGGGACCGATAACAACACGTTCTGGGTCGAGGACTTCGAGCGCGCAGCACTACGAAGACCTGATGTTCTCCACGACCGGCATCACCGAACGGGTCCGTCCGGACCTCGTCGGTCCTGACGGCGGCGCGGGGATCGACATCAGCGGATTCACCCTCCGCAACATGTACCTCGAGATGTCGAAGGGCGCCTATGACCTGACCGGCGATGTCGTCGGCTGGGTCGAGCTTCCGCACTCCGAGGGCTGGTACGCCGCCGACACCTGCGCCGCAGGACGGGCGAGCGACGTCGGCCACCCGGACAACCCGCGTGACGTCAGCCAGATGGTCGTGGACGCGGTCGATGCGATCGCGGCCGACGACCCGAACTTCCCGTGGGGCGACTACGACATCGAGGACCAGGGCGACCTGGACGAGGATGGCAACTTCTTCGAGCCCGATGGCGTGATCGACCACTTCGTGATCGTCCATGCCGGCGCGGGTGAAGAGGGCGGCGGTGGCGAGCAGGGCGTATACGCCGTCTGGTCGCACTCGTCGGTCGTCGACCCGGCTGCCGGCGGGTACACCATCCCCGGCACCGACATCAAGGTTTTCAACTACATCGCCCAGCCCGAGGATGCCGGAGTCGGCGTCTTCGCGCACGAGTATGGACACGACCTCGGCCTTCCCGACCTCTACGACGTCGTTGGTGGCGGAGGGACGTCCATCGAGTTCTGGGACCTCATGAACACCGGCTCGCACTCGGGCCCGGTCTTCCAGTCCATGCCGGCCCACATGGGCCTGTGGGACAAGTTCGTCCTCGGCTGGGCGGACCCGGTGATCCTCAACCCCGGTGACGATCCGCGGATGGTCCAGGTGGGCCAGACCTCGCGGACGCCGAAGGGGACCGCAAGACGGCATCCGGGTCAACCTGCCGAACAAGACCATCGTCCTGGCCGAGCCGCACAGCGGCGCGAACATGTGGTGGTCAAACGCCGACCAGGATTGGGCCGATGTGAAGACTACCCGCCTGATCGACGTACCGGCCGGTCCTGACGTCCGCTTCTGGATGTGGAACAACTACATCATCGAGTTCGACTCGGGCGGCGTCTGGGATCCGGCTTCGTCGAGGTTTCGGACAGACGGCGGCAGCACCTGGGTCGCAGCTGGTGGTCAGGGACGAGACAAACGCTGTCGTCACCACCAACTGACGGCCACGGCCGGCTCCAGGACTACGGTGGCCTGCAGAACGGCACTGAGCGGAGACAGCCACGGGTGGCGCCACGACTACGTGGACCTCACGCCGTACGCCGGCAGCACCATCCAGCTCCGCCTGCGGTACGCCGACCGACGCCGGGTTCCTCGAGCGCGGATGGTTCGCCGACGACTTCTCGCTGACCGCGAATGGCAGCGAGACCTGGAGCGACGACGTCGAGAGCCGGGGCCGGCGACTGGACCGCGTCGCTCGGCACCTTCGCCGGGACGTCCGGTGCGGGCTGGATCATCACCGGCGGCCAGTTCGAGTTCGCGCAGTACTACCTGGCCGAATGGCGGAACCTTGACGGTTTCGACCGCGGCCTGTCGTACACGTACGACTCGGACTACCTGCGGTTCGACACCGGCGAGTGGGCCGTCCAGCGCGTGCCGTACAACGCACCGGGCATGCTGGTCTGGTACCGCGACATCCAGTACGGCGCGGTCAACAACATCGAGGCAAACCTCTTCGCGTTGCCCAGCGTGGGCGCGAAGGGCGGCCTGCTGATGGTGGACTCGCACTTCGATCCGCTGCGTCGCACCGGCGAGGCCGCGGCTCACGACCCCACCACGCTGAAGAATATCCAGTCCCGGCCGCAGGCGGCCAATGCGGCATTCGGCGTGCAGTCGACCTACGGCTTCACCGAGTGCCTCGAGGATCCGCCTGGCTCGTACGTCCTGTACTGCACGGTCTTCGGACCGCAGGCGCCGGTGTCCAAGTTCATGGACACCGTGACCTGGTACCCGGGACTCGAGCTCCGGCAGCCGGCTGTTCTTCCGCGACAGCGACGCATCGGTGGTGATCCCGTCCGACGGGCACCAGCGATACACCGTCCGGTTCGTGGATCCGGACGGGAACCCGCTGCCCGGCTTCTACGGGCTGGATCTCGGAAGCAACATCGTCCTCGGCACCGGGAACCCGGCTGACGGGGACCTGAGCCTCGTCGAGCCCGTCGACGTGTCGATGGGCGTGATCTTCGAGATCTCGAAGATCGGCAAGGGGAACACGTACGCCCGGATCTTCGTGGATCCGGGGAACTGACCCCAGAGCAACATGGGAAGGGCCCGGGCGGATCGCCCGGGCCCTTCGCTTTCTGACGATTCCGCGACTCGTGGCTAGGATGGCGGCTGCCATGCGCAGCCTTCGAATCGGGCTGTGGATCGGCCTCGTCGTGCTGGCGGTTGCCTGCCAGCCCGCAGCCAGCCCGGTCCCGAGCCCATCACTACCTGACGCGTCCGACATCGCCCCCGACATCGAGCCGAGCGCGACGCCCGAAGGGCCCGATGGAGAGCCAGATCCCTGGTCGCTCCCGACATCGAGCCCAGCCAGACGCCGGAGCAGCCGCTGGTGGCTCCGGTCGCCCCCAGCGAGCCGCCCGAGTCGCCGCTGTCCTACTGATCTCGGGCGCGGGGGCGGACGCTACCATCGGCCCATGAAGACGCTGATCACCAACGGCACGATCGTCAACGCCGATGCCACCACGACGGGCGACGTCCTGGTCGACGGCGAGTCCATTGCCCTCATCGGTACCGATCTCGCGGCATCCACGACTCCGCCGACAAGACGATCGACGCCAGCGGCAAGTGGGTGATCCCGGGCGCCATCGACGTCCACACCCACATGGAGCTGCCGTTCGGCGGAACGTTCGCCAAGGACACGTTCGAGACCGGAACCCGCGCGGCGGCCTTCGGGGGAACGACCACGATCATCGACTTCGCGGTGCAGCCGCGGGGCAAGAGCCTGCGCGAGGGGCTGGATGCGTGGCACGCCAAGGCGGACGGCAACGCGACGATCGACTACGGCTTCCACATGATCATCAGCGACGTCCGCGACGACGTCCTGGCCGAGATGGACCAGCTCGTCGACGAGGGGGTGACCACCTTCAAGCTGTTCACCGCCTACCCGGGCGTCTTCTTCTCCGATGACGGGGCCATCTTCCGGGCCATGCAGCAGACCGCACGCAACGGCGGGCTGATCATGATGCACGCCGAGAACGGGCTGGCCATCGACGTCGTCGCCGGGCAGACGTTCGACGAGGGCCACACCGATCCGTACTACCACGGCGTCTCGCGCTCGCCCGTCCTGGAGGGCGAGGCCACCAACCGGGTCATTCGCCTCGCCCAGACCGCGGGCGCGGCGGTGTACATCGTCCACCTCTCCGCGCGCCATGCCCTCGACGAGGTGCGCCGGGCGCGGGACGAGGGGCTGCCGGCCTACGCCGAGACCTGCCCGCAGTACCTGTTCCTGACCCTGGACGACATGGGCAACGGCTTCGAGGGCGCGAAGTTCATCTGCTCCCCGCCGCTCCGTCCCGCGGACCACGCCCCGGAGCTGTGGAAGGGCCTCGTCCACGACGACCTCCAGGTCGTCTCCACCGACCACTGCCCGTTCGACTTCCACGGCCAGAAGGAGATGGGCCGCGGCGACTTTCGCAAGGTGCCCAACGGCCTGCCCGGCGTGGAGAACCGGGTCGATCTCATGCACGACGGGGGGGTGGTCGGCGGCCACCTCACCCCGAACCGATGGGTCGAGATCATCTCCACCGCCCCGGCCCGCCTCTTCGGCCTGCCCCGGAAGGGTGCGGTCGCGGTGGGCGCGGACGCGGACCTCGTCGTGTACGACCCGAACCGGCGCCACACGATCAGTGCCCAGACCCACCACATGGACGTCGACTACTCCTGCTACGAGGGCCGCGAGGTCACCGGCGGCAGCGACGTCGTCCTGTCCCGCGGCAAGGTCATCGTCGACGGCGACGAGTGGCTCGGGGCCAAGGGGGACGGCCGGTTCCTGAAGCGGGAGCGGAGCGAGTACCTGCGCTGACCGCTACCCTCCCCAGACCGATGCGTCCGCGATACCTGCTGGGCGCCGCGATCGCGGCGCTGATCCTCACCGCCTGTCAGCCGTCGGCCTCGCCGGCGTCGCCATCCGCCGATGGCTCGCCTGAAGCCGGCAGGTCCATCGGTCCGATTCCGTCCCTGGTCGGCGACCCCGAGCTCGAGGCCACCCTGCCCGAGGAGGCGGCGGGGATCATCTTCTTCCAGTCGGTGTCGATGAGCGGCCCGGACTTCATCGCGACCGAGGTCGACGAGCAGTTCCTGTCGTTCATCGACGAGCTGGGAGCCGACATCGAGGACGTCTCCGTCGCGTTCGCGCTGGGCGCCAACGCGGATGGGACGAACACCGCCTACGTCTTTGCCTTCCAGGTCGCCGGGCGCCGAATCCGCAGGAACTGATCGACGCGTTCAAGGCCGGGGCGCCGGACGAACGCGGATCCGCTGGAGTGGACCGCCGAGACGGTCGGCGGCAAGGCCGGTCGAGGTCGCCGTGCCGACCGAGGAGTTCCCGACACCTGTCGCCCTCTACGCCGTTGGCGACGTCCTGTACTTCGTCAATGCCACCGAGGAGGCGGCCTTCGAGGCGATCCTCGAACAGCTGCCCGAATAGGCGCAGACAGGGTGCGCACCTGAACCTATCCGCTCTGGATGGCATACTGCCTCCTGAGATGCGAATGCGATCGTTCCTGGCCGCCGCCCTGCTGGCAATCGCCGCCATCACCGCCTGCCAGCCCGCTCCCGGTGGGGGTACGGAGTCCGAGGCCCCGCCGAGCACGGCTCCGGCCAGCGGCGAGCCGGCCGGAGAGGGGCCGGAGGCCTCCGCCACACCTGACGACCCGTACGGGTACTAGCCGGGTTCGGCCCGAGCTCTGGGTCCGTCGGCTTACCATTCGAGCGCATGCCGCCAGCGACGACCAGCCTGGATACTGAAGCGCACCTCCGCCCTGAGCTCCGCGCCTGGCTGCTCGAGAAGCTCCGGTGGCCGGTCCTGGCGACCATCGGCAAAGACGGCATGCCGAGCCAATCGGTCGTGTGGTTCGATCTCGACCCGACCGATGACGTCGTCGTCATGAACACCCTTGCCGGCCGCCTGAAGCACCGACACCTCCAGCGTGACCCGCGGGTCAGCCTGTGCTTCGAGGACGAGGAGCACTATCTGACCATCGTGGGCCGAGCTGAGCTCTCCCCGGATCCGGGGATGGAGACGATCTGGGCCATGGCCCGTCGCTATGGGGAGGGCGACGGCTCCTTCGCCAAGGGAGAGCGGATCAACATCCGGGTTCGTGTCGAGCGCGTGATCTGGCACCCGTGAGCGGGGCCATCACTCTCGGGGCACTGCCCTGGCCCCAGTACACCGACTGGGCCTCCCTCCAGAGGGTCGGGATCCGGGCGGAGGAGCTCGGGTACGACTCGCTGTGGACGTGGGACCACCTCTATCCCATCGTCGGCAGCGCTCATGGACCGATGTTCGAGGGCTACCTGACCCTCGCCGGCTGGGCGTCGGCGACCAGCCGGGTGCGCATCGGGCTGATGGTCGGCGCCAACCCGTTCCGCAACCCGGCGCTGGTCGGGAAGATGGTCACCCAGCTCGACCACATGACCGGCGGTCGGATGACGTGCGGGATCGGCGCCGCCTGGTTCGACGACGAGCACGACGACTTCGGGATCGAGTTCGGCAGCTCGCCGGGGGAGCGGCTGCGCTGGCTGGAGGAGGCTGTCGTCATCCTGCGCGGGATGTTCGACGGGACCGAGCCGTCGGGGACGTCCCGCTACGCGACGCGCAAGGTCCGCAACGACCCGCCGCCGGTGCAGGCCCATCTGCCGATCCTCGTCGGTGGCGGCGGTGAGCGGAAGACGCTCCGGATCGTGGCCCGATACGCGGACGCGAACAACCTGGGCGGTGGTTTCGAGCGGGTCCAGCACAAGGAATCGGTCCTGCTCCAGCACTGCGCCGAAGTCGGTCGCGACCCGGCCGAGATCGAGCGGACCGCGAACCTCGGCGTGGTCGTGATCCGCGACACGGCGGAGGAGGCGACCCGGGTCCTCGGGGAGCTGGCCGCGCACAACGGCGGCGCCCGATCGTGGCCGAACCAGCTGGTCGGGACGCCGGAAACGGTCGCCGCCGAGCTGCGCCGGTTCGTGGGGATCGGCTATCGCCACGTGATCGCCGGCTTTCCGTCCCCATACGACCCCGAGTCGATGGAGCGCCTGGCGACCGAGGTTCGACCGATGCTCGAGGCGGAGATGGCCGAAGGGCCGCGCCCGGAGCGCGACCCCTCGACCGCTGGAGCGTCGTCGCCGACTACTTGATCGAGATCTGGCAGCCAGCCGGTGCTGGCGGCATCGGTCCCGAACCTGAAGTTGGCGTCGCAGCCCGAGGCCGACGCCGAGGCCTGGATCACCGCCTGGCCCTTCTTGAAGTGCAGGCCACCCGACGTCGGGCTGGCCAGCACCGAGATGAGGAAGGTGTGCGGCGCGCCGTCGCAGGCAAAGCCGAACGCAACCCACGGTCCCGGCGGTGCTGCTCTTTCCGATGGCCTGGACGATGTCCACCTGGACAACGGTTCCCTGCTGCGGGAATTCCGGCAGCGCGTCCGGGTTCAGGGTGCAGGTGACCGTCACCGGAACGTTCACGACCACCTTCTGGCTCAACGTGGCCTGACCAACCTGCACGGTGAGCGTGGCCGCCCCCAGGGTCGGCATGCCGGTGGTCGCGGCTCCCGCGGTGGCTGGGAGTGCGGCCAGGACGCTGATCACGGCGGCGAGGACCGTGATCCGGATGAATGACTGACGCATGGCTGTCTCCTGTCTGCGATTCCGTTCGAAACCGAACTGACAGCCACGCTAGGTGCACCCCACTGCGGCACGACTGCGGTCGTCCGTTACCCTCCCGGCATGCGGGTAGCGCTGCTCTCCGGCGGCACGGGCGGGGCGAAGCTGGCCCACGGGTTCCAGCAGGTCCTCGAGCCCGCCGAACGTCTGAGCGTCATCGTCAACACTGGCGACGACCTCGAGCTGTTCGGCCTCCACGTCAGCCCCGACCTCGACAGCGTCCTCTACACCCTGGCCGGCCTCGTCGACCCGGTGCGCGGCTGGGGCGTGGCCGGCGACACGGACCGCGCCCTGCGGATGCTCGAGCGCTACGGCGAGGAAACGTGGTTCTGGGTCGGCGACGCGGACCTCGGGACCCTCGTCCGCCGCTCGGCGCAGCTCCGCCGGGGCGCAACTCTCACCCAGGTCACCGCCGACATGGCAACCGCCCTCGGCGTGCGCAGCCACGTTCTGCCGGCGACCGACGACCGGCTTCGGACCCAGATCTTGACCGACGGCGGTGACATCGAATTCCAGCGCTACTTCGTCGAGCGCGGCCAGCGGGACGAGGTGCGCGGTATCAGCTTCGAGGGAGCCGCCGAGGCCCGCCCGACAGAGGCCGTGCTCCATGCCCTGAACAACGCCGACCTTGTCGTCATCGGTCCATCCAACCCCCTCGTCAGCATCGGTCCCATGCTCGCCATGACCGAGCTTCAGGAAGCCGTGGCCGGTTCGCCCGGGAGGCGTCTGGCGGTCAGCCCCATCGTGGGCGGCCGCGCCCTGAAAGGGCCCGACCGACCGGATGCTTGCCTCGCTGGGCCACGAGGTCAGCGCGGCGGGCGTTGCCAGCATGTACGAGGGCCTGGTGGACGGGTACATCCTCGACGAGACCGATGCCGAGCTGACCCACGCGGTCGAGGCCATGGGGATGGAGGCGGTGACGGCTCCTACTGTGATGCTGACCGATGCCGACCGCGCGGGCCTGGCCCGATTCCTGCTGGAGACCGCCGGGCGCTAGGCTGCGCGGGTGACGACGCGGATCATCGTCCCGCACCGCGGCCTGGAGCACGCGAAGACCCGGTTGGCCGGCGTGCTCGAGCCGGCGCAGCGGGCCGAGGTTGCCGAGCGGCTCCTCCGGCACGTCCTGGATGCTGCCGTGGCCACCGGAAACGAGGTCGCGGTCATCTCCCCCGACGGCGAGCTGGAGCCTCTGGTCCATTCGGTCGGCGCCCGGCTCACCGTCCAGCACGGTCTCGGCCTGAACAGCGGCCTGCGCGAGGCACGCTCCAAGGCCGTACGGGAGGGCGTGACTCGCCTGGCGGTGGTCCACGGCGATCTCCCCGAGCTGAGCGCGGAAGACCTGATCGCTCTGCTGGACGCGGTCGGCGGCGACGAGCCAGCGGTAGCGATCGCGCCCGACGCGGCGGAGACCGGGACGAACGGGCTGGCGATGTCGCCGGCGGATGTCATCGCCTTCCAGTTCGGGGCGAACAGCTTCGCCGCGCACCGCGGAGCGGCGCAGCGGAGCGGCGTCCGGACGGTGGTCATCGAGCGACCGGGGCTGGCATTCGACGTGGACACGCCGGCGGATCTCGAGGCGTGGGTGGCCCAGGGATTCGCCGCATGATCGAGCTGATCCCCGTCGAGTGGAATCCCGGAGGTCGAGCTTGGTGATGACCTCGGGGAGCTCATCGCGGCGGCGCTCGGCGCCGCCGGCATCGGTCTGACCGATGACGACGTCGTGGTCGTGACCCAGAAGGTCGTGTCCAAGGCCGAGGGCCGGGTGGTGGACCTCGAGTCCGTCGATCCGCGGCCGCAGGCCACTGACTGGGCGGAGCAGTGGGGGAAGGATGCGCGGCAGGTGGAGCTCGTCCTGCGCGAGTCGGCCGATGTGGTGCGCTGGGCCGATGGGGGGCTGATCATCAGCCGCACCCGTCACGGGTTCGTATGCGCCAACGCGGGCGTTGACGTCTCGAACACGGGGCGTGGAGCCGGGGAGCGCGCGACGCTGCTCCCCGAGGACCCGGATGCGTCCGCTCGGGGCATCCGGGCGCGCCTCGGCGAGCTGACCGGGGCTCACCCCGCCGTGCTGGTGAGCGACTCGTTCGGGCGGCCGTGGCGGGACGGGATCACCGACGTGACCATCGGGGCGGCGGGGATCGACGTCCTGGCCGACCTGCGTGGCACCCCGGACGCTGACGGTCGTGAGCTGCACGCCACCGTGGTGGCGGTCGGGGACGAGCTGGCATCGGCCGCCGAGCTGGCCGCGGGCAAGGCGTCGGGTCAGCCGGTGGTCGTGGTCCGCGGCTATCGGTACGCGCGCCCCGTTGGCGAGGACCATGGCGCCCGCCCGCTGGTCATGGACCGCGCCCGGAACCTGTTTTCCTAGTGCCCTTCCTCAGGGGATGGGGCGCAGCCGCGGATGGTTGCCCGGCCCCGTCGTCGCGTTGGCAACCACGGTCTCCATGCCCGAGCCGTCGGCATTCATGAAGGCGATGCTGCCAACGAAGTCCTCGCCCCTGGAGTTCTGGTTAAAGATGATCCGGCCATCCACGGTCCAGCTCGGTTGGCAAGCCCGGCCCTCGCCCGTACCGTAGTTCGTGAGATTCGACTGCTCGGATCCGTCCGGGCGGATGGTGAACAGATTCGATAACTCGTCCAGCTGCGCGTGGGTGCTCACTCCGTCGCAGAAGACGATGAGGTCCTCGTTCGGGTGCCAGTCCGCTGTTGGCCCGAGGAAGACATCGGTGATCGGGTCCGGCTCGGACCATCCGGTGTCGGTCCGTCGAATGACTGCGACCGCGCCACCCAGAAACGCCTCCTCCGAGTAGCTATCCAGCGAGATCACGAAGGCGTTCCCGTCGGGCGACCAGCGCGGAAAGGAGTGAGCTTGCCCCGACTCGAGCTCACCCACCACATCGATGTTCCCGTTCGCGACGTCCACGAGGGCCAGCACGGATCGCGCGGGGAAGACCTCTGCCGGATTGCCCTCGTACGCGATGGCCGCAACCTGTTGTCCGTCTGGCGACCAGGCCGGGTTGTCCCAGAACAGGCCAGTCAGCTCGGTGGGGTATTCGGTGACCAGGGGCTGCGTATCGGCGCCGAGCGGATCGGTGATCCAGATCTCGAGCGAATTCTCATCCTGCTGCACGTACGCGATCTGTGATCCATCAGGCGACCAGTCGGCGTGAACCTGGTCGCCCGGCGGGCCGAGGATGACGTGGTTGCCGGTGCCATCGGGCCGGATGAGGGAGAGCCCATCCGTGACGCCCTGGAACACGATCCACTCCTCGCCGTCGCCTACGGTCGGAGCCTCGGATGGTGCGCTCGAGGCGTCACCCTCGCTCAGGCGCCGCATCGCTTGGGGCGGGGCTGGTCGATGGGCTCCCGCAGGCGGCTCCGGCCAGGAGCAGGACGCCCAGGACAAGTCGCCTGGGGTGCGGCATCGCCGCGAAGTCTAGCGACTCGGTTGAAGGAACAGGGAGACGATCTCGCCGCCCTCCACCCGGAAGTTGGCCTCCACGTGGAGCGGGTCGATCCCCGGCCGGATGACGGTCACGTCCGCGATCAGCGAGGCGCCCATGTTGCGGCTGTCGTTGACGTACATCCGGAACCCGTCGCCGGCCCGGATGAACCAGCCGCCCACCCGGTCGCGGCCGCGGAGGTTGGTCCGCTCGTCGGAGCCGGGGGTCGAGATGCCCATGATCGCGTTCTCCGCGAACAGGTCGACCGCACGCTCACGCTGATCGTCGTTGATCAGCTCGAGGAAGAGGTCGATCGTCTCGGTGGCGCCCATGGCCCGGGCAGGATACCGTGAGGCGAATGGAGCCGCTCCGCATCGGCCTGGTCGGCTGGGGGACGGTGGGCTCTGCCCTCGGACAGCTGGTGGACCGCGGCCCGCTGCCCGTCCGCCTGGCCTGGGTGGCGGTCCGCGAGCCGCGTCGCGAGCGCGGCGTGCCGCTCCCCGAGGGGGTGCCGGTGGCCGGCGAACCGGGGCCGCTGGACGAGATCGACGCCCTGGTCGAGCTGGCCGGCAGCGTCACCGAGCCCCGTCGCTGGGCCACCGAGACGCTCTCCCGCGGCCTGGCCTACGTCACGGCCAACAAGGCGCTCCTCGCCGAGCACGGCGGGGAGCTGGCGGAGCTCGCCACGCTCCACGACGGCGCGCTCCTGGCGTCGGCCTCGGTCGGGGGCGGGACGCCGATGCTGGAGGTCACCGAGCACCTGGCCGCGTCCGGGCGGGTGTCCCGTCTGCGCGGCCTCCTGAACGCGACGACGACCTTCGTTCTCGCTTCCATGGCCGAGGGTCGGTCCTACCGCGAGGCGCTGGCCGAGGCCCAGGCTGCCGGCTACGCGGAGGCCGATGCCTCGCTGGACGTCGACGGCCGTGACGCCGCCCAGAAGCTGGCCATCCTGGCCTGGGCCGCCTGGGGACGATGGCGTCCCGAAACTGACGTGGCGCGGCAGGGGATCGTGGACGTGGTCGTCCCTCCCGGCGAGGCGGTTCGGCTCGTCGCCGAGGCAACCCCGGACCGGCTGTCGGTCGGACCGATCAGCCTCGACCCCGACGACATCCTGGCCGGGGCATCGGGCGTGGAATGCGTGCTCCAGATCGAGAGCGAGGGCGCGGGGACGGTCGTGGTCCGCGGGCCCGGAGCCGGTGGCCCGGTGACGGCCGGCGCGGTCTACGCCGATCTCGCCCGGCTGGCGCGCGGGGAGCGCCCGGTCATCGGTCAACCTCCGGTGGGGAGGCCGGTCCATGCCTGAATGGCCGCTGGTCGGCGTGGCCGGCGCCCGCGGGATGGTGGGCGGCGTCTTCCTTTCGATCCTGGCCGATGCCGGCCTGCCGGCCGGGCGCCTGCGCGCCTTCGGGACCGATGTCGGGGCACTGGCCTACGACGGCAGCGAGGTCCCGGTCCGGGTGCTGGACGCCGGAGCGGCGGACGAGCTCGACGTCCTGTTCCTGGCCACCGATGGCGATGCCTCGCGCTCGCTGGTGGAGGGTCCGGCCCGATCCGTCCCGCTGATCGTGGACAACTCGAGCGCCTACCGCCTCGACCCGACGGTGCCGCTGGTCGTGCCGGAGGCCAACGCCGCGGCCCTGGTCGGGTACGACGGTCGGCTGGTGGCCAACCCGAACTGCACGACCGCGGCGGCGGTGGTGGCGCTGGCCCCGATCCGGGACCTCGCCGGGCTGGAATCGGTCGATATCGCGTCCTACCAGGCGGTAAGCGGGGCCGGCCGAGCCGGAGTGGACGCCTTCGTGTCGGAGCGGGCCACCGACGGGCGCACCGATGGCGGTCGCGAGCCGGCGGCAGACTCGCCGTTCCACGGCCGCATCGCCGACTCGGTGGTGCCCCAGATCGACCGCCTCTTCGATGACGGGTGGAGCGGCGAGGAGCGGAAGATCCGGGCCGAGCTGCGCAAGATCCTCGACATGCCGGACCTCGACGTGGCGGCCACCACCGTCCGGGTCCCGGTCCACACCGGCCACTCGGTGGCGCTCCACGTCCGCACCGTCCGCCCGACGACGGTCGCCGCCCTGGAGGAGGCACTGCGCCAGGCGCCGGGTGTCGAGTACCGGGCCGCGGACGGGTCGGAACGGCACCCGATGCCGCTCGACGTCGAGGGCCGCGACCCGGTCCTCGTCGGGCGGTTGCGCGCGATCCCGGAGCGGGAGCGGGGCTTCGCCCTGTTCGCCGCGAGCGACAACCTGCGCAAGGGCGCGGCCCTCAACGCCATCCAGGTGGCCGCTGCCTTCGACCCCGCACGGTTCGCCTGCCTCCTGCCGCCACCCAGATGACCCAGATGACCCGGCGGCAGTGGCTGCTGGTCACGCTCGGCGCCGTGGTCGTGGTCGCCGGCGGCATGGCCATCGGCTTCGCGCTCGGATCGCGCCCCTCACCTTCCGCCAGCCCGACCCCGTCCGGGTCGGTCGCCACCGAGTGCGCGGTGAGCGCGACCCCGGACACGATCCTGGTCGACCCGGACACCGGCGACTCCGACGACGTGGTGTTCGTGGCCGGCACCGGCTTCCCGGTCGAGTCCGCGGTCTCGATCTACCTGCCCGAGACGGTCGTTGACGTGGTCACCACCGCCGCCGGCGGGTTCACGGTCGAGATCGCCGCCGCCGCGGGGGTCACCCATCCCCAGCCACCGAACGTCGAGGCCGGGCTCGCGGTGTGGAACATCACCGGCTGGGACTCGCCCGAGCCGCCGGGCGATTTCGCGAAGCGTGCCGCCGCGCGCGTGCCAGACCCAGGTCTCGGTGACCCTCGAGCTCACCCATGAGCCGAGCCCCACCCCACCGAGCGACCTCTCCGCCGGCGGGTACGCGGAGATCCTGGCCGACGGGGTCCGGGTCCGCGTCGCGCCCTCGCTGAACTCGACGGTCGTCGGCGCGTTGTTCACCGGCGACGTCGTGCGGATCCTGGCTCCCGCCCAGGTGGCCGAGGGGCTGACCTGGTACCGGGTGGAATCGGTCGTCATCCAGAGCGGGGAGCAGGTCCGCGGCTACATCGCCGCCGGCTCCGACGGCGAGGTGTTCCTGCGGCCAACCGTCGAGCCCCCGCCCACCCCCACGCCCGGACCCTCGCCGTCCCCCTCACCCGCCCCGGGCTAGGGCTGGGAGACCGGCGTCCGCGGGTACTCGACGAAGTCGAACATGTGGTCCGTGTCCGGCGAGAGGAGGGTCACGTCGGGCAGCAGCGGGAGATCGGCCGCGAAGTAGGCATTGAACAGGATGCGGAAGGCGTTGACCGGGCTGATCCGGTCGTAGAAGCCCTGCTCCTCCGCGTCCACGCCCGGCAGCCGGTACGCGGTCAGGACCGCGAATTTCCAGTGGATCTCGTCGTCGGTGGCTTCGAGCCACTGGAAGTTCTCCGAGTCGGGTTGCGCGAACCGGGGCGGGAATGGGCCTTCATCCGACTGCAGGATGATGATCGGATCCGGCTCGCCGGGCTCGACGTCGATGATCTCGTCGATGACCTCCAGCGCTCGTCCGGTTCGTGTACTCCAGCTGGGCGATGTAGCGCTCGTTGTCGGTCCGTGCCGAGCGCTGCTCCTCGGTCGGCATGGACCCGTCGGGGTTGAACGCGTAGGGCGGGTGGGGGACGGTCATGTGGGCCACGGTGAACGTCGGTCCGGGCCGATGGGTGGCCTCCTTGATCGACTCGAAGCCGAGGAGCACGTGCCGCCGCTGCAGCTCGGCGCCGTGGACCTCCTCCTCCGCTTCACCGCTGCGCTCTGGCCCGAAGACGCTCAGCAGGGTCGTGTCGAACAGAACCGTGCTGAACTCGCTCTCCTGGGTGTAGCGATAGATGACGTCGGCGTCGGCGTTGCGCGAGGTCGGTTCCCACCAGTTCGCGATGTGGACGTACTCGTACCCGAGCTGCTTGAAGGTCGCCGGCACCGCCATCCGGTTCTGGAATGCCGCGTGGATGGGCCCGAACGTGTCGGGGTCGCTGCCGTTGAAGCGTTCGGGGTCGATGTGGTCCATGGTGAGCGTGCTGAACATGGAAAGCGCGGTCTTGAAGTAGTTGGCCCACGAGTCGTGGGCGACCGCGAAGCCCCGCTCCTCCAGGGCCTCGAGGAACGGCGTGTTGTCGTAGTCGAAGTAGTCGCGAAGGGTGCTCTCGCCCGCGTATCGATCGAAGACGATGTAGTACACGTCGGGACGACCGGCCGCACCAACCTCGACGTCGGGGATCTCGCCGCTGGAGGTGGCGAACACCCGGGTGGCCGCCACGTAGCCACCGATGGTCACCACGTTGAACAGAACCAGGGCCGTGATGGCGATGTTCAGGACCAGGGTGACGCGCCGCACCCACGGCGCCGCCACGCCACGCCAGCAGGGCGAGCCCGATGCCCACCACCAGCCAGACGGCCGCCAGCAGCCAGGGCTGTTCCAGCGTTCCGGCGGCCAGGTTCCACACGTGCCCGAAGGAGAAGACCACCGCGAGCACGACGCTGGCCATCAGCCCGGCGCGCGCCCAGTCGCGGCGCAGGAGGTAGAACAGGAGCAGCAGGCCGGACGCGGCTGCCACGCAGACGAGCAGCGGCATCCACATCGGCTGGAGGGTGACCTGGTCGGCCAGGTTCTGGGCGAACAGGAACAGGACGGGATAGGCGCCGAGCAGCACCGTATGCCAGGGCCAGTACCACCAGCGTGTTGCGCCGGCGGCGGGCTGCCGGGTTAACATCGGTCCAACAGTACCCGTAGCGGGGAACCGCAACCGTTGAAGCCACCTATCGCGTACATCGACCCGGGATCAGCCAGCCTGCTGCTGCAGGCGCTGCTCGCCGCGCTGCTGTCGATCCCGTTCATCTTCCGTCGCACAATCGGCGGATTCTGGCATCGACTGCGCGGAGACGCACAGACCGACGATCCGGCTACCTCGGAGGTCAGCTCCTCCGACGGTCCGAACTCCTCCAGCTCCCGATGACCGATGGCGCCTGCGGGCGCCCCGGTTGACCCCGCCTTGACAGCCGCGGCGCACACCGCGGGAGTGGTCGATCCCGCGTCATTCCGCGACCCGGCCGGTTACGTCTTCCGCCTCGACGGCGTCCTCTACCGGGCGATCCAGCCGATGGCCGCCGCCGACTGGGCGGCCTTCGTGGACGGCGGGCTGGCGGCCGACCTCATCCAGCGCGGACTCATGGTCGAGCACGAGCCGGCACCGGTCGAGCTCGCGCCGAGGCCGGGCGCCGCGGTGGTCATCCGCCCCCGCGAGCTGACGGTGATCTCCTATCCATACGAGTGGGCCTTCTCGCAGCTCCGCGAGGCCGCCCTGCTGACCCTCGAGGTCCAGAGCCGGGCGCTGAAGTCGGGGATGTGGCTCCGCGACGCATCGGCCTACAACGTCCAGTTCGACCGCGGTCGCCCGATCCTGATCGACAGCCTGTCCTTCGAGCCGGCGGACCTGACCGCCCCGTGGCCCGCCTACCGCCAGTTCTGCAAGCACTTCCTCGCGCCGCTGGCCCTGATGGCGCACCGCGACGTGCGCTCCGGGCTCATGCTCCGCGACTTCATCGACGGCCTGCCGCTCGACCTCGCCGCCGGCCTGCTGCCGGGACGGACCCGCCTCGGCGGCCTGCTGCCCCACCTCCATCTCCATGCCGCCGCCGACCGGCGGACCCAGCAGGCGCAGATCTCCGGCGCCGCGGACGCGGACCCGCAGGCCAAGCCGGCCCGCGCCCGAACGATGAACATGACCCGCCACGAGGCCCTCCTCGACAGCCTGCGGCGCGCGGTCGAGGGGCTCCATCTCGAGCTCGGCAGCCACTGGTTGTCCTACGGCCACCAGACGAGCTACAGCCCGGCCGGGATGGCCTCCAAGCGGGAGATCGTCGAGCGCATGCTCGGCGTCGCCGGGGGAACCGTGATCTGGGACCTGGGCGCGAACGTGGGGACCTACTCCGACCTGGCCGCCGGTCCGGGGCGGCAGGTCATCGCCTTCGACCAGGACGCGGCGGTCGTCGAGCTCCTGTGGCGGAACCTCTCCGCGGACCAGCGGGTCGGGATCCTGCCGCTGGTCATGGACCTCGCCAATCCCAGCCCGGCCCTGGGCTGGGCACATGCCGAACGCATGTCACTGCTCCAGCGCGGGCCGGCCGACGTGGTCATGGCCCTCGCCCTCGTCCATCACCTGGCCATCGGCAACAACGTGCCCCTGCCCCGGGTGGCGGAGCTGCTGGCGGCGGCCGGCCGCCGGGTGGTGGTCGAGTTCGTCCCGAAGGAAGACCCCATGACCCAGCAGCTGCTGGCTGCCCGGCGCGACATCTTCGCGGACTACACCCTCGACGGCGTTCCGCGCCGCGCTGGCGGAGCACTTCGTGGTCATGGACGAGACACCGGTGGCCGACAGCCTCCGCACCCTGTTCCTCCTCGAGCGCCGCCCCGCCGCCTAGGCCGACCCGGCCGCGCCGGGACCTGACCAGCCTCCGTCAGCCGGCGGCCGCCTCCGCGGCGCGCAGGACCCGGCGGATGTTGCCGTTCGCCAGCTTCGCCAGGTTGTCCTCGCTCCATCCCCGCCGCAGCAGCTCCGCGAACAGGTTCGGGTAGCAGCTCACGTCCTCGAGGTCGACCGGCCAGAAGGTGTTGCCGTCGTAGTCGCCCCCGATCCCGACGTGGTCGACCCCGGCCACCGCCACCACGTGCTCGATGTGGTCGGCCACCGCCTCCAGCGGCGGGCTGGGCACGACGAGCGAGTCGATGAGCTCGCGGGAGAGCTCCTCCCGGGCCGCCACGTCCTTGATGCCGGCCGCCCGGCGGTTGAACTCGAGCATGGCCGGCATGAGGACCGCCGCCGCCTCGGGCCCGATGAAGCCGGCCACGAAGGTGACCATCACCACCCCGCCGTTGGCGGGCATGCGGCGCAGGATCTCGTCGGGCACGTTGCGGGCGACGTCGCACAACGCCCGCGCCGACGAGTGGCTGAAGATGACCGGCGCGCGGCTGGCGTCGAGGGCGTCGGACATCGTCGCCACCGAAACGTGCGACAGGTCGACCAGCATCCCCAGCCGGTTCATCTCGGCCACCACCTCCCGCCCGAACGCCGAGAGGCCGCCGTGCGTCGCCTCGCCGGTCGCCGAGTCGCCGATGTCATTCGACGTGTTGTGGGTCAGGGTCAGGTAGCGCGCTCCCAGGTCCCAGTACGCCCGGAGCGCGCCGAGCGAGCCCTCCAGGACGTGGCCACCCTCCATCCCGAGCAGCGACGCCACCCGCCCGGCGGCCATCGCCCGGTCCACGTCATCCGCGCCCAGGCACAGCTCCAGCGCGTCGGGGTAGTGGGCGATCATCCGGCGGGCAAGGTCCAGCTGCTCGAGCTGGAGCACCGCGCGGCCGGCACCACCCTCGCCCGGGACGTAGACGCTCCAGAACTGGCCCCCGACCCCGCCCGCGCGGAGCCGAGGGATGTCGGTGTCACCCGGCTCCGGGGCGCGCGTCCGCAGGTCGTAGGCGTCCAGGTCGCCAGGGGCGGCGGGGTACTTGCGGATCTCCCACGGCAGGTCGTTGTGGCCGTCGATGACCGGGTGGCGGGCGAGGAGCTCGCGCGCGGCGGGCAGGTGAGCGCGCCACTCCGAGTCGTCGGCCATGCGCCGAGCATAGCCCGGCTACCATGGGGCCTCCCGCCCCGCACGCGAGGTAGCGATGGACTTCCGCGCCCTGGTCGATGAGCTGCTGGCTCAGTACTTCGGCCTCGATCCGGTGCATGCCACCGAGATCGGCAACCATGACCACGACGGTGAATGGCCCGACCTGACCGATGCCGGGCGTGCCGCCCGGCTCGCCTACGCCGAGGACGCCGTCCGCCGGCTGGGCGAGGTGGACGTCGGCGCCCTGTCGCGGGACGACGCGATCGACCACCGGATCCTGACCGACGCCATGGAGGCCATGCGCTTTGGCGAGGGCACGCTCGAGGAGGAGCGCTGGAACCCGCTGGTCTTCGTCTACGTGCTGGGCAATGGCCTGTTCACGCTGGTCGCTCGTCCCTTCGCGCCGCTCCCGGATCGGCTGCGCAGCGGCGCCGCCCGCCTGCGCGGCCTGCCCGCGGTCCTGGACGCCGCCCGCGCCACGCTGAGTGACCCGGGGGAGCGGCCGGTCTCCCAGTTCCACGCCGAAAAGGCCGTCGAACGGCTGCCCGGCGTCCCCGGCCTGGTCGACACCCTGCTGGCCGAGGTCGACAAGGTCGAGGATGCGGACGAGGCGGCCGCCATCCGCGCCGAGCTGGAGCCGGCTGCCGCCGAGGCGAAGGCCGCCCTCGAGGCCTTCGGGACGTGGCTCCGCGACGAGCTGGTGCCAACGGCCACCGGCGACTTCCGGCTCGGCCCCGCCCTGTACCGCTCGAAGTTCCGCCACGCCCTGCGGGTCGACATGGAGCCGACCGAGCTGCGGGCCCGGGCGCTGGGCGCGTTCGATGCGGTGCGGGCCGAGATGCATCGGCTCGCCACCGAGCTGTGGCCCGCCTGGAAGGGCAACGAGCCGATGCCGGACCACTCCGACGCCGTGACCCGCGCCGTTCTCGACGCCATCGCCGCCGATCATCCCGCGGCGGGCGAGCTGCTCGACTTCTGCCGGGAGGAGAACGAGCGGATCGAGACGTTCTGCCGCGACATCGGGCTCATCGGTCTGGCGGACGAGCCGATGGAGATCGTGTGGACCCCGGAGTTCCTCCGCTCGTTCGGTGGCGCCATGCTCATCGCGCCCGGCCCGCTCGACCGCGGCCTGTCCAGCTTCTTCGCGATCACCCCCATGCCGGACGACTGGACCGATGCGCAGCGGGAGTCGTACCTGCGCGAGGACAACAACCGCATGCTCCGGCTGCTCACCATCCACGAGGCGGTGCCCGGCCACTACCTCCAGCTGGCGTATTCGAACCGCTGCCCGTCGCTCGTGCGCGCGATCTTCCAGTCCGGCGTCTTTGCCGAGGGCTGGGCGGTGTACGTGACCCAGGTGATGATGGACGTCGGCTACGGGGCCGAGGACCCGGCCCTCATGCTCGTCCACTGGAAGTTCTACCTGCGCGCGATCACCAACACGATGATGGACATCGCCATCCACACCGGCGCCATGGAGCGCGAGGAGGCCATGAAGCTCATGGTGGAGCAGGGCTTCCAGGAGGAGTCCGAGGCCTCGGCCAAGTGGGATCGCGCGCGGCTGTCGAGCACCCAGCTGTGCGAGTACTTCCTCGGCTACACCGAGATGACCGACCTCGAGCGAGAGGCGCGCCGGCGCGCGGGCGAGGCCGGAACCCCGTTCCGCTGGCGCCCGTTCCTCGAGTCGGTCCTCGCCCACGGCACGCCGCCAACGCCGGTGATTCGCGACATCCTGTACGGGAGTAGCTGAGCGGATGGGCCGAGGCTTCGGGGCCCTCCGCCACCGGAACTTCCGCCTCTACTGGTCCGGCCAGGTCGTCAGCCTGGTTGGGACCTGGATGCAGAGCGTCTCGCAGCCGTGGCTCGTCCTCGACCTCGGGGGCTCGGCATTCCAGGTCGGAACGGTCATCGCCCTCCAGTTCGCGCCCGCCCTCTTCCTGGCGCCGATCGGCGGCGTGCTGGCCGATCGGTTCGACAAACGGGCTCTGCTGCTGGTCACCCAGGCGCTGGCCATGATCCAGGCCGCGACACTGTTCGGGCTGACGTTCAGCGGCACGATCGAAATCTGGCAGATCCAGGTCCTGGCCCTGATCCTGGGCATCACCAGCGCGTTCGACATGCCCGTCCGCCAGTCATTCGTGGCGGAAGTCGTGCCGCGCGAGGACCTGCTGCAGGCCATCGCCCTGAACAGCGCCTCGTTCAACCTGGCCCGCGTCGTGGGCCCGGCCGTGGCTGGGGTCGCGCTGGCCCTGTTCGGCGCCGCGTTCAGCTTCGGGGTGAACACCCTGACCTACACCGCGGTCATCGGCTGCCTGCTGCTGATCGACACCTCCACCCTCCTTCGGCTGCCGGTGCCCACGGTGCCGCCGACGCATTCGCACCAGCCTGGCGGAGGGGTTCCGCTATGCCGCGAGGACGCCCACGGTCCTGTGGCTGCTCGTCCTGCTGGGCGGGATGAGCGTCTTCGCCATGAACTTCCAGACCCTGCTCCCGCTGTTCGCCCGGTTCACGCTGGACATGGACGCGGGCGCGTTCGGGGCGCTGTTCGCGGTGATGGGCCTCGGCTCGCTGGCCGGCTCGCTGGTCCTGGCCTTCATGGGCGAGCGGCGGCCACGGCTCCGGCTGATCCTCGGCGGCGGAGCGGCGTTCCTCGTCTTCGAGCTGATGCTCGGCCTCGTCCGAGTCCCGGCCATCGCCTACGTCGTCGTCGGTCTCGTCGGACTGACCTCGATGCTCATGGTCAATACGATCAACGCCACCGTCCAGCGCTCCGTCCCCGACGCGCTCCGCGGGCGGGTGATGGCCCTGTACGTGACGGTGTTCGCCGGCTCCGGGCCGCTGGGCGGCCTGTTCGCCGGTGCCGTGGCCCAGTTCCTTGGCCCGCCCGCCGGGTTCATCCTGGGGGCGCTGCTGGCGGCCGTCTTCCTGGCTCTCACCGCGTGGAAGCTCACTCGCGGGGGGCCGATGATGGTGACCCGGTCGCTTCCCGCCGACGCAGCCACCGCCCCGCCCCAGCGTCCGTGACCGCAGCCCCCCGGTGACCGCGCCCGCCGTCGGCGCCGCGACCCGGCCGAACCTGACCCTGGGCCTGCTGGCGCTCGCCCATTCGCTGATCCACATGCAGTCGGCGCTCATGCCGCTGGTGTACATCGCGGTCATCGACCAGTTCGGGCTGGACGAGGCCGCCATCGGCCTGTTCATCGGGGTCACCACCGCCATCGCCGGCGCCATGCAGCTGTCGTACGGGTTCCTGACCCGCTACATCGCCCGCCCGGTGCTCATCGGGGTCGGGCAGCTCGTGTTCGGGGTCAGCCTGATGCTGGCGGGGTTCGCCACGAGCATCGGTCAGCTGCTGGCGGCGATCAGCGGTGCCCGTGTCGGCGCCAGCCCGCAGCACCCGGTGGGCAACGGAATCCTGTCCGACGCCTTCCCGCCGGAGCGGCGCGGGTTCGCGATCAGCACCCACATCGCCGGCGGCAACGTGGGGACCATCCTCGTCCCGTTCATCGGTGGCGCCTTGCTGGCCACGGTGGGCTGGAACATCACCCTGCTGCTGTTCGGCATCCCGCCGCTGCTGGTCGGGGCGCTGGTCCTGTGGTTCGTCCGCGAGGACACGACGGCCTACCGCCGCCAGGCCCGTGAAGCGGGGAGCTGGACCGGGCAGGTGCGGGCGGTCCTGGGGCGGAGCGACCTGATGAGGATCCTCGCCGCGTCCGTGGTCTCGGCCGGGGGCCGCGGGCTCGACATCGCCGCCCCGTTCCTGCTCCTCTACTTCCGCGCCGAGCTGGGGATCGACGAGTCCACCGTCCTCTGGCTCTATGCCCTGCTCCTGGTCGGGGCCGTCGTCGGTCCGGTCCTGGCCGGCATCCTGTCGGACCGATACGGGCGGCGGCGGACCCTGATCTGGTACTACGCCCTGTCCTCGGTCGGCATCCTGTCCGTGGTATTGGCCGGCGGCAACCTGCTGCTCCTGGCGCCGCTGCTCCTACCGTTCGGCACGGCCGTGTTCAGCGAGGGACCGATCCTCCAGGCCTTCCTGGCCGACCGGGCGGTGGGGCCGCTGCGCGACGTCGCGTTCTCGATCTACTTCACCGCCGCGTTCGGGATCGGAGCGCTGTGGGCGCTCGTGATCGGCGCCATCGTGGCCGGCCCGGGGTACGTGCCCGCGTTCGTGGTGATGGCCGTCTCCTACGTCGCCGGCGCGGTGCTCATCTCCTCGGTCCGCGACCGCCCCCCGGACGTGCTGGTCGAGGCGTAGCCCTCGACTTCGAGGCCGCTTCCTTCTCGAACCGATTGCCGCGGTACGGGTTCTGGCCGTGGAGCAGGGCGGACAGGCTCGACGCCGCGTAGGCGAACGGGAAGCCAATGCCCAGGCGCTCGTACTGGGTCACGTGGACCCGCTCGTGGGCACGGCTGGACTCCAGCGCGCTGGCCGACGCGCCCAGGACGACGTGGCCGAGGGTCAGCGCGCCGGCTCCGCCCCGTCCGACCGGCACGCGGGCCAGGCCACGTCGCACGATCCCGCCGTGGGCCTCGATCACGCCGCTGACCAGCGCGACCCGGCCGCCGGTCAGCAGGGCGAGGACGGCGAACACGGCACCGACCAGCGTCATCGGGAGCGCCCAGAGGACGGCCAGCAGCCGGCGAGACGGGGAGTGGTTCGGCACGAGCGGCAGGGTAGCCGACGGCTAGAATCCGGCCGAAGCCCGGAACGGCCCGGCCGCCCCGCCTGAATCGCCCCCGCTCACAGGAGCGCCTTCCGATGACGACCGACGCTCGACACGACGAGCCCACCATCGAGAATCTCCTCCGCGAGGACCGCACCTTCCCGCCCCCGGCCGCGTTCGTCGCCAACGCCAACGCCAACGATCCGGCGATCTACGAGCGCACCGCCACCGACGAGGGGTTCGAGCAGTTCTGGACCGAGGAGTCGCGGCGGATCGACTGGATCGAGCCGTGGCAGCAGCTGCTGAAGTGGGAGCCGCCCTTCGCCGAGTGGTTCGTCGGCGGCAAGCTGAACATCAGCGTCAACTGCCTCGACCGGCACGTGGCCAACGGGCTGGGGGACAAGGTCGCGTACCACTGGGAGGGCGAGCCGGGCGACCAGCGGACGATCACCTACGCCCAGCTGCTGGCCGAGACCTGCCAGATGGCCAACGCCCTCCGCGAGCTGGGCGTGGGCAAGGGCGACCGGGTGGCGATCTACATGCCGATGATCCCCGAGCTGCCGGTGGCCATGCTCGCCTGCGCCCGGATCGGCGCTCCGCACAGCGTCGTCTTTGGCGGCTTCTCCGCCGATGCGCTGGCCGGCCGGATCGAGGACGCCCAATGCACGACCGTCATCACCGCCGACGGGGGCTACCGCAAGGGCGCCATGGTCCCGCTCAAGGACAACGCCGACGATGCGATGGGACGGTCGCCATCGGTCCAGCACTGCATCGTCGTCCGCCGCACCGGGCAGGACGTGGGATGGACCGAGGGACGCGACCACTGGTACCACGACCTCGTCACCCGCCAGGAGACGACCGCCGAGCCGGAGGTCATGGACTCCGAGGACCTCCTCTACCTGCTGTACACCAGCGGGACGACGGCCAAGCCCAAGGGAATCATGCACACCACCGCCGGCTACCTGGTCGGCACCGCGACCACCCATCGGTACATCTTCGACATCAAGCCCGACGACACCTACTGGTGCATGGCCGACATCGGCTGGGTGACCGGCCACTCGTACATCGTCTACGGCCCGCTGGCCAACGGCACGACCGGGGTCATCTACGAGGGCGCGATCGACTTCCCGGACAAGGACCGATGGGCCCAGATCGCGGCCCGGCTGGGGGTCACCATCCTGTACACCGCCCCGACCGCCATCCGCGCGCTGATGAAGTACGGCGCCGATGTCTTCGCCGGCGACGACCTCTCATCCCTCCGCCTGCTGGGCAGCGTCGGGGAGCCGATCAACCCCGAGGCGTGGGCGTGGTACTGGCAGCACATCGGCGGCGGCCGGTGTCCGGTGGTCGACACCTGGTGGCAGACCGAGACGGGGATGATCCTCATCACGCCGCTCCCCGGGATCACGACCCTCAAACCGGGAAGCGCCACCCGCCCGTTCCCCGGCATCAAGGCCGACGTCGTGAACGAACGCGGGGAGAGCGTCCCGTTGGGCGGTGGCGGGTACCTGGTCCTCGACCGGCCGTGGCCGGCGATGCTGCGCGGCATCTACGGCGACCCGGAGCGCTACCGCCAGACGTACTGGAGCCGCTTCCCGGGGCGCTACTTCGCCGGCGACGGCTGCAAGCGCGACACGGACGGCTACTTCTGGCTCCTCGGCCGGGTGGACGACGTGATGAACGTCAGCGGCCACCGGATCAGCACGACCGAGGTCGAGTCCGCCCTCGTCTCGCATCCGTCGGTGGCCGAGGCGGCGGTCGTCGGTCGCAGCGACCCGATCACCGGCCAGGCGATCTTCTCGTACGTCATCCTGCGCGCCGGCCACGAGCCGTCCGAGGGGCTGGCCGACGAGCTGCGCGAGCACGTGGCCACCGTCATCGGCAAGCTGGCCCGTCCCAAGCAGGTGATGTTCACCCCGGACCTGCCCAAGACGCGCAGCGGCAAGATCATGCGGCGGCTGCTCCGCGACATCGCCGAGCAGCGGGAGATGGGGGACGTGACCACGCTCGCCGACGCGGGGATCGTGGCCACCATCCGCGAGCAGTCGGGGACCGGCGAGGACGAATGAGGTCCTCCACGGCGTGAACCCGGACGAGGTCGTCGGCTTCCTGGAGGCGCACTGGTTCGCCCTCATCTTCTGGAGCGTTGTCGCGCTCATCGTCTTCCGCCTCGTCCGGCCGGTCGTGGACCGGATCGGGGAGCGGATCATCCGCAGCCGCGAGAAGCAGGGCATCGATCCGGCCGAGCTGAACGAGCTCCGCAAGCGGCTGTCCACCATCGAGGACCTCGTATCCAAGCTGCTGCGGGCGGCGGTCCTCTTCGTCATCGTGGTCGTGCTCCTGACCCTGCTCGACCTGGTGTCCGTCGTCGTGGCCCTGGGTGTCGTGTTCGCCGGCCTGGCCATCGCCGGCCAGAGCATCGTGCTCGACTACCTGATGGGCATCCTCATCCTGGTCGAGGGCCAGTTCTACGTCGGCGACTGGGTGAGCATCGCCACCAACAACGTGGTGGTATCCGGGACGGTGGAGGAGATCGGCCTGCGGCGGACGATCCTGCGCGACGTGTCGGGCACGGTGCACTCGGTGTCGAACGGCGAGGTCCGGGTGTCCTCCAACCTGACCCGGGTCTACGCCGTCCTCCAGGTGGAGATCCCGCTCGTGCCCGAGGCCGACCTCGAAAAGGCGATCGGGGTCACCAACCGGGTCGGGGCCGAGATGTACGCCGATCCGGAGTGGTCGACCCGGCTCCTCGAGGCGCCCGCGCTACGCGTCGATTCCCGGCGGTCAGCGATCTGGGAGTCACGCTGCGCGCCGCCGGTCGAGTCCAGGGCGCGGACCGCTTCACGTCCGCTTCCGAGCTCCGGCGGCGCCTGCTGAACGCCTATGCCGCGGAGGGCATCTCCGTCGCCCAGCGCCTCCGCCCGCCGGCGCCGTGAGCGGCTACGATGCGCCTCGCATGACCCGTTGGCCGCGCTCCCGCCGCGTCATCCTGGCCGTTGTCAGCAGCGCCCTGTGGTTGGGCTACATGGTCATCGGCCTGTGGCTGATCAACGAGCTGTTCCCGACCGTCGAGGGACAGGGGCCTGCCGGCACGGCAGCCTTCATCGGTCTGCTCAGCGGCTTCTTCCTGACCGGGATCATCATGTGGGCCGCCTCCGACTGACCGCGGCACGGCCGCGACCGAAGGCTCAGCCGAAGGCGACGCCCTCGAGGTCTGCCGATGGCTTCACGTCCGGCTGGCGCATCATCCGGAACGAGGTGACCAGCCCGAGCAGGGCGGCGATCAGCGGGACGAGCAGCGCCGCCTGGAGGGCCAGCGGCCGGGCCTCGGTGTTGATCCGGATGATCTCGTCCTGGATCTCCTCCGGCTGCCCGACGAGCAGCTCCTCGAGCGCGGTGTTGCTCATGAGCTGCGCGTCCTCCTCCAGGACCGCCGCGACCTGCTCCTTCTCATCGGGTGGCAGGACGGTGCTCGACTGGGTCATGTTGGTGAAGGTCAGCGAGAGCACGGCCAGCATGAGGCCGCCGGCCATGGCCAGCCCGAATGACAGCCCGAACGACCCCGCGGCGGAGTTCACGCCGGCGGCCTCGCTGATCCGCTCTTCGGAGATCGGTGCCAGCGTGTAGTTGTTGAGCTGGGACACGAGCAGGCCGAGGCCCGCGCCGGCGATCAGGAGCGGGATGGTGAGCCACCAGCCGGTGTCCGCGCGTGGCACGATCGGGCAGGAGCGCCAGCATCCCGATGCTCAGGAGCGCGAATCCCGCACGGATGATGGCGGCCGGCCGTCGGTTCCCCGCTCGGCGGCCGGCCAGCAGGGCGACCGCGAACATCGTGAGCGACAGCGGCGCAAGGGACAGGCCCGTCTGCAGCGCGCTGTACTCGAGCACCATCTGCAGGAAGATCGGCAGCGCGATCATGGCCCCACCCAGGGAGACCTGCTGCAGCCCCTGACCACTGATCCCGAGACGGAAGATCTTGGACCGGAACAGGTCCGGGTCCAGAAGGGTGAGCTTGCCGGCCTGCTTGCGCCGGAGCAGCCACCAGGCGAGCAGCCCGAGCGAGATGGCGCCGATGACCATCAACGCGCCAACGGCCTCGCCGCCCTCCTGCCAGACGAGGATGCCCAACACGACGCCGCCCATGCCGACCACCGAGAACAGGGCTCCGACCAGGTCAATGCCCTTCTCCCCGGTGAACGGCACCTCACGGATCATCCGGATGTTCAGCAGCACGACTGCGATCACGACCAGCTCCAGTGCGAAGCCCACCCGCCACGACAGAAACGTGGTGATGAAGCCACCGACCAGCGGCCCGACCGCGGCCGCGATGGCCGCCGCTGCCCCGACCAGGGCGTACACCTTCTTCTGGGTCGCCCCCTCGAAGTTGCCGTGAATGAGCGATTGCATGGCCGGCCATGAAATTAAGCCGCAACGATCTCGCCGAAGTCCGCAATCACAAAATCGGGTTCGTCTTTCAAGGGTTCAACCTCCTGTCGCGCACTTCCGCGCTCGACAACGTCGAGCTGCCGCTGCTCTACACGGACAAAACGATGAAGGCGTCCGAGCGCCATGCGCGCGCGATGGCCGCGCTGAAGGCGGTCGGCCTGGGCGAGCGCGCGCATCATCATCCCAACCAGCTCTCGGGCGGCCAGCAGCAGCGCGTCGCGATCGCGCGCGCGCTCATCAATCAGCCGTCGTTGATTCTTGCCGACGAGCCGACCGGCAACCTCGACTCGCGAACCAGCGTCGAGGTCATGGGCATCTTTCAGCGGCTGAATGCCGAGCAGGGCATCACCGTTCTGCTGATCACGCACGAGCACGACATCGCGGAATACGCCACGCGCATCGTCGCCTTCCGCGACGGCCGCATCGTCAGCAATCAGCCGGTCGACAAACCGGCGCAATGCGGACACAGAGCTGGCCTCGATGCCGGCTGCTTCGAGTGTAAGGGGTAAGGCGAAACTTATCCTGATTACAGGTCGAGGATCACCCATGTCCCCTGTCATGACCACGCGGATCGCTTTGAAGGCGCTGGCGCGCAACAAGATGCGCACGGCGCTGACCATGCTCGGCATGATCATCGGCGTGTCGGCGGTCATCACGCTCGTCGCGCTCGGCAGCGGCGCGCAGGCCCAGATAGAAGCAGCAAATCAAAGCCGGCGGCACCAACATGGTGACCATCATGGCCGGCAATTTCACGATGGGCGGCGTGCGCGGCGGCGTCGGGGCGGCATCGAGCCTGAAAATCGAAGACGTCGACGCGATCAAAAAGGAAGTGCCCGATGTGCAATACATCGCGCCGGGCGTGAACCTGCGCGCGCAGGTCATCGCGGGCAACCAGAACTGGTCGACGCGGCTCGAAGGCACCGACGTCGATTTTCCGCTCATCCGGCACTGGCCGGTCAGGTACGGCGTCTTCTTCAGCCCGCAGGACGTCAGCAGCGCGTCGAAAGTTGCGGTGCTCGGCAAGACGGTCAGCGAGCAGCTCTTCGGGCCGGACGTCGATCCGACCGGACAGATGATTCGCGTCCGCAATCAGCCCTTCAAGGTGATCGGCATGATGGGCACCAAGGGGCAGGCGGCGATGGGCAACGACCAGGACGACACGATCTTCGCGCCGTACACGACCGTGCAGAAGCGGCTGCAGGGCCAGCAGAACATTCAGAACATCACGATCTCGGCCGCGAGCGCCGACGCGGTCACCGATGTGGCCGACGCGGTCGCGGTGATCATGAGAACGCAGCACAAGCTCATGGCCGGGGATCCGGACGATTTCACGGTCCGCACCCAGGAGGAGATCGCCGACATCAGGACGGCGACCGTCGAAACGATGACCAATCTGCTCGCGGGCATCGCCGGCGTGTCGCTCATCGTCGGCGGCATCGGCATCATGAACATCATGCTGGTGTCGGTGACCGAGCGGACGCGCGAGATCGGCATCCGCATGGCCATCGGCGCCAAGGGCGCGACGTGCTGCTGCAGTTCCTGGTGGAGGCCATCGTCATCAGCCTGCTCGGAGGAGGCGTCGGCATCGCCCTGGGGTTCGGTATGGCCGAGCTGGCGACGCGAATCTGGGAGTTCCCGACCTCGGTTCCCGCGGAAGCCGTCGCCATGGCGTTCGGCTTCTCAGCCGTCACCGGGATCTTCTTCGGCTTCTATCCTGCGCGGAAGGCCGCGGCGCTGGATCCGATCGTCGCGCTGCGATACGAGTAACGACAACAGAAACAGGAGTCAAGATTCTTATCAATTCTCCTGATCTTCTCTCCTGTCAAAAGCTCGAGAGATCTTTGCCGCGTGACCGGATCGATCATATCCGGTGCGATTTCGGCGAGCGGCCCCAGGACGAATTCGCGCTCCCTGAATCGCGGGTGAGGAACGGAAAGGCCGTCCTCGTCGATGATCTCCTCGCCGTACAGGATCAGATCGAGATCGAGCGTGCGCGGCGCCATGGGATAGGGCCGGATCCTTCCCCGCTCTTCTTCTATCTCCAGCAGGCGATCGAGCAGATGCGCGCGGCAAGCTGCGTCTCCCGACGACCGCCGCATTCAGATACACGCCATGCTCGGGCCCGACGCCGACGGGTTCGGTTTCGCGGAATGACGACACGCTGATATCGGTCAGGTCGAGCTGCAGAGCGTCGATGGCGTATCGAGATGCGCGCGCCGGTCGCCGAGGTTGCTGCCCAGCGAGATGGCGACGCGCACCGGGTCTACGTATTTCGTAAAAATGGGGTCTGACCCCTAGTTCTTCGGTCGTGCGGCCATCACCTTCCGCGCAGGACTTTGCCATCCGAATGGCGGCCGAGGAGATCGGCGCGGCCCTCAGCGGCCTGCTGGAGGACACGCAGGTGCTCCTTCATCTCTCCCAGAATCAATTCGCAGCATTTTACGGTGGCGCGCGTTGGTCACCCCGCCAACACGCGGCGTCCAGCGCTCGATGAAGCCTCCTGGTACTGCGGGCATCAGAATCGATCAGCGATCTGGCGCTATCACGTGAGGCCTTGCGGCTCACCTGGTCGGCCGATTCGGCCGGCGCCCCGCCGAGGGCGGCGATGGCATCGCGCCAGCCACCGCAGGTGCTCGTCTTGCCGGCCGAGCACCTGCTGATAGCCGTTGTTGGCGTCGTAGGCCGTGACCGTCTGCGCAGCGCCTGCAGCGCGTTGAACAGCTCCTGCGTGTCGCGATGAAATCGTTAAGGAACTCAGCAGTTCGGCTGGGCTCACGAATTCTGCTTCGCCTTGCAGGTAATGCAGACGCGCGTCCAGGGGATCGCATTCAGCCGGGCCTCGGCAATCGGCTCGCCACAATCGCGGCAGACGCCGTAGGTGCCTTTCTGAATTCGCTCGAGCGCCTCCTCGATCGCCTGCAGAATCTTCGCGTCGGTCTGCTTGAGCTTCAGCTGAATGTGGACTTCGTTGTTGCCGGTCGCCTGATCGGCCAGGTCTCCCTGGCGCGTGTTGGTGTCGAGCGTCACGGTAAGCGGATCGCGGCCGCCGCCCGAGAGGATGTCCCCCCGTTTGCGCAGCAGCATCTCTTTGAAGGTCGTTACGTCCATAGCCAACCCTCTATTTTAGCTATTCGGCCCGGAGTGCCGCAAGCGGCTTGCGTTTCAAGACGTCGGCGCTCGCAGCGACACCAATGACCATGATGAGCACCGAGGTCACTACCGTACCGATGAGTTTTCGTGGAGCGCCGGCCGCCAGGGATGTCGAGCGCGAATCGGCTGACGCCCCATCCCAGCGCGAGCGCGCCGAACGAACCGACTGCGCCCGCAAGCGTACCCAGCAGGCCGTACTCGACCATCAGCATCGCCGCGATGGCGCGCGAGCTGGCGCCCAGGGTCTTGAAAATGGCTGCCTCGTAGACGCGCTGAAACTTCGTGACGGCGACCGCGCCAACAGGATAAGACCGCCTGTCAGGACCACCAGGCTGCCGACGACGTCAATGGCGACGGTCACGACCTGAAAGACCTTGCGAACGGACTCGAGCAGCTCGCGCAGGTCGATGACGGAGACGTTCGGAAACCACACCACCAGTCGTGCGTGAGCTCGTCCCGCTGCGACGGGTCCGCTAGGTTCGCGCGGACGCGCGAAGAACCAGTGCGGGGCGCCTTCGAAGGTGCCGGCGCCGAACACGAACATGACGCCACCGCTGCGCCCCTCCCGCCACTCGACACGGCGGATGCCGCTGACGCGCGCGTCAATCGCGCGCCCGAGCACGTCGAACCGCATGACGTCTCCAACCCCGATACCGAACCGCTCGACGACGCCTTCCTCAATCGACACTTCTGGAAGGTCCTGGGGTCTGACCCCTGTACCGGTACGGGGGTCGGACCCGACGCACTGGGATTCGGGAAGCGCCCTTGACCAGCGTCTCGTTGGGCTCCAGCTGTCCGCGATACGTAATCGTGTACTCGCGCGACAAGCGGCCTCGTCCCTGGAGGTCCTCCACCTCGTCGAGATTCACGCCCTTGCCGGTGACCCCGCGCGCAGCACGGGAATGAAGAGCGGCTGAGATTCCGGCGGCAGCCGCTCGGCAAGAAACGCCTTCATCTCGGCACCTGGTCCTGCTGAATGTCGACGAGAAACAGGTCGGGCGCGTTTTCGCCGATCTGCAAGCGCGAACTGATTGAGCAGGGTCACCTGCAAGCCGCGCACGCCCATGATGAAGAACGTGCCGAGGCCTACCGTCAGAAGAATGACACGCGTCTGATTTCCCGGCCGGCTAGATGCAGCACCGCCTGCCGCATCGGGAACCACGCGACGCGCCAGCGGCCTCGTCATCCGCGTAAGCAGCATGCCGACGCCATGGAGCACGAGCGTCAGCCCGATGAAACCTGCGCACACGCTCAGGCCCACGTGATCGATGCCGCCTGCCACGCGGCCAGCGCGACGAGCGCCGAGGCGACGCCGGCTGTGGCCGCGATCTGCACCCAATCTAGCCGGCGTGCGGCCGTTTCGTGCCGGAGCAGCAGGGCCGGTTTCACCTGCCGCACTTCGAGCAGCGGCACCATGGCGAAAAGCAGTGACACGAGCACCCCGACCCCGATCCCCTGCGCCGCCGCAGACCACGAGAGGGCGTAGACAACCGAGAGCGTGCCGATCTGATTCAAGTCTTCGGGAATCGCCGCGATCGCAATCCCCGCGAGGGCGACACCGATCACGCTGCCGATGAGCCCAGCGCGAGCGACTGAAGCAGATAGACGCTGAGGATCTGACGACTCGTCCCACCGACACATTTCATGACCGCGATGCTCTTGATCTTCTGTCGCACGAAAACACGCGTGACGCTCGACACGGCGATGCCTCCCAGCACGACGATGACGAGCCCGACGAGGCTGAGGTAGTTTTCTGCCCGTTCGAAGTCCTCGCCGATCTGCTCCTGCCGATCGCGATAACACCGCACGCGCACGAATGCCGTCTCAAGTCGCGCTCCGAGTCCCGCCCGAGCGCATCGATTTCGCTTCGGGCACGCGAAGCAGCATCTGCCGCGACACACGGCTGCCTAACGTGAGCAGGCCGGTCCCGTCGAGATCGTCGTAGTCGATCAGCACGCGTGGGCCGAGACTGAACGCGCTGAGCGACCGACCCGGTTCGTTCGCGATGAGGCCGCGAACAGCGAAGGCGATTTGCCAATCGCGATCGTCCCCCACGGACGCCGAGCTGCGCAAGCAGCTCCGGCCTCACAAGCGCGCCATTGTCTTCAAGCAGCCGATGCGAATACGGCTCCCGTCCTGCAAGGTGA